>JAITLO010000031.1 GCA_031277855.1 Acidovorax sp. | reverse complement strand
GCAATCTCGTCAAACGGGTTCATGCTCATCTTGACGTTGGCGATGTCCACGCCTGTGCCATCGCTCTTGACGCGGACCTTGACGTTGTAGTCCACCACCCGCTTGACTGGGACCAATACTTTCATGGCTTTCTCTTTCGGAAGTTGTTGGTTGAAATGGTTGCCAGAGCTTATACAGCAAGCACTGGTAGCTATGAATTCAGTATTTCAGAAACAGGGATTCACGAATCGCGAATACAGGCCACGCGCCCTGTGCATGCGCGCCATCCAGGCCGCACATGCACAGCGTGCTCACTCCGCAACCATGCCTTTTTCCTTGACCACCTTGCTCCACTTGGCAAAGTCGGCTGTCAGGCTTTGCTGCAGCTCCTGCGCGGGCATAAAGCGGGCAATGGCACCCGCGCCAAGGATGCGCTCTTGCACCTCTTTTTGGCCCAGGATGTCCTTGATCTCCTTGTTCAGGCGCGCCACCACTTCCGCTGGCATGCCCTTGGGGCCCAACAAGGCGCCCAAAGACACGGCGGAAAATCCTTGGATGCCCTGCTCGGCAATGGTCTTGACCTCGGGCACCACGCTGACACGCTCGGGCGAACCCACGGCCACAGCCACCAGCTTGCCGGCCTTGATATGGGGCAGCGCCGCCACCAGGTCGGCATACATGATGGGCACCTGACCACCGATGGTGTCGGTGATTGCCGGCACGCCGCCCTTGTAGGCCACATGCTGCATGTCGAACTTGCCCATGTCCTTGAGCAGCTCCATGCTCATATGACCAAAGCTCCCCGCACCGCTGGTGGTGTAGTTGAGCGGGTCTTTTTGCGCACGCGCGGTCTCAATCAGCTTGGGCAGGCTGTTCACACCGGGCAGCTTGCTGGGATTGACCACCATCACAATGGGGAGGTCGTAAATCATGGAGATAGCCGTGAAGTCCTTCACCACGTCGTAGCCCGCCCCCTTGTAGAACAGCGGTGCAAACAGCGTGGGAGTGGCCAGCGTCATCAGCGTGTAGCCGTCAGGTGCGGCGCGCTTGACTTGGTTGGCGGCGATGGAGCCCGAGGCACCCGCGCGGTTTTCCACAATCACGGGTTGCTTGAGGCGGTCCGACAGCT
Source organism: Acidovorax sp. (assembly GCA_031277855.1). Taxonomy (GTDB): domain Bacteria; phylum Pseudomonadota; class Gammaproteobacteria; order Burkholderiales; family Burkholderiaceae_C; genus Comamonas. Next base: position 154,308 of record JAITLO010000031.1, on the reverse strand, counting down.
CCTTGCCCACAATGCGTGAGATCACATCGGTCGGCCCCCCTGCTGGGAAAGGCACGATCAAGGTGATGGGCTTGCTCGGCCAGGCTTGTTGGGCCAGGGCCGTACCTGCCAGCAGCGGCGCTGCCAGGCAGGCCAGCGCCACGCGCCGGGGGAAAGAAAAACGGGATGCGCCCTGTGCGCGGTCCATGCTGCTCATGCTGTCTCCATCAAGCGTCTTGTATGCATATGGCCTGCGCGCGGACGCTCACACGCGCGCCAGGAAATTTTTCAATCAGTCGATGCGGGCTTCTGCCAGCTCAACCAAGTGCTTCCACACAGGCATCTCGCTGGCATAGGTCTTGGCAAATTCGTCCGGGCTGCTGAAAACGGGCAAGAAGCCCGCTCCAGCAATGCGCTCCAGCACCTTGGCGTCCTTACCGGACTCCCGTACCTGGGCGTAGATCAGCTCGACGAGGTCCTTAGGCGTGCCTGCAGGCGCCGCCATGGCCACCCAGCCCACAACGGCATAGGCCTCATCGGTCACGCCCTGCTCGTAAATCGTGGGCAGACTCGGCAGCACCTCCATGCGCTGGCGGCCCGTAACACCAATGGCCTTGAGGCGACCGGAATCAATAAAAGCCTTGGTGTTCTGCGCACTCGCAAAACACAGCTGCAACTGGCCTCCGATCAGCTCCTGGAGCATGGGTGCTTCGCCCTTGTAGGCCACGTGCGTCATATCGGCATTCATGGTCTTGCTCATGTAGGCACCGCCCAGATGGGCGTACGAGCCCACGCCCCAGGAGCCGTAAGACACCTTGCCCTTGTTGGACTTGACCCAAGCCAGCAGCTCTTTCATATTGCTCGCCGGCACCGATGGATGAACCACCAGCGTGACCGGAGCTGATGCGATCTGGCACAGCATCCGCAAGTCCTTCTGGGGGTTGTAGGCCATCTTGCTGTAGAGGAATTGGTTGGTCATCAGCGAGGTGCTGAGCGACACCACCAGCGTGTAGCCGTCAGCTGCGGCCTTGGCCACCTGGTCGGTACCCAGCATGCCGGCCGCGCCGCCCTTGTTTTCCACCAGGATGGGCTGTCCCATGCGTTTGGACATGGACTCCCCCAGCACACGCGCCACGATGTCGGTCGCCCCTCCGGGGTTGAAGGGCACGATGAAGCGCACCGGCTTGTTGGGATAGGCCGCCTTGGCCCAGGCCGTATGCGGCAGCAAGCTACCCCCCGCCAGAGCGGCCATGGCCTGCAGGGCGTTGCGTCGATTGAAAGCGTTGAAACCCATGTCCTTGTCTCCTGAAGTGGTCAGTTTGGGAAGGGAAATCGCATTCCTCGACCATCGTGGCGTGGTCTTTGCAGAAATGCGGTCTTGGCTCAGTTCCTCGTCATCAATGGCCTCATAGCAATGTGCGCTTTATCTCAGGCTTTCGGCAGGGTCAGCACACCCTTGGCCTGTAACGCCTGCAACTCTTCTTCCGGCAGTTGCAGCAACTGCTGAAGCACCTCGCGCGTACCTTCACCCAGCGTGGGGGGAGCGTTGCGGATGGGCAGGCGCTGGCCATCCAGGCGATAAGGCGGAGCAAACACCCAGGTCTGCCCCGCCACCGGATGGGGCACTTGCTGGAACACCCCGGCCTGGCGCGTGCGCTCGCTGGTCAGTGCCTCATAAAGCCCTGCCACCTGGCCGCTGGGAATGCCGCAAGCCGCCATACGCTCCAGCAGCACATCCCGCTCCAAGCTGCCGATGATTTCCGTCATGATGGGCAACAGCTCCATGCGGTTTCTGGCGCGCTCCACATTGGTGGCAAAGCGGGGGTCTTCGACGATGTCGGGCCGGCCAATGACCTGGCGGCAGAACTTGTCGAACTGGCTGTTATTGCCCACAGCAATGATCAGCGGGCCGTCGGCAGCCTCAAACATGCCGTAGGGCACGATGGAGGGGTGGGCATTGCCATAGCGCTGGGTGTCGTGGCCCAGCAGCATGGCATCCAGGGCGTAGTAGCCGTTGATGCCCAGGCCGCAGTCATACAGCGACAGCTCAATCTGCCGGCCCCGGCCCGTGCGGCTGCGGCGGAACAAGGCCGCCAGCACGGCCTGCGCGGCATACATGCCCGTCATCAAGTCCACCACGGCCACGCCGAACTTCAGCGGCGGGGTCCCTGCCTCACCATTGATGGCCATCAGGCCGGACTCTGCCTGGATCACCAGGTCGTAACCCGGGCGCTTGGCCTCGGGCGTGCTGCTGTTGTAGCCGGCCACGCTGCAGTAAATCAGATCGGGCTTGATGGCCTTGAGCTGTTCATAGCCCACGCCCAGCTTTTCCGCCCCGCCATGCTTGAAGTTGTGAATCACCACATCGCATTGCGGCAGCAGGTCGTAAACCAGTTGCACGCCTTCGGGCGTCTGCAAATCCAGCGTGATAGACCGCTTGTTGCGGTTCATGCTGTTGTAGTAGGTGGTCTCGGTCTGGCCTATGCGCATGCCCCAGTCGCGCGTATCGTCGCCACGGCCGGGGTGCTCCACCTTGATCACGTCCGCGCCAAAGTCGGCCAGCACCTGGCCGCACAGCGGGCCGGCAAACACCCGCGACAAATCCAGCACGCGCACGCCTTCCAGGGGAAAGTCCATCTCCTGGTCCTGCGCCGTCTTTTCCGTCATTGCTCTTGTCTCCTTGGTTTTTCTTGCACTGCTTGTGCTCAGCGGGGCTGGCGGCGCAGCTTCCCAAAGTCGGTGCTGCGTTTTTCCAGAAAGGCGCCAATGCCTTCGCGGGACTCTTCGGTTTCCTGGGAACGCACCATGTACTGGGCTTCCAGTTCCAGCTGCTGCTCCAGCGTGTTGCGTGGGGCCTGGCGGCACAGGTCCTTGATGCGCGCCATGGCCTGGTCGGGGCCGACGGCCACTTGCTGGGCCAGGGCCACAGCCTCTGCCAGTGCGGCACCGGCCTCGGTCAGCCGGTTCACCGGCCCCAACTGGGCCATGCGTTCACCGCTGATGCGCTCGCCCGTCAGGCACAGCTCGGTCAACACCTGGCGCGAGACAAACTCCGCCAAAAACGCCGTGGCACCGCCGTCGGGCGTGAGCCCCACCTTGACATAGGCCACCGAGAACACGGCGTTCTTCGCAGCCACCAACATGTCGCAGGCCAGGGCCAGCGACAGGCCCGCGCCTGCGGCCGCACCTTCGACGGCCGCAATCACCGGCTTGGGGCAGTCACGCACCGCGCGAATCAGGTCATGCAGACCTTCCAGCTTGGCCCGGCGCTCTTCCACGGGCAGCTCACGGCGCTTGGCCAGCTGGCGCAAATCACCGCCAGCGCAGAAATGCCCGCCCTCACCCGTCAACACCACGGCACCCACGGAGGGGTCTGCGGCAGCGGCCGTCAGCGCCGCAGTCACCGCCGCATAAAACTCCGGCGACAGCGCATTGCGCGCCGCCACATTGTTGTTGGACAACACCAGCACCGCGCCTTCGCGGCGCACCAGCAATGCTTCACTCATCTTGTCTCTCCTTGCTTCCATACACGCCGTCAAAGCCAGCGTGGCATCTCAAACTGGCGCGCCCCAAGCCAGAGACAGCGAGCAAGGGCCGCCCCGCCGCGAAGCTGTCGTCCCCCTCCCACGCTTTGCGTGAGAGAGGGGGAAGGCGCGCAGCGCCTCAGGGGGTGTTGATAAATTTCTCCAGGTGATGGTCTTCATCCCCAAACTGGTGGTCTATCAGCACCAGGCGCTTGGCGTAATGGGCCAGTGGGAGCTCCCAGGTCATGCCGATACCGCCGTGCATTTGTATGCTTTCCTCGGCGACCAGCGTGCCCACATAACCAGCCGTGTATTTGGCGGCAGACAGTGCTTTGGCGCGCGCTGCACCCTCTGCGTTGTCGATGGCATCGGCCGCATTGGTCACGGCCGAGCGCATCTGCTCCACCTCCAGCAACAGGTCGGCCATGCGGTGCTGCAAGGCCTGGAAGCTGCCAATCGCCACGCCAAACTGCTTGCGGGTCTGCAGATATTCCAGCGTGTATTGCTTGGCCACATCCATGGCACCCAAGGCTTCGGCAGCCAGCGCCAGCAGCGCATAGCCCTGGATATGTTCCAACACGGCATGGCCCTGGCCTTCTGCACCCAGCAGTGCATCGCCTGGCAGTTGCACATTGCTAAAGCTCAACTCGGCAGCGCGGCCGCCATCAAAGCAGCTGTAGCCGCGCTTGCTGATGCCTGCAGCACTGCCATCCACCAAGAACAGGCTGATGCCAGCCGTATCAAACTGGCCGCCGGAAGTGCGTGCGGAAACCAGCAGCACATCGGCTTTCTCACCAAAGGCCACCACGGCCTTGGCACCCTGCAGCATCCAGCCCGTGGCCGTTTTGGTGGCCGTGGCGCCCACATTGCTCGTCTCGTAATGGCTGCCCGGCTCGTCATGCGCCAACGCGGCCATCAGCTCACCCGAGATGATGGCTTCGAGCTTGGCTTTTTGCGATTCCGTGCCCGCAGCGATCAGCGCCTGGCCCACCACCAGTGCACCCAGCAGCGGCTCGGCCACCAGGCCACGGCCCAGGGACTCAAACACCACGCTGATGTCAAAGCCGGCACCGCCAAAACCGCCCGCGCTTTCCGGGAACAGCGCGCCAATGGCGCCCAGCTCGGCAAACTGCGCATACAGCGCCGGGCTGTGGCCCTCTTCGCCATAGGCGATCTGGTTGCGATGCTCGATGCCGTACTGCTCGGAGACAAAGCGGTTCAAGGTATCCGCCAGCATGCGGCGGTCTTCGGTGTGTACGAAGTTCATATTCAGTCTTCCTTGGCGCTTTGCGCGATCACAACCCCAGAATCATTTTCGAAATGATGTTCTTCTGGATTTCGTTGGAGCCACCGAAGATCGACAGCTTGCGGTAGTTGAAATAGTTGGCAGCGGCCGTCGCGGCTTCTGCGGGGCCCACTGGTGCCTCGCTGTAGCCCTCGTACTGCGCGGCGTCGATATAGGGCGTGGCATACACGCCCATGGCGCGGCGGATCAGCGACAGAATTTCCTGGCGGATTTCAGTGCCGCGAATCTTCAGCATCGAGCTTTCCGCCCCCGGCACACCGCCACCGGCCACGGCGGCAATCACGCGCAGATTGGTGGTTTTCATGTTCTCCAGGTCGATCTCGACACGGGCCATGCGGGCGGCAAACAGCGGGTCCTGGTTCAGGGGCTGGCCGTTTTTGTGCACCTTGGCGGCGATGACCTTGAGCTTGGCCAGTGCCGAGATGCAAAAGCCCACGCCGGCAATGCCGGTGCGCTCGTAGGTGAGCAGGTATTTGGCGTAGGTCCAGCCCTTGTTCTCTTCGCCCACCAGGTTGGCCACCGGCACCTTCACATCGGTGAAGAAGACTTCATTCACCTCGTGGTCGCCATCCAGAGTGCGAATCGGGCGCAGCTCCACGCCGGGCGTGTTCATGTCCACCAGCAAAAAGCTGATGCCGGACTGCGCCTTCACATCCTTGTTGGTGCGCACCAGGCAAAAAATCATATTCGCGTGCTGGCCCTGGGTGGTCCAGGTCTTCTGGCCGTTGACGATGTAGTGATCGCCCGTTTCGTCGCTCACACGCACCGCCGTGGTCTTGACCGAGGCCAGGTCCGAGCCCGCGCCCGGCTCCGAATAGCCCTGGCACCACCAGTCATCACCATTCAGGATGCGGGGCAGCCAGTAGGATTTTTGTGCCTCGCTGCCGTACTTGATCAGCACCGGGCCCAACATGTTCACGCCAAAGGGCACGATGCGCGGCGCGCCGGCCAGGGCGCATTCGGTGTCGAAGATGAACTTCTCCACCGCCCCCCAGCCCGGGCCGCCATGGGCCTCGGGCCAATGGTTGGCATACCAGCCACGCGCATTCAGAACAGCATGCCACTCGGCCTGGTCCTCCTTGCTCAGACGCTGGCCCGCCTTGACCTTGTCGGCAATGCGCTGGGGCAGCTTGTCCTTCAGAAAGGCCTGCACCTCCGCACGGAAGGCTTGCTCTTGGGGGGTGAATTGCAAATCCATTGCGTTCTTTCTCAATCATTCAGGCACTAAGGCCTCTAAAACTGGCGCAGCCCCAGGTCAGAGACACCGCGCAAGGGCCGCCCCGCCGCGCTGGTGTCGTCCCCCTTGGGGGAAGCGGCAAAGCCGCTCAGGGGGTATCAATAGATTTCAAAAAGCCCCGCCGCCCCCATGCCCCCGGCAATGCACATGGTCACCACGCCGTACTTCACCGACGGGTTCTTGGCCTTGCGGCGCTGGCCCTCCAGCAGGATGTGGCCGGCCAGGCGCGCACCGGTCATGCCGAACGGGTGGCCTATGGAGATGGCGCCGCCGTTGACGTTGAGTCGCTCCATGGGAATGCCCAGCTGGCGTTGGCAGTACAGGGCTTGGGAGGCAAAGGCCTCGTTCAGCTCCCACAGGTCGATGTCATCCACCGTCAGGCCGTGGCGCTTGAGCAGCTTGGGCACGGCGAACACCGGGCCAATGCCCATCTCGTCGGGCTCGCAGCCGGCAATGGCCAGGCCACGGAAAGCGCCCAGGGGTTGGAGGCCCAGGCGCTCTGCCACCTTGGCCTCCACCACCACGCAGGCGCTGGAGCCGTCGGACAGTTGCGAGGCATTGCCGGCGGTGACGAAGTTGCCTGCGCCCTTCACGGGCTCTAGCTTGGCCAGACCTTCCAGCGTGGTGCCGGGGCGGTTGCAGTTGTCCTTGGTAGCGATCACGTCACGGTAGCTGACTTCGCCGGTGTCTTTGTTCTTCTCGGCCATGCGCGCGGCGCAAGCGATGATTTCGTTGTCGAAGATGCCAGCGGCCTGGGCGGCAGCCGTGCGCTGCTGGCTGAGCAGCGAGAAAGCGTCCTGGTCTTCGCGGCTGATGCCGTAGCGCTTGGCCACCACGTCGGCGGTGTCGATCATGGCCATGAAAAGCTCGGGCTTGCGCTCCACCAGCCAGGGGTCCAGATCGGCAGGCGTGCCCAGGGCGCGGGCGCCGGAGATGCTTTCCACACCGCCAGCGATCATGGCGTCCACACCCTCGGCCACGATGCGGCCGGCGGCGATGGCGATGGATTGCAGGCCCGAAGCACAGAAGCGCGTCACCGTGGTGCCACCCATGGCCAGCGGCAGGCCGGCGCGGATCACGGTCTGGCGGCCCAGGTTCTTGCCCTGCATGCCTTCTGGATTGCCGCAGCCCAGGATCAAGTCCTCGATCAGCGCCGGGTCAATGCCCGAACGCTCCACCGCAGCCTTGACCGAATAGGCCGCTAGCTGGGGCGCAGGCGTGACGTTGAACTCGCCACGATGGGACTTGGCCAGCGGGGTGCGGGCGGTGGAAACGATGACTGCTTCGCGCATGGTGTTTGTCTCTCTGTACTTATAGGTTTTGATAGCTGCTTGTGCGCATGTATCGAAGATTCCAGATAGTTTCCAATCTGAAATCCTTGCTGCTAGCGCTAAGGCAGCTTCGTTTTTTGCAGATTTGGCTTGCGGCCCTCCACACCGGCGCAGCCTGGGCAGCAGCCGGTGGGAGACTGCCAGCGGCTCTGCGAACCGCTGGAGGGGGGAGAAACCAGGGCTTGCGGCATGTCGCTTGCCACAAGCCATGCAGCGCCTAGGCCGCCTTGTTCAGGCTGTCAAAGTTCTTGCCCTCGGCCACCAGCTTTTGCAGCAGGGCGGCAGGCTTCCAGAACAGTGCGTCTTCCTTGGCGAACTCGTTGATGTCGGCCAGCACCTTGGGGAGGCCCACCATGTCGGCCCACTTCATGGGGCCGCCGCGCCAGCGCGGGAAGCCATAGCCGGAGATAAAGGTCACGTCCACATCCAGGGGGCGCAGGGCAATGCCCTCTTCCACCACCTTGGCGCCTTCGTTGACCATGGCGGCCATGTAGCGGCGCATGATTTCATCCGGGGTAAAGCTGCGCGGCGTCACGCCCTTTTTGGCGCGTTCGGCATCCACAATCGCCAGCACCTCGGGGTCGGGCTGGCCCACGCGGGCGCCCTGGGGGTAGAGGTAGAAGCCGCGGCCGGTCTTCTGGCCAAACCAGCCGTTTTCGCAAATGCGGTCGGCCACTTCGACATAGCGGGCCTGGGGGTCACGGGTGGCGGCACGGCGCTTGCGCGTGGCCCAGCCGATGTCGCCACCGGCCAGGTCGGTCACCTGGAAGGGGCCCATGGGGTAGCCAAAGCCGCGCACGGCCTCGTCGACCTCGTAAGGGCTGGCACCGTCTTCCATGATGAAGTCGGCGGCCTGCTTGTACACGGCCAGAATGCGGTTGCCGATAAAGCCGTCGCACACGCCGGCGCGCACTGGCACCTTTTTCATCTGCTTGGCCAGGGCGAAAGCCGTAGTCACCACATCGGGGGCCACCTTGGCGGGCACCACGATTTCCAGCAGTTTCATGATGTTGGCCGGGCTGAAGAAGTGCAGGCCGATCACGTCCTGCGGGCGGCTGGTGACTGCGGCAATGGCATCGATGTCCAAGTAGGAGGTGTTGGTGGCCAGCACGGCGCCGGGTTTGCAGACGCGGTCCAGCTCCTTGAACACGGCCTTCTTCACCTCCAGGTCTTCGAACACGGCCTCGATGACCAGGTCCACATCGGCGATGTCGTCATAGCGGGTCGAGGGCGTGTAACGCGCCATGATGGCCGCCTTGGCGGCCTCGGTCATGCGGCCCTTGGCGATCAGGCCGTTGTAGACCTTTTCCACATTGGCCTGACCACGGGCAATGGATTCGGCATCGCGCTCGATCATGGTCACGGTGAGACCCGCATCCAGGGCCGAGACGGTGATGCCCGCGCCCATGGTGCCGCCGCCGATGATGGCGATCTTGGCAAAGTGGCGTGGTGCAGCGGCCTTGGCCTCGGGAATCTTGGCGGTCTCGCGCTCGGCAAAAAACGCATGGACCAGACCTTGGCGCTGCGGGCTGTTCAGGCATTCCACAAACAGCTCGCGCTCCTTGGCCAGACCTTGGTCAAAAGGCAGGTTCACGGCGGCTTGCACGCATTCGATGATCTTCATCGGCGAGAACAGACCACGCGCCTTTTTGGCGGTCTCCAGTGCCAGCGCCTGCAGATCGGCCAGGGCCATGGCCTTGTCGGCAATGGCAATGTCACGGGTGGGGCGCACCACGGCCTTGTCCGCCAGCAATGCATTGGCATAGGCCAGGCCGGCGGCCACGGGGTCTTCACCCTCCACCAGTTGATCCACCAGGCCGGCAGCCAGACCGGCCTTGGCCGACAAATGCTTGCCGCTGAGCATCAGCTCGGTGGCTGCCTTCACGCCCATCAGACGGGGCGCACGCTGGGTGCCACCGGCGCCGGGCAACAGGCCCAGGCTGACTTCGGGCAGGCCCAACTTCGCCGCAGGCAAAGCCAGGCGATAGTGGGCCGACATGGCCACTTCCAGGCCTCCGCCCAGGGCCGCGCCATGAATGGCGGCGACCACGATTTTGTTCGAGGATTCGATACGGTTGCAGACCTCGGACAGCGAAGGCGCCACGGGCGGCTTGCCGAATTCACGGATATCGGCACCCGCAATAAAAGCCTTGCCTTCACCCACGATCAACAGCGCCTGCACGGCGGCATCGGCCTCGGCCTGTTCCACGGCCGCCAACAGGCCGGCACGCACGGCCTGGCCCAGGGCATTCACGGGAGGGTTGTCAATGCGGACCACCAGCACAGCGCCTTCAAGGCGGGTCTGGACAGCGGGAGCGTGGACTTCAGCATTCATTGCACAGGTCTCCAATGTTCTTTGATCAACAGATGCCCATTCTTGACGCGATAAAGCTTCTTTACAATCCCATGAATTATTGACAGACTGTTCAATGGAATTTGACACCCCCTGAGGCGTTACGCGCCTTCCCCCTCTCTGGCTTCGCCGGAGGGGGACGACACCGGCGCGGCGGGGCGGCCCTTGCGCGGCGTCCTGGCGCACGGGGTCTCGGCACACCATGCTGGGACATTGAGCCTTCTGGCTGGCCGGAGCGGGCCTGAGCAGCACAGTGGGCCGTGACCTCTTCTCCACAACGCCCAGACGGCGCTTCAGGCAAGGCGCGCGCCCGCAGACAGTACTTGGGTACGGCAAGGGCAAGCAACGACGAATGAAGCGCCGTATGGGCGCCTCCTAACGATTCACCCACCTCAACCGCAAAAATATGGACTTGAATGCTTTGACTTTGCTGGTGGAAATCATCGACAGCGGCAACCTGAGCCAGGCCGCCCGCAAGCTGAAGATGACGCGCGCCAACGTCAGCTACCACCTGAACCAGCTGGAAAAAAGCCTGGGCGTGCAGCTGGTACAGCGCACCACGCGCCGGGTGGAGCCCACCGAAGTGGGGCTGCGCCTGTACGAGCATGGCCGCAATATCTGCAACGAACTGGCGGCCGCCCAGGAAACCATCATCAGCCTGGGCGAGGAACTGCAAGGCCGCGTGGGCATCAGCGTGCCCAGCGGCTATGGCCAGATTGTGATGAGTGACTGGCTGATCGAGTTCAAGCGCCTGTACCCCGGCATCGTGCTGGATGTGCTGTTTGAAAACCGTGCCGACAATTTGCGTGACGAGGTGGACATTGCCATCCGCGTGATCCAGGAGCCGCCGTTGTCCGTGGTGGCACGCAGCCTGGGCAATGTGCGCTATGTGGCCTGCGCCTCACGCGACTATGCCGCAGCCCACGGGCTGCCACGTACGCTGCTGGAGCTGCGCAACACCCCTTTGATCACCGCCGGGGTGATGGGCCGCCAGCTCCGGCTTTCAGCCTACCAGGGGCTGGAGCGCCAGGAGGTGACGCTGGAGCCCACGCTGATCTCCGAGCACTTTCCCTTTTTGCGCCAGGGCATCATGGCCGGCCTGGGAGTGGGCCTGGTGCCCGACTATGTGGTGCACAACGAGGTGGCCAGTGGCGAGGTGCTGACCACGCTGCAGGAATACCGGTTGAGCATTTTTGGCACGCACTTGTACCTGCTCTATCTGCCCAACCGCCACCAGACCAAGGCCGTGCGCACCTGCATAGACTTTTTGCTCGACAAGGCCCGCGCGCGTGAAGCCTTGCAATAGCCCGGCCGCTGTGGCGGGTGCTTCGTCAATACCGCCCCCGCCACCTTGGTCCGCCACCCCAGCCATGGTGGTGAGGCGGCCCCCAGTAACCAGGGCGCCAGTTGTAGCGCGCGCCGCCCCACATCCAGATCCCCGGGGTCCAGACATAGGCGGGATAAGGTGATACCGGCACCACCTCATAGCGCACAGGAGGTGGGTCGCCATAGGTGGTGTAGGTAGGGCCCGGGCTGACCGGCGCCACCACGCAGCCCCCTAGCAGTGCGGCCGTGCCGAGTGCGGCTGCGCCCAACCAGCGGCGGGCATGGGAAACTGATGGAGTGCTCATGGTGTGTGTCCTTCTCTGCCAAGTATCCGTGCGAGCTGCCCTGCCATTGGCGGGGTCTTACTCACGGTTGCGGTTGTAGTCCCGGTCACGCTGTGGCCGCTCGGCGCGGTCCGGGCGACCGGGGCGCTCCCCCTGCGCTTGCGGGCGCGGCGGCCTGGGCTGCATCTGCCCCGGCAACTGGTCAGCCCGTGGAGGCCGTGGCTGCTGCAATGCAGGCCCCCGCCCCGGGCCAGGTTCCCACGGCGACTGCGTTGGCTGTGGAGGGCCTGGCCTGGAAGGCTGTACCTGGGGCGGATCGCCGCGCCATGGCCTCGGCCCTGGAGGGCCTGGGGGACCAGGTGGTCTGGGTGGTGGTGGGGCGTTCCAGGCAGGACGTGGTGGCTCGCGCCACATGGGCGGGCGGCGTGGCGGCTCCCAGCGGCCCGGCCGCCAGTCATAGCGCCGGCCACCCCAGATCCAGTCACCCCCTATCCAGACATAGTCGGGATAGGGCGCCGCCGTGCGGTATTCCACCCGTGGTGGTGGTGGCGCCCCGTACTGGGTGTAGACCACGGTGCTGCTTTCCACATATGCCCCGTTGGCATAGCCACCACCTGCGGGAGGCACCACACAACCGGCAAGCAAGGCGGCGCTGGCTGCCGCACCCAGCCATGCCACGGTACGGTGCAGCGGCCGTGCCGCAACTGGCACCACGGCGGTCAATGCAAAAGGCTTTATCCAAGATACCCTGTTCATAGCTTTCATAACGAACAACCCCGGCCAGAGGCTGACCGGGGTTGGTATCTCGGGCGTAAATCCCGGGTAAAGACTGCACGCCAGATGTTGCCGTCCGCCCAGCGGCGGCGGCAACGCCAGCGCTTATTGCGCGCTGTTTTGCAGCGCAGCAATACGCTCTTCGATGGGCGGGTGGCTGGAGAACAGCTTGCCCATGCCGCCGGCAATACCCATGGCAGCCATGCTCTTGGGCAGCTCACCAGGGGCCATGCCGCCCAGGCGGGCCAGGGCATTGACCATGGGCTGCTTGCGGCCCATCAGCTGGGCGGCACCGGCGTCGGCGCGGAATTCACGCTGGCGCGAGAACCAGGCCACGATCATGGCGGCCACAAAGCCCAGCAGAATGTCCATGACGATGGTGGTCACGTAGTAGCCAATGCCGGGGCCGGAGCTGTTTTCGTCGTTCTTGCGCAAAAAGCTGTCCACGGCATAGCCGATGACGCGCGACAGAAACACCACAAAGGTGTTCATCACGCCCTGGATCAGCGTCATGGTCACCATGTCGCCATTGGCGATGTGGGCCACTTCGTGACCGATCACGGCCTCGACCTCTTCACGGGTCATGCCTTGCAGCAAACCGGTGGACACCGCCACCAGGGCCGAGTTCTTGAAGGCACCGGTGGCAAAGGCATTGGGTTCACCTTCGTAGATACCGACTTCGGGCATGCCGATGCCGGCCTTTTGGGCGAAGTTCTGCACCGTTTGCACAATCCAGGCCTCATCGGCATTGCGCGGCTGATCGATCACATGCACGCCCGAGGTCCACTTGGCCATGGGCTTGGAGATCAACAGCGAAATGATGGCGCCGCCAAAGCCCATGATGAAGGCAAAGCCCAGCAAGGCGCCCAGGTTCAGGCCGTTGGCAGTGAGAAAACGGTTCACGCCCAGCAAGCTGGCCACGATACCGAGCACCACCACCACGGCGATGTTCGTCAGTAAGAAGAGTGCAATACGTTTCATGGGGATATGTGCTCCATATACGGAGAAAGCCAAAAAGGGAAAAGCGCCGAAAAAGGGCCACCCCTACCCGAGGGAAATGGGGCCGTGCCCTCTTATTTCAAGCAGATGTCACCTGTACGGTCCCGATGTTGTCGTGTTTATGCCGGGACACTGGCTGTGAAATACGAGGGATTCATCATAGGGGCAAAAGTTCTGCCCGACATGGCAAAAATCCGGCAGATACAGGGGGCCGCGGCCGCAAACGACAGCAGCAACAGCAGCGGCCCTGGCCACTCACCCTCAGGCAAACCCCTGACCGCCAGGCGCGGGGCGCTTGTCCAGGTCGGCCTGCAGCGCCTGCTTGCGCTGGCTGCTGGCCCGCAAACGCAACACCAGCAAGCTGCCGCCCACCAGCAGCAGCGCCGTCACCAGCAAGGCCAGGCACAGCTTGGCCAGGGCCTGGGGCAGGCTGGCGTCAGCCAGGCCGGGGTCCAGGGCCAGGCGCAGGGCACCACCATCGCCCTGGCCCACGGCCGTAACCATGCCGGTGAGCGTGAAGCGGCGCAGGCCGCTGTCGCTGGCATCGGTTTGCAAGACCTTCCAGCGCTCCAGCTGGCTGAGTCGCTCATCATTCTTCGATGCGTAGGGCTGCAGCTCCTCGGCCGATGGCAGCACCAGCAACACACCACCCTGTGCGGCTTTGATGCGGCCCATGGCGGCCTTGGCGCGTTCGCTCACAGCGTGGTCCAGGGCCGTGGTCAACGCGGTGCGCAGCTCGCTTTGCTCGCGCTCCGTCATGACCAGGCTGGCATGGGCCTCTCCAGGCTGGGCCAGGCGTTGAAAGGTTTCCCAGTCGTGCACGGCTTCTGCCTCGTCGGCCCCATCATTGGCCACTGCCATCAGCTTGGTTCTGATCTTTTGGCAGTCCCGCGCAGCCAGGCCACCCTCGGCCTCGCAGGCCGCATCCAGCTGGCTGAGCTTGCGCCCCATGTCATCCCATTGCTGGGGTACCTCCATCTGCCGCCCCGCCATCAGTGCCGCAGCATTCAGGCTGCGGTCCCCGCCCATCATGCGCATCAGGGCCAGGTTTTGCAGCATGCGCAGGGTGGCAGAGCCCATGCTGTCCCGGGGTTGAAAGAAGTCCGCCTCGCCTACCTGGGCCACGGCCTCGGGCAGCTCCAGATCCGGCAACTGGGGTGCTGTTCCGCCCCAGCGCAGCACGCTGCAGTCGCGCTCGGGCAGGCCCTGACCCAGGGGTGGCATGCGCATTTCGCAGCGGCCCTGGCCATGCAGCTGCACCTCGCTGGCCCAGCGCGGCGGCTGTGCGCGCAGGGCCGCCGGGTCGGTATGGCTGCTGCCAGCGGGCTGCAGCAGGCCATGGGCCACGCGCGCTGCGCTGGCACCCAGTGGCGGGCCACTCAGGCACAGGACCAGCAGACCCAGCAGACCAGCCATGCACAGCAGCAGATAGCGGCCCCACCACACCGGTGGAAAGCGCCGCCATTCTTCTGCCAGCGACCAGCCACGGCCAAAGCCCACGACGGCGTTGTCTTTGACGCGCACATCGGCCTCTACCAAACGCCCCACCGGCAGGCCTTGTGCAGTCTGCTGCCAGTGCGCGGGGAAGTTCACCGCCACCTGATCGCCGATGAAGAATTTCTGCACCGTCACCGAGGCATTGTCAGGGTTGACCCACTGAATCCCGTTCAGCACGCCGCGCACCTTGTTCACGGTTTGCGCAGGCTCCTGCGAGGCGGGCTTGCGGCGCAGCGTCAGCCACAGCGCCCACAGCACTGCCAGGCCCGCCAAGGCCAGCGCGGCGATCTGGAAGCTCTCTTCCAGCTCCCAACTACCCACCCACAGCGCAATCAGCGCCAGCAGCCAGACAAAGGCCGTGCCCCAGCCCGGCAGGCCGAAGGTACGCTCGGCAATTTCTTCCGCGCTTTCCAGGCGCTGGCTGAGGATTTCCACGGCATGGCTTTCGCTCACCGCCGTTTGGGCGGAAGTCATTGCCTGTTCAGGCTCCTCGCTGCCTACGGACTGCAGCAGGCTGCCGGGCTTGGCCTGCTCCCAATCGGCCTGCGCCTGTTGCGCCTGCTGGCTGCGCTCGCGGCCTTCGAGCAGGTCGAATCCATTGAGCTTGACCACCACCGCATGCTTGGCCGCAAGCACCACCTCGGCCTGGTTGTGAGCATCCAGAAAGACCAGGGCGTCGTAGGGCAGCACCACATCCACGCCACCCAGGGTGTCATGCATGGTGCTGCTGCCCTGGGTTTCGAGACCATGGCGCACAAAATTACCAGACAGGGCACGTACCTCGCTGCCGACCTCCTTGCCGTCCAGAAACGGGGTCAAGGCCTGTTTTTCTTCGGCGCTGAGTTGGCGCAGCACAGGGGCCTGGCACAGCTGGGTGAAAGCGCTTTTGTTGCCCGAGCGCCTGACCATATAGGTAATACCGCTGTAGACCGCATAGGCTAGCAGGCAGAGCTTCAGAAAAATGAGCAGTTCGGTCATGTCGTGCTTTTCTCAATAGGGAAATGGGCTTGCCGTGCCGGGCGAAAGACAGCCTGGTTGGCATAAAAATGCGCCTGGGTGTTGCCGGCATGCCAGCCTGGCACTCCCGACAGCGGCAGCGGCGTAAAGGGCTTGTGCGCCAGGTGCTCACGGGTGAATGCGGCGGCCATGGCGGCATCATCGGGGGCAATGCTACGGTCGATCTGGGAACTGGTCAGAGCAGGCGCCAGCAGCACATGGACGGTGACATCCATGCGGTCAACCAGCAGTTTCTCCATCACCGCATGGCCAAACACCAGCAGCCGCGCCTGCTGCCACAGCGCCCGGTGCGTGATGAAAAGGCTTTGCCAGTCACGCGCCAGCAAGGCATGCCACAGCGGCTCGGGCGCCTGCAGCACGGCGCCGCTTTCATCAAACAAGGTGGCGGCATCGCGCACCGGCCCTCGCCGCGCACCCACGCCCTGGGCAGCAATCACCTCGGCCTGCAAGGCATTGAGGCGCAGCTTGGTGTGCGGGTAGTGCAGCCACACCAGGCCGTTGAAAAAATCGTGAAAATTGTGCCGCGTGGGCACGCGGCGCCGGGCCGCAATAAAGGCCTCATAGGCCATGCCCGCAGGCAAATCGGCCTGGGACACAAAGCTCAGGCCCTGCGCCTGCAACGTGGGTGGCAATGCGCTGTTCAGCGCCGCGTGCACCGCACCGCCCTGCAGCAGCTGCGCAGCCAGCCCCTCGCCCCGGGCACGCAGCGGTGCCAACCAGGGCTTGGACCAGTCCACGCTCTGCCAATCTGCGTCCTTGACGCCCGCCGGATCGGCAGAAAAAACCATAGCTGTCTACGCTTTATATGCTTGGTGTTTGGAATAAATTCCACCGCAAAGGCAGAGGTGAAACGCTATGACTGCTATGTTTTTCATAAGACATGCATTCCCGCTACCACCACCGACGGTGCCCAGGCCAGGGCACCGCGCAAGGGCCGCCTTGTCTCCCCGGTAGGCGCTGGTGCCGTCCCCCTCCGGCGCATAGCGCCAGAGAGGGGGAAGACGCGCAGCGGCTCAGGGGGTGCTACTTGACCACTTTCCAGGGCAAGCTATCGCCAGAACGCAGCGGTTTGAGCTGGGCTTCGCCATAGGCAAAGCTGTCCGGCGGCGTCCAGCTTTCGCGGCGCAGCGTGATGGTGTCGCTGTTGCGCGGCAGGCCGTAGAAGTCGGCGCCGTAAAAGCTGGCAAAGCCTTCGAGTTTGTCCAGCGCGCCGGCATTGTCAAAGGCCTCGGCATACATCTCGATGGCGGCGTGGGCGCTGTAGCAGCCGGCGCAGCCCGTGGCCGCTTCCTTCAGGTGGGCGGCGTGCGGGGCGCTGTCCGTGCCCAGGAAGAACTTGTTGCTGCCGCTGGTGGCCGCCTGGACCAGGGCCAGGCGGTGGGTTTCGCGCTTGAGCACCGGCAGGCAGTAGAAATGCGGGCGTATGCCGCCGGTGAAGATGGCATTGCGGTTGAACAGCAAATGCTGGGGCGTGATGGTGGCGGCCACAAAGCGGTCGGCCGCAGCCACATACTCGGCGCCCTCCTTGGTGGTGATGTGCTCCATCACAATCTTCAGCTCGGGGAAGTCGCGGCGCAGCGGGATCAGTTGCTGCTCGATGAAGGCGGCCTCGCGGTCGAACAGGTCCACACTGGGGTCGGTCACCTCGCCGTGCACCAGCAAAATCAGGCCTTCGCGCTGCATGGCGGCCAGCGTGGGGTAGATCTTGCGCAAGTCGGTCACACCGTGGTCGCTGTTGGTGGTGGCGCCAGCCGGGTAGAGCTTGCAGGCCACCACGCCTGCGGCCTTGGCGGCGGCGATGTCTTCGGGCGAGAGCTTGTCCGTCAGGTACAGCGTCATCAAGGGCGTAAAGGCCAGGCCCTGGGGCACGGCCGCCAGAATGCGGGCGCGGTAGTCCAGCGCCTGCTGCGCCGTGGTCACCGGCGGCTTGAGGTTGGGCATGATGATGGCGCGGCCCATCTGGGCGGCGCTGTGGGGCACCACGGCGCGCAGGGCGTCGCCGTCACGCACATGCAGGTGCCAGTCGTCGGGTCGGGTGATGGTGAGAGAGTCGAGTTGGGCGGTCATGGGGCGCTATTGTCACATCGCCGCCATGACCGGGCTACCGAGAGCCTGTTCTCCAAGCTGCAAGCGCCTGGGCGCTTGCATTCCCTTTGCCAGGGAGGCTTAGAGCTGTCAACACGGCCCAGCAAACCGTAGGTTTGCGATCGAGACGAGGCGCGAGGCTGCAGGCAGTACACCTCGTACGACAAGGCTGAGCAACGACGTATCGAGGGTTGTGTAGCAGCTCTTAGTTGCTGGAGATGTTGTTGTCGGCGATTACCTTGCCCCATTTGCTCAGGTCGGCGGCAATGCGGTTGTACATGGCCTGGCCGGGTGCATAGGCCGCCGTGGTGCCGACTTGCTGCAGCTTCTCCTGCACGCTCTTGTCGTCCAGCGCTTTTTTCAACGCGGAGCCCAGCTGGTCCACGATGGGCTGCGGCGTGCCGCGCGGGGCCATCAGGCCACCCCATGCCACGGCGTCAAAGCCGGGGAAGCCTTGCTCGGCCACCGTTTTCACATTCGGGGTAAAGACCACGCGCTGGGGCGAGCCCACGGCGATCGGGCGCAGCTTGCCGGACTTGATGTGGGGCAGCGCGGCAATCATGTCCGAGAACATCATCGGCACCTGGCCGCCCAGCAAATCGGTAATGGCCGGGGCACTGCCCTTGTACGAGATGTGCAGCATCTCGAACTTGCCCTGGCTCTTGAGCAACTCGGTGGACAAATGCCCGAAGCTGCCGGTGCCCGCGCTGTTGTAGTTCAGCAGCTGTTTTTTCGAGGCGGCGATCAGCTGGGGCAGGTCTTGCACATCCAGCACCTTGGGATTGACCACCATCACAATGGGCAGGTCATAGGCCACGCCAATGTGGGCAAAGTCCTTCAGTAAATCGTATTTCTTCTGGCCATAGAGCTTGTCACCCAGCACGGTGGGCGAGGCCAGCATGGTCAGCGTATAGCCATCGGCAGGGCTTTTGGCCACGGCATCCGTGCCCAGCATGCCGGAGGCGCCGGCGCGGTTTTCCACGATCACGGGCTTGCCCAGTGTCTCGCCCATGTGCTGGCCCAGGATGCGGGCAGCCGTATCGGTGGGGCCACCTGGAGGAAAAGGCACGACCAGTTTGATGGGCTGGTTGGGATAGGTCCCGGCATTCGATGCCAGGGCCGCAACGCTCCAGCTGCCGGCACACAAGGCAGCTGCGGCCACGCAGACCGCACGGCGGCCCAGGCGAGAGGAAATCGGGAACATAGGGAGGTCTCCAGGGGAAGTGGCAGCACGCGATTTCTGGGGTGTCGCGCATCTGTCAGGCAGAAAGAAAATTGTTTGCGAACATTTGTTCGGAAATAATGCTATCGAACTTCCACCATCACCTGCTGTCTAGCAGGCGACAGTCATCCATCGTCCACCATGCCACCACGCCAAGCCCCCTCTTCCACCGAAGCATCCGACTCTCTGCAAAGCGAGCGACTGGAATCGCTGGCCAACGGCCTGGCCCTGCTGCGCGTGTTTGCCGAAGGCACGCCCTCGCTGACGGTGCAGGAGGCGGCCCAGCGGCTCGACATGACGCGCGCAGCAGCCCGGCGTTTGCTGATCACGCTGCAGCTGGAGGGCTATCTGCGCTGCGAGGGCACGCTCTACTACGTCACCCCCAGGGTCATGGATCTGGGCTTTGCCTACTACGCCTCCATGAGCCTGCCCCAACTGGCCCATGCCAGCCTGCAATCGCTGGGTGAGCAGGTGGCAGAGGCCTGCTCACTGGGTGTCTGGGACAACGGCCATGTGGTGATCGTGGCCCGCCATGAGCCAGCGCGCATGCTGCGCGTCAACGTGGACATCGGCCGCAGGCTGCCGGCATTCGCCCACTCCATGGGGCGGGTGCTGCTGGCCAACCAGACCGTGGCAGCCCAGCGTGCCCACCTCAAGGCCCATGCACCGCAGGCCTTCACCAAAGAGACTGTGACCGACAAGGCGCAGTTGCTGCAGATCTTTCAGCAGGTCGCGCAGCAGGGCTGGTGTGTGTTGTCGGGCGAGCTGGCCGAGGGGTTTTGCGGCATCTCCGTTCCCATCCGCGGCAGCAGCGGCAAGGTGCTGGCGGCACTGAGCATCACCATGGTGCAAGGCCGGCGCACGGAGCAGGATCTGCAAACCGACTACCTGCCCAAGCTGCAGGCTGCAGCGGCCCAGCTGGAGGCCTTGGTCCATGGACGCGAGCGCTTTCACGGCTTCAACTTCTAGCCACCGACCTCTGTCGCAGACGGCTTGAGTACATAAAAAAAGGAGCACCCAAGGTGCTCCTTTGCTGCGTCATCGCCCTGAGGCGATGCGCCATCAGTGCTGCAAGATCTTGCTGAGGAAGTCCTTGGTACGCGGCTGGCGGGCGTCGGGATTGCCAAAGAACTCTTCCTTGGTGCAGTCCTCCAGAATCTTGCCTCCCACGTCCATAAAGATCACGCGGCTGGCAACCTTTTTGGCAAAGCCCATTTCGTGCGTCACGCACATCATGGTCATGCCTTCATGGGCCAGGCCCACCATCACGTCCAGCACTTCGCCCACCATTTCGGGGTCGAGTGCGGAAGTGGGCTCGTCAAACAGCATCACCACGGGGTCCATGGACAGCGCACGGGCAATCGCCACACGCTGCTGCTGGCCGCCCGAGAGCTGGCCAGGGAACTTGTCCTTGTGCGCCATCAGGCCCACGCGGTCCAGCATCTTCAGGCCACGCTGCTTGGCGTCATCGGCCGTGCGACCCAGCACCTTCATCTGTGCAATGGTCAGGTTTTCCGTCACCGTCAGATGGGGGAAGAGCTCGAAATGCTGGAACACCATGCCCACCTTGGAGCGCAGCTTGGGCAGATCGGTCTTGGGGTCGTGGATGGCCGTGCCGTTCACGTAGATCTCGCCCTTTTGCACGGGCTCCAGCGCGTTGATGGTCTTGATCAGCGTGGACTTGCCCGAGCCCGACGGGCCGCAGACCACCACCACCTCACCTTTGTTGATGCTGGTGGAGCAGTCGTTGAGCACCTGAAAGCTGCCGTACCACTTGGAAACGTTTTTGAGTTCGATCATGAATTTTCCTCAGTCAGGGTGCCGATCAACGAATGATGGCGATCTTCTTGTGCAGGCGCTTGACCAGCCACGACAGCGCGTAGCACAGCACAAAGTAGGCAACAGCGGCGGCGATATAGGCCTCCATCGGACGGCCGTAGTTCTTGCCTGCCACTTCAAAGCCCTTGAGCATGTCATAGGCGCCGATGGCGTAAACCAGCGAGGTGTCCTGGAACAGGATGATGGTCTGGGTCAGCAGCACCGGCAGCATGTTGCGAAAAGCCTGGGGCAGCACCACCAGGCGCATGTTCTGGCCATAGGTCATGCCCAGCGCCTGGCCGGCAAACACCTGGCCGCGCGGGATGGACTGGATGCCGGCGCGCATGATTTCCGAGAAATAAGCCGCCTCAAACGCCACAAAGGTGATGACGGCCGACAGCTCGGCGCCAATGGGCCTGCCGATCACCAAGGGCACCAGCAGGAAGAACCACAGGATCACCATCACCAGCGGAACGGAGCGCATGCCGTTGACGTAGACAGTGGCCGGCGCCATCAGCCATGGTTTGCCCGAAAGACGCATCAGCGCCAGCAGTGTGCCGAAGAAGATGCCGCCCAGGGTGGCCACCACCGTCAAGGTGATGCTGAACATCAAGCCCTTGAGAATGAAGTTCTGGAACAGATCGGTGCTGTAGAACGAAAAGTCGAGTGCCAAGTTCATATCAGTGTCCCCCTGCACCCGATGCGCTGATCATGCCCGGCACGCGAGAACGCTTCTCGATGAACGCCATGATGCGGTTGATGGCAAAGGCCGAGATGATGTACAGCCCCGTCACCGCCAGATAAACCTCGATACCGCGGCCGGTTTCTTCCTGGGCCTGCATGGCGAACATGGTCAGCTCGGTCACCGAAACGGCGAACGCCACCGACGAGTTCTTGAAGATGTTCATGGTCTCGCTGGTCAGCGGCGGAATGATGATGCGAAACGCATTCGGCAGCAGCACATAGCGGTAGGTCTGCCAGGTGGTGAAACCCATGGCCATGCCCGCATAGCGCTGGCCGCGCGGCAGGGCCTGAATACCGGAGCGCAATTGTTCGGCCACACGCGCCGAGGTGAAAAAGCCCAGGGCCAGCACCACCAGCACAAAGCCCGAAACCGACTTCATCGCCGGGAAGATGGCCGGCACCACGTGGTACCAGAGAAAAATTTGCACCAGCAAGGGGATGTTGCGGAAGAACTCCACCCACGCATTACCAAACCGCACCACCCAGGGGTGGTCAGGCAAGGTGCGCAAGGTGCCAATCACAATCCCCACCACCAGTGCCAGCGCCAAGGCCAGCAGCGATACCGACACCGTCCAGCCCCAGGCCGACAGCATCCAGTCCAGGTAGGTGACGTCACCGTTCTTGCCGAAGCAGCCCTGGACCGCGGTGCGCTCCAGGGTGTCCTCGCAGAACATTTGCCAATCCCATGCCATAGGATTTCCTTCAATACAAAACTGCAATCACGGGTGTGGGCTTACACACCCGCCCAACAAAAAACGCCCCAGACAGTGCCATGCACCGCCGGGGCGTCACGTGGCCGATTTACTTGTTGAAATCTTCCTTGGGCTTGTTGTTGGGGTTCAACCAAGCATTCTTGGTAGCTTCAGACAGGGGCAGGCCCACCTTCTGGTTGGCAGGAGGGATGGGTTGCATGAACCACTTGTTGTAGAGCTTTTCCAGCGAGCCGTCCTTGACCTGGCGGGCGATGGATTCGTTCACGGCCTTCAGGAAGGCAGGATCGCTCTTGCGCACCATGCAGGCGATAGGCTCGGTGGACAGGGGCTCGCCCACCAGCTTGAAGTCCTTGGGGTTCTTGGACTTGGAGATATTGCCCATCAGGATGGAGCCATCCATCACAAAGGCGTCAGCACGGCCGGTTTCCAGCAGCAGGAAGCTGTCGGCATGGTCCTTGCCCATGATGTTCTTGAAGTCGATGCCTTCGGCGCGCTTGTTCTGGCGCAGCAGCTGCACCGAAGTGGTGCCGGTGGTGGTGGCCACCGTCTTGCCGTTCAGGTCCTTGATGTCGTTGATGCCGGAGCTGGCCTTCACCGCAATGCGCACCTGTTCCATATAGGTGGTGTTGGCGAAGTCCACGTCTTTTTGACGGTTCAGGTCATTGGTGGTGGAGCCGCACTCCAGATCCACCGTGCCATTCACCATCAGAGGAATACGATTTTGCGAAGTCACGGGCTGGTACTTCACATTCAGCTTGGCCAGGCCCAGCTGCTTTTGCACGTCCTTGGCGATGTTCTCTGCCATCTCGGTGTGGAAGCCCACGTACTTGCCGTCGCCCAGGGTATAGGCCAGGGCACCGGAGGACTCACGCACGCCCAGGGTGATGCTATCGGAGGACTTGACCTTGGCCAGCGTGTCATTGGCTTGTGCCATTGCGCTACCTGCAGCCAATGCGGCCACGGCCACCGCCAACAAATGCTTCTTCATAACAAATCTCCTCTAAATGTAAGTTACCAACGCAAGGTGCCAAGTCTCGCAGCCAGCAAAGCTGCATTGCTCACATCCTTGCAGCACATTGTGCAACCAAGCATGGGCAAAACCGCAGTATGTGTCTGCCATGTGACTTTGTCGTCAGGATTTAACAGTAGACCGGCATGAAGTTTTCGTAAGAAAAAACCATGCCAGCTCCGTTTTCCCACAACGGCGTGGCCGCATCATATGCAAGCCCGCACTCACCGCCAATGCTGCATTGTTTTACAAGTATGCACGCTGTGCATCAGCCCGGCAGGCTTGCCTCGGCATGGGTCTGCAAAAAGCTCCACAATGCATCGGCCACGCTGTTGCGCGCCTCCTTGCCCACCGGCTTTTCCCGGTAGGCCCGCACATCCATGGGCATTTGCAGCTGGCTGAGCTCTTCCGGCACGGCCCGCACCAGGCGGCCGTTTTCCAGCTCCTTGCGCACCGCGCTATAGGGCAAAAAGGCCACACCATGGCCTTCCAGTGCCATGGCCTTCAGGCCCTCGGCCATATCGGTCTCATACACCCGCTCCAGGTGCACGGGCACACCGGCGTCCTTGAGGATCAGCTCCGTCACCCGGCCCAGATAGGCACCCGGTGCATAACCCAGAAAAGGCAGGGGCTGGCCCGCCACACCAGGCAGGGCATACAGCGGCTGGCCTTGGGCATCGGGCTTGGAATAAGGCGCCAGCAACTCCTGGCCCAGGCTGACCATTTCGTACTTGGCGGGGTCCAGCTGCAGCGGCTGCGAGGCGTGGTAGTAGGCAATCAGCAGATTGCAGCCGCCTTCGACCAGACGCATCACCGCGTCATGCACATTCAGCGCAATCAAACGGCTCTTGAATGGGCCGAACTGCTCGTGCAGCGACGACACCCAGGCCGGGAAGAAGGTGAACGCCAGCGTGTGCGGCACGGCAAAGCCCACCATGTCCTTGTCGGCACTGGAGTGCGAACGCAGCATGGAGCGGGTGCTCTGCAGCGATTGCAGCATTTCCAGCGCCTGGTCATACATGGTTTTGCCCGCCGGCGTCAGCCGGGTGGGGTAGGAGCTGCGGTCCACCAGATCGGTGCCCGCCCAAGCCTCCAGCGCCTGGATGCGCCGTGAGAACGCCGGCTGCGTCACATGGCGCAGTTGGGCGGACCGGCTGAAACTGCGCGTTTCAGCCAGGCTGACAAAGTCTTCAAGCCATTTGGTTTCCATAGATTGCCATTATCCGCTGAGCACAGCCAAGCATCGCACGGCGCGAGTCGCCCCTGCTGCATCTACGCTGCCTGACAGAGGTCTGACCGGCAAGGGGCTGTAAGGGAAATGCCTGCCACTTTGACGACAGATAGCAACAACTGTTCCTGGATAATGACTTGGCGCCTCCACCCGAGGCGCCTCTTCTTCCACACCTCTCGGTGCACAACGCCGCGTTGGTCCAGGAACTGCATTTCGCCCATGTGTGTTTTTCTGACTTTCCGCGTTCATGTCCTCCACCCCACCCGAAACCGATGGTGCGGCCCCAGCCGGCGCGCGCCCGGATGAGCCTCGCTCGCTGCGCATAGAAGACTGGCTCACCGTGGCCATCATGGCCGCACTGGCCTTGATTACCTTTGCCAATGTGCTGGTGCGCTATTTCACCGACTCCTCCTTCGCCTGGACCGAGGAGTTCTCCGTATTCCTGATGATCTTGCTGGCCCTGGTGGCCGGCTCGGGCGCCGTGGCCCGCAACCAGCATATCCGCATCGAGTTCTTTGCCGATGGTGGTTCGCTGCGCCGCCGCCGCGCGCTGGCGCGTTTTGGCTCGCTGATGGTGGCCCTGCTGTTTGCGCTGATTGCCGTGCTCAGCGTGCGCGTGGTCTGGGATGACTTCCGCTTCGAGGAAACCTCGCCCGGCATTGGCGTGCCGCAGTGGTGGTATTCGGTCTGGCTGCCCATTGTGTCGGCGCTGATTACGCTGCGCGCCCTGGGACTGTTTGTGCGCCAGGGCAAGCCCGGCGCGTTTGATCCAGAGATCACCGAAGACAGCAAGGAGGCACCATGATCGCCACCTTGCTGTTTGTGGCCTTTTTGGGCCTGATGTTTGTGGGCGTGCCCATTGGCGCGGCCCTGGGTTTGGCTGGTGCCGCCGCCATTGCCCTGGCCAATGCCGATGCGCAGTGGTTTGGCCTGCTGGCCGTGCCGCAGAACTTCTATGCCGGCCTGGGAAAGTACCCGCTGCTGGCCATTCCCATGTTTGTGCTGGTGGGCTCCATCTTCGATCGCTCCGGCGTGGCGCTGCGGCTGGTGAACTTTGCCATCGCTATCGTGGGCCGCGGCCCCGGCATGCTGCCCCTGGTGGCAATTTGCGTGGCCATGTTTCTGGGTGGCATTTCCGGCTCCGGCCCGGCCAATGCAGCTGCCGTGGGCGGGGTGATGATTGCCGCCATGGCCCGCGCCGGCTACCCGGCCAGCTTCTCTGCCAGCGTGGTGGGCGCGGCTGCCGCCACCGATATTCTGATTCCGCCCTCGGTGGCCTTCATCATCTACTCGGTGCTGGTGCCCGGCGCCTCCGTGCCGGCCCTGTTTGCCGCCGGCATGGTGCCCGGCGTGCTGGCCGGTATCGCGCTGATCGTGCCGGCCGTGTGGCTGGCCCGCCGCCACAAAATGGGTGCGCTGGAAGCCACGCTGCCGCGCCCCGCTTTTTGGAAAAGCCTGAAGGAAGCGGCCTGGGGCCTGGCGGCTCCGGTCTTGATTCTGGGCGGCATGCGCGCCGGCTGGTTCACTCCCACCGAGGCCGCCGTGGTGGCCGTGTTCTACGGCCTGTTCGTGGGCATGTGCATACACCGCACCATAGGCCTGCGTGACCTCTACCCCATCTTGCGCGAGGCCGGCGAGCTGTCGGCCGTGATTTTGCTGGTGGTCTCGCTGGCCGGGATTTTTGCCTTCTCGCTGTCCACGCTGGGCGTGATTGATCCGGTGGCCGCGGCCATCGTCAACTCCGGCCTGGGCGAATATGGCGTGATGGCGCTGTTGATCCTGCTGCTGATCACCGTGGGCATGTTTTTGGACGGCATCTCCATCTTCCTGATCTTTGTGCCGCTGCTGCTGCCCATCATGAACCACTACCACTGGGACCCCGTGTGGTTTGGCGTGATCCTGACGCTGAAGGTCGCTTTAGGCCAGTTCACCCCGCCGCTGGCCGTGAACCTGATGGTGAGCTGCCGCATCGCCGGCGTGCGCATGGAATCCACCGTGCGCTGGGTGGGCTGGATGCTGCTGGCCATGTTCATGGTCATGGTGCTGGTGATTGCCTTCCCGCAACTAGCCCTGTGGCTGCCTGCAAAGCTGGGGTATTGACCCCCTGAGCGGCTACGCCGCTTCCCCCTTCTCTCTCGCTACGCGAGGGAGGGGGACGACACCAGCGCTGCGGGGCGGCCCTTGCGCGGTGTCCCTGACCTGGAGCCAGTGCCCTGCGAGCGCATCGTACCTTTACAGCCCACAACAACAACTTTCAACCCTGGAGACAAACCATGCAACTGCGTACCTTTTTGACCACCGCCGTGGCCGCTGCCGCCACCCTGGCCCTGGCCCCTTCCCTGGGTCTGGCCCAAGCCAAGTACAAGAGCGAATACCGCATGTCCCTGGTGCTGGGCACGGCCTTCCCCTGGGGCAAGGGCGGTGAGATCTGGGCCGACAAGGTGCGCGAGCGCACCCAGGGCCGCATCAATATCAAGCTCTACCCCGGCACCTCGCTGGTGCAGGGCGACCAGACGCGCGAGTTCAGCGCCATCCGCCAGGGCGTGATCGACATGGCCGTGGGCTCCACCATCAACTGGTCGCCCCAGGTCAAGGCGCTGAACCTGTTCTCCCTGCCCTTTCTCTTCCCCGACTACGCTGCCGTGGACGCTGTGGTCCAGGGCGAAGTAGGCAAGGAAATCTTCAAGACCATAGACAAGGCCGGCGTGCTGCCCCTGGCCTGGGGTGAGAACGGCTACCGCGAAATTTCCAACTCCAAGCACGCCATCAAGGCCCCCGGCGACCTCAAGGGCATGAAGATCCGCGTCGTGGGCTCGCCGCTGTTCCTGGACACCTTCACCATCCTGGGCGCCAACCCCACACAGATGAGCTGGGCCGATGCCCAACCCGCCATGGCCAGCAGCGCCGTGGACGGCCAGGAAAACCCCATCGCCGTCTACATGGCCGCCAAGCTGCAGTCCGTGGGCCAGAAATACATGACGCTGTGGGGCTATATGAACGACCCGCTGATCTTTGTCGTGAACAAAGAGGTCTGGGCCAGCTGGACGCCGGCTGACCAAGCCATCGTCAAGCAGGCCGCGCTGGACGCCGCCAAGGAACAGATCGCCATTGCACGCAAGGGCCTGGTGGAGCCTGGCAAGCCCCTGGTGAAAGAGCTGGAAAGCCTGGGCGTGAGCGTGACCGATCTGGACGCTGCACAGCGCAAGGCCTTTGCCGATGCCACCAAGAGCGTCTACACCAAGTGGAAGCCGCAGATTGGTACCAATCTGGTGGATATGGCCGAAAAATCCATCGCAGCAAGCCGGAAATAAACACCCCCTGTGCCGCCTTCGGCGTCTTCCCCCTCTCTCGCGCAAAGCGCGGGAGGGGGACGGCACCGGCGCTGCGGGGCGGCCCTTGCGCGGTGCCCTGGCGTGGGGCATGCCGGTTTTAAGCGCCTAGGCTATGTACAGGAACGCTACATAAAACAAAGCTGTGAACGCAGACACCATCTGCGTTCACAGCTTTTTTATTGCAATCTCACAGCCCCTCTATCAGCGGTGCATCGCCCATCAGCAAATGCAGCTGGCGTGCGGCGGCATGGTCTTCGCCCAGCAGCAGCAGTTGGCGCAGGCTGGCCAGCATATGCTGGGCAAAACCCAGGTCGTTCATCAGCGAGCTGGCGGCCAGGCCGGTCAGGGTTTCGTTGCGTATGCAGGCAAACAGGTGCTGGCGGAATTGGGATTCAAACTGCTGGCCACGGTCATCCAGGGCCTGCAATTGCAGCGCCCATTCCGCATCCGGCAATTCGGACAGGCCCAGCTCCCGCAGATCACGCAGTGTCAGCAGCACATGGTGGCGCAGCTCGATATAGCTGCTGCGTGCGCTGCTGTCCGTTTGCTCCAGCAGATAGCGGTGCATATTGCGCTGCAGGCGGTGGGCATGTTTGACGGCATCCACCATCTGGAAGGCCGCCACCTGGCTGTCGCGCCAGAACTGCTGCTGGGCCGGATCGGCTGGCAGGTCCACCTTGCCCATAAAGGCCAGCAACTGGGCATACACACCCTTGATGTGCAGCTGGTAGAGGCGGTCGGCATCCACACGCTGCTGCTCCACCCGGGTGCGCAGCTGGGCATCGTCGCGGGGTGGGTCTTGCAGCATGGCCAGCGGGCAGTACAGGGCGTGGCAAATCACTTCTAGGCTCAAGCGCCCCATGTGCTGCAGCTCCTGCACCACGGCGCGTGCCGCGCTCTCTGGGGTTTGCAGCGCATTGCTTTGTAGATAGCGCGCCCGGGTGACCTCGGCCGCATGCTCGCCGGCAATCAACACCTCGGGCTCCACCTTGTCGGGCATCCAGCGCGTGAGCAGGGCCGCCAGCTGCGGCTGCCAGGGCCAGAACAGCAACACGCCCAGGACATTGAACAAGGTGTGAAACAGCGCCAGCTGGATCAGCTGGTTGCTGCCATGGCCCACCCAGCCTGTGGCCACCACCACCAGCCAGGACAGTGGTGCCAGCAGCGCAAAGCTGACCACAGCCGTGCTGCAGTTGAACAGCACATGGGCAATGGCCAGGCGCTGTCCGCTGCGGCTGCTGCCAATCATGCCCATCACGGCGGTGGAAACGCTGGAGCCCACGTTGGAGCCTATGGCGATGCACAGCGCCTGCTGCAGCTCCAGCTGCCGGCTGGCCAGGGCCGCCAGCGTCAGCATCAAGGTGGCGTGGCTGGACTGCACCACCACGGTGATCAGCGTGCCCACACCCACAAACAACAAGGCACCCTGCAGGCCGTCGGCGCTGTAGCGCTGCAGGTCCAGATCGCCAAAGCTGGTAAAGCCCTGTTTGATCTCGTCAATGCCCAGAAAGATCAGGCCTATGCCCAACAGCAGGCGGCCAGCAGCCGCCCCCCGCGGGCCAGAAAAGCCCAGCAGCACGCCAAACACCAAGAGCGGCATGGCCAGTGGCGCCATGCTCAGGTTTTGCCCCGCCATGGCCAGCAGCCAGATGCCGCTGGTAGCCCCGAGGTTGGCACCAAACAGCACGGCCAGGCTGCCCACCAGGGTGATCAGGCCGGTGCTCAGAAATGCAATCGTCAGCAGCGACACCAGGGTGCTGGACTGCAGCAAAAACGTGGCCACACAGCCAAACAGCAAGCCCTTGGCCGGCGTGGCCGTGCTGGCCGCCAGCAAGGCCTGCAAACGCCCGCCAGCCAGGCTTTTGAGGCCTTGCTCCAGCTGCTGCATGCCAAACAAAAACAAGGCCAGGCCCGCACACAGCGTGAGCCAGCCGGGACTGAACCAGAACGACCAGGCCAAGGCCCCGCCGGCCAGGGCAATTAGCGAATGCTTGGAATAGGTGGAATATGCAGCAGCCTGCATGGCGGCCCTCTCTTGTTATTTTTGGTAACAGAAAAAGAGAGCGAGCTTAGCGGAAGCCGCCGCGCCGGTGGGTGTTTTTCAGCACCGGCAATTTGGGGATTTTGTGCTGTTACGCAATACAGATAGGCAAAGACCGCTATCAATGTGAAAGCACACTCACCCCCTGGGGCAGATGTATGCCGGTCGCGCTGTCCAAATTCAGAAGCTGTGGTGCAGCCCCAGGCCCAGGCTGGTCTGGTTCACGCCCGCCACAGGCAGGCCACCTCCTTGTGCACTGCTGGCACCAAAGGCTGCATTGCCGCTGTTTTTGACATAGCCCAGCGAGGCATAGACCGCTGTGCGCTTGGACAGCTGATAGCTGCTGCGCAGCACCAGGAGCTGTCCCTTGTCTGCACTGCCCTGGTAGCGAATCTGCTGGTACTGGGCATCGAAAACCCAATGCCCCAGGGGGTAGCGCCCTCCCACAAACCACAGCCTGCTGCGCGGCTGTGCAGCATCGCCATCGTTTGTGCGCACCATATAGCCAGCGCTGATTTTGGCTCCGCCCAATTTGGCATAGCCATTGACCGTGGTGCGTCTATCGCGCTTGGTGCTGCTGTCCAGTCCAAACAAGGCAGCACTGCCCCCGCGCAGCATGTCATGCCCCAGCGCCAGGCCCCAGGCTGCGCTGTCGTACTTCAGCATGGCAGACCATGCGCGGCAGGCCTTGGCGTCCTGGCTGCTTTCCCCCGGGCAATTGGTCCCTCCTGCGTTGCCTGCATTGACACTATCGCGCCCCCAGCTGTAGGTGGCACCCCAGCTCAGGCCGGCCAAAGAGGACTTGTAGGAGATGGTGTTGTCCGAGCGCGCATTGGCCAGATAGCTGTCCAGATTGGCCAAGCCCTGCATGTTGGCACCCAGGATGTCGGCATCGAGCAAAGACCAGAACAGCATGCTGTATTGACGCCCCAGGCCCAGCGTGCCCCCAGCGCCACTCAGGCTGACAAAGGCCTGGCGGCCAAAGCCGCGGCCGCCCTGGTTGAGTCCGCCTGTGTCAGGCGCTATGCCCATCTCCAATGTGAAGCCCGCGCTCAGCCCGCTGCCAAGCTCCTCTCGACCGCGAAATCCCAGGCGTGACGGCATGCTGCCGGTCAGGCTGGGCATGCGCGTCAGGCCGGAGCGGTCTGCACCCACATGGTTGATGTATTCCACCGCCGTGTCCAAGACACCATAGACCTGCACCGATGTTTGCCCATGGGCCTGCAGAAACAGACCTGGATACAGACCGAGCAGCGCGATAGCGGCCGCCATGGAGGACTTGATTTTTCTCTGCATGCTTGGCTCCCGAGCGTGAAGTTTGCAAAGTCCCGGAGGTCTTTCTGGAGGGCTTGTCAGCGCAACCAACCTGCGACTGCGGCCAACCAGCCACGGGGTCATAAATCCAGCACCAGCCGTGCCGATTTGGCGCGCGAACAACAAGGTGTGAACTGGTCACCCACAGCCTGTTCAGCCTCGGTGAGATACAGGTCATGGTGCTCGGGCTCACCTGCCACAACCCGCGTCAAACAGGTGCCACATATGCCTTGTTCACAGGAAGTGGGGATGCACACGCCGATAGAGGCCAGCGCCTCCACCACGGTTTGTGCAGGCTGCACCTGCACCACCTGGCCGGTGCTGGCCAGCTCCACCTCAAAGCCCCGGGCAAGTTCTTGCTGCACGGCCTCCGCAACAAAAAACTCCCAATGCAGCTGCTGCGGCGGCCAGCCTGCGGCACGGGCTGTTTCCAGTACCGCATCCATAAAGCCCTTGGGCCCGCAAACATAGAGGTGGGTGTCCGGCACGGGCTTGGCCAGCAAGCTTTGCAGCGGTAGCGAGGACTGGCCCTGTGCTTGGTCCACATACAGCTGTGCCTGCGAAGCCCAGGGCGCGGACGCAATGTCCTGCGCAAAAGCCATGCGCTCACCTGTGCGAGCGCTGTAGTGCAGGGTGAAATCGCCGCCCTCGCGCGCCAGGCAGCGGGCCATGGACAGCAGCGGCGTGATGCCTATGCCCCCGGCCAGCAGCCAATGCCTGCGGGCCTGGGCATGCAGCGCAAAGTGGTTGCGCGGCGTGCTGATGCAAAGCTGCTGGCCGACTTGCAGCAGCCTGTGCACGGCGGCCGAACCACCGCGTGAGGCACTGTCGTGCAGCACGGCGATCACATAACGGTCGGGCTCCGCACAGTCGTTGCACAGCGAATACTGGCGCACCAGGCCACCGGGCAGATGTACATCGATATGCGCCCCGGGGGCAAAGGCCGGCAGTTGCTGACCCGCAAGCGGCCGCAACTCCAGGCTGCAAATGTCCTGGGCCACCATGTGTTTGCGTGCGATATGCACCATCAGCTGTGCGGACTGCTTCAGGTGAAATGCATTTTCTGCCTGGCTCATGGCTGCGCTCCTTGTTGAACCTGAGCACTGGCGGCACGCAAGCGTTCTATGACGCGCCTGGCCCGGTTGGGCCCCACATCCACATGGATGTCGACCACGGACCGACTCCCAAAACGCTGCTGGTTGCGAAACTGGGCCTCGATCACCACCTTGTCCTCGGCAAAGGTGGCCGCCGTCTGCTCGATGACCAGCTGGGTGGCGTCGGGCATCTGCGGATGCGGGTTGGTGGCAATGGTCCAGAAGTAATGCGATGTGGTCTCGGTCTCCGGTGTGATGCCGTGAAAGCCGTGCATGTGAAAGCCCAGGCGCAGCGGGTTGTCCAGCCGGTCCACGCCCTGATCCATGGCACCGGTCCAGATGCGCAGATGGGAGGGGTGAAACTCCACCTCCTGCCAGCGGTCGATACGGCCTTGAAAAGGCCAGGCAGCCACATAGGTGGGCGGCGCATCGGAATCGGGCATCCAGCGCACCACCTTGACCGAATCGCCCTGCTGGCTGACCTTGAGCTCGGCATTCATGTGCACACCGGCATTGCCGCCTATGGTTTTGAGGTGCACATAGCCCAGATGGCTGAGGTCCAGCAGGTTGTCGTGAATCAGCTGGTAGGGCGCCTCGTAGTGATACACGTCGCCGCCAAAGCGGTAGCCTGGATCGCTGTGTACCGGATAGGCTGGCGGCGGTTCGGTGGGCTCCGCGCCCGGTGTGGCCCCCATCCAGATCCACAGAATCTGGTCACGCTCACGCAGCGTAAACGCACGCACGCAAGCCTTGGCCGGTATGTGGGCCTGTCCGGGAATTTCCAGGCAGTGTCCATCACGGTCAAACAGCAGACCGTGGTAGCCGCAACGCAGTCCGCGCGCTTCAATACTGCCGCAGGACAGCGGCAACTCGCGGTGGCAGCATCGGTCTTCCAGCGCAGCCACCTGGCCATCCTCCGTGCGAAACAGCACCAAGGGCTGGCCCAGCAGCGTGCGGGCAACAGGGGCTTGCGTCAACTCCCAGGCAAAGCCTGCTGCATACCATTGATTCAAAGGAAAGGCAGGCATGGCTACGCCCTGCACAGGGGGGTGAAGATTCATCAGCATTTCTCCCTATCCGTGGATGCTCCGAGGGGCTCAACGCGCGCGCAGAGTGCGCATTCCGTCCTGCTCTGCCCGAGCGGCAGACAGCCCCTGAATCCGGTGCATGGAGACAATGAGCGCCCCCAGCACAAAGGCCAGGCTGCAGCCCACATAGAGCTGACCAGGCGACCAGCTCGCATCCAGCAAACTCCCCGCGACCAAGGGGGCGACGATGGCGCCCATACGCCCCACACCTATGCCCCAACCCATGCCGGTGGCACGCACTTCGCTGCCATAGACCAAGGGGGAAATCGCATACAGACCAGCCACACAGGCGTTGACAAAGACGCCTATCAACAATGCCAGCGCATAAGACAGCCACAGCGCGCCGGAGTTGGCGACCAAAAAGCACAGCAGCACGGCGGAGAACAGCATAAAAACTACCAGCACACGGTGAATGGCAAAACGCGCTGCCAGCAGACCCAGCACGGCAGTGCCCACAATGCCCCCCATGCTGAGCAGCACGCCACAGGTCACGCCCTGCTCTGCACTCAGACCAGCACTCGCTAACAGCTTGGGCGTCCAGCTCATGACAAAGTAAAAGCCGAACATGGCCGAGAAAAAAGACAGCCAGACCAGCAAGGTGGCGCGGCGAAGGCCTGGTGCAAACAGCTGTAGCGGACCATGCAGCCTGGTCTTGGACGCGGCCTCAGCGGGCAGAGGCAGGCTGCCCAGCACTGGCTGCCCCAGCCTGACCAACAAGGCATTGAGCCGCCGCAGCGCGGCCTTGGGTCGGCGGGCCAGCAAAAAGTCCAGTGACTCCGGCAAGGCCAGGCAGGCAAGCAAGAAAATAAGCAGCGTGCACAGGCCTCCAAACCAAAAGACCGAGCGCCAGCTGTACAGGCTCAGCAACCACAGGGCCACACTGCCGCCTATGCTGGCACCCAACGCATAGCCCGTGGATTGCAAGGTCACGGCCAGGCTGCGCCAGCGCTGCGAGGCGTACTCGCTGGCCATCACATTGCTGCAGGCCAAAATTCCCCCCACGCCCAGTCCTGTCAGCACACGCATGGCCGCCAACTGCGCCGGAGTCTGGCTCCAGACCGAGGCCAGCATGCCCAGCCCCGCCAACATCAGACACAGCAAAATCAACGGACGGCGACCCCATCGATCAGCCAAAGGGGCCAGCAGCAACGAGCCCCCGGCCATGCCGAACAGCCCAGCACTGAGCAAAAAACCCAGTGCAGCACCACTGAGTTGCCAATGCGCAGAGACGGCAGAAGCGGTAAAGGCCATGACCATCACATCAAAGCCATCCACCATGCTCAGCGCCATACACAGAGCTACTACACGCCACTGAAACCAGGTCATGGGCCCGTGGTCCAACTGTGCGCGCAGTCCATTGACCTGGCCTGTGCCTGCAAACGCAATGACGGGGTCATCGCTTGCAGGCCGCGTAGAGGAAGTCTGCCACTTCATAGTTGCCTCCTATGAAATTCAACATTCAGTACACTGAATTTGATTCAGCTTACTGAATATGAAAATCACCAAAGACAGGGCTTTCCCCGAAAAAAGCAAACATTCACTTCTGCTTACACGACAGCTACAGGCTGCCGCTTTCGCCGCTGCAGCCTATGCGTCGCTGGCGTCGTGCAGTTTGACGAACTTGCTCAGCAGGCGCTTGAACTCGGCCTGCTCCTGGGGCTCCAGGGGAGCTAGCATGCGTTGGCGCAATGCATGGACATGGGGCACAAAGTCAGCCAGCATGGCTTGACCCTCGGCCGTGAGGCGCAGGCTGCGCTGGCGCCGGGGGAGTAGCTCGCGATGAATCCAGCCCTTGGCCTCCAGGCGCGCAGCAATATCTGCCGTGGTGGATGTGTCCAGTGCCACCAACCGCGCCAGCGTGACCTGGTCTATGCCTGGTGACTCCTGCAACATGCGCAGCACAGCGTACTGCACCGGCGTCACGTCAGGGCCCAGCGTCTCGCGAAACAGCTGCATGGCAATCTGCTGGGCGCGGCGGATCAAATGGCCAGGCTGGTGATACAGGTCCAAGGAAAGCGGGTCTGGTACAGGAGATGGCATGCGGCGACGGAGTGACCAGTGATGTCCAAGACTAGCGCATTTCTACCTTCTTGCTACATGGCTTGTACCTCCGCTGCCAAGCCTCTGCTCTGCTACTGCACGCCACGGCACTTGGCGTACAGTGCCTGCACGGACAGCGTCAGACCGCTGACACCAGGGGCTGGCCCTGCAGATGGGCCTGCACATTGGCCACAAAGCGATCCACCGTGGCCTGCACCGAGGTGGGCGACCAGCCTGCCACATGGGGTGTCAGCAGCACATTGGGCAGGTCCAGCAGCTCCTGCGGCGGCAATGGCTCGCTCTCATACACATCCAGCGCGGCCGCACCCAATGCGCCGCTGCGCAATGCCGCTGCCAAGGCTGCGGTGTCGATCACGCTGCCGCGCGCAATATTCACCACCAGGCCTTGCGGGCCCAGGGCCTGCAGCACCTGGGCATTCACCAGATGCTGGGTGGCCGCACCACCAGGCGTGGCCACCACCAACACATCGGCCCAGTCGGCCAGGGCCAGCAGACTGTCGAAATATGCCCAGGGTGCGTCGGCCTTGGGGCTGCGGTTGTGGTAGCCCACTTCCATCTCGAACGCCTGGGCTCGCAGCGCAATCTTGCGGCCTATGGTGCCCAGGCCCAGCACGCCCAGGCGCTTGCCGGTGATGCCGGCAGGCAATGGCAGCGCGGTGCGCCATACGCCGGCCCGCAGCTGCTGGTCATAGTGTTTCAGCTGGCGCACGCTGGCCAGCACCAGGGCCAACGTATGGTCGGCCACACAGCTGTCGTTGGTGCCTGCACCGTTGCCCGTGGCAATGCCACGCGCACGGGCATGGGCCACGTCTACTTTTTCATAGCCTGCGCCCAGGGCGCAGACCAGGCGCAGCGCAGGCAGCTGGTCCATCTCGGTCGCGCTCAGGCCGATGGAGCCAATGGTCAGCACCACCTGCACGCGGGCAGCGTGCTGGCGCATGGCGGCCTGGGCCGCGGCCGCTTCGGGGGCATAGACCAGCTCCAGCGTGGGCAGTTGCCGGGAGATTTGCTGCAGATGGAAATCTGCCATCACGGTGTTGATCAGCAACACGGGGCGAACAGCAGGAGTGGTGGCGGGAGCGGTGGTCATCAAAGTCTTTCGAGGCATGGCGGGATACACAGCCGCTACCCTAGCGCATTCCATCAACCGCATTGTGCTGTGCTTATGCTTTCAGCACTGCCACCTCATCTTCACGGTCCATGGCTTCGCCGCTTTGCTGCAGCGCCCACATCTGGGCATAGCGGCCGCCCTGGGCCAGCAACTCGGCATGGCGGCCACGTTCCAGAATGCGGCCGGATTCCATCACCAGAATCTCGTGGGCATCGACCACAGTGGAGAGGCGGTGGGCAATCAAGAGCGTGGTCTTGTTGCGCGCCACCTGGGCCAGCTCGGCCTGGATGGCCCGTTCATTGGCGCTGTCCAGGGCCGAGGTGGCTTCGTCAAAAATCAGCACCGGTGGGTTTTTCAGCAAGGTGCGTGCAATGGCCACGCGCTGTTTTTCACCGCCGGAAAGCTTGAGCCCGCGCTCGCCCACGCGCGTGGCATAGCCTTGCGGCGTGGCGGCAATGAAGTCGTGGATGCGCGCAGCCCTGGCCACGGCCACCACCTCGTCATGGCTGGCACCGGGGCGGCCGTAGGCAATGTTGTATTCCACCGTGTCGTTGAACAGCACCGTGTCCTGCGGAACGATGCCAATCGCCCGGCGCAGACTGTCCTGGGTCACGGCGCGCAGGTCCTGCCCATCCAAGGTGATGGAGCCGCTTTGGATATCGTAGAAGCGGAACAGCAGCCTGGCCAGCGTGCTCTTGCCCGATCCCGAGGGGCCCACCACAGCCACGGTTTTGCCAGCGGGAATGTCAAAGCTCACGTCCTGCAAAATGGGCCGCGCCGGGTCATAGGCAAACGACACGCCCGCAAAACGCACGGCAGGCTCGCCCACCAATTGCAACGCGGCAGCGCCCGGGGCGTCTGCTACTTCACGTTCCTTGTCCATCAAGGTGAACATCCGATCCAGGTCCACCAGGCTTTGCTTGATCTCGCGGTAGAGCACGCCCAGAAAGTTCAGCGGGATGTAGAGCTGAATCATGAAGGCATTGATCATCACCAGATCGCCCAGCGTGAGCTGCCCCGCCACCACACCCTGGGTGGCACGCCACATAATGGCGACCAGGGCAGCGGCAATGATGAGCTGCTGGCCGCTGTTGAGCAGTGTCAAGGTGCTCTGGCTTTTCAAGCGCACCAGGCGCAAGCGCTCTAGGTTCTCGTTGTAGCGGCTGGCCTCAAAGGCCTCGTTGTTGAAGTATTTGACGGTCTCGTAATTGATCAGCGAGTCCACGGCCTGGGTGTGGGCCGCCGAGTCATGCTGGTTGGCCGCGCGGCGAAACTGGGTGCGCCATTCCGTCACCTTCACGGTGAAGGTGATGTAGATGGCCAGGGCCACGGCGGTGATGCCGGCAAACCAGGGGTCGAACTGCACAGCCAGAATGCCCAGCACCAGCGTCACCTCGATCAGCGTGGGGACAATGCTGTAGAGCGAGTACGAGATCAGCGACTCCACGCCCTTGACGCCGCGCTCGATGTCACGCGTCATGCCCCCGGTCTGGCGCTCCAGATGGAAACGCATGCTCAAGGCATGCAAATGCTCGAAAGTGGCCAGCGCAATGCTGCGCGCCGCGCCCTGCGTGGCCTTGGCAAACACCAGCTCGCGCAGTTCCGAAAACAGCGAGGTGCATAGCCGCAGCAAGCCATAGGCCAGCAGCAGGCCGGCTGGCACCACCAGCACGGCAGCCGGGTCGCCGGGCTTGAGCGTCAGCGCGTCCACCAGGTTCTTCAGCAGCACCGGCACGCCCACATTGGCCAGCTTGGCCCCCACCATGAACAACAGGGCCGCCAAGACCCGCCATTTGTATTCCCACAGATAGGGAAGCAGGCGGCCCAGGGTCTGCCAGCCATTGGGATTAGCCACGCCGGATGCTGTGGGATAAGGGGGTGAGGACTCGCCGCTGCGACGCATAGGAGACAATTTGGGGCTGTTATTTAGTGACCGGATTGTCCCCCATGCCTCCCCGCTCCCCCGATCTGCCCAGCGCTCCCCTGCCCGCCGACAAGGAATTGGTACTCAAAGTCGTGCCCATGCCCGGCGACTGCAATGCCAATGGCGACATCTTTGGCGGCTGGGTCATGGCCCAGGTCGACCTGGCCGGCGCCGTGCTGCCTTCGCGCCTGGCCCGGGGCCGCACGGCCACGGTGGCGGTAAAGGAGTTTGTCTTCAAGCAGCCGGTGCGTGTGGGCGATCTGCTGTCGTTTTACGCCGGCGTGCAGCATGTGGGCCGCACCTCGGTGACGGTGAATGTGGAAGTGTTTGCCGAGAGCATGCAGCACCAGGGTCACTTTGCCAAAGTGACCGAGGCCACGCTGACCTATGTGGCCATAGACGAAACCGGGCAGCCAAGGCCGTTGCCGGGGAAATAACTCCCCCCTGAGGCGCTGCGCGCCTTCCCCGTAGCCCGGCGCCCCCGCTCTCGCTTCGCTACGCTCGCGGGCAGGGGGACGACACCAGCGCGGCGGGGCGGCCCTTGCGCGGTGTCTCTGGTATGGGCCGCGCCAGTTTGAAGCGCTGCACCCTGCCTTGGATGTCTGCACCGTCCCTCCGGAGGAAGGCGGGGTGCGGGGCTGTTAAGCCGACTGGGGCGCTGCCGGATCGGCCGCAGGGCTGGAGAGGCTGCTGGCGCTGCGAGGTGCGCTGCCGCCCACGCTGGCTGGTGCCGCGCTTTTGCCGGTGCCGACCTGGATGTCGCCGCTGAGCTGGCCGCCTTCCTCGATCACGATCTTGCCGTAGCGTATGGTGCCGCTGACCTGGCCGGTGCTGAAGATCACCAGCTTGTCGCGCACCGTCAGATTGCCGTCGAACTTGCCGTGGATTTCGGCAATGTCGATCTCGGCCGAGCCGCGAAAAGCGCCCTGCTCGGCAATCTGGATCACGCGGGAGTCCATGGTGGCTTCCACCGTGCCTTCCACCACCAAGGTGTCGCAGTCGGTGATTTCCACGCCCTTGAGCTTGATGTTGGGGCCCACGGTCAGCTTGCTGCCCCCCGACTCGGTGGCTGCGCTGGCCGTGCTGCGCACGGTGCTTGCGCTGCTGCCCACCGCTGCACTGGCCGAGCTGCCGGCACCCGAAGCGCTGCCATAGCCGTTACCGCCACCGTTGCCATTGCCGCTGCCCAAGGTGCTGCTACCGACCGTGGTGCGGGTGTTGAAAGCCTCGGCGTCTCGTTTGCCGAAAAAGGGGTTTTGCACAGCCATTTCAAGTTCTCCTTACGCGAAAAACTCGATGCTATGCACGGTAAATCCCGGCTTTCTTACGCATCTCGCAATATCAGTAACCAAACCATTCATCGGAAACTTTGACTTGCATGTATTGCCTTTACATACAGTCTGAGCCCCTATGACGACGCCATCACCACAGCATGGCCAGCAGCACCATGACCAGCAAGCCCACATAAATCTGCGCATGCAACCGATCCGGAATGCGGCCAATCCAGGGTGAAGCGCAGCGCATGCCCAGCCATGAGCCCACCACCAGCAAGCCCAGCGACCACAGGTCCACATAGCCCCAATGTGGTCCGGGCAGCACCGGCGCTTGCTGTGCGCCCACTAGCATGTAGGTAATCGCACCCGCCACGCCCACCGGCAAGGTCAGCGGGCTGGCCATGGCGGTGGCCACCGTCATGCTCAGGCCCCGGCGGCGCATCAAGGGCACGGTCATCACGCTGCCGCCCACGCCCAAGCCGGCGGCAATCGTGCCTATGCCCAGGCCCAGCGCGGCGGTGGTGGCCGGTGGGGGCTGGTGGCCGGTGGCAGACAGGCCGCTGCTGTGCACAAAGCCCGGGCGCAGCACGCAGTCGGCAATGCTCACCACCATATAGACCACAAAGGCCCAGCGCACCCAGGCGCCCGGCAAGGCCATGGCCATGGCGGCTCCGGCCACCGAGCCCAGCGCAATCCAGCCGGCCAGGGGCCACAGCTGCGCGCGCACCAGATTGCCGCGCTTGGCATGGCGCTTGGTGGCCAAGGCCGAAGACACCACCATCACACAGGCCGAGGTGGCCACCGCCACCTGCATGGCCGCATCGGCCGTGGCACTGCCCTCACCGCCCAGCACCCGCACCGCGTGGTAGAGCAGCGGCACCACCACAAAGCCGCCGCCAAAGCCAAACAGCACCGTGCTCACACCGGCCCCCACGCTGGCCAGCGCCAGCGCCCCGTAAATTCCCATCACCATGGCATCCATGCCTGCATCCTTTCCTGACAAGGCTGCAAGCGTATGCCCTGCTCGGCTGACTGGTTTGCGTAAACTAGCCAACACCTTTTGCTAAAACGCCAGAATCTACAAACCCATGCACAAGCAGCCACTGGACGCGGTGGACACCACCGACCGCACGGTGCTGGCCCTCAGCACCCGCTATGACCCCGACACGCTGCTGCCCTGGCACCAGCACCGGCGTGCCCAGCTGCTGTATGGCGCCACCGGAGTGATGCAAGTGCAAACAGCCCAGGGCGCCTGGGCCGTACCGCCGCAGCAGGCGGTCTGGATTCCCGCTGCCGTACCCCACCAGGTGCGCATGCTGGGCGTGACCACCCGCAGCCTCTACATAGAGCCCGCCCAGGCGCCACGCGCCGACACCGGTTGTGTGGTGCTGGCGGCCAGTGCCCTGCTGCGCCAGCTGCTGGCCGAGGCCGTACAGATGCCGCTGCACTACGACCCAGCAGGGCGCGACGGCGCCCTGGTCACGCTGCTGCTGCACGAGGTGGCGGCAGCGCCCACGCTGCCCTTGCACCTGCCCCAGCCGGCCGACCCCAGGCTGGCCGCGCTGTGTGCGGATTTTTTGCAGGCGCCCGATATTCACCAGCCCGCCCAGGACTGGGCCCAGCGCCTGCACCTGAGCCTGCGCAGCTTTGGCCGGCATTTCCAGGCGCAGACCGGCATCAGCTTTCAACAATGGCGCCAACGCGCCTGTGTGGCCCATGCCCTGGCCAGACTGGCCGCCGGCGCGGCCGTGGGCACGGTGGCCCTGGAAATGGGCTATGACAGCGCGGGCGCTTTCTCCACCATGTTCCGCCGCATCACGGGCAGCGCACCGTCAGCGCTGGACCGTCACGACACGATGTAGGCCGCTGCGCCGGTAGACAGCAGCGTACCGTCTTCGGCCAGAAACTCCATGCGCGTGGACGCCACACGCGAGCCCAGGCGCAGCACCTGGCCGCGCACGGTAAAGGCCTCGCCAATGCCCTGGCGCAGAAAGTCCACGCGCAAATCAATGGTGCCCAGGCGGCCAAAGCGCTGCATGCGCTGGGCCACCGGCTCATCCATATGCTTGGCCGCAATGGCCGCCATCACCGCCACGCCGCCCATGGAGTCCAGCGCCGCGCTAATGGCCCCGCCATGGATGCGTCCGTAGGCGAAATGGCCAATCAGCTCGGGCTTCATCACCAAACGGGCGCAGGCCTCGTCCGGCGTGACAGACACCAGTTGCAGGCCCAGCAGCTTGTTGAAGCTGATCATCTCCTCGGTCAGCTGGCGCATGCCGGCAATGAATTCCGGCTCAAAAACCACCGGCGCGGCCGCTGCCGTAGGCTTGGGGGTCATGGGTATTCCTTATAAAAGCAGAGCAGCCGTCGCTCTATCTGCCTCGGTTTCAAGCGGTTTGGGCTCTGGTGTACGCGCTGCGTTGTGGAGGCAGCCCCCATCCCCACCTTCCCCCGGTGGGGGAAGGGGTAACACCCAAGGCTGGGGGTTAACTGTCCTCTTGCCACATCCTTTTTTGAACACTGCGTGCAAGACAGCCCCTCACCCCAGCCCTCTCCCCAAAGGGGCGAGGGAGAAAGACCAGGGACACTGAAAACCTAACAGGCTCTGGCACATGCCACGCCCCTTTCGCCAGAGCTGCCGCGCAAGGGTCGCCCCGCAGCGCCGGCAGCGTCCCCCTGCCCGCGAGCGCAGCGAGCGAAGAGCGGGGGGAAGGCGCCGAAGGCGACTCAGGGGGGTGTCGCCGACTTCAGCACTTGCTGAAGTCAGGCTTCCGCTTCTCCATGAACGCGGTAAAGGCTTCCTTGGCGGCGGGTGCGGTGAGCATGCGGCCAAAGCTGGCGCCTTCTTCGGCCATTTGCGCTTTCACGGCACCTTGCTGGCCGGACTTCATCAAACGCTTGGTTTCCACCAGTGCCGACAGCGGCTTGGCTGCCAGTTTTTTGGCCTGTGCCTGGGCATAGCCATTGACCTCGGTGGGCGGCAGCACGCGGTTGACCAGGCCCACTTCCAGCGCGGCTTCGGCCATGAAGGGCTCGCCCAGCAGCAAGGCCTCGGCGGCGCGGTGGTAGCCCAGCATCTGCGGCAGCAGCAGGCTGGATGCGGCCTCCGGGCACAGACCCAGGTTCACAAAAGGCATGGAGAAGGCGGCGTTGTCACCGGCATAGACCAGGTCGCAATGCAGCAGCAGTGTGGTGCCAATGCCCACGGCCGGGCCGGCCACGGCAGCCAGAATGGGCTTGGGGAAGCTGGCGATGGCGTGCAGAAAACGGAAGGTGGGCGACTCCAGGGGCAGGCCCTGGCCATCCTGGCGGCTCAGAAAATCGCCGATGTCATTGCCTGCGCTGAAGATCGTGGCGTCGCCCTGGAAGACCACCACGCGCACGGCCTCGTCGGTGGCGGCGCTGGAGAGCGCATCGGCCATGGCGCTGTACATGGCCTGGGTGATGGAGTTCTTTTTGTCGACGCGGTTGAAGGTGATGGTGCGCACACCGGCTTCGGTGTGGACCAGGATATCGGCCGTGGTTTCGCTCATATTGGAAAGTCCTTGGGGGGAAAGGAGATCAACGGGGGAAAAGCCGTGCAGCGCAATTGCCATGCGCTGCACCTGCTTCATTCTTTGTAGTAAACGGTTTGGTGTGA
This sequence comes from Acidovorax sp., assembly GCA_031277855.1. Lineage (GTDB taxonomy): Bacteria > Pseudomonadota > Gammaproteobacteria > Burkholderiales > Burkholderiaceae_C > Comamonas. The sequence continues at coordinate 110,980 of JAITLO010000031.1, read as the reverse complement.
GGTGGCCAGCAACTGGCCTGCGCTGTCCCAGATCTGGGCGCTCTGGTCAAAGAAACCATTGCGGAAAGCCTGTGCATCGGCCTGACCCAGCAAATGCTTCTCACCCTGCGCCGCCAGCTGCGCGCTGTCGGCATGGAAATAAATCGTCAGCGACACCGTGCCCGCAGGCACCCGGCGCGCGCGGCGCAGCCAGACGCGGGGAAAGAACACATCGCACAGTGCGGCCAGCGCCGGAAAGTCCAGCGCACGCGGGGGATTGTCGCGCACCCACAGCTGCGAAACAGGCTCGTGCGCGCTATCGTCCCAGGCCTGGGGAATGGCGCCCGTGACCACCCGCATGTCATAGCGCTGCAGCCACTCCATGGCGCCCGTGGTGTCAAAACGCTCGCAGCTTTCGGGCGTGGGCATATGGGGCAGCGGCACATCGTCGATGCTAAAGGTCTCGCGCCGCACGGCCGTCACTGCCGTGGCGGTGGTGGTGACCTGGGTTTCACCCTGCTCGTCTTCCTGCAGCAGCGTCACCGTCCAATGCTGGGTGGAGCGGTTGGTACGCACCGGCGTGGCCTCAATGCGATAGGGGCCTGCGGCTACCGGACCGGCAAAGTTCACCGTCAGCGCTACCGGCTCGCCCAGGCATTTGGGGTGTTGCAAGATGCTGTGCAGCAGCAGCGCCGCCGTGGCACCGCCATAGGGGCCCACCATATTCCAGTAGCTGGCATGGGTGTGGCCGTCATACATACCGGGAGCGCGCGGCGCGAGCGCCAGCATGGCATCCAGAGGGTGGAGGTTGGCATCGGTCATAAGGTCTCCGTCTTGTGCAGCCCTAACCCACGCGGCGATCCAGATCCGGTGGCAGGCGTTTTGCTGCCACTGTAGCGGAGTTGGCCGCCGGCATCTGACCCTCAGGTGCCAACACACTCTGTCCCTGTGTCCAGGCCTGCAGCACGGCCAGCGCCCTCGGCCACAGCGCGTTCGCCATCTCCCTGCGGAAAAAGCCGAAATGCCCTATGCGTGCCACACCCGCTTCACCCGGCGAAAGCCGCTCCAGCTGCTGCGGCGCCTGGCTGTACCAGCCCACCAGGGACTGGGTGCTGCGCAGCGACATCATCTCGTCGTCCGTCATGGACAGCGCATGCACCGGATAACGCACCGCAGCAAAGCGCTGGCGCGCGGCCTCGCCCTCCACGCCCAGGCTGTAATCGGGGTGCATGCACCAGCGCCGCCATTGCCAGACCACACCTGCGGGCAAGTCCCCTATCAGCCCCAGGCGCTTGCCCGGCAGGCAACCACACAGCGTGGTCACCACGGGTTGCACCAGCCACCACCACAGCAGTGCCTTGCGTTTGGTGGGCGGTGCGTTGTCGCGCCAATAGCCGCTGCCGCAGGCGATGGCCAACATGCCATCCACCGGCAATGCAGGCTGGCACAGGCCCGGCAGTTGCGCCCCCACGCTGTGGCCTATCCACAGCAGCGGGCGCTGCACGCCCCCCGCCGCATCCTGGGCACGCAGCTGCTGGGCCACGGCCAGGCAGTCCTGGGCCCAGTCCAGCAAATCGGCCCTGGCCTGCCGCAAAGGGCCGTGCAGCGACGCGCCATGGCCCCGGTAGTCAAAGGTGGTGACGGCATAGCCGTGCGCGGCCAGCCATTCGGCAAAGGCGCTGTAGAAAGTCTGCGGCACGCCGATGGCCGCCGCCAGCACCACCCGCGCCTGGGCCTGGCCTTGCGGGCTGCAGTGGCGCAGCGCCAACCGGGCGTTGCTGCCCGGCACGGTCAGTTGGGTGGAGGTCCACCCAACTGGTTGCAGTGGGGTGGTCATGGCCTCAGACCCGCTCGAAGATGCCGGCCGCGCCCTGGCCCGTGCCCACGCACATGGTGACCATGCCGTACTTCAAGTTGTGGCGGCGCAGCGCATGCACCACGGTCGCTGCACGAATCGCACCGGTGGCACCCAACGGGTGGCCCAGGGCGATGGCGCCGCCCATGGGGTTGACCTTGGCTGGGTCCAGCCCCAGGGAGTTGATGACGGCCAGCGACTGGGCGGCAAAGGCCTCGTTCAGCTCGAACCAGCCAATATCCTGGTGGTTGATGCCGGCATAACGCAGCGCAGCGGGAATGGCCTCGATGGGGCCTATGCCCATGATCTCGGGCGGCACACCGCGTGCGGCAAAGCTGACAAAGCGGGCCAGCGGCGTGAGGCCAAACTGCTTGACGGCTTTTTCGCTGGCCAGAATCAAGGCACCCGCGCCATCGCTGGTCTGCGAGCTGTTGCCGGCCGTGACCGAGCCACGTGCATTGAACACCGGGCGCAGCTTGGCCAGGGCCTCCAGCGTGGTGTCGGGGCGCGGGCCTTCGTCGAGGTTGACGCTGCGGGTCTTGGTGATGACCTCACCGGTGGCCAGATTGGGGCTGCGCTCCACGATGTCGATGGGCGTGATTTCGTCCGCAAACTCACCGGCCTGCTGGGCCTTGACGGCGCGCAGATGGGATTCCAGCGCGAACGCATCCTGCATCTCGCGCGTCACCTTCCACTGCTGGGCCACTTTCTCGGCCGTCAGCCCCATGCCGTAGGCAATGCCCACGTTCTCGTCGCGCGCAAAGATTTCGGGGTTGAACGAGGGCTTGTTGCCGCCCATGGGCACCATGCTCATGGACTCGGCGCCACCGGCAATCAGCACATCGGCCTCGCCCACGCGGATGCGGTCGGCCGCCATCTGGATGGCCGTCACGCCCGAGGCGCAAAAGCGGTTCACCGTCACGCCACCGATGGGGTGGTCAAAGGCCAAACCCACGGCAATGCGCGCCATGTTCATGCCCTGCTCTCCCTCGGGGAAGGAGCAGCCGATGATGGCGTCTTCAATCGCCTTGGGGTCCAGCGTGGGCACCTGGGCCATGGCGGACTTCAGCGTCGCCACCAGCAAATCGTCCGGGCGCGTGTTCTTGAAATAACCGCGCCCCGAGCGGCCAATGGGCGTGCGCGTGGCGGCAACGATGTAGGCGTCTTGTACTTGTTTCATGGAGATTGCTCCTTGTCTTACTCCCTCTCCCGCTGGCGGGAGAGGGTGGGGGTGAGGGCCTGCAGCACTTGCGCAAGCACCTCACTGGTTTGTTGCAATACGTCGTGATTCCAAAAGCGCAGGACATGAAAACCCTGGGCCTGCAACCATTGCGTGCGGGTCTGGTCGTAGAGGAGCGCCTGCGACTGGCCATGCTGTCCACCATCCAGCTCAATCACCAACTTGAGCTCCAGGCAGACGAAGTCCAGCACATAAGCTCCCAGTGGATATTGGCGACGGAATTTGCAGCCTGCCAGTTGCCTGGCACGCAGGTGCAGCCATAGTCGTTGTTCAGCATCCGTGGCATTGCGTCGCAGCGCGCGCGCTTTCTGCGCCCTCACCCCAACCCTCTCCCGCTCACGGGAGAGGGAGTTGGAGCCAGGAGCATCCGCTTTGCGCGCCACGGCCAGCACCTCAATTCCGAACAGGCTTCCCAGTGTTCAACATCCCCAAAATGCGCTCATGCGTCTTGGGCTGGCCGATCAGGTGGCAGAAGGCCTTACGCTCCAGCGCCAGCAGGTATTCCTCGGTCACCAGCGAGCCGGCATCCACATCGCCGCCGCAGACCACCTCGGCAATCATGGAAGCGATCTTGAAGTCGTAGGCGCTGATGAAGCCACCGTCGCGCATATTCACCAGTTGGGCCTTGATGGTGGCCAGGCCGTTGCGACCGGCCACGGGGAACAATCGCTTGTGGGGTGCACGCCAGCCACCGGCGGCCATGGATTTGGCCTCGTTGATGGCGGTGAACAGCACCTCGTCCTTGTGCGGCACGATGAGGTCGGAATCCAGCAGATAGCCCAGCTTGCGCGATTCAATGGCGCTGGTTCCCACCTTGGCCATGGCGGCGGCGGTAAAGCCTTCGGTGAGGAAGGGCAGCACATCCTTGCTGGTGCTCAGGGCCATGTTCTCGCCCGCGCGGCGGGCGATATAGGTCAGGCCGCCGGCGCCGGGCACCAGGCCCACGCCCACTTCCACCAGGCCGATATAGCTCTCCATATGGGCCACGCGGCGGGCGCTGTAGACGGCCAGCTCGCAGCCGCCACCCAGGGCCATACCGTGGATGGCTGCCACCACCGGCACCTGCGCATAGCGTATGCGCAGCATCATGTTCTGCAGCTCGGCTTCGATGCTCTCAATCGCATCGGCGCCGCCAATGACAAAGGCCGGCATGGTGGCTTCCAGGTCGGCGCCCACGCTGAAGGGTGCGTCGCCGGACCAGATGACCATGGCGTCGAAATCGCTCTCGGCCGTTTCCACGGCGTCCACCAAGGCTTCCATCACCTCGGGGCTGATGGCATGCATCTTGTTCTTGATGCTGGCGATCAGCACCTTGCCATCCAACGTCCAGGTACGCAGGGCCTTGGATTCGGCAATCGTCGTGCCCGCGGTCTTCCAGTCGGGCAGGCTGGTTTCGCCCAGCAGCTTTTCGGGGAACAGCTGGCGCTCATACACCGGCAGCACACGGCGGGCGATGAACTTGCCCTGTGCCGGGCTCCACGAGCCTTGCGCCGTGTGCACGCCACCGGCCTCGGCCACTGCACCTTCAAACACCCACTTGGGCAGTGGCGTCTTGCACAGCGCCTTGCCTGCGTCGATGTCCTCCTGCACCATCTTGGCCACTTGCAGCCAGCCCGCTTCCTGCCACAGCTCGAACGGGCCTTGTTTCATGCCAAAGCCCCAGCGCATGGCCTGGTCCACATCGCGGGCGGACTCGGCAATATGCTCCAGGTGGATGGCGGCGTAGTGGAAGCTGTCGCGCAGAATGGCCCACAGGAACTGGCCTGCGGCGCCCTCGGCATTGCGCAGCAGTTGCAGGCGTTCGGCAGCGGGCTTTTTCAGCATGCGGCCATAGACCTCGTCGGCCTTGGCGCCTGCGGGCACGTAGTCCTCGCTGTCCAGTTCGAACTGCAGAATGTCGCGACCCACTTTCTTGAAGAAGCCTTTCTTGACCTTCTGACCCAGATTGCCCAGGTCCAGCAACTTTTGCAGCACGGCGGGCGTGCCGAAGTTGGCATAGAAGGGGTCGGTCTCGGCGTTCAGGTTGTCCTGCAGCGTCTTGATCACATGGGCCATGGTGTCCAGGCCCACCACATCGGCGGTGCGGAAGGTGCCGCTGGAGGCGCGGCCCAGTTTTTTGCCCGTGAGGTCGTCCACCACGTCAAAGGAGAGGCCGAAGTTCTCGGCCTGCTTCATGGTGGACAGCATGCCAGCAATGCCGATGCGGTTGGCGATGAAGTTGGGCGTGTCATGGGCACGCACCACGCCCTTGCCCAGACCGCTGGTGACAAAGGCTTCCAGCTGGTCCAGCACCTCGGCGTTGGTGGTGGGGGTGTTGATCAGCTCCACCAGCGGCATATAGCGCGGTGGGTTGAAGAAGTGGATGCCGCAAAAGCGCGGCTTGATGGCGTCGGGCAGGGCCTCACTGAGCTTGGTGATGGACAGGCCCGAGGTGTTGGAAGCCACCAGTGCATGCTTGGCCACAAAGGGGGCGATCTTGTTGTAGAGGTCCAGCTTCCAGTCCATGCGCTCGGCAATGGCCTCGATGATGAGATCGCAGCCCTTGAGCAGCTTGAGGTGCTCTTCGTAGTTGGCGGCCTGGATCAGGTCGGCCTCTTCGGCCACGCCGATGGGCGATGGCTTGAGCTTTTTCAGATTGGCAATGGCGCGCTCGGCGATGCCGCTCTTGGGGCCTTCTTTGGCAGGCAGGTCAAACAAGATGACCGGCACTTTGACGTTGACCAGATGGGCTGCAATTTGCGCGCCCATCACGCCGGCGCCGAGCACGGCGACTTTTTTGACGTTGAATCGGGACATGGATAAAGGGTGAGAGGACGCAGCCCGCCCCCTGGGCCGGGCTGCGTCGAAATGGGGAAAAATAAGAGAGGGGAAAGGCCTTGCGGCGGGCCTGCTTACTGCACGCGCACCCAGGTCTGGGTACGGCCGAAGGGGCCGATGGAGCCGCGCACTTCCAGCTTTTTGCCGTCTTCAATCGGCGTCAGGCGCAGGGTGTAGCTTTTGCCGCTTTCGGGATCGAGGATCTTGCCGCCCTCCCAGACATCCTTGCCCTCGGCCTTTTTGGCGCCGGTGATGATGGGCAGGCCCACCATGGGCTTGTCTTTCAGGCCGTCCTTGCATTCGGTGCACAAGGCCGTTGGATCCACGCCCTTGCGCAGCAGCTTGCTGACATGGCCGCTGACCACGCCGGCGCTTTCGGTGATCTGGATTTCCGACTTGGCCTCGCCGGTCTTGTCGTCCACGCTGCGCCAGGTGCCCACGGGCGTCATGTCTGCCCAGGCGGCGGACATGCCCCCCGCTACCAAAACCGCAGCTGCCAGTGCTTGAATCTTCTTCATCTCCAGGCCCTTTCTATGGGAAGTTCAGGGTTTGTCTCCACAAGCCGCTCTGCTTTTGAAGAGGCAGAGCGGCACCTCTGCCTCATCAAGCCAGTGCGGCGTCGCTGTCCATCAGCGTCTTGCTGCCAGCGCGCGCGGTGCGCATCAGCGTGGCGGTTTCGGGGAACAGCTTGGCGAAGTAAAAACGCGCCACCTGCAGCTTGGCCACGTAGAAGGGGTCGGTGTTGCCATCGGCCATGGCGCGCAGCGACACCTGGGCCATGCGGGCAAACAGATAGCCAAACACCAGGTGACCGGCCACACGCAGATAGTCCACCGAAGCGGCGCCGACTTCATCAGGGTTTTGCATGCCCTTGAAGCCGATCTCGGTGGTGAACTTGGTCATCTGCTCGCCCAGCATGGCCACGGGAGTGATGAACTCGCTCATCTTTTCGTTGACGCCCTCTTCCTCCACCAGCTTGGCAATCAGCTTGCCGAACTTCTTCAGCGAAGCGCCCTGGTTGCCCAGCACCTTGCGGCCCAGCAGGTCCAGGGCCTGCACGCCGTTGGTGCCTTCGTAGATCATGTTGATGCGGTTGTCGCGCACAAACTGCTCCATGCCCCATTCCTTGATGAAGCCATGGCCGCCAAATACCTGCTGGCTCTGGGTGGTGGCGATCCAGCCGTTGTCGGTCAAGAAGGCCTTGACGATGGGGGTCAGCAGCGCAACCAGATCGGCGCTGTCGGCACGCACTTTTTCATCCGGGTGGTTGAGTTCCTGGTCGATCAGCAGCGCGCAGAAGGTGGACAGCGCGCGGCCGCCTTCTGCATAGGCCTTGGCCGTGAGCAGCATGCGACGCACATCGGGGTGGACGATGATGGGGTCTGCCGGCTTGTCCTTGGCCTTGGTGCCGGACAGCGAGCGCATTTGCAAACGGTCCTTGGCATAGGCCAGGGCGTTCTGGAAGGCCACTTCGGTCAGGCCCAGCGACTGGTTGCCCACGCCCAGGCGCGCGGCATTCATCATCACAAACATGGCTTGCAGGCCCTTGTTGGGCTGACCCACCAGCTCACCCACGGCGTCTTCCATCACGATCTGGGCCGTAGCGTTGGACTTGATGCCCATCTTGTGCTCCAGGCCACCGCAGTAGATGCCGTTGCGCGCGCCCAGAGAGCCATCGGCATTCACCAGGTATTTGGGCACCACGAACAGGCTGATGCCCTTGGAGCCGGCCGGTGCGTCGGGCAGGCGTGCCAGCACCAGGTGGACGATGTTGTCGGTGAAGTCATGCTCGCCAGCGGAGATGAAGATCTTGTTGCCGGTGATCTTGTAGCTGCCATCGGCCTGGGGCTCGGCCTTGCTGCGCAGCAGGCCCAGGTCGGTGCCGCAATGGGGCTCGGTCAGGCACATGGTGCCGGTCCACTCGCCGCTGGTGAGCTTGGGCAGGTATTTGGCCTGCAGCGCGGGCGAGCCATGGGCGTGCAGTGCTTCATAAGCGCCGTGCGACAGGCCGGGGTACATGGTCCAGGCCTGGTTGGCGCTGTTGAGCATTTCGTACAGCGCGGAGTTCACCACAAAGGGCAGGCCCTGGCCGCCGTACTTGGGGTCGCAGGACAGTGCAGGCCAGCCACCTTCCACAAACTGGGCATAGGCCGCTTTGTAGCCCTTGGGCGTGGTCACCTCGTGGGTGCTCTTGTCCAGTTGGCAACCTTCTTCGTCACCGCTGATGTTCAGCGGAAAGGTGACGTTGGCAGCGAACTTGCCCGCTTCTTCCAGCACGGCGTTGATGGTGTCGGCATCGACCTCGGCATGCGTGGGCATTTGCTGGTAGGCCTCGGTGATCTTGAACACCTCGTGCATGAGGAATTGCATATCGCGCAGAGGCGGGTTGTAGCTGGGCATGGATGGGTCTCCTCTTGGTGTGTACGTATGTAGATATGGGAAAAGAAATGGCAGCGGCCTGTGCAAAGGCTGCTTGGCCGCTCAGGCCTCGGGCATGCCGTAGCGCTGCAAGATGTTGTCAAAGCCACGCTGGGCGCGGGGCAGGGAGTCGGGCAGGCGCATAAAGCGCGCTTCGTAGTGCAGCACCAGGATCAGGCCGTGCACCTCAAACAGCATCTGGGAGGCATCGGTGTCGGCGCGCAGATCGCCGCTTTCCTTGCACTGGACGATGGCGCGGCGCAGCGCGGCATGCCAGGTGCTGACCGACTCCACCAGGGCATCGCGCACAGGGCCTATGCGCTCGTCGAATTCAATGGCACCGCTGATGTAGATGCAGCCGGAGTCCAACTCGATGGAAGTCCGCTTCATCCAGTTGGCAAACAGGGCGCGCAGCCGTGGCAGACCACGCTGCACACGGATAGCGGGGAAGAACACCTCCTGCTCGAAGCGGCGGTGGTATTCCAGCACCACGGAGATCTGCAGTTCCTCGCGCGATCCGAAGTGAGCAAACACGCCGGACTTGCTCATGCCCAGGGCCTGGGCCAATGCGCCTATGGACAGGCCTTCCAGGCCGATGTGCATGGCCATGTTCAAGGCGGTGTCGATGATGGCGGCCTTGGTCTGCTGGCCCTTCTGGGCAGAGCGCGGGCGGGCACCGGCCACGGGCGGCAAGGGCTGCTCACCCAACGGCAGGTCGTCGGCAGCAGAGGCAGGGTGGGCGGAAGAATGGGCCTTGAAAGCAGTCATGACGCAAATAAAACGAACGATCGTTCTATTTTGCGCAAACTCTGGGCTTTCGGAAAGCTGACCAAGGGTAAATACCCAATCCCTTTGTCAGCAAAATGTCGCGTTTAACCGACAAAAAGTAACCCGCCGGCAACCTTGGGAACCCAGAAAACAGCCCCGCAATCTGGGTAGAGGCCGGCCAGTCAGCGCACCAGGGAGCCCTTCAACGGGCAACGCTGGTGCAGCGCCAACTCAGAGCATCATGGCCAGGCTGGCGTCCAGGTGCTCGGTGGGCAGGCGGCGGAAACCGGTGCGTGCAAAGCGCTGCATGCGGCCCAGCATGAACGAGGTCAGCACGCTGGCTGCCACGTTGGCATCCACGGTCGGCGTGGCCGAGCCCAGAGCGTCTGCAGCAGGACGCAGGCATTGGCGCAGCGTGGATTCGATGCGCTCAAAGAACTGGTTCATGCGTGCTTGCAGGCGCTCGTGCTCAAACAGGATGGCATCACCCACCATGACGCGCACCATGCCGGGGTTGCGCTCCGCAAATTGCAGCACTACAGCCACGGCACGCGCGGCACGGCGGGCACCGTCCTCGACCGTGACCTGGCCTTCTTCAACCTCGCGGGTGACGATTTGCTGCACCAGCGTGAACACCGATTGCTCGATGAACTCGATCAAGCCTTCGTACATCTGGGCCTTGCTGGCGAAGTGGCGGTACAGAGCCGCTTCACTCACCGACAAGCTGGCTGCCAAGGCAGCCGTGGTGATGCGTTCGGAGCCGGGCTTTTCCAGCATGGCCGCCAGTGCCTGCAGGATTTGCTCGCGACGCTCGCCAGGTTTGGGGCGTTTGCGTGTGCGTGTTGTCTCGGCAGCAGTGGCCACTGGCGCTTCGTTTTCGGCGGGCAGGCAAATCTCTTCGGACACAGAAGCAGACATAGGGCTCTCAAATGTAACAACCGTTCCATTCTCGCACAGCACTTTTCAAAAGTAACCGCTTGTCAGTTCTTGTGTAAATATATGTGTCAATAGGAATTTGCCGAAAATTTTTGGTACGCAGTTCGATACAAAGCCTGTGCTCATTCCGGAAACAGCAGCGTCACCAACAAGCCCTGCCGCCCCGAAGCGGGCGACAGCTGCAGCGTGGCGTGGTGGCCTTGGGCAATTTCATTGGCAATGGCCAGCCCCAGCCCCGAGCCCGCGCCAACGCTGCCGGGCAGGCGGTAAAAACGCTCCAGAATGCGCGCCTGCTCGGCCTCGGGCACGCCGGGGCCATCGTCCTCCACCTGCAAAAAGGCCTGCCCTTGGCCATCGTCCGTGCGCCTGCGGCCACAGCGCACCGTGACCTGCCCGCCCTCGGGCGTGTACTTGATGGCGTTGTCCACCAGGTTGGACAGCAGCTCGCGCAGCAGCCAGGCCTGGCCAGAGACATGGGCGGGGGCAACCTCCAGCCCCAGGTCGATCTGCTTGGTCGATGCGCTTTCCCAAAAAGCCTCCAGCATGTTCTCGCACAAGGCCTTCAAGTCCACCCGCTCGGACGGCTGGGACTGCACCTGGCGGGCATCGGCGCGTGACAGCGCCAGCAGTTGGTGGGCCAGTTGCGAAGTGCGGCGCGTGGCATTGCGCAGCTTTTCAATCTGCTCGGTCGATAAAAAAAGGCCTGCTGGCTGCGGCGCTGTCGGCTGACTGCCAACACCGGTACCCTGGCGCTCGGCCTGGGCCGCCATCAACGCCCAGGCCTCCACTTGGGCCTGCAGCGCGGCCAGCGGGGTGCGTAGCTGGTGGGCGGCATCGGCCACAAAACGGCGCTGGGTTTCGGACTGTGCATGAACCAGGCCGAACAATCGGTTCAGCGACTCCACCAGCGGCCGCACTTCTGCGGGCGAGGTGGATTCATCGATGGCACTCAAATCCCGTGGAGAGCGGCTTTCCACCGTCTGGGCCAGGGCCACCAGGGGCTGGAAAGCCTTGCGCACCGACCAGTAAATCAACCAGGCTGCGGCAATCACCAGCAGCATATTGGGCATGAGCACATGGGTCAGCAGCTGGTGGCGCCATTGCTGGCGCACGTCCGAGCCATCGGCCAGGGCCACCACCATTTCGCCCGCACCTGCCGTCATGCCGCGCTGCACGGCCACACGGTAGGTGATGCCGCCAAACTCCTGGCTGTGGAACTCCGCCGCCGGCGTGGTGGGCACGACCACGCTGATCCAGGGGTCGCCCGCCAGCACATGGCCGTCCAGATCGGCCACGGCGTAGCCGGTGATGCCGCTGCGGTTGCGCAAAAACTCGTCGATGCCGGGCGAGAACGCCATCAGCGGCTCCATGTTCGCGTCCATGGCAGGGGCCATGACGGAGTCCAGCATCTGCGGCAGCAGGCGCAGCAAGCGCTGGTCATGCTGGCTTGCAGCCGCCTCGGCCGATCTATAGCCCCACCAGCTGCCCACCAAGGCCAGCACGCACACGGGCAATACCAAGAGCACCAGCAGCCGGTTGCGCAGCGTGGTGGTCATATTGCCGCGCGGCGTCATGCTGCGGCCCTGAACTGGCGTCATGGAAGGACTCTGCTTTAAGGAGCACCAGCACCTAGCACCTAGCGCAGATACGTACTCAGTTTGAATGAGAAATGCATCTGAAACCGGCTGGGTATCAGCACACCGTGCTCATGTTTTTCAAACCGTAAGAGGCTGAGGTTCGGGCTGCAACAGCTCCAGCCGATAGCCAAAGCCGCGTATGGATCGCAATGCCACGCCATGGGGCTCCAGCTTGCCGCGCAGGCGCGAAACATAGACTTCCACCGCGTTGGGGGTGATCTCCTTGTCCCAACCCGTCAGCGCCTGCAGCAGCTTGTCTTTGCTGGCCGGCTTGGGTGCATGGATCAGCAAATACTCCAGCACCGTCCACTCGCGCGGCCCCAGGTCTATAGGCAGCAGCTGCTCACCCAGCAGCGGATCTTTGCTGCGCACACCGGCGCTGCGGCCGGCCGTGTCCAGCTCCAGCGGCCCAAAGCTCAGCACCGCCGAGGTCGCTGCCTGGGAGCGGCGCAGCAAGGCGCGCAAGCGCGCCAGCAGCTCGGGCAGCTCAAAGGGTTTGACCATATAGTCATCCGCCCCCCAGTCCAGGCCCTGCACCCGGTCCTGCAACGCGTCGCGCGCCGTCAGAATCAGCACCGGCATGGCATTGCTGGCCATGTCACGGTGGCGCAGCCTGCGCGTCAGCTCCAGGCCATCCATGCCCGGCAGGCCGATGTCGATGACTGCCACATCGAATGACTCGGCCATCAGCACTTCCAGCGCCCGCTCACCGCTGCCAACCCAGTCCACGGCATAGCCCGCGTCGGTCAGGCCCAGTTTGATGCCACTGGCCACCATCACATCGTCTTCTACCAACAGCAAACGCATGCTGTGCTCTCCTGCGTCTTTGAATCTCGACTCTCAGCATGCATAGGTGCAGCCCTCGGGCAAGTGTACGCGGCTCCGCCCTACAGCCACCCTTCTGGACCTGCGAAGCGCCAAAGCCAGCCTTGATCTGCGCATGCAAAAACGCCTGCCAACACAGAAGAGCTGCATGGACAGGCGCGGACTTGGCTCCAACTTGCGGCAAGCCGCAAGCCAGCGCTCAATGGCTGCGAATCATGGTGCCGTAGGCCTGGTCGGTCAGAATTTCCAGCAACATGGAATGCGGCACACGGCCGTCAATGATGTGCACGGCATTCACGCCGGCCTTGGCGGCGTCCAGCGCACCGCTGATCTTTGGCAGCATGCCGCCGGAGATGGTGCCGTCGGCAAACAGGCCGTCAATCTCACGCGCCGTCAAATCAGTCAGCAGCTTGCCGGCCTTGTCCAGCACGCCGGGGGTATTGGTCAGCAGCACCAGTTTTTCGGCCTGCAGCACCGTGGCCAGCTTGCTGGCCACCACGTCAGCGTTGATGTTGTAGCTCTCGTTTTCCTCGCCAAAGCCAATCGGGCTGATGACAGGAATAAAAGCGTCGTCCTGCAGCGCCTTGACCACGCTGGGGTCGATGGCCACGATGTCGCCCACCTGGCCCACGTCGTACTCGATGCTGGGGTCTTTGTTGTCCAGCAACTTCAGCTTTTTGGCACGGATCAGGCCACCATCACGCCCCGTCAGACCCACAGCCTTGCCTCCGGCCTGGTGAATCAGGCCCACGATGTCCTGCTGCACCTCGCCGGCCAGCACCCACTCCACCACTTCCATGGTTTCTTCGTCGGTCACCCGCATGCCCTGAATGAACTCGCCCTTCTTACCCAATCGGTTCAGAGCGGTTTCAATCTGCGGCCCCCCACCATGCACCACCACCGGATTGATACCCACCAACTTGAGCAACACCACGTCTTCCGCAAAGTCTGCCTGCAAGGCAGGGTCAGTCATGGCGTTGCCGCCATACTTGATGACCATGGTCTTGCCATGGAACTTGCGGATGTAGGGCAGGGCCTGGGCGAGGATTTCGGCTTTGTCGCGGGGGGCGATGTGGGTGATGGTGTCGGTCATAGCAATCAGTTGTGTGTCACGTGGGACAATGTCTGAGGAAATCTTTGCATTGTGCCGTAACTGCATGACTGCTCTGCACAACAAACTGTTCCCCGAGCCACCCAAGACCGCACACGACGTAGATCGCCTTTTCAGCCTCTCGCATGCCCAATACCTCTTTCTTGCTGGCCGAACTCTTTCGTTATGACGCATTGATTGCCGCGATCGCCTCGTTTGCAACTTGCCTGCTACTCGTACTCACCAAAAACTGGCATGGCGGCTTTTCGATGGACAGCACCGACGGCGTTCAAAAAATGCACACCTCACCTACGCCACGCATCGGCGGTATCGGTATCGCAGTCGGTGTGCTCGCTGGATTTGCCGCATCCAGCCATGGCATTGCCGCAGCGGAAAAGCGCGCCATCCTCAGCACCATCTTGCTCGCAGGTATCCCGGCCTTTATTTTTGGTTTACTGGAAGACGTGACCAAGAAAGTTTCCGTAAAAACTCGCTTGCTTGCCACCATGGCTTCTGGCGTTTTAGGCTGGGGAATTACGGGCACCGCCATCACCCATGTAGACATACCCGGAGTTGATTTTCTTCTGGGATTTACATTCTTCTCTGTCATCTTTACAGCATTCGCCGTCGGTGGGGTCGCCAATGCCATCAACATCATTGATGGTTTCAATGGTCTGACAGCGGGTACGGCCATCATCATGCTGGCGGCATTTGGACTCATTGCCCGGCAGGCCGGAGATATTCCTTTGGCCTTCACCTGCATGATTATTGCCGGTGCAGTTATCGGCTTCTTTTTAATAAATTGGCCGCGCGGCAAGATCTTTTTAGGAGACGGTGGCGCTTATTTTCTTGGATTTACGCTTGCATGGGTTGCAGTACTTTTGCCGGAGCGTAATGCGAGTATTTCACCTTGGACAAGCTTGCTTATATGCTCATACCCCATTATTGAAGTGGGATTCAGCATCTACCGCAGAAAATTTCTACGTGAGGCAACAGCGGCTACGCAACCTGATGCAGTGCATCTACATTCATTGGCTAACAAACGCTGGGCGAAAAAACTGTTCCCCAATTCATCCAAAGCCACTCAAAATGGTTTGACATCTCCATTTTTGTGGGGGTATGCCCTAATCCCCTGCTCTGCGGCAGTTATATTTCAGCACAGTAAATTTTTGACACTGACTGCCCTCTTCGCCAGCATTACGATTTATCTTTCCATGTACAACAAATTGGCTTTTTTTCGCTGGATTCCGAAAAAATGACACAACAAGTAAAAAATATCGACGTAACGCCCGTCATTCTTTGCGGAGGCTCCGGCACCCGCTTGTGGCCACTATCACGCACAGGCTTCCCCAAGCAGTTCATCTGTCTCACGGATCGCACCAGCCTGTTTCAGCAGGCAGCCCTGCGGTTGACCGCATTGGCCACAGACGAAGTGCGCGTAGCTCCCCCTATCGTCGTCACGGGTGAAGAGCATCGTTTTTTAACCTCCGAACAGTTGCGAGAGGTGGACATCCCACTGGGCAGTGCGCTGTTAGAGCCGATAGGCCGCAATACCGCACCAGCTCTCACCCTTGCCGCTTTGGCAGCCTTGGAGGCGGGGCAAGACACAGTGCTAGCAGTCACCCCTGCCGACCAGACTATCGCCGATGCAGCTGCATTCAAGCAGGCCATGCGCCAGGCGATCAAAGAAGCAGATAAGGGCAGCATCACCATACTAGGTATCACCCCCCATAGGGCCGAGACAGGCTATGGCTACATTTTGGGTGCCCCCCCTGAAGGGGCTACCGAATTGTGGGGTGTGCAACAGTTCATCGAAAAACCCGATGCAGCTAAAGCCCAGTCTTATCTGGAAGCTGGCCATTACTTCTGGAACGCTGGCATATTTGTTCTCAAGGCATCCGTCTGGATTCAAGCACTTGCCAATTTCCGCCCCGACATCCTGGAAACGGTCCAACAAGCCTGGCAGGCGCGAAAGGTCGATGCCCAATTTATCCGCCCCGACTCTGCCCTCTTTGCAGCAGCTACGTCAGAGTCCGTGGACTATGCCGTCATAGAGCACTGCCCAGGCAGCGACTTCTCGATCAAGATGGTTCCGCTCGAAGCGGGGTGGAGCGATCTGGGAGCCTGGGACGCCGTCTGGCAGTCACTTCCCAAGGACACTCTTGGGAATGCCGTCGTCGGAGACGTGCTCGTGACCGATAGCAGCAACAACCTGGTCCACGCCAGCAGCCGGCTGGTAACACTGGTCGGAGTCAATGACTTGGTTGTGGTCGAGACGCCTGATGCCGTCCTCATCACAACCAAAGACCGGTGCCAGGATGTCAAGCACATCGTCACCACGCTCGACCTGCAGCAACGAACTGAACGCAGCTTGCACCGCAAAGTACATCGCCCCTGGGGTTGGTATGACAGTATCGATGAAGGCGAGCGCTTCAAGGTCAAACGCATTCAAGTTAAACCCAAGGCCAGCCTCAGCCTGCAAAAACACCACCACCGGGCTGAGCACTGGGTCGTGGTCAAAGGCACGGCAGAAATTACCAATGGTGACAAAGTGCTCACACTGACAGAGAACCAGTCGACATACATCCCGCTAGGGGAGACCCATAGACTGACCAACCCAGGCACGATTCCTCTGGAAATCATCGAAGTGCAATCCGGCAGCTACCTTGGCGAGGACGACATCGTGCGATTCGAAGATCACTACGGGAGAACTGAAGCGTGAGCAACCACAAGATATATGTCGCCGGTCACCGCGGCATGGTGGGTGCAGCATTGTTGCGCCAATTCGCCGCAGCGGGGCATACAGATATTGTGATCCGCACCCATGCGGAACTAGACCTGACCAATCAAGCCGCCGTCCACGAGTTCTTTGCGAAAGAAAAGCCGAATCAAGTTTATTTGGCAGCCGCAAAAGTCGGCGGCATACATGCCAATAACACCTATCCAGCTGAGTTCATCTATCAAAACCTGATGATCGAGGCCAATGTCATTCATGCCGCCCATATGCACGGGGTTCAACGCCTGCTATTTCTTGGGTCCAGCTGCATTTACCCCAAGGCCGTCACACAACCCATGCGAGAGGATGCACTACTCACAGGGGTTTTGGAAGCCACGAATGAGCCTTATGCGATTGCCAAGATCGCTGGCATCAAGCTTTGCGAAAGCTACAACCGGCAACACGGAAGGGACTACCGCAGTGTTATGCCCACTAACCTGTACGGCCCTGGAGATAATTACCATCCCACAAACTCCCATGTGATTCCAGCCTTGATTCGCCGCTTTCATGAGGCGAAACAGAGTGGAAAAACCGAAGTGGTCATTTGGGGGAGTGGATCTCCAAAACGGGAGTTTCTTTATGTGGATGACATGGCTTCTGCCTCTATCCACATCATGAATCTGAGCCCAGATATTTATAAGAAGAACACCACTCCCATGCTCAGTCACATCAACGTAGGTTGTGGAGAGGATATAAGTATTCTCGAATTGGCTGAGTTGGTCAGCAAGACGGTTGGCTATCAAGGAGACATTTCCCTCGACCGCAGTCAGCCCGATGGCACAATGCGCAAGCTGATGGACAGCACACGCATTCATTCTTTGGGCTGGCATTCAACAGTAAAGCTGCGCGAAGGACTCCAGAGGACTTACGAGGACTTCCAAAAAACACAGCCGCGCGCTTAAAGGATTCAACAAATGACAACAGCGCCTAAAATTGCATTAATCACTGGCATCACCGGGCAGGACGGTGCCTATTTAGCAGAACTACTGCTCAACAAAGGCTATGAAGTGCATGGCATTAAGCGCCGCGCCAGCCTGTTCAACACAGACCGCGTTGATCACCTGTACCAGGATCCGCACGTCAACAACCAACGTTTCAAGCTGCATTACGGAGATCTGACCGACAGCACCAACTTGATCCGAATCATTCAACAAGTGCTGCCTGACGAGATCTACAACCTCGCGGCAATGAGCCACGTGGCCGTTAGCTTCGAAACGCCAGAGTACACCGCGAATGCGGACGGCATCGGCACATTGCGCATCCTGGAGGCCATCCGTATCCTGGGCCTGGAAAAAAAGACCCGCTTCTATCAGGCAAGCACTTCAGAGCTGTACGGTCTGGTCCAGGAGATCCCTCAGAAGGAGACCACGCCCTTCTACCCGCGCAGCCCGTACGCAGTGGCCAAGTTGTATGCCTACTGGATCACGGTGAATTACCGCGAGGCCTACGGCATGTACGCGTGTAATGGGGTGCTGTTCAACCACGAGAGCCCCTTGCGCGGCGAGACCTTCGTCACCCGCAAAATCACGCGCGCCATCGCACGCATCGCGCTAGGTCTACAAGACTGCCTCTATCTTGGCAATATGAGCGCGCTGCGCGACTGGGGCCACGCGAAGGACTACGTCGAGATGCAGTGGCTGATGCTGCAGCAGGACAAGCCTGAAGACTTCGTCATCGCCACTGGAGTTCAATACTCAGTGCGCCAATTTGTCGAATTCGCTTGCAACGAACTTGGCATCGACATCACTTTCTCTGGCGAAGGCGACCAGGAAATCGGCACCGTGACGGGCATCTCCGATACGGAGCGCGCGTTCTGCAAGATCGGTGACGTGATTGTCAAAGTCGATCCGCGCTACTACCGACCAACGGAAGTCGAGACACTGCTAGGCGATCCGACTAAGGCCAAAGAAAAGTTAGGCTGGTCTCCCAAGACGACGCTGCGTGAGCTGGTCGCCGAGATGGTCGAGGCCGACTACCAGTCTGCAAAGCGCGACAGTCTGGTCAAGGCAGCCGGTTTCCAGGCATACGACTACAACGAATGAGCCTGAACGCCTCAACGTTGCGTGCACGACTCGCGAAGGTGGATGCACGGTTGTTGCGCGTGATCGCAACCGCTGGCGCCACCTACCTTGGCCGCTTCGGCTCAGGCATCGCAGTACTCGTCACGCTGCCAATGGCGCGTCACACCCTAGATCCAGAGCTGTTCGGCGTCTGGATGATGTTAAGTGCTCTGCTGACCTTTATGGCCTTCGCTGATCTCGGCATCGGCAATGGGGTGCTAAACAAGACTACCCAGGCCAAAGCCTCTGGCGACATGTTCCAGCTGCGCCGAGTCCTGGCCTCCGGATATCTCTGCACGGGACTGGTCGGTGTCGCGCTATACGCAATCTGGCTGGCCTGGTCCCACCTAAGCGCCGAACCAACGATCGTTGCGGGACACATCCAGGAGACCAACCGCGCGGAGGTCCTGCAAGCACTGGGCACCTTTGCGGCGATCCTCGCAATCAACATCCCTGCCAGTCTCATCCAACGCATACAGATTGGCATGCAGCAGGGCTACTGGACGGGCATCTCTCAGTTCGTCAGTGCGCTGCTGCTATTGGCCGCAGTACCTCTGGTTCTAAAGAACGGTGGCGGGTTAAACGCACTGGTCCTGACAACGCTGGGCATGCAGACCCTGGTCAACATCGCCAACGCTGTGGCCTGGCTGTACTGGAGTGGTATGTTCCGCTGCAGTTGGGGAGACACCCTCGATGTAGACACGATGACCGCCCTGCTACGCACGGGCAGCCTGTTCTTCATCCTGCAAATAGCTGCCGCCTTCGCATTCCAGTCCGATTCAATCGTCATCACCCAGACGCTAGGCCAGCACGCCTACGGCGATTTTGCAGTGGTCCAGCGACTATTCCTTTTTGTCTCCACCATCCTAAACGCTGCAATGGTGGGACTTTGGCCTGCGTTTGGCGACGCGATAGCCCGAAACAACACAGATTGGGCAGTGCGCGTCCTGAAACGCACCATGGTCGGCGCCGCCGCCGTGGCGTTGCTAACTACACTGACTTTGTCAGCGACCATGCCGTGGATAATGTCGCACTGGCTGCATGTATCGTGGACGCCAACCTGGGGCCTGCTAGCCGCGTTGTCGACTTGGGCCATCATCGATGCTGTCACTGCAGCGACCGCTGCCTTCATGAATGGCGCCAACATGCTGCGCATCCAGGTGGTCTTCGCCCTGGGCATGTCGGCCATCGCCTTCGGACTCAAGTGGATTCTGACGCCCATGTGGGGTGCCACGGGGGCAGTGCTTGCCACCATCCTGGCCTACTCGGTCGTATCCATCCCAGGTCAGATCTACGTTTTCAGCCGCGTATTCAGAACCAAGGACTAGTGCTGTGAGCAAGTACACCATTCCCATCTACCAACCCGATCTGAGCGGCAACGAGAAGAAGTATGTCAACGAATGTCTGGACACGTCCTGGATATCTTCGCGTGGACGTTTCGTCACCGAATTCGAGCAGCGCTTCGCCCAACGGATCCAAGTGGATCATGCCGCCTCAGTATCCAACGGGACCGTAGCTCTGCATTTGGCACTGATGGCCCTAGGAATCGGTCCTAACGATGAGGTGATCGTGCCCACGCTAACCTATATCGCATCAGCCAATTCGATCGCCTACACAGGTGCCAAACCAGTGTTCGTCGACTCATTACGCGCCAGCTGGCAAATCGATCCCGAAGACGTTCGGCGCCACATCACGCCGCGCACGCGAGCCATCATGCCAGTGCACCTGTACGGCCAAGCCTGCGACATGGATGCGCTGATGGCAATCGCTGCAGAGCACAGACTCTTTATCATCGAGGACTGTGCAGAAGCCTTTGGCACGTTCTACAAGGGCCGTCACGTTGGGACCTTTGGGGACATCTCAACATTTAGCTTTTTCGGGAACAAAACAATTACCACCGGAGAAGGCGGCATGGTGGTGTCCAACGACAAGACCCTCATTGAGCGAGCCCGGCACCTGAAGGGTCAGGGGCTGGCTGCGCACCGTGAGTACTGGCATGACGTTATCGGCTACAACTACCGCATGACCAACATCCAGGCCGCCATCGGCCTGGCGCAGTTAGAACGTGCAGATGAGTTCATTGCGCGCAAGCGCGAGATAGCTGTTCGCTACACGGCTGCTCTCGAAGGGCTGCCAGTCGAGGTGCACAAGGCAGCGAAGGACACGGTCCACAGCTACTGGATGTTCTCCATCCTGGTGGAGCGTGTCGAACACCGCGATGCACTGCGTGAACACTTGGCCAAAGACGGGATCGAGACGCGCCCGCTCTTTTATCCAATGCACACCATGCCCATGTACGCGCACAACTATCGCAAGCACAGTGTGGCGGAAGATCTCGCCTGGCGCGGCATCAACCTGCCGAGCTGGCCAGGCCTATCCGACGAAAAAATCGACACCATCGTCAGCAGCATCCAGGCGTTCTATGCAGGCAAGTACTGAACCAGGTACGGTTTCCAAAGGCCTTTCCATGCTTGTCAGCACCAAGATCGCCGATATAGCCGACTACATACCCGAGGGCAAGCTATCCAATGCGGATCTAGCCCGCCTCTATCCGGCCTGGCCGGCCGAAAAGATCTTCGAAAAGACTGGAATCCAGAGCCGCGGCATTGCCGGTCCGTACGAAACCGCCAGCGACCTAGCCTACGCCGCCGCGCTCAAGCTGTTCGCGCAGGGTGTAATTCAGCCAACGGAGGTGGACTTCGTCATCCTGTGCACTCAGGCGCCTGACCATATCCTCCCGACCACGGCCTGCATCCTGCAAGACCGGCTTGACATCCCGACCTCGGCCGGGGCTCTTGACATCAACCTGGGCTGTTCCGGTTATGTGTATGGCCTCTCACTGGCCAAAGGTCTGATCGAGACCGGCGCTGCCCGCTGCATACTGCTGCTGACTGCAGACACGTACTCGAAATACATCCACCCGATGGACAAGAGCGTACGTACCCTCTTTGGTGACGGCGCTACAGCGACGGCGCTCGTCGCAGACGAAACACAAAGAGACTCGATCGGACCGTTCGTTTTCGGCACCGACGGCAGCGGCGCCAAGCACCTGATTGTTCCCGCTGGCGGCTTCCGCCGTCCTGCCGATGCCGCGTCGGCGGAGGAAGTGCTGGATACTTCCGACAACGTGCGCTCTGCCAATCACCTGTACATGAATGGTGCGGAGGTTATGACCTTCACGCTACGTGAGGTGCCGCGTTCTGTCGATGCGCTGCTGACCAAGGCTGGTCTAACAATGCAGGACATCGATCATTTCGTCCTGCACCAAGCCAACCGATTCATGCTGGAGTCGCTGAGAAAGAAACTCAAAATTCCGGCGGACCGGATGCCGATACACCTTGAGGAGGTCGGCAACACGGTGTCCTCCACCATCCCTCTGACGCTGCACGCGATGTTGAAACAGGGTCAGTTGAAATCCAGCAAGCGCCTGATGCTGATTGGCTTCGGGGTCGGACTGTCCTGGTCTGCTTGCATTCTTACCATTCAAGGAAGTGAAAAATGAGCGAGTTCTACGCTGGTATTGCCGAAATCCTGGAAGTCGACGAGTCGGCTGTCAACCCGACCTTCGACCTCCACAGCGCCGAAGCTGCCTGGGACTCGCTGGCTGTGGTGTCAGTGATTGCCTTGGTGGATGACTGCTTCAACGTCATGCTCAACGGCCAGGCCCTGACAGCTTGCACGACAGTAGCCGACATCGAGACACTGATCGAAGCTGCCAAGAAGAGCTGACCATGAGCCAGGTGATCGGCAGGGAAGCCCGTACGTCCAACGGACGCATCGTCGGTGTTGTGTCCTGCGTGCCATCCAGGGTGCGCAAGAACGACGATTTTTTCGACACGTTCGGAGAGGCCGGCGTTGCCGACGTGGTGAAGATGATCGGAGTGAAGTCGCGCAGACAAGTCGAAGGCGACACTACCACCCGAGACCTTTGTCGCTCCGCAGCCCAAGCGCTACTGAAAGAGCTGGCTTGGGAGCCAGAGTCTGTGGATGCACTCATCTTCGTATCCCAAACACCGGACTTCCGATTACCTCCCACAGCCTGTGCCTTGCAAGCAGACCTCGGCGTTGGACAAGCCTGCATCGCGTTTGACATCAATCTAGGCTGCTCGGGCTATCCTTACGCGCTGTGGCTGGGCATGACTATGATCCAGACCGGCGCCGCGCGGCGCGTACTACTTGCGGTCGGCGACACGATTAGCCGCATTGTTGATCCCTCCGACCGTGCCACCGCGCTGTTGTTCGGTGATGCCGGCACAGCCACAGCACTAGAGGCCACCGACGATGACAGCGCCAGCCATTTCATTCTGGGCAGTGACGGCCAAGGCGTAAAAAACCTGATCGTGCCTACCGGCGGATTCCGGGACTACATGGCCTGCGGCGACGCTCGCTTGCAGGGCCGCGCCGGCGACGCACTCTACATGGACGGTGGCGAGATCTTCAATTTCACGCTGCGCGCGGTGCCTCCGCTAGTGGCACGCACCGTCGAACTCGGCACTACCGACAACCGCCTGCCCGACTACTATCTGTTCCATCAGGCCAACCAGTTCATGCTGAAGCACCTGATCAAGAAAGCGAAGCTGTCGCCGGAGCAAGCACCGCTGAACATCGACGAATTCGGCAACACCAGTTCCGCATCCATTCCGCTGTTGATGACAACCAAGCTGAAGTCGGCCTTGCGCGAGCGATCTCAACGCCTGGCCCTGTTCGGTTTTGGCGTCGGATATTCGTGGGCATCAGCCTGCCTGAACATCGGCCCACTCCGTGTGGTCGACACAATCGAGGTCTGACCCCATGTCGCAGAATTTCTTCAAGAACGACCTACTGACAGGCCAGCGCTTCCTTGTGACAGGCGCTTCGTCTGGCCTGGGCCGCGAGGTCGCGGCCTTGATCGCAGCCTGCAACGGTCAAGTACTTGGTGCAGGTCGTCATACTGAACGGTTGCAAGCGGCGCTGTCATCGTGGCCCGGTCAGGGACACATCGCATGCGTTCAGGATCTGCACGACGCTGATGCGGCCGCCGACTGGGTCAAGGGGCTGGCCCAAGAGCACGGGCCGCTGAATGGCATATTCCATGCCGCCGGCGCGGAACTATTGCGCCCTATCCGCATGAGCAAGCAGGCCCAGTTCGATGAGGCCTTCGGTAGCGCCTTTTTTGCGGCTGCAGGCCTGGCGCGCGCAGCCTCGCAGAAGGGTGTGATGATCGACGGCGGCTCGCTGGTCTTCATGTCCTCTGTGGCCGGCTCCGCAGGTAAGGTCGGGATGGCGGCCTATTCCGCAAGCCGTGCTGCAATCGAGGGTATGGTGCGGTCGCTGGCCTGCGAGTTCGCTCCGCGCCGCATCCGGGTGAACGCCATCGCTGCAGGCGCCGTGCAAACGCCCATGCATGACCGCATCACGCAAGGAGCCGCGCCAAACGTCGTAGACGCGTATGCATCCAGTCACCTGCTAGGCTTCGGCGAACCGAGTGACATCGCCAACGCTGCGGTCTACCTGCTCGGCCCCACCGGACGGTGGGTCACAGGAACTACCTTGGCCGTCGACGGCGGCTACCTCTGCCAATGATTCCAACCTCTCTGACCTTGGTGGGCTGCGGCGCCTACGCCCGCGAACTGATCAACTGGATCGCAGATGCCACGGCTGCCGGATCTCTCCCACCGCTTACCGGATTCCTGGATACAACCTCGAACTCGCTCGACAACTTCCCATACACCCTCGTCTATCGCGGCCGAATTGAGGACTATGTACCCGAGCCCGGCGAAGCACTGGTCATGGCTATCGCCAGTCCGGAAGCCAAGCGCCGCATCGCCTCTGAGCTCAAGGCCAAGGGGGCCAGTTTCGCGACGGTCATTCATCCCTCGGCCGTGATCGCGGGCTCGGCCCGACTGGGTGAAGGCGTGACAGTGTGCCCCTTCGCGCTGATCTCGGCGGATGCCACGGTGGGTGAGTTTGCAGCAATCAATGCAATGAGCAGCATCGGCCACGATGTGCAACTCGGGGCATACGCCACGCTGAGCGCCCACGTCGACCTGACCGGCCGCGTTGTCGTAGGCAGCGAAGCCTTCTTCGGCACAGGTGCCAAGGTTCTACCGGGGGTCAAGATCGGCGAACGCGCCAAGATCGGCGCTGGTGCATTAATCATGCGCAGCGTGAAGGCCGATGTGGTTATGTATGCAGCGCCTGCCAAGCAACTGTGATGAATTTCGATCAATCCCTCATCCAAGACTACTGGCACCTGCTATGCCATCGCAACGAGCTGCCTCAGCCCGGGGACTATCTGCGCTTCGAGACCTGTATCGGTGACGTGGTCGTATTCCATGACGGAAACGACCTGGTGGTCTTTGACAACCGCTGCCCGCATCGCGGCGCGCTAATCTATGCAGGCACTCACGGCAACCAGGCTGCCACCTGCTTGTATCACGGCTGGACGCACTCGCACGGCCGAATGATTGTGCCGCATCCGGAGAACTATCGCAGTTGCGACCTCCGTGAAGCCAAACTCGCCACCTTCACAACAGATTGGTGCGGCGATTTTCTGTTCTTTTCTGTGACACCGCGTCAACAGCTGTACGACCAACTAAGTGAAACGGCCGAGATCCTAGAGAATATTTCTTTCAACATCGGTGCGCGGGCTGACATCAATGCGTATGTCTACGATTGCTACTGGCCGCTGGCGATCGAAAACGCGCTGGAGCCCGATCACATCTCGCTAATCCACCCCCAGACGCTGTCGAAATTAGAGCTGGAGGGCGGCGAGAACATTTACCACGGTCTGAACTCTGTATGGAGGGCACCCGTGGGTAACGCCCGCCTGCGCAAGCAACTGGCCAGCCTGCAGCGATTCTTCACCATCGACTACGGGTATGAGGGCTACATGAGCGTGTATCTTTTCCCGTTCACGATGCTGTCCTCGACCTACGGATTTTCGTACTCACTGCAAAATTTTTTCCCACGCGACGCCCGACAAGACACGACCACCTTCAGCAGCCGGCTGCTCGTGGCTCCGGTTCGTAACGAGCAGGCGGCGAGCACCCTGTCCTCTTTCTTCAGCTCCACCGCACAAGTCAACCGCAAGGTCTTCGAAGAGGATCACGACGTATGCAAACGCGTGCCACGGTCCGCATGGAGTACTCAGCCCTTGAAGTTTTCCAGCACATCTGAAGCGAAAATCCAACATTTCCGCCAATCGTGTCGCTCGCATATCGAGGCGACAAACACCCTGCATCAGCTCCATCCATGAACGTGCAATACTTCGCCGCGGTGACCCAACCTCGACGTCTGGGCCTGCTGGCACAAGGCTTTATGGATTGGGGTGGTGGCTTGGACTTTCTACGCGGCATTGCCACGGGGCTTCGTCATGCGGACCCCACACTGGAGCTGCATGTACTGGTGCCAATGCGCGGTCCCCTTGTGACGGCTCGCCGTCTGCGCGACATCGCGCGCAGCGTGATCCGCTTTCACCCAATCACCACACACCGGCCGCACCACGAGCACCTTGAGCGTGCCATGGAGGGAACGGGTGTAGTCCTTCATCAGATCGACATCGGTCCGCGCGCACTGGCACGGACCGCGTCACGGCTGCAACTCGATGCACTGCTACCGGCCTTCATCCCTCAAGCCACCGGCAAAACACCCTGGGTCGGCTACCTCTACGACTTCCAACACAAACACCTGCCCCAGTTCTTCACCCCGCAGGAATGCGCCCGCCGAGACCATGATTTCGCACACATGCTCAACAGCGCCGAAGCCGTCATTGTCAATGCACACGATGTCGAGCGCGACATCGACCACTTCTTCCCCAAGCGACGCGCTCGCATCTTCACCCTCCCCTTCAGCCCATCACCCGGCACTGAAGCGTTCTCAGTGGACCCGGACGACGCGTGCCGGCGCCACAAGATCACTGGCCCCTACTTCATCGTGTGTAACCAGTTCTGGAAGCACAAGGATCACGGCACCGTCTTCAAGGCGCTTGCCCTGCTGGTCAAGCGCCATCCGGAACTCTCACTGGTCTGCACTGGCGCAACGACCGACTATCGATTTCCTGGCTACTTTGATGAGTTGATGCAGGAAGCCTCGCGTGACAACATCGTAGACCGCATTCATACGCTGGGATTGATTCCCAAACTGGACCAGCTAGCGCTTATCCGTGGTGCCGTGGCACTAATTCAGCCCACTCTTTTCGAAGGTGGGCCTGGCGGGGGTGCAGTCTACGACGCCGTTGCCCTGGGCCAATCGGCAATCGCCTCTGACATCCCTGTGAACACCGAGATCGACGACCCGCTGGTTAGTTTCTTCCAGACCGGTAATGCCACCTCGTTAGCTGACGCAATGTCGGCTACCTGGGCACAGTACGCCACACGCGCAACCCCCCCCCCACCCGACGAACTAATCGCCCGAGGAATCAAGCGCCGCCACGCCTGCGGCGAGGTACTTTTGCAGGCTGTAGCACATGCTGCCGCAGCACATCGGGAGGCTCCCTCAACATGAATCTCCCTCTCCAGAAAGCTATCGCGCTACTCTCCCGTCCCGAGGACTCTGGCCACTTCGAAGACAGTTGCTATCTGTCCCTTCCCGGAGTAGCAAATACAAGGCAGCCAATCACCAAAGTGGCTGTGCTCTACATGGCAGTGAGCCAAGGACTGTGTCTGAATCGGGTTCCTCAGTGCTGGCAGCACCTTTATCGGCGAGGACATACTGAGTTTGTTCGAAGCACAGCCAACCAAACGTCCAGCACGACGGGTGCCTCGACCTGTACGTCAAGGAGAATTCCCGACCGGTGAAGCTCTACTCCTCTGCCCGGACGAAAGTGAGGACCTGGGCCACGGCATGGACCGGCACCGTATTGGTGATGGGCCTTCCCATGCTCCCCTCGACTAGCACCATGCCCGTATCCTGATGTTCTCGCGAACATATCAGCCGGTCGAGGACTCGCTCTCTACATCTGATACCTTGACTTCATCGCTCGACGACGTCGTCGGCAGGAACCGCCGCACATCCAACAGGACCACCAGCTTTGACCACCATTTCCGTAATCACTGCCACGCTCAACGCAGGCAAGTTCATCGGGCACCTGGCCTCCGATCTGCAGATGCAGACCGACACTGATTTTCAATGGATCGTTGTAGACGGTGGCTCGACCGATGACACTCTCACTCAGTTCCCCGATGGGCTGAAGGACCGGATCACCATCATCCAGGAACGCGACTTCGGCATCTACGACGCACTCAACAAGGGACTGCGTCGTTGCCAGAGCGAGTACTACCTGGTGATTGGTGCCGATGACCGCCTCTACCCCGACGCCATTGCGGGCTATCGCCGGCTGGCTGATGCATCCAGCGCCGACATCGTGGCGGCGAGCGTAAAAGACGGAGACACCATCGCTTTGCCTGGACGCGGGAAGCCCTGGCTACGTGGGCACAGCGCCTATTTGAGCCACCATTCCGCTGGCACACTGATCCGTCGGTCGTTGCATGACCGATTCGGTTACTACAGCCACTCACTCCCTATCGCTGCAGATCAGCTCTTTGTGAAGCGCTCAGTGCTCGGTGGCGCACAACTGCATTGTGAGCCCAAGTTCGTGGCAGGCGAGTTCTCCCGCACCGGTGTATCGAGCGTCCAGTTCACGGCGACGCTGTTCGAATTCACGCTCATGCAACTGCGTACAGAGAAAAACAAGCTGCTTCAGCTGTTGATCTTCATCGCACGTTTGCTGCGCCATTGGAAAAAGGTGATTCGATGACCCACAACGCGATGCCGTCTCGACGCGCGTTGTATGTGTCGGCATTCTTGCCGGACGAGTCTGCACCACACGCTGGCGGACAAGCCGCGTTCCAGCATCGACTCGACCTGGAACATGCAGGTTACGAAGTCACCTGCATGATCTGTACAACAGAACCCGTCCGGCAGGAGCACCTCACTACTCCCCGTACGACGGTGTTCGGTCAGACACGCAGTACGGCCCTCGTGGGTTACCTGGCCAATCTGCTGGCGGGTAAAACAACTATGTTCGCGGCCTGGCCCTTGCTCGACACACGCGCCAACGTCGCCTTTGAACGTGCGTTGCGACACGAACTGGCGAAAGGTGAATACGAGCTCGTCTTTGCCGACTTCACCCAAGTCATTCCTCCAGTAATACGAGCACTGCCGTTGTCGGGGCCGCGCCCACACACCCGCTGCTGCGCGCACGACCTGTTCATCCAGAAGATGATGCGCAGTGAATCTGCATCAATGCGCTGGTTGACTGGACCTGTGGTCCGCGCCGAACGCAACCTGCTGCGCTCCTTTGACGAAGTGATCACCTTGTCCGACAAGGACCAGGCACTTGCCACGCAACTCTATGACCTGCCCCAGGTCAGCGTACGCCCCTGGACCGCACCACGGTGGACGGGTGCGGTGACCCGTCTGCCCGCCGGTGTACACACCTCGGAACTATTGTTCTTCGCGAACTTCGCAAGGCCTGAGAATGCCGAAGCAGCGAACTGGCTGCTCACCCAAGCATGGCCCACAATCCGCAGCGCTGTCCCGGATGCCACACTGGTGTTGGGTGGGGCAGGTAGCAAGGAGGTGACGCTTCCGGTGGGCGCCGAGGGAATTCGCAGGGCTGGATTTCTCGACAACCCTGGTGAGCTATTCGAGCACTGCGAACTAGCAATCGCCCCTCTCGCACAAGGCGCGGGGGTCAAATTCAAGGTATTGGAAGCGTTGGCCTGCGGCGTGACTGTAGTTGGTACGCCAGTCGCTCTAGAAGGCATCCAGCGAAGCGCGCTGACAGTCGAGGCTAGTCGCGACGGATTCGCGGATACGATCATCTCACTCCTCTCTCATCGCCAAGTCTCCAGCGCAACCGACTAGCCATGACTGCGCTCGCATCACCCCCTCCGCACCCCCGAATCGCTCAGCAGCTCCGGCTCAAAAAACGATGGTGGCTGCTGTTTGCGGCCTTCATAGCCGGCGGTGTCTTCGAGGTAAGCGACAACATCCTCGGCCTGCGTCAATTCAATTTCGAGAGTTCCGCTCCAGCCTTTGTCAAGTTAGCCAAGGAAGCTGCCATCTTCTGGCTGGTGCTTGGACTCGTACGTCGCAACGGTCTGCCCCGCCTTACTTTGTTTGGCCTCACCATCCTCACAATAGTGGCCCTCTGCGTTCTCTCAGTTCTGCTGGAACCTCCCGCGACGTCCTCCGCGCAAGCGGGCCTGATTTACTACCTAGTCAGCTTGGGGATGCTGCTGACCACCTGCTCACTGATATCGCCGTCCGACAGCAACGACTTCGCCAGACATTTCATCCTTCCTGTGCTCGTGGCCGTCCTGCTGACCCAGGGACTGGAAATCGTCTTTGCGCCAGACTCCCTCTACAAAGAGACCAACCTATTCGGTCTCGACCGCCGCGCCGGCATCGCCGTGATCCCCACCACTGCCGGTATGCTCGGCGTCGTCGGTTTCTCCACCCTACGTGGCATCCCACGCCTACTCAGCCTCGCCGTCATCGGCCTGGCCAGTTCATCGATCAGCCTGCTCTGCATAGCGATCATCGTGATCATCAGGGTGTCCTCCCGGTCCCGCCATCCGATCTACGTACTGATCGCCTTCCCAGTCGTCGCAACCATCGCAGCCGTCGCGATCACGTCGCGCGCCGGGCTGGACACATCCGTAACGACACGCCTAGACATCCTCGCGGATTCCATTCAGCAACTGGCGCTGATAGGCCCCAGCAAGATCGGCTCGCTCGTCACCGCCAAGTCTGTGGCACTCAATCCGATAGATAGCGTCATCGTGGATTCGATGTACCTGGAAGCTCTACACCTCTTCGGAATTATTCCCGGCATCTTGCTGCTAACAGCAATGTTTGTGACCATCTATCGCTGTGTCGGAGGCACCGCGATGACTATGTTCGCCCTGGTTGGTATCGGTTATCTGGTCCTGGAAGCATGGATCGTCTGGCTCTCTCTTCTCTTCGCATTCCAGCGTGCTGGCGATGCTCCATCCGGATCGCATTGAAGCGACCGGAGCCTGCTCTTTCGACATGACGCCTTCCCCAACGCCCCTTTTCACGCTGTCCATCGTCAGCCATGGCCAGTCCCAGCTGATCGCACCGCTGCTTGATGATCTGCGACGACTCGCACTGCCCGATATGGAGGCGCTAATCACCGTCAATCTGCCGGAAGACGAGACGCCCTTCCGGGACCTGCCATTCCCATCACGGATCATCCGCAACGCGACGCCCAAAGGCTTTGGAGCCAATCACAACGAAGCATTCGCACATTCCCGCGGCGCGTTCTTCGTCGTTGTTAATCCAGATATCCGGCTGCCCACGCTCAACCTGGATGAATTGCTCGCGGTCCTGAACGATCCGGCAATAGGTGCCGTAGCGCCGGTAGTACTCAACGGTACAGGCGACATCGAGGACAGCGTACGGCGCTTCCCGACCATCCCGATGCTGCTGCGCCGGTCACTGCTCAAGCAACGCACTCCCGATTACCAGTGGGACCAAGAGCCCATCGCGGTCGACTGGACCGCCGGCATGTTTGTTGTCTTCCGCCGCGAAGCCTTTGAGGCTGTTCAAGGTTTCGACCACCGCCGCTTTTTCATGTACTTCGAGGACGTCGACATCTGCCTACGTATGAAGAGAAAGGGATGGCTGGTCACCCTCCAGCCTAAAGTCAGCGTGGTCCACCTCGCCCAGCGCGCGAGCCACCGCAGCCTCAAACACTTGCGTTGGCACCTGACCAGCGCATTACGTTACTTCACAGGGCTGTAAGACCGCCGGCGTAGAGGCGCAGAACTTTGTCTCAATGACCAAACACCGCGAGCACGAGTGCGATGCGACGGCGACGAACCTTCACCTGACAAAGCCTATAGAGAGGAGTGGGCCAGGTTAAAGATTTCGTCGCAATCCAGCGATGCCGCCAGATCCACAAGGCAGAGGGGTAGACGCAACCTCAAACCGCCAACCGCGCCAAATCCGCCACCCGATTCATGGCCTGGTGCAACGTGGCCAGCAGGCCCAGGCGATTCGCCTTGAGCGCGGCATCTTCCGCATTCACCATCACATGCTCAAAGAAGGCATCCACTGGTACACGCAAGGCTGCCAGGGTTTGCAGGCTGGCGGTGTAATCACCTGCCGCAAATTGTTGTTCCGCCTTGGGAGCCACTTGCTGCAGTGCGGTGTAGAGGTCTTTCTCGGCCTGCTCTGCCAGCAGTGAGGCGTTGACCTGGGGCTGCACGGCCTCCTCGGCCTTTTTCAGGATATTTCCCACACGCTTGTTGGCTGCGGCCAGGGCTGGTGCCTCGGGCAACGCCGCAAAGGCGCGCACGGCTTCCAGACGTTTTTGCACGTCGGACAGGCGCTGGGGCTGCAGGGCCAGCACGGCCTCGACTTCCTGGGCGCTAAAGCCTTGTTCGCGCAGCAGATTGGCCAGGCGGTCGTAGATGAATTCGACCAGTTGGGGCGTAGCATCGGTGATCTTGTCGCCGAAGGCGGGCAAGGTGCTGACCAGCAAGGTCTCCAGGTCCAGCTCCAGGTCTTTTTCCACCAGCATGCGGATCACGCCCAGGGCGTGGCGGCGCAGGGCGAAGGGGTCGCGGTCACCAGTGGGCAGATTGCCGATGCCAAACATCCCGACCAGAGTCTCCAGCTTGTCAGCCAGGGCCACGATCACGCCCACATTGCCACGGGGCAGGTCGTCGCCGGCAAAGCGGGGCTTGTAGTGGTCTTCGATGGCGTCAGCCACGGCCACGTCCAGCTGGTCATTCAGGGCGTAGTAGCGGCCCATGGTGCCTTGCAGCTCGGGGAACTCGCCCACCATGTCGGTGACCAGATCGGTCTTGGCCAGCATGGCTGCCTGGTCGGCCTGGCGGCCCAGTTCGGGGTTGCCCAGTTGCTGGGCAATGGTCTTGGCAATGGCGCGCACGCGGGCAATGCGTTCGCCCTGGGTGCCCAGCTTATTGTGGTAGACCACCTTGTCCAGCAGCTCCACGCGGCTGGAGAGGGTCTTTTTGCGGTCTTGGTCAAAGAAGAACTTGGCATCTGCCAAGCGGGGGCGCACCACGCGCTCGTTGCCTCCAATGACGGCCGATGCATCTTGCGGGCTGATGTTGCTGACCACCAGGAACTGGTGGGTCAGCTTCCCATTGGTATCCAGCAGCGGGAAGTACTTCTGGTTGGCCTTCATGGTCAGAATCAGGCATTCCTGGGGCACGTCCAGGAATTCTTTTTCGAATTCACAGACCAGCACATGGGGGCGCTCGACCAAGGCCGTCACCTCGTCCAGCAGGGCTTCGTCTTCGATAGCACGTACACCGCCACCCACGCGCTCTGCAGCGGCTTTCAGCTGGCGGGCGATTTCAGCGCGGCGCTCGGTAAAGCTGGCGATCACGGCACCCTCTTCACGCAGTTGTTCAGCATAGCTGTCGGCGCTCTGAATGACCACCGGGTCCACGGCCGCTTCAAAGCGGTGGCCATGGGTGGCCACGCCGGCAGTCAGGCCCAGGGCCTTCACGCCAATCAGCACCTGCGTGCCATGCATCACCACCAGGCCGTGGGCCGGGCGCACAAAGTGCACGCTGGTCCAGCCGTCTTGCAATTGATAGCGCATCACCTTGGGAATGGGCAGCTTGGCCAGGGCCTCGTCCAGTGCTTTTTGCACACCATCAGTGAGCACCACACCACGGACGGTGGAGGCATAGAACAAGGCCTCGGCCTTGCCTTCGCCCTGGCGCTGCAGCGCGGCCACTGCAGCGTCGTCGGCTCCCAATGCAGCCAGCTTCTTGAGCAGCGCAGGTGTGGGCTTGCCTTCGGCGTCCAGGCCCACGGAAACAGGCATCAGCTTTTGCGATACGGCCTTGTCTTCGGCCTGGGCCAGCACCTCGGTGATATGCACGGCCAGGCGGCGCGGTGAGGCATAGGCCGTCAAGCGCGACTCGGTCGATGCCAGCAGGCCCTGGGCCTTGAGCTGCTCGAACAGCACGGCAGCAAAGGCATCGCCCAGCTTTTGCAGCGCCTTGGGCGGCAGCTCTTCAACAAACAGTTCAACGAGTAGATTCTGGGAGGAACTCATGGGGATTTCCGGATATGGCGCAGCGCAAAACACGACAGGCCCAGGGCCATCAAGGGCAGCCATATGGTGAGCAGTTCATTGCTCACCACCTGCCAGCCGCGCTGCGAGAAAAACTGGCTTGCAACAATGGGCGACACCTTGATGGGTCGCCAGGGACTGAAAAATCGCTGTTCACTCAAGGGCCACAGCGCCGCGATCCCGCTGCCGCCACTGGTCAACATGTCCAGCAGCGGATGGGAAAAGCAGCACAGCGCCATCCAGGCAAAGCCCGCCAGGCACGATACCTTCCAGTGCTTTGCCAGCCCCAGGCCGACGAGGCCCATGAGCAGCGCAAAACCCAGGGTATGGGTATAGCCCCGGTGGTCCCACATGCCATGCAGGTGAGAGCCGAATTGGCGGGTGATGCCATCAAAATCCGGCGCAATGCTGGCCAGCATGCCCGCCAGCAACATGCTGGGTGGCACGCGGCGCATGCCCAGCGCCAGCGTGGCGGCAATGGGCACGGCAATGTGCGAGAAGATGGTGGGCATGGCAGGCGCAGGCCTTGAAGTGAGAGCAGGTGCCGAACTTAGGCAGCGGCCTTTTTGGCGGCTTGTTCCGCTGCCTTGGCCAGCTCGGCCTGCACTTCCTCAGCATGGGCCTTGGGAGCCATGGGGAAGCCCAGACGGGCACGGCTGTCCAGATAGCTCTTGCCCACGGCCCGGGCCAGGTTGCGGATACGACCGATATAGGCCGCACGCTCGGTCACGCTGATGGCGCCACGGGCATCCAGCAGGTTGAAGGTGTGGGCGGCCTTGAGCACCTGCTCATAGGCGGGCAGGGCCAGTTGGGCGTCGATCAGCTTGACCGCAGTGGCTTCGTGGGCGGTGAAGGCGGTGAACAAAAAGTCCGCATTCGAATGCTCGAAGTTGTAGGTGGACTGCTCCACCTCGTTCTGGTGGAACACATCGCCATAGCTCAGGCCGTCGGTATAGACCAGGTCATACACCGACTCCTTGCCTTGCAAATACATGGCCAGGCGTTCCAGGCCGTAGGTGATCTCGCCGGTGGCGGGCTTGCAGTCGATGCCGGCCACTTGCTGGAAGTAGGTGAACTGTGTCACCTCCATGCCATTGAGCCAGACTTCCCAGCCCAGGCCCCATGCGCCCAGCGTGGGGTTTTCCCAGTCGTCTTCGACAAAGCGGATGTCGTTCTTCTTCAGGTCAAAGCCCAGGGCTTCCAGGGAGCCCAGATACAGCTCCAGGATGTTGTCCGGTGCGGGCTTCAAGACCACCTGGAACTGGTAGTAATGCTGCAGGCGGTTGGGGTTCTCGCCATAGCGGCCGTCCTTGGGGCGGCGGCTGGGCTGCACATAGGCGGCCTTCCAGGGCTCTGGGCCTATGGCGCGCAAGAACGTGGCAGTGTGCGAGGTACCGGCGCCGACTTCCATGTCATAGGGCTGGAGCAGAGCACAGCCATGGTCGGCCCAGTAGGACTGCAGTTTCAGAATGATTTGTTGGAAGGTCAGCATGGATGGTCGTTCACAAGACGGGCGCGGCCCATAAGGCCTGCCCGTTGAATAAGGGCAGTCTTGCACTGCGCAAGCTGCCAATTCTACGACCCTCGCCGAAGTACCTGGCTTTGCGAAAAAAGCCTTTGCCTCCAAGCCTGGTTATTCAATCACGCCCAGAAGCCCATATGTCTTTAGGACTTACGCAAACCAGGATGGAGCATGGCTTGTGCCCTAAGGCAAAGCACTCGCCCTAACCGAATTTGCGTAAGTCGTGGTCTTGTACTCCAGCATGTTGATGTGTGAACCGCTGGGCCCATCAGGCTCCGGTCGCTTTGTTTTAGCTGTTTCGCCCAGGCTTGCTGCCTAGAGCATCCACGGAGGCAAGCACGCGCTGCCCCATCCCTTCTTGAGCACCTGCGCCCGCCTCGCCCTCGCTGCTTCGCTCCGGCTTGCTCTGCACGGGTTTGGGCTGGTCTGCGTGGTGTGCCTGCATGTCGCGGGTATTTTTCTGCACTGCAATGGCGCCAAAAAGGGCGAGCAAAAAGGCCATGGCATAAAAGCCTTTTTCACTCAACGCCAATGTGGCGTTGAAAAGACCCACCGCCAGCAGCCCCACGCCGATGAGCAAGGCCACCCAGCTGATGCCGTAGTAAATGCCTGTGACGGGAATGTCTTCAATACGGTCACGCACCACTTTTTGCAGCGAAATCGCCGCATACAGGCCAAGCACCAGCACGGCGAAGTAGTAGCCTTTTTCGTTGAGCGCCATGTTCGCATTCCACAGCCCCACCATATAGGCAGCGCTTCCGAGCAAAAGCGCGGCCCACGATGCCGCCACAAACGCTGCCGACGGCTGCTGAACCTGCAATTTCTCCATACATCATCTCCTGTCATAGTGATTCAAAGTGGCAGATGTTAGTTGGTGCTTGCTACGCTTTTCAATAGCAGCGCGTAATCCAAGCCACATCCGACGAAACTGCTTGATATGTAAGCAGCTATAGCTACGTTTTTTGATAATTTCACAGCCGCCCGACTTTTCGCACAGCCCTACAATGGATCGCTCGTTTTTCTGCCCTGGACCAAGAGGTTTTGCATGGACTTTCTGAAAATCATCAAAAACCAGCTGATCGAAGTCATCGAATGGACCGATGACTCGCGCGACACCCTGTCCTACCGCTGGCCGGACGAGGACAAGGAAATCAAGAACGGCGCCCAGCTGATCGTGCGCGAGTCGCAGCAGGTGCAGTTTGTCTCGGCCGGCCAGTACGCCGACCTGTTCGGCCCCGGCAAGCATCAGCTGTCGACCGAGAACATCCCCATCCTGTCCACCATCCAGGGCTGGAAATACGGCTTCCAATCGCCGTTCAAGTGCGATGTCTACTACATCAACACACGGCTGTTCACCGGCAACAAATGGGGCACCTCCAACCCGGTGATGGTGCGCGACAAGGACTTTGGCGTGGTGCGCCTGCGCGCCTTCGGCAGCTACGACTTTCGCATCGTAGAGCCAGCCAAATTCCTCAAGGAAGTGGCGGGCACGGACCAGAACTTCCGCCTCGATGAATTCGCCGACACCATGCGCTCGCGCATCGTCAGCATCTTCTCCGAAGCCCTGGCCAAGGCCCAGGTGCCGGTGCTGGACGTGGCCACCCGCTACAGCGACCTGGGCGAGGCCCTGCTGCAGCTGATCAACCCCGCCGTCACCGACAAATACGGCCTGGAGATCACCAGCTTCATCCTGGAAAATGTCTCCGTGCCGCCCGAGGTGGAGCAGGCCATCGACAAGCGCTCCAGCATGAGCGCCATCGGCAACCTCAACGACTATGTGAAGTACCAAATGGGCCAGGCCATGGCCAATGGCGGCGAAGGCGCTGCCGCGGCCACCATGCCCGCCACCATGGCCATGGGCTTTGGCATGGCCCAGGAAATGATGAAGAGCATGCAAAGCGGTGGTGCTCCTTCAACAGGAGCTGCAACCGCAGACCCCTTCTCGCCTGCAGCGGCCCAGGCCGCACACACTCAGGCCGCCCAGACCGCGCCCGCACAGGCTGCTCTGCAAGTTTTGACACCGGCCCAAGCCGCCCAGGTGCTGGGAGTGGCCGAAGCCGATGTGCTGGCGGAAATCCAGGCCGGCAATCTCAAGGCCCGCCAGATTGGCAGCCAGTGGCGGATTGCGCAGTCGGCGTTGGATGAATTCTTGAAGGGCTAATCACCCCCTGAGTCGCTTCGCGCCTTCCCCCTCTCTTTCGCTGCGCGAGGGAGGGGGACGACACCGGCGCTGCGGGGCGGCCCTTGCGCGGTGTCCTGGCCTTGGGCCATGCCAGTATCAAAGGCTATGCCCTACGCATCAAAAGCATTCCGCCTTTTTCCATCGTGACAGATTCACCTTCTTTCTCGCCCTATTCCGCTGTCCCCGGCGCTGCGCCGCCTTCCATGGTGGGCAAGCATGCCTGCCCGGAGTGCGGCGCCAATCTGGAGTGGAATGCCAAGGCCCAGTCGCTCAAATGCCCGTACTGCGGCGCGGTGGTGGAGTGGAGCGAGGAAACGCGCGCGCAGCTGGGCCAGGAGGTGGTGGAGCAGGATTTGGAGAGTGCGCTGCGCCAGCCGGCTGCGGCCAAGGGCTGGGGCGAGGAGCGCTATGAAGTGCAGTGCCAGAACTGCCGCGCCATCTCGGTGCTGGCCAGCAAGACTGCGGCCCAGCGTTGCGATTTTTGCGGCTCCCCGGCCATTGTTGCCCACGAGTCCGAGCACAACGCCATCACGCCACAAAGCCTGCTGCCCTTCAAGATCAGCGACGGGCAGATACGCGACAGGATTCGCCAGTGGTATGGCAGCCGCTGGTTTGCACCCAACAAGCTCAAGACCGCCGCACTGACCGATACCTTGCACGGCGTCTACCTGCCCTATTGGACTTTTGATGCCCACGCCGATGCCCAGTGGCACGCCGAAGCTGGTTTTTACTACTACACCACCGAAACCTACCGCGACAGCAACGGCAACACCCAGACCCGTGAGGTACGCCATGTGCGCTGGGAGAGTGCATCAGGGCAGCTGCAGCATTTTTTTGACGACGAGCTGGTGCCCGGCACCGTCGGCGTGCAGCCCCAGTTGCTGCGCCAGGTGGAGCCCTTTCCTACCACCACCGACCTCAAGCCCTATACGCCCGAGTTTGTGCGCGGCTGGACCGTGGAGCGCTACCAGGTGGACCTGGCAAAGGCCGCCCAGATCAACGAGGGCGATATGGACGACCAACTGCGCAATATGTGCTCCCGCCAGGTTCCCGGCGACACCCAGCGCAATCTGCAGGTGCAGCGCGCCTACAGCGGCCGCACGTTCAAGCACATACTGGTTCCGGTCTGGCTGGTGGGCTATACCTATGGCCGCACCACCTACCAGATTGTGGCCAACG
Organism: Acidovorax sp.; assembly: GCA_031277855.1. Taxonomy (GTDB): domain Bacteria; phylum Pseudomonadota; class Gammaproteobacteria; order Burkholderiales; family Burkholderiaceae_C; genus Comamonas. The sequence goes on along the minus strand of JAITLO010000031.1, from coordinate 72,626 downwards.
GCTACACCGGCCAGATTGCGGGTGAGCGGCCCTATAGCTGGGTGAAGATCACGTTGGCCGTGCTGTGCGGCCTGCTGTTACTAGCCCTGGTGCTGGGCCTGATGCAAGGCAGCTAAACCGCACGCTCCAGGAATGCAGACTGCCTCATCATGAGGCAGCGCCGAATGACGCGGGAAAGATCTCCGCGTCCTGCAGCAAAGGCTGGCGGCGGTCCTTGTCCGACAGCAACCACTCCATGCCCAGGTCCGGCCAGGGAATGGCGATCTGCGGATCATTCCAGGCAATGCCGCGATCGGATTGCGGTGCGTAGTAGTTGGTGGTTTTGTAGAGAAAGTCGGCCGACTCGCTCAGCACCACAAAACCATGGGCAAATCCGGGCGGAATCCAGAACTGCTTGTGGCTGTACTCCGTCAACTCCTCGGCTACCCAGCGGCCAAAGGTGGGTGAGCCCTGGCGGATATCTACGGCCACATCCCACACGGCACCGCGCACCACACGCACCAGTTTGCCCTGGGCATGGGGCGGCAGCTGGTAGTGCAGTCCGCGCAGCACCCCTTTGCTGCTGCGGCTGTGGTTGTCTTGAACAAACTGGTAGTCCGTTCCCGTGGCCGCATTGAAAGCCTGTTGGTTGAAGCTTTCATAAAAAAAGCCGCGGTCATCCCCAAACACCTTGGGCTCCACCACCATGACTTCGGGAATGGCTGTGGGCGTGGCCTTCATCGCACACCACCTTTGAGGCATTGCATCAGGTATTTGCCATAGCCGTTTTTCAGCAAGGGCTGGGCCAGCTTTTCTACCTGCGCCGCGTCAATCCAGCCGCTGCGGAATGCGATTTCCTCGGGACAGGCCACTTTCAGGCCCTGGCGCTGCTCCAGCGTGGCGATGAACTGCCCTGCTTCCAGCAGGCTGTCATGGGTTCCGGTGTCCAGCCAGGCATAGCCACGCCCCATCAGCTGCACATTGAGCTGGCCTTGCTCCAGGTACAGGCGATTGAGGTCGGTGATTTCCAGCTCGCCACGCGGCGAAGGCTTGAGCGACTTGGCCATGTCCACCACCTGGCTGTCGTAGAAGTACAAACCCGTCACCGCATAGTTGGACTTGGGCTGCACAGGCTTTTCTTCCAGCGATAGCACCTGGCCTGTGGCATCAAACTCCGCCACGCCATAGCGCTCTGGGTCTTGCACATGGTAGGCAAACACGGTGGCGCCCTGCTGGGCATCGGCCTTTTTCAGCAGGCCCTGGAAGTCATGCCCGTAGAAAATATTGTCGCCCAGCACCAAGGCACTGGGAGCCCCATCCAAAAAGGCTTCACCAATCAAAAACGCCTGGGCCAGTCCGTCCGGCGAGGGCTGCACCGCATATTGCAGTCGCAGGCCCCACTGGCTGCCGTCGCCCAGCAACTGCTCAAAGCGCGGCGTGTCCTGCGGCGTGCTGATGATGAGGATGTCACGTATGCCCGCCAGCATCAGCGTGCTGAGCGGGTAATAAATCATGGGCTTGTCGTAGACCGGCAGCAGTTGCTTGCTGATGGCCAGCGTGGCCGGGTGCAGCCGGGTGCCGGAGCCACCGGCCAAGATGATGCCCTTGCGTGAGGGTTGGCGTGCTTGCGTCATGGTGTGGGTCATTCGGAATTACAAAATCTCATGCAGCATGCGCTTCACGCCTTGCTGCCAAGCGGGAAGCTGTAGCGAGAACGTCTTTTGCAGCTTGTGCGTATCCAGGCGCGAGTTCTGCGGCCTTTGTGCCGGCGTGAGAAAGGCACTGCTGGGCACTGGGCGAATCTCTTTGGCCTTGATGGCCAGCGTTGGCTGCATCTGCCTGGCCTGCTCCACCACATACCGGGCATAGGCATGCCAGTTGGTCGCGCCCTGGGCCACCAAGTGGTACAGGCCTGCATCCTGCGAACGCTGGAGCACATGCCGGATGGCATGGGCCGTCACATCGGCAATCAGATCTGCCCCCGTCGGCGCACCCCATTGGTCATCGACCACGGTCAACTCTTCACGCTCCTGGGCCAGGCGCAGCATGGTTTTGGCAAAGTTGCCGCCGCGCGCAGCGTAGACCCAGCTGGTGCGGAAGATCAGATGTGAACAGCCCGCAGCCTGTATGCCTTGTTCGCCCTCCAGCTTGCTGCTGCCGTAGACCGACAGCGGCGCCACGGCATCGGTTTCAGCACGTGGGGCGTTACCGCTGCCATCGAACACATAGTCAGTGCTGTAGTGCACCAGCAGCGCCCCCAGGGCCTGGGCCTCTTGCGCCAAAACCTCGGGGGCCAGGGCGTTGAGGGTACGGGCCAGTTCTGGCTCGGACTCTGCACGGTCTACCGCCGTATGGGCTGCGGCATTGACGATGACATCGGGCCGCAGCTGGCGCACCGTCTGTGCCAGGCCTTGCAGATCGGCCATATCACCGCACAGCCCCGGGGCACCGGAACGCCCCAGCGCCACCAGCTCGCCCAGCGGGGCCAGACTGCGCTGCAGCTCCCAGCCCACCTGGCCGTCTTTGCCCAACAACAAAATCTTCATATTCACTTCGCTGCGGCGGTGTACTGCTTTTGCACCCAGTCGCGGTAGGCACCGGACTGCACATTGGCCACCCACTGTGGGTGGTCCAGATACCACTGCACCGTTTTGCGTATGCCGGTCTCAAAGGTTTCTGCAGGCTTCCAGCCCAGTTCGCGCTCCAGCTTGCGGGCATCGATGGCATAGCGGCGGTCATGACCGGGGCGGTCCGTGACGTAGCTGATCTGCTCGGCATAGGACTTGCCATCGCTGCGCGGGCGCAGGCTGTCCAGCAAGCCACACACTGTTTTGACGATGTCGATATTGGCTTTTTCGTTCCAGCCACCCACGTTGTAGGTCTCGCCCAGCTTGCCGGCTTCCAGCACGCGGCGGATCGCGCTGCAATGGTCGCGCACATACAGCCAGTCACGCACCTGCATGCCGTCGCCGTAGACCGGCAGCGGCTTGCCTGCCAAGGCATTGACGATCACTAGCGGAATCAATTTTTCGGGGAAGTGCAGCGGGCCGTAGTTGTTGCTGCAATTGGTGGTCAGCACCGGCAGGCCATAGGTGTGGTGCCAGGCACGTACCAAATGGTCGCTGGCCGCCTTGCTGGCCGAATACGGGCTGTTGGGCTCGTAGTTGTTGGTTTCCGTGAAGGCGGGATCGGAGGGTGACAGGCTTCCATACACCTCGTCCGTGGACACATGCAGAAAGCGGAACGCCGCCTTGTCCTGCGCGGGCAGGCCACTCCAGTAAGCACGCACGGCCTCGAGCAGGCGGAAGGTGCCCACCACATTGGTCTGGATAAAGTCTTCCGGGCCATGGATGGAGCGGTCCACATGGCTTTCCGCCGCGAAGTTGAGCACGGCACGGGGCTTGTGTTCGGCCAGCAAGCGCTCCATGGTGGCGCTGTCGCCAATATCGGCCTGCACAAAATGATGGCGCGCATCACCTTGCAGCGCAGCCAGGTTCTCTTGATTGCCGGCATAGGTCAGCTTGTCCACATTGAGCACAGGCTCGTCGTGGCGCTCCAGCCAGTCCAACACAAAGTTGGCGCCAATAAAGCCTGCGCCGCCAGTCACCAGAATCATGTTTTTCCCCTGCTATGCAATAGCCCTGGATTATCCCAGCCTGGCAACCAAAACTTGCTCCAAGTTTTTTTGCCCCACCAGCGCGCCTGCCGCGGCAATTGCCCAGGGGGCTCCTCATGCCCAGCGCTTGTGCGCCATGACCAAGAGGCCGTCAAAAATCAGGTTATCCAGCAGTTGAAAGGGCCGCGTCATGCTGGGCGCCATCTTCCAGCCTGCGCCACCGGCCATGATGCACAGAGGATCGGCATCGCAGTGTGCAGACAGATGCTGGTACATGCGCTCCACCGCTCCGGCAATGGCATAGGTACCGCCACTGGTGAGGGCATCGCTGGTGTTCTTGGGAAATAGCTTGACCTCGCCCGTGGGCACATGCAGGCCTGCCGTTCCGCCTTCCAGAGCCCGCAGCATGATGCCATGGCCCGGAATGATGAGGCCGCCCAGGAAGTTGCCCTCCGCATCCAGCGCATCCACCGTCACGGCCGTGCCCACCATCACCACAATCAAGGGCCGTGCAGGCCCTTGCTGCAGCATGTGGTGGCGGGCGCCAATCATGGCCACCCAGCGATCAGCGCCCAAGCGCGAGGGATGGTCATATCCGTTGACCACGCCGGCTTCCTGCTGCGCAGGCACCACCCACTGCGGCTCGACATTCCAGCCCAGCATCAGCTCGATCTGGTCGTGCACGCGGCGCTTGGCTGTGTCACCAGCCACCACGCAGCCCAGCATGCGTGAAGGCGCGGGCAAGCCTGCCCAGCAACCTTCGGCCAGTCGCTCGATATGTTCCAGAAACTCGGCACCATGGGCCAGCAAGGCGGCGCCAGGTCGGTAATCGTCATACATCGCCCACTTCAAGCGGGTGTTGCCAATATCAATGGCCAGAAAAGTCATGCGGCGGATTATCAGTATTTTTTATGGACGGGTTCGAACAGATTGTCACAAGCAGCACCCGGTATCCGGTTTCTCTCCCGAAATAGTCAAGAAATGCCACTGTGACTGCGGCCACGTACCAACGGTCATTTTCCCGCTACAGTGGACGCTCTTGCCCAAACCACCTCAAGGAGTACACCCATGGGACTGCTCAGTTTTATCAAGGAAGCCGGCGAAAAGCTGTTCGGTGGCAAAGAAGCCCAGGCGGCCACATCGCCCGCCGACCTGAACCTCAAGGCGGCACAAGCCATCGCCACCTATATCCAGACCCTGAATCTGGGTGTCAGTGATCTGCAGGTCACCTATGACGGCAGCCAGGCCAAAGTCACCGTCACCGGCGTGGCCCCTACCCAGGCCGCCAAGGAAAAAGTGACGCTGAGCTGCGGCAATGTCTCCAGCGTGACCAGCGTGGACAACCAGATGACCGTCAGCAACCCCGAGCCCGAAGCCCAATACCACGACGTGGTGCGCGGCGACACGCTGTCGGCCATCGCCAAAAAATACTACGGCGACGCCAACAAATACCCGGTGATCTTCGAAGCCAACAAGCCCATGCTCAGCCATCCGGACAAGATCTACCCCGGCCAGAAGCTGCGCATACCGTCGCTGTAAACGCACCCCGCAAAATGCGAAAGGCTCCCGATGGGAGCCTTTTTTACGCCCCTACCTGGGCTTAGGGTGGCCGGAGCGGGCCTGAAAAACCCATTGTGTGCTACCTCTGTCACCACAACGGTCAGACAGCGCTTCAGGCGCGGCGTCTCGCCCGCAGACAGTAGCCATCTACGGCAAGGGCGAGCAACAAAGCATGAAGCGCTGTATGACCGCCTTCAAACAATGCCACGCCCCTATTCAAAAACTCATTGATTCCAGGGGAGGCCTTGGAGACGCCAGCCGCCCAGCTTGCCGCGCTGGTTGTTCCCATCCACATCCCCTTCAAACCCTTCCAGGATGTTGTAGGCCTCTATCCCCAGCACCGCCGCCCGCTGCGCCGCCACCACCGAGCGCACGCCGCTGCGGCACAGCAGCACCACTTTCTGGCCCACTGGCACGGCCGCACGCAGCTGGGCATCAAAGTCGGGGTTGGGCTGCATGTCCGGCCATTGCTTGAGGGCCACGGCGATGGCGCCCGGCACCCGCCCTACCCAGGCGCGCTCGGCATCGGTGCGCACGTCCACCAACACGGCCTGGCCGGCCTGCACCCACTGCCAAGCCAAAGGCGCGGGAATATCCCCTGCATAGCCCGCAGCGGGTTGAACATGCAATGAGGTGGTGTCTGCATTCATGGTGCGAAGTCCCTTGGTGAGGCGCCATGGGCCGGCAGCCCAAGGCAAGCACATATTGTGCCTCCAGGACGCATACCTAGGCCGGACGCAGCCAGGCTATGCCCACAGCGGCGAAGCATGCTCGCGCAGCTCGGCGCGCAGGGCCGCGTAATCGGGCGATGCCTCGGCCACCACGGCCCAAAAACGCGGGCTGTGGTCCATCACACGCAGATGGGACAGCTCATGCACCACCACATAGTCCAGCACGGGCAGGCGACAGTGCAGCAGCCGCCAGTTCAACATGATGCTGCCATCGCTCTTGGCGCTGCCCCAGCGCGTGCGGGCATTGGACAGGCGCAGGCTGTGCCATTGCACGCCCAGCTGCGGGGCATAGTGGCGCAGGCGTTCGGTGAACAGATTGCGGGCATGGCGCAGCCACCAGGCGGCCACGGCGGCACGCACCTGGGCAGCGCTGGCGCCCTGCGCCACCGGCAGGTGCAGCGCCCATGCACCATCGCCCACGGCCAGCAGGCTGCCGCCACGCGGCGCTGCGGGGTGCAGCTGCAGCCGCAGCTCACCACCCAGGAACGGCAGCACGGCCCCGTTCTCCCAGGCAATGCGCTGCTCCAGGGCCTGGTCGGCGCGCTCGCGCTGCTCCTGCAGCTTTTGCGCAATCCAGCGGGCTTTTTCGTGAATGGCTGCTTCCAGCTGGGCCAGTGTCACTGCACGCGGTGCGCGTATGGACAGGCCCTGCGTGCTGACCTGAAAGCCTATGGAGCGGCGTGCCGCGCGCTCCAACTTATAGGCCACGCGCGTGCCGTCTTGCAGCAGGATTTGGTGCGTGGCGGCCGGGTGCTGAAAGTCTTGCCCGCCCCACAGCAAGGCCTGGCCTGCACCCTGCGGCATGGGGTTTGCTACCAAAGCCAGAGCAGTCTCTGCTTTCCCATATTGCTCTTGATGGCGTTTTGGCATGCAATCAACAGTGGCAGCAAGGGCTGTGCCTCAGTCCTGCGAAGGCGCAGGCAGCGGTGCCGGGGCAGCGGGATAGGCCTCGGGGTCCAGGCGGCGCATTTCGGCCTCGATCCAGGACTGCACCTCGGCCATCAGCTCTTCGTGCTTGCGGCCCTCGGTAGGAATGGGCTTGCCTATGGACACATCCACCACGCCGGGGATCTTCACAAAGGCCTTGCGCGGCCAGCATTTGGCCGAAGTCACGGCCACCGGCACCACCGGCTTGCCAGCCATGATGGCCAGGCGCGTGGCACCGGTCTTGTATTCGCCCACTTCACCGCGCGCAATGCGCGTGCCTTCGGGGAACATGATGACCCACACACCTTTTTCCAGCAGGCGCTTGCCCTGCTCCACCACCTTGTGGAAGGCGCGCGAGCCATGCTTGCGGTCGATGTGAATCATGTCCAGGCTGCCAATCGACCAGCCAAAGAAAGGAATCTGCAGCAACTCCTTTTTGAACACATAGGCCAACGGGCGCGGCATGATGGCCGGCAGCAAGAAAGTCTCATAGGTGGACTGGTGCTTGGACAGCAGCACCACACCCTCGGTATCGCTCTTGGGCAAATGCTCCATGCCTTGCACGCGATAGCGCACACCACAAAACCAGCCTGCGGCATCCACGCTCAGCGCCAGCCAGGCCCGCGCCACTTTCCAGCGCGTATCGGGCGAAGCCCCGCAAACCCGCAACAGCAAGATGAGCAAGGTGTAGGGAATGACGGTGACGCACATGAACAGCATGTGCAGCAGGGAGCGGAGAAAGGCCATGGATAGTCAGACGGTCAAAAAGGGCCGGCACTGCGCCATGCAGCCAGGGCAGCAGGGCCGGTAGATGGACGATTGTGGCAGGTTCAATGCACAACAGGCTGTGGCGCGGAAATGGGCTGTGCGGCGGGCCGCTCCTGCTCCTCGGCCTGCGCGGGTGCCAGCGCCTGGGCCAGGGCCGGCCAATCGGCATGGCGCTTCACCGTGGCAGACAAGGGCAGGTCCGGCATGGTGCCACCACAGCCTTGCTCCACCCACAGCAGATGGGCGCCCACGGCGGCGCCTGCCTCCAGATGCTGGCGGTCTTGCCCCACCACCCAGATTTCATGCGGCTCGGCACCATAGCGGGCGGCAATCTGCTGCATCAGCCCCGGCGCCGGCTTGCGGCAATGGCAGCCCTCATCGGGCGCATGGGGGCAGTAGAACACCGCCTCCACCCGGGCGCCGGCCAGTGCCAGCTCGCGGTGCATGCGCTGGTGCAAAGCGTTGAGCTCGTTCACATCCACGCTGCCGCGCCCCAGGCCTGGCTGGTTGGTGGCCACCACCACATGCCAACCCGCACGGTTGAGCTGGGCAATGGCCTCCACCACCCCAGGCTGGGGCTGCCAGTCCTGCGCGGGGACGAGGGCATCCTCACCTTCCGGTTGGAAAGCGCCAATACGGTCCAGGATGGCGAGCTTCATGGTGGGCATAACAAGGCCTCTGCGCCCTGCATGCCACACCGGCGGTGCAACAGGGGCTGCCGTATTTTAGATGCGCCAGCCCTGCCCTCACCCTCTCCCGCAAGCGGGCGAGGGAGCCATACCGAAGGCCACCCCCATCCCCACCTTCCCCCGATGGGGGAAGGAGCAAAGCCGGATGTCCCCTGCTGCATGTACTACCCCTTTCGCCAGAGCTGCCGCGCAAGGGCCTACGCCGGCCGCGCCGCCCCGCTGCGCTGGCAGCGTCCCCCTGCCCGCGAGCGCAGCTCGCGAAGAGCGGGGGGAAGCGGCGCAGCCGCTCAGGGGGGTGTCACCAGCTCCCCCAGACCTCCTCCGCCAACCCAAACGCCGTGCTGGCCCCGGAGCCACTGGTGACGGCCACCACGCGCGTGGCGTCGTCGGGGGCCTTGACCAGGCAGGGGGCATCGGGCGAGACAGGGTAGGTGCCCACCCAATGCTCCACCACCTGATCCCCCTCCAGCCGCAAGGCCTCGCGCAGATGGCGCAGCATCAACCGGTCCACGGCTTCGCTGGCAAAAGGCGGGGGCGCGCTGCCGTAGTGGTGGGAGTCGCCCACCACCAAGGAGCCATCCGCGCTTTGCACGGCAATCAGGTGAATGCCGTGTGCCAGGCTGTCGGCCTCGTCCCGCTGCAGCTCGGCGCGCAGGGCTGAGGCTTCGGGCAGAGCGCTATAGCCTTCGTAGCGCACCATGCTCAAATCGCCCATGACAGCGCCCGCCAACTGAAAGCCCGTCTGGGGCCGCACGCGCAGCATCTGCAGCTGGCACAGCTGTACCTGGTGTGGCGTCCATTCCCCGGCAAACAGGCCACCGGGATCGGCGTTGTTGCACACCACCACGCGCTCTGCGTGGTAGCGCCCACGCGAGGTGGCCACGCGCGGGGCCGCTATCTCCGTCACGGTTTCGCTGAAACGGAAATCCACCCCCAGCGCCTGCTGCAGCCACTGGGCCAGCAGCGGAATTGCCGTGCGCGACTCCACGCGCAGCTCATGCGGGCTGTAGACCACAGACTGCAGGCCCTCGGTGCGCAACGCGGGGTGGCGGTCTGCGGCCTGGGCCGGCGTCAGCAGCGCACAGCCCTCGGCCATATCGGTGCGCATAAAAGCTTCGGCCACGGCAGCGGCGGCCGGGCGGCGTGCCGTCAGCCACAGGCCTTGGTGGATCACATCAATGCCGGCCCGAGGTGCAATCTCCGCCCAGATCTGGCGCGATCGCATTGCACGCTGCCAATGCGCACCGGCACGCTGCCCGGTGATGGTGACAAAGCCAAAGTTGCGAATCGATGCCCCCAGACAGGCGGCATCGCGTTCGATCACCAGCACGGACTTGCCGCGCGAGGCAGCGGTATAGGCATGGGCCAGGCCGACGATGCCGGCGCCGACCACGATGAGGTCGTAATGTTTCATAGCAGTTCAGAGCAAAAAGGCCAAGCGCACCCCTGCCACACAGCATGGCAGCGCAGCCGGGGCCAAAACGAGGGGGAAGAAAAAAGATGTGAGACGGCTCAGCGCTGGCGCCAGTGCTGGGTGCGCTTTTGCATCCACGCATCCAGACCTGCAATCAACAGCCGCCCTGCCGCAGCAGTGGCAAAGATCAGCGTGGCCATGGCTGCGGCCGGGGCGATATCGCCCGCGTCATCCATGGCCAGCACGGCCACCGAGGCCAGCGTGGTTTCGGGCGAGTAGAGAAACACCACCGCCGACACCGTGGTCATGGCGTTCACAAAAAAGTAGCCCGCCACCTGCATCACGGCCGGCAGGCACACCGGCAGGTGCACACGCCACAGCAGCGTCCAGAACGGCACGCCCATGGAGTCGGCCACGCGCTCGTATTCGGCATCCAGCTGCTGCAAGGCGGTGAGCGGGGTGATGTGGGCCACCGAGAAAAAATGCGCCACCGTGCACAGCACCAGAATGCCCAGAGAGCCGTAGAGAAAATGCAGCGGATTGCTGGCGGCATTGAAGAACAAAATATAGCCCAGGCCCAGCGCCAGCCCTGGCACCGCCATGGGCAGCGTGGCCATGGCATGCAGCCATTGCCGCGCGCGCGCCCAGCCCGTGGGCTTGGCCACCAGGTAAGCACTCAAAAAGCTCAACAGCGCTCCCAGCACGGCCGTGGCCGCGGCCAGCATCAGCGAGTTACCGTAGCTGGCCCAGCCGCCACCATCCATCATGTCGAACTGGTAGTTCTTCAGACTCAGGCTCAGGTTGTAGGGCCAGAAGGTGACCAGCGAGGCCAGCACCGCCGTGCCCATCACCACCACCAGCACCAGGGCCACCAGGCTGCAATACAGCAGCAGCGCACGGTCCAGCGGGGCATGGGGCTGGGGTTGCAGCGGCACGGCACGCACCGCCATGGTCGCCGCCTGCTTGGCACGCAAATGGCGCTCGGCCACAAAGGCCAGGCCGGCCGGTACCAGCAGCAACATGGCCACCACGGCGCCCATGGACAGGTTTTGCTGGCCAATCACCTGTTTGTAGATGTCCGTGGCCAGCATCTGGGTGTTGCCACCGATGACCTTGGGCACGCCGAAGTCTGTGATCACCAGCACAAAGACCACGATCCAGGCAATCATCAGTCCATAGCGGCTGGCCGGCAACGTGACCTGGAAAAAGCTGCGCCAGCGACCCGCACCCAACGTGGCCGCTGCCTCGTACAGCCTGGCATCACCCGATGCCAGCGTGGTGCACAGCATCAGCAGCGCATGGGGAAAGGTCCACAACACCGAGCCGGCCACAATGCCCAAGGGCCCGTAGGCCGTGCCCCCCATCAACCATGCCTTGAGCAGGCCTTGCGTGCCGAACAGGTAAATCAGGCTGATGGCCATCAACAGCGAAGGAGCCAACAGCGGCACCAGGGCCACGGCGCGAAACCATTTGGCCAAGGGCATGCAAGAGCGCACCACGCCGTAGGCATAGCCATAGGCCAGGGCCACGCACAGCGTGCTGCTCAGGGCCGCCAGCCACAGGCTGTTGAACAGCGACTGCCCCACACCCGGCATGCGGACATAGGCCCAGTACTGGGACAGGCCGGAGAACTTGCCATCGGCCGTCCAGAAACTGCGCCCCAGCAAGGTGCCCACGGGCATGGCAATCGCCACCAGGAGCACGGCCAGCAGACCCAGCACCAGCAGGCCCAACCACAGCTTTTCCCAGTTAAAAAAACGTGTTTCCCGAGGCGCAGCCGGGCCGGAAACCTGGCGACGCAGCGCCTTGCCCGCAGCAGCGGGCGGCATAGGTATGCCCGCCCCCAATGGGGCCGCAGGGGCCACGGACACCACAGCAGATGCGAGGCTCATGCGGCCCTCCGCAAGCTCTCGGGCGCCGCCAATGGTTGCAGCGCGGCAGCAGGCAGCTCCACCAGCACCTCGCCCTGCAACCAGTCGGGCAGTTGCGCGTCATGGCGCAGCGGCCATTGCACATCGATCTGGCACTGCAAAGTGGGGCTGTAGACCCGCACCAGCACCATGGAGCCCAGAAAAGAAGTCTCCATCACCCGGGCACGGAACAAATTCATCAACGCCGTAGGCTGGGCCGGGTGCAGCACCACGCTTTCGGGCCGCACGCCCACCAGCAAGGCCTCGCCCACATCAAAGCCACTGGTGGGGCAGTCCAGCCTGCCCTCGCCCACACGCACCACATTGCCGGCCTCGGCCGTGGCAGGCAGCAGATTCATGCGTCCCACAAAGCCGGCCGCAAAGTGGCTGACCGGCTGGGCATAGAGCTGCTCGGGTGAGCCCTGCTGCTCGATACGTCCCTGGTGCATCAACACCACGCGGTCGGCCATGGACAGAGCCTCCTCCTGGTCGTGCGTGACCATGATGGCCGCAATGCCCAGTTGGCGCTGCAGCTGGCGGATCTCGCTGCGCAGCTCGGTGCGCACCTGGGCATCCAGGGCCGACAGCGGCTCGTCCAACAGCAACAAACGCGGGCGCGGCGCCAGCGCGCGGGCCAGGGCAATGCGCTGCTGCTGGCCGCCCGAAAGCTGGGCCGGATAACGCTGCGCCTGGGCACCCAGGCCCACCAGAGCCAGCATCTCCTGCACCCTGGCCTGTATCTGCTTGCTGGCCTGGCCCTTGAGGCCAAAAGCCACGTTCTGCGCCGCCGTCAGATTGGGAAACAGCGCATAGCTTTGAAACACCACGCCAAAGCCACGCCGCGCCGCAGGCCAGCGCGTAATGTCATCGCCTTGGAACAAGATGCGGCCTTCATCCGGCTGGTCTATACCGCACAAAATGCGCAGCAGCGTGGTCTTGCCGCAGCCCGAAGGCCCCAGCAGGCTGACGAACTCGCCGCTATCCACCGCCAGCTCAATGCCTCGCAGCACCGGCTGGTCCTTGTATTGCTTGGCGATATGTTCTATGCGCAGCATGTCTTTCTTTCAACGTTCAAACCTGGAGAGGGGAACAAATCCCCCTCGCCCCCACCCTCTCCCGCAAGCGGGCGAGGGAGAAATACCGGGGCCAGGCCCCATCCCCGCCTTCCCCCGGCGGGGGAAGGAGCGACACCCAAGCCGCCGAGCCAACGTGTCCCAGCCGCATGCCGAGCACTCTTTCGCCAGAGACACCGCGCAAGGGCCGCCCCGCCGCGCTGGTGTCGTCCCCCTCCGGCAAAGCCAGAGAGGGGGAAGCGGCGCAGCCGCTCAGGGGGTGCTTATTTCTTTTCCGCTTTGGATTCGTAGCGACGCGCCCACTCGGTCAGGATGCGATCGCGGTTGGCAGCCGACCAGTTGAAGTCGTTCTTGGCCAGGCGTTTTTCCAGATCGGCAGGAATGAACTCGTGCTTTTCCTGGGCTTCGGGCAGGGCCAGCACGGCAAAGTTGGCGGCGTAGAGCTGGTTGGCCTCGGGCGTCACCGCCCAATCGGCCAGGGCCTTGGCGGCATCTTGCTTTTTGCTGGTCTTCAGAATGGCTGTGGCTTCCACGTCCCAGCCCAGGCCTTCCTTGGGGAAGACAATGTCAATCGGCGCACCGTCCTTCTTGGTCTTGTTGGCGCGGTATTCAAAGCTCAGGCCCACGGGGAATTCGCCCGCGCCGGCCTGGCGGCAGGGCTTGGAGCCGCTGTGGGTGTAGACGCCGATGTTCTGGTGCAGCGCGTCCATATAGGCCCAGCCTTTTTCCTCACCCATCATCTGCAGCCAGGCTGCCACCATCAGATAGCCCGTGCCGCTGGATGCGGGATGGGGCATGGTGATAGTGCCCTTGAACTCGGGCTTGGTGAGATCGGCCCAGCTGGTGGGCGTGGGCAGCTTGCGTTTTTGGCCTTCCACTGTGTTAAAGCACACGGCAGACGACCACAAATCCATACCCACCCAGCTGGGCGTGGCGGCCGGGTCGCGCATGGTGGAGCGCACCTTGGCCAGGTTCTTGGGCGCATAGGGCTGCAGCATGGCTTGCTTGTCCAGCAGCATCAGCGAGGTGGCCGCCACACCCCAGACCACATCGGCCTGGGGATTGGCTTTTTCGGCCAGCAAGCGGGCGGTGATGATGCCGGTGCTGTCGCGCACAAACTTCAGCTCGATCTCGGGATGGGCTTTCTCAAAGCCCACTTTGTAGGCCTTGATCTGGTCGGCTTCCAGGGCCGAATACACCAGCAGCTCGGTCTTGGCGGCAGCGGCCTGGCCGGCTGCGCCCAACAGCGAGCAGGCAGCGGCGGTAAGCAAGGCAAGACGGCGGGAGCGGGAAGCAAGGGCGAGGCGCATGGCAAATTCCTGAAAAGTGCAGAGATGAAACCGTGGTGGAGTCCGCCCCTGTGGGCACTGACTCGCTGCCTTGCACTGTAGAAACCGCATGTGAAACCTGCGTGTCACAGAACCGAAATTTGCCAAAGCGCCTATTCGAAAATTTGCGTTGCCGCCGTGGTGAAATGCGGCTTGCCGCAGCCGTCCATGCGGCCCACACACCATGTTTGTCACGCAACTGCAGTCTTTTTTCTGGGTCGCCCGCCTGGGCAGCATCACGCTGGCGGCACGCCAGCTGGGCTTGAGCCAGCCCACGGTCACCACCCAGGTCCGTGCGCTGGAGGCGCATTACGGCGTGGAGCTGTTTCACCGCCAGGGCGGGCGGCTCAGTCTGTCGGGAGAGGGCCTGCAGCTCATGCCCCAGGTGGAACAGCTGCTGCTGCAAACGGTGGAGCTGGAGTCCGCCCTGCGTCATGCGGGCGATGGCAGCCAGGGCGGTCAGCTGCGCATAGGCGCCACGGCGCCGTATTACGTGCTGGACATCGTGCAGCGCTTTGGCCAGCAGTTCCCGCGCGTGCAGCTGTCCATCGTGAGCGGCAACTCCCAGCAGATGGTGCAGGCCCTATCGGCCTTCCAGGTGGACCTGGCCACCTCCTCCACCCCGGAAACCGACCCGCGCCTTTTACGTCTGGAGCTGGGCCAGGACCCGCTGGCCCTGGTGGTGCACCGCAGCCACCGGCTGGCACGACGCACCCAGGTGGAAGTGGCCGAGCTGGCACAGGAGACGGTGATCTTGCGCGAGCCCGGCTCGGTGACCCGCAGGCTGACCGAGCAGCTGCTGGCCGATGCCGGCGTGGCCCCAGCCCGAGTGTTGGAAATTGCCAGCCGCGAGGGCATACGCGAGGCCGTGATACGCGCCATGGGCGTCAGCGCCTTTGCACGCCATGAGGCCACGGCCCACCCCGAACTGGTGGTGCTGCCCTTTGCCGGGCCCGTACCCCATTTGCCCGAATACCTGTACTGCCTGCACAGCCGCAGCCAGGCGCCACTGATTGCGGCATTTCTGGCAGCCAGCCAGGTGGAAATGCTTCAGAAAAAATAGCTTACAACGCTCATATCTACGGGGGTAAAGGCAGTTTTTGCCGCAAATAGGCTAGCACCAACATTGCCTGGGCAGCGGTAGGCCGGAGCGGGCCTGAGAAGATCATCTTGGCGCCAGCACCTTCTCCACAACGCCCAGACGGCACTGCAGGCTAGGCGCACGCCCGCAGACAGTATCGAGATACGGCAAGGGCGAGCAACAACGCATGAAGTGCCGTATGGGCGCCTCCCAACGAATCACCCACCAAGCGAAGACAGGCTTCATAGCAAAAAGCCCTGGGCATGGCGCACAGGGCTTTTGTTTTGGACAAAGCAGCCTGAGGCTTACTGACCGTCCCAGCGCTTGAGCACCAGCGAGGCATTGGTGCCGCCGAAACCAAAGCTGTTGGACAGCACGGTCTTCAGATCGGCATCGCGCGTCTGGGTCACCAGGGGCATATCGCCCAGCAAGGGGTCGGGCGTTTCCACATTGGCCGAGCCGGCGATGAAGCCCTTGTTCAGCATGATCAGGCAGTAAATCGCTTCCTGCACGCCGGTGGCGCCCAAGGAGTGGCCTGTCAAGGACTTGGTCGACGAGAACGGGGGCACCTTGTCACCGAACAGCGCACGCATGGCGCGCACTTCCTGCATATCGCCCACAGGCGTCGAAGTGCCGTGGGTGTTGATGTAGTCGATGGGAGCGTCCACGGTGTCCATGGCCTGCTGCATGCAGGCAATGGCGCCGTCGCCGGAAGGGGCGACCATGTCTTCGCCGTCGCTGGTGGCGCCAAAGCCCACCACTTCAGCCAGGATGGTGGCACCACGGGCCAGGGCGTGGTCCAGGCTTTCCAGCACCACGGCACCGCCGCCGCCGGCGATGACAAAACCATCGCGGTTGGCGTCGTAGGCGCGCGATGCCAGCTCGGGCGTGGCGTTGTACTTGCTGGACATGGCGCCCATGCCGTCAAACAGCAGCGACATGCCCCAGGACAGCTCTTCGCCGCCGCCGGCAAACATCACGTCCTGCATGCCCCAGGCGATCTGCTGGGCCGCAGCACCAATGCAGTGGGCCGATGTGGAGCAGGCCGAGGTGATGGAGTAGTTGATGCCCTTGACCTTGAAGTTGGTCGCCAGGCAGGCCGAGACCGTGGAGCTCATGCAGCGCGTGACCTGGTAGGGCCCCACGCGGCGTATGCCTTTTTCGCGCAGCGTGTCGGCCGCTTCGATCTGGTTGGCGGGCGAGCCGCCGCCCGAACCCATGATCAGGCCCGTGCGCGGGTGGCTGACCTGCTCGGGCGTCAGACCGGCTTGCGAAATGGCATCTTCCAGCGCGATTTGCGAGTAGGCCGCGGCATCACCCATAAAGCGCAGCTGCTTGCGGTCAATGCGCGCTTCCACGTCGATCTCGGGAATGCCAGCCACCTGGCTGCGCATGCCCAGCTCGGTGAACTGGGGCATGGCCTTGATGCCGGAGCGGCCCGCGCGCAGCGAGGCCTCCACGGTCTCGAGGTCGTTGCCGATGCAGGACACAATGCCTGCACCCGTGATCACTACCCGCTTCTTGCTCATGCTGCCTTACCTTGGGCGTCGCCTTCGCGCAGGAACAGACCCACGCGCAGGTCATTGGCCACGTAGATTTCCTTGCCGTCGGCCAACAGGCGGGCATCGCCGATGGCCATGTTCAGCTTGCGCTTGATCACACGCTTGATATCAATCTCATATGTCACGAGTTTGACGTCCGGGCCCACTTCGCCGGTAAATTTAACCTCACCAGCACCCAGGGCGCGGCCACGGCCGGGCAGGCGCAGCCAGGTCAGGTAAAAACCGATCAGCTGCCACATGGCGTCCAGGCCCAGGCAACCGGGCATGACGGGGTCGCCCTGGAAGTGGCACTTGAAGAACCACAGCTCGGGATTGACGTCCAGCTCGGCCACGATCTTGCCCAGGCCGTGCGCGCCGCCGTCTTCGGAGATGTGCGTGATGCGGTCAAACATCAGCATGGGAGGCAGGGGCAGGCGCCCACTGTCCGGGGTGAACAGCTTGCCTTCGCCCGAGGCAATCAGTTGTTCATAAGAAAACGATTCGGCCATTTTTTACGTTAACTCCAGCGCGGCAAATGCCATCGCGTATTGATGTTGTGCTTCGCCGCAGAGTGTACGGGCGCCGCAGGCGGGCATTATCGAAGCTATTTGTTGTGAGGGCACCACTAACCCTGTAGGCGTAGTCCGACTTTGCTTGGTCTCAGCGACGGCGCAGCCGCCATCCTGCCAGACCCAGAGCCGCTGCGCACAGCAGCGACAGCGGCCACAATCCCAGCGCCGCCACCCAGCGGGCATAGGGCGTCAGCTGCTCCCGGCCCTGGGTGGTGGCCAGCAGCACACCGCGCTCCAAAGCGGGCAACTGGTGGGTAACCACCCCGCGGTGATCGATCGCAACTGTAGCCCCTGTGTTGGTTGCGCGCAGCATGGGGCGCTCAAATTCCAAGGAGCGCATGCGGCTAATGTGCAAATGCTGGTCTATGGCCGTGCTGTCACCAAACCAAGCAATATTGCTCATATTGATGAACACCGTCGGCGCCTGGGCTGCATCGGCAAAGCGTGCGCCCAGCTCTTCGCCGAACAAATCCTCATAGCAGATATTGGTGCCCAGGCGCTCGCCCTGCCACAGCATGGGCGGCTGGGCGATGGCGCCGCGCGCGAAATCGCCCAGGGGGATGTTCATCATGCGCACAAACCACTGGAACATGGGCGGAATGAACTCGCCAAACGGCACCAGGTGGTGTTTGTCATAGCGGTAAACACCTTGCGGGCCCTGCTGGCCCGGCTGCCAGCCCAGGACGGCATTCGCATAGCCGCGCTCATCCACCAGGGGCATGCCCACCAGGGCTGCATGGGGGGGGGGCCCGCTTTCCTGGTAGCGGTAGGGAGCGCTGATGGCGTCCAGATAGCCCTCGGGCAGTTGATTGGGCAGCAGGGGCAAGGCGGTTTCCGGTGCCACCACCAAGGGGGCAGCCGGGTCCAGCAGTTGGCGGCCATACCAGTCCAGCGACTGGGCAATGCCAGCGCCGGGCTCAAATTTCACGTCCTGAGCGATATTGCCTTGCAGCAGGGCCACTTCCAGCTCCGGCCGGTCTTGCGCCTGGGCGTCTCCCTGCGCCAGCACATGGGTACGCCAACTGCCCAGCACAAGCAGGGCCGCAGCCGTCAGCGCCAGCGGCACACCCCAGGCCAGCACACGGCGGCGTGGGCTGTCTGCCGCCTGGGCCAGCAGCATGGCCAGCCAGGCTGCCACAGCCCCCGTGCCATACACCCCCACCCAGCGCGGCAGCGCGGCCAGCGGGCCGTCCACATGGGCGTAGCCGGCAGCGCCCCAGGGGAAGCCGGTCCACAGCCAGCCCCGGGCCAGCTCGGCCAGGGTCCAGGCCGCGGCAAACACCAGGGCCGCCCAGGCCGGGTGCAGCGGCCGCAGCCGCACAAAGCCCCAGCAGGCGAGCGCGTAATAGCTGCCCAGAAAAGCTGCCAACGCCAGCACGGCCAACGCGGCCAGCGGCGCCGGCAGGCCGCCGTAGGTGTGCATGGAGATGTACAGCCACCAGAAAGTGCCGCAAAGCCATGCCGTGGCAAACACCCCGCCGCGCCAGGCCGCACTGCGCGCCGTGGGCGCATGCAGCAAGCCGGCGGCCAGCACGGCCAGGCTCAGCAGCTGCAGCCACCACAGTGCCTGGCCCGTGCCCGGCCAGGCCAGGGCCGCTGCTTGCAGCTCACCCGCCAGCAGCATGGCAACCAGCCAGCCCAGCCCTACAAAACGGTGACCGGTGCTAGATAAAACAGGAGCGGCGTGAGCAGGTGGCATGGGCATGAGAGGCCAAAAAGACGCAAAAAACAGTCAGGCAGCAGACCGGCCCGCCGTGGCCCGGGAGCGTTTGCCCCCCGGCCACAGAGCAGCCATCAGTTCTGCAAGCGCGTGACCTTGAACCAGTGCACGGCACCGCCCTTGGCGTGCAGCACCTCGAAGCGCAGACCGGACAGGTCCATGAATTCCCCCCGGCGCGGCACATGGCCCAGCTCATGGGCGACCAGGCCACCAATGGTGTCAAAGTCTTCGTCGGGGTCGGAGGCGGCCAGTGTCACCTCGAAAAATTCGGCCACACGCTCCACCGGCGTGGCGCCGGCCACACGGTAGGTGGTGTCGGCCAGGGCAAAGATATCGCCCTCTTCCTCGGGGATGTCGAACTCGTCCTCGATTTCGCCGACGATTTCTTCCAGCACATCCTCAATCGTCACCAGCCCGGCAATCACGCCGAACTCGTCCACCACAATGGCCAGGTGGTTGCGGTTGCTGCGAAACACGCGCAGCAAGTCGTTCAGGGGCTTGCTTTCCGGCACAAAAATGGCCGGCCGCAGCAGGGCGCGCAGGTTCAGACCGGGGGAGCGCTGCAGCTTGAGCAGGTCCTTGGCCAGCAACACACCGATGATGTTGTCGCGTTCACCTTCGAACACCGGGAAACGCGAATGCGCCGTGTTGATGATCTGGCGCAGCTGCTCTTCGTAAGACTCGTCAATGTTCAGCACGTCCATGCGTGGCGCAGCCACCATGACGTCGCCGGCCGTGCGATCGGCCATGCGGATGACGCCTTCCAGCATGACGCGGGCGTCGGCGCCTATGACTTCGTTGTCTTCGGCATCGGCCAGGGTTTCGATCAGTTCATCGGGACTGTCGGGGCCGGGATGGATGAATTCGGCGACTTTCTGCAGAAAGCTGCGCTTGTCTTCGCGTTCGGAAGCGCGCTGCGGAAGCGGGTCGGACACTGTCTGTGGTGCAGGACGTGCGGTAGTGGAACAAGCCTCAAGGATAGCGGATTCGCAATTCCTGTGACTGAGGTGCCACCCTGAATGAGGGTGATCACTCCTCGCAAAGCCCTCTCAAAACCAGAGCTTTCTTTGCTGATGCAGCCTGCATTTCAGGCCTTTTTTATGGGTGTGGAGCCCTCACCCCAATCCTCTCCCGCAAGCGGGCGAGGGAGAAATACCGGGGCCGGAGCCAGCCCCCCATCCCCACCTTCCCCCGGCGGGGGAAGGTGCCATACCCAAGGCACAGCGCTCAAAACTGGCACGCCCCAAGCCAGGGACAGCGAGCAAGGGCCGCCCCGCAGCGAGGCTGTCGTCCCCCTGCCCGCATCGCTTGCGATGCGAAGAGCGGGGGGAAGGCGCGCAGCGCCTCAGGGGGGTGCCCTTATTCCCCCGCCTGGTGCCGCCCGTCCTGCACACCCTTGCGGATTTCCTGCACATCGGACAGCAGCTCCCAGAACTGCTTGGCCTGTTTCTTGAACTGGTAGTCGACAGCAGCCACATGGGTTTCCACCATCTCGGCCATGCGCGAGTCAAAGTCGCCCGGGGGCAGTTGCAAATAGGCTTCGGATTCGGTGCCGTCGCGCTGCACCTTGGCGCCGGCGCTGCGGGCGATCTTCAGCATGGCGGTGTTTTCCGACAGGGCGTGGATGAACATCATGTCCACGCCGTGGTTGCGTGCATGCAGGGCCGCACGGGCAAACAGCCGGCCACCCAGGCCCTTGCCACGGGCCGTCTTGAGCACGGACACGCCAAACTCTGCGCAATTGGCGTGGTGGGCCAGGTCCACATAGGCCAGGTGGGCCATGGCCACCAGCTCCAGGCGACGGTTGAAGATGCCGAAGATGTCGTCGCGCTCAAAGTCCAGCTGGTCCACATAGCGGCGCACCTGCTCGTCATTGGCGGCATAGCCAAAGCGCAGATAGCGGTCGCCTGTGTCCAGCTTCAGCAAATGAGCCTGGATGCGCTCGCGGTGGCGCGGGGCCAGCTCGCGGATAGGCACCAGACTGGGCAAGCGGTTTGATGCAAACCGGGGCAAAAACAGCGTGGAACCAGCCTTCAACGAAGTGGACAACCATTCACTGCTCATCACCAACCTCCTTCAAGCCCCAAGGGGCACAGTTAACCGACCTAGGGCCGGAAAGTGCCGGCCTGCACGATTGCTGCATTGCAGCATAAAACGTGACGGAATGCGTCAGTTTGCCCACATTGCCACAGGGTTTACCCGGACACTAGCCCCTCAAGCCCTGCTTTTGCGCTGGCACAAGGCCCGCGCCCGTGGGTGGCTCAACTACAGCGGAATTGCCGTGGTGGCCTTGACACGGTCCAGCACAAAGCTGGTCTTGCAGTCCTGCACGCTGGGGTGCTTGAGCAAGGTGTCCATGATGAAGCGGCTGTAATGCTGCATATCAGACACCACCACACGCAGCAAATAGTCCATTTCACCGGTCAGCGAAGCACATTCCACCACCTCGGGCCAGGTCTGCACACTGGCCTTGAACAAGTCCATGGGGTTGCGCTTGTGGGTTTCGGTGTTCTTCTCCAGGCGTACGTTCAGATAGGCCGTCAGGCCCAAACCCACGCTCTCCGGAGGGACCAGGGCCACATAACGGTCGATGACACCGCATTCCTCCAGCCGTTTGACGCGGCGCAGCACGGCACTGGGCGACAGGCCGACCTGCTCGCCAATCACGTCATAGGTCTCCCTGCCGTTTTCCATCAAACGGCGCAAAATGGCCCTATCAAGCTTATCTATTGCGTGGACTGAACTCATGACGCAGGATTTTACCGTCAAAAGATAAGTACTAACCCTAGATTTCTTTGAATTATGCGCAAAAGATACATTTCGCGCATTTTTCCTGCCTGACAAAGGTTTTGCACACGCAGGACGCAGCATTCTTGACCCAGGGCAAATCTACAGTGGTGTACCCACCTACAGGAGACCCACATGAACGCCCCCCTGCCCACCACGGCCCACGACAGCACTTCGGCCTGGGACAACCCCATGGGCACCGACGGCTTTGAATTCATCGAATTCGCCGCCCCCGATCCCCAGGCCATGGGCAAGGTGTTCGAGCGCATGGGCTTTCGCGCCGTGGCCCGCCACCGCCACAAAAACGTGCTGCTCTACCGCCAGGGCGAGATCAACTTCATCGTCAACGCCGAGCCCGACAGCTTTGCCCAGCGCTTTGCCCGCCTGCACGGCCCCAGCGTCTGCGCCATTGCCTTCCGTGTACATGACGCCAAGGCCGCCTATGAGCGTGCCGTCAACCTGGGCGCCTGGGGCTATGCCGGCACGGCAGCGCCGGGCGAGCTGAACATTCCCGCCATCAAGGGCGTGGGCGACAGCCTGATCTATCTGGTGGACCGCTGGCGCGGCAAAAACGGCGCGCAAGCTGGCGATATCGGCAACATCGGCTTTTTTGATGTGGACTTTGTGCCCCTGCCCGGCGTCAGCACGGCCGAGATGCTGCAAGTCCACGGCCATGGCCTGACCTATATCGACCACCTGACCCACAACGTACACCGCGGCCGCATGGTGGAGTGGGCCAACTTCTACGAGCGCCTGTTCAACTTCCGCGAGATCAAATACTTCGACATCGAAGGCCAGGTCACCGGTGTCAAAAGCAAGGCCATGACCAGCCCCTGCGGCAAGATCCGCATCCCCATCAACGAAGAAGGCAAGGAAAAAGCCGGCCAGATCCAGGAGTATCTGGACATGTACCAGGGCGAGGGCATTCAGCACATCGCCATGGGCTCGGACGATTTGTACGCCACGGTGGATGGCCTGCGCGACAGCGGCATGCGCCTGCTGGACACCATAGACACCTATTACGAGCTGATCGACAAGCGCCTGCCGGATCACGGCGAGCCGGTGGCGGAGCTGAAAAAGCGCAAGATCCTCATCGATGGCAGCGGGCAAAAGCTGCTGCTGCAGATCTTCAGCGAAAACCAGCTGGGGCCCATCTTCTTTGAGTTCATCCAGCGCAAGGGCGATGACGGCTTTGGCAATGGCAACTTCAAGGCGCTGTTCGAGAGCATAGAGCTGGACCAGATGCGCCGCGGCGTTCTTTAACGCTGATTCGGCGGCGTCCACACGCCCCTGCATGCTTTGTTGGCCCGCCTGGTCGTAGCGCTGCTACTGCCTGCGGCGGGCCGCTTCGCCGGGCTGTACAGACGCCTTGGAGTTCACGCAAGTGCCACGGCACTGCAGAGGAGAAAGATCATGGGAGCCACACCTGCCGTTTACGGCCAATCCAGCCGCCCGCCACGGGGCGACTACAGCCGCGCGGCCAGCGACTACACCTGCACCCAGGACTATGCGGCCTATACCGAGGTGGAGCACGCCACCTGGCGCCAGCTGTATGCTCGCCAGAGCGCGCTGCTGCCAGGCCGCGCCAGCAGCGACTTTATCGCCTGCCTGCCCCAGCTGGGCGCCAGCGAACGCATTCCGCATTTTGAAGACATCAACCAGCGCCTGATGGCCGCCACGGGCTGGCAGATCGTGGGCGTGCCAGGGCTGATTCCCGAGCTGGATTTCTTCCGCCTGCTCAGCCAGCGCCGCTTTCCGGTGACGGACTGGATACGCACGCCCCAGGAGCTGGACTACATCGTCGAGCCCGACATCTTTCACGACCTGTTCGGCCATGTGCCGCTGCTGTTCCACCCGGTGCTGGCCGACTATATGCAGGCCTATGGCGCGGGCGGGCTCAAGGCGGCCGAGCTGGGTGCCACCGAGCTGCTGTCGCGCCTGTATTGGTACAGCATTGAATTCGGCCTGATCCGCGAAGCAGGCGGCCTGCGTGCCTATGGGGCAGGCATTCTGAGCTCGGCAGGCGAGCTGGCCTACAGCGTCAGCAGCCCTGAGCCCCAGCGCCTGCCGCTGCAGCTGGCGCGCACCATGCGCACCCGCTACCGCATCGATACCTACCAGGCGAATTACTTCGTCATCGACGATATGCAGCAGCTGCTGGACTTTGCCAGCACCGACTTTGCACCGCTGTATGCCAGCTTGCGCGGCCAGTCAGCGATCGAGGCCGGCGCCCTGCTGCCCGGCGAGCAGGCACTGCCCTTGCCTGCTGTGCCGTAATCACGCTCTACAGCTACGCAAGGCATAGCATCATCTGCATATGGGACGGGTGTCTACGAGGTTTTCCACCCCAGCCACCTGGTGCAGAAAACCACCTCATGGATACCCATGCCGGCCACAGCCCTTGCTCTGACTCGGACACCATGGCTGTGCCTATAGTTGCGGCTTGATGGGCATGCAGCCCTGCAGCCCCGCACCGCTTACGACCACCATGCCATCTTTTCGCACCCATTTGCTGCGCTGGTTTGTCGCCCTGCACCTGTGCATGGGCCTGGCCCATGCGGCCGACCCGCTGATCCAGCCCGACTCCGGCATTGACCCACAGGCCCAGCTCCAAAGCGTTGCCACCACGCTGGAGCAGGTGCATGCCTCGCTGGATGACGCCGAAGCCACCGACACCTTGCAAACCCTGGTCGAGCGCTCCATGAAGGCCAAGCGCGACGCCGATGCCGCCGTGACCCAGCTGGAGCCGCTGCTCAAGCAGCTGGATGCACGCATGGCCCAGTTGGGCCCGGCTGCCGATGGTGCCGCTGAAGGCAGCGACATCCTCGAACAGCGCAAGCTGCTGGGCCAGCAGCAAACCGAGCTGGGCTCTTCCATCAAGCGCGGCAAGCTGCTGTCGGTGGAGGCGCAACAAACCGCCAGCTCCATCGAGCAAATGCGCGCCCAGCAGTTCAACGCCCAGATCGCCAGCAAGGCCATCTCGCCGCTGTCGCCCGCGTTGTGGCGGCAGTTTGCCGAGCAGTTGCCGGCCGACATGCAGCGCCAGACCGCGCTGCTGCGCCAGGGCCAGGCCAGCCTGGTCAGCGCCATCGAACAACATGGCTGGAGCAAGCCCCTGCGTGGCCTGCTGATTGCCCTGTTGCTGCTGTTTCCCTTGCGCATCTGGCTGCGCCATCTGGGGCAGCGCTTTGCCATGTCCGAGCGTGCGCCGGACGGCCGCCTGCGCCGCACCGGCCTGGCCGTGTGGCAGTTGCTGGTGGGCACCGTGCTGCCCGGCCTGGCCAGCCTGGTGTTCATCGAGCATCTGCGCGATATCGACGCCATTGCCCCCCGCCTGCAAAGCGTGGCCGACGTCTGGATCAAATCCTCTTTTGTTGCGGCCTTTTTCCTGTCCATCAGCGCCAGCCTGCTGGTACCCAAGCGCCCCTCCTGGCGCCTGCTGACCATTGACGACACCGCTGCACCGGCCCTGACCCGCTATGCCTGGGGCGCGGCATTGCTGACCTGGTTTTCCATGCTGCTGAACGCCGTGGACATTGCCGCACGCACCAGCGTCGTCAGCACCGTGGCTCTGGATGGCCTGGTGGCACTCACCTATGTAGGCCTGATCCTGGGTGTGCAATTCACCATTAACCAGCAGCGCAAGCGCCAGGCTGCGCCCCACTCCACCGAAAGCGGCCACCACGAGGTCCAGACCCGCAGCGGCTGGCTGCTGCTGGCCTGGCTGGGGGGGCATATCACCGTGCTGGCCGCCCTGGTGGCGGCCTTGTTGGGCTATCTGAATTTTTCCGTTTTCGTGGCCACGCAAATGGTGTGGATCACCGTGGTGGTGCTGGCGACTTCGCTGCTGATGAAGTTTGCCGACGACTGCTGCACCTGGATGTTCGAAAGCGCCAGCCGCATGAACACCGCCATCAGCCAGGGCACCGGCCTGCGTCCAGCCCGGCTGGAGCAGCTGGGCGTGCTGCTGTCGGCCCTGCTGCGCGTGTGCCTGCTGCTGCTGGGCGTGGCCGCGCTGACAGCGCCTTTTGGCAATGCCAACTACCTGCTGGGCTGGGGCTCGGCCCTGGCCCAGGGCGTCTCTGTGGGCGGCAGCACGCTGACCCCCATGACCTTGCTGCGCGCCGCCCTGGTGCTGGTGCTGGGCCTGACCTTTTTCCGCGCCCTGCAACACTGGCTGGTGGAGACCTATCTGCCCAAGACCGAGCTGGACATTGGCGCACGCAACTCCATCAGCACGGTGGCGCGCTATGTGGGCATCATCCTGTCCGGTCTGTGGACACTGGCCGCGCTGGGCATAGGTTTTGAGCGTGTGGCCCTGCTGGCCAGTGCGCTGTCCGTGGGTATCGGTTTTGGTCTGCAGGCCATCACGCAGAACTTTGTCTCCGGTCTGATTTTGCTGGCCGAGCGCCCCGTCAAGCTGGGCGACCGCGTGCGCATAGGCGACCAGGTAGGCGATATCCGCCGCATCAGCGTGCGTGCCACCGAGATCCAGATGGACGACCGTTCCACGCTGATCGTGCCCAACTCCGAGCTGATTACCAAGTCGGTACAGAACGTGACCATGAACAACCCCATGGGCCGTGTCACGATCGCTTTTTCGGTGCCGCTGAACACCGACATCGTGCGCCTCAAGGAGCTGCTGCTGGGCATTTATTCCGCCCATGTGGCCGTGCTGGAAACACCGGCCCCCAGCATGTATGTGGATTCCATCAACGGCAGCGTGGTCAACATCGTCTGCCATGGCTATGTGGGCAGCCCCCGCAATGCGTACTCCACGCGCAGCGATCTGCTGTTTGCCCTGCTGCGGGATGCGGCCCAGGCCGGCATTCCCCTGGTTTCGGCCACCAGCATCCAACTGGTGCAAGACCCACCATCCCCGCCTCCTGCGGCGCCGACAGCGCCTGCGGCAGACCCCGCAGCTCCCAGCGCCTGAGCACCATGCAAGAAGCGACCCACAGGGTCGCTTCTTTTTTTGCAGCAGCTTATGCAGTCACACCAAGGTCTGCAGGTATTTTTCCCCTGATCACATGATGGAGCCCGCCGCATCCCCGTCCGTACCGGCACCCAGGCCTGTATCCGGCTCGGCACTGCCAGCCTCCACCTGTTGCCGCACCAGTGCCCACAAGGCCGGCGCCTGCAGCATCTCTATATGGGCCATGCCATGCAGCCACAGCGGTGTGGCTCCCGGCAACAAGGCCGTGGTGCCGGGAAAGACCATGTTGTCGGTCTCGGACAAGGCGCAGTGCCAGCGTATCTGGCTGGCCGCGCTGCCCGAACGCGCCTCCTCGGTTTGCAGCTGACGCAGCCAGGGGTTGCCCGGGCGCATCTGCGCCACATTCGGGCCCCAGGCCAGATAGGCCATCCAGGTGCCCTGGTGCGGGCTGGCCACGGTGACCACGGCCTGCGGGCGCTGCGGTGCATCCGCCTGGGGCAAGCTGCGCAGCCAGTCGCGTACCACCAACCCGCCCATGCTGTGGGCCACCACCACCGGGCGCTGGCCCGTGACAGCTCTGATGCGCTGGGCTGCCGCATCCAGGCGCGCCCGCCCCGTGCCGATGCGGTGCAGCAGCAGCGGCATGCTCACGGCCACGCAAGGCACACCGGCCACACGCAGCTGGTACAGGGCATCGGCCCACATGGCACGGTTGCACAACCAGCCATGGACCAGCACCACACCGGCACTGCCCACAGGCCTGTCGGGCACATAGTCGGCCTGTGCATGCTCAGCCCAGGCCATGTCCCAGCCAAAGGCGCGCAGCGCGGCCCGGCATTCCGCATTCCAGGCCCGCCATAGCGTTGCTGCTGGCGGCAAGGCCTCACCACAGCGGCGCTTGGCCAGCACCATGCAGACAAACTGCGCACCTATCCACAGCCGCCCTGCCAGCAGCCACAGCAGCATGCCGGCCAAGGCCCAGGGCACGGAGCGCGGCCAGGCCCAGGCCAGCCATGCGGCCAACACCAGCAGGTTCAACACCGTCATGCACCGCAACCACCAGGCCACCATGAGCAGCACCTCCTTGGCACATTGTGGCCAAGTTCGGCCAGGCCGGGCGACACAGGCCACAAGCCGGCCCTAGTACAAGCCCGATGGCGCCGCCCACCATTGACTCCAGAATGACCGCACAACGCGCGGACGGCAGGAGGTGGCCGATCCCGGCACCTTCCGTTCTCGCCTGTACCGCGCAAGCGTTTTCTTTTTTCTGGAGACGGTATGGAACGTATCTGGTTGCAGCACTATCCCGAAGGGGTTCCGCATGAGGTGGACACCACGCAGTACCGCTCGGTCGCGGCCCTGCTGGACGAAGCCTTTGCCCGCCACGCCCGCAACCCGTTTTCGGTGTGCATGGATGTGTGGATGGATTACGCCGAGCTGGACCGCCGCTCTGCCCATCTGGGTGCCTGGCTGCAAAGCCTGGGGTTGGAGCCAGGTGCGCGCGTGGCCATCATGCTGCCCAATGTGCCGCAATTCGCCGTGGCCATGGCCGCCGTGCTGCGCGCCGGCTACACCTGCGTCAACGTCAACCCGCTCTACACCCCGCGCGAGCTGGAGCACCAGCTCAAGGACTCCGGTGCCACAGCCATCATCGTGCTGGAGAACTTTGCCCACACCCTGGCCCAGGTGGTGGAGCGCACCGCCGTGCGCCATATCTGCTTGACGGCCATGGGCGACCTGCTGGGCCCGGTCTATGGCCGCTGGATTACCTTTGCCGTGCGCCATCTGGCCAAGATGGTGCCGGCCTTCACGCTGCCGCTTTCCGAAGGCCGCGTGGTCACCCCATTTTTGCAGGCGCTGCAGCAAGGTGCCCAGCGCAAGCTGGTCCCCAGCCAGGCCACACACGACTCCATCGCCTTTTTGCAATACACCGGCGGCACCACCGGCCTGTCCAAGGGGGCGGTGCTCACCCATGGCAACATCATCGCCGCCACGCTACAGGCCGAGGCCTGGTTCAGCCCGGCCATGAAAGACCTGCCCGACCTGTCCAAGGTGCACAGCATTGCGGCCTTGCCGCTGTACCACATCTTTGCCCTCACCCTGTGTTTTCTGGCCATGCGCCAGGGCTCCAGCCTGAGTCTGATCCCCAACCCGCGCGACATCCCCAAGTTTGTCGACGTGCTGGCCAAGCGCCCATTCCAGCTGCTGCCTGGGGTGAATACCTTGTTCAATGCCCTGCTGCAAAACGCCAAGTTCCGCGCCCTGGATTTCTCGCAGCTGCGGGTATCCCAGGCCGGCGGCATGGCTGCCAGCGAGGGCACGGCCAAGCAGTGGCAGCAGGTCACGGGCTGCCCCATGATCGAGGGCTGGGGCATGAGCGAGACCTGCGCCATAGGCAGCAACAACCCGGTCACGGCCCGACAATTCAGCGGCAGCATAGGCCTGCCGCTGCCGGGCATAGACATTGCCATCAAGGACGATGAGGGCCGTGATGTGCCCCTGGGTCACACCGGCGAGCTGTGCATACGCGGCCCGAATGTGACGGTGGGCTATTACAACCAGCCCGAGGAGACGCGCGCCGCCTTCACCGCCGATGGCTTCATGCGCACAGGTGACATCGGCGTCATGGATGCGCAAGGCTTTTCGCGCATCATTGACCGCAAGAAAGACATGATGGTGGTCAGCGGCTTCAACGTCTATCCCAATGAGATCGAGAACGTGATTTCGCTGTGCCCCGGCGTGGTGGAGTGCGCGGCCATTGGCGTGGAAAGCGCGCACTCCGGCGAAGCCATCAAGGTGTTTGTGGTGCGCAGCGATCCCAGCCTGACCGAGGAGGCCGTGATCCAGTTCTGCCACCAGCACCTGACGGGCTACAAATGCCCGCGCTCGGTGGAGTTCCGCGATGAGCTGCCCAAAACCAATGTGGGCAAGATCTTGCGGCGCGCACTGCGCGCGGAGCCCAGCCCGGCCGCCGCTGCCCACTGAGTCCGGTCTTTCGACACCGGTATTTCAGCCCGCCCGCGCCCACCCGACACATCTGCGCGGGCCTCTCTTTTTATCGCTTTGCATGACTGTTGCCGCTTCCCTGCTCTGGCCCGAAATCACGGTACTGGAGCGCGGTTGGCTCTCCGCCAACAACTATCTTTTTCAAGGCCCTGAAGGCGCTGCGCTGGTGGACAGCGGCTACTGCATTCACGCCGAGCAGACCGTGGCCCTGGTGCAAGACGCACTGGGCCCGCAACCCTTAACACGCATTCTCAACACCCATTTGCACAGCGACCACTGCGGCGGCAATGCCGCGCTGCAAGCGGCCTGGCCGCAAGTGCAGACCTGGATTCCCCCTGGCGAGGCCGCAGCCGTGCGCGCCTGGGACGAAGCGCGTTTGAGCTACCGCCCCACGGGCCAGAACTGCCCGCGCTTTCGCGCCGATCAGCTGCTGCAGCCCGGCAGCGAGTTGCTGCTGGGTGGGCGCCCCTGGCAGGTGCATGCTGCACCCGGCCATGACCCGCATTCCGTCATCCTCTTCGAGCCGGAAAAGCGCCTGCTGATCTCGGCCGATGCGTTGTGGGAACATGGCTTTGGCGTGGTGTTTCCCGAAATCGAAGGCGAACATGCCTTTGCCGATGTGGGCGCCACACTGGACCTGATTGAGGCCTTGCAGCCCGCTGTGGTGCTACCCGGCCACGGCCCGCTGTTTACCGATGTGAACGCTGCCCTGCAAGAGGCCAGGCGCAAGCTGGCCGGCTTTGTGACCGATCCGCTCAAACACGCGCGCTACGCCGCTAAGGTGCTGCTGAAATACAAGCTGCTGGAGTGGCAGCAGATTGCCGTGCAAGATGCCACCGCCTGGGCCCTGGCCACGCCCTATTACCACCTGCTGCATGGGTGCTACTTTGCCGAGCACGCACCCGAGGTCTGGGTGCGATCGCTGCTGGACGATCTGGAGCGCTCGGGCGCAGCCCAGCTGCAGGGCGAGCTGCTCTACAACCGCTAGGAAAAAGGACGCGGCGCTCCATCTACAGGAGCACGCTGCTCTGCCAGCAGCCGCTGCACCAGCCGCACCGCATCGCCCAGCTGCTGCGCCGGCCGCACAAAGGGCAGGCGCAGATACTCGCCATAGCTTTCGCTGACCGAGTAGCCCGGCCCCACCGTCAGCAGCACGCCCTGCCGGGCCGCAGCCTCGCTCAGCGCCACCATGTCCGCGCCAGGGATGTGGATCCACAGCGCCGTGCCGCCATCCGGTCGGCTCCAGCGCCAGTCCCTACCGCCCTCGCTGCGCAGCAGTTGCTCTGCCTGCTGCAACTGCTGCTGGATCTGCGCCAGGCGCTGCGCACGCGCCTCAGGCAGGGATTCGAGCAGCTCCAGCGCAAGGCGCTGGTCAAAGCGCGAGGAACCCAGATCGTTCACCGCCTTCATGCTGGCCAGGCGCTGCAGCAGCGCCGGCTCGGCCCGCACCCAGCCCACGCGCAGCCCGCCCCAGAACAGCTTGGACATGGTGCCTATGGTGGCCACGCGCCCAGGCTCGCACAGGGCCGCCAGCGGACTGGGTGGCAGGCCAGGCTGGGCATGCAGCTCGCTTTGCGAGCCGTCTTCAACCAGCAGCACATCGTGCTGGCGCAGCAGCGCCACCAGGCGCTGGCGGGCGGCTTGGTCCATGCTCCGGCCCGTGGGGTTGTGGCACTCGGCGAACAAATAGGCCAGCCGGGGCCGTTGCTGCAGATGCCGCTCCAGCTGCTGCCAGTCCAGGCCCCGGGGGGTGACATTCACCCCCAGCAGCCTGGCATTGCGGCGGCGAAACGCCTCCAGCGAACCGCGGTAGCTGGGGTCTTCCACCACCACGGCGTCCGAGGCATCGAGCAGGGCATTGGCCAGCAACCACACGGCCTGCTGAGCCCCGCTGGTGATCAGAATCTGCTCGGCCCGTGTCGCCAGGCCCAGATCGCTGTAGTAACGCGCCACCGCCGCGCGCAGCTCCGGCAGGCCGTAGGCGTCATAGCCCAGGCCGCTGACGATACGCGCCAGATCGGCGCCCTGCAGGCCCGAGAGCAGGCGCAGCAGCGTGGGCGATGCGGGCAGCGCGCCGCTGCTCATGTCCAGCTGCTGCGGCAGGGCCGAGACCTCGCCCACCAGCCGCGTGTGCACGGCCCCGGGCGAGTTCGACGAGGCCACGATGCGGTAGCCGCTGCCCTGCTGGCTGGCGACCAGCTGGGCATCGCGCAGCAGGCCATAGGCCGCCACCACGGTGCCGCGGCTCAGCCCCAACGCGGCAGCCAGTGCGCGCTCGGATGGCAGCAGCGCCCCCACCGGCAGCTCGCGCGCGGCCACCAGCCGCCCCAGAGCGCTGCCCAGCTGTTGAGGCAGGGTGCCGGGCAGGCCTTGCCAGCCCGCAATCAGGCGGCTGATGCGCGCCACGGCAATGCGTTTCACAGGGGTTTTGGTCCAGTTTCCATCAACTGGACTTTGCCACGACCAGCGACTTGCGGCAACTTCGGCAGGGTGCGGCCACCGCCTGGATCGCACCACCACTGAGGAGACACAAAGACATGAGCACGGAAAAAACGGTTTACGTCGTCGGCTGCTGCGACACCAAGCAAACAGAGCTGGCCTATGTGGCCACGCGCATACGCCAGCAGGGCCTGCGGGTGCAGGTGGTCGATGTGTCCACCCACCAGCCTTCGGCCACGGCCGATATCGATGCCCGCACGGTTGCGGCCTGCCACCCCGGCGGGGCCGATACCGTCTTCACCGGCGACCGCGGCACCGCCGTGGCCGCCATGGGCGACGCCTTCGAACACTTTATGCGCGCCCGCAGCGATGTGGCCGGCGTGATCGGCCTGGGCGGCTCGGGCGGCACCTCCATCGTCACCCAGGGTATGCGCGCCCTGCCGGTGGGCACGCCGCGGCTGATGGTCTCCACCGTCGCTGCCGGCAATGTGAGCAGCTATGTGGGCCCGAACGACATCGCCATGGTGAACTCCATCACCGACATTGCCGGCCTGAACAGCATCTCGCGCGTGGTGCTCTCCAACGCGGCCAATGCCATGGCCGGCATGGCACGCGGCGAGCGCGACCTGACGCAGGACGACAAGCCCGCCATCGGCCTGACCATGTTCGGCGTGACCACGCCCTGCATCACCGAGATATCCGCGCGGCTGCAGGAACGCTACGAATGCATGGTGTTCCACGCCACGGGCATTGGCGGCCAGTCGATGGAGAAGCTGGCCGCCAGCGGCTTCTTCCGCGGCGTGCTGGACATCACCACCACCGAGGTCTGCGACCTGCTGTTTGGCGGCGTGCTGCCCGCTGCCCCGGACCGCTTCGGCTTTCTGGCCGAGCGCGCCCTGCCCTATGTGGGCTCCTGCGGCGCACTGGACATGGTGAACTTCGGCGCCAAGGACAGCGTGCCCGCCCACTACCAGGGCCGCAACCTCTATGTGCACAACCCGCAGATCACGCTGATGCGCACCACACGCGAGGAAAACATCGCCATGGGCCGCTGGATTGGCGAGCGCCTGAACCGCGCCATCGGCCCGGTGCGCTTTCTGCTACCCGAGGGCGGTGTTTCCGTATTGGACGCTCCGGGCATGCCGTTCCACGACCCCGAGGCCGACGAGGCCCTGTTCCAGGCCATTGAAGACACGGTGCAGCAGACCGCGCTGCGCCAAATCATCCGCGTGCCGCACGCCATCAACACGCCCGAATTTGCGGCACTGGCGGTGCAGCACTTTCACGATATCACCCAAGGCTAGATTTCCATGAGCATCGAACGCAGCGCCATCCTGGCGAAATTCCGTGAACAGATCCGCGCCGGCCGCCCCATCATCGGCGGCGGCGCGGGCACCGGCCTGTCGGCCAAGTGCGAAGAGGCCGGCGGCATCGACCTGATCGTCATCTACAACTCGGGCCGCTATCGCATGGCGGGCCGCGGCTCGCTGGCCGGCCTGCTGGCCTATGGCAACGCCAACGACATTGTGGTGGAGATGGCGCGCGAGGTGCTGCCCGTGGTCAAGCACACGCCGGTGCTGGCCGGGGTGAATGGCACCGACCCGTTCTGCAACTTCGGCCCCTTCCTCGACCAGCTCAAGGCCATGGGTTTTGCCGGCATCCAGAACTTCCCCACCGTGGGTTTGATTGATGGCAAGTTCCGCGCCAATCTGGAAGAGACCGGCATGGGCTATGCGCTGGAAGTGGAGCTGGTGCGCCTGGCCCGCGCCAAGGAGCTGCTGACCACGCCCTATGTCTTCAACGTGGAGGACGCGCGCGCCATGGCCGCGGCCGGCGCCGACATCATCGTGGCCCATATGGGGCTCACCACGGGCGGCAGCATCGGTGCCGACACCGCGCTGACGCTGGCCGATTGCGTGGGCGAAATCAACGCCATCGCCACCGCGGCCCGCGAGGTCAACCCCGAGGTGCTGGTGCTCTGCCACGGCGGCCCCATTGCCCAGCCGGAAGATGCGCGCTTCATCCTGCAGCACTGCCCCGGCTGCAACGGTTTTTACGGTGCCTCCAGCATGGAACGCCTGCCGGTGGAGACCGCCCTGATCGAGCAGACCCGCGCCTTCAAACAGCTTTCCCTCACGGCCTGACGGCATTCACCAAAGCAACGACAAGGAGACAAAACCATGGCCAAAGCCTATGCCAGCGCCATCATTCCCGCACCCATCGAACAGGTCTGGCGCACGGTGCGTGATTTCAACGGCCTGCCGGGCTGGCACCCCGGCATTGCGCGCAGTGAGATCGAGGATGGCCGCGCCGCCGACGCGGTGGGCTGCGTGCGTTCCTTCTACCTCCAGGACGGCACCCACGTGCGCGAGCAGCTGGTGGCGCTGGACGATGTGCAGCACCAGCTCAGCTATGTGTTTGCCACGCCGGCATTTCCGGTGCAGAACTACCTGGCCTGGATGCGGCTGAGCCCGGTCACCACCACAGGCGCCACCTTTGCCGAATGGTGTGCCACCTTTGACGAAGCGCCCGAAGATGCCGGCAAGTACGAGGCCATCGTGGCCCAGCATGTGTTTGCCCCAGGCTGGCAGGCGTTGGCCGAAAAACTGGGCGCCGCGCGGCGGCCCGCTACTACCCAGTCCTGCCCTGCCTTCCTCAGCGCAGCCAGGCGGGGGAAAGCAAGCGCAGCCCTATCGACAGCCAGCGCTGGCCACCATCGGCCCGATTGCCGTAGGTGGTGTCGATCTGCACACGCTCAGGCACCAGCCAGTAGCGCACGCCCAGCTGGAGCTGGGGCGTTTCGCTGCCACGGCCAAAGGCCTCGGCCACCAGCCAGGAGCGTGTGCCAAGCTGGGTCTCCGAACCCAGGCCCCAGCTGGCGCGACCTGCGCGGCTGCCTTGTTCGCGCGCCCAGCCCAGGTTCAGGTGCAGCACCAGGCGGTCATCGGCCAGCGAGTGGCTGATGGGTGCATAGGCATACCATTCGCGGCCGTTGCCCGCATGCAATTCCTGCACGGTGCCAACGACCAAGCCCCAGCCCCAGTCATTGGTCTGCAGCGGTCGCAGCAGCGTCTTGCCCTGCAACACGCGGGCTGACAGGTGGGTGGAGCCTTCGTTGCGCAACGCACCGCCCACCGTCAGTTCCAGGTTGCCCGTGGCATTGCAGCCGGGCAAAGCCCAGAGCTCGGTGCGGCCATGTTCGCGGCGCACCCAGCTCTCCATCTGGCAGGACTGTGGGTCGACCACGCGCGCATCGTCGGTGACCATGGGCCTGGCGGCCTGGGCTGGGGCGGGAAGCCCCGCCAGCAGGCCCAGCAACAAGGCCTGCAGCGCGAACGCGGCGGGCATCCAGGGCCAGAGGGAAATAAGATGCGACGTGGTGAAACCTGGGAACAAGACAAGGCTTTCTGGGCAATCCGAAAAAACAAGAGCGCTGCCGCTATGCAAGACGGCAGCGCCCGGTTGACGCGCATTGTGCGCGCCCTGGTGTGACAGCGCTGTGAAGGCCCCGGCTGCACTGCCGGGGCGGCTTCACGGCAGGTCGGCGTTGTCTACCGGTGCCTCCACCGGCTTGGGCCCCACGGTGCCCAGGCGGCTGCGCAGGCTTTGTGGCTGGCCGGTGATCAGGGCCGCGTAGTTGGTGGTGTTGGCCAACACCTTTTTCACATAGTCGCGGGTTTCGGTGAAGGGCACGTTCTCGGCCCAGATGGCGCCATCCAGCACCGGGCCGTTGCGCCAGTTGCGCGGGCGACCAGGGCCGGCGTTGTAGCCAGCAGCGGCCAGGGCCATGGAGCCTTGGAAGTCATCCAGCGCCAGCTTCAGATAGGCCGTGCCGATGGTGATGTTGACCTCGCGGTCATTGATCATGCCGGGCGTGAAATCGGTCATGCCGATCTTGCGCGCCGTCCACTTGGCCGTGGCCGGCATCACCTGCATCAGGCCGGAAGCGCCCACGCCGGAGCGCGCATCCATGATGAAGCGGCTTTCCTGGCGGATCAGGCCGTAGACATAGGCCGGCTCCAGACCTATGCCACCGGCACGGGCGATCACCGTGTCATGGAAGGGCATGGGATAGCGCTGCTGCCAGTCCACAAAACCGCGCGTGCGTTCGCTGGTGTTGATGCAGCGGTCCCAGACCTGGGCGCGGCAGGCGCGGTCGGCCGCAGCGTACAAGGCGCGGTCGCCCATGCCGCCGGGCTCGTGCAGATTGGTGGCGTAATTCCACTCACGCACACCTTCGCTGCGCAAGCCCATGCGAATCGCGTACAGCGCCCGCGTCAGGCTGGGGTTTTTCTCGGCCGCGTCTTTTTCGGCCGCTGTCACCGGCTGGGGCGCGGGCGGCACGGTCACACGCTGGCCCAGCTCGTCCAGCGCCAGCTGTTCGTAAAAGCCGTCCACACCGGCAATGCGCTCGAACAGGGCCCGGGCCTCGTTCTTCTCGCGCTCGGTCACCACACGGCCGGAAACCAGGGTCTTGCCCTTCCAGTACACCCAGCTGGGGTCGGCCTGGGCCGGGGCGCTCATGCCGTCGATGGCCTTGCGTGCCAGGCTCCAGTTGCCGGCGCGCAGCGCGGCGCGGGTCTTCCAGGCCAGGGCGTCGTCGTCCAGATCGCTGCTGCGCGTGACCTTGTCAAAATAGCCCACGGCGGCGGGGTCCAGCTTGCGCGCGGCCAGCTTGCCAATCACACCCCAGGCCCAGTTGCGCTCTTCGGTGCGCAGCTGGTTGGCCCAGCGCGCCTCCATTTGCGTGGCAGCCTGGGCCGGGTCGCTGGCGGCCATGCGGATGATGGCCAGCAGCGCCAGCTCGCGCCGCACATTGCCGCGCGCGTTCTTGCTGGTGCCCGTCAGGTATTTGATGGGCGAGGCAAACACATCGCCCACCTGGGCCATGGCATCGGGAGCCACAATGCCCACCGCAGCGCGCACCTGGCCCTGGCGGTTGAGTTCGGCGCCCAGCCGGGCACGGCGCCAGATGTCGTCCTCCTTCAGCAGCTTGCTGCCATACAACGTGGCGGCCAGGTTGGTGCAGCCGTCATCATTGGCGCCCTGTGCGTACCACAGGCGCTTGGCCTCCTGGGCCGCATCGGCCGGCACCTTGCCCTGTTGCACATCGGCGGTGATGGCATAACAGCGCACCTCGCGGTCGTCCTGCATGCGGAAATCGGGGTGCAACTGGTTGAATCCGGTCCAGTCGCGGTTTTTGCCCAGCAGCAGCAGCCAGTCGTTGCGCAGCCGGTCTTCCTGGTAGGTACCGCGCCAGCGCTGGAAAAAGGCCTGCACCTCTTCAGGGTTGACCGCATCCAGGCGGGCCTTGAGCTCCCAGTAGGCTGCCCATGGTTCCAACATATGCCCTTGGGCTGCAGGAAGCAGCCGGGTGAGCGCTTGCTTATCGTTTTTACGGAATGCCTGCTGCATTTGCAGCAATACATCATCCCCGGAGACCTGGGCAGAACCCAAGGACGGTGCGATGGAAAGCAGGGAGGCCGCACAAAGCGGTGTCAGAATCTTTAGCCAATGCATGGGGGGAATTATGTGATGGACAAAGCAGCCCTACGCCACCAACTGGTGGAGCAACGCCGCAATATGCCTGATCGCCTACAACGCTGCGACTTGTTGCAGCAGGTGATGCGCATCTGGCTGGTGGATAGACCCGACGCTGTGATTGGCGCCTACTGGCCCATCAAGGGCGAGTTCGATCCGCTGCCCATTCTGCACCGCTGGAAGGAAGACGGTGAATTGCTGGACAAGCCCCAGCGCCGCCGCATTGGCCTGCCGGTGATAAACAAGCAACACAAGACGCTGAGCTTTCACAGCTGGTATCCGGGCTGCCCCATGGAGGAGGATGCCTACGGCATCCCCAAGCCCAAGGACACCGAGCGCATCACGCCCACGCTGCTGTTTGTGCCTTGCGTGGGCTATGGCGCCGGGGGCTATCGCCTGGGCTATGGCGGCGGCTTTTATGACCGCACGCTGGCCGCGCTGCAGCCCAAACCCTTTACCGTGGGCCTGGGCTTTACCGAGGGCTATGTGGATGACTTCCAGCCCGAGGCCCATGACCAGCCGCTGGACGCCATACTCAATGACAACGGGGTGGTCTGGCCGGTGCCGGGCCTGCCCAGCCGCTGAGCCCATGGCTACGCGTTCCCACACCCCGCAGGCGGCCAGCGCCATGCGCGATTTATTTGCCGAGCCGGGAGACTTGCCGGCAGCGCCGCAAAACCAAGTGTCCCTGGCGCCCCAGGCTGTCGAACCAGTGTTTGCGCCCCCACCGCCGCCTGCCGTATCGCCGCTGTCCTATCACCAGGCCCAGCAGCTGATGGCCCTTGGCCGCGCACAAGGCCCGCAGGCGCTGACGCTGGCACAGCACCACGCCATCTGGGACTGCCTGCAGGCCCTCCCCGCCAGCCAGGCCTGGCTGAGCGCGCAGCTGCAGGCGCTGCAAGGGGAGTTGCAGGAACGCCAGCCCTGATCAGCCGGCCATGGCCCGCCAGCGTTCCCAGCCCTTGGCACGCAGCTCGCAGGCCGGGCAGCTGCCGCAGCCATAGCCCCAGTCGTGCAGCGCGTCGCGTGTGCCGGCATAGCAGGTATGGGTATCGCGCACCACCAGGTCCACCAGGGCCTGGCCGCCCAGGTCTTGCGCCATTTGCCAGGTCTGAGCCTTGTCTATCCACATCAGCGGCGTTTCGATGCGCAGGCGCTGCGCAAGCCCCAGGTTCAGCGCCAGTTGCATGGCCTTCATGGTGTCGTCGCGGCAATCGGGGTAGCCGGAGAAATCCGTCTCGCACACGCCGGTGACGATGACCTGCAGCCCGCGCCGATAGGCCAGTGCGCCGGCCACGGTCAGAAACAGGAGATTGCGCCCGGGCACAAAGGTATTGGGCAGGCCATCGGCCTGCATGGCGAAAGCCACGTCCTCGGTCAGGGACGAGCCGCCGATTTGCTGCAGCACATCCAGCTGCAGCACATGGTCTTCGCCCAACTTGGGGGCCCACTGCGGGAACTGCGCCGCCAGTTGCTGGCGCACGGTGTGGCGGGCCTGCAGCTCCACGCTGTGGCGCTGGCCGTAGTCGAAACCCAGGGTTTCGACACGGTCGTATTTGGAAAGGGCGAGGGCCAGGCAGGTGGTGGAATCCTGCCCACCCGAGAACATCACAAGGGCCGAGGTATGCATGGTGCGCAATTACATCACCACGGCAATCCCCCTGCGGCTACAGTCAATGTCTGTTCTGCCTCACAAGGACTTCCATGCTCCAGCTGTACATCGGCAACAAGAACTACTCCTCCTGGTCGCTGCGCCCCTGGCTGGCCCTGCGTCAGTTGGGCATTGCGTTTGAAGAGATGCAGGTGCGCTTTGACAGCTTTGCCCCTGACTCGCACTTCAAGCAGACCTTGCTGGCCCTGGGGCCCACCGGCAAGGTACCGCTGCTGGTGGATGATGGCCTGGTCGTCTGGGATTCGCTGGCGATTGCCGAACACCTGCATGAACGTTTTCCCCAATCCGGCATCTGGCCTGCCCCCATGGCCGACCGTGCCCGTGCCCGCAGCCTGTGTGCCGAAATGCACAGCGGCTTTGGCGCGCTGCGCAGCCACTGCCCCATGAATGTGGAGGCCAGCCTGCACGAGGTGGGCGCCAAGATCTGGGCCGAGCAGTCCGGCGTGCGCGATGACGTCTACCGCCTGATCGATATGTGGGGCCAGCAGCTGTCCACCCATGGCGGCCCCATGCTGTTTGGCAGCTTCAGCATGGCCGATGCGTTTTTTGCGCCGGTGTGCCTGCGCCTGGACCGTTATGGCCTGCCTGTCCCGGCCAATATCCAGGCCTATGTCGAGCGCGTGCTGGCCCTGCCTGCCATGCAGGAATGGATTACAGCCGCACTAGCGGAAAAAGACTTTCGCGACTTTGAGGAGCCCTATCGCAAGGCCAGCGGCATGCTGTCCGCAAGAGACTGATTGCGCGAATCTGAGCGA
Organism: Acidovorax sp.; assembly: GCA_031277855.1. Classification (GTDB taxonomy): domain Bacteria; phylum Pseudomonadota; class Gammaproteobacteria; order Burkholderiales; family Burkholderiaceae_C; genus Comamonas. Next base: position 32,581 of record JAITLO010000031.1, on the reverse strand, counting down.
AGCATGTGCGGGGCTGGCACGGCCCCTGTCACAGGCTTTTTGCCCTGCGCCGACAATCGCCCTCCCCAGCCACGCGACAATCGGGTCATGCAGCAGATCCACACCACCGCAGCGCTACAGTCATTGGCCCAGCAAGGCAGCCCGGCCACTGGCGCACCAGCCCGCTGCAGCTGTCGCCTCAGCCACTTTGCAGGCTGGGACAGCATCACCGATGAACGCTGGCCTGGCGCGCAAATGGAGCAGATCGCCAGCCTGCGCTCCCCTGATGCCCAGGAGCCCACCTTCGCGGAATACCACCCCCAAGGCACGCGCTACGACAGCCCCAACGCGCCCATTGCGCTGGCCTACTTCCCCACCAACCGGGCCGGCGTCTGGCGCTGCCATGACTGCGGCCTGCAAGTGCTGCGCTATACCGAGTTTGGCGGCTATTACATAGACCACCGTGTGCGCGTGCTCGATGCCGCACTGGTGCAGCAAGCCCCTGACCCTGCAGGCTGAGAAGCCACCGCCAAGGCCTTCTGGCCGGGCACACTCGGGGACTCTCACCGGGCCAAGCTGCAGCGCCCAGCCGCCCCACCTACACTTGCACCCATGAAGATTTACATGGTGGGCGGCGCGGTGCGCGACCGGCTTTTGGGGCGGGCGGTGCATGACATCGACTGGGTGGTCGTGGGCGCCACGCTCGAACAGATGACAGCGCGCGGCTTTCAGCCCGTGGGCAAGGATTTCCCGGTGTTTCTGCACCCCGAAACCCATGAGGAATACGCACTGGCGCGCACCGAGCGCAAGAGCGGCATGGGCTATCGCGGCTTTGCGGTACACACCTCGCCGGATGTGACGCTGGAAGAAGACCTGGCGCGGCGTGATCTGACTATCAATGCCATAGCTGCTCCCGCAGACTGGATAAGCGCTACAGCCGTTTTTGATCCCTATCACGGCCAGGCCGATCTGCAGGCCAAGGTATTGCGCCATGTGACCGATGCCTTCCGCGAAGACCCGGTGCGCATTCTGCGCGTGGCCCGCTTTGCTGCGCGCTTCACCGACTTCACCCTAGCCCCCGAAACCCTGGCGCTGATGCGGGAGATGGTGGCCGCTGGCGAGGTCGACCACCTGGTGCCCGAGCGCGTCTGGCAAGAAATCAGCCGCGGGCTGATGGAAGAAAAACCCTCGCGCATGTTCGAGCTGCTGCGCGCCTGCGGCGCTCTGCAGGTGCTGCTGCCCGAGCTCAACCGCCTCTGGGGCGTGCCCCAGCGCGCCGAATACCACCCCGAGGTGGACACCGGCGTGCACGCCATGCTGGTGCTGGACATGGCGGCCCAGTTGCAGGCCCCGCTGACCGTGCGCTTTGCCTGCCTGTGCCATGACTTTGGCAAGGGCACGACGCCGGCCGATATGCTGCCGCGCCACATCGGCCACGAGCAGCGCAGCGCCCGCCTGCTGCAGGCCGTGTGCGAACGCTGGCGCGTACCCACGGACAGCAAGGAGCTGGCCGATGTGGTGGCACGCGAGCACGGCAACATCCACCGCAGCGGCGAGCTGAACGCCGCCGCCGTGCTGCGGCTGCTGGAGCGCTGCGACGCCATCCGCAAACCCGCGCGTTTTGCCGAAGCCCTGCTGGCCTGCGAATGCGATGCGCGCGGGCGCACCGGTTTTGAAAACACGCCCTACCCCCAGCGCCCTCGCCTGCTGGCCGCGCTGGAGGCGGCCCTGGCCGTGGACACCGCACCCGTGGCCCAAGCCGCCGCTGCCAAAGGACTCAAGGGCAAGGCCATTGGTGATGCTATTTCCACAGCGCGTGCGCAGGCTGTTGCCGCCCTGCTCAACCCACCAGCCCCCTAAGGAACGGGTTCAAAGTCTGGGAATGCCGCGCGCCGCTCCAGACTGCCGCAGATTTGTACGGAAGCGTCACGCCCTGCGTGTGGAGCTCGGCTGCCGACGTAACCTCTGGTTTCGTAACCAGAGGTTTGTATCTGCATGTCTGCATGCAGGTAGCAAACCACTGCTTTTTCCGCCTGCCACACTCTGGTGACAGTGCGGACAAGTGCCGCCTGTCCTTCCTTGCTGCAGGATGACCCGAAGAGGGAAAACCGCAACGCCTGCCCCAAGCCACCAGGGGGAATATGCACAAGTCGGGGCCTGCCGCTGCACAGCGGTGGTGCGCCGCACCCCATTTGCTATTCACTTATTTTCTGGAGGCTTGTCATGACTTATGTTCTCCCCGGCCAGGCTGGCGCACTGCACCGCTACCAAGAGCAATACGACAACTACATTGGCGGCCAATGGGTGCCTCCCAGCAATGGCGAGTACTTTGACGTGGTGACCCCCATCAATGGCAGCGTCTACACCCGCGTGGCCAGAGGCACAGCGGCCGATATCGAACTGGCGCTGGATGCAGCCCATGCCGCGGCCGATGCCTGGGGCAGAACCTCGGCCACCGAGCGCAGCAATCTGCTGCTGCAGATTGCCGACCGCATCGACGCCCACCGCGAGCTGCTGGCCTATGTGGAGACCATAGACAACGGCAAGGCCATACGCGAAACGCTGGCTGCCGACATTCCGCTGTCGGCCGATCATTTCCGCTACTTTGCCGGCGCCATACGCGCCCAGGAAGGCGGCATCAGCCAGATCGACAACGACACCGTGGCCTACCACTTTCACGAGCCGCTGGGCGTGGTGGGACAAATCATTCCCTGGAACTTTCCCATTCTGATGGCGGCCTGGAAGCTGGCCCCCGCCCTGGCCGCAGGCAACTGCGTGGTGCTCAAGCCTGCAGAGCAAACGCCGGTGTCCATACTCATACTGGCCGGTCTGATTGGTGACCTGCTGCCCCCGGGCGTGCTCAATATCGTCAACGGCTTTGGCCGCGAGGCCGGCATGCCGCTGGCCACCAGCAAGCGCATTGCCAAAATCGCCTTCACCGGCTCCACCAGCACCGGCCGGGTGATTGCCCAGGCGGCGGCCAACAGCCTGATCCCGGCCACGCTGGAGCTGGGTGGCAAATCGCCCAATATCTTCTTCGCCGACGTGATGGACAAGGACGACGGCTTTCTGGACAAGGCCATCGAAGGCCTGGTGCTGTTTGCCTTCAACCAGGGCGAGGTCTGTACCTGCCCCAGCCGCGCACTGATCCATGAATCCATCTACGACAAGTTCATGGAGCGGGTGCTCAAGCGCGTGGCTGCCATCCAGCATGGCAACCCGCTGGACCCCAACTCCATGATGGGTGCCCAGGCCAGCAAGGAGCAGCTGACCAAAATCCTCTCCTACCTGGACCTGGGCAAGCAAGAAGGTGCCGAGGTGCTGATTGGCGGCGCACAGGCCAAGCTGGGCAAGGAGCTGGACAGTGGCTACTACGTGCAGCCCACCATCTTCAAGGGCCACAACAAGATGCGCATCTTCCAGGAGGAAATCTTTGGCCCGGTGCTGGCCGTGACCACCTTCAAGACCGAGGAAGAAGCCCTGGCCCTTGCCAACGACACCCTCTACGGCCTGGGCGCCGGCGTGTGGAGCCGCAACGGCAATGTGGCCTACCGCATGGGCCGCGCCATCAAGGCCGGCCGCGTGTGGACCAATTGCTACCACCACTACCCGGCCCATGCCGCATTCGGCGGCTACAAGGAGTCCGGCCTGGGACGGGAGAACCACAAGATGATGCTGGACCATTACCAGCAGACCAAGAATTTGCTGGTGAGCTATACAGAATCCAAACTCGGCTTCTTCTGAGGGGGCGGTAGCCCTAGAGCCCCGGATGCTTCGTTGCACCCGCTCGCCGTAGCGCTGCTACTGTCTTCGCGGGTGCGCCTCGCCTGCGGGGCTCTATGTCCACCGAACAGCCAATCAGGACATTGAAAAGAAATTTTCAGATTTTTGCTACGCATACAAGTACAGCGTGCCGACGAAACTGGCGCGCTCCAGTGCCAGGGACAGCGAGCAAGGGCCTATGCCGGCCGCGCCGCCCCGCCGCGAAGCTGTCGTCCCCTGGGGGAAGGCGCCGAAGGCGACTCAGGGGGGAATATTTTCATAGCAAGGAGAGCGCTATGGTCGAGCGTGTGATCGCCACTCCTGCGACGCTGGAGTTGATTGAAGTCCTCAGGGGCAAATACGGGCCGAAACTGTTTTTTCACCAATCCGGTGGCTGCTGCGACAACAGTGCGGCCAACTGCTACATCGAGGGTGAGCTCACCATAGGCCCGGGCGATGTGTTGCTGGGCCATATTGGCGGCCTGCCGTTTTACATGAGCAAGTCGCAATTCGAATATTGGCAGCACACCCAGCTCATCATCGACGTCATCAATGGCCATGGCGGCGGCACGCTGTCGCTGGAAGGGCCGGAGGGCAAGGCCTTTCTCACCCGCTCGCGGGTGTTCAGCGACGATGAGCTGGCGCAGCTGCGCACCCAGGCAACGCTGTAAATCTGCAGGCAGTGGCGGGCTTGGATACAGACAGCGTGGGCGGCATGCCCTAGGATTTGCAGCCGCCCTCTACCATCTTCCACCCTCTCCCCCATGCACTATTTCAACCAAGCCGCCGGCGGACTGATGCCGGACCATGTGCTCCAGACCGTGGCCGATTACATGCTGCGCGAGCAGGCCATAGGCTCTTTTTTGGCAGCCCAACAGGTACAGCCCCAGCTGCAACAGCTCTATGCCCGGCTGGCCGAGCTGCTGCACTGCGCCCCGACCGATATTGCGCTGACCACGGGAAACAGCCATGGCTGGAATGCCGTGGTCGGCGCCCTGCCGCTGGCTGCGGGTGACCGGGTGCTGGTGGCGCCCGGCGAGTGGGGTGGCAACTACGCCATGCTGCTGCAGCTTTCGGCGCGCACCGGCTGCATGGTGGAGACCATGCCCTGCACGCCCGAGGGCGCGCTGGACCTGGTGGCCTTGGAGGCGCAGCTGGAGCGCGTGAAGCTCATCGCCCTGACCTGGGTGCCGGCCAATGGCAGCACCGTGTACGACGCCCACGCCCTGGGCCGGCTCTGCGCTCGCCATGGCATTGCCTATGTGATCGATGCAGCCCAGGCCCTGGGCCATATCCCCGTCGATGTACAGGCCCTGCAATGCGATGCACTCACAGCCCCCGGCCGCAAATGGCTGTGCGGCCCGCGCGGCACCGGCGTGGTCTATCTCAAACCCGGCTTTGTCGAGAAGCTGCATCCCCAGGTGGTGGATCACCTGTCCTGCCCCATCACCGCCAACGGCCCCCTGCTGCGGCGCGATGCGCGGGTGCTGGAACAGTCCGAAGCCTCCATGGCGCTCAACCTCGGCCTGCTGGCCGCGCTGGACAGCGCCCAGGCCCAGGGCTGGAGCCAGCGCTTTGCCGCCATCGCCCTGCGTGCCAAGCAGTTACGCACCGCCCTGGCCGGCGTGCCGGGGCTGACGCTGCAGCAACTGGCCGATGCGCCCACCGATTGCGGCATCCTGCCCTTTACGCTGGAGGGCTACACCCCCGCCCAGGTGCAGCAGGCGCTGCTGGCCCAAGAGATTCAGGTGGCCGCCAGCGGCATGGGCTATACGCCGCTGGACATGCAGGCCCGTGGCCTTGCCACCGTGGTGCGTGCCTCGGTGGCCTGGCATACCAGCGAGGCCGATATCGCCGCACTGACCCATGCATTGAAACAGCTTGCAGCGCAAGCTGTGACTGCATAAGCAGCTACGATTTTTGAAACTGCAGCCTTGGCCACAGTGCCAAGGCCTGCAAGCCGGCTTACAGCACCGACTGCACCCAGCGCACGATTTCCCCGGGCGGCATGGCGCCGGAAACGCGGGCTTTTTCCACGCCGTTCTCAAACAGGATCATGGTGGGAATGCTGCGCACATTGAAAGGCGCCGCCACCTGGGGGTAGGCCTCAGTATCCAGCTTGGCAAAGCGCACGGCCGGCTCCATCTGCTGCGCGGCCTGGGCAAAGCCCGGGGCCATCATGCGGCAGGGTCCGCACCAGGGCGCCCAAAAATCCACCACCACCGGAATCTGGTTGCGCCCCACCTGCTTGGCAAAGCTGTCGGCATCCAGCTGCACGGGCTCACCGGTAAAAAGCGGCTGGTGACAGCTGCCGCAATCCGGCCCGCTGCCCAGCTGCGCACTCTGCACGCGGTTGGTCTTGTGGCAATGGGGGCAGACGATGTGCAGGGTGTCGGGCGTGGTCATGCGAATCCTTGGGCAAAAAAACCTAGGTAAAGCCGCTTATGGTTTTTGCAAGGTGGTCGCCGCAACTCGCAAAAAAGCAGAGCAGCTACCGCGCTTGCGCCCTGGGTTTCACTTACTTTTCTGCTTGTACCCCTTGTGCTGCGGGCACATCAAGCTCTGCTTTTTAAAACAACCAAGCGACCAGTTTGACCAGACTCATCAGGCCCACCGTCAGCAGCACCGCACTGGCACAGGGCAAAAACACCTCTCGCCCCAGCAGGCGCAGGGTGAAGTCCCCCGGCAGCCGGCCCAGGCCGATTTTGCGCACCCATCCCGTGGCGCTGTTGACCAGCACCAGCAAGATGAACATCAGCAGCATCCAACGAATCATGGCCGGCAGTGTAGACCGAGCTTCGTCACGGCTACGACATATGGCCTGCCTACATTGCCCACAGCCAGCACTTGCCCGCAAAGGGCAGGCTGCCAGCCCACGCCTTCTCCTTCGCCTCTACTGCCGTCGCTGTCATGTCCTACTTCTCCCGATTCCGCCTGCTCGCCCTCATTCCCACCGCCGTGCTGCTGAGTGCCTGTGCCAGCACCGCTACCGGTACCGCCCCCCAAGGTGTGGACAACAGCGCCTTGAACGACAGCGCGTTCCGTGCCCACCAGACCACCTATGGCCTGGTCTACCGCCTGCCTGCCGATGCCACCTATGTGCTCGACAGCCAGGTCACGCCCGTGGTGCAGCAGGCGCTGCAGCGCCAGAAGCTCAATGCCGAGGCCCAGACCTTCAACCTGCCCCACATCACCGTGGTGCATATCCACAGCGCCGATCCGGCCACGCCCCGCAAGATGCTGGCCGCCCTGCCTGCGCTGCCCCCCGTGCTCAAGGATGTGCAGCTGAAGAACTTCTACCCCACCGAGGCCGCCAAGGGCGCGGGCAAGCCCTGGTGGCTGGACCTGGGCGTGGTCAAGTCGGGGGCGGCCTATACGGCGATGATGGACTTCAATACCCGCGCCACGGCGGCCCTGGCCCCGCTGCGCGACGGCCCGCTTCCCCGCGTGACCGGGCCGGTCTATGCCCGCATGAATGATTCGGCCAAGTCCATGGTGCAGACCGTGGGCGTCAGCGGCGTGAATGTGGAGCAAGACGGCAAGCTGGTCAGCAGCCACAACCCGCACAACACCCTGGTCTATAGCGAGACCCCGTACACCGCCGAGATTGCGCAGGCCATGGCCGAGACCGCCCAGCGCCTGAACCAGGTGCTGCCCTCGGGCTTTAGCACCACGCTGGACACGGTGTCCATCGTCGAGCTGGGCTTTGCCGGCAATGTGACGCGCGAGATCTACCGCATAGACCTCAAGGACCAGCAGGCCTACGACGTGCGCAACGGCAACCGCGTGGTGCGCTGAACCTGGTCAGAGCCTGGTCAGAGCCGGTGCATGCGGTCGCCCTGGGCAAAGCCGCAGGCATTCCAGGCTTCCCAGTCCTCCACGCCCTTGACCAGGCCTATCACCTTGAACAGCTCGCCCATTTCGTGCTCCAGCATCAATTTGAGCACTGGGGCGCGCTGGGCCAGCGTGAGCTGCTCCAGTTTTTGCTGCAGCCCGCAGTTGATGAGGAAATGCGCCTGGGTGGTGTAACCCAGCAGCTCAAAGCCCGCGTCCTGGGCGGCCACGGCCGTGCCGGTGAAGTTGACGTGGGCGGTGATGTCCTTGAGCCCCACTTTGTCCAAGGGGTCGCTGTCCACCTGGTGCTGGTAGTGGCACACCAGCGTGCCCATATGGCGCTGGGGGTGGTAGTACTCCGACTCGCCAAAGCCGTAGTCGATGAAAAAGGCCGCGCCGCGCGCCAGGCGTTCGCCCAGGGTGCGGATAAAGGCCTCGCCCTGGGGGTGAATCTCGGTCAGATAGTCGTGCTCGCCCTCAATCTCCATGGGCGGGCGCAGATCGCTCAACCGGTCCTGCCAGGCAAAGCCCGCGCCTTCGGCCACCACACCGCGCTCATGCCAGCGGCCCTGGCTGCGCTGTAGCAGCTGCACTGGCATGGCGTCCAGCACCTCGTTGCCTACCACCACGCCGCTGAATTGCGCAGGCAACTGGTCCACCCAGTGCACCAGGCCGGCAAACTCGGAAAGGGTGGCCTGCTGGCGCGCGCGCAGCGTGCCCGACAGGTCGACGATGGTGTAACGGCGAATCTGCACGCCCAGCGCTTGCAGCGCCTGCAGCAGTTGCAGCGCCAGTGCCCCGGTGCCGGCGCCGAACTCCCAGACCTCGTCGGTCCCTGTGCGCGCCAAGGCCTCGGCCAGCTGCACGGCCAGCAACTGGCCAAATACGGGTGACAGCTCGGGCGCGGTCACAAAGTCGCTGCCGGACTGGGGCATCTGGCCGAACTTGGCCCTGTCATTGGCGTAATAGCCCAGGCCGGGCTGGTACAGCGCCAGCGCCATAAAGCGGTCAAAAGGCAGCCAGCCTCCCTGTGCGGCAATGGCCTGCTGGATGTGGGACGTCAGTGCGCCCGGTAAACTTTCAGAGCTTTCCATCTTGTCGCTTTCTCTCGGCCGCCCGCCGCTGCCGGCGCCCTGTGCAATCCCCGGATTGTCGCCGCTGCCAGCCCACCCGGCCGGGCCGCAAGCTGGAGGCCCCATCCGGCCCCAGGGCGTCTGCCCCGGCGCCGCCTTTTTCCACTGCTGTGCGATGTACATGACACCCTGGGTTTTGATCACCGGCGGCGGCCTGCGCCTGGGCCGCGAATTCTGTCTGGCCTTTGCCCGCGCCGGCTGGAACGTGGCCTGCCACTACCGCCACAGCGCCGACGCGGCCACGGCCACCTGCACCGAGCTGCGCGCCCTGGGCGTGCAGGCCGTGGCGCTGCAGGCCGACCTGGCCGACCGCCAGGCCCTGCCCGGCCTGCTGGACGCCTTCACCGCCGCCACTGCCACCTTGCCCACGGCCCTGCTCAACAGCGCCTCCACCTTCGAGCCCGACAGCGCACAGGACTTTCACCAGGACTGGGCCAAGGTCGACCACCAGCTGCACACCAACACCCTGGCTCCGCTGGCACTGGCTTCCGAATGGGCCCATCGCCTGGCGCAGACCCCGCTGCAGGGCAACCACAGTCCTGTAGCCATCCATGTGCTGGACCAGAAGGTGCACAACCTCAACCCCGATTATTTTTCCTACACCCTGTCCAAGCTGGCGCTGGAGCGGGCCGTGGCCCTGCAGGCCCAGGCCCTGGCGCCGGTCCTGCGGGTGGTGGGCATCTCGCCGGGGCTGATGTACCCCAGCGGCCCGCAAAGCGATGCCAATTACCAAAACGCTGCCCGCGTCAACCTGCTGCGCCGCCCGCTGGAGGCCGCCGATGTGGCCCGCAGCGGCGTGTTTCTGGCCGAAAACCCGGCCATTACCGGCTGCACGCTGAATGTGGACAATGGCCAGCACCTGGTCCCGCTGGCGCGCGATGTGATGTTTCTGGCCGGGGACGCACCCGCCACCTGAGCCGGCACGCCGCTTTCCCCCTTTGTTTGGCTTTTTTGGCCTTTTTTGCCCTGGATACCCATGCACCCGATTGACCCGCTCCCGCACGCAACTGCCGCCTTGCTGGCAAAATGCCGCCGGCTGTTTCTGCGCGGCCTGCAGGTGCAGGCTTCCATAGGCATCCATGGTTTCGAGCGCGCCGCTCCCCAGCGGCTGCGGCTGGACATTGATCTGTATGTGCCGCTGGCCGCCAGCACGCCGCAGCGCGATGCGCTGGACGAGGTGGTGGATTACGACTTTGTGCGCCAGGTGGTGCACCAGGCCGTGGCCGCCGGCCATATCGGCCTGCAGGAAACCCTGGGCGATGCCATTTTGGATGCGCTGCTGGCCAACCCCGGCGTGGTGGCCGCCCGCGTGGCCACCAGCAAGCCCGATGTATACCCCGACTGCGAGGCCGTGGGTGTGGAGACATTCCGTCTGCGCCCCGACGCCACAGTGCTTTTATCTGACGCACAACCATGAACCCTGCTGCGAAAGGCAGCCAGACGCTGACCCTCACCGGTCTGCGCTTTGACGCCAACCTGGGCATCCTGGCCCATGAAAAAACCGCGCCCCAGCCGATTTTGGTGGACGCGGAGATGAACCTGGGCCCGCAGCCGCTGCGCCCGCAGGATGACGACATCACCCATGTGCTGGACTACCGCAAGGTGCGCCAGATCATCATCGACGAATGCACGGCCGAGCACATGAACCTGCTGGAAAGCCTGATCGGCAAGCTGGCCCAGCGCCTGATGCAGCTGCCCGGCGTGCTGGGCGTGCGCGTGAAAATCGCGAAACTGGAAATTTTTGACGACTGCGAAGTGGCCATTCGCGTCGAAACCGGACAATGGTGAGCCCCATGAACGCTGTGACTGACAACCCCTGGATTGCCGAAGACGTGGCCGACGCTGCCGCTCCGGCCGATGCTGCAACCGAAGCCAAGCCCGGCAAGATCAAGATCGAGCGCGAGCAGATCAAGCTCGAGAAGCGCCTGTGCCGCGAGGTGGGCAAGGCCATCGTCGACTTCAACATGATTGAAGAGGGCGACAAGATCATGGTCTGCATGTCCGGCGGCAAGGACAGCTACACCCTGCTGGACATTCTGCGCAAGCTGCAAAAGCGCGCGCCGGTGAAGTTCAGCCTGGTGGCCGTGAACCTGGACCAAAAGCAGCCCGGTTTCCCCGACCACATCCTGCCCGAGTACTTCAAGAGCATCGGCGTGGACTACCACATCGAAACCCAGGACACCTACAGCGTGGTCAAGCGCGTGGTGCCCGAGGGCAAGACCACCTGCGGCCTGTGCTCGCGCCTGCGCCGCGCCATCTTGTACAAGGTGGCCGACGAGCTGGGCTGCACCAAGGTGGCCCTGGGCCACCACCGCGACGACATTGTGCAGACGCTGATGCTGAACATGTTCTACGGCGGCCGCATGAAGGGCATGCCGCCCAAGCTGGTCAGCGACGACGGCAAGCATGTGGTGATCCGCCCCATGGCCTATGTGACCGAGAAGGACACCACCCGCTGGGCCCAGTACCAGAACTTCCCCATCATCCCCTGCAACCTCTGCGGCAGCCAGGACGGCCTGCAGCGCGTGGCCGTGGGAGAGATGCTGCGCGAGTGGGACAAGAAGTTCCCCGGCCGCATCGAGAGCATGTTCCGCGCCATGGGCCATATCGTGACCACGCACATGATGGACCCCAATCTGCAGGACTTCAAAAACGCCAAGGCCACCGGCATTGCCGACCCCAATGGCGATACGGCCTTCGACCACGAAGAGCTGCCCACAGCGCCCACCCTGCCCGGTGGCGTGCAAGTGGTGCAACTGGGCTGAGCCCGGGCAATCCTGTCGCCTTCCCAAGCCCCGCACTGCGGGGCTTTTTTACGTGAACGGTCTGAATACGACCGCCTTGCCGGAACTTGTGCCAGCGGAATCTGGTCACAATGTCATGCAAGGCCGCGCCGCGCGGCCGCCCGACGGGAGAACAATATGCCGCACCACCTCTGGATTCGCCGCCTGACCCTGGCCGTTGCCAGCGCCACCGCCCTGGTGCTGGCCGGCTGCGCCAGCGGCCCACGCACCATCACCAGCGAAGTCACCAGCTACTCCACGCTGGCCCAACTGCCCACGCCCCCCACCTACCGCCTGGAGCTGCTGCCCTCCATGACCCAGCAGCAAAGCTGGGCCATGGTGGAACAACAGGCCGAGCAGGCGCTGCAGCATGTGGGCCTGACGCGGGACGAAGCCCCGGGCAAGGCCAAGCTGGTCATCCAGATCATGGCCGCCGCCAGCTATGGCCGCGCCAGCAACTGGCCCTATTACGGCCCCCCTGGCCCGATGTGGGGCTGGGGCATGGGCTATGGCGGCCGCTGGGGCGGCGGCTTTGGCATGAGCTGGATGGACGTGCCACCCATGGTGTATTACCGCTCCGTCAAACTGGTGATGCGCGACCAGCAGACCCAGCAAATCGTCTATGAAACCTCGGCCGCCTACGACGAGGTCTGGACCGATGACCGCGTGATCTACAAAGTCCTGTTCGATGCGGCCCTGAGCGGCTTCCCCCACCCGCCCCAAGGCCACCGCGCCGTGCGCGCCACCATCCAGCAGCTGCCGGCCGACCAGGCTCCGGGGGCTGCGGCAAGCGGCGCCACCAGCACCGGCAAGACCCAGCCTGCGGCCCCCGCGCCCAGCCCTGGCACCTCTCTGCCAGCACCTGCACCCGCTGCTGCACCCGCCGTTCCCAAGTAAAGCGGGAGCTCGGCCGCCAGCGGCCACCGCCTTCAGGGCCTGCAATGCAGGCCTTTTTCACGCCACCACATCCACCATGTCTGCGCCGACCTTGTCCCTCTCCCCCGATTTGCTGAGCCTGCTGCACGCCCCCGTCTCGGGAGAGCGGCCTACGCCTGCCGAGTTCTTTTCCCAGCCCCCTGTGTCCGCGCTCTACGCCCAGGCCAAAGACCCGGCGTACAGCGCCGCTGTGCTGCAGGCCCTGGCCGAATTGCTGCCCGAGCTCCCGCCCTATCCGGCCTCGCTGCTGGCCTTGATGAGTGGCTCGCTGGTGGAAAGCGGCGCCGACCCCACGCTGCTCTTTCCCTGCGGCCTGACGCTGATGCAGCGCTGGCTGGAACGCCTGGCGCCCTATTGCGCCCGCGAAGTGGAAGCGGAAGACGCCGAGGACGACCCCGAGGCCACCCAGGCCTGGGCCACCGCGCAGGCACGCATAGAAGCCCTGGCTGGTGCCGAGGCCGATACCATCGACGCGCTGTTCGAGGCCGTGGAGCTGCTGGTCCTGCCCATGATGGCCATGGTGCTGCGCGACGAGGGCAACCACCAGCGCTTTCTGGCCGACCATGCGCTGCAGGAGCACATTGCCAGCCTGTATGACAACGACAGCCTGCCCTTTGAGCAGCTGTACTTTCTGTGGCTGGCCGCCTGCATCAGCTATGAGGACGAGCTGGTGGTGGTACTGCCCGCCACGGGCACGGGCCTGGTGGTGCGCGCCCATGGAGTGAACAACAATTTCCACACTTTCTCGCTGCTGCAGCAGCTGATGGCCGAGCACCAGCAGGCCCTGGGCATCACGCTGCCCGCCACCGCACACAGCGATAGCGATGGCGATGGCGATAGTGACGGCGCCGACAGCGCCGCCTTTGCCTGGCTGCAAGCCACGGCCTATGCCCAAGGCAAGCTGGTCAACGACCTGGCCTGGGCCTGGGGTGAGGCCCCGCTGCGCCACAACGCCCGCCGCCAGGGGCACTGCGTGCTGATCGCCCTGGACCAGCCTGATGCCTGCCGTCGCAACTGGTCGGGCTTTGACAGCCCCTGCCACGACGCTCAAAACCCGCACCTGGTGTTCAAGCGCTATCTGACACCGGAAGAAGTTGCCGCTTTCCTGGATTGATGCGGCCCACACACCACGGCCACCCCATTGCACAAAGCAATCGGGGCATTTCCGTTGTGTGCTACCTTGTGTAACTTCGCCCACTTAGGGTTTACAGGAAAGGATGCACCCATGAAAAAAAGCTTGGCCTCTGCTTTGCTGACCACTGCCTTTGCCGTCATCACACTGCCGGCCCAGGCCGGTCTGAGCGACACGCTGCGCGACAGCGCCTCCAAACTGGGAGGCGGCTCCGGCACCAGCGCGGCCAGTGAAAGCAGCGGCTCCGGTCTGGGCAGCCTGGTGGGCGGCGCAGGCGGCAGTGCCGGTGGCCTGGGCGGCCTGGGTGCGCTGGGCGGCATGGCCGGATCGGGTACGGCCAGCAATGCGGCCGGCGTCATCACCTACTGCATGAAGAACAACTACCTGAACGCCAACAAGGCCGCGCAGGTGAAAGACCAGTTGCTGGGCAAGATCGGCCTGGGCAAAAAGGAAGAGCCCAAGGACCAGGGCTACAAAGACGGCCTGATGGGCGTGATCAAGGGCGACGGCGGCAAGAGCTTCAATATGGACAAGATCAAGGGCGATCTGAAGGAAAAAGCCTGCGACATGGTGTTGGACAACGCCAAGTCTTTTTTGTAAGGACTTTGTTCATCTCTAGCTCCTGAAAGAGAAGCTGGCAAAGCGCTTGCACATTGCGCTGACAACCCAAAAGGCTTGCATTCATGCAAGCCTTTTTTACATCTGTACGCCTCTTATTTCAGCTGATATTTGATTTAAAGCAAATAAGAACTACTTAGAATCGCATCCCCGCAGATTCTCTGCTCACAGCAACGCAAACCGCTTTGCGTTCGCTCTTCTTCTCACGCCATCGTGACCCTCTGCCCTCGTCCCCTTCTGGGTCTGGCCGCCTGCCTGGCCCTACCCGCCCTCGCCCAAGCCACAGCCACCACCGCCGCTACGGACAGCGACACCCGCCAGCAGTCATTGCTGCCCGAGGTCATCGTCCAGGAAAAAGCCCAGGAGATCGGCTACCAGCCCAAACGTGCCACCACGGCCACCCGCACCGATGCGGCCCTGCGCGATCTGCCCCAGGCCGTGGCCGTGGTGCCCGCCCAGGTGCTGCAAGACCAGCAGGTGCGCAATATTGACGAGGCGCTGTACTACGTCAGCGGCATCACCCAGGCCAACACCCTGGGCGGCACGCAGGACGCGCTGATCAAGCGCGGCTTTGGCTTCAACCGCGACGGCTCCATCCTGCGCGACGGCGTGCGCACCGTGCTGGCGCGCAATCTGACCTACACCACCGACCGCGTGGAAGTGCTCAAGGGCCCGTCCTCCATCCTCTACGGCAGCATGGACCCCGGCGGCGTGATCAATATGGTCACCAAAAAACCCCAGCTGGAATTTGCCGGCCAGGCCGGGCTCAGCGTCTCCAGCTATGGCGGCGGCGGTGCCTCCGTGGACCTGACCGGCCCGCTGGGCGACAAGGGCCTGGCCTACCGCCTGATTGCCGACACCAGCAACGTCGACTACTGGCGCAACTTTGGCGTGAACAAGCAGACCGTTATCGCCCCCTCGCTGGCCTGGTATGGCCGCGACAGCTATGTGCGCGTGTCCTATGAACACAGCGACTACGAGCAGCCTTTTGACCGTGGCACCGTCATCGACAAGCGCACGGGCAAGCCGCTGGACATAGACCCCCGCCGCCGCCTGGACGAGGCCTACAACCGCACGCTGGGCGACTCGGACTTTTTCACCGTGCAAGGCCAGCACACGCTGAGCCCGCAGTGGAAGCTGGGCGCCACCTACAGCTACAACCGCAACCGCTACGACGACTACCAGGCCCGGCCGGTATCACTCAACCCCGTGACCGGTGTGCTCACCCGCCGCCCCGACGGCACGCGCGGCGCCGTGAGCCAGCAGCATGTGGCCCAGTTCAATCTGCAGGGCAATGTGCAATGGGGCGGGCTGCGCCACGACATCCTCACCGGCCTGGACCTGGAGGACAGCGACATCTACCGCCGTGACCTGATTCGGGGCCGCAACAACAGCGGCTTCAACGTCTACGACCCGATCTACGGCCAGATGCCCAACTCCACCAGCATCAGTGCCGCCGACAGCGACCAAAGCGACAAAATCCGCCAGCAAGCCCTGTTCTTCCAGGACAACATCCGCCTGAGCGAGCATTGGATTGCCCAGGCCGGCGGCCGCTGGCTGCACTACAAGCAAGAAGCCGGCAAGGGCCGTCCCTTCCAGGTCAACAGCGCCTCCAACGGCTGGCAGTTTGTGCCCCGTGTAGGCCTGGTGTGGCAACCTGACCAGCGCTGGTCTGTCTATGGCAGCTACAGCGAATCCTTCAAGCCGCAAAGCAGCGTGGGCACGCTGCTGGTGGGCGCGCTGCCGCCAGAGCAGGCCAAGTCCTGGGAGCTGGGTGCCAAGCTGGAGCTGGCACGCGGCATCACCGCCACGGCGGCTGTCTACGACATACGCAAACGCAATGTGCAGGGCAAGGATGTGGTCGACGGCGAGACCATCACCCGCGTCATGGGCGGCGCCCGCTCGCGTGGGCTGGAGCTGGACATTGCAGGCCAGCTCAGCCGCCAATGGCAGCTGATTGGCAGCTACGCCTACACCGACGCCTGGGTCAGCAACGACCCGCAATACCAGGGCAATCGCCTGGCCAATGTGGCAAGGCACAGCGCCTCGCTGTTTGCGGCCTACAGCTTTGCGCGTGACAGCAGCAATGGCCTGTGGCGCGCCGGTGCCGGCCTGCGCCATGTGGGCAAGCGGGCGGGTGACACCAAGAACAGTTTTGACAACGATGCCTACAACGTCACCGACGCCTTTGTCTCCTACGAAACGCAGTGGAACCGCCGCCCGCTGCGCCTGCAGCTGAACATCAAAAACCTGTTCGACAAAACCTATGTGGCCTCATCCGGCAGCGACATCTATGTCTCGCTGGGCGAGCGCCGTCAGGCCGTGCTGCGCGCCGTGCTGGACTTCTGAGAGCGTATTCACGATCTCTACGCAGGCGCGTTGGAGCGCAATCGGGATGAGTTCGAGTCGATGGGCCGCAGCTTGCACCGGGGTGCAAGCAAGGGCCAGCGCGAAGAAATCACCCGATTGCGCTCAAGCCTCGCCCTGGTAACGCCCCAGCACCAGCGAAGCATTCACCCCGCCAAAACCAAAGCCGTTGAGCAAGGCATGCTGCATGGCCACGGGCCGGGCCGCACCGCGCACCAGGTCCAGGCCTTCGGCCAGCGCATCGGGCTGCTCCAGGTTCAGCACCGGCGGCACCATCTGGTCGCGCAGCGCCAGCACGGTGAAGATGCTGGCCACGCCACCGGCTGCGCCCAACAAATGGCCCAGGGCCGACTTGGTGGCGGTGATGGCGGGGCCCGCCCCTTCGGCCAAGGCCTCGCCAAACACGGCGCGTATGGCGGCCAGCTCGCCCCGGTCGCCCACCGGGGTGGAGGTGGCATGGGCGTTCAGATGCTGAATCTGGCCCGGCTGCAACTGCGCCTGGGCCAGGGCGATTTCCATGGCGCGGCGCGCGCCGCTGCCGTCTTCCGGGCCGGAGGTGATGTGGTAGGCATCGGCGCTGGTGCCATAGCCCAGCACCTCGGCCAGCGGCGTGGCGCCGCGTGCCAGCGCATGCTCCAGCGATTCCAGCACCAGCATGCCTGCACCCTCGCCCATCACAAAGCCGTCGCGTGCCGCATCAAAGGGGCGAGAAGCCTGCTCGGGCCTGTCGTTAAAGCCGCTGGACAGGGCCTTGGCCGCCGCAAAACCACCCAGGCTGACGCGGTCTATGCAGGCCTCGCTGCCGCCGCACAGGGCCACATCGGCCTCACCGGCGCGGATCAAGCGGGCCGCATCACCCACGGCCTGGATGCTGGCGGCGCAGGCCGTGACCGGCGCCCCAATCGGGCCCTTGAGCCCGTGGCGTATGGAGACATGGCCCGCAGCCAGATTGACCAAAAACGCCGGCACGGTGAACGGCGACAGCCGCGAAGGGCCGCGCGTATCCGTGGTGCGCACCGCCTCGGCAATGGCGCCAAAGCCGCCCACGCCCGAGGCAATCACCGTGGCCGTACGCTCCTGCTGCTGCGCCGTCTGCGGCTGC
Organism: Acidovorax sp.; assembly: GCA_031277855.1. Classification (GTDB taxonomy): domain Bacteria; phylum Pseudomonadota; class Gammaproteobacteria; order Burkholderiales; family Burkholderiaceae_C; genus Comamonas. Next base: position 14,935 of record JAITLO010000031.1, on the reverse strand, counting down.
CAGCCGGCATGGCTCAGGGCCTGGCCGGCCGCGCCCAGGGCCATGGCGCTAAAGCGGTCCATGCGCCGCTGCTCCTTGGGGGAGACCACGGCATCGGCGTTCCAGCCACCTTCGGCATCTTCGTTCAGCCCCGGCACGCGGCCCGCAATGCGGGTGTCCAGGCCTTCACAGACGGCGGGGGCCAGCGCACGTATGCCGGACTGGCCAGCCAGCAGGCGCTGCCAGGCCAGCTCTACCGAACAGCCCAGCGGGGACACCAGGCCCAGGCCGGTGATGACCACGCGGCGGCTCATGGACGGCCTCCGGCCAGCGCAGCAAAGGGGAAAGAAAACAGCTTCATGGAGGGTCGCCGGCAGCACCGGCATTTATGATGACGAACATCATCATAATTTGTTTTGATGATGAACATCATCTAAAACCATGAAAGTCTCCAAGGCCCAAGCGGCCGAAAACCGTGCCGGCATCGTGGATGCCGCCGCCCGCCTCTACCGCGAACATGGCCTGGCCGGCGTGGGCGTGGCCGACATCACCCGCGACGCCGGCCTGACCCATGGCGGCCTGTACCGCCATTTCGAATCCAAGGACGCGCTGGCGCGCGAAGCCTGTCTGCGCGCCTTTGACTGGACCATCACTCCCTTTGCCGCGTTGAATGCCTCCCATGGCGATGGCGAAGCCGACCCCCAGGCCAGGCTGCAGGCGCTGGTGCACGGCTATCTGTCCAGCAGCCACCGCGACCACCCCGGCGAAGGCTGCCCCGCCGCCGCCCTGGCCGTGGACGCGGCCCGGGCCGGGCCGGAAATGTCGGAAGTGTTTGCCCAGGGCGTGGAGGGCAATATCCAGCGCTTTGCCCGCGCCCTCCGACCCACGGAGCCTGCGGACGTGGACCCCCAGCGCCCGCTGACACCCGAGGAACGCGCCACCACCATCACCACCCTAGCCACTATGGTGGGCGGCCTGGTACTGGCCCGCGCCACGGCCGCTGGCAACCCCGCGCTGTCAGAGGAAATATTGGCTACGCTGCGGACGCAGCTGGCGCCGCAGCAGGACCAGGGCTGAGCAAGATGGTCGACTCGCGCTGGTCATTTCGCTCCTAAAAAAGAAGCTATACCAGCATGCCACTATTGCGTAATAGGCAAAAAAGGCTTGCGTTTCCGCAAACCTTTTTGATGTTACTGAACGCGACCAGCACCTGCGCTTTTCCCATAGCCCATCTCCGCTTGAAAAAGAGAAGGGAATGGCGGCCAGCGCCCTCTTTTACATCCTCATTTCCTCAATATCTATTTTTTCAAATTCAACTTTCTTAGCCCCTTGTTCTAAATATAAATTTGCTTCATTTGGACTATGAAAATTCATATTAAAATTCACAAGATCGTTAGAATTAAAATTTTCATAAAAGAAAGAGTAAATATCAGAATCCAATGTTACACGGTAACGTGATTTACCCTTTCCTTCCTCTACATCAAAAATAAATAGCTTTGGAATAGAATTTAAAGTTATTTGATCAAAGTTATTCAAAACTGTTTGATCTTCTCCATTCATCATTTTTGCAGTATAAGCAATCAACTTTTCAGGTTGGTTTAAATTTAATTTCCACTTGATAGGATGAAATATTTTTTCATTGAACTGTTCGGATTTTTTTATTATATTTTTACTTGACTCCTGAACTCTTTTCACATATTGTTCTTTAGTAATGGGTTGCGCAGGTGAACTTGACCAAGTATTTTCAATATGTGTTTCCCAAGGAATATCTATTTTATGCCCTTGATATTCACCAATTAATTTAGTGTCTGCACCACCGAGAAAAATATAAACTTTACCTTCCGGTCCTACATTAACAATAATTTTGTCATACCTTCGAACCTTCTGATATGGTTTGGAAACGAAAGTACCTTGAATTTCTTCATCAAGTAATTTTGATATTTCTTTTTTTGGCAAAGCTATTTTTGCTTGCCAGAAATTACCATCTTTAAAAGATAACCATGTTACAAGCATTGAGCTTGGTGTTTGAAAATCTGCCTTGGGAGAGTTCTGCACACCTGTTCCCAATCCTCCACCTGCAGCGTTTCTCCCCCCAAAATGAGTAATTATCTTTCCTGATGAATCTGCGATATATGTTTGCGAATTATTATATTCAGAAATAAATCCCGGAACCCAACCAATATCAACTTGATATTCGCTTGCTATTGCAGGCCTCATCATTAAACCCAATATTAGAAAAAATTGCAGAAAAAAATTTAACAAAATTATTCTATTTATTTTCGTATTCTTTTTTATTTCAAGTATTTTAGATCTATCAAAGAAAATTTCCATGAGGGACCCTCTGCATAAATAAAAATCTAAATCGAAGATTTTATCTCATGAAAAATCAATGACTTGCAGCAGCCATCTATGCTCAAAAGTGACTTATGCAGAGCTTCCTCAGCCCTCACCCATGCACATGCGCAATATCCGGTATCGCCGCCATCAGCTCCCGCGTATACGCATGCTGCGGAGCATCCAGCACGGCTTGCGCATCCCCCACCTCCACCAAACGGCCACGCTGCATCACGCCGATGTCGTCGCACATATGGCGGATCACGGCCAAGTTGTGGCTGATGAGCAGATAGGTCAGGCCGAATTCGTCTTGCAGGTCGCGCATCAGGTTCAGCACCTGGGCTTGCACCGACACGTCCAGGGCCGAGGTGGGCTCGTCGCAGATGATGAATTCGGGCTGGCTGGCCAGGGCCCGCGCCACGGCAATGCGCTGGCGTTGGCCGCCTGAGAATTGGTGCGGGTATTTCTTGGCGTCGTCGGGCTTCATGCGCACGCGGCGCAGGGCCTCTTGCACGCGTTCGGCCGTCTCTTCTTTCGATGCGGTGATGCCCAGCACCTGCAGCGGCTCGGCGATCAAGGCCTCCACGGTCCAGCGCGGGTTCAGGCTGGCATAGGGGTCTTGAAAAATCATCTGAAAGCGCCGGCGCATGGCCACGGTTTGGGCTTCGGGGCTCCACTTTTCCACGCCATCAAACCAGATGCTGCCACTGGTGGGCGGCGTCAGCCCCGCCACCATGCGCGCCACCGTGGACTTGCCCGAGCCGGACTCGCCCACCAGGCCAAAGGTTGTGCCCTTGCGGATGGAGAAACTCACATGGTCCACGGCCTTGAGGATTTTCTTTTCCTCACGCGCCAACAAGCGGGCCAGCCAGCCGCTGGAGAGGTCGTAGTTTTTGCTGAGGTCTTTGACCTCTAAAAGTGGTTTCACGCTTGCCCCAGCAGCATCAGCAGCTACTGTTTTGGGAGTCCACGGCACAGCGGGCGCGGCCTTGTCTTCGCCCACCTCAGGCACGGGCAGGCGCTGCACGCGCTGGTGCACGCTGGGAATGGCGGCCATCAGCGCCTGGGTGTAGGCCTGGCTGGGCGCATCCAGCACCTGGCGCACGGGGCCAGTTTCCAGCACCTTGCCGTGGTACATGACCATGACGCGGTCGGCCGTCTCGGCAATCACGCCCATGTCGTGGGTAATGAGCATGGCGGCCGCGCCGCGCTCTTTGCAGACGCGGCGCAGCAGGGCAATGATTTGCGCCTGCACCGAGACATCCAGCGCCGTGGTGGGTTCATCGGCAATGATGAGCTCGGGCTCGGCGCACAGCGCCAGCGCAATCGCCACCCGCTGGCGCATGCCGCCCGAAAACTGGTGCGGGTACTGGTGCATGCGGGCCTTGGCGTGGGGGATTTCCACCTCCTCCAGCAGCGCCAGGGCGCGGGCCTCGGCCTCTTTTTCCGACACATCCAGATGGGTGCTTATGGTCTCCACCAGGTGCCGGCCCACGGTGTAGACCGGATTCAGGCTGGTCAGCGGATCTTGAAAGATGGTGCCTATGCGCTTGCCGCGTATGCGGCGCAGGTCTTCGCCTGTGAGCGTATCGATGCGCTCGCCGAACAGTTCCACCGTGCCGCCGGAGATACGGCCGGGCGCCTCAATCAGGCCGGTGACGGCCGAGCCCGTCATGGACTTGCCTGCGCCCGACTCGCCCACCACGCCCAGGATTTCACCGCGCGCAATGTCAAAGCTCACGTCGTGCAGCACCTGCACCGGGCCTTTGTAGGTGTCGAAGGTCACGCTCAGATGGCGCACGCGCAGTACAGGCTGCACATCACTGGCAGTCGCGGGAGAAAGAGTGTCTGTGTGCATGGTCATTGCAGCTTGGGATTCAGGGCGTCGCGCAGCCAGTCGCCGACGAGGTTCACAGACAGGGCCAGGGCCAGCAGCACCAGCGAGGGGAAGAGCAAAATCCACCATTCGCCCGAGAACAAAAAGCTCTGGCCGATGCGGATCAGCGTGCCCAGCGAGGGCGAGGTGGGCGGCAGGCCCACGCCCAGATAGGACAGCGTGGACTCGGCCACGATGGCATGGGCAAAGCTGATGGTGGCAATCACCAGAATCGGGGCCAGCAGATTGGGCAGGATGTGCTTGGCCAGAATGGCCGCCTTGCTGCGGCCAATCAGCTGGGCCGCCAGCACATAGTCTTTCTGCTTTTCCACCATCACCGCGCCGCGCACGGTGCGGGCGTATTGCACCCAGTCAGACAGGCCGATGGCCACGATGATGACGTACACCGCCATATCGTCGCGGTAGCCCTCGGGCAGCAGGCCACGGGCAATGCCAAAGACCAGCAGCGCCACCAGGATCACGGGGAAGGTGAGCTGCACATCGGCAATGCGCATCAGCAGCGTGTCAAACCAGCCGCCCACATAGCCCGCCAGCAGGCCCAGGGGCACGCCAATCGCCAGTGACAGGGCCACGGCCGAGACGCCGACAAACACCGACATGCGCAGGCCATACAAAATGGCGCTCCACACATCGCGGCCCTGGTCGTCCGAGCCCAGCGCATACAGCGTGCCGCTGCTGCCTTGCGCGCCCGGCGCCGTGAAGGCATCCATCAAATCCAGCCCCGCCGGATCGAACGGGTTTTGCCAGGCCAGCAACGGCGCAAAAATCGTAGCCAGCACGATGGCGGCCAGCACCGCAGCCGCCAGCTGCACCAGGCGCGAGCGCGCAAACGCGCGCTTGACCGGGGAGTCGCTGGCTTTCCAGCCGGTGGGAATAGTTGCCTGTTTCACGAATTCATTTCCTCACTATCTCTTCATGGCCGACGGCCACTGGCGCGCTCCATGCCAGGGCACCGCGCAAGGGCCGCCCCGCCGCGCGGGTGCCGTCCCCCTCCCGCGCTTGCGCGAGAGAGGGGGAAGGCGCGCAGCGCCTCAGGGGGTGGCTCGCCGCAATCTGGGGTCCACCAGCACATAGAGAAAATCGACAAACAGATTGATCACCACGTACAAGAGCGCGATGAACATCAGATAGGCCGCAATCAAGGGCACGTCCACGCCCTGGATGGACGAGATGAACAACAGGCCCACGCCCGGCCACTGGAACACCGTCTCGGTGACGATGGCAAAGGCAATCAGCGAGCCAATCTGCAGACCGGCAATGGTGATCACGGGGATCAAGGTATTGCGCAGCGCATGGCCGAAGTAGAGGTCACGCTCCTTCAAGCCCCGCGCACGGCCAAAGCGGATGTAGTCGGAGCGCAGCACCTCCAGCATCTCGGCACGCACCAGGCGCATGATCAGCGTCATGTTGTAAAAGCCCAGCGTGATGGCCGGCATGATGAGCGCGGCCAGGCCGGAGCTGGTCAGCAGACCGGTTTCCCAGCCGGCAATGTTCACCGTCTCGCCCCGGCCGAACGAGGGCAGCCAGCGCAGCTCCACGGCGAACAGATAGATCAGGCCTATGCCTATCAAAAACGTGGGCAGGGACACGCCCACCAGCGACACCGTCATGATGGCGCGGCTCAAGAACCCGTCCTTGCGCAGCGCGGTGTACACGCCCAGCACAATGCCTATGGCCAGGGCGAACAGCGCCGCGGTCAGCGCCAGCTCCAGCGTGGCGGGCAGGCGCTCGAAGATGATGTCGGCCACCGGCCGCTTGAGCCGGTAGGAAATGCCCAGATCACCCTGCAACACCTTGCCCACATAGTGCAGGTATTGCAGGGGAACGGACTTGTTGAAACCCAGCTCTTCGGTGAGCGCCTCGCGCTCTTCGAGCGTGGCGTCCTCGCCCAGCAGGCTGATGGTGGGATCGCCAATATGGCGAAACACCATGAAGGAAACAAAGGAGACGGCCAGCAGTACCAAGACTGACTGGCCCAGCCTGCGCAGCAGATGGACCAGCATGGGGCGTTACTTCACGAACTTCACGTCTTTGAAATGGATGGCGTTGTCCGGGTGCACCGGCACATTGATCTTCTTCACCGAAGCAAAGTGGATCACCTGGTCGTGCAGCGGAATGTAGAAGCGCTCCTTGTTCACGGTCTGCCAGATGTCCTTGATGGTGGCGTCGCGCTTGGCCTTGTCGCTTTCGGAGGAGAGCGAAATGATCTTGTTGTCGATCTCGGCATTGCTGTAGCCGGTGGCGTTTTGCGCGCCACGGCCTTCCTTGCCGCGGGTGGCGACCAGGAAGTCGAAGATATAGGCCGAGTCATAGGTGGGCACGCCCCAGCCATACAGATAGAAGTCAGACTCGGCCTTCACGATCGCCACGCTGTGCTGGGCAATGGGGCGCGAGGACACCTCGGTCTTGATGCCGATGCGGCCCATAAAGCCAGCCACAGCGGTGGCAATGGCCTCGTCGTTCACATAGCGGTCATTGGGCGAATGCAGGGTGACGGTAAAGCCATTGGGATATCCGGCCTCGGCCAGCAATGCCTTGGCCTTGACCACATCGGCCTTGGGGTAGGCGGCCATGGCCTTGTCATAGCCGTTGACGAACGACGGCGCCAGCATGCCGGTGGGAATGGACAGGCCACGCATCACCGAGCGCTTGATGGCATCGCGGTCAATGGCCAGTTCCACGGCCTGGCGCACCTTCAGGTCGGAAAAGGGGTTCTTGCCCTTGATGTTGCTGCTTTTCAGCTCGGCCGCGCCCACATTCAGCGCCAGGAAGATGGAGCGATTTTCCGGCCCCTCGTTGATGCGCAGCTTGCTGTCCTGCTTGAGGCGGGCCACGTCCTGAGCGGGGATGTCCTGGGCGAAGTCCACCTCACCCGACAGCAGCGCGGCCACGCGGGTGGCGGGCGACTTGATGGGCAGATAGACCAGCTCGGTCACCTGCAGCGGTGCCTGGCCCTTGCCCCAGTAATTGGGGTTGAGCTTCATCACCGTCTTGGCGTCCACCTCGCGGCTGGCCAGCACATAGGGACCTGTGCCGTTCTCTGCGCGGGTGGCGCCGTTTTCCGTCTTGCTGGCGGCGTCCTGGGTCTCGGCAGCGCCATTGGCCTTGGACCATTTCTCGCTCATGATGAAGAGATTGGTCAGGTTGTCCGGGAAGATCAGGTTAGCGCCCTTGGTCTTGACGTGCACCGTCAGGTCGTCAATGGCCTTGGCCTCTTCCATCGAAGCCAGCAGCGACTTGACCTGGGCGTTCGGGCCCTTGGCGCGGTTCAGCGAGAACACCACGTCCTTGGCGGTAAAGGGCGTGCCGTCATGGAACTTCACATTCGGGCGCAGCTTGAACTCCCATACCGAGGGGTCGCTGGTCATCTTCCACGACAGAGCCAGCGTGGGCACCAGCTTGCCGTCCGCGCTGCGGTTCACCAGGGTTTCGTACATCTGGTGCATCAAGACAAAGTTGGTGCCAGTGTTGAACACATGGGGGTCCAGCGTGGTCACGTCGGCCGAGCGTGCCCAGCGCACGGTTTCCGCCTGGGCCAGGCCCACCGAGGTCAACAGGCCAGCGGCCAGCAGGGCAGAGCCCAAGGTCTTCAAGGTCATGAAAGTCTCCGCAAGTGGTGGCGCCCGGTCCGGGCAATCAAGGGGGAATACCGCCGGTGCAAAAGCCATGCCCGGCACCAGCAACATATAACCAGAAGGATGTTATATCCTGTTTGTTATTCAGCTCAGTAGTTAGCTTCTGGTACTTTCCCTAGACTGCAACATCTTGTTTTCTTTGTAGTGCGCCCCCTTGGTCACCACCTACAGAGGGAAGACATCGTTTCCTACGACCCCTTTCAGCGCGGCTACAGATGCCTGGCATGCCATCCGCCAGCGGCTTCCAGGGGGTATGCCCCTACAGCGCAGTTCATCATGCAGTGCAGCAAAACCAGGCCATGACCCGCCCTGGCACTCTTGCATGTCCATGGTTTGACATGGCGAAGCCTGTTCACATCAAGCCACACGCTGGGCCCCTGTCGCAGGTGTGCACCGTCTTTTGGTTTTCCTGCCCGGGGTGCGCACTGCTGCGCCCTGGGCTCACATTGCATGCAAGCCACCCGCATCATTGCCATTCGCCACGGCGAAACTGCCTGGAACGTGGATGCCCGCATCCAGGGCCATCTGGATATTCCGCTCAACGACATCGGCCTGTGGCAAGCAGGGCGCGCCGGCGCCGCGCTGGCCAACGAGCCCCTGGCCACCATCTACAGCAGCGACCTGTCCCGCGCCCAGACCACGGCCCAGGCCGTGGCCGACACCACGGGCGCACCCCTGGTGCTGGACAGCGGCCTGCGCGAACGCAGCTTTGGCAACTTCGAGGGCCGCACCTTCAAGGAAATCGAGCAGGAACTGCCCGAGCAAGCCCTGCGCTGGCGCAAGCGCGACCCCGACTTTGTGCCCGATGGCGGAGGCGAATCGCTGGCCATGCTCAAAAGCCGCATCCAGCACACGGTGGACCGGCTGGCAGCCCAGCATATGGGCCAGCAAATTGCACTGGTGGCCCATGGCGGCGTGATGGATGTGCTGTACCGCCTGGCCACGCGCCAGGATTTGCAGGCCCCGCGCACCTGGGAGTTGGGCAATGCGGCCATCAACCGCTTGCTGTGGACGCCCGATGGGTTGACCTTGGTTGGCTGGGGAGATGCCCAGCACCTCGAAGGCGCCGCCCGCGACGAAATCTTCAGCTAAGGCAAAGCCTTATGCGATATGGCGCAGACGCGTGCGCCCGCTGCCTTGCTTTTACGGCGGACTGGCAAACTGACGCCTCGTTTTGAGGCGGCCATACAGCGCTCCATGCTTTGTTGCTCGCCCTGGCCGTGCAGGCGCACTGTCTGCGGGCGAGACGCCGCGCCTGCAGCGCTGTCTGGCCGTTGGGGTTTGGGCTTGGGCGCCCGCTGCGCTGCATGGGCCCGCTCTGGCTGGCATCAAAAACAGAGCATCTATCGCTTGTACTGCATAAATTCCAACCATTAAAGGCATTGAAACCCAGCATGTACATGCGGTAGCTGCTCTTATTTTTAGCAGGAAATTGAAGAGGCATCTGTGCATCTGGAGCGGGCCTGCACAAAACAGCGGGCCTGACCCATCCCCCACAACGCCCAGACAGCGCCTCAGGCGCGACGCTGGCCCGCCGACAGTACTTGGGTACGGCCAGGGCCAGCAATAAAGCATGAGGCGCTGTATGGGCGCCTTCCCACTGGGCAACCGCCCCTCAAATTTCAATTACGCCGGGCGGCCGTAGGTTGAGGTGAAGGTGGCCTTGGCGATGGTGTTGGCATTGATCATGAAGCCGCAGATGGCTGCGGTCGCATCATCGGGAATATCCAGGCGCGGCACCGACAGCGCATGCACGGTAAAGATGTAGCGGTGGGGCTTGTCACCCGGCGGTGGGCACATGCCGCCCCAGGCGAAGATGCCGTAGTCGTTGCGCATCTGGCGTGCGCCTGCGGGCAAGGTCTGGCTGCCCTTAATGCCGGCATTGGCCGTCAGCTCTGCGGTGCTGGCGGGCAGGTCCACGACGATCCAGTGCCACCAGCCGCTGCCGGTGGGGGCGTCGGGGTCGTACACGGTTACGGCAAAGCTTTTGGCATCAGCGGGGGCTCCGCTCCACTGCAGCACAGGGGATTCGTTGCGGCCACCGCAGCCAAACACATCGGCCTCGAAATGCGCGGGCACGCTGCCGCCTGCGGGAATGTCGGGGCTGCTCAGGGTGAAAGTGGTCATGGTATGGGTCTCCTCATCACAAGCTGTTGAGTATGCCCGCCCATGCGGCAGCCCCAATCACCCACGGCACAGCCTCTGTGCAGCGCAATCAATTGAGAATGAATATCATCAACAACATTGCAGACCACCTGCTCTTGTTTTTGAAAGCCTCATGCCCGCTGCACCTGCTTCTGCGCCCGATTCACTCCCTCGCCGCCACTGGCTGGCCGCCGCCCTGGCCATGCCCGCGCTGTCGCTGACGGCTTGTGCCACTGCCCACACCGCAGCGCCCACCTGGCAAGCCTGGCCCATGCCGGGCGTGCGCAGCTTTGACCTGCCCGCTGCGCCACTGCCCGGCAGCGGCATGCCGCGCCAGCACCGGGTGATGGTGTATGTGCCGCAGGGCCCGGCTCCGGCCGCAGGCTGGCCGGTGATTTATGTGCTGGACGGCAATCTGATGTTTCCCATGGTGGCCCAGTTGGTGCACAACCGCGGCGCACGCGGTGGCGATCTGCGTGGGGCCAGCGCCGTGGTGGTGGGCCTGGGCCATGTGCTGCCCGAGGGCAGTGCCGAGGTACATGACCGCGCTGCTCGCACCTATGACTACACCCTGCCCTATGAAGGCGTAGGCCCGGATGGCCAGGGTCGTGCCCAGGGCGGTGCCGATGTGTTCCTGGACTTTATCGCCCAGCAGCTGCAACCCAGGCTGCAGGCAGCGCTGCCGCTGAATCTGCAGCAGCAAACCCTGGTGGGCCATTCCTACGGCGGGCTGTGCACCCTGCATGCGCTGTTCACCCGGCCCGGCATGTTCCAGCGCCATGTGGCCACCAGCCCTTCGCTGTGGTGGGGCGGCGGTGTGGTGCTGCGCGAATGCCAGGCCTTTATGGACCGCTACCGCGCCAGCGGCCTGCCCAACGCTTTGCCCTTGCAGCTGTATCTGAGCCAGGGCAGCGAAGAGCTGGCCAGCCGCAGCAGCGCCAGCCGCCCGCCCAACCCCGAGCGCGAAGCCGCCGCCCGGGCCGCGCAGCAGCTGGGCAGCACGGCCGATCTGCCCGCCATGCTGGCGGCCGTGCAAGGCCTGTCATGCCACTACCAGGTCTGGCCTGGCGCCAACCACGGAGGCACCCAGCTCTATGCCTGCATGCAGGCAGCGCAAGTGGGTTTGGCGGCATAAGCAACCAAAGCGACCAATATAGGCAAGCACCGATAATGCGCCCAGGTGGCTGCTGCACGGCAGCCTTTGTTCACCCCTTCACTGACTGAACCTGCCATGCGACTGCTTCTGGCCTTGCTGCTGCCTTTTTCCGTGTTCTTCACCATCGGCCGCCCCTTTGCCGGGCTGCTGTGCCTGATTCTGCAGATCACGCTGATTGGCTGGATTCCTGCCGCCATCTGGGCCGTGTATGCCCTGAGCCAGTACAAGACCGATCAAAAAATCAAGGAAGCGCTGGGTAAACGCTGAGTCAGCTGCAAAGATTTTTTCATTGCGAAAGCGGCAGGCACGCCCACACACCTAACACGTGCTTTGGTACGCGCATGGATTGAAAAAATCTTTTCAAGGCGCCTCCGCAACCCGGGGCGCTGCCCCTCAAACTGGCACGCCCTCAGCCAGGGCACCGCGCAAGGGCCTACGCCCGCAGCGCTGGTGCCGTCCCCCTCCGGCGCGTAGCGCCAAGAGAGGGGGAAGCCGCAAAGCGGCTCAGGGGGAGCTTCAACCCTCCGGCCACCAACCATCGGCCCGCTTTTCCATGCGCGGGCAGTCATAAGCACCCACCACGGGAATGGGGCTGCCATCGGCGCGGCGCAGCTTCTGCTGCCATTGCGTGCCCTGGCGCATGGCCACGGCAATGGCCACCACCTCGGCGCCGCAGCGCGCCAGCAGGTTCAGGCCGGAGACCATGGTGGTGCCCGAGCTCACCGCATCGTCCACCACCAGCACGCGCTTGCCAGTGATCAGGCTCAGCTGGTTGGGGTCTATGTAGAGCAGCTTGCCCTTGCCCGGTGTGGTGATGGAGCTGACGGGTTCAGAAAGCTCCTCGCGGTACCAGTATTTGCGCGAGTAGCCCAGGGGCACATAGCGGCTGTGGCCCAGTCTTTGGGCCACCAGCGGGGCAAAGGCCAGGCCCAGCGTGGGCAGGCCCACGACCACATCAAAGTCATGCGCGCGGGCCGCCTCGGCCATGTGCAGCGCCAGTTGCTCCACCACGGCCATTGACGCCTGGTTGGCAATCAGCGAGGCCACGCAGCGGTCTGGGCTGGAAGGCATGCCGCGCAAGGGCAGCACCAGATAGCGGCCGTCAGGCAGGCGGGCGGGGTAGCTGCTCGCATAGGGCGGCAGCGGCGACTGTTCCAGCTCGGCCTCGCTGACGGTGCGCTGCCAGTATTCGGTGGTGGCATCAAAGCCGGGCAGGTTCTGACCGGAAAGGTCTGTCGCGCTCATTGCCCGGCTCCGTCTTCACGCAAATAGGTCTGGGCCAGTTTGACCCAGTAGCTGGCCGTGACCGGCAGCAGGTTGTCGTTGAAGTCATAGCCCGCGTTGTGCACCATGCAGCCGCCCTCCCCCATGCCGTTGCCGACGATGAAGTAGTTGCCGGGCACGGCGTTGAGCATGATGGCGAAGTCATCGCTGGCCTGCAGCGGCTGCAGGTCGGGAATCAACCAGTCTTTGCCCAGAAAGTCGCGCGCCACTTCCACCGCAAAGTCGGTGGCGGCCGCGTCATTCATCACCGGGGGGTAGCGCCATTTGTAGTCCACCTCGGCCGTGGCGCGGTGCACGGCGGCCTGGGCATGGGCCATGGCGGTAATGCGCTCGCGCAGTTGCTGGCGCACCTCGGGGCAGCGCGCGCGGATGGTCACGCGCAGCTCGCAGGTTTCGGGAATCACATTCGGCGCGTCGCCGGCGTGGATGGCGCCGATGGTGACCACGGCCATATCGTTGGGGTCGATCTCGCGCGAGCGGATGGTCTGCAGCGCCAGCACCAGGTGGGAAGCGACGACGATGGGGTCCACCGCCACATGGGGCATGGCGCCATGGCCGCCCTTGCCGCGGATGGTGATGATGGCCGTGTCCGAGCTGGAATACATCACGCCGGCACGAAAGCCGAAATGGCCTGCGGGGTAGCCGGGCTCGTTGTGGAAGGCATAGAGGGCATCGCAGGGAAACTGTTCAAACAGGCCCTGGTCCACCATCTTCTGCGCGCCGCCATGGCCTTCTTCGGCCGGCTGAAAAATCAGGTTCAGCGTGCCATGCAACTGGTGCTTGTTCTGGGCCAGCACCTGGGCAGCGGCCAGCAACGTAGCCGTGTGGCCGTCATGGCCGCAGGCGTGCATCTTGCCCTCGTGCCGGCTGGCATAGGGCAGGCCGGTGGTTTCGCGGATCGGCAGCGCATCCATATCGGCGCGCAGGCCCAGGCGCTTGCCGCCTTCGTGGTCACCACAACGCAGCTGGCCCACCACGCCGGTATCGCCCAGGCCGCGGTGCACCGCATAGCCCCACTCGGCCAGCTTGGCGGCCACGATGTCGCCGGTGCGGTGCTCCTCATAAGCCAGCTCGGGGTGGGCGTGCAGGTCGTGGCGCAGGGCCAGCATGTCCTGGGCAATGGCGGCCACCTCGGGCAGCACGGGGGGATGGATTTCGGCGTGGACAGGGTTCAGCGGCGCGGCCATGGCTTATTCCTGCTCGATCTTGGCCGAACGCACAATGGCCGCATAGGCCGCTTTTTCCTTTTGCAAAAAGGCGGCGAACTGGACCGGTGTGCCCTGCCCGGGCGTGGCGCCGCCGTCTTTCAAACGCTGGCGCACCTCGGCTTGCTGCAGCACGGTGCTCAGCTCGGTGGCCAAGCGGGTGACGATGGGCGCCGGCGTGTTCTTGGGTGCGAACAAGCCGGTCCAGGTGTTGATCTCCAGGCCCTTGAGGGCCGGAGTCTCGGCAAAGGCCGGTACCTGGGGAATGGAGTCGATGCGCTGGGCCGATGTCACGCCCAAAGCATGCAACTTGCCCTGCTGCACCAAAGGCGTGGCGCTGGTGGTGACCAGGTAGCCGGTGTCCACCTGGCCGCCCATGACGTCGTTGCTGATCTGGGCGCCGCCCCGGTAAGGCACATGCACCATTTGCACACCCGCGCGTTCCTGCACCATTTCCATGGCCAGGTGCAGCACCGTGCCCACGCCCGAGGTGCCGTAGCTGATCTTGCCGGGCTGGGCCTTGGCCAGGGCAATCAGCTCGGCCATGTTCTTGGCGGGCAGGCCGGGGCGGGCCATCAGCACCACGGGTGCCACGCTGACCTGGCCAATGGGTGCCAGGTCACGCTCGGCGTCGTATTTCACCGCCTTGTTCACCAGTTGGGCCACGCTGACCGGGCCGTCAAAACCCATGACGATGGTGTAGCCGTCTGGCCTGGCGTTGATGGCCTTGGCCACGCCCAGCACACCACCGGCACCGGGCACGTTGTCCACAATCACCGACTGGCCCAGGCGCTCGCCCAGCTTTTGCCCAATCAGCCGGGCCTGAAAGTCCACATTTCCACCTGCGCTGAAGGGCACGATCAAGGTAATGGGTTTGGCGGCAGGCCAGGGGTTGGCAGCATGCGCCACCGGCAGGCTGGCTGCGGCAATGGCTGCGCCTGCGGCAGCCGCAAGCAAGGTTTTTGGCATCATGAAAATGAGGGCGGCAAAGCAGGTGCCGGGCATGAAAAAACGCGTGCCGGCTGCCTGCGGGGGAGAGATGGCGGCGATTGTGGCACACGCTCTAAAGCTATGTACGGGCCAGGCTACATCCTGCGGGCCTCTTAATCCGCGACGTGCCTCAGAGAAAGCCTCACTACGAATTGCTCTGCTGCGCGGGGATGACGTTCCGAAGCCGGGTCTCGCCCCGGCAGGCGAGGTACTTTTCTTTGCTTCGCCAAAGCAAAGTACCCAAAAGAAAGGCGACCCTACTGCCCATGTCCCTGCGCTGCGCTTCGGGCAAGCTCGGTGCTCGATCCCA
>JAITLO010000036.1 GCA_031277855.1 Acidovorax sp. | reverse complement strand
GCACAGGCAGTGCAAGACATTCTGGGCGGGCACGTTGGAGTGCAAATTGCCAAGCGCAGCGACCTGCATACGTTCAAGGTGCTACCCCAGCGCTGGGTGGTCGAGCGTAGCTTTGCGTGACTGGAGAAGAACAGACGGCTGTGGAAGAACTGCGAGAGGCTGCTTAACACCAGTTTGCAGTTCATCCACTTGGCGTTCCTGGCGCTGATACTCCGGAGATCGTAAACAGGCTCTTAGAACACGTTCTTAAAGCATGCGCTCCACCTGCACAGCCTGCACCTGCTTCATCAACTCCGCATAGCGTGCATACCGCAAAGCCTGGGGCAAGGCCTGGGCCCGGGCATCTCCGTAGCCGGTGCTGTGCCAGGCGAAACGCACGCCAGCGGCCTGGGCGCAAGCCGCATCGGCATGGGTATCACCAAAGAAGACGGCCTCGGCAGGCGCCACGCCCAGCACCTCCAGCGTGCGCAGCAGCGGCTCGGGCGAAGGTTTGCCCACACCGTAGGTGTCCGAGCCCGTAATGGCACCAAACCCAGCCGCAATGTCCAGCTGCTGCATGCCATCACGCGCCAAACGCTCCAGTTTGTTGGTGCATATGCCCAGTGCTATACCCTGGCTCCGTGCCCACTCCAACCATTCGGGAACGCCGTCATACAAGCGGGCCTGGCTGGGGTTCTGTGCCGCGTAATGGGCTTCAAACTCGGCCCGCAGCCGCACCAGGTCCACAGGTGCCGCGTAACCACGCTCGACAAACACATCGCGCACCAGCTCACCCGCCATGCCGTGCAAATTGGGCAGCTGATAGTTCTGGGGCAATGGGGGATGGTCATAGTCCACCAGGGTCAGACTGGCCGCCGCGAGAATGTCGGGCCGGCTGTCCAGCAAGGTGCCATCCAGGTCGAACACCCAGGCTTTGACTTCACTCCACTCTACGGGCAACTGCTGCACTCCCACCTCCTGTTGACACATGACGACCACAGCCCTCCAAGAGGCGCCGTGTTGGAAGTAAAGATTGTGCACCGCAGCATGTCAGTGTCATGGCTACCTCTTCCATACCCCGGCACAGCACTGCGGTGCCAGCTCCCAGGCCAAGCGCTCACACATGGCGCTTGCTGGCCCCTGTCGCAGGCAGGCGAGCCTCCTCCAGCGGCTCATCGGCCTGGGCATGCAAAGCCTCGATGATGTGGCAACGGGCATCGCTGCCATCACAGCGATCACGCAGCGCCAGCAACTCCTGCTCCAGAATTTGCAGCTCATGCAGGCGCTCGCGCACATGTTGCAGATGGCCGTTGACCGTGTGGTTGGCGGCGGCGCAGTCGGCCTTGTTGTTCAAATCCAGCACCAGCAAAGTCCGCACCTCCGCCAGTGACATGTCCATGGCCCGGCACATGCGGATAAAACGCAGCCGGTGCAAATCCGCATCGGTGTAGAAGCGGTAATCGTTCTCGGCGCGGCCGCTGGGCTGCACCAAGCCTTCACGTTCGTAGTAGCGGATGTTGGCAGCCGTGACGCCGGACATCCGTGCGGCCTCACCAATGCGATATTGGGACATGCTTGACCTTGAAGTGGGTTTCAGGTTTCCAATCATGGCATGAGCAAAAATCATCCACGTCACGAAGAGGCTTACACCCACAGCTGCTGCGGTGGCGGTAGCTGCGCCCCCCAACCCCAAGGCATGGCTACGCCACTCCCGTCACGCCCTGCCACAGACAAGCATGACCATGGCGAGCACGCAGGCCATGACCATGATCACGACCACGGCCCACAATCCGATGAGGCTGACGCCCATGCAGGCCATGACCACGGTGTGCTGCCCGGCTGGCCGCGCATCACGGCCGCGCTGGTGCTGGCCGTGCTGGCCGAGGCTGCGCACTGGGGCAAGTCCACAGCGCCCTGGCTGGAATACGCCGGCATGGCTCTGGCCGTAGTCGCCATTGGCCTGGCCGGCCTCGGCGTATACAAGGCCGGACTGAAAGACCTGGCCAAGCTGAAGCTGGGCATCCACGCGCTGATGGCCGTGGCCGTCACCGGTGCTTTTTTGATTGGCCAATGGCCCGAGGCCGCCATGGTGATGGCCTTGTATGCGGCCGCCGAGCGCATCGAAGACCAGGCCATGGAACGCGCCCGCCAGGCCATTCGCAGCCTGCTGCAGCTGGCGCCCGAAACAGCCGACGTCATTCTGGCCGACGGCAGCGTGCGCAAGACCGCCGTGGCCGAAGTGGCCCTAGGTGCGCTGGTACGCATTGCCCCCGGTGCCCGCGTACCGCTGGATGGCACCGTGACGCAAGGCGAAAGCAGCGTCAACCAGGCCCCCATCACCGGCGAAAGCGCGCTGGCGGACAAAGAACCCGGTGATGCACTGTTCGCCGGCAGCGTCAACCAGCACGGCATGTTGACCATGGAAGTCACCGCCCCCGCCACCAACAGCCTGCTGGCGCGCATCGTCCACGCCGTGGAGCAAGCCCAGGCCACCCGCGCCCCCACACAGCGCTTTGTGGACCGCTTTGCCAAGGTCTATACCCCCGTCGTATTGGTGCTGGCCCTGCTGCTGGCCGTGCTCGCACCCTGGCTGCTGGGCTGGGCCTGGCACGATGCGGCCTACCAGGCCCTGGCCCTGCTGGTGATTGCCTGCCCCTGCGCCCTGGTGCTGTCCACCCCCGTGACCGTGGTCAGCGCACTCACGGCGGCAGCCCAACGCGGCATCTTGATGAAGGGCGGCCGCTCGCTGGAAACCGCCCGCCTGCTGCGCGCCGTGGCCCTGGACAAGACTGGCACCCTCACCAGCGGCAGCCCCAGCCTGGTGCACTGGCAGGCCTGGTCCGGTGATGCCACTGCCGAGCAGCCCCAAGACCTGGCCCGCACGGCCTGGCGCCTGGCCAGCGGCTCGGACCACCCGGTCTCGCGTGCTATCGCAGCCAGTCTGGCGGCAGACCTGCCCACGGGTTCGGCAGCGGACAGCGTGCAAGACCTGCAAGCCCTGCCCGGCCGCGGCGTGCAAGCCTTGCTGGACGGCCAACGCTGGACCCTGGCCAATCTGCGCTGGGCCCGCGAGCAGCAGCTGTCAAGCCCCGCGCTGGAGGCCTTGCTGGAGCAGCAAGAAGCCCAAGGCCGCACCGTGACCCTGCTGGCCGATGCCCAGGCCGTGCGCGCCCTGTTCGCCGTGGCCGACCCGCTGCGCCCCCAGGCTGCCGAAGCCGTGGCCCAGCTGCAGGCCCTGGGCGTGACGCCCGTGGTGCTCAGCGGCGACAACCAGGCCACGGTGTCCACCATTGCCGCCGAGGCCGGCATACGCGATGCACGTGGCGGCCTGCTGCCCCAGGACAAGCTCGATGCCCTGGCCGTGCTGCAGCGCGACGTGGGCCCCACAGGCATGACCGGCGACGGCATCAACGACGCGCCGGCCCTGGCCCAATCCGACCTGGGCTTTGCCATGGGCGGGCGCCACAGCACCGGCATGGCCATGGAAACCGCCGATGTGGTGCTGATGAACGACGACCTGCGCCGCATCCCGGAAACCATACGCCTGTCGCGCAAGGCCCATGGCGTGCTGTGGCAGAACATTGCCCTGGCCCTGGGCATCAAGGCCGCCTTCTTTGGCCTGGCCCTGGCCGGCATGGCCACCATGTGGATGGCCGTGGTGGCCGACATGGGGGTGAGCCTGCTGGTGGTGGCCAACGGCCTGCGCCTGCGCCGCTGGCGGGGCTGAGCCTCGCGCGCTGCGGCCCGCTGCCGCAGCGCCACTCACCCTGCGCCAAAGCGGATGAATTCGCATGAATTCTGCGTATAAACACCGATAGACTTGCGTCTTCTGTTATTGAATATCGAGCAAGCGCCGGATTCTTGTCCGCCCGGACCGCCAAAACCGCTCACACCCACCTCCGCACTGCCGCGCAGTCCGGGGGTTTTTTGTGGTCGGCCGGGCAGGCATGCGGGTCAGCCTCTGCCACCCCGCTTTGGCTCGCTGCTCTGGTCCTGCACCGTTTTTCACCATGAACGCGCCCTCTTCCGCCTCTGCAGCCACACCGGCTGCGGCACCCACGCTTTCCGCTCCCGCCAGCCTTCCCCACTCGTTGGTAGAAGACGCCGCAGCTCTGTTCACCGGTTGCGTGCTGATCTCTGTAGGCATTGCCCTGTGTGCCGGTGCCCAGCTGCTCACCGGCGGCGTGGTGGGCCTGGCCTTTGTGCTGCACTACGCCACCGACCTGCCACTGGGCCCGCTGTTTTTTGCCCTGAACCTGCCTTTTTACTGGCTGGCCTGGAAGAAGATGGGCTTGGCCTTCACCGCCAAAACCTCTGCCGCCGTGCTGCTGCTGTCCCTGCTGACCACCCTACAGCCCCGGCTGATGCACCTGGGCGAGCTGCACCCGCTGTATGCAGCCATTGCAGGAGGTCTGCTGATGGGTGTGGGCATGCTGGTGCTGTTCCGCCACCGCGGCAGCCTGGGCGGCATAGGCATTGCAGCCCTTTACCTGCAAGAGCGCTATGGCTGGCGCGCCGGCCATGTGCAGATGGCGCTGGACTGCGTGATCTTGCTGCTGGCCTGCGTCACCGTGTCTCCCGAGAACGTGCTGTGGTCTATTGTGGCGGCCGTCACGCTGAACCTGGCCCTGGCCATGAACCACCGACCCGGGCGCTACCAGGTGATGTAAGAACGTGTTCAAAGTCTCTACGCAGGCGCGTTGGAGCGCAATCGGGATGAGTTCGAGTCGATGGGGCACAGCTTGCACTCGTGTGCAAGCAAGCGACAGCGCGAAGAAATCGCCCGATTTCGCTCCAACCCTCCGGGCCAGTGGCTTTGCGGGCGGTCTACGGCGTTGCGAATCCTCGCAATAGCACAGCTATTGCTGCGGTATCGCGCCTTGTATCCCATCCCGCAAAGACACTGGCGCGCCGCGAGGAGACATTGAACACGTTCTAAGAACAGGTTCAAAGCACGGCGGCGCAAACTCCGATGGCCCAATGGCCCGCAGCGAAGCAGGGCCATTGCATTAATGAATAAGAATTATTATCATTACTGCAGTTTCACCACTCAGGAGCCGCACATGTCCACCCTCTCTCTTGCCCATTCCCGGCCAACTCCTGCCTCCATGGGGGTGGTCATGGGCTCCGCCGCCATGGCCGCCCAGCCACCGCTGCACAGCGATGACCTGCTGCAAGGCCAAAAGACGGTGAGCATTGTGCACAACGGCTCCACCTACCGCTTGCAGGCAACCAAGCTGGGCAAGCTGATTTTGACCAAATAAGCCTCTTCGGAGTCGCCCCCTGGGGGACGACGATTGCGGAGCGCAAGAGGCCGTGGCACACCAGCTGCTCAGCACTGTGCTTGCTATCTCCTGTATAGCAGCCACAGCACCCTACTGTTGCGCCCACGGGCTTTTTCATAGCAAGCTGGGGCGGCTGGCACAAGCTCGGCGGAACTTTTGCGTACTGCACGTATCATTCCATGCATGCCCCGCGTGCTGACCTTTTTCCTGGTGTGTTTGCTGGCCCTGCGGGGTCTGGCGGGCGACGCCATGGCCATGGGCAGCTTACCCATCGGGGGCATGGCCGCCATGGTGGCTGCGCCTGACAGCATGGCGCATGGCTTCGCCCCAAGCCAGACTGCCGATACGCACCACCATGCGGCTCCCGCCGCTGAAGCCGGGCACAAGCCCCTGCCTTCCCATGACTTCGGCGAGCCCTCCCAGTCCCTGGCGCAACACAGCAGTTGCGACACAGCGGATGCCCCCACCCCGGCCTGCGGCGAGCACGACCAGGGTGCACCCTGTGCCGCCTGTGTGATCTGTCACCTGCCCGCCTCCCCCGCCGTGCTGCTGCCCGCCATGGGCGAGATACCTCCCTACGCCCAGCCCCTGGGCACACCGGCACGCTTTGCCAGCGCCCCGCTGCTGCAGGCATCCAAACCCCCTATCGCCTGATATTTAACGCCCAAGTTGCGTCCGCACGCGCTGTGCGGCACTCCCTCTAGGCTCTTGCTGCGCCCAGGGCTGGGGCCTGCGCATCTTTTGCTGCAGCCCCCCTGTATCCCCGCGCCAGCGATACCCCCGCCACATGCCTGGCATCCGTGCGCGCACGGCGCCCCTACCGTGGCCGCCTGATGCCACTGAATGGAAGATGACCCCATGAAAAAAACAAAATTGATAGCTATCGCAGCTTTCGCAGCAAGCGCTGCAGCCATTTCCCCCATTGCATTTGCCCACGGCGATGCAGCCCACCAGACCTCGGGCCCTGTGGCCAAGGTGCAAAAAGCCTGGGGTATGGCGGGCGATGCCCAGGCCCATCTGCGCACCATCACCTTGTCCATGACGGATGACATGCGCTTCACCCCCAACCACTTCAGCGTCAAGCAAGGCGAAACCGTGCGCCTGCGCGTGCTCAACCAAGGACAGATCATGCATGAGGTGGTTCTGGGCACCCAGGCCAGCCTGGACGCGCACGCCCAGATGATGTTGCAACACCCCGGCATGGCACATGCCGAGCCGTATATGGCCCATGTGGCACCCGGCCAGCAAGAAGATCTGGTGTGGAACTTCAACCGGGCCGGCAGTTTTGACTTTGCCTGCCTGATCCCGGGGCACTACCAGGCCGGGATGACGGGGCGCTTCACCGTCACCCCTTGAATCTGTTTTGATTGGTTTTGATTGCTGCACTCACGCTCTGAAAAGGAAAACACCATGCACCCCACCTCCACCAAGGCCAACCGCCGCCACGCACTGGGATGGATTGCCGCAGCCGCCGCTATGGCAAGTCTTCCCGCGCTGGCCCAAGCCAGCAAAGTCTCCATGGAAGTCTGGAAAGACCCGAACTGCGGCTGCTGCCAGGACTGGATCGATGTGATGGAAAAGGCGGGCTTTGCCGTCACCGTGCACAACACCGGCAACACCGCCGTGCGCGCCAAGCTGGGCCTGCCGCAAAACCTGGGCTCCTGCCATACCGCCCTGGTCGGCGGCTATGTGGTCGAAGGCCATGTCCCCGCCGCCGATGTCCGCAAGCTTCTCAAGGAAAAGCCCAAGGCCCTTGGTATTACCGTGCCCGGCATGCCTATAGGCAGCCCCGGCATGGATGGCCCGGCCTACGGTGGCCGCAAAGACCCTTATGACGTGCTCCTGGTCACCAAGAATCTGATGAACACCAATGTCAGCACCCGGGTGTTCACCAGCTACAGGGCTTGAGAACGGCAGGGGGTCCATGGCCATAGCGGCCATGGCCACCCTCCACAGTCTGCGCTGGCGCAAACAGAGGCCATAAGGCAAGGGGCTGGGCAATATTCCGCACGCCATTTGGCCTGTGCCAGCCAACAGTCCGCTTAGACTTTCGCCCCTTATGTGGACTGTTTCTGAGTTTCATCGCCAACTGGAGCAAGGCGCTCTGGCTGGCGCGCGCGAGATCAAGCTGGTGGGGGCCTTGGCCGAGTTTCCCCGTGCGCTCTACCAATTGGCCGACTCCCTGGAAGTGCTGGATCTCTCCAGCACCGGGCTTTCCAGCCTTCCCGATGACTTTGCCCGCCTGCACCGCCTGCGCGTGCTGTTTGCCTCGCACAACCGCTTCACCACACTGCCGTCCGTGCTGGGGCAATTGCCCGAGCTGGAGATGCTGGGCTTCAAGGCCTGCTGCATCCACACCGTGCCGCCTGAAAGCCTGCCGCCACGCCTGCGCTGGCTGATTCTCACCAACAACCAGATCGCCGCCCTGCCGGCCACCCTGGGCGAGCGTCCCCGCCTGCAAAAGCTGATGCTGGCAGGCAACCAGCTGGAGTCTCTGCCCGACAGCCTGGTGCAATGCAGCCGGCTGGAGCTGCTGCGCCTGGCCGGCAACCGCCTGCAGGCCCTGCCGCCGCAGCTGTTGCAGTTGCCCCGCTTGGTCTGGCTGGCACTGGCCGGTAATCCGCTCACACAAAAAAGTGAGCAAGAAATGCTCGCTGGTACGGCAAAAGCGTCGATTTTCAGCAGCGATCTGGAGGTCCACGAGTTATTGGGGCGTGGCGCCAGCGGCCATGTCTACCGTGCCACCCGCTGCAGCGACCAACAAAGCCTGGCACTCAAGGTCTTTCAGCAGGCGCATTCCAGCGACGGCGCTCCCGAGTCGGAGCTGGCGGCCGGCCTGGCTGCCGGCCAGCACCCCCAGTTGCTGACGCCGCTGGCCACCGTGCTCCCCCCGCTCCAGGGGGCGCTGACCATTGCCCTGCCACTGCTGCCTGCCACCATGCAGCCCCTGGCCAGCCCGCCCAGCCGGCGCAGCTGCACACGCGATGTCTATGCCCCCGGGCTGCAGCTGTCACCCGCCATGGCCCAGCACATCCTGGCCCAAATCAGCGCTGCCGTGCGCCATCTGCATCTGCACGGTGTGCTGCATGGCGATTTGTACGCCCACAACATCCTCTGGGACCCCGCCAGCGGCAACGCCCTGCTCGGCGACTTTGGCGCCGCCACGCTGCTCAGTGACCTGCCGCCATCCCAAGCCCAGGCCCTGATGCAGCTCGAGCGCCGCGCCCTGGACATTCTGCGCGACGAGCTCTACGCCGTGGCACGCTAACCCCTCCCGCAGGGCTGCAAATGCAGCCCCTTGGCACAGCCTCCGGCTCCGAGGTGTTTACTGCAAGAACTTGGGCTTGGCGTAGCCGGCAAACTTGCTGTCCACCACGGCCTTGAACTCGGGCGAACGATAGGCCTCGGCCAAGTCCTTGGCCCATTGCGCATCTTTGTCCTTGGTCTTCACGGCCACGATGTTCAGATAGTGGTCGGGCACCTTCTCCAGCAGCACGGCCTCGGTCAGCTTCAGGCCCGAGGAGATGGCAAAGTTGCCATTGATGATGGCGAACTGCGCATCATCCAGCGCACGCGGCAGGTGGGCCGCATCCAGCGGCACCAGCTTGATCTTCTTGGGGTTGGAGGCCAGATCCAGCTCGGACACGCGCAGCGGGTTCACCCCCTCCTTGAGCTTGACCAGGCCGGCCTGCTGCAGCAGCAAAATGCCGCGTGCCAGATTGCTGGCGTCATTGGGCAACGCCACGCGGTCGCCCTCTTTCAAATCGGCCAGGCTTTTGCGCTGCTTGGAATACACGCCCATGGGGGCGATGGGGCCCTGGGTCAGCGCCACCAGGTCCAGCTTGCGGTCGGTCTTGAACTGGTTGAAATAGACCTCGTGCTGAAAGAAGTTGGCGTCCAGCGAACCATCGGCCAGGGCCAGATTGGGCTGCACATAGTCGTTGAACTCCACCAGCTTGACCTTGTAGCCTTTCTTTTGCAGCAAAGGGACGATGCCGGACTGCAGCTGGTCGATGTTGGAGCCGGCCGTGCCGCCGATCACCAGCTGCTTTTTGCTGGCGTCCTGGGCCAAGGCCGGCGCCGACAGCCCAACCGAGGCAGCGGCCAGCAAGGCGGCGGCCAAAACGGAACGGCGGGTGGTGAACTTGGGGAACATAAAGGGGAATCTCCTGGAATCTCTGGTATGCCTTGCGGCAGTGGGCTTCGCTAAAAAGTGAGCAGTCCATGCTGAATGCATCAGCCTCCAAAGCCTTTTCCATGGTGGTTTTGCATGCCTGCGCTGAACTGTGACAGTCAGTATCTCGGCAGGCCCTTCATTCCCCAACCAATAAAAAATCGAATTATTATCTACA
Source organism: Acidovorax sp. (assembly GCA_031277855.1). Lineage (GTDB taxonomy): Bacteria > Pseudomonadota > Gammaproteobacteria > Burkholderiales > Burkholderiaceae_C > Comamonas. Next base: position 66,204 of record JAITLO010000036.1, on the reverse strand, counting down.
AATCAATATGTAACACCTTGCACTGCCGGCAACAGGCATAAAAAAACCCGGCCAGGGCCGGGTTGCGCTTTACAGCATGGAGGGTACATGGCCCGCCTTGACTGGCTTAGAAGCGGTGGCGAATGCCAGCGACCACGCTGGTGCCCGACTTCAGGCCGGTGACGCGGTCGTTCATGACCACGCCGTACACATCGGTGCGCTTGGACAGGTTGTGGTCGTAGCCGATGGAGGTGGTGGAGCGCTTGCCGTCAAACACCAGCGGGCCGCCGTTCACGGCACGGGCTTCCACCTTGGTCTGGGCAAAGGCAGCCTTGATGGAGCCAGCCTTGCTCACGGGCACGTCCACACCCAGGGAGAAGGTCTTGCCTTCGTAGGTGTCGCTATTGCGGTTCTTGGACTGGCCGTAGGTGGCAAACAGCTTGGCCACGCTCAGGTCATAGCTGCCACCCAGCATCCAGTTCTGCTTGGTGTAGGGCAGCAGTGCCAGGCCGGGGTTGTTCACCTGGGCACGCTCGATGAAGGCGGTCAGGCCCAGAGCACCTTGCTGGTACAGCAGGTTGGCGGCCACGTTCTTCTTGCTGTTGGCCTCGGCCTTCTCGCCGAACTGGTAGTGCACATTGGCCGTCAGGCCGCCGAACTTGGGCGTGGTGTAGGTGATCTGGTTGCTCCAGCCCGTGTCAGCTGCCGTGGTGCGGTAGTCCTGGGCAAACGAAGGCCAGGGGGTGTTGCCATGCAGCACCAGGGGCGAGACGGTGAAGGAGTCGCCAAAGGGGTTGAACAGAATGGTGGGCAGGAAGTTGGGAGCCATAGAACGGCCCAGGCGCACCGTGCCGAAGCTGCCGCCCAGCCAGACATTGGCGTCGCGGGCAAAGAAAGTGTCGCCGTTGAAGCGACCGGGGGTGCCTTCATCCAGGCGGAAGAAGGCGCCCAGGTTGAAACCCACCTTCAGGCCGCTGCCCAGGTCTTCCGTGCCCTGCACGCCCCACCAGGAGGTGGTCATGCCGCCCGAACCCACCTGGTTGGTGCGATCCTGGCCGGCCAGCTTCATGGAGCCGACATAGGCATCGGCCAGGCCGGTGACCTGGACATTGCTTTGCGCGTGGGCAGCGCCCAGGCAGGCCAGCGCTGCGCCGCAGGCGATAAATGTTTTCTTCATGGGTTTTCCTTGTGACTAATGGCGCGAATTTTCGTTCTTGTGCACAAGAAATCACCTTTGAACAGAGGACAACAGGCCGTTTTTTTCGCTTCGCGACACAATTTGCGGCAAAAAAGCAACAAAGGCCGCGTCTGCGGCCTTTGGTTCAGCGTCCCTGCCACAGCGCATGGCAGGGACAAAGGTGGTCTTAGCGCAGCGCTGCCGGCTTGGCGTAGCCCACAAACTGGCTGTCCACCACGGCCTTGAACTCGGGCGAGCGGTAGGCCTCGGCCAAGTCCTTGGCCCATGCCGTGCCTTCGTTGCCGGTCTTCACGGCCACCACGTTCAGATACTGGTCGGGCGTTTTCTCCAGCACCACGGCCTCGCTCAGCTTCAGGCCGGAGGAAACGGCGAAGTTGCCGTTGACCACCACGTAGTCGGCATCTTCCAGCACGCGCGGCAGCTGGGCGGCTTCCAGCGCCAGGAATTTGAGCTTGTGCGGGTTGGCCGCCAGGTCCAGCTCGGAAATACGGGCGGGGTTCACGCCGGGCTTGATCTGCACCAGGCCGGCTTGCTGCAGCACCAGCAGGGCGCGCGCCAGATTGCTGGGGTCGTTGGGCAAGGCCACCTTGGCGCCGGTCTTCACATCGGCCAGGGTTTTGTGCTTTTTGCTGTAGACACCCATGGGGGCCACCGGGCCCTGGGCAATGGCGGTCAGCGCCAGCTTGCGGTCGGCGGTGAACTGGTCAAAGTAGGCGCGGTGCTGGAAGAAGTTGGCATCCAGCGAACCATCGGACAGGGCCAGATTGGGCTGCACATAGTCGTTGAACTCCACCAGCTTGATCTGGTAGCCCTTTTTCTGCAGCAGCGGAACAATGCCTTTTTGCAGCAGGTCGTAGTTGGAGCCTGCGGTGGCGCCGATCAACAGGTTTTTCTTGGCAGCGTTTTGCGCCAGGGCCGGAGCCGCGCCCAAGGCGGCCGACAGGGCCAGAACCGAAGCAGCCACCACGGCGTGGCGACGGGAGAGAATGCGTGCGTTCATGCAAAAGACTCGCAAAGTACAGAGAAAAAGGGGGCGCACCTTCGGGCAAGCCCGGCTGCAATATGTAACCTCCAAGTATCGCGCCTTCCAGGCTTCTCTTTCGAAAATCCTCGTCGCTTTGTTCAGCACTGACCAAACAGCCCATGACCCACTCCATCCCAGATCTGCTGGCCCATGACGGCCATATCGCCCGCGTCCACGGCATCCGCGTGGGCCATTACAGCGATGCGCGCCGCCCCACCGGCTGCTCGGTGGTGCTGTGTCCGCAAGGCGCCGTGGGGGGCGTGGATGTGCGCGGCGCCGCCCCCGGCACGCGCGAGACCGATTTGCTGGACCCCAGCCACCTGGTGCAGCAGGTTCACGGCATCACCCTGGCCGGTGGCAGTGCCTGGGGGCTGGACGCCGCCACCGGCTGCGTGCGCTGGCTGGAAGAGCAAGGCGCCGGCCTGGACATTGGTGTGGGCCGCATCCCGTTGGTGCCCGCCGCCGTGCTGTTTGATGTGATGCTGGGCGATATGCGCATCCGGCCCGACGCCGCCGCCGGCTATGCCGCCTGCCAGGCCGCCAGCAGCGAACGCCCGGCCGAGGGCAGCGTGGGCGCCGGTGCCGGCGCCGTGGTGGGCAAGATTTTTGGTGCAGCCCGGGCCATGAAGGGCGGCATTGGCACGGCCAGCTTCACGGTGGATGACGTCACCGTGGGCGCGCTGGTGGCCTGCAATGCCCTGGGTGATGTCTACCACCCTTATTCCGGCCAGTTGCTGGCCGGCGCCCGCACGGCCGATGGCAAGCAACTGCTATGCAGCCGCGATGCGCTCTTGCGCGGCGAGGAACCCCGCCCCATTCTGGCCGGCAGCAACACCACCATCGGCGTGGTGGCCACCGATGCCCAAATCACCAAACCCCAGGCCCAGCGCCTGGCCACCGTGGCCCACGACGGCCTGGCACGCGCCATCAACCCGGTGCACACCATGAGCGATGGCGACACCTTGTTCGCCCTGGGCACGGGCCAGGCCGGCAAGAGCTTGGGGCTGATGACGCTGTTCACCCTGGCCGCCGAAGCCGTGGCCGTGGCCACGGCACGGGCAATTTTGCTGGCGCAATCGGTGGAAGTGGCCGGGCAAGCCAAGTTGCCCAGCTGGAGCGATTGGCAGGGTTGAATCGCATCCTCAAAAAAAGGAGCAGCTTGCGCCTACACAGCAACAGCTTCCTTGCTTTTTGCGTTGGAAATTGTCTGACAGCAGGCAGCAAGCGCTCCTGTTTTTAATCAACTTTCGCCCCCGAGGCCTTCACCACCGGCGCCCAGTTGGCCACTTCGGTGCGGATAAAGCTGCCGAACTGCGCCGGCGTGTTGTGCTCAGCCACGGCGCCCAGCTTGGCGTAAGCCTCTTTCACTTCGGGCTTGTCAAAGGCTGCGTTCATGGCCTTGTTGAGCTTGTCCACAATGGGCTTGGGCGTGCCCTTGGGGGCGATCAGGCCAAACCAGCTGCTGACGTCAAAACGCTCCACGCCGCTTTCTTCCATGGTGGGCACATCGGGCGCCGAGGGCGAACGGGTCTTGGTGGTCACGGCCAGGGCCTTGAGCTTGCCGCCCTGCACCTGGGGCCAGGCCGAGGGCATGTTGTCGAACATGAACTGCACCTGGTTGCCCATCAAATCGGTCAGGGCCGGCGCGCTGCCCTTGTAGGGCACATGCTGGGTTTGCAGGCCGGTGCGCACCTTGAACAGCTCGGCCGCCATGTGAATGGAGGTGCCGCTGCCCGAGGAGGCATAGGACACCTTGTCGTTGTTGGCCTTGGCCCAGGCGATCAGCTCCTTCACATTCTTGGCCGGTACGCTGGGGTGAACCACCAGCACATTGGGCACCTTGGCGCCCAGGGCCACGGCCTCGAAGTCGCGGTTCAGGTCGAACTTCACATTCGGATAAAGCGTCTGGTTGATGGCGCTGGTCACGGCCACAAACAGCAGGGTGTAGCCATCGGGCTGGGCGGCGGCCACCAGATCGGTGGCGATATTGCTGCCGCCGCCGGGCTTGTTGTCCACCATAAAGGTCTGGCCCAGGGCCTGTGTCAGCTCCTTGGCCATGATGCGCGCCACCACATCGGTGGTGCCACCAGCCGAAAAGCCCACCACGATGCGCACGGGCTTGGCGGGATAGGTGCTGCTGGCCTGGCTCTGCGCCTGGGCAGGCAGACCCAAGGCCCCCACAGCCAGCAAAGCGGCAGCCGCCTGGATGAGATGGCGGCGTGCGCCGGAAGCCGAGTTGCGAGCGGTGAAAGAGGTTGCGGTGGCCATAGGGGGAAAGTCTCCTGTCATTTTTTATGGGAAAGCCGGCGAGCCCCACGCAGGTGTGGCTTGCTGCCGGCCCCGCCAATCTAGGGCCAAGTCTTGCGCCCCACCACTGGGACTTGTCCCGGCTGGCTGAGCTCTGCGCGACAGCGCGACGGCCGCACCCGTCTAACGGGCAAAGGTCTTGAAACGCTTGTCACGGCTGCATAGAGAGCTCTTTTTTCAGGAGTCTTCAGAACGCGGAGCCCAGCAGCAGCGCATAAAAAAGGCTTCCCGAGGGAAGCCTTTTGCGGTGCATGCCGGCCTGCAGGCCGGCAGCAAAGACCTTACTTGAGGGCCTTGTAGCGGAAGCGCTTGGGCTGTGCGCCCTCTTCGCCCAGACGCTTTTTCTTGTCGGCCTCGTACTCCTGGTAGTTGCCGTCGAAGAACACCCATTGCGAGTCGCCTTCGGCAGCCAGGATGTGGGTGGCGATACGGTCCAGGAACCAGCGGTCGTGGGAGATGACCAGCACGGTGCCGGCGTATTCCAGCAGCGCGTCTTCCAGCGCACGCAGGGTTTCCACGTCCAAGTCGTTGGAGGGTTCGTCCAGCAGCAGCACGTTGCCGCCCTGGATCAGGGTCTTGGCCAGGTGCAGACGGCCACGCTCACCACCGGAGAGGTTGCCCACCTTCTTCTGCTGGTCCTGGCCGTTGAAGTTGAAGCGACCGCAGTAGGCACGCGAGGCCATCTGGAACTTGCCGATGTTCAGCATGTCCAGGCCGCCCGAGACGTCTTCCCACACGGTTTTTTCATTGGCCAGCGCATCGCGGTGCTGGTCGACGAAAGCCATCTTCACAGTCTGGCCGATATCCACGGTGCCGGAATCGGGCTGCTCCTTGCCGGCGATCAGCTTGAACAGCGTGGACTTACCCGCACCGTTGGGGCCGATGATGCCGACGATGGCGCCAGCGGGAATGTTCATGCTCAGGTTGTCGATCAGCAAGCGGTCGCCAAAGGCCTTGGAGACGTTGGTGAACTCAATGACCTTGCTGCCCAGACGCTCCGCCACAGGAATGAAAATTTCCTGGGTTTCGTTGCGGCGCTGGTATTCGTAATCGCTCAGCTCTTCGAAGCGGGCAATACGCGCCTTGGACTTGGCCTGGCGGCCCTTGGCGTTCTGGCGCACCCATTCCAATTCCTTCTTCAAGGCCTTGGCGCGGGCTTCTTCGCCCTTTTGCTCGGCTTCCAGGCGGTTGCCCTTCTGGATCAGCCAGTCGGAGTAATTGCCCTTGTAGGGAATGCCGTGGCCACGGTCGAGTTCCAAAATCCACTCGGCAGCGTTGTCCAGGAAGTAGCGATCGTGGGTGATGGCCACCACGGTGCCGCTGAAGCGGTGCAGAAAATGCTCCAGCCACTCCACCGATTCGGCGTCCAAGTGGTTGGTAGGCTCGTCCAGCAGCAGCATGTCGGGCTTGGACAGCAGCAGCTTGCACAGGGCCACGCGGCGCTTTTCACCACCGGAGAGCTGGCCCACGATGGCGTCCCAGGCCGGCAGGCGCAGCGCGTCGGCAGCGATTTCCAACTGGTGCTCGGAGTCGGTACCGGCAGCGGCAATGATGGCCTCCAGCTCGCCCTGCTCCTTGGCCAGGGCGTCGAAGTCGGCGTCCTCTTCGGCGTAGGCCGCATACACCTCTTCCAGGCGGGCCTTGGCGTTGTTCACCTCGGCCATGGCTTCTTCCACGGCCTGGCGCACGGTGTGCTCGGGGTTGAGCTGGGGTTCCTGCGGCAGATAACCGATGGACAACCCTGCCATGGGGATGGCTTCGCCTTCGAACTCCTTGTCCACGCCCGCCATGATCTTCAGCAGCGAAGACTTACCCGAGCCGTTCAAACCCAGCACGCCAATCTTGGCACCCGGGAAGAAACTGAGCGAAATGTCCTTCAAGATCTGGCGCTTGGGCGGCACAGTCTTGGTCAGGTGGTTCATCGAAAAGACGTATTGAGCCATGGATATGTGTGAAAAAAGTCCGAATTTTGGTGAGAAAACTGGGCAACCGGTGGTTGCTCTCCAGCGTTGATTATCGACGCATGCGACAATATGCACAGTCAAGGGCTCCAGTTGCCCTTGGCATCAGCATTCCAGCTGGGGACGAAGGACGCAGCTCCTGGCTCCCATTCCTTTGAAATCATCTGCCTAAGACTGGCCCGGCAACCACCGCAGGTTGCCCCGACAGGCTGATACCCGGCGCCCGGACGGGCGCATTGACAACAATGACATTTGAAGAACTGAATCTTGCTCCCGCCATTGTCAAAGCGGTGCTTGAACAGGGTTACGAGAACCCTACGCCTATCCAGGCACAGGCCATTCCGGCCGTGTTGACTGGCCAGGATCTGCTGGCCGGCGCCCAAACCGGCACCGGCAAGACCGCCGCCTTCTCCCTTCCCATGCTGCACCGCCTGACACAAGGCGGCACGCAAGCGCCTGCTGGCGGTATCCGCGGCCTGGTGCTTTCGCCCACCCGTGAGCTGGCCGCCCAGATCGAAGAGAACCTGCGCGCCTACTCCCAATACCTGGACGTGAAGTCCACCGTCATCTTTGGCGGCGTGGGCATCAAGCCCCAGGTGGACCGCATCCGCAAGGGCGTGGACATTCTGGTGGCCACCCCCGGCCGCCTGCTGGACCTGCAGCAGCAAGGTCTGGTCGATCTGTCCCAGGTCGAAATCCTGGTGCTGGACGAAGCCGACCGCATGCTGGACATGGGCTTCATCCACGACGTGAAGAAGGTGCTGGCCCTGGTGCCCAAGGACAAGCAAAGCCTGCTGTTCTCGGCCACCTTCAGCGATGAAATCCGTGAGCTGGCCAACAGCCTGCTGAAGAACCCCCAGTCCATCCAGGTCACGCCGCGCAACACCACGGTGCAGCGCATCACCCAAGTGATCCACCCCGTGGGCCGCGGCAAGAAAAAAGAAGTGCTGCTGCACATCATCCGCGAGCACGACTGGAGCCAGGTGCTGGTCTTCACCCGCACCAAGTTCGGCGCCAACAATGTGGCCGACTACCTGACCAAGCATGGCGTCAGCGCCATGGCCCTGCACGGCAACAAGAGCCAGAGCGCCCGCACCCAGGCCCTGGCCGGCTTCAAGACCGGCGAGCTGCGCGCCCTGGTGGCCACCGACATCGCTGCCCGCGGCATCGACATCGACGAGCTGCCGCACGTGGTGAACTACGAAATCCCCAACGTGCCCGAAGACTATGTGCACCGCATCGGCCGCACGGGCCGTGCCGGCCGTGAAGGCCATGCCGTCAGCCTGGTGTGCATGGACGAAGAAGGCTTCATGATGGAGATTGAGCGCTTCACCAAGCAGGAAATCCCTGTGCAGGTGCTCGAAGGCTTTGGCCCCGAAGAAGGTGAAAAGGCCGAACCCATTGCCATGGGTCGCCAGACCATCTGGGGCGGCGCCGGCAAGCCTCCTAGCCGCGATGTGATGCAGGCCGCAGCCAAGGCCGCCCGCCAGGAAATGATGGACCGCATCCGCACCAACAAGGCAGCCCAGGGCGAGCGCGGCGGCAAGGGCAAGGGCCCGCGTTCCGAGCAAGGTGCTGCAACCGGTGAAGACGGCCAGCGCCGCAACAGCAACGGCGGCAATCGCCGTGGCAACGAGCAAGGCCGCGCACCCCGCGCCGAATTTGCAGGCGAAGGCGACAACCAGCAACGCCGCAGCGGCCAGGGCTTCAACCGCTCGCGCCAGCGCCCTTCGCGTGACACACCTCGCGCCGATGCAGCCCCTCGCCGTGAACGCGACGGCCTGCGCGATGCACCCCGCCCCCAGCGTCAAACCCGCGACGGCTATGAAGGCCCCAGCCGCTTTGACGACCAGCCGCCTCGCGCCAATGCCCACCTGGGCACCCATGTGGGCGTGATCCGCAATGCCGCTCCCCGCGGCAACGGTGGCGGCAACGGCGGCCAACCCGACCCCATGCGCACCAGCGTGGACAGCATGGCCGACCGTGGTCGCCGTGGCGGCTTTGGCGGTGGTGGCAACCGCCGCGGCGGCAATGGTGGTGGTGGCGGCTTTGGCGGCGGTGGCAATCGCCGTGGCGGTGGCGGCTTCAACCGCTAACCCCACTCCAGGCAGGCGCCATGCCTGCCTGTTGCAGCGCAGCCACGCTCAGGGCTGCGTCTGCAGGCCCAGGGCCGTTTCATTGACTTACTCCTACAGCCGCATCGGTTGGGCTGCGCAGCCGTGCAGCTAACATGCCCGCAGCCGCGCTGCGCACGCAATCCGCAGCCTTTGCAGAGCAAGACTTGAGGTATCCGTACACCATGACCTGGCACTCCACCTTCGCACGCTTCTCCACCCAGGACAGCCCACACTCCCTTCGCCCCACCCTGCGGTGGCTGGGTGCAGCCGGTGCTGCAGCCGTGTTGGCAGGCTGCGCAAGCACGCCGCTGCCGCCCTGGGCTTCCAGCACACCCGCCAAGCCTGCCCCTGCGGCCACTGCGGCTGCAGCAGTGCCAGCCAGCACACACCAGCCCGCCCGCACCACTCCCGTGGCCCCGAATACCGAGCTGGAGGTCCTGCCCTATGCAGGCGAAGTGGCCGTGCGCTTTCCCGATCCGGCCGTGCGCTACCAAACGCCTGGCCTGGAAAGCGGGCGCCGCAGCTTCACCACCAACACCGAGTTGAATGCGCTGCTGCAAAAACTCTCTATCGACAGCCTGGGTCAGCCCGTACGCCTGGCCCAAATCACCGCAGGCACCAGCCAGCAAGGCCAGGTGATCTCGGCCTTGGTCGCCACCCAGGGCGAAGGGGTCAACCCCGGCGCGCTGGATGCCACCGGCCGCCCCACCCTGCTCATCGTGGCCGGCCAGCAAGGCACGGATGCCGCGCCCACCGAAGCCCTGCTGGCCATGGCCAAGGAACTGGCTCCCGGCGGCCTGCTGCACGCTCAGTTGTCCAAGGCCAATGTGATCCTGGTGCCCCGCGCCAATCCCGACGGCTTTGACAGTGGCACGGCCGCCACCGCCAACGGCGTTGTGCTGACCGAAGACCATTTGCTGCTGCAGACCCCGGAAGCCCAAGCCCTGGCCAAGCTGGTGCGCGACTACCGCCCCAGCGTCATCCTGGATGCCGAGGAGTTTCCCGCCATCCAGCCAACGCTGGCGCAATTCAACGCACTGCGTTCCAACGACGCCGGCCTGCAGTATGGCTACAGCCCCAATGTGCATGAGTTCGTCGCCAAGGCCGAACGCGAATGGCTGTACCGCCCCGTGGTCGACAGCCTGACCCAGGCCGGCCTGCGTGTGGACTGGGCCTACAGCGCCAGCAGCAGCGACAAGACACTGCGCATGGCCAGCCCGGCCCCCACCAGCCTGCACAATGTTTCGGCGCTGAAAAACACCCCCAGCCTGACCGTGCAAAGCCGTGGCGCCGACCTGCAGCGCACCCACATCCAGCGCCGCGTGCACACCCTGGTCACGGCAATGGGCGCAGCACTGAACGACACCATTGCCCGCAGCGCCGATCTGGGTAAGGTCCAGTCCTTTGTTGCCCGCGACATCGCCTCCCAGGCCTGTAGCGGCCAGCTCACCGTAGCTGCGCAGGCCCTGCAAACCCAGCGCGAGGTGCAAATGCTGGACCCGCAAACCGGTGCCGACCAGGGCGTGCGCGCCGCATGGGTTTCCGCCACGGAACTGCGCTCCACGCTGCAGCGCCCCCGTGCCTGCGGCTACTGGCTGTCCGCCCAAAGCGAGCAAGCCGTGGAGCGCCTGCGCCTGCTAGGCGTGCAGGTACAGCGCGTGGCCGAGCAAGCCCCCGTGCTGTCCGATGGCTATAGCAATGCGGGCGGCAAAATCGTGGTCTCACGCAACGCCATCGACGCAGCCCCCGGAAGCTACTACATCAGCATGAACCAGCCGCTGGCCAATGTGGCGGCTGCGGCCCTGGAGCCTGACACCGCCTACAGCTATGTCAGCCAAGGCCTGGTGTCCAGCCTGGGCGATCTGGCCCGGGTCATGGCGCCCACCAGCCTGGTGTTTGAAGAAGAAGATTGAGCCCTGCCAACCTTGCCCAGCACAGCCCAGCGAAGCCTGGGAAGCGGCTGGAGCAAGGTATGATCCACACCTTTATGGCTGCCTGTAGCTCAACCGGATAGAGCAATTGCCTTCTAAGCAATAGGTCGGGGGTTCGAGTCCCTCCAGGCAGGCCAATTAAGACTCCACAGGAGTCCATAGAAATCCAAAACCCCGCATGCCTATTGGGCTTGCGGGGTTTTTACTTCCATAACCGCCCACAGGCATCCACCCGCATCTCGGCAATTTGCCGGTACTTTTGACGGTACTTTTTGGGTTAAAAATCCGGGATACCGCCACATGGTCCGCCTCCACTTCTTGCACAAAGATAGAACTGGCCCACGTTGTATTCCGCAGAACAAAGCGCGCGATCTGTCTTTGTTTATGGCTTCCATACGCCAAGGCATCGCCAAAATAGACGCAATGCTGTCTTGTATGTGAGTCAAGAGCAGCAACGCTTTCATGCAAGGACTGTGCAATGCGACTAGATTCCGTTGGAGCCGGGTTTTATCCCCATCAAGGGCAAGCACCATCAGCTTTACCTGACGTTGGAGCCACCTCGTTTTCTGCTGCCTTATCAGCTGCACAAAGCAGCAGTGGCGCTCCGGGCGGTGAGTGGACCTGGACAGAAAGCGCAGACGGAATTTCCCATGCCATTGGCCCCGACGGCCGCGCGTGGAGAAAAATCGACTTCGACAAGGTGTTGACCCCTGAAGACAAGCTACTGACAGGCTGGCCAACCAACCACGATGCCAAGGCGCAAGAAATTGCCATGTTCATTGCCATGGACCGTGCCGATGGCTATCTCAAAGGCCCGGTCACCCAGGATTACCTGCTAGGCAACAGTGCCAAGGGTCTGGTGGGCTTGGCCGATCGCAGCCCCAATCTGTCACGCCTTGACCTGAACCGCCTGATCCAACAGCAGGCCTGACACAAGGCCAAAAGCGCCACCTGCCGACCCCCTTGGCGCATGCCAACGGTGCCCTCCCAAAGATTTGCTTGCGGAGATTCGGTAGCAGCATTTTCAACAGCAAAGCGGCCTCAGGCATACCCAGGGCCACATCCTGGCTACCGCATCCGGTCATCCGACTGGGTAGAAGGCAGCTTTTGCAGACCTTGCTGAAACCAGCCTATGCGTTCGGTATGGCGCTGGTCCAGGGCCGGCACATAGGGCTTGATGTCCAGCACCGGCGTGCCGTCGAGCATGTCGTTGCCCTTGAAGTGGAGGCAGCCGTTTTCCACCTTGGTCAGTTGCACGATGGACAGGCCGATGCGGTTGGGCCGTGCCGGTGCGCGGGTGGCAAACACGCCGTGGCTGCTGTTGTCCATAAAGGGCACGACCTCCAGCTTCTCCACCGCCTGGTGCAAATGGGTGATGAGGATCAGGTACTCGAATCCCTCGATGTCGCGCAGGCCGGGCTGGAACTGCGGCAAGACCTGCAGCTGCCCCTCCACTTCCGCAGCCGCCACGGTTTGGATGGGCATGCCTTGGACCGAGTGAAAAGGGCTGCGCACAAAGCCCAGAGCTTGCATGGCAATGGGGTCTGCAGAAGGGGCGAGGTCAGGCATGGGAGTCCACAAAAAGCCTCCATGCGCTTGGCAGCATCCACTGCCAAGCGCCATGGTCGGGCGGATGAAAAAGACAGAAACAAACGCTTTGTTTCGCTATTCAAAAAAATCATAGCGTTGCGGTATTATGGCCGCCCATTTGGGCCCCGCCTGCCCCGTTTTTGCAGGCTTGCATCAAGGCCCTGCCCGGGCATTGGAGTTCCATGTTGCGACGTTTTTTTCTCGGCTGCGCTGCCGCCGCCTTCATCCTGCCGGCCTGGGCCAGCGACAGCCTGTTGATTGCTGCAGGTGCAGGCTATCGCAAGCCGGTACTGGAGCTGCTGCAGACCTTCACCACTGCCACGGGTTTCAAGGCCGAGGCCAGCTTCGGCAATATGAAGCAGGTCGAAGTGCAGGCCAAGCAAAACACCGACATCAGCCTGTTGATTGGTGACCGTGCTTTTCTGGAGCCCATGCAGCTGAGCCAGCGCTTTGAGCTGCTCGGCACCGGGCGCCTGGTGCTGGTCACATCCAAGGCCCATGCGCTCGGCAGCATCAACGATCTGGGCCAGTCCCAGTTCCAACGCATTGCCGTGCCCGACCGCAGCAAGGCCGTGTATGGCAAGGCCGCTTTCACCTGCCTGCAGCGACAAGGGCTGATGCAGGCCGTAGGCAGCAAGCTGCTGGAAGTGGCCACCGTTCCCCAGGTCAGCGCCTATCTGGTGACCGGCGAAGTGGATGCCGGCTTTATCAACGCCACCGAAGCCCTGGCCCTGAAGGACAAGGTCGGCTCCACGGTGACCATAGACCCCGCCTGCCACGAGCCGATCGAGCTGAGCCTGGCCGTGCTGCAGGGACGCGATCACAGCCCCGCAGCGCAGGCTTTCATCCGCTTCGTGGCAACGCCGCAGGCCCGCCAGGTCATGCAGCGCCACGGGCTCTGAGCGCAGCCCCCATCTGTGCAAACCCCGCTGCTGTGCGCCAGCGCGCCCCTGTGGCTCACGGCCGAGGTCATTGCCTGGAGCCTGTTGCTGCAACTCATTCTGGGCGGCAGCCTGGCCTGGCTGCTGGCGCGCCGCAAGGGCGCCTTCTACCAGTTGCTGGATGTCATCGTCACCCTGCCTCTGGTTTTTCCGCCGATTGTGCTGGGCTACGGCATTTTGCTGCTGCTGGGCCGCCAGGGCTGGCTGGCACAGTGGCTGCCCAGCGCGCTGCGGCCTGACATTGTTTTCACCCCCACGGGCCTGGTGATTGCGGCCCTGGTGGCCGGACTGCCGCTGATGGTCAAACCGGCGCAAAACGCTTTTGCCGCCACCCCGGCCAGCCTGCGCGAGGCCTCGGCCACCCTGGGCTGCACGCCCTGGCAGACTTTCTGGCGCGTGGAGCTGCCCTTGGCCCGGCGCGGCCTGGCTGCCGGCCTGGTGCTGGCGGGCGGCCGTGCGCTGGGCGAAGTCGGCCTGTCCCTGATGCTGGGTGGCAATATTGTGGGCCGCACCGAGACCTTGTCGCTGGCCATCTTCAACCAGGTGTTGGATGGCAATCTGGACTGCGCCAACCAGCTTTCCTTGCTGCTGTGCCTGCTGGCCATTCCTGTGTTCTTGCTGCTGCGCAAATTGGGCACGCTGTGATGCCTGTGCTGTCAGACAAATACCTGTCTGCACAGGGCATGCAAAGACAAACGGCAAAACAAGTGAGAATTTGCAAGATGTGGCCTGTATAAGCAACGCTGCATGTCTCACCCCATTACGCCCCTGCGCACCCTGTTGTGCACTCAGTTACGTACCCCGAGGAGGATCTGATGAAGAAAAAAACGCTGCGCCTGCGCCCCCAACTTGCCGCCCTGCTGCTGGGCACGGCCAGCCTGGCCGCCATCTCCAGCGCCTGGGCCTGCACACGCCTGGTGTTTCTCGGCGCCAATGGCCAGGTGGTCACCGCTCGCTCCATGGACTGGAAGAGCGACATCGTCAGCAACCTCTGGGTGCTGCCACGCGGCATGGAACGCACGGGCCAGACCGGTGCCAACACCCTGCGCTGGACCTCCAAATACGGCAGCGTCATCACCTCGGGCTATGACATCTCCACCACCGACGGTGTGAACGAGGCCGGCCTGGCCGCCAACCTGCTGTGGCTGGTGGAATCGCAATACCCGGAGTTTGATGCCAGCAGCAAGCCGGGCCTGACGATTGCCGCCTGGGCCCAGTATGTGCTGGACAACTTTGCCACCGTGCAAGAGGCCGTCGACGCGCTGCAAAAACAGCCCTACACCATCGTTTCGGACAATGTGCCCGGCGAAAACCGCCTGACCACGCTGCACCTGTCCATGTCGGATGCCAGCGGCGACAGCGCCATCGTCGAATACATCGGCGGCAAGCAGGTGATTCACCACAGCCGCTCCTACCAGGTGATGACCAACTCGCCCACCTTTGACCAGCAGCTGGCACTCAACAGCTATTGGCAGCAAATCGGCGGCACCACCATGCTTCCCGGCACCAACCGCGCTGCCGACCGCTTTGCGCGTGCCTCGTTCTATGTGAACGCCCTGCCCAAGGAGCAGACACCGAACAAGACCCTGGCCAGCGTGTTCAGCGTGATCCGCAACGTCTCCGTGCCCTATGGCATCAGCACGCCGGACCAGCCCAATATCTCGTCCACCCGCTGGCGCACGGTGTTTGACCACCAGCGCAAGCTGTACTTCTTCGAGTCGGCGCTGACGCCCAACACCTTCTGGGTGGACCTCAAGGCCCTGGACTTCAGCAAGCAGACCGGCAAGGTGCTCAAGCTGGACCTGGGTGCCGACCAGAGCCACACCTTCTCGGGCAACGCCACCAAGCAATTCCAGCCCTCGGCGCCGTTCCAGTTCCTGGGGATTTGATCCAGAACCGGAACCAGAACGCCACCGCCGCTGCCGTGGCGCTCTGGCGGTTTATCGGAGTCCCAGGCGCGTGAGCTTTTTGATCAGGCCCACGCGCGAGATACCCAGCACCCGGGCGGCCTCTGACTGATTGCCGCCGGACTGGGCCATGGCCTCGCGGATCATGCGCGTCTCCAGCTCCAGCAGCGCGGCATCCATGCTGCCGAGGGCGGCGTTTTTTGGCGCACTGTCCTGTCCCACATCCTGCGGTGCTTCGGGCAGTTGCGTGCTCTCGCCGCTGGCAAAGCGCAGCAGGTCGGCATCCACACAAGGGTGCTCGGGCAGGACCAGCTCGCCGGCCGACTCCACCACGGCCTTCAGCTGCCGCACATTGCCCGGCCATTCCCGCGTTTGCAGCCACTGCAGGGCATCGGCGCTGAAGCGCGCATTGGGCGCCACACCCTGCAGAAAGCGGGCGGCCAGCAATGGCACATCGGCGCTGCGCTCGGCCAGCGCGGGCGTGCGCAACACCATGCCTTTCAGCCGGTAGAAAAGGTCTTCGCGAAAACTGCCCTCGCGCACCATGGCGTCCAGGTCGCGGTGGGTGGCGGCCACCACGCGTACATCGGCTTTTTTCTCCTGCCGCCCGCCCACGGGCATGAAAGTGCCCTCCTGCAAAAAGCGTAGCAGCTTTACCTGCATCAGCGCAGGCATCTCGCCCACTTCATCCAAAAACAAGGTACCGCCATGGGCGGTTTCCACCAGCCCCTGCTGGTCGCGGTGGGCGCCGGTAAAGCTGCCCTTGAGATGGCCGAACAGCTCGCTCTCCAGCAGCTCGGCCGACAGCGCCCCGCAGTGGACAATGGCAAACGGCCCATCGCGCCGGGCGCTGCACTGGTGCAGGGCACGGGCCACCAGCTCCTTGCCCGTACCCGTGGGCCCCAACACCATCAAATTGACCGAGGTGCCCCCCACGCGCCGCACCATGGCACGCAGCTGCTGCATGGCCGGGGTCTGGCCTATCAATCCCATGGCATCGGGCTCTCCCCCGTTTTTGGCGGCGCGCAAGGCCCGCACTTCGGCATCCAGCCGCGCCTTGTGCATGGCACGCGCCACCACCATGCGCAGCATCTCGGGGTCTATGGGCTTAACCAGAAAATCCCACACTCCCAGCTCGACCGCACGCAGCGCGGTATCGCGGTCTCCATGGCCGCTGAGCACCACCACCACGGCAGATGCAAAGCGCGGAATCAGCGACAACCCGGCCTCGGGGTCCATGCTGGGCGGCATGGCCAGGTCCAGCAGCACCACATGGGGTGGGTCGTCGGCAAAGGCCTGCAAGGCCTCGTCGACATCGCCTGCCACCGACACGCGATAGCCCAGCTGGCGCAAAAACGATGCGCCCAGGCGCTGGTAGGCAGGCTCATCGTCCACCAACAAAATATGCCCCGAGGTCGCCACCGATGTGGTCATGGCAGTCTGGGCCGCGCTGGTGCTATTCATGGTGTGGGGTTCTCTTTCATGGGAAAAGTCAGCGTGAAGCAGGTGCGCCAGGGTGCGCGCTCGGTCAGCGCGGCCGTGCCGCCATGCGCGGCCATGATGCGGGCCACAATGGCCAGCCCCAAGCCGGTGCCACCGGGGCTGCGCGATGCAAAGGGCTGGAACAGCCGCTCGCGCAGATCGGCAGGAATGCCTGCACCGTCGTCGCAGACATGCAGCAGCACGGCGTCTCGGCTGCACTCGGCATCCACCCACACGCGCGGGCTGGCCGCCAAGGAAGACGTGGGCTGGCGAGCAGATTGGGCGTTGGTGAGCAGGTTCACCACCGCCTGGTCAAAACGCACCGGGTCCAGCCAGGCTGGGCATGGGCTCTGCAGCCCGGGCCCCAGCTCCACCTCGGGCATGCGGCGCACCAGGCTGCGCAGCCGCTGCGTGATATCGGTTTGCACGGCATGCAGCTGCCAGGGCTTGGCGTAGTCCAGCAGGTCTTCGGTCAGCCGCGAAATGCGCGCAATCTGCTCGCCCACTTCCTGGCGCGTGTCCTGCGGCGCCATGGCCACGGCCATGGCGATGATGTTCAGCGGATTGCGCAAGTCATGGGCCACCGTGGTGGCCAGCGAACCCAGCTCGGCCAGGCGTGCCTGCAGCTGCGACTCGCGCTCCAGCAACCTGGCTTGCTCCGCATGCTCCACAGAAGCGCAGGCGTCCGCCAAGATGCTGCCAAACAGCTCTGCCAGATGGCGTTGGCCGGGGGGGGCTTCCCCAAAGCCCTGCAGCTGGGTCTGCCAGCCGCCATCTCCCGCTTTGGCACATTGCAAGCTGGGCTGCGATGCAGGGTGCGTGGTCTGGCCGGTGCTGTGTTCACCGCGCCGCAGCTGCACCGCGATCTCCATGCCCATGCGCTGCGAAAGCAACTGCTGTGCAGCGCGCTCCAACGCGTCCATGGTGCTGACTCTGCCGAGCTGTGTGCGCCAGCTGCGCAAATCCTCGGCCGAAGGCATGCCCCCCGGATAGATCAGGCGCTCGGCAAAACGCCATACCGGCCCGCGCAAGGCCAGCGTGACGGCAGCCACGGCCACGGCCACCACCCAGCGCGACTCCAAAAAGGCAAAAGGCAGGGCCACGGCCAGCGGCACCACCAAGGCCCCCAACCCCACCAAGATGGCCGATGCCAGCGCCCGCCGCGCCCAGACATTGGCAACAAACACGCGGTAGCGCAAGATGCCGTAGACCAGGATCACCGGATAGGCCGGCGCCGTCAGAACCTGCCAGGGATAGAGCGGAATCTGCAGGGCCGCAAACCCATAGCCCGACATGGCCATCAACCCCCAGGCGCAAGAGATGGCCACGGCCGCAATCTGCCGCCGGCGCTGGGCCGAGTCCGTGCGCCAGAACGCCAGCAGCAAGGCCCCAATTCCCAGGGCGGCGCAGCAGGCCCAGACCAGGCTGGTGGTCCAGCCCACATGGTTGGGCACCACCACCCATTCCACGCCCGTAAACGGTTCAAAGTGTTCAAAGCTGCCCGGCGAGCGCAGCAAGGCGTTCAAGGCCGCCAGCGCGGCGACCGCATAGGCCGCATAAATCCAGCGCCTGTGTAGTGCTGACTGGCAAAAAATCAGGCAGAAATGCAAAAACGCCGCCGAGGTCAGCGGCAGCGTGGACAGCAAGGCCATGGCCAGCGGCGCTGTGGCAATGCCGGCCCAGTTGGGCAGCTCGTTGCCCACGATCCAGGTGGCCACCCCCGCCAGAAACACCACCAACAGCCGTGCGCCCTGGACCTGCTTGGCCCACAACAACAGCACCGCGCTCAACGCGAGCGTTTCCAACAAGGTCAGCAGCAAAGCAATGTGAATGGCCATGGCCTGCACTGTAAACGGCGTTTACGCCCTGCGCAGCCAAGCTGTATACGCTGTTGACAACTCCGGCAACAAACTCAATGAAATCAATGACTTAAAAGCTGGCACGCTTGCTGCACATCTCTGTGCATGAACACCTTGCACCACCCCACCACATTCCAGGCCGATGGCTTGCACCAGCAAGCCCCCACGCTCGACCTGGCGGCACTGCTGGGCGAGCGCGAATGGCAGCGTCTGTCCCCCGCCATCCGCAAGCGCTTTGCGGCAGGTCACGCCGATGTCAGCTACCAGGGCAGCATGGCGCTCCAAGCCTCGTGCATGGGCCGCCTCTTTGGCCTGGCAGCCCGCTTGCTGGGCAGCCCCTTGGCCAGCGCGCAAACCCATGCCGTGGCCGCCACGGTGAATGTGTATGGCGACGGCGCGGGCGGCGTGGTGTGGGAGCGCCTGCTGGGCCGCCAGCGCGTGCGCTCCACCAAGCGCCTGGGCCCCGACGGCACGCTGGAGGAGTGCACGGCCGGCGGCCTGTCCATGCAGCTGGATGTGCGCGTGGAGGCCGATGGTGCGCTGGTGTTCCAAAGCCGCCGCTATTTCCTGCTGCTTGCAGGACGGCGCATCACGATCCCCGCCTGGCTCACGCCCGGCACCTGCCGCGTAGCCCACCAGGACATGGGCCCCGGCCAGTTCCGCTTCACGATGGACATGAACCACCCGCTGTGGGGCCACACCTTCCACCAAAGCGGCGTCTTCCACGACCCGCAGCCCAGCCACGCTGAACAAGATTGAACCGGAGTATCTGCCATGACCATGACCCCCTTGCTTTTTGCCCTGCTCACCCTCCAGACCCTGCTGGGCGGCTTTGACAACCTCTGGCACCACGAGCTGCATGCCCGCCTGCCCCAGCGCGGCTCGGCGCGCCATGAGTTGCGCCTGCACGCCGCGCGCGAGGCCATTTACGGCCTGCTGTTTGCCGCCTTTGCCTGGGTGCAGCTGCAAGGCTGGTGGGCCGCCCTGGCCCTGGCCTTGCTGCTGGTGGAGATGGTCGTCACCGTGGCCGACTTTCTGGAAGAAGACCGCAGCCGCACGCTGCCCCCTTTTGAACGCGCGCTGCACACCGTGCTCACCGTGAGCTACGGCCTGCTGCTGGGCTTGCTGGGCCCCCAGCTCTGGGCTGCATCCAGCCTGCCCACCGAGCTGGTCTGGACCTACCACGGCCTGTGGACCTGGTTTTTCAGCTTCGCCGCCATCGGCGTGCTGATCTGGAGCCTGCGCAACACCCTGGCCGTGGTGCAGCTGGGCCAGCGGGCCGCTGCCGAAACCACCGCCGCACCGGCTCCACAAGCCATCAACGCTTCGACCGTGCTGGTCACCGGCGGCACCGGCTTTGTGGGTAGCGCCCTGGTCAAGCGGCTGCAGCATGAAGGCCGCCGCGTGATCGTGCTCAGCCGCGACACCGTGCAGGCCCGCAGCCTGTTTGGCAGCAACATCTGGGTGGTGGACCGACTGGCCGACATCCCCTCGGAGACGCGCATAGACAGCATCGTGCACCTGGCCGGCGCCGGCATTCTGGGCGGCCCGTGGACTGCCTCGCGCCGCCGCACGCTGCTGGACAGCCGCTTGCGCATCACCCGCGAGCTGCTGGCCCTGATGGCCCGCATGGAGCGCGCACCCGAGGCACTGGTCTGTGCCTCCGCCGTGGGCTATTACGGCATAGCCCATGGCAGCACGCGCATCGATGAGTCCGCCGCCGCCGAGCCTGGGCGCTTCCAGTCGGATCTGTGCACCGCCATTGAAAACGAAGCCCTGCGCGCCGAAGCCCTGGGCACCCGCGTGGTCTGCCTGCGCCCCGGCATTGTGCTGGGTGATGCCGGCGGCGCCCTGGCCCCGCAAGCGCTGGCCGCCAGACTGGGCCTGGGCAGCATCATGGGAACGGGCAAGCAGCCCATGCCCTGGGTGCATTTGGACGATGTGGTGGGCCTGATACGCCATGCCATGGCCGAGCCCACGCTGCAAGGCGGGCTCAATGCCGTGGCCCCGGAAGCCTGCACCCAAGCCGTGTTTGCCCATGCACTGGCAGCTGCCTACGACCGCCGCGCCCGCTTGCGCGTGCCTGCCTGGGCACTGCGCAGCGCGCTGGGCGAGCTGTCGGAGCTACTGCTGTGCGGGCAAAACGCCGCACCGCAAAAGGCCTTGGCCAGCGGCTATGTGTTTGCCTACCCCACGCTGGCAGCGGCCTTGCCGCAGCTGACGAGCACCGGCTCCGCCGCCTTGGCTCCTATGCCGGCCAAGGCCTGATGGAGATGGGCAAGCGTCTAGGCGATCCGTGCAAGCACGGCGCCCAGAGCCTGGGCGCTGCCGGCTTCTGCAGCCAGCGTGATGCGGCCGCTCTTGTGGGCCGCCACCTGCATCTCCATCTTCATGGCCTCCATCACGGCAATGACATCGCCCTCTTGCACCTGGTCGCCATCGGCCACCTTCCAGGCATGCAGATTGCCTGCAATGGGCGAGGTCACGGCGTTGGCATCCACGGCCTCGGCCGCAGTGGGTGCAAGCGCGGCTGCGCCAATGCCTGCGGCCCCTGCCAGGCCGGCCAGCAAACCGGCCGGAAGGCCCAGTTGCACGCGGTGGCCGTTGACCTCGATGGCGGCGCGCACCAGGCTGGTGTCGGGCAGGGGCTGGGCGCGCACGGCGGCGGCCAGCGGCTCGGCAAAGTCGGATTCGATCCAGCGCGTATGCACCTTAAAGCCATCTGCACCGATGAAGTCCGGGTGGTCGATGACGGCCTTGTGGAAAGGCAGTACCGAGGCCACGCCCTCGATCTGGAACTCCGCCAGGGCGCGGCGCGCGCGGGCCAGGGCCTGCTCGCGTGTGGCGCCGGTGACGATGAGCTTGGCCATCATGGAGTCAAAGCTGCCGGGGATGACGGAGCCGGTTTCCACGCCCGCATCCAGGCGCACACCGGGGCCGGAAGGCGGGGCAAACTTCAGCACCGGGCCGGGCGTGGGCAAAAAGCCCCGGCCCACGTCTTCGGCATTGATACGGAACTCTATGGAGTGGCAGCGCGCTGCGGGTGTGGCGCTGATGGACAGCGGCAGGCCATCGGCCACGCGCAGCTGCTCTATCACCAGGTCCAGGCCGGTGCTTTCTTCGGTCACCGTGTGCTCCACCTGCAAGCGGGTGTTGACCTCGAGGAAAGAGATCGCACCGTTGGCCGAGAGCAAAAACTCCACCGTGCCGGCGCTGACATACCCGGCCTCGGCGCAAATGGCCTGGGCTGCGCTGTGGATGCGTTCGCGCTGTTCTTCGGTAATAAAAGGTGCGGGAGCTTCTTCCACCAGCTTCTGGTTGCGGCGCTGCAGCGAGCAGTCG
The DNA here is from genome assembly GCA_031277855.1 of Acidovorax sp. GTDB lineage: Bacteria > Pseudomonadota > Gammaproteobacteria > Burkholderiales > Burkholderiaceae_C > Comamonas. The sequence continues at coordinate 44,566 of JAITLO010000036.1, read as the reverse complement.
CGCGTGCCCAGCACCACCACCTGACCATGGGTGTCGGCCAGCACCTGGGCCTCGATATGGCGGGGCTTGTCCAGGAACTGCTCGACAAAGCATTCGCCCCGGCCAAAGGCCGTGACGGCCTCGCGCACGGCGGAGTGGTAGAGCTCTTCCACTTCGTCCATGCGCCAGGCGATCTTCATGCCGCGCCCACCGCCGCCAAACGCTGCCTTGATGATGATGGGCAGGCCATGCTGCTGGGCAAAGGCCAGCACCTCGCCGGCGTCTTGCACCGGCTCGGAGGTGCCTGCCACCAGCGGCGCGCCGACCTTGAGCGCAATCTTGCGCGCCTGCACCTTGTCGCCCAGCTGGGCAATGGTGTCGGGCTTGGGGCCAATCCAGCGAAGGCCGGCGTCGATCACGGCCTGGGCAAAGGCCGCGCTTTCCGACAGAAAGCCGTAGCCGGGATGCACGGCGTCGGCGCCGCAGCGCTTGGCAATGGCAATCAGCTTGTCGACATGCAGATAGGTGTCGGCCGGCTTGTCGCCCTCCAGGCCAAAAGCCTGGTCGGCAGCGCGCACATGCAGGGCATCGATGTCGGCATCGGCATAGACCGCCACCGACTTCACACCATAGTCAGCACAGGCGCGGGCAATGCGGACGGCTATTTCGCCACGGTTGGCAATCAAAACTTTAGAGATCATTTTTTCGTACATTGAACTCAGCAAATGGCAGGGCGGGCGAAATAGCGGTCACCTGCTGCGCAGGTACGGCAATGTAGTGAAACGTCCGCATAGCGGCCGTTTTCCCCTCTGTTCGCGATCAGCACTTTGGAAATCATGGTACGAGCTCTTCAAAAAATCGAATGGGGTTAAAGCGAATCCAGGCGCCCACGGGGATCTGTCCCGCCAGGTCCAGGTGGTGGGGTGCCACGCAGCCGATCACGGGATAGCCCCCGGTCAAGGGGTGGTCGGCCAGAAACAGCACGGGCTGGCCGCTGGCGGGCACCTGGATGGCGCCCAGGGCCGTGCCCTCGCTGGGCAGCTCGCTGGTAATGGAGCGGGCCAGCGGCGTATCGCCCGCCAGGCGCAGGCCCACGCGGTTGGACTGGGGTGTGACCTGCCAGCGCTGCGCGGCCAGCAGGGCCACGGCTTCGGGCGTGAACCAGTCGGTGCGCGGGCCCAGCTCCACATCCAGTACCACTTCGGCACCGGCTGCGGGCAGGCCCTGCGGCGGCAACTGGGTCGCACCCACCACGGCCTGCGCGCCTTGCACGAGCTGTACCTGCAGCAGCTGGCCGCGCTGCAGGGCTGGCGGGCCCACATGGGCCAGGGTGTCGGTGGATGCACTGCCCAGCACCGGCGCTACCCGGTAGCCGCCACGCACGGCCACGTAGCAGCGTGCGCCGGAGATGGGTTGGTCTATCTGCAACACATCGCCATCGGCCAGGGCCACGGGGGCATGGCAGGGCACGGACCAGCGCTGGCCGTCGGCCGTGCGCAGCCACAGCGGGGCAGCGGCGCCGGTGACGGCCACCACGTTGTCTCCCACGCTTTGCAGGGCCAGGCCTCCGCCCACGGTTTCCAGCGCCGGCAACTGGCTGGGATTACCCACCAGGCGGTTGGCGGTTTTGAGCGCGCCCTGGTCCATGGCGCCCGAGGCCGATACGCCCTGCCCGGCCTGGCCATGGCGGCCCAGGTCCTGGAACAGGGTGAGCAGGCCGGTGGACTGCACGCGCAGTGCCGCGCCGCCCTCTTCCACGGCCTCTTCAATTTGGATAGCAGACTGTGCTTTTACAGCCTGCACCTTGGCAGTGTTTGGCTTGGAATCTGGCTGTTGGTCTGCACCGGCAGCTATGGTTTTTGCTGCGTCCACAAACTGCACGCGGTAGCCGGGCTGAAGCAGCGCGGGCAGTTCGCGCTCCACATCCCACATGGCGGCGTCGGTCACGCCAATGATTTGCCAGCCGCCAGGGCTGGCCTGGGGGTAGACCGCGCTGAAGGTACCGGCCAGGGCCACGGCGCCTGCGGGCACCTTGGTGCGCGGCGTGGCACGGCGTGGCACGTTGAAGATGGGATCGCCGCCGCTCAAATAGGCAAAGCCCGGCGCAAAGCCGGTAAAGGCCACGGCCCATTCGCTGCCGGTATGGCGGCGCACCACTTCCTCGGGGCTGATGCCCAGCATCTGCGCCACCTCGGCCAGGTCTTCACCTTCGTAGCGCACGGGGATTTGCACCAGCACCTCGCTGCGCTGCACGCTGCCGCCCAGCTCGCGGCCGGCAATGGCCTTCACCAGCGCAGCCGCCGTGATCTGCTGCGGGGCAAAGTACACCAGGATGGTCCGCGCTGCGGGCACCAGCTCCTGCACACCGGCAATGGGCGCAGCTTGCAGCGATTGCAGCAACACCAGGGTTTGCGGCAGGTCGGCCAATTCCACCAGCAAAGCCTGGCGGTTGACGGGCAGAAAACGCATGGCACTCATTTGGCTGGCGCGTTCACAAAAGAAGCAATGCGCACGCCCTCGGCTTCAAAGCGCTGGCGCAGCACGCGGGCCATGGCCACGGCGCCGGGGCTGTCGCCGTGCACGCAAATCGAATCGGCCGCTATGCGCACCTGGCTGCCGTCCACGGCCTGCACCGTGCCATGCCGCACCAGCTGCAGCATGCGCTCGGCAATGTGCGCGGGGTCATGCAGCACGGCGCCGGGCTCGCGGCGCGAGACCAGGGCGCCATCGGGCATATAGGCCCGGTCGGCAAAGGCCTCGGCCATCACCGTAAGGCCGGCCTCGCGCGCCCAGCCAATCAGTGGTGAGCCGGCCAGAGCCATCAGCACCAGACTGGGGTTAAGGACTTTGATCGCCTGGATCACATCCGTGGCCTGGCGCTTGTCCTGGGCAATGGTGTTGTAGAGCGCGCCATGGGGCTTGACGTACTGCACCGTGGTGCCTGCAGCCTGGGCCAGACCTTGCAGGGCGCCGATCTGGTAGATCACATCAGCCACCAGGTCGGCGCTTGCCACGTCCATATTGCGGCGGCCAAAGCCGGCCAGGTCGCGGTAGGCCACATGGGCGCCCACCACCACGCCGCGCGCCTTGGCGGCCTTGAGCGTGGCCAGGATGCCGGCCGCATCGCCGGCATGAAAGCCGCAGGCCACATTGGCACTGCTGACAATGTCCAGCATGGCGGCATCGTCACCCATGGTCCAGGCGCCAAAGCTCTCGCCCAAATCGCTGTTCAAATCCATTTTCATCGTGTCACTCCAAGCACTTTGTGCTCATCATTGCCGCATCTCCGGCCCCTCGCATCGGGCCACTGCCCGGCTCCACACAGGGCACCGTGCGAGGGCCGCCTTGTGCCCCTGCCTGGCGCTGGTGCCGTCCCCCTCCCGCGTAGCGAGAGAGGGGGGAAGACGCGCAGCGGCTCAGGGGGTGCTTTATTTCAATGCAATTGGCCGGCGTTTTCACGCAGGTCTTCTTTGGTGGTCATGGCGGTGCGAATGGCTTCGCGCATGCCTTTGACTTGGGTTTCCAACGCCATGCTGGCCATGCCCGGCATCTTCGCGGCCTGCTGCGGCAAGGCCGGTATATGAATGAAACCACCGCGCACGCCGGGAGCGGCCCGGCGTGCGAGGCGGTGCATCAAGGCATAGAAAACATGGTTGCAGACAAAGGTGCCTGCGGTGTTGGACACCGCTGCAGGAATGCCTGCTTCACGCAAATTTCGCACCATGGCCTTGATGGGCAGTGTGGAGAAATAGGCGGCCGGGGCCTTGTCCACCACGGCCTCGTCCACCGGCTGCTTGCCTGCGTTGTCGGGAATGCGGGCGTCATCGATATTGATGGCCACGCGCTCGGGCGTGATGTCGCTGCGGCCACTGGCCAGACCCAGGCTGATGACCAGCGTGGGCTGCAGACGTGTCAGCGCCTCATCCAGCACGGCCATGGCATCACCGAACACACAGGGCAGTTGCACGGCATGCACGGAGCCACCGGCAATCTCCGCACCATCGAGCGCGCGTGCCACTTCCCAGGAGGGGTTGATGGGGTCTTTGTCGAACGGCTCGAAGCCGGTGAGCAGAATGCGAGGGCGCTCTGGGGCTGTCATGGTCATCTTTCGGAGCGTCAGCGGAACATCAGGAAGTTCAGCAGGAATATGTTGGCAATCAAGAGCGCAATGGCCGTGGGCATTTGCGCGCGTATCACCGCATTTTTGTCAATTTCCAGCAAGGCGGCGGGCACCAGGTTGAAGTTGGCAGCCATGGGCGTCAGCAAGGTGCCGCAGTAACCCGAGAGCATGCCCACAGCGGCCATCACCGCGGGGTCACCGTGGTAGACACCCACCAGCACCGGCACGCCCACGCCCCCCGTCATCACCGGGAAAGCGGCAAAACCATTGCCCATGATGATGGTGAACAGTGCCATGCCAATCACATACACGGCCACCGCCACAAAGCGCATGTCCATGTTGATATAGGTGGTGGTCACATGGGCCACGGCCTTGCCCACGCCCGCGTCCGAGAACACCAGGCCCAGCATGCCCAGCATCTGCGGCAACACCAGGGCCCAGCCCAGGGCATCAATCAGCCGGCGCGATTCGCGCATGCCCTGGGCCGGTGTCTCACGGGTCAGCCAGCACACCAGCGCCAGCGACAGCACACAGCCCACGCCCAGGCTCACCAGCGTGGCATTCTTGGGGTCCAGCAGCGGCGTGCCGCCGATCACCAGGTGTTTGGCAGACAGCGTGCCGGCCATGGTGATCAGGGGAATGGCCAGGGCCGGGGCAAACAGCTTGTTGCCCAGGCGCTTGGCGCTGGCCAGGTACTCGGCATCGCTGCGCGGAGCGAGACGCCCGCCCGCCACGCCGCCGAAACCGGCAATCACGGCCATGAGCACAGCGCCGGCACCCACCCAGGTGGGCGGCAGTTGCTCACCAACCAGAAAGACTGCGGCATACAAGGCCCAGAACAGGCCTGCGCTATAGCGCTTGGGGTTGCTGGCGTCGCGCAGCGTCATGACGGCCGTGACCGCCAGGACAAAGCCCACCAGATAGTAAAGATGCTGGATAGAGAGAATCATGATCAGGCTTTCTGGCTAGCGGCGGCAGCTTGGTGGGCGGCCATTTCGCGGGCCAGGGTCTTGTCCAGGCGGCGCAGGCGCCAGGCATGGATTGCAAAAGCGCAGACGGCCGTGGGAATGCCCCACAGCGCCACGTGGATGGGCTCGACCTCGATACCCGCCTCACGCAAGAAGGTGGTCATCAGCACGATGGCGCCAAAGGCCACAAAGATGTCCTCGCCAAAAAACAGGCCCACGTTGTCGGTGGCGGCGGAATAGGCCCGCAGCTTGTCGCGCACCTTGGCGGGCAGCTTGCCGTAGCGGGATTCGGTGGCACCTTCGGCCATGGGCGCCAGCAGCGGGCGCACCATTTGGGGGTGTCCACCCAGGCTGGTCAAACCGATGGCAGCCGTGAGCTGGCGCGCTGCCAGGTAGACGATCAGCAGGCGGCCGGCCGTGGCCGACTTGATGGAGCTGATCCAGCTTTGCGCGTGCTGGCGCAGGCCGTGGCGCTCCAGCAGACCAATGACGGCCAGAGGCAACAAAATAATCAAGGGCAGATTGCGCGTCTTGATAAAGCCGGTGCCAATGGTGGCCAGCACCTTGTCCAGCGGAAAGCCCGCCGCCATGGCCGTGCCAATGGCCGTGACGATCACGACCAGCATGGGGTTAAAGCGCAGCACAAAGCCCGCAATGATGATGGCCACCCCGATCAGGGGCCAGAGATTAACGTCAGCCAACATGTGGTGATTTCTTCCTACTCATGGATTCCGGGCCCTCCGCCACGCAGCAAGGCGTGGCGAAGAACCCATTTGCCGGCACGCGCCCACAGGGCACATCACCGCAGCATGCGATGCACATCGCATATCAATCGGAAGACAAAAAATCTGATCAGATTGATCGATCAGCTATTTTTTGTTGAACAAAAAACAAATTTTGTCTTACTAAACTCAATTTTCTATATGACACAAGAGTCACACATACAGTACAAACCCTAGGAACCGCGCTGAAAAGCGCATGGGCCACATCACCAGGCAAGAAGCCCCGGCCCCGCCTCTGCGGCGGGGCAGCAGGCGTACGCATCCGCTTTTCCATGGGCAAAGCATGCGGCTGTAGCCGGTGTGCGGGCCAGGATTGGGCACTGCAGCAGGCGCGCTCTGGCTACACTGCATGACTGCATCGCCTCCAACCCCTGAACCACCATGAGCCGCACTACCGACACCCAGAACCTCGCCGACCGCGTGACCGAAGAACTGCGCAGCAAGTTGATCGCAGGCGACTGGGAGCCAGGCCAGCGGCTGTCCGAGGCCGCACTCAGCGAAAGCCTGGCCATCTCACGCAACACGCTGCGCGAGGCCTTCCGGCTGCTGACCAAAGAAGGGCTGCTGGTGCACGAACCCAACAAGGGCGTCTCGGTGGCGGCGCCCAGCATGGCGTCCATCATGGACATCTACCGTGTGCGCCGCATGATCGAGTGCCAGGCACTGGCCCAGGCCTACCCCATGCACCCGGCGCGCAGCGCCATGCGCACCGCCGTGGAAGATGCATTGCGTGGCCGCGAGGAGCGCGACTGGCCTGCCGTGGGCTCGGCAAACATGGCTTTTCACAAAGCCGTCGTTGCGCTGGCCGACAGCGAGCGGCTGGACACCATGTTCACCCACCTGCTGGCCGAGCTGCGCCTGGCCTTCGGCCTGCTGCGCGACCCGGAGTTTCTGCACGCCCCCTATGTGGACATGAACGCCAAGCTGCTGGCGTTGTTTGAGGCCGGCAAGCTGACCGAGGCCTCCAACTCCCTGCACGACTATCTGGTGCACTCGGAGCGCATCATCCTCGCAGCCTATGCCCGCCGCCTGGCCGAGCAAGGTGTGCGCGCCTGAATACGGCGGCTGCCAGCGCCGTCCCTATTTCTGGTTGTTTCGTTGCACATTTTTGGTTGAACAATTCAAACAAAACCAACCAACAAGATAACAATTAGCAGCCTACCAAACCAATCTATTGTTGAAATCCCTGATGCCTTTTTGCCATCGCCGGTGCTAATTTCGGCGGGTGAGAGGCTCCACGGCCTTGTCATACCACGACAGGGCTGGCATTGCCCTGTCTCCATCCCTGTAAGGAGACATCACCATGCAACGACGCATTTTTTGCGCCACCACGGCCCTGATCGCCAGCATTGGCTTTGCCGGCGCTGCCGCAGCCCAGACCAAGTGGGACTTCGCCACGGCCTACCCCGCATTCAACTTCCACTCCAAGAACAACGAGCTGTTCGTCAAGGATGTGGATGCAGCCACCGGTGGCAAGCTCAAGATCACGCCGCACTTTGGCGCTTCGCTGTTCAAGATGCCCGAGATCAAGCGCGCCGTGCAAACAGGCAATGCGCAGATGGGCGAGTTCTTCCTGGTCAGCTTCCAGAACGAATCGCAAATCTTTGGTGTCGATGGTCTGCCCTTTCTGGTGAGCAGCTATGAAGAAGCCTTCAAGCTCTACCAGGCCCAGAAGCCTGCGCTGCAAAAGCTACTGGACAAACAGGGCCAGGTGCTGCTGTATGCCGTGGCCTGGCCACCGCAAGGCATCTATACCAAAAAGCCCGTGCAGTCCGTGGCCGACCTCAAGGGCATGAAGTGGCGCGTGTACTCGCCCACCACGGCCCGCATCGGCGAGCTGATCGGTGCCCAGCCGGTGACCGTGCAGGAAGCCGAGCTGTCCCAGGCCCTGGCCACTGGCGTGGTCGACGGCCTGATCTCTTCCAGCGCCACTGGTGCCGACAACAAGCTGTTCGAGAGCCTGAAGTACTACTACAACGTCCAGGCCTGGATCCCCAAGAACGCCGTCACCGTGAGCAAAAAGGCTTTTGCCGCGCTGAGCAAGCCCGAGCAGGACGCGCTGCTCAAGGCCGCAGCCGCCGCCGAAGAGCGCGGCTGGAAAGAGTCGCGCGAGGTGGATGCCAAGTCCCAGGCCACGCTCAAGCAAGGCGGCATGAGCGTGGAGCTGCCCTCGCCCCAGCTGAAGGCAGACCTGGCCAAGCTGGGTGAAACCGTGGTCAAGGAATGGACCGAGAAGGCCGGCGCAGAAGGCAAGGCCGTTTTGGATGCCTACAAGGCCGCCAGGTAATACCAGGCCCCAGGCATTGCACGGCACGGCCACCTCCAAGCCTTGCGGTGCAATGCCCGGCCGATTCCACTTGGGAACCGCTGCTATGCGAAAGTTTTTAGATGGTCTGTATGCCGCCAGTGCCTGGCTGGCAGGCCTGTCCATGGTGGGTGTGCTGCTCATGGTGTTGCTCACCATCGCCAGCCGCCTCTTTGGCTTCAGTGCGCCCGGCACCGATGCCTACGCCGGCTATGCCATGGCGGGCGCCGGCTTCATGGCCCTGGCCAGCACGCTCAAAAAGGGCGAGCACATCCGCGTGACCCTGCTGCTGGGCGCCCTCCAAGGCCAGGCGCGCAAGGCCATGGAAGTGGCCGCCCTGCTGATTGCCACCGTGCTCTCGGGCTTCCTGGCCTTCTACGCCACCCACCTGGTGTGGCAATCCTGGGACATTGGCGATATATCGGTGGGCATCGACGCCACCCCCATGTGGATTCCCCAGGTTTTCATGGCATTGGGCACCGTGGTGTTCTTCATCGCCTTTTGCGATGAGCTGGTGCTGGAGTTGACGGGACAACGCAAGCAAGCATCGCAGGAGGATGCCCACCATGAATGAAATCACCGCAAGCATTGCCTTGATCGTGGTGCTGCTAGCCCTGTTGGGCGGCGGCGTCTGGGTAGGCCTCACGCTGGCCGGCGTGGCCTGGTTTGGCATGGAGTTTTTCACCGCCCGCGCTGCGGGCGATGCCATGGCCATGACCATCTGGGGCTCGGCCAGCAGCTGGACGCTCACCGCCTTGCCGCTGTTTGTGTGGATGGGCGAAATCCTCTACCGCACCAATCTGTCGGAAAGCATGTTCCGTGGCCTGGCACCCTGGGTCAACGCCCTGCCCGGGCGACTGCTGCACACCAATGTGATTGGCTGCACCATTTTTGCTGCCGTCTCCGGCTCGTCCGCCGCCACCTGCGCCACCGTGGGCAAGATGAACATCCCCGAGCTGCGCAAGCGCGGCTATCCCGAGGCACAGGTCATTGGCTCGCTGGGCGGCCCGGCCACGCTGGGGTTGCTGATCCCGCCCTCCATCATCCTCATCGTCTATGGCGTCTCGGCCGAGCTGTCCATCTCCAAGCTCTTCATGGCCGGCGTGCTGCCCGGGCTGATGCTGGCCTTGATGTTCAGCGGCTGGATCATGGTCTGGGCCTTGATGAACCCCGAGAAAGTCCCCAAGGCCGATGCCTCCATGAGCTTTATGCAAAAGCTGCACGAGGCCCGCCACCTGATTCCGGTGGTGCTCTTGATTGCCTCGGTGATCGCCAGCATCTACACCGGCATCGCCACGGCCACGGAGGCCGCCGCCATCGGCGTGCTGGGCTCGCTGATTCTCTCGGCCCTGCAAGGTGCGCTGACCTGGAAGAACTTCAAGGACGCGCTGTTTGGCGCCACCCGCCTGTACTGCATGATCGCCCTGATCCTGGCGGGCGCAGCCTTTATGACCCTGTCCATGGGTTATATCGGCCTGCCGCGCCAACTGGCCGAGTTCGTGGGCAGCCTGCATCTGTCTCCGGTGATGCTGATCATCGTGCTGGGCATCTTCTACATTCTGATCGGCTGCTTTCTGGATGGCATCTCCACCATCGTGCTGACCATGAGCGTGGTGCTGCCCATCATCCAGGCGGCGGGCATCGATCCGCTGTGGTTCGGCATCTTCCTGGTGATCACCGTGGAGACCGCGCAGATCACGCCACCCGTGGGCTTTAACCTGTTTGTGCTGCAAGGCATGACGGGCAAGCAGGTCACCTACATCGCCAAAGTCTGTGCACCCTACTTCTGCCTGATGGTGTTGGCCCTGGCGATTCTGTGGATCTTCCCCGGCATCGTGACCGCGCTGCCCAACCATATGTAGGCGCAGCACATTGGCAATGCCATAGACCGGGTGAACATTCCGGCCAATGGCATTGACCAGGACGGCCATTGCAGCGCCCCGCACTGGCTGACTAGACTGGCTCCAGCCTTTCTTTGCCTGCCACCATGTCACCACTCCACACACAGCCTTCCACTGCGTCCCCCCCCGCCACAACAGCCCCCTTGGCAGGGGTCCGCATTCTGGACCTGACCCGTTTGCTGCCCGGCCCCATGTGCACGCTGCACCTGGCCGACCTGGGTGCCGATGTCATCAAGATCGAAGACCTGGAAGCCGGCGACTACACGGCCGAGCCGGTGCGCACCCTGGTCAACCGCAACAAGCGCGGCCTGGGGCTGAATCTCAAAAGTCCCGAAGGCGTGGCGACCTTGCTCAAGCTGTGCGAGCAGGCCGATGTGCTGGTGGAGAGCTTTCGCCCCGGCGTGATGGAACGCCTGGGCGTGGGCTGGGCCCAGGCTGCGGCGCGCAACCCCAAGCTGGTGTATTGCAGCCTCACCGGCTATGGCCAGACCGGCCCCTACCGCAACGCGCCCGGGCATGACATGAATTACTGCGCGCTCACCGGTGTGGCCGACCAGAACGGTGCAGCAGGCCAGGCGCCGGCACTGACCAGCCTGCCGCAGGCCGATTTGCTGGGTGGCTCCATGCCCGCCGTCATGGGCATTCTGGCCGCGCTCTACGATGTGGCGCGCGGGGGGCCTGGCCGGCATGTGGACATCGCCATTGCCGACGGCGTTCTGGCCCATGCCGTCATTCCGCTGGCCACGGTCAATACCGTAGGCCGCAGCCAGCCGGCCGGCCAGAGCAAGCTCACAGGCGCGCTGCCCTGCTATGCCATGTACCAGACCGCAGACGGTGGCCACCTGGCCGTGGCGGCGCTGGAGCCCAAGTTCTGGCAGGGCTTTTGCGCGCTGCTGGGACGCGAAGACTTGAAGGATTTGCACAGCTTCGACGATCCCGAAAAGATCGGGTGGGTGCGCGCAGAGCTGCGGCAGCTCATTGCTGCGCAGTCCCTGGCATGGTGGACAGACAAGCTGGCGGGCAGCGACTGCTGCGTGACGCCTGTGCTCAAGCTGGAGCAGGCTCTGGACGATCCGCACTTTCAGGCGCGCGGCATGGTGCGGCCGCTTCACGGTGGCCCGGCACAGGCCAGGCAGTTGGCCTGTCCCGTGCAAATGAGTGGCTTTGACTTCGAGGTGCGCCTGCCCGCGCCCCGCCGTGGCGAGCACACGGACTCTGTCCTGCTGGCCGCCGGCTACACCCCGGAAGAAGTGGTGCAGCTGCGTGCTCTGGGCGCCGTGGGTTGAAGGGCAAAACGCAGGCCCACCGCCACTACACTCGCTGCATGCCCCCCATTGCCAGCCAGCCCACCATTGCCATCTTGCAGGTTCAGCAGATTCTGCAAGGTGTGCGTGACCGAGGCCTGGAGCTCGCCCCCATTTTGCGGCGCGCAGGCATTGCACCTGCCCTGCTGGAGGCACCTTTGTCACGCGTGACCCAGGCCCAATATGCGGCGCTGATACGCGTGCTGCGCCGAGTCACCCGCGATGAGCTCTGGGGCATCGCCAATCACCCGCTGAAGCTGGGCTCTTTTGCCCAGGCCTGCCGCCTGCTCATCCACTGCAGCACCCTGGGCGAGGCCTTGCGTGCCGGCGCGCAGTTCTATCACCTGCTGCTCGAAGACTTTGTGCCGCGCCTTGTGGTCGAGCAGGACAAGGCCTCGCTGCGCCTGGTGGCGAATCCGGCCAAGGCCAGTCCGCTGGGCTATGCCGAGCTGGCGTTCTGTTTTCTGTCCTACGGTTTGATTTCCTGGCTGGTGGCGCGGCGCATTCCCGTGCGCGAGCTCATGTACCGCCCCAAGGACCGAGGCCGCAGCACCGACGCCGAGCGCATCTTTCTGGCCCCCGTGGTCTACGCCTACCCCTGGGTGGGCTATAGCTTTGATGCCCGCTGGCTGGATCTGCCCATTGTGCAGACACCGCAAAGCCTGCAGGAGTTTTTGCAGCAAGCGCCGTCCAGCATGCTGGTCAAATACCGCGACCAGACCAACCTGGCCGAACGCATACGCCGTTTGCTGCGCCGGCATCTGGCCGAGGAAATGCCCTCTCTGGAAAAGGTCAGCCAGGCCCTGGCCCTGACGCCCCAGACCCTGCGCCGGCGCCTGCGTGACGAAGGCCAGGGGTTTCAGTCCATCAAGGACAATCTGCGGCGCGACGCCGCCATCGAATACCTGGCCCAGCCCGAGCTGACCTTGCTCGACATTGCCAACCGGCTGGGATTTTCCGAGGCCAGCACCTTTCACCGCGCCTTCAAGGGCTGGACCGGCCAGGCGCCCGGCATCTACCGCCAGGCCTACCTCACAAAATCAGCCGGTTAAGACTCCGCCTTGCCGCGCCCGGCGCAACTCGCTCTTGAGTACCTTGCCTGCGGCCGACAAAGGCAGGCTGCTGAGAAACTCCACGCTCTTGGGGCATTTGTAGCTGGCAAGCCGGGATCGGCAATGCGCTTGCAGCTCTTGCGGCGTGACCTTGGCACCTTCGCGCAGCTGCACCACGGCATGCACGGCCTCGCCCCATTTGGCATCCGGAATGCCGATGACGGCGCAGGTGGCCACGGCAGGGTGCTGACCCAGGGCATCTTCCACCTCGGCCGGGTACACGTTCTCGCCTCCCGAGATGACCATGTCCTTGATTCTGTCAACCACGAAAAGATAGCCCTGCGCGTCCAGATAGCCGCCATCGCCGGTACGCAGCCAGCCATCGCGCAAGGCCTGGGCGCTTTCCTCGGGCCGCTTCCAGTAACCCATCATCACCGCAGCACCACGGATCCAGATCTCGCCGACCTCCCCACAACCCAAGGACTTCCCCTGCGCGTCGGCAATGCGGATCTCGCTGGCAAAGCCGGCATGGCCTGCCGAGCGAATGCGTGCGCCCTGGCGCTCCTCGGGCGCATGGCCTATGCGGTGCACCGTGACCGAGGCGGCGGTTTCCGTCATGCCATAGGCATGCATGAATTCCACGCCTTCAAACGCACTGAGGCAGCGCTCCAGCAAAGGCAGGGCCATGGGCGCAGCCCCCCAGGCAATGCGCCGTATGCTGGACAGGTCGTATTGGCCAAAGGCCGGTGAATCAAACAGCATCTGCACCATGCTGGGCACCAGCAGCGTATCGGTGATGCGCTCTTGCGCTATGGTGCGCAGCACGGCCTCGGGCTCGAAGGCCGGCAGCATCACACAGGCACCACCCGACTGGATCTGGCCTATGAGCCGCCCCAGCCCTGCGACGTGGAACAGCGGTGTCACCAGCAAGGTGATGAAGTCCGAAGGGTTGGGCACCTCGGCCATGCGCCCCACCGTGGAGGCCCAGAAATTGCGGTGCGACAACATGACGCCCTTGGGAAAGCCCGTGGTGCCACCGGTGTAGAGGATCACAGCCAGCTCCTCGGCGCTGCAGCGCCTGTCTTCCACGGCCTCCGAACGCGCGATGATTTGCTCATAGTCCAGCAGCCCCGGCGCACCACGCTCGCCCCAGTGCAGACAGGTCTTCAGCTCCGGCAGCTCGGCAACCAGGGCTTGGGCCTGGTCCAGAAAAGCATCGTCCACCAACAGCATGCCCACCTCGCAATCCTGGAGGGCATAGACCATCTCCGCCTGGCTCCAGCGCGTATTCAGCGGCAGGGCCACCGCACCACTCCACCACAGCGCCAGCACAGACTCGGCGTAGCGGTCGCTGTTGCGCGCCAGCAGGGCCACGCGGTCACCGGGCTGCAGACCCAGGGCCTGCAGGCCCGAGGCCAGGCGGGCCACACGCTCCACCAGGCTGCGAAACGAGAGCCGGCGCGGGCCGGCCACCAGAGCGGTCTTGTCGGGGTGGCGCTGCAAAGCGCGGTGCAGGCCGGCGGTCAAATACATGGTGTCTCCTTGAGCAAGGTCTGCGCTACACGGCAGATTCAGCTGCATTCAAGCCCGGCCATGTGCCCGCGGCAATCACCAATCCGGTCAAAGTCATTGGCAAGAAATGCCAGTCCTGCGTCTCTCTGCGTCTCTTGCACCGCGCCCCATCCGGTCACTGCAGTGCCCAATCTCACCCCTGCCCGGTTTGATACTTTTTGCCAATGCTTTTGTCCCAAGACGCGATTGGCTTGTGTGCTGCTGCAACGCAAACTGCCCTGCAAGGCCTGGGTCACATACACAAGGACACAAGGCCTGCAAACAAAAAAGACAGGAGACAGAGCATGCAGTTTTCACGTCGCTTGGCCATGCAGCTGGCATTGGGCAGCACCATCCCGGGCTGGATGGCCGCCTCCACGGCCCTGGCCAATCAGCAGCCCCTGCGCTATCCCAGCAAGCCTTTGCGCATCATCGTGCCCTACCCGGCCGGCGGCGGTGCCGACATCATCGGCCGCGCTATTGCAGCGGGGCTGAACCAGTCCTTTGGCGTGGCTGCCATCGTGGAAAACAAGCCCGGCGCCAGCGGCACTCTGGGCAACGATCTGGTCGCCAAGTCGGCACCCGACGGCCATACCCTGCTGCTCGGCATCACCGCCATGATCCAGGCCCCGGCGCTCTACCCCAAGCTGCCTTATGACGTGATGAAAGACCTGGCCCCGCTGTCCCAGCTGGCCCTGTCGGCAGACCTGTTCATCGTTCCCGGCAACTCGCCCGCACGCACGCTTTCGGAGTTCATTGCCCTGGCCAAGGCCCAACCTTCGCATTTCCAATGCGGGAACTATGGCAGCGGCACCTCTTCCCATCTGCATGGCGAATTGCTCAAGCTCAAGACCGGCCTGGACCTGACCAGCGTGCCCTACAAAGGCGCGGCGCCCTTGCTCAACGACCTGCTGGGCGCCCAGCTGAGTTCGGCCTTTCTGGATGTGTCCTCCGCCAACGCCCACCTCAGCTCCAAGCGCCTGCGCGTCCTGGCCATCACGGGCCAGCAAAGGCATCCGGCCCTGCCCCAGGTTCCGACGTTCACCGAATCCGGCTACCCCGGTTTCGAGGCCAATGGCTGGTTCGGCACCTTTGTGCCCAGTGCCACACCCCAACCCATCGTGGACAAGCTGTCCACCGAAATCCGGCGCATCGTCGCTTCCCCCGAATTAAGCACTCGCATGCGCAGCATGGGCCTGCTGCCTCTGGGCGGTACGCCCCAGGAGCTCAAGGCAGCCATGGAGCGCGACCTGCCCCACTGGGCCCGCATTGTGGAGCAGGCCCATATCCGCCTCGACTAACCCGGCTTCGGCCGCTTCCCCTTCAATCAACCTGAAAGACTGACCATGAGCAGCATGAAAAGAGCCGTCCACGTGGTGGGCGTCGGCATGATTCCCTTTACCAAACCCGGTGCCAGCGAGCCCTATACCGCCATGGGCGCGCGTGCAGCCCAGCTGGCCCTGGAAGATGCCGGCGTGAACTACGCCGACGTGCAACAAGCCTATGTGGGCTATGTCTTCGGTGATTCCACCGCAGGCCAGGCCGCCATCTACGGCGTGGGCCTCACGGGCATTCCCGTCTTCAACGTCAACAACAACTGCGCCACCGGCTCCAGCGCCCTGTACCTGGCGCGCCAGGCCGTGGAAAGCGGTCTGGTGGAATGCGCCATTGCCCTGGGTTTTGAGCAGATGCAACCCGGTGCACTCAAAGGTGCCTGGGACGACCGGCCCTCGCCCATGGCCCGTTTTGCCGATGTCATGAGCGCCCACCAGGGCTATGTGGCCGATGCCCCCCGCGCAGCCCAGTTCTTCGGCGGTGCTGGCGTGGACTATATGAAGCAGTACGGCATCCAGCCCGAAACCTTTGGCCGCATCTCGGTCAAGGCGCGCCAGCATGCTGCGCGCAATCCGCTGGCCGTGTTCCGCCAGACGCTGACGCTGGACGAAGTCATGGCCTCGCCCACGGTCTTCGGCCCGCTGACACGCTTTCAGTGCTGCCCGCCCACCTGCGGCGCTGCGGCGGCCGTGATCTGCTCGGCCGAGTTCGCCAAAAAACACAATCTGGACATGCGCGTAGTCATTGCCGCCCAGTCCATGACCACGGACACGGCCAGCACGTTCGAGAGCGGCGATATGCGCCGCGTCGTGGGCTACGACATGACGGCCACAGCCGCGCGCCAGGTCTATGAAGCCGCAGGCATAGGCCCCGAAGAGGTCGACGTGGTGGAGCTGCACGACTGCTTTACCGCCAACGAGCTCATCACCTACGAAGGCCTGGGCCTGACGCCCGAAGGCACGGCCGAGAAGTTCATTCTGGATGGCGACAACACCTATGGCGGCCGCGTGGTCACCAACCCCTCGGGCGGCTTGCTGTCCAAGGGCCATCCCCTGGGTGCCACGGGCCTGGCCCAGTGCGCCGAGCTGACCTGGCAGCTGCGCGGCCAGGCCCAGCAGCGCCAGGTGGAGGGTGCACGCATTGCGCTGCAGCACAACCTGGGCCTGGGCGGGGCCTGCGTGGTCACCATGTACCAGGCGGTCTGAGGCCGGCACCATGATTGACAAAAGCTTTATAGGCCACAGCCTGGCGCCCTACAGTGTGCTGCTCGAAGCCGGGCGCCTGCGCTTTTTTGCCAAGGCCACGGGCCAGGCCGACCCCATCTACACCGATGAGGCTGCGGCCCGCGCTGCAGGCCACCCCGGCCTGCCCGTGCCTCCCACCTTTTTGTTCTGCCTGGAAATGGATGCACCCAACCCGGCCGCCATGCGCGACCTGCTGGGCCTGGACTACCGCAGCCTGCTGCACGGCGAGCAGCGCTTCACCTACCACGCCATGGCCTACGCGGGTGACACGCTGACTTTCCGCCAGCGCATCGAGGACATCTACGACAAAAAGAACGGAGCGTTGGAGTTCGTGACCCGACTGACCGAGGTCAGCAACCAGCGCGGCGAGCCCGTGGCCGAGCTGCGCTGCGTCACCGTGATCCGCAACGCCAAGGGAAATTGACATGACCACCTCCCAGCAAACCATGGATTCCTTGAAGGTGGGCGATGCCTTGCCCAGCTTCGAAACCGAGCCCCTCTCACGCCTGAGCCTGGCGCTTTACTGCGGCGCCTCGGGCGACCACAACCCCATCCATGTGGACAGCGACTTTGCGCGCGCCGCCGGCATGCCCGACGTGTTCGCCCACGGCATGTTGTCCATGGCCTGGCTGGGGCGCCTGCTCACCAGTTGGGCACCGCAGACCGCCATCCGCGACTTCAGCGTGCGCTTTGCCGCCATCACCCAGGTGGGCGAGTGCATTCGCTGCACCGGCCATGTGGCCGAGCTGGTGGAGCACAACGGTGAGCGCTGCGCGCGCATCGAAGTCAGCACCACCAACCAGGACGGCCAGACCAAGCTGGCAGGCGATGCGTTGATCGCCCTGACCTGAGAACCTGCTCTAAGCCCCTATTCACACCCCAAGGAAAAAACAATGACCCGCAAACTCGAAGGCAAGGTGGCCATCGTCTCTGGATCCGGCCGCGGCATAGGCCGTGAAATCGCTCTCAAGCTGGCCAGCGAAGGTGCCAGCGTGGTGATCAACGATCTGGACGCAGCGCCAGCCGAGCAAACCGTGGCCGACATCATCGCCGCCGGCGGCCAGGCCGTGGCCTGCGCCGGTAGCGTGACCGATGCCGGCTTTGCCGACCGCTTTGTGCAAACCGCCATCCAGACCTATGGCGGCCTGGACATCATCATCAACAACGCCGGCTACACCTGGGACAACGTGGTCCAGAAGATGAGCGACGAGCAATGGGATGCCATGCTGGCCGTGCACCTGACCGCGCCGTTCCGCATTCTGCGCGCCGCTTCCGACTTCATCCGCGAAGCCTCCAAGCGCGAGGCCGAAGCCGGCACACCCGTGCACCGCAAGGTGGTCAACATCTCCTCGACCTCGGGGGTTTACGGCAATGCAGGCCAGGCCAACTATGCAGCGGCCAAGGCCGGCATCAATGGGTTGACCAAGGCCATGGCCAAGGAATGGGGACGCTACAAGGTCAACGTCAACAGCGTGGCCTTTGGCCTGATCATGACCCGGCTGACCGAGGCCTCGGCCGCAGCCGATACCAAGATCGACATTGCCGGCCAGCAGATCAAGGTGGGCGTGAATCCCCAGATCCTCAAGAACGTCGAAGCCACGATTCCGCTGGGCCGTGGCGGCAAGCCCGAGGAAGCCGCAGGCGCGGTCTATATGTTCTGCATTCCCGAATCCGACTATGTGAGCGGCCAGGTTCTGGTCTGCGCAGGCGGCAAACCCTGAGGAGCGCGACATGGACAGCGTATTGACTTTCCCCCGCAGCGTTTTCCGCGAAGACCACGAGATGTTCCGCACCACGGTGCGCCGCTTCTTCGAACGCGAATGCAAGCCCCTGCAGGCACAGTGGGACGCCAACGGCAAGGTAGACCGCGATACCTGGCGCAAGGCCGGCCGCGAAGGCCTGCTGTGTGTGGCCATCAGCGAGGAATGGGGTGGTGCCGGCGGTGACTTCGGCCATGCGGCCGTGCTCCAGGAGGAGCTGTCGTATGCAGGCTTGAGTGGCCCCGGCTTTGCCCTGCACTCCGACATCATTGCCCCCTACATCGAGCGTCTGGGCACCGAGGAACAAAAGCGCAAATGGCTGCCCGGCTGCGCCAGCGGCGAGGTCATTTTGGCCGTGGCCATGAGCGAGCCCGGCGCGGGCAGCGACCTCAAAGCCATTCGCACCACGGCACGCCGCGAAGGCGATGCGTACGTCATCAACGGCGCCAAGACCTTTATCTCCAACGGCCTGAACTGCGATCTGGTGGTGGTGGTGGCCAAGACCGACCCCGAGCTCGGCGGCAAGGGCATCTCCCTGCTCCTGGTCGAGGCCAACCGGCCCGGCTTCAAAAAAGGCCGCAAGCTCGACAAAATGGGCCAGCAGGCAGCCGACACGGCCGAGCTGTTCTTCGAGAATGTGCGCGTTCCCGTCTCCAACCTGCTTGGCGAAGAGAACAAGGGCTTTGCGTACCTGATGCAGGAGCTGGCCCAGGAGCGCTTCATGATTGCCGTGGGCGCGGCCGCCAAGCTCGAAGCCATGCTGGCCGACACCGTGCGCTACACCAAAGAGCGCATGGTGTTTGGCAAGCCGCTGTTCGACTTCCAGAACACGCGCTTCAAGCTCGCCGAGCTCAAGACCCGCACCACGGCCGTGCGCATGATGGTGGATCAATACCTGCGCGAGCATATGGCGCGCAAGCTCACGCTGGAGGAAGCCGCCATGGCCAAGCTCTACAGCACCGAGGAGCTGGGCAAGGGCCTGGACGAACTGCTGCAGCTGTATGGCGGCTACGGCTACATGATGGAATACCCCATCTGCCGCGCCTTTGTGGACTCGCGCGTCAACCGCATCTACGGCGGCACCAGCGAGGTCATGAAGGAGCTGATCTCGCGTCAGCTCTAACCCCCTGCAGGCCGGCCACAGCCCTGCATGGGGCCGGCCCTATTCCCCCAAGAACAATATCCACGGAGACATTCGCCATGCCTGGTTCCCGCTCACCGTTCTGGCCCAAAGGTGTGCCGCCAGCGCTGCACGCCTCCAGCGTTCCGCTGACGCATTACCTGGAAGTCGCCGCCCAGCGCTATCCCCACAAGCCTGCCGTGATTTTCTGCGGCACGCCGCTGTGCTATGCACAGCTGCTGCACAACGTCGAGGCTCTGGCCGGCTATCTCTGCCAACGCCTGGGTGTGCAGCGGGGGGACCGGGTCTTGCTCATGAGCCAGAACTGCCCCCAGTACACCATGGCCTATTACGGCATCATGCGTGCCGGGGCCGTGGTGGTGCCGCTGAATGCCATGAGCACAGCGGCCGAAGTCGCGTACTACCTGCAGGACAGCGGCGCTCGCGTGGCCATCGCCGCCCAGGAGTTGCTGCCTGCCCTGCTTCCCCATCTGCATGGCAAGCAGCTGGATGCCATCATGGTCCACGCCTACTCGGAAGCACTGGACGCAGCGCCCGAACATGCCGCGCTGCGAGACGATGTGCCCGATCTCGTATTTGCGCCACGCCAGCCACTGGAGCAAGCCGGCCTGCATGGGCTCACCGAAGCCCTGGCCCTGCAGCTGGCACCGCCTGCCGAGCACCCAGACGTCGACGATCTCTGCGTGCTGCCCTATACCTCGGGCACCACAGGCCACCCCAAGGGCTGCATGCACAGCCACGCTACCGTGCTGGCCTCGAATATCTCGTCCCAGGTCTGGCGCGGCGTGCACATGGACTCGGTGTTTCTGGCCGTGGCCCCGTTGTTTCACATGCTGGGCATGCAGGGCACGCTCAACGTGCCCACCACCCTGGGCGCCACCGTGGTCATGATGCCGCGCTGGCATGCAGGTATGGCCGCCCGGCTCATAGAGCGCTACCGCGTCTCGACCTGGGCAGCTCCGCCCGCCATGCTCATCGACTTCTTCTCCCACCCAGAGGCCCAGAGCCGCGACCTCAGCAGCCTGAATCTGCTCTCGGGCGGGGGAGCTGCCATGCCCGAGCCCGTGTCCCATATGCTGCAGCAGCGTTTTGGCATCAGCTACAACGAGGCCTACGGCATGACGGAAACCGCCTCCTTTTTGCTGGGCAATCCGCTGGACCACGGCAAACGCCAATGCCTGGGCATTGCCACCCCCGGCGTGGATGCCCGCATCGTCGACCCCGAGACGCTGCAGGAGCTGGCTGCTGGCGAGGTGGGCGAGCTCGTAGCCCATGGCCCCCAGCTCATGCACGGCTACTGGCGCAATACGCAAGCCAACCAAGCTTCTTTTTTTGAGCGTGATGGCAAACGCTTTTTCCGCACCGGCGATCTGGCCAGCGTAGATGAGGAAGGCTATTTCTTCATGCGCGACCGGCTCAAGCGCATGATCAACGCCTCGGGCTACAAGGTCTGGCCTGCCGAAGTCGAAAACACCATGTACGAGCACCCCGCAGTGCACGAGGCCTGCGTGGTCGGCGTGCCCGACCGCAAACGCGGAGAGACCGTCAAGGCCTTGCTCGTGCTCAAGCCCGAGTTCCAGGGCAAGGTCACGGCCCAGGACATCATGGACTGGAGCCGCGAGCGCATGGCCGCCTATAAGGTTCCGCGCCTGGTCGACTTTCTGGACCACCTGCCCAAGTCCGGCACGGGCAAGATTCTGTGGCGAGAGCTGCAGGCAGCCCAGACAGAAGCGGTCTAGCACCGCCCCCTCCCCCATCAGACCAAGGTGGCAAGCAGCGCTTGCCGCCGGGCTTTGCTGCGCCCCATACAAAGGAGACAGTGGATGAAAGCAGGTATTTCGCGTCGTGCCATGCTGCTGGCAGCCGGTACAGGCATGGCTCTGACGGCACGGGCCCACCCCAGCCAGATGGTGAAGATCGTCGTGCCTTTTGCACCGGGCGCAACGGCCGACGCCCTGGCCCGTCGCCTGGCCCAGAAGCTGCAGCAGGCATGGAAGCGGCCCGTCATTGTGGAAAACCGGCCCGGCGCCGGTGGCTCCATCGCCACCCAGTTCGTGGCGCGCTCTGCACCGGACGGCCATACGGTGCTGCTGCACCTGGCCTCCATCCTGCAGTTCCCACATTTGTTCGCCAAAAAGCCCTATGTGGTCTCCAGAGATTTGACACCGGTCACGCGCCTGATTCGCGGTCAGCTGATGCTGGCCATACAGCCCGACATTCCCGCCAAGAATCTCCAGGAGTTTGTGGCCCTGGCCAAGGCCCGCCCCGGCACCTACAACTACGGCAGCTATGGCAATGGAACAACCCCGCACATACAGGGTGCGGCCTTTGCGCGCCAGGCCGGCATCGACATCAACCATGTGCCTTTTTCAGGCACGGCACCGCTGATGCAAGCCCTCATGGGCAAGCACATCACGGCCGCCATGCTGGACGTGGTCGCCGCCCAGACCATGAAGGGCAGCCTGCGCCTGCTGGCCGCCACCGGCCCCGATCGCTGGCCCAGCCTGCCCGACGTACCCAGCTTCAAGGAGCTGGGCTACACCGCGCTGGACACGGCGGGGTGGACGGGCTTTTTCATGCCTGCGGGCACACCGCCCGCCGTTGTCCAGCGCTTTGCCGATGAAATCCAGCGCACGCTGAAGACCCCCGAGCTGCAAGCGCAAATCGATGCCATGGGGCTGATTCCCTACAGCGGCAGCGTGCAGGACTTCGCGCTGCAGATTCAAAACGATGACCTGCTTTTTGAGCGCATCATCCGAGAAAACCAGATCACGCTGGACTGATTTCAAGCCCTTTCCGATCTGGCGCAGCGTTGCCAAGGCCCTGGCCTTTTGCAGCGCTGCCTCAGCCCCACACGCTCACTTGTAGCGCTGCTCCAGCGCATCCCATTCCGGCTTGCACACCAGGCGCTGGCGCTCGGCGAAGGGCACGACCAGGGCCGGGTCTTCCTGAAGGTGGCGCTCGGTCTTGAGCGCGCCCAGCGCGCGCTGCATGCCGGCCACAGCGCCTTGCAGCGTGGCATTGGCGTAGAGCACGATGCTAAAGCCCATCTCGGCCAGCTCCTCGGTGCTGGTGATGGGGGTCTTGCCGCCAATCACCATGTTCATCAGCTGGGGCGTTTTCAGGCGCTGGGTCAGGGCACGGATTTGCTCTGCGCTGGTCACGGCCTCTACAAACAGCATGTCGGCACCGGCTTCGGCATAGCACTGGGCGCGTTCCACCGCCGCGTCAAAACCGTGGATGGCTGCCGCATCGGTGCGGGCCATGATGAGGGTGTCGGCATTACGACGGGCATCGCAGGCGGCCTTGATCTTGCCCACCATCTCGCTGGTTTCGATCACTTCCTTGCCGTTGAAATGGCCGCAGCGCTTGGGCGATACCTGGTCTTCCAGCTGGATGCAGTCGGCGCCCGCACGCTCCAGCGTGCGCACGGCGTGGTAGGTGTTGAGGGCATTGCCAAAGCCGGTGTCGGCATCGACGATCAGAGGCAGGTCCACAGCCTCGCGGATGCGTGCCGTGTGGTCGGCAATATCGGTCAGGCCCATAAATCCCTGGTCGGGCAGGCCAAACCACATATTGGTCACGCCGGCGCCGGTCACATAAATGGCTTCAAATCCCTGGTCGGCCACCACACGGGCCGACATGGCATTGAATGCGCCAGGCACGATGACGCCGCGGCGCTCGTTGATGAGTTGCTTGAGTTTTTGCTGGGTGCTCATGGAGTACATGCTGTGGTTGTGAAAAAAGGCGGAAGCACTGCCGCAGCAGCACGCCCGTAAAAGAAAAGGCAGGCGGCCATGCCGCATGCCTGGGAAAGCGGCTTACTGCTCCTGCATCTTGGCGGCCTTGACGATCTCGCCCAGGCGCTGGCGCTCGGCGTCGGTGAACTTGATGAAGTCGGCGCGTGTGCCGCCTACGGGCTCAATGCCCAGGGCCTTGAGCTTTTCCACGGTGGCAGGTTCGCGCATGGCCTTGTCCACCGCAGCGGCCAGCTTGTCCATGGTGGCCGGCGATGTGCCCTTGGGTGCATGCAGGCCGGCCCAGTGCGCAATCTGCAGATCCGCAAAGCCCTGCTCCACGGCGGTGGACAGCGAGGGATAGGCCGAGATGCGCTGGGTCCAGGTGGTGGCCAGGGGCTTGAACTTGCCGTCCTTCAAGATGTGCGGCAAGGCGATGATGCTGGCCTCGGAGGTGCCTTCCACCTGGCCGCCCAGCACGGCGGTGGTGCTTTCCGATCCGCTCTTGTAGGGCACGGGCTGCAGCTTGGCGCCGTATTTCACATTCAGCATCTCGGCCACAAAGTGCGGCGTGCTGCCGGTGCCGGCCGTGGCGAAGTTGAAGCCCTCGCCCTGCTTGGAAGCCTCGACAAAATCACGCAGGTTTTGGTAGGGCGCGGTCTTGGGCACCACGATCACCGAAGGCGCCAGGCCGATCATGACCACGGGCAGCAAATCCGTGTCTTTGAATGGCATGCGCTTTTTGATCTGGCTGTTGGAGATCACACCAGCGGCGCTGATCAGCCAGGTGTAGCCATCGGGCTGGGACTTGGCCACCAGATCGGCACCCACGGTGCCACCGCCACCGGGGCGGTTTTCCACCACGATGGGCTGGCCCAGCACACGGGATGCGCCTTCGGCAGCCGAGCGTGCCAGCAAGTCATTGGCCCCACCGGCCGAGAACGGCACGATGAAGCGAATGGGCCGGCTGGGCCAGTTGTCTGCGGCCTGGGCACTGCCGATGGCGGCCAGGGCGGCCAGCAGCGCGGTGGTGTGCATCACGGAGCGACGGGAAATGGACATGGACTGGTTCTCCTATTTGCTATGTCTGGTGTGTAGGCCGGCCGTAGCGCCGGTGTGTCCTCCACAGCGCAATGCCTGTGCCAGCATGAATCAGTGAAAACCCTTGGCAATCCAAGCCATTGATTTCATTGGCCATTCCATCCCAAGTCGACGCAATGCCAGGGTGTGCATGCCGTGGCCGCGGCCGCCATGCTTCACAAATGAAATAATTCATTTCATGTTTAAAGCAAACCTCGAGCCCTCCACCCTGCCCCATATCGTCACCGTGGGCCGCCACCGTGTCGGCAGGGTCATGCAAGGCCTGGCCGGCCCTTGGGCAAGCCAGGTGAGGCTGAGCCATATCGGCGCTGCCTTCGATGAAGCCGTGCAGGCCGTGCAGGCCCTGCACGCGCGCCGGCCCATCGATGCCCTGGTGGCGGCCGGCGCCAGCGGCGCCTGGCTGCGTGAGCGCGTGGACATGCCGGTGGCCATCGTCGAGGTGCGTGGGCTGGACCTGTTGCAGGCATTGCGCCAGGCGCGCGAGCGCACCCGCGGCCAGGCCGGCCGTGTGGGCCTGGTGTCTTTCGGCCCGCCCTCCGCCGAGGTGGCGCAGTTCGACGCCCTGTTCGGCCTGGGTCTGGCCCAGTTTGCCTACCGCGGCCCGGAGGATGCGCCAGCCTGCGTGCAGCAGTTGCTGGCGGCCGGTGTGGAGGCCGTGGTGGCCCCCGGTCTGGTGGCCGATCTGGCCGAGCAGGCCGGCATGGCCAGCGTGCTGCTGTATTCGGACGCCGCCGTGCGCCAGGCACTGCAGGATGCGCTGCTGCTGGCCCGTCAACGCCGCGCCGAACGTGAGCGCCAGCAACGATTGGAAAGCGTGCTGGCCCAGCTGCAGGACGGCGTAGCCGCCGTCGATGCCCAGGGCCGCATCCGCGCCATCAACGCGCACATGGCGGCGCTGCTGGGCAGCCCGGCAGCGGCCCTGCACGGCCAGCGACTGGCCCAGCTGGCGCCTGCGCTGGACATGCGTGCAGCCCTGGCCGGCGAGGAAGGCAGCGAAGATGTGATCCAACTGGCCGCGCGCACCCTGGTGGTACGCCGTGCCCCCATGCGCGAAGGCGGACAAATCACCGGCGCCCTGGTCGTCTGCCGCGACCCTGCCGTGATCCAGCGTGCCGACCGCAGCCTGCGCGCCAGCCAGCGCCAGCGCAGCGTGGGCGCGCGCTGGCAGCTGCAAGACTTTGTGGGCAGCAGCCCCGCCGTGGAAGGTCTGCGCACTCTGGCCCACACTTTTGCCGCCAGCGATGCCACGGTGCTGATCCAGGGTGACAGCGGCACCGGCAAGGAATTGCTGGCCCAGGGCATGCACCGCGCCAGCGCGCGCGCCAGCCAGCCCTTTCTGGCCGTGAACTGCGCCGCGCTGAGCGAAAGCCTGCTGGAGAGTGAGCTGTTCGGCCACGAGGAAGGCGCTTTCACCGGGGCCCGCCGTGGCGGCAAGACCGGCCTGATCGAGGCTGCCCACACGGGCACGCTGTTCCTGGACGAGATCGGCGATATGCCGCTGGCGCTGCAATCCCGCCTGCTGCGCGTGCTGCAGGAACGCGAGGTGCTGCGCGTGGGCGCCACCGTGCCCGTGCCCGTGGATGTGCGGGTGATGGCCGCCACCCATGCCGACCTGGCAGCCCAGGTGGAGCGCGGACTGTTTCGCCGTGACCTGTTCTACCGCCTGGCCGTGCTGCGCCTGAAGGCCCCCAGCCTGCATGCACGCGGCCAGGCCGACGTCGCCATGCTGGCCCGCAGCCTGCTGGCACGCCGCCTGGGCCTGGCTGGCCCCGAGGCCCTGGAAGGTGACAGCACAGCCCCGCTGGCGCACCTGCTGGACGCCGTGCTGGCGCGGGCCACCCACCACCGCTGGCCCGGCAATGTGCGCGAGCTGGACAATTGGGTGGAGCGCCTGCTGGCCGCCCACAGCTATCTGCAAGACGCCCGGGGCCGGCTGGACACGCACAGGCTGCTGGAGCTGTTTCCCGAATGTGCAACGCCCCCGCCTCCCGCCGAGAACGGCCACCTGCAACAGGCTGGACGCCAGGCCGAGCTGGCCCATCTGCGTGCGGTGCTGGAGTCGGTCCAGGGCGACCAGCGCCGCGCCTGCGAGATTTTGGGCATCAGCCGCGCCACCTTGTGGCGACGCATGAAAAAGTGAAATGGCTCCCCCTGAGCCGCTGCGCGTCTTCCCCCTCTCTATCGCTACGCGATGGAGGGAGACGGCTCCAGCGCAGCGGGGCGGCGCGGCCGGCGTAGGCCCTTGCGCGGCGCCCTGGCATGGGAGCACACCGCTGTTCCGCATAAAACCATGGCGTATTTCGCCTTTGCCGATGTGCACCGCTGCCCTTCACGCTACACGGGCGCGCTGTGCCGGCCAGCCTGCGGCTGCCCCGGGCACATGGCTCAGGCACACGCGCTGCTCCGCCATGCGCAGCATGGCATGCGCCAGGCTGTTATCGGGCAGGCCGCTGCCCTGCTCGCACACAAAGCGACCCAGCCACTGCTGCAGCGCCTGTGCCTCGCGCAGCTGTGCGGCACTGGGCACGGCCACCGTCATGCCATGGTGTGGATGGGCTTGCAGCAGGCCGTCATGGCACAGCAGCTTGAGCGCCTCGCGCACCGGCGCGCGGTTGACGCCGTAGCCACGGGCAATGTCGGCCTCGTTGAGCGATGTGCCCTGCGCCCACTCATGTGCCAGGATGCGTTGGCGCAGTTTTTCGGCAATGGCCATGCACAGCGAACGCGGCCGCCGCAGAGAATCGCTCATACGTATCCTTTTCTGAAAGTAGATGGGCGAGTCACCCGTATGGCGGTGCTCAGACAGCGCTTCAAGCTTTGTTGCTCGCCCTGGCCGTACCAAAGTACTGCCGGCGGGCGAGACGCCGCGCCTCAAGCGCTGTCTGATCGTTGTGGGAGTGGACTCAGCGCCGGATGCAGTGTGCGAGCCCGCTCCGGCAGATATGCACCTGCGCCGGATCAGCTGCGCTGTTCGATGGGCACAAAGGCCAGATCGTCCGGGCCGGTGTAGTTGGCGCTGGGGCGGATGATCTTGTTGTCCTGGCGCTGCTCGATGATGTGGGCCGCCCAGCCGCTGGTGCGGGCAATCACAAACAGCGGTGTGAACATGGCAGTGGGCACGCCCATCATGTGGTAGCTGACGGCGCTGAACCAGTCCAGGTTGGGGAACATTTTCTTCACTTCCCACATCACCGACTCCAGGCGCTCGGCAATGTCGTACATGCGGGTGGAGCCAGCCTCCTGCGAGAGCTTGTGGGCCACGCCCTTGATGACCACATTGCGCGGGTCGCTGATGGTGTAGACAGGGTGACCAAAGCCGATCACCACCTCCTTGTTCTCCACGCGCTGGCGGATGTCGGCCTCGGCTTCGGCGGGGTTGTCGTAGCGTTTTTGGATCTCGAAGGCCACCTCGTTGGCGCCGCCATGCTTAGGGCCGCGCAGCGCGCCGATGGCGCCGGTGATGGCCGAGTACATATCGCTGCCCGTGCCAGCCACCACGCGGGCGGTGAAGGTGGAGGCATTGAACTCATGCTCGGCATACAGGTTGAGCGAGGTGTGCATGGCACGCACCCAGCTGTCCGCAGGCTTTTCGCCATGCAGCAGGTGCAGGAAATGGCCGCCGATGGAATCGTCCTCGGTCTCCACCTCGATGCGGCGGCCCGAGTTGCTGAAGTGGTACCAGTACAGCAGCATGGAGCCAAGGCTGGCCATCAGGCGATCGGCAATGTCACGCGCGCCGGGCAGGTTGTGATCGTCTTTTTCTGGCAGGGCGCAGCCCAGGGCCGAAACGCCGGTGCGCATCACATCCATGGGGTGGCTGGCGGCAGGCAGTTGCTCCAGCGCGGCCTTGACGCTGGCGGGCAGGCCACGCAAGGCCTTGAGCTTGGCCTTGTAGGCCTTGAGTTCGGCGCTGGTGGGCAGCTTGCCATGCACCAGCAGGTGGGCGATTTCCTCGAACTCGCAGACCTCGGCAATGTCCAGAATGTCGTAGCCGCGGTAGTGCAAGTCGTTGCCGGTCTTGCCCACGGTGCACAGCGCGGTGTTGCCGGCCGTCACGCCCGACAGGGCCACGGACTTCTTGGGTTTGAAAGCGGGTGCGGTGGCTGCGGGTGCGGCGCTCGTGGTGGTAGTGGTCATGACAGGTCTCCTTGTTGAAAATGGGCAAAGCAGCGGCCCAGCCCATGAAAAATGGGCCCAAAATGGGGTTCAGAAATTCAGAAAAGGCCTGGCTGCAAGGGGGTGAAAAAAGGGGCTAGAAAAGATATGCAGCAGCAGGCCCCGGCAGCATCAGCTGGTGTGGTGTGGAGCCGGCTCCACGTTCAGGCAGTCACCGGGCACGCGCACCCAGCCCTCCATCAAGATGCGGGCGCTGCGGCTCATCAAGGCCTTGGTGACTTGCCATTGGCCATCGGCGGCCTGGCAGGCCTCGGCACCGACGCGCAGCGTGCCCGAAGGGTGGCCAAAGCGAACTGCATGGCGCTCACCCCCACCGGCCGCCAGGTTCACCAGCGTGCCGGGAATGGCCGCTGCCGTGCCAATGGCCACGGCGGCCGTACCCATCATGGCGTGGTGCAGCTTGCCCATGGACAGGGCGCGCACCAGCAGGTCCACATCGGCGGCTTCCACGCGTTTGCCGCTGGAGGCCGTATAGCTTTGGGGCGGCGCCACAAAGGCTATTTTTGGCGTGTGCTGGCGCTTAGCGGCCTCGGACAGGTCCTTGATCAAACCCATCTTCAGCGCACCGTGGGCGCGAATGCTTTCAAAGCGGGCCAGTGCGGCGGCGTTTTCGTTGATATCGCCCTGCAGCTCGCAGCCGGTGTAGCCGATATTTGCCGCATTCAGAAAGATGGTGGGAATGCCGGCATTGATCAGCGTGGCTTTGAAGTTGCCAATACCGGGCACTTCCAGATCGTCCACCACATTGCCGGTGGGGAACATGGCTCCCCCCTCCTCGCCATCGTCGGCCGGATCAATGAACTCCAGCGCCACTTCGGCTGCGGCAAAGGTCACGCCATCCAGCTCGAAGTCGCCGGTTTCCTGTACCGCCCCATTGGTGATGGGCACATGGGCCACGATGGTCTTGGCAATGTTCGCCTGCCAGATGCGGATGCGGGCCATGCCATTTGCGGGAATGCGGGCAGCGTCGATCAAGCCCATGTGGATGGCGGCCGGGCCCACGGCGGCTGACAGATTGCCACAGTTGCCGCTCCAGTCCACAAAGGGCTGGTCTATGGACACTTGGCCGAACAGATAGTCCACATCATGATCTGGCTTGCTGCTCTTGGCCAGGATGACGGCCTTGCTGGTGCTGGATGAGGCATTGCCCAGGCCATCGATCTGCTTGCCGTAAGGATCGGGGCTGCCCAGGGTGCGCAGCAAGATGGCATCGCGCACGGCACCGGCTTGCTGGGCCGCAGCGGGCAAATCGGCCAGATTGAAGAACACGCCCTTGCTGGTGCCGCCACGCATATAGGTGGCGGCAATCTTGATTTGCGCGGCATGACGGGCTGTAGCCATTACACGGACTCCATTGTTTTGATAGCTGCTTGTGCAGGTGTGGCCTGCGTTTGGGCCAGAAAGTCCTGGGCAAAACGCTGCAGCACGCCACCTGCCTCGTAGATGGACACTTCTTCGGCAGTATCCAGGCGGCAGATGACAGGCACACGCTCGCTCTGGCCATTTTGGCGGTGCACCACCAGCGTCAGTTGGGTGCGGGGGCGGCGCTCGCCCAGCACGTCATAGGTTTCGGTGCCGTCCAATTCCAGGGTCTTGCGGTTGGTGCCGGGCAGGAATTCCAGCGGCAACACGCCCATGCCAATCAGATTGGTGCGGTGGATGCGCTCAAAGCCTTCGGCCGCAATGGCTTCGACACCGGCCAGGCGCACGCCCTTGGCAGCCCAGTCGCGGCTGGAGCCCTGGCCGTAGTCGGCGCCGGCGATGATGATCAGCGGCTGCTTGCGGTCCATATAGGTTTCGATGGCTTCCCACATGCGCATCACCTTGCCCTCGGGCTCCACGCGGGCCAGCGAGCCTTTTTTCACCTGGCCGTCGACCACGGCCATTTCATTCACCAGCTGGGGGTTGGCAAAGGTGGCGCGCTGGGCCGTCAGATGGTCGCCACGGTGGGTGGCGTAGGAGTTGAAGTCCTCCTCGGGCACGCCCATCTTGGCCAGGTACTCGCCTGCCGCACTGCTGGCCAGGATGGCATTCGAGGGCGAGAGGTGGTCGGTGGTGATGTTGTCCGGCAGCAAGGCCAAGGGGCGCATGCCCTGGAGCGTGCGCTCGCCCGCCAATGCACCTTCCCAATAAGGCGGGCGGCGGATATAGGTGGACTGGGCGCGCCAGTCGTACAGCGGGCTTGCGGCCTGCTGCACCTCACCCTGAGCGAACATGGGGATGTAGACGCTGCGGAACTGCTCGGGCTTGACGCTGGCGGCCACGATGGCGTCCACCTCCTCGTCGCTGGGCCACAGGTCTTTGAGGGTGATGGGCTTGCCGGCGGCGTCGTGGCCCAACACATCCTGCTCGATATCGAAGCGCACCGTGCCGGCAATGGCATAGGCCACCACCAGCGGGGGCGAAGCCAGGAATGCCTGCTTGGCATAGGGGTGGATGCGGCCGTCAAAGTTGCGGTTGCCCGAGAGTACGGCCGTGGTGTAGAGGTCGCGGTCGATGATTTCTTGCTGGATCGCGGGATCCAGCGCGCCACTCATACCGTTGCAGGTGGTGCAGGCATAGGCCACGATGCCAAAGCCCAGTTGCTCCAGCTCGGGCAGCAGGCCGCTTTCTTCCAAATACAGCTTGGCCACCTTGGAGCCCGGCGCAAACGAGGTCTTGACCCAGGGCTTGCGCACCAGGCCCAGTGCATTGGCCTTTTTGGCCACCAGCCCCGCAGCCACCACATTGCGCGGGTTGCTGGTGTTGGTGCAGCTGGTGATGGCGGCAATGATGACGGCGCCATCGGGCATCTGGCCCTGGGCCTCTTGCTGGTGGGCGGTCTGCAGCTTGGCCTCATCGGCAATGCCGCGCTCGGCCAGGGCCGAGGTGGGCAGGCGGCGGTGGGGATTGCTGGGGCCTGCCATATTGCGTACCACCGTGCTCAGGTCGAAGGACAGCACGCGCTCGTACTCGGCCGTCTTCAGCGCATCGGCCCACAGGCCGGTGGTCTTGGCGTAATGCGCCACCAGCTTGACCTGCTCGGGCTCGCGGCCGGTGAGGCTCAGATAGTCCAGGGTCTGCTGGTCGATATAGAACATGGCGGCGGTGGCGCCATATTCGGGACACATATTGGAGATGGTGGCGCGGTCGCCAATCGACAGGCTGTCCGCACCTTCGCCAAAGAACTCCACATAGGCGCCCACCACGCGCTCCTTGCGCAAAAACTCGGTCAGCGCCAGCACGATGTCGGTGGCGGTAATACCGCTCTGGCGCTTGCCCGTGAGCTGCACGCCCACAATGTCGGGCAGGCGCATCATGCTGGCGCGGCCCAGCATTACGGTCTCGGCCTCCAGGCCGCCCACGCCGATGGCAATCACGCCCAGCGCATCCACATGGGGGGTGTGGCTGTCCGTGCCCACACAGGTGTCGGGGAAGGCGATCTTGCCGCCCTGGCCATCGCTTTGCACCTGGATCACGGGGCTCATCTTCTCCAGATTGATCTGGTGCATGATGCCGTTGCCCGCGGGGATCACATCCACGTTCTGGAAGGCCGTCTTGCACCAGTCGATGAAGTCAAAGCGGTCGGCATTGCGGCGGTCCTCCACCGCGCGGTTTTTCTCGAAGGCCTCGGGGTCAAAGCCGCCGTACTCCACGGCCAGCGAGTGGTCCACGATCAGTTGGGTGGGCACCACGGGGTTGACCTGGGCGGGGTCACCGCCTTGCTCGGCAATGGCGTCGCGCAGGCCGGCCAGGTCCACCAGCGCGGTCTGGCCCAGGATGTCGTGGCAGACCACACGCGCCGGGTACCAGGGAAAGTCCAGATCGCGCTTGCGCTCAATCAGCTGCTTGAGCGCATCGCTCAGCAGCGCGGGCTCGCAGCGGCGCACCAGGTTTTCGGCCAGCACGCGGCTGGTATAGGGCAGGCCGTCATAGGCGCCGGGCTGGATGGCGTCCACCGCAGCGCGGGCGTCAAAGTAGCGCAAATCGGTGCCGGGCAGTTTTTTGCAGAAATCGCTCATGGGGTCGCTTGTCTCGTTGCTAGGCTCTTGGTAGATTCGCAATTTACGCAAACCAAACCTTTGACAGAAGGGCTGAATGTGCAAAACATAGTGAATTGCAAAACTTGTTTTTGCGAATTTTGCGAATTTCATTTCACAAACACACCGCAAAAATGCTTCAACACGGAATGACGGCACAGGATCCCACACTGGCATTGCCTGCCGGAGTGGGCCTGAAAAGCGCCACGACCGATGAAATCGCTCTCCACAACGGCCAGACAGCGCTTCAGGCGCGGCGCGCGCCCGCAGACAGTACTTGGGTACGGCAAGGGCAAGCAACAAAGCATGAAGTGCTGTATGGCCGCCTTCAAACGGTGCGCCTACTCACAGTAGCGCAATGAAGGACTAAAAAAATGGCCAAGATTTTTATGGGCGTGCGCCTGCGCTCGCTGCGCCAGGAGCGCGGCATGACCCAGGTGGCGCTGGCCCAGGCCCTGGGCCTGTCGCCCAGCTATTTGAACCAGCTGGAGCAGGACCAGCGCCCCTTCACCGTGTCGGTGCTGCTCAAGGTGCACCGTGTGCTGGGCGTGGACATTCAGCAGTTTTCCGAAGACGAGGAAGCCCGCCGCCTGGCACAGTTGCGGGACGCCGTGGCCTCCCTGCCCGGCCTGCCCCCCGTGCCCCAGCCCGAGCTGCGCGAGCTGGCGGCCAAGCTGCCCCATCTGTCCCAGGTACTGCTGACCCTGCACCAGCGCCACCAGCAAGACCAGCAGCGCCTGGAAGCCTTGCACGACCGCCTGCACGACCACCACGACGCAGCCTTGCCCGGCGCCCGCGATCTGGTGGACATGCCGCTGCGCCAAATGCCTTTTGAGGCGGTGCGGGACTTTGTCTTTGCCCACCGCAACTACTTCGACAGCCTGGACCGCGCTGCCGAGGCCATGGCCCAGCAGGCCCGCCAGCAAGGCGGCGGGCTCAGCGACTGGCTGATCCAGCACCTGCGCAGCCGGCATGGCGTGCATGTGCTGCGCGTGGAAACCGGCGCCGACGGCCAGGCCGCGCCCAATCGCCATTTCGACGCCCACAGCCGCACGCTCTACCTGTCCAGCCGGCTGCTGCCCGGCCAGCAAGCCTTTCAGTTGGGCACCCAGCTGGCGCTGCTGGAGCTGGCCCCACAGATTGATGCACTGCTGGACAGCGCGCGCTGGCAGGACGAGGCCACGCGCCGGCTGGCCCGCATCGGCCTGGCCAACTACACGGCCGGCGCCCTGGTGCTGCCCTATGGCTTGTTTCTGCAAACGGCCGAGCAACTGCGCTATGACCTGGACCTGCTGGCCCAGCATTTCGGCGTGGGCTTTGAGACCGTGTGCCACCGCCTCTCCACGCTGCAGCGCGCCGAAGCCCCCGGCCTGCCGTTTTTCTTTATCCGTGTGGACCGCGCCGGCAACATCAGCAAGCGGCAATCGGCCACGCACTTTCACTTCTCCAAAACCGGGGGCACCTGCCCGCTGTGGAATGTGTATGAGGCCTTTGCCCAGCCGGGCCGCATCCTGCCCCAGCTCGCTGCCATGCCCGATGGGCGCGTCTACCTGTGGATTGCCCGCAGCGTCACCCACGACGGCCTGGGCTGGGGCATGCCGGGCAAGACCTTCTCCATCGGCCTGGGCTGCGATGTGCAGCATGCCCAGCGCCTGGTGTATTCCAAGGGCCTGGACCTGCGCAGCCTGGACGCGGCCACCCCCATTGGCATGGGCTGCAAGGTCTGCGAGCGCGGAGCCTGCCCACAGCGCGCCTTCCCCTTTGTGGGCAAGCCGCTGCATGTGAACGAGAACGAAAGCGGGTTTGTGCCCTATGGGGCGGCGGAGAAGCTGTAAGAACGTATTAGCGATCTCTACGCGTCGCCGACCACCTCTAACCATAGAGCAGACCTGCGCAGATAGCTCCTGTTTCGAGAGCATTTCATTCCAATGCGCACAGCCGCGACCGCGCTTGCAGGATGGCTGCATCGCAACCCCTGGACGCCCTCTGCCCATCCATAACGGCAGCTTATGGATCTGCACCAGATTGCGACTCACTGTCTCCGCTGGACCTGCCTACAGTCATGTCCAAGCCCCAGGCATCAGCCCTTCGCAGCCCCGGTGATGTACATCGCATCCCGGCATGCGTAGCGCCTGTGGGCAAGCGACAACACCGAGACAGTCCATGCCGTCCAACACCTCTCCCCCCTCTCTGGTGATCGATAGCCACGCCCATGTTTTTCTCCAGGACATGCCCTTGGCCGCAACCCGCCGCCATGCACCGGAATTCGATGCCACGCTAGAGGCCTACCTGGCGCTACTCGATCAGCACGCCGTCAGCCACGGCGTGCTGGTGCAGCCCAGTTTTCTGGGCACGGACAACAGCTTTATGCTGGACGCCATGCGCCGCCATCCGCAGCGGCTGCGCAGCGTGGTCATGCTGTCCCCACACACCGATGAGGCGCAATTGACTGCACTGAATGCCCAAGGCGTGGTGGGCGTGCGCCTGAATCTGGTGGGCTTGCCATTGCCCGATCTGAACCAGGCCGAGTGGCAGGCTTTTTTATGTCGCCTCAAGGCCCTGGACTGGCACCTGGAGCTGCACCGTGGGGCTGCCGATCTGGCGCCCCTGCTGGATGCAGCCTTGCGTTCCGGTTGCCGCATCGTCGTGGACCATTTTGGCCGCCCGGATGCCCTACTCGCCCAGCATGACCCGGGCTTTGCCCAGTTGCTGCGGCGCGCCGCATCGGGCCGCATCTGGGTCAAGCTGTCGGCCGCCTACCGCAATGCCCAAAGCGCGCAACACCCGGCCGCCGAACGCACACCGGCCTTGCGAGAGCGCGATGCACAGGCAGCTCGCGCCTGCGCGCAACAATTGCTCGCAGCCTTCGGGCCCGAACGCCTGGTGTGGGGCAGCGACTGGCCCCATACCCAGCACCAGGATTTGATCGACTACGGCGGCAGCCTGGCGCTGCTGGCGGACTGGGTTCCCGACACACAGCAGCGCAGCCTGATTCTGGGGAGAACCGCTGCGGAACTGTTCAAGATTTGCTGACTACGACAAACCCCAAAGGAGACACCATGCAACGCCGTTCCATCACACTTGCCGCCCTGACACTGGCCTTGGCGCCCCTGGCTCATGCCCAGGGCCAGCCAGCCACGGCCTTTCCCGACAAACCCGTGCGCCTGATCGTGACCTATCCACCAGGCGGTACGGTGGATGCCGTGGCCCGCATCGTCAGCCCCAAGCTCTCGCAGATTTGGGGTCAGCCGGTGGTGATCGAGAACCGCGCCGGTGGCGGCGGTCTCATCGGAGCCCAGGCCGTGCTGTCCTCGCGCGCGGATGGCTACACGCTGATGGTCGACGCATCCAACCACGCCCAGAATCCCGCTCTGAAAAAGCGCATGCCCTTCGACACCGTCAAGGAGTTCGAGGCCGTGTCGCTGATGATCAAAGTGCCCAACATCCTGGTCGTGGCCCCCAGCTTTCCACCGCGCACCGTCAAGGAACTGGTCAGCTACGTCAACGCCAACCCCGGCAAGGTGGATTACGCATCCTCCGGCAACGGCTCCTCCCCCCACCTGGCGGCCGAGCTGTTCACACTGAAGACCGGCGTCAAGATGACCCATGTGGCCTACCGCGGCGGCGGTCCGGCAATGACCGATGTCATGGCCGGCACCGTGCCCGTGTTCTTTGCCAGCCTGGGCTCCTCGCTGCCTTTTTTGCAAAGCGGCCGCCTGATTCCACTCGCCACCGCAGGCCAGACCCGGTCTGCCGTGCTGCCCCAGGTTCCAACCTTTGCAGAGGCCGGCGTACCCGGCGTGCACATGTACGAGTGGAATGCGGTCTTCGCACCCGCTGGCACTCCGCCGGAGCTGGTGAGCAAGATCAGCAAGGACATTGCCACAGCCCTGAACGACCGCGAGGTCAGAGCCCGCTTGATCGCCATGGGTGCCGAGGTCATCGGCTCCACACCCAAAGAGCTGCACCAGTTCCGCAAGGATGAGATCAGCAAGTGGACCGCTGTGGGCAAGCAAGCCAATATCGCACTGGACTGAGCGGCAGCCCTTCTGAACGACGGCCTTTGCCGGGGCGCGGCATGTGCAGGCCGCCTCTGGCAAAGGTCTGCTTCACCGATGTGTGCAGCCTTTGAACACGTTCTTACAGCAGACCGGCCAACTGGCTGGCGATGGTGGGCCGGCCCGAGGCCTGCCAGAGCACGCTGAGCTCGAAATAGGGCAAACGCTCGCCGTCACGCAACGGGGCAAATTGCACACCACGGTGCTGCAGCACCGTGGCGGACTGGGGCAACAGCGAGGCGCCTATGCCGGCCGCGACACAGGACAACACCGTGAG
Organism: Acidovorax sp.; assembly: GCA_031277855.1. Taxonomy (GTDB): domain Bacteria; phylum Pseudomonadota; class Gammaproteobacteria; order Burkholderiales; family Burkholderiaceae_C; genus Comamonas. The sequence goes on along the minus strand of JAITLO010000036.1, from coordinate 7,756 downwards.
CGTGCGATTGGCCTCCTGCACCACCCGCATTTCCAGCCCCATGCGCAAAAAAGCGGCGGCAATGGCCGCACGCAAGGAGGGGAGTTGCGACTCCGGAAACCACACCAGCCCCAGACGCGCCACATCCGCCAGCGAAACCCGGCCATCCGGCTCCAGCGGATAGGCCGCCGGCAGCACCGCCATCAACCGGTCACGGCGCACCAGCTTTTGCCGCACGGCACCCTGCACAGCCACCGGGGTATGCAGCATGGCCAGGTCGATATCGCCCTGCCCCAAGGCATTCACCAAGTCGGCATTGCTCATCTCTGACAACACCACCTGCGTACCCTGGAATTCCGCGTGCAGCAGCTTGAGCGCGGCCGGCAGTACCTCATACACCGCATGGGTCACAAAGCCCACACGCAAACGCCCGGTCTTGCCCTCTGCAATCGCCCTGGCATGCTGCGCAGCCGATGCGGCCATGGCCAGACTGGCGCGTACATCATCAATCACTGCCCGCCCGGCGCTGCTCAGCAGCGTACCCCGACGTGAACGCTCGAAAAGGCGCACACCCAGCTCTTGCTCCAACCTACGCATGGCCTGGCTCAGCGCAGGCTGGGCAATCCCCAGGTAGGAAGCCGCAGCCGTCATGCTGCCCTGGTCCGCCACGGCCAGCAGATAGCGCATGCTGCGGGTATCGAAAGGGCCGGCATGCAAGGGAGAAGAAGGTGAAGGCAAGACCATGGCAAACGGGATCTCCAAAGCAGCGTTGCAATGCATGCCACGCATGGCAGACATGCCGCCGTGGCAGCGGCCAGTGTGCCTCAGCCCCGCTCGCCTGCTCTCATGCCTTGGTGTGGGTGTCAGCCTTTTCCATGCGCTGGCGCGTGTCCGCATCCACCAGCTCCCGCAGTTGGGCAAACAGCGGTGCGGCATCGGTGTAGCGCTTGCCGTAGCCCAGGTTGAAGCCGTAGTCAAAATCCGGCGGATTGCGCCCCTGGTTGTGCTGAAGAATGGTCTCCAGCTTGTCCAGCGCCTTGACGGCCTGGGCCTCAGGGCTGGTGGCGTCTTCATACTCCTGCCACAGCGCCAGGATGGCAGCCTGGCCGCTGGCATCCAGGCTGCGGGTGAGCTGCTGCAGATCGCGCTTTTCCTGGGCGCTCTTGTCCGGGTGTTGGGCCTTGTGGATGGCGGGAATATCACCGCCAATGGCCTCGCCCAGGTCGTGAATCACACACAACTTGAGCAGCTTGAGCATGTCCAGGCCCGCCAGCTCGCGCTCAAAAGCCATGGCCATCAGGCACAGCCGCCAGCTGTGTTCGGCCGTGCTTTCGGCACGCCCAGTCGAGGTGTGGGCGCTGCGCAGCACGCTTTTCAGGCGCTCGGCCTCGCGCAAAAATTCCAGGGTGCCGCAGAGATGGGAAGAAGGCATGGTCATTGTTCTTTTCAACGGAAAAAGCCCGGCCCGCATGGCGCACACGGACTGATTTGCACAAGGCACCGCGCACACCCACAAAGGGCCAACAGCTTCCAGCCTAACCAAGGGCTGCGGCCCGGGCAACGAATGAAATATTCGTGCCCCTCACCTCAGCTCACCTTCGCCAGATCAGACCAGGGCTTCGTTGCTCACCAGCAGGCCGGTACGGCCATCGGCCAGGCCTATGCGCTCCCAGACCACGGTGCTGGGTAGTATGGGAATATCGGCATTGGCGTTGCCGCTGGTGGCAAAGCGCACGGCCTGGCTGGGCTTGCCCTCGAACCAGCCCAGCGCTTGCAGCCGGCGCTCGGTATCCAGAATTTCCGGCGTGGCAAAGCCCTGCAGCGACCGCCCGAACCAGGCACTGGCATCGATACGCCATTCGGCCTGGCGCGCGGGCGAGAGCGCCAGCAAAGCCAGCTTGTGCTCGCTCACCAGGTACACGGGAAAAGGCGCGCTTTCAATCAGGCGCCGCAAGCTGCTGTCCATGCCCAGGCTTTCATGCTGGGCCAGCATGGCCTCGATACGGACCAGGGCCTGGGGAGAAGGCAGATGCACACCAGACTCCCAGCGCGACAGCATGCCCTGTGAAACGCCCAGATCTGCCGCCAGACTGGCCTGCTTGATCTGCCGCAGCACGCGAAAGCGCCGCAGCCTGCGGCCCAGTCCTTGTGCATCGCTTTGCAGTTCCATTCGCATACCTTTTTCTGTTCACCCAGGGGGACCAGGGCAGGATAGCAAACCAGAGGGTGGCCTTGTCTGGCACGGAGTCAAATCACCATGCTTGACGCAACAACCCCTCCAACGTCAGCTTGTTTTCTACACCCTGCCTCTCCTGGAAGGAGAGACAGCGGCATGGTCCCACATCCATGCCGCAAGCTGTGCAACGCGCGGTATGCACCGCCCGAACCATCCTCCCCCTCAGGCATATTGCGCTTCGCCCTGGCCCAGCGACCAGTTGGCCCTGTCCACCTCCAGCAAGTTAATGAATACATCGGCCGGGCGTATGCCAGGGCTGTGGCCCAGCTGCTCCACGATCTGACGGTACAAGGCCTTTTTCTGCGCCACGCTGCGGGTGTTGTTGGCAGTGATCTGGATGATCACCAGGTCATCGCTGCGCTCCACCCCCAGATAAGACGCGCTGTAGCGGAAGTGGACGGCGTCGCACTCCGTCATGGTGGCGAACTGGTTGTCCGCAGGCACATCAAAGCATGTGTGCATTGCCTGGTGCAGGCTGTCAAAAATGGCCTGGCGATAGGCCTCTGTCTTGCCGGTGCGCAGGGTGATGTGAGTCAGTGGCATGGGAACTCCTTGGTGGTACAAACAGTCCGCATGCTATGGATTTCAAATATTTATCAAAAGGAATTTCGTTGATAAACTTTTGAAATGAAAAACCGCCCTTTGGACCTGGATGCCGTGGCCGCTTTTTTGCAGGTGGCGGAGCTGGGCAGCTTTACCCGCGCGGCAGAGACCATGCAGACCACGCAGGCTGCCGTGAGCCTCAAACTCAAGCGCCTGGAAGACCGTCTGGGCTGCCGGCTGCTGGAGCGCACGCCCCGCTATGTGGAGCTTTCACCCCAGGGCACGGCCTTTGTGGAGCATGCCCGCGCCCTGCTGGAGGCCAACCACCAGGCGCTACGCGCCTTTGCCGGCGCCCGCCAGCGGCTGAGCATTGGCATCAGCGATCATGTGGCCGGGCCCGAGTTGCCGGCCTTGATCGCTCGCCTGAACGCGCACCACCCCGAGCTGCTGATCGTGGTGCGCATAGGCTCTTCCGGCGACCTGTTGCAAAGCTATGACCGGCGCGAGCTGGACGCCGCCATCGTGCGCCTGCACACAGGCCGCACCGACGGCGAGATGCTGGCGGAAGAAGCCTTTGGCTGGTTTGCCGCCCCACACTGGCAACCCCACGCGGGTGAGCCCCTGCCCATTGCCACGCTGGCCGAGCCTTGCGGCGTGCGCCTGATGGCGGGCAAGCTGCTGGATGCCGCCGGCATCTCCTGGGCCGAGGTGTTTGTGGGCGGTGGCGTGGCCTCCGTCAGCGCCGCCGTCATGGCGGGACTGGGCATTGCCGCCCTGGCCCCGCGCATGCTGCCCCTGGGCGCGGTAGACGTGGGCGCCAAACTGGGCCTGCCCGCCCTGCCGCACCTGCCGGTGTTGCTCCATGGCCGCGCCCGCGATGCACAGGCAAGCTCGGCCCTGGAACAGTTGGCTGCAGCCTACCGCAGCGCCATCAGGACGTAATCAAGCAGTAATCGGGCAGCAAAACCGCCGCCAAGGCATAAGTGGCAAGCACAAGCAGCTATCAAAACCCAAGCCCTTTCCCACTTCTGTAGACGGTATCAGATTCAAGACCACAGTGCCCACACCGACCACCCTGCCGCCAGCAAGCCCATGACCAGCAATATCAACAAGGACAACAGCGCCAGCAGCCTTTGGTGGCGCTGCACGCGCGGGTGCTGGGCCGCGGCGATATAGGCGGCCAGGATCAGCAAGTCCAGCCCCACCCAGATGGCGGCCAGCAGGCCGAGCCGCGCCATCGGGGCGCTGGCGCCGTGCAGAAACTGCGGGAACAGCGCGGCAAAAAACAGAATGTCTTTGGGGTTGGCCACGGCCACCAAAAAGCCGCGCTGCCAGCCCCCCAGGCCAGCGGGCTTGGCGGCACCCACCGCTGCGGTGTCGACATTTTCACGAGGCTGCGCAGCCCAGTCCCGCAGGCCGCTGCCCGCCAACACCATCAAAAAAACGCTGCCCGCCAAGCCCAGCCAGGCCAGCGCCTCGGGCCGCAGCACCAGCACGCCGCCCACGGCCAACGCTGCCAGGGCCATCAACACCAAGGCCCCGCTGCTGGTGCCCAGCGCCGTGCGCCAGGCCACGCCCCGGCCCTGCTGCAGCGCCACCTGGGTGATATAGGCCACTACAGGGCCCGGGGTGGCGATCAGCAAAACAATGGACAGCACATAGGACAGCAGCAAGGCCAAAGGCATGGTGGGCAGCAAAGCAAAACAATGAAACGGCCCGAATTCTGCTGCGCTGCCCACACCAGGCAAAACGCAAATAAGGCATCTACACTGTGAGTTTTACGCACAGTAAAAACGTTCTTCGCTCTTTGCTCTTGGCAGCCCGCCCTCTGCCCGGGCTTTTGCTTTATGTCGCTCCCCCCGTTGTATGCCCTTCGCGCCTTCGAGGCCGCTGCCCGCACCGCCTCCTTCACCCGCGCGGGTGAGGAGTTGCACCTCACGCCCAGCGCCATCAGCCGCCATATCCGCACGCTGGAAGAGCAGCTCCAGCGCACGCTGTTCCACCGCAATGGCCCGCGCGTGACCCTCACCACCGAAGGCGAGCTGCTGGCACGCGAGCTGGCCACCGGCTTTCGCACCATAGAGCGCGCCTGCGCCCGCATGCAGCAGCGCAGCGACGGTTTGCGCCTGAAGACGCCCACCTCGCTCACCACCCGCTGGCTGCTACCCATCCTGCAGTCCCACCGCCCCGCCCTGCCGCAAGAGCGCGTGCTGCTGCACAGCCAGTGGATGGATGTGGACCATGTGGACTTTGACAGCGAGCCCTACGACTGCGCCGTGCTGCTGGGCCAGTTCCGCCATCACCCTCGCTGGCACAGCCTCAAGCTGATGGACGAATGGCTGCTGCCCGTATGCAGCCCTGTCGTGGCCGCACAACTGCCGTTATTGACGCTCTCCGATACCGGCGATGCCACGGCCCAGGCTGCCCAGCTGCTACAGCAGCTGGGCCAAACACCCGCCCCGATCACCACCATCCACCCCTCGCCCGACCACCGTGACTGGCGCCGCTGGTGCGCCGGCCTCGATTTGCATAAGGACTTCAACGCCCCCTCCGCCCTGGTGTTCGACACCCTGGAGCAAGGCATGGCCGCCGCAGCCCAGGGCCATGGCGTCAGCATGGCCGACCTGGCCCTGGCCTCAGATGCCTTGCGCAGCGGCCAGTTGGTGGCCGCCGTGCCCATCGCCATGGCCACCGGCGACGGCTACCACCTGGTCTGGCCACGGGACAGTGCACATGACGGAGCAATCCGGGCACTGGGGCGATGGCTCAAGGCCCGGGCGCCACGGGTCAAGGATTTGGGGGTTGGGCTGCGGCAGGGGAATGCCTGAGGGCCTGTTCTGGCCCCTCACCTGCGCAGCTACACCACCGCGATGCTGAACGATTCGGGCCTGCGCGCCAGCAGTTGGGACAGCCGTTGAAGGCCCGCACGCAAACGCCCTCGATCCTTGGTGCTGCCCAAGGAAATCCGAATCGCATTCACCGAGGCGCTGCCCGTGGTGTCCGTTGCAAACGCCTGCGCCGGCGTGACGGCAATGCCCTCGCGGTCAGCTGCATGCGCAAGCTGTGCAGAGCTCCAGTATCCCGGCAGCTCCAGCCATACATGCAGGCCGTCTCCAGCGCCGCTATAGCGGCCCGCCAGAATATCCCTGGCCATCCGGTGGCGCAGGCGTGCCTCCTTGCGCACGCCCTCCATCAAGCCGGCAGCCGAGCCGTCGAAAATCCACTGCGTAGCCAGTGCAGCCGTCATGGGCGCCACCATCAGCGCAAATGACCGGAGCGCCACCAGAAAACGTTCCCGCTCCTGCGGGTCACGCAGCAACACGAAGGCAACGCGCAATCCCGGTGTCAGGCATTTGGACAGGGTGGAGATGTAGCACACCTGCTCCGGCGCCCAACTGGCAATCGGAGGCGGCGGCGCCTCGGCCAGCAGCCAGTAGGGGTCGTCCTCCACAATGCGCACCTGGCAGCGCTGCGCGACGCCGGCCAGCTGCTTGCGCCGCTGCTCCGGCATGGTGATGGCGGTCGGGTTTTGCAAGGTCGGATTGAGGTAGACCAGAGCAGACTTGTGCTGGCGGCATGCCTGCTCCAGCCTCTCGGGCAGCATCCCATGCTGGTCCGCCTCCACCGCGACCAGGCGCCGGCCAAATTGGGTGGCCGCAGCCCGCAAGCCGGGGTAACTTGCGGGTTCGGCCAAGATCACATCGCCAGGCTCGGTAAGTGCCAGAAGCAAGGCGGCAATCGCCGCTTGCGCCCCCGGACAGACCAGCACCTGCTCAGCATCCAGCTGCCCAAACATGGGCGCAAGCCATTGGGCACCTGCCTTGCGGTCAGCGTCGCTTCCCCCACCCAGGTGATAAGTCATCAGCAGTTCTGCATCGGCCCGCATCAACACCTGAGACAAGCCTTGTTTCAACATATCGTCGAAATCCACACCATCCGGTGGCGGTGGGGTGTTCATGCTCAAATCGAGGACAGAAGTCAGTTCGACTTTCGGCGCCGCGACATAAGTGCCTCGGGCGCCGCGGCCCTCCAGCAAGTGACGACGTCTGGCCTCGTCGTAGGCGCGCGTGATCGTTGTCAGGTCAACGCCCAGCTGCGCAGCCAGGTGGCGCTGCGGAGGCAGGCGATCACCCGGGGTCAGCACTCCGTCCGCCACCGCCGCCTGCAAGGCATCTGCAATCTGCAAAAAACGTGGGCCGCCATGCATGGCCAGTCGCGGTGACCAGATGGGTACATCTTCATCTTGCATGGTTTTTAACGGCGTTTTTTGCGTCAATGTATGGAAATTGCTTTTAAGTAGTATGTCCCAAAACGGGTGACAGCAATGCTCTTGCAGAGTGGCCGCTGCCGTTGCGCCGCTCTCCGAAGAAGTGCTGCTCCTCACCACAGACAGTGTCAAGTCATAGGCTGGAAATTCTCAAAATGATCGATTGGGTCCCTGTAGTCTTTGTTACGTTCAAAGTCCTCATGTTCGTCACCTGCATGTTCTTCGCCATCAAATGGCATTACGACCAGGGGAAAAAGGGTGCGGACAGGCGGGCGCTGCTGCGCACGGGCGGCAAGGTGGTGGCCATCTTCATGCTGGCCCTCCTGGCCGTGATGCTCTTCACCTTTGGCCTCGCCAAGACGCTGGGCATGGACTTGAACCTGCCATAAGGACAAGGGCTGACTGGCCATATCCTGTCATGTGATAGTCATCGCATCCGCCGGACGGCCTTGCCAGCCCACTTTGTCAAAAATTGCAAGCGCCATCTGCAGTGCGCTTGCCAACTCACTTTGGGCCCGGGCGACTATGCGCGCCAGATCATGAGTTGGCGGCCATGATGTCGCACAGAACCCTTGACGTGGAGTGGAGAGATACCCTCCCACGGGCGGCTTGCGCTTGTGGATTCAACTGGTCAATGCAACACAATGACCGCCTCTGGCGGAAGGAGTGTTGGCATGAAGCAAAGACCGCGGATTTACTACACCGAAGCTCAGAAGGCCCTGATGTGGGAT
>JAITLO010000015.1 GCA_031277855.1 Acidovorax sp. | reverse complement strand
ACCGATATCGATGTCTCAGTGAAAGCAACATATGACGCCGTGAAGGCCGACGATGGTGCGTCTCCTCCTGTTCCCACTTGGACCATCAAGGTGGGTGCTGACGACGAGATCAGCTTGGGTGCTCTGGACAAGGCCAGCTCCAATGAGGAGCGCTTGGGCCAGGTGGTGGCAGCCATCAATGCCAAGACGGCCGACACCGGCGTCACGGCTTTCCTGGAAAAGCAGGCCGATGGCAAATACGCGCTGAATGTGAAGTCGGAGCGTATGGATGCCACGGATCCGACCAAGGCCGCAACCGTCACGATTGCCGGCATGACCGCTTTGGTGACGGGCGTGAAGGCCGACGGTTCTGGCGCTTCCGGGGCTCTGCTGGCCGATGCGGATGTGTCCGTGACGGACGCCGATGTGGGCAAGAACGGCAAGGGGATCGACGCCATCGACATCACGACGCAGGCCAATGCCTGGGTGTCGCTGAAGAAGATCGACGATGCCATGGATGAAGTGAATGCGGTACGTGGCCAGTTGGGTGCTCTGCAGACCCGCTTTGAGAAGACGGTGGAAAACATCGACATCATGAGCGAGAACGTCACCGCTGCCCGCGGCCGTATCGTGGATGCCGACTTTGCCAAGGAAACCGCCAATTTGAGCCGCGCGCAGATTCTGCAACAAGCCGGCACGGCCATGGTGGCCCAGGCCAATCAACTGCCTCAAAGCGTGCTGAGCCTGCTGAAGTAATACCAGGCGCGGCCCTGTATCTGCCTACAGCAGGTACGGGGCCGCGCATTGAACTGGGTTGGTGTGATGGCCCAAACGACACGGGATGCTGGCAAGAACGGGGTAAACCCCGTCTATATGCATGGTGCCTGGTCCGGGGTCATCACGGTTCTACGCCCACTGCGGTGGGTGTGTAAAAAGGGGAAATAAAAAAATGGCAATGTCCATTAACACCAATGTTGTGTCCATCAATGCACAACGCAATCTGGGTCTGACCGGCAGCTCGCTGGCCACTTCCATGCAGCGCCTGTCTTCGGGCCTGCGTGTCAACAGCGCCAAGGACGACGCTGCTGGCCTGGCCATTGCCGAGCGCATGAACGCCCAGGCCAAGGGCCTGGCCGTGGCCGCTCGCAATGCCAATGACGGCATCTCGCTGGCCCAGACGGCCGAAGGCGCCCTGGGCAAGGTGGGTGACATGCTGCAGCGTATGCGCGAGCTGGCTGCTCAATCGGCCAACGCCACCAACAGCGACAGCGACCGCAAGGCCCTGCAGGCTGAAGCCAGCCAGCTGAGTGCAGAAATCGACCGCGTGGCCAAGACCACGTCCTTCAACGGCAAAAAGCTGTTGGATGGTTCGTTTGCGGGCGCGGTGTTCCAGGTGGGTGCCAACTCGGGTGACAACATTACCGTGGGCGGCCTGGGCAATACCACGGCAGGTGGCCTGGCCAATGTGACCTACGCTCAAAAAACCCTTGATGCAGCTGCGCTGAAACTGGAAGCTGCAGACAAGGCGAGCTATGAAGCCTACCCTGCGACTGCTACAGGCGCTACGGCCACCTTCACGATTCAGGTGGGCAGCGGCACCGTGATTGACCTGGGTGGTCTGGACAAGGCAAGCTCCAATGAAGAGCGTATGGGCCAAGTGGTGGCGGCCATCAACGCCAAGACGGCCGACACCGGTGTCACCGCTTTCCTGGAAAAGGACAGTGCGGGCAAGTACCAGCTGAGCGTGATGTCGGAAAAGCTGACTGCCGCTGGCGTGCCAGAGACCGTGGCCATCAAGGGCCTGGAAGAGGTGACCGTGGGTAAGAAAGACAGCGATGGTTCGGCTTCGACTGAGCTGCTCGCTGCAGATGCGCTGGCTGTTGCAGCTGGTGATCTTGGCAAGAATGGCAAGGGTATTGACACCATCGACGTGTCGACGCAATCCGCCGCCTGGGTGTCGCTGAAGAAGATCGACGATGCCATGGACGAAGTGAATGCGGTGCGCGGCCAACTGGGCGCTCTGCAAACCCGTTTTGAAAAGACGGTGGAAAACATCGACATCATGAGCGAAAACGTCACGGCTGCCCGCGGCCGTATCGTGGATGCCGACTTTGCCAAGGAAACCGCCAATCTGAGCCGCGCGCAGATTCTGCAGCAAGCCGGCACGGCCATGGTGGCCCAGGCCAACCAGCTGCCCCAAAGCGTGCTGAGCCTGTTGCGCTAAGTGTGAAGCCTGTCTGGCCACGGGGCGAAGGCCCTTTGGCCAGGCAGCATGGTTGAAGTTTGCTTTTTGATGGCAGCCCTGTTTTGACATGGCTGCCTTTTTTTCGTGGATATGTGGCAGTCTGCAAGACGGGGCTCAAGTTGCCCGGGAAACTGCCGATACAGCGGTAAGCACTGGTATGACAGTCAGTCAGCACTGACAAAAACTGACAAGAGGCATGAGGGCCAAGTCAATGGGATTGCACGGTGCTATAGGTTTTGTTCAGCCTTTTGCGGAGGAATGACTTGCGTCACAATCTGCGAAGACGCTGATGGTCTTGGCATAAGCGTAGAACAGTTGGCAAACAGGCCGGCTGGCTCAATATTCAGGAGGGTTGAAAAATGGGCGTTTCATCCGTTGGCATCGGTAGCGGTCTGGAAGTCGAAAAAATCGTCTCGCAGATGGTCGAGTTGGAAAAGTCGCCGCTGAAAAACCTCCAAGCTAAGGCCACCAGCATCCAGACCCAGATCTCGGCCTATGGCGAGATCAAGTCCCTGACTTCGACCTTGAACGACATTGTCTCCAAGATGTCGCGTGACAGCGGCTGGAACAGTGTCAACATCACCTCGTCCAACACCGCAGTCAGCGGCGCCATGACCGGGATTGCAGCCACGGGTTCGTTCAACATCAGCGTAAGCAAGTTGGCGCAGGCGCAGACCTCGATGATTGGTGGCGCTGGTGGGATTTCTCTGCCCAAGGACCAATCCATGGGGACTGCTGGCAATTTGAAGCTGGAAATCGGCGGAAAAAGCTTTGACGTAGAGATTGGTGCCGGTGACAACCTGACCAAGATTGCCGCCAAGGTCAATGGCTCTGGCGCTGGGATTCAAGCCACGGTGCTGGCCAATGCCGATGGCACGGAGCGCCTGATGCTGCGCTCCAAGGAAACAGGGACTCCACATGCCTTTACGGCGACGGTGACGACCACTCCTTTGACGAAAAATCCCACAGAAACCGATGCGGATTTTGAGGCGCGGCAGCAAGAAGTGGCGGACTCGACACTGGCCAAGCTGACTGTGAGCCAGGCTCAGCAGGCTCAAAATGCACAGGCAAAACTGAACGGGGTGGATGTCGAATCTGCCAGCAATACATTCACCGACGCCATTCCCGGCATGTCCTTCTCGGTGTCTGCAGTCACCACCACAGCCACCGGAGCAGGAGATGTTTTGCTCACGGTGAAGAGCGATACCGAGTCCATCAAAAAGAACATCCAGGACTTTGTGGAGGCCTATAACAAGCTCAACGATTTGCTGTCCAAGTCGACCAAGAACGTGCGTGACCTGAACGGCAAGATCGACACCAAGGCCACGGAAGATGGCACCGGCGTGCTGCAAGGCGACAGCGCCACCGTGAGCCTGCAAAACGCTTTGCGCACGCTGACCATGGGCGCGTCTGGCTCCAAAGGCTCGCTGCGGCGCCTGTCCGATATCGGTATTCAGATGCAGCAGGGCGGCAAGCTGACGATAGACGACACCAAGCTCACCAAGGGGCTGGCCAAGGGCGAGGATTTGAAGGCGCTGTTTGCCAACAAGGCAGACAGCCAAGGCGGTGGTGGTGGTATTGCGGTGAACTTCAAGAGTTTTACCGACAAGCTGCTGGCCTACGAAGGAACTTTTGACAACAAGACCAGCTCGATGGACAAGACGCTCAAGCGCAACCAGCAAGAGCAGGACAAGGTCAACACCCGGGCCAACAATCTGCAGATACGTTTGTACAAGCAGTATTCCGCACTGGATACCCAGATGGCGTCGATTTCGGGACTGAACTCCTATGTCTCGCAGATGGTGTCTTCGATGAACAAGTCCAAGGACTAAGCACAAGGGAATCCGTTTCCCACGAATTTCGTGATGGCCTGGGATGGCCCACGCAACAAGGATCAATATGTTTTCATCAACAGGTTTCAGCAAGGCCAACGCCTACCGCCAGGTGGGCGTGCAGTCGGGTATCGAGAATGCCTCGCCGCACATGCTGATCCAGATGCTGTTTGATGGTCTTTTCCAGTCGCTGCGCGCGGCACGCGGTGCCATGGACCGCGGTGATGTGGAAGAAAAAGGGCTGCAGATTTCCAAGGCGGTACGCATTTTGCAAGAAGGCCTGGTGATGGGCCTGGACATGGAAAAAGGCGGGGAGCTTTCGGGGAATCTGAAGCTGCTGTATGACTACGCGGTCAAGCAGCTGACGACGGCGAACCTGAACAATGATGCGTCCCTGGTGGACGAGGTCCTTGACGTGCTGCAGCCGGTGGCGGATGGCTGGAAGGAAATCGGTGCCCAGGTGGATGCAGGGGCACGTGGAGGCTAAAGATGGAGATGCAGTTGCTTGATTATTACAAGGCCATAGAAGCCAAAAGCGCAGACATGCTGCAAGCGGCGTTGCAACACAACTGGGATGCCGTGGTGGACTGTGAAAAAGCCTGCGGTGTGCTGATCAACGAACTGCGCTTGCAGGCCGAGGTGAACGAGCTCAGCGGCCTGGAGCGCAAGGAAAAGACCCGCATCATGCAGCGCATCTTGCGCAATGACGCGCAAATCCGCGTGCTGGCAGAACCCTGGTTGGCGCAACTGGACCACCTGGGCAAGATGCCCAGTTCGGCAGTGCATTGATGAGGCACCCCCTGAGCCGCTTTGCGTCTTCCCCCTCTCTCGCTGCGCGGGAGGGGGACGGCACCAGCGCGGCGGGGCGGCCCTTGCGCGGCGCCCTGACATGGGGCGTGCCAGTTTTATGCAATGTGAGCGGTGTGGGGAGCTGATCTGCAGCACATACCTTGACTTACCACAGCCCGTATGCCGCAAGGAGTACGGGCTGTTGCTTTGTGGGCAGCACAAATAGTGGCCCAAATCGGGCTGATGCCTTGAAAATCGCTGACTCGCTCCCAGATGGGGCAGCATGGCGGCCGCTGAGGCGGTCTTGGCCTCCACTTTTCCCCGTATTTCCAGAAGACAAGCCCTTATGAGCAAGCAAACCCATTCCTTTCAGGCAGAAGTGGCCCAGCTGTTGCACCTGGTCACGCATTCGCTGTATTCCAACCCCGAAATCTTTTTGCGTGAGCTGGTCTCCAACGCGTCGGACGCTTGCGACAAGCTGCGCTTCGAGGCTTTGAACGACAGCGGCCTGTATGGCGACCAGCCGAATCTGGAAGTGCGCATTGCCCTGGACAGCCAGGCCAAGACCATCACCATCACCGACACCGGCATCGGCATGAGCGCGCAGGAGGCGATTGACCACCTGGGTACCATTGCCAAGAGCGGCACCAAGAGCTTTATGGACAAGCTCTCGGGCGACCAAAAGGCCGACTCGCAGCTGATCGGCCAGTTCGGCGTGGGTTTTTACTCCGGCTTTATCGTGGCCGACAAGATCACTGTGGAGTCGCGCCGTGCAGGTTTGGCGGCCACTGAAGCTGTGCGCTGGATCAGCGGCGGCTCCGGCGACTTCGAGGTGGAAACCATCACCCGCGAGCAGCGCGGCACCAGCGTCATCCTGCATCTGCGCGATGACGCCGAAGAGTTTTTGAACGCCTGGAAGATCAAGCAACTGGTCACCAAGTATTCCGACCACATCAGCCTGCCCATCCTGATGGAAAAGGAAGAGTGGAAAGACGGTGAAAACGACCAGCCCGGCGAGATGGTGAAGACCGGCGAGTGGGAGCCCGTGAACAAGGCCAGTGCCCTGTGGACCCGCCCCAAGAAGGACATCACCGAGGAGCAGTACCAGGAGTTCTACAAGGCCATCAGCCACGACTACGAGAACCCGCTGACCTGGAGCCACAACCGCGTCGAGGGTAATACCGAGTACACCCAGCTGCTGTACATCCCGGCCAAGGCACCGTTCGATCTGTACCAGCGCGACAAGCATGCCGGCATCAAGCTGTACGTGAAGCGCGTTTTCATCATGGACGATGCCGAGGCGCTGATGCCCCAGTACCTGCGCTTTGTGAAGGGCGTGATCGACTCGGCCGATCTGCCGCTGAACGTCAGCCGCGAGCTGCTGCAGGAAAGCCGCGACGTGAAGCTGATCCGCGACGGTTCGGTCAAGCGCGTGCTGTCCATGCTGGAAGACCTGGCCCGCCACGACAAGCCTGCCGAGGCCGCAGCGGCCGATGCCGATGTGACCGATGTGGTGAGCGACGAAGACAAGGCCAAGCAAGGCAAGTACAGCCAGTTCTACGCCGAGTTCGGCGCGGTGCTGAAAGAAGGCCTGGGCGAAGACATGGGCAACAAGGAGCGCATCTCCAAGCTGCTGCGCTTTGCCTCCACCACCTCCGATGCCGCCACCGTCTCGCTGGCCGACTACAAGGCCCGCATGAAGGAAGGCCAGGAGGCCATTTACTACATCACCGCCGACACCCTGGCCGCTGCCAAGAACAGTCCGCAGCTGGAAGTCTTCAAGAAAAAGGGCATCGAGGTGCTGTTGATGACCGACCGCGTGGACGAGTGGGCGCTGAACTATCTGACCCACTTCGACGGCACGGCGCTGCAATCCGTGGCCAAGGGCGCGGTGGACCTGGGCAAGCTGCAGAACGAGGAAGAGAAAAAGGCCGCCGAAGAGGCCGCCGAAGCCTTCAAGCCCATGCTGGCCAAGCTGAAGGAAGCGCTGAAGGACAAGGCCGAAGATGTGCGCGCTACCAGCCGCCTGGTGGATTCGCCCGCCTGCCTGGTGGTGCAAGACGGCGGCATGAGCACCCAGCTGGCCCGCATGCTCAAGCAGGCCGGCCAGGCCGCGCCCGAGAGCAAGCCCGTGCTGGAGGTGAACCCAGAGCACCCGCTGATCAAAAAGCTGGACGGCTCGGTGCATTTCCACGACCTGGCCCAGATCGTGTTTGACCAGGCCGTGCTGGCCGACGGTGGCCTGCCCGAAGACCCCGCCGCTTACGTCAAGCGCGTGAACGCGCTGCTGGTGTAAGCCGGCTGGCCGTTTTTACGCCCCACAGCCCCGGCTTCGTGCCGGGGCTTTTTTATGGATGGGAGCGCGTGCTCCTGCATCCAGAACGTGTTCAAAGTCTCCTCGCGGCGCGCCAGCGTCTTTGCGGGATGGGATACAAGGCGCGATACCGCAGCAATAGCCGTGCTATTGCGAGGATTCGCAACACAGTAGACCGCCCGTAAAGCCGCTGGCCCGAAGGGTTGGAGCGAAATCGGGCGATTTCTTCGCGCTGTGGCTTGCTTGCACACGAGTGCAAGCTGCGTCCCATCGGCTCGAACTCATCCCGATTACGCTCCAACGCGCCTGCGTAGAGACTTTGAACACGTTCTCAGACCTTGGGCGTGCGCAGCGTGCGAGCCCGGGCACACAGCGCAGCCAAGGTGACTGCCAGCAAGCCCAAACCCAGGCAAAAGCCCACCAGTGCCTGGGTCAGCCCCAGTATGTCGGACAGCCAGCCCACGCCCAGAATGGGCAGGATGGTGCCCAGGTAACCCACCACCAGATAGGTGGACAGCAGCCCGGTGCGGCTGGCCGGCGTGGAAACCTTGTTGACCACCGACATGCCACCCAGATTGCACAGCGCATGCCCGGCGGCGGTGGCCAGCACGCACAGCGCAAACACCGCGGTGGAGCTTGCCAGCAGATTGAGCAGCAGCAAGGCATTGCTGAGCGCCAGCAGGGCGAAGCCCGCCACGATCACGGTCTTGGTAGGCCAGGGCCGGGCAATCAGCTGCACCAGCGCCGACAGAAACAAAATCATGCCAATAGACAGGCCGGACACCGCCGGCCCATGCCAGGGCAGCATCTGCGCCATAAAGCTGGGCGCGAGAGAGGCAAACAGGCTGAACATGCCAAAGGCGGAGAAGGCCGCCATGCAGCCCAGGGCAAAGTGATAGCTGTAATGGCGCTTGGGCAGGGTGATGGTGGGCAGCACATCGGCCAGGCGCAGACCCGGCTGTGCGAGGTTGCTGGCCTGGCCGCCCGCCAGCGCAGGATCGATCTGTATGCGGTAGAGGGCGTAAACCGCCAGCAGACCGAGTAAGCCAGAGGGCAGATAGGCCGTATGCAGCGGCCAGGGTGCCCACTGGCCCATGATGCCGCCCATGACAGGCCCCAGACCAAAGCCAAAGGCAATCGTCAGGCTGGTGGTGGCCGCGGCGCGCTGCAGGTCGCCACGGTGGTTCAGCCGCGTCATACCCACCGAGGCCGAGGTGGTGATCAGGCCCGAAGCCACGCCGATCAGCACGCGGCATAGCGCAAAACCGGGGATATTCCAGGCCAGTGCGGAAGCAAACATGGCCAGGGTCATCAGCAGCAGGCCCAGGCGCAGCACGGCGAGAAAACCAAAGCGGTCAGTCAGCCGGCCCAGAAACAGCAGGCTGGCCAGCGCGCCCAGCATATAGGCCACAAACACCTGGGTGATATGGCTGGGCTGCAGCCCCCAGGCGGATTGGTAGAGCGGGTAGAGCGGGCTGGCCAGCGCCGTACCCATGACCCCGACGCACATGGAAAAACACACCCAGGGGTAGGGTGTCCAGCGAACTTGCATGGCGGAAACAGATCCAAAACCTGCCACGGCGGCATGGGCAAGCGCCTGCGCCAGGGCACAAAACAGCTGCCATCTGTGCAAGATGGGCAGACATACAATGAATTTCAGATGACCTAGAGGGTCAACCTGGGGCATTGTAAGAAGGCCTTGCGGGTATGGCGGAGACATCCATGGCTGCCAGACCAGGCCTTGCCCCTTCACTGTCAACAAGGAAGATTGATGCGCCACATCCTGCATGCCCCCTTTGTGCGAGCGGCCCTGGCCGCCAGCTTGGTCGCCAGCCTGCTGGGCCTGGCCGGGTGCCGATCGGTCGGCGCCGGTGTGGGCGTGGGCATTCCCGTGGGCCCGCTGTCGGTGGGGGTCGGCGTGGGCAGCGGTGGCATCAGCGCCGGTGTGGGCACGGGAGTGGGGCCGGTGGGTGTGGGAGTGGGCGTGAACCAGCGCGGCCAGGTCACCGGCAATGCCGGCGTGGGTGTGTCCACCGGCGTGGGCGGAGGGGCCAGAGTCGGCGCTGGCGTGGGCTCCTCCACGGTGCTGTATGACCCGGCCCGTTCGGCCGCACCGGCTGCGGCTACCTTGCCCGCTACTTCGCCTGCAGCCGCACCGCAGCAGGCAGCCCCCTCGGCGCCTGCGGCCCCGGCTGCCGATGCCGTGCAGTGGCATGACGCCAGCGGCCAGGTCGTGCCGGCCTGCCGCGTTGAAGGTCGTTGCTGAAATGTCTCTCCCTGAGTCGGCTGCAGCGCCTTCCCCTGAAATAGGGAGATAGAGGGGGATAGGGGGCGATAGCGGTTGTGCAGCAGGCAGTCACTGCAATCACGCCAATCACGCTGTGGCAATCAGATGTAAAGCGGTGCTTCTTCCATGGCCAGCAGCTGGGATTGGAAAACCTGGACTTGCTCCTGCCAGTAGCTCTCGCCGCCAAACCAGGGGAAGGCGCGGGGAAAGGCCGGGTCCTGCCAGCGCTGGGCCAGCCAGGCACTGTAGTGGAGGAGGCGCAGCGTGCGCAGCGGCTCGATCAGGGACAGCTCGCGGCGGTCAAAGTCGCGCAGTTGTTCATAGCCTTCGACCAGGGTGGACAGCTGCTGGCTACGCTGCATGCGGTCGCCGGACAGCAGCATCCACAGGTCTTGCACGGCCGGGCCCATGCGGGCGTCGTCCAGGTCCACAAAGTGCGGGCCGCCACGGCCTTCGTCGTCCAGCGGGGTCCACAAAATATTGCCGGGGTGGCAGTCGCCATGCAGGCGAATCTGCGTGGCCGGGTGGTCCTCCAGCGCGGCCTCGGCCATGGCCAGTGCCGCTTCGGCCGCCTGCTGCCAGGGCTGGCGCAGATGGGGTGGAATGTCGGCATGGGCCAGCAGCCACTGCAAGGGCTGGCGGCCCATTTGCTGGGCATTGAGTGGCGGGCGGTGGGCAAAGGGCTGTTGCGCACCCACCTGGTGGATGCGGGCCAGAAAGCGGCCAATCCATTCCAGCGTATCCCAGTCGTCCAGCTCGGGCGTGCGCCCGCCGCGCCAGGGGCTGACGCTGAAGGCAAAGCCCGCATGGTGGTGCAGGGTCTGGCCGGCCAGCAGCAAAGGGGCTACCACCGGCACCTCGGCCTGGGCCAGCTGCAGGGAAAAAACATGCTCTTCGCCAATCTGCTGAGCGCTCCAACGGCCGGGGCGGTAGAACTTGGCCACCACCTTGGCGCTGCCTTGCTCGGGTGTATCCAGGCAGGCCTGGTAGACGCGGTTCTCGTACGAGCCCAGGGCCTGCAGGCGGCCATCGGGCATCAGCCCCAGGGCACACAGCGCATCCAGCACGGTGTCTGGCGTGAGCTGGTCATAGGGGTGGGTGGAGGCAGATTCGGAATGGCTCATACGGCCACATTGTCATGCCCATGCAGGGCGGAAAACGGAACTTGCTGCTTGACCAGGATCACGGTGCAGGGTGCATCGCGCGCCACGCGCATGGGCACGGTAGCAATCAGGCGCTGCATTTGCAGGCCGTGGGTGGCGGCGCCCAGAATCATCAGCCCCACATTGTTGCCCTCGGCATAGCGCACCAGGGCCTGGGCCACGTCGGTGGCTTCCAGCACGTGGTAGCTGACGCCATGGCCGTGCAGGTCCAGGGGCTGGGCCCATTGCTTGAGGCGGGAGCGGTGCTGGCGGTGCAGCGTGGTCTCGCTGCGGCTGGTGTCCGTGGTGCTGCTGGCCGAGGGTGAAAGCACGGTGACCACGGCCAGCCGCGCACCGGGGCGTATGCCCAGCGAGCGGGCCACGGCCTGGCGCAGCGAGTAGAGCGTGGCATCCGTTACGTCCTGGTGGGGCAGGGCCACCATCAGGATCGGGCGTTCGCCGATCTGCTCGCTGGGCAGGGGGCTGGGCCGGTATTCCATGCCGGCGGCACGCACCCAGCGGCGCAGCTTGGCGCCCAGGGTCAGGCCTTGCAGGCGCCGGCCGCGCTCGGTCAGTGGCACCTGTTCGGGGTGTTGCAGATCAAAAGCCAGTTGCGCGGCCGTGGGGTAGCGCTGGGCGGCCTCGGGCTCCAGGCAGCGCAGAATCACTTCCTGCAGCCATTCCGGCAGCTCGGGCCGCAGTGCGCGAGGTGGCTCGGGGGCCATCCACATGCGCTGGCGCAGGCCGCCGTTGGTGGCAGGGTTGCCAAAGGGCAGCTCGCCCGTGGCCAGCTCGTACAGCATCACGCCGATGGCAAAGATGTCGCTGCGCAAATCGCCGCGCACGCCCACGATTTGCTCGGGCGCCATCCAGGCCGGCGAACCCACGGCCTTGCGCAGCTCCTCGGCCAGCAGATCGGGGTAATGGGCATGGCAGGACAGGCCAAAGTCCAGCAGCACGGCGCTGCCGTCTTCCTTGATCAGCACATTGCCGGGCTTGAGGTCCAGATGGCAGCAGTTTTGCTGGTGCAGGCTGTGCGCCGCCTGGGCCATGGCCGCGCCCAGCTGGGCCGCGGTGTGGATGGAGGGGCACTCAGTCTGGTCCAGCCAGTGCTGCAGCGTGTGGCCATGGACCTGCTCCATCACGATATAGGGCAGGCGCAGCAGATCGCCCGCAGCCACAAAGTGGGGTACATGGGGGCCGCTGAGCACAGGGTGGATTTGCAGCTCCACTTCGAAGCTGACGATGCTCTCAGCCCCGTCGCCCGCCGTCATGCGTGGAATCTTCATCACCATGGGAAAGCCCGGCCCGCTGTCTGCCTGGCGCGGGTTGGCGTATTCCACGGCATAGATATGGGCCATGCCGCCGGCATGGATGCAGGCAATGACGCGAAAGCCGTCAATCTCTGTGCCGGGCTCCAGCTTCTTCATAGCCCCTCCTGCAGACGCTGGGCAAAGGAGTCCGGCATGGGCGTGGCGCGTATGGCGCGGGCCGCGGCCTCGTGGTCATAGGCCACGCGGTGGAAGGTCAGGGTGAAGGCCATCTCGTCGAACAGCGCATACATGGCGCGGGTGTCACCGTCGCGGGGCTGGCCGCAGGAGCCGACGATGGCCAACCATTGCCGGTAGGGCGGCACCGGCACGGGCACGCCAGGCTGGGGCGTGAAGCGCATCAACTTGGCCGTGGGCGTCAGAAAGTACAGGGCCTGTGCGTGCACATGGCCGCTGAACACATAGCGGATATTGGGATCGATCTGGGTGGCTGCACTCATGCTGCGCTCGGCCGCGGCGCTGTTGTCCACATAGTGCCAGCGCTGGGGGCTGTCGGCGCTGGCATGCACCAACAGCACCTGGCCGGCCTGGCGGGTCAGCGGCAGGTCACGCAGAAAATTGCGCTGGCTGGCAGAGAGCTGGTCATGCGTCCACTGCGCGCCCTGGGCGCCCACATGGGTGATTTGCTCGGGCGGGGAGACCGCCATGGCATCGTGGTTGCCCTGCACGGTCCAGGCGCCCTGGGCCACCTCCTGCATCACCTGCTCCAGCACGGCAGTGGGCTCACCGCCATAGCCCACCAGATCGCCCAGCAAGGCAATGCGCGTAGCGCCCTGGGCGCGGGCATGTTCCAGGCAGGCCATCAGGGCCTGGTGGTTGGCGTGGATGTCGGAGATCAGTGCGAGCTTCATGCGCTGCATCTTGCACACCCAAGCTGGCAGGGGGCTTGCAAATGGGCTGCGGGTTTTGCCCAGTGAGCAGCGTAAAAATAGGAGCTATCGCTGCTTTGAATTCATGGATTTATGATGAAAATCATCCAGAAGCCGAGTGTGCAAAAGCGATGGATGCTCTCTTTTTCGAGGGCATCGCTATGTGAGGGCATGACAGCGACACATGAAACTGGCGCAGCCCAGGTCAGGGCACCGCGTAGCGGCTCAGGGGGTGTTTTTATTCATGCACACTGGCAGGCATGGAGCATGTGCTTTCCCTGACCCAGCCCTGCGAGGACCGTGATTTTTCCGAATGGCACCAGGGCTGTCCCTGGTGTGCCGTGTGGGTGGTGCTGGTGGATGACGACGCTGTGGCCGCCACCGTGCAGGCCGCACGCCACGCTCTGGGCGCGGCGCTGTTGGCGCGCTATGCCCGCCAGCCGCATCTGACGCTGGCCTACCGGGGCTTGTGCGCGGCGGATGCACACCCGCGAGCCGAGTTCGATCTGGACCGCTTGCAGGCCGATCTGGCCGCGCTGCAGGCATTGCAGCAGCCACCTTTTGCTGTGCAACTGCAAGGGCTGGGCAGCTTTACTACCGTGCCCTATCTGTGTGTGACGCAGGGTGCGGCCGAGTTGACAGGCCTGCACCAGGCCCTGCAGCCCCAGCCGCCTATGGCGGGCTGGCGCTATGTGCCCCATTTGACCCTGGGACATTACGCCCAGGCCTTGCCCATGCTAGCGCTGGTGGAACAGCTGCATGCCCTGGGCATTGGCCAGCCCGCGCTGCCGCTGCAGGTGGAGCGGCTGGCGCTGGTGCGCTATGCCACGCGGGACATTGCCGGGCCGCTGACGGTGGAGGGCGTGTGGGATTTGCAGCAGCAGCGCTACCTTCCCGGGCAGGGTGCCTTGCTGGCGTCGCCAGGGGCATAAAAAACCGGGCACTTGGCCCGGTTGGGTGCGGTGCTCAGACCGTCACAGTCAGCTGCTTGTCGATATTGCCGCGCGTGGCGTTGGAGTAGGGGCAGACCAGGTCGGCTTGCTGCACCAGTGTTTCGGCGGTGGCGCGGTCCATGCCGGGCAGGTGCACGCTGAGGCGCACGGCAATGCCGTAGGCGTTGGGGATGGGGCCCAGGTCGACCTCGGCATCAATGGACAGGTCTTGTGGCAGGGCGAGTTTCTGTTTGCCGGCCACGGCCTTCATGGCGCCGATGAAGCAGGCGGAATAGCCGGCGGCAAACAGCTGCTCGGGGTTGGTGCCCTGGCCGCTGGTGCCGGGAGAGGACAGCTGCACATCCAGGCGCCCGTCATCGCTGCGCGAGGCGCCATCACGCCCGCCTGTGGTGTGGGCGCGGGCGGTGTAGAGAACTTTTTCCAGAGAGGCCATGGTGTGCTCCTTCGAGGTGAAAACGCTTCAGACTGAAGCGGAGGGCAGCGGCGCAACCAGGCGGCTACGCAGCTGCTGAATCTGTTGGGTGAGCGACTGCAGCGCGTCCAGTGTGCACTGGCTTTGTTGCAGCATGCAGGCGGGAATGCCAGCAGCCCGGGCACGCAGCGCCCGCCCGGCTGCGGTGAGCGTGACACGCACGCGGCGTTCGTCCTGTGCATCGCGCTGGCGCTGCAGCCAGCCTGCGGCCTCCATGCGCTTGAGCAAAGGGGTCAGCGTGCCGGAGTCCAGAAACAGGCGCTCGCCCAGTGCCGAGACCATGCAGTCATCGCCCTCCCACAACACCAGCAGCACCAGGTACTGCGGATAGGTCAGGCCCAGAGGGTCCAGCAGCGGCTTGTAGAGCTTGGTCATGGCCAGCGAGGTGGAATACAGCGCAAAACACAGCTGGTGATCGAGCTGCAGCGCGGTATCGCTGGAGAGCGTTTTGGTTCGTGGCATGGCTAAATTATTTTAAACAATTAAATTGTGTGCAATCTAATTGTTTGAAAAACCTGCTCATAGCAGGGGAACACATCAAAACTTGAAATCGCCGCCCCTCTGCTTGGGGGCGACTTCTAGGGCGCGATAGCCCCGACTGCAATGTGCCAGGGCTGCCCCTCTCCCCTTCGGTGAGAGGGGACAAGCCCAGATGCCTGGCATAACCCCCCGCCAGGGACAGCGAGCAAGGGCCGTCCCGCAGCGAGGCTGTCGTCCCCCTGCCCGCGAGCGTAGCGATGCGAGAGCGGGGGGAAGGCGCGCAGCGCCTCAGGGGGGATTAGTAGGTGTATACGCCCTGGCCCGTCTTGCGTCCCAGGCGGCCGGCAGCCACCATTTCGCGCAGCAGGTAGGCGGGGCGGTATTTGCTGTCGCCAAACTCTTCCAGATACACCTCCATCACGGCCAGGCACACGTCCAGGCCAATCATGTCGGCCAGGGCCAGCGGGCCAATGGGGTGGTTGCAGCCCAGCTTCATGCCTTCGTCAATGTCCTCGGGCGTGGCCGTGCCTTCGGCCAGCACCTGGAAGGCCTCGTTGATCATGGGCACCAGAATGCGGTTGACCACAAAGCCGGGGGCGTTCTTCACGGTGATGGGGCTCTTGCCCAGCTTTTCCGACAAGGCCTTGACGGCGTCGTGCGTGGCATCGCTGGTCTGCAGACCACGGATGATTTCCACCAGCTTCATCATGGGCACGGGGTTGAAGAAGTGCATGCCGATGAACTTGTCGGCGCGCTGGGTCACGGCGCCCAGCTTGGTGATGGAGATGGACGAGGTGTTGGTGGCCACCAGCACGTCGGCGCCCAGCAGCGCGTCGAGTTGCTTGAGGATCTTGACCTTGAGTTCGTAGTTCTCGGTGGCAGCCTCGATCACCAGCTGCGCGCCCTTGAGGTCGTCGTAGTTGGTGGAGGTCTTGATGCGGGCCAGCGCCGCGTCCTTGTCGGCAGCGGTGATTTTTTCCTTCTTGATCAGGCGGTCCAGGCTGCCGGCCACGGTGGCCACGCCCTTTTGCACGGCGGCTTCGGAAATGTCCACCATCACCACATTGATGCCAGACACCGCGCAAGCCTGTGCGATGCCATTGCCCATGGTGCCCGCACCCACGATGCCTACAGTTTGGATTGCCATACGAAAAGTCTCCAGAGAAAGAAAAATAGCTGGGTTACATCGTATCCAAAAACGTACGCAGTCCCGCTAATGTGGAGTCCGTTGCCGCGCTTTGCGTGGCCCTTATGGGTCAGCTAGGGGACAGTTCAATGCATGACTACATCGTGGTGGGTGGAGGGGCTGCAGGCTCTGTATTGGCCGCAAGACTGAGTGAGGACTTGGACACCCAGGTCTGCCTGCTGGAGGCTGGGCCACCTGACACCAGTCCACTGCTGCACTGTCCGGCTGGTTTGGCCCTGCTGCCCAAGACGCAGCAGTTCAACTGGCGCTTTCAAACCACGCCACAGCCGGGCCTGAATGGGCGCCGTGGCTACCAGCCGCGAGGGCGGGTGTTGGGCGGCTCCAGCGCCATCAACGCCATGATTTACATCCGCGGCCGTCCTTCGGACTTTGACTTCTGGGAGGCTGCAGGCAATCCCGGCTGGGGCTGGAGCGATGTGCTGCCGTACTTTCTGCAGGCCGAAAACAACAGCCGGGGCGCAGACCTGTGGCATGGCGACCAGGGGCCGCTGGCGGTCAGCGATCTGCAGCAGCCCGACCCATTGAGCCTGCATTTTGTGCAGGCCGCCATCGAGGCCGGCCATGCACGCAATGCCGACTTCAATGGCCACAGCCTGGAGGGCGTGGGGCTGTACCAGGTGTTCCAGCGCGGCGGAGCACGCTGCAGCGCCTACCAGGCATATGTGGCACCCCACCGGGGGCGGCCGAACCTGGAGGTGCGCACCGGCAGCCAGGTGCTGCGCATCTTGCTGGATGCTGATCGCCGCGCCTGTGGTGTGGAGCTGTTGCGCGGGGGGCGGCGCGAGGTGCTGCATTGCCGCCGCGAGGTCTTGCTGTGCGCCGGCGCGCTACAGTCTCCGCAGCTGCTGATGCTCTCCGGCATTGGCCCAGGGGCACATTTGCAGGACATGGGCCTGCCGGTGCTGCTGGACCTGCCTGGGGTGGGCAGCAATTTGCATGACCACCCTGATGTGACCGTGGTCCACAGCCTGCCGGGATCGGCGCTGGGCGTTGGCGTGTCGCTGGCCGGGCTGGGGCGTATCGCCAAGGGCGTCTGGGAGTGGCAGCAGCGGCGCAGCGGTATGCTGACCAGCAATCTGGCAGAGGCCGGGGGCTTTATCCGCAGCAGCCCCGAGGAGGCCGAAGCCGATTTGCAGCTGCACTTTCTGCCGGGCAAACAGGCCGACCATGGGCGGGGCAATGTCTGGGGCCATGGCTTTACCGGCCATGTCTGTCTGCTGCAACCGCAAAGCCGAGGCCAGCTGAGGCTGGCCAGCCCGGACCCCTTGGCTGCCCCTCTGATCGACCCGCAGTTTCTGTCCCATGCGGGCGACGCGGCCCGCCTGGTGCACGGCGTGCAGCGGCTGCGGGAGATTCTGCTCCAGCCCGCGCTGGCCCAGTTGGGTGGGCAGGAACAGCCCGACCTGGTGCAACAACACACCGAGGCCGAACTGGAGCACTGGGTGCGGGCACATGCCGACACTATCTACCACCCGGTGGGCAGTTGCCGCATGGGCGTGGGTGCCCAGGATGTGGTGGACAGCCAGCTGCGCGTGCACGGGGTGCAGGGGCTGCGGGTGGTGGATGCCTCGGTCATGCCCCGCATCACCAGCGGTAACACCCAGGCGCCGACGGTGATGATTGCCGAGCGCGCAGCGGCGCTGTTGCGCGCCTCGGACTGAAATACATGCCAATGTGAGTGCTGGCTGTTGCCTGGGGGCCGGTGGCGGATGCCTCTCATGCTGCATTGCAGCAATGACGTCCAAAATAAGGCGTGGCGCCGGCTTGCTGGTCAATTTGACTTGCATCAAGCCTGGCGTGGATGTGCTTGGTTTTCTCAGGGTTTTTGCCGAGAATGTCCTGAGTGCATCCATTTGTAACCCCTATCGATAAAGGTCATTCCATGGAGAACACCACGCCTGCGACGCCGACACCGGATCACAGCAAATTGCTGGACGATCAGGTGCAGATGATGCTCAGCCGCGCCAATATGGGCCTGTCGCCGATTGCGCTGAGCCTGGCCGCTGCAGACTGGGCCATGCACCTGGCCTGTTCGCCGGGCAAGCAAATGACACTGGCACAAAAGGCGGCCACGTTGTCGCGCCAGGCTGTGCAACGCAGCCTGAGCCCCGCCGACCCCGAGACCCCTGAAAAAGATGCCCGCTTCAAGGATCCCGCATGGGCCCAGTGGCCCTACACTGCGCTGAAGGAAGGCTTCAAGGCCAGCGATGCCTGGTGGCGTGAAGCCGCCAAGGTGGACGGCATGACCCGCCACCACCGCCATATGGTGGACTTTTTTGCGCGCCAGTTCCTGGATGCCATGTCGCCCTCGAACTGGGCCGCTACCAACCCCGAGGTTCTGGCCAAGGCCCGCGAAACCCGGGGCGAGAGCCTGCGCAAAGGCTTCCAGCATTTCACCGAAGACCTGCAAGCCCTGTCCCATGCCAAGGCCGACACCCCCAGCGAAGCGCTGGAGCCACTGGAATTTGCCGTGGGCAAGGATGTGGCCTGCACGCCGGGCAAGGTAGTGTTCCGCAACCACTTGATCGAAGTCATACAGTACCTGCCGACCACGGCCAAGGTGCAGCCAGAGCCGGTGCTCATCGTGCCCTCGTGCATCATGAAGTACTACATCCTGGACCTCTCGCCCCACAACTCCATGGTCAAGTACCTGGTGGAGCAGGGCCACACGGTGTGCATCATCTCCTGGCGCAATCCCGATGCCTCGGACCGTGACCTGAAGATGCAGGACTACCTGTCCAGCGGCGTGCTGGCAGCCATGGAGGCCGTGAAAGCCAGCACTGGCGCGGCCCGCATCCACACCGTGGGCTATTGCCTGGGTGGCACCTTCTTGGCGATCGCGGCCGCTTCCCTGGGACGCCTGGCGCGCAAAAAGCCCGATGCCTGGACGGCCAAGGAAAAAGCCCTGGTGCCCGCCAATCTGCCGGAGCTGGCCTCCGTCATCTTGCTGGCGGCGCAGACCGACTTCTCCGAGCCCGGCGAGCTGGGGGTATTCATTGATGACGAGCAACTCGAGGGCCTGCGCCGCTCCATGGCGCAAAAAGGCTATCTGTCCGGCCGGCAGATGGGGGGCTCCTTCCAGTTCCTGGCCTCCAAGGACCTGGTCTGGTCGCGCAACACCAGCCGCTACCTGCTGGGCGAGGAAGACAGCAGCTTCGATCTGATGAGCTGGAATGCTGACCAGACCCGGCTGCCCGCGCGCATGCACAGCGAATACCTGAGCTCGCTGTTCCTGAACAACGCCCTGGCCAATGGCCAGTACCGCTTTGCCGGCGCCACCGTGGCGCTGATGGACATCAGCGCACCCATGATGGTGGTGGGCACCACGCGCGACCATGTCTCGCCCTGGAAGTCGGTCTACAAAATCCACCTCCAGACCGACACGCACGTGACCTTTGTGCTGGCAGCCGGCGGTCATAACGCTGGTATCGTTTCTGAACCAGGCCGTCCGCGCCGCAGCTACCAGATAGCCAGCGTCGAAGACGGTCAGGGCTGGATCGATCCCGATGACTGGGTGGCGCAGGCACCGGTGGTACAGGGCTCCTGGTGGGAAGCCATGCACGCCTGGTTGAGTGAACGTTCCGGAACTCCAATCAAACCTCCGGCAATTTCGTCGGATCGCGTGGTGTGCGAAGCACCAGGCGACTACGTGATGGTGCGTTATGCAGACTGAAGACAAAACAACAGAGTTGGCGCTGAGCGCGCGTGTGGAGCGCTTGAGCGAGTCCATTGAACGGCTGAATGCCCGCATTGCGCGGCTGGCAACCGCTCTGGATGTATCGCTGGAAAAAGAAAGCGATATCGAGCGCGCACTGCAGTGCGACGCCGCCGTGCAAGGCGGCGGCCGCCAGCGCCGCATGCAGGAAGAGCTGCGCGGCTTGCTGGTGCTGCGCTACGGCGTGACTACGCGCTACACCCAGAAGCTGGGTGCCGAGGTGACGCGTGACCTCTTGATCTACGCCGAAGAGAAGCTGCAGCGCGAGGGCTTCCGCCCGGGCGCCGACGGCATAGACCTGCGTGCGCTGGAAGCCACGGCTTCCTGATTCTCCTTATTCCATAGCAGCCTCTGCGCGCCCAGCTTGCGCGCAAGGCTTTTTGCACCACACAGCAGTGTGGCGGATCTTCTTGAGCCTGAAAGTACCCAAGACCATGAGCAAAGCACCCTCTTCCTTCAGCCTGCAGGGCAAAAAAGGCCTGATTCTGGGCATCGCCAACGATCACAGCATCGCCTGGGGTTGCGCCAAGCTGGCTGCGGCACAGGGTGCGCAAATCGTGGCTTCTTGCCTGAATGACAAGGCCCGCAAATATGTGGAGCCGCTGACCCAGCCCGCCGGCATCGACCTGGTGAACTGCAACGTCGAAACCGAAGGCGAGCTGCAGGCACTGGTGGATCACGCGGTCAAGACCATGGGCCAGATCGACTTCGTCATCCACTCCATTGCCTGGGCGCCCATGGAAGACCTGCACGGCGATGTGGTGGACAGCTCGCGCGAAGGCTTTGCCCGCGCTGTGTCCGTCTCCTGTCACTCGTTTGCCGAGGTGGCCAAGCTCTGCGCTCCCCATATGCCCAATGGCGGCAGCATGCTGTCCATGACCTATCTGGGCTCCGGTGAAGCCGTGCCCAACTACGGCCTGATGGGCCCGGTCAAGGCCGCGCTGGAATCGATGGTGCGTTACATGGCCATGGAGCTGGGCCCCAAGAACATCCGTGTGCATGCCGTCTCGCCCGGCCCCATCCTGACGCGTGCCGCCTCCGGCATTGCCGAGTTCGACAAGCTGATGCAGACCGCCATGGACAAGGCCCCGCTGCAGCGCCTGGTGACGCTGGAGGAAATTGCCCAGCTGTCGGCCTTCCTCTGCACCGATGCCGCTTCCGGCATGACCGGGCAGACCATTTATGTGGATGCCGGCGTCCACGCCATGGACTAAATACGGCCTGCCTGACGCCGTGGGGCCACTGCGCCGTGCTGCTGCACGGCCTTCGGCTCCCCGCGGCGTTAGGCCATTGCATGCCAATCTGTAGGCGCACGCCGCACACCTTCCCCTATTTCCCTTTGCCCCGAGGTATCCCATGAACCAGCAGACCCCGAATGTCGAAGAATGGATGGAAAACGTCACCTATGACGAGCTGACACTGGGCCAGAGCGCCCGGTTGGTGCGCACCGTGACGGTGGAAGACATCCAGGCCTTTGCCGCCGTCTCGGGCGACATCAACCCCGCCCACCTGAATGCCGAATACGCCGACGCCACCATGTTCCACGGCGTCATCGCCCACGGCATGCTGGGCGCGGCGCTGATCTCGGCGCTGTTTGGCACCCAGTTCCCCGGCCCCGGCACCATCTACCTGGGCCAGGAGCTGAAGTTCACCAAGCCCGTGCGCATCGGCGACACGCTGACCGTGCTGGCCACGGTGAGCGAAAAAGACGACGAGAAAAAGCGCATCAAGATGGACTGCCTGGTCACCAACCAAAAGGGCGAAGTGGTGCTCAAGGGCGAGGCCCGTTTGATGCCGCCCACGCAAAAGGTCAAGGTGCCGGTGGTGCGTGCCCCGCAAATCCAGCTGTTCGACCCCGAAGCGCGCCAAAAAGCCTTGCTGGCCCGTGCCGAAGGTCTGGAGGCCGTGCGCTGCGCCGTGGTTCACCCCTGTGATACGGGCTCGCTCAGCGGCGCGTTGGATGCGGCCCAGCATGGCCTCATCGTGCCGGTGCTGATCGGCCCCGAAGGCCGCATTCGCCGCACTGCCGAAGAGGCAGGCCTGAGCCTGTCCGGCGTGGAAATCCTGAACGTGGAGCACAGCCACGCTGCAGCCCAGCTGGCCGCCGAAATGGCAGCCAACAAGGATGTAGAAATCATCATGAAGGGCAGCCTGCACACCGACGAGCTGCTCAAGGCCGTGCTGTGCCAACCGGCGCTGCGCACGGGCCGTCGCCTGTCGCATGTGTTCCGCTTCGATGTGCCGCTGTATGACAAGCCGCTGCTGATCACCGACGCGGCCATCAACATCCGCCCGACCCTGCAGGAGAAGGTGGACATCATCCAGAACGCCATCGACTTTGCCCGCATCCTGGGCACGGAAACGCCCAAGGTGGCCGTGTTGTCGGCGGTGGAAACCGTCACCCCCAGCATTCCCTCCACCATCGATGCAGCCGCGCTGTGCAAGATGGCCGATCGCGGCCAGATCAAGGGTGGCTTGCTGGACGGCCCGCTGGCCTTTGACAACGCCGTCTCCATGGACGCGGTGCGCATCAAGGGCATTGCCTCGGACGTGGCCGGTCAGGCCGACATCCTGGCCGTTCCCGACCTGGAAAGCGGCAATATGGTGGCCAAGCAGCTGGAATACCTGGCCGGCGCCTCGGGCTCGGGCCTGGTGCTGGGCGCACGCGTGCCCATCGCCCTGACCAGCCGCGCCGACGGCCCCATGGCCCGCGTGGCCTCGGCCGTGCTGGCTGTGTTGGCTGCACATGATGCACGTCAACAGCAGGCTGCCAATGCCTGGAAGAGCGGTCACTAAGATCGCACACAGCTTTTAAGCTCGCCACATCGGTTCTGCGCCCCGGGCTGTTCACGGCCGGGGCGCAGATGCGTGAGACAGAAGCTGCAAAAAAATAGGAGATACACCATGGCCATTCTTGCCGTCAACGCAGGCTCGTCCTCTTTGAAGTTTTCCCTGCACCCGCTCTTGGACGGGCAGGTGCAGCCCCATGTGCTCTCGGGCAACATCCAGGGGCTGGAGCCCGGCGGCGCACCGGCCATGGGATGGACCTATCTGGGTAAAAAACACCAGGAAACGCTGACCGTACCTGCGGGTGGTGCTCCTTTTGAAGTAGCGCTGGACAGCCTGCGCGCCCTGGTGCAAAAGCTGGAAGCCGCGCCCGACATCGAGGCCGTGGCCCACCGTGTGGTGCATGGCGGCGGTGTCTTCACCGAAAGCGTGCTGGTCACCGACGAGGTGCTGGAGCGCCTGGCCTGCTTCAACTCGCTGGCGCCGCTGCACCAGCCCCACAACCTGGAAGGCATACGCCGCTTTCGCGCGGCCTTCCCGCAACTGCCGCAGATTGCCTGTTTCGACACGGCCTTCCACGCCACCATGCCCGAGGTGGACTACGCCTTTGCCCTGCCCAAGAGCCTGCAGCAAGAGGGCGTGCGCCGCTACGGTTTCCACGGCCTGTCCTACCAATACATCATGTCCATGCTGCTGGAACACACCATCCGCGGTCGTGGCCGTGTGGTGATGGCCCACCTGGGCAATGGCGCCAGCCTGTGCGCTGCACTGGCAGGCTCCAGCGTGGCCACCACCATGGGTTTTTCGGCCCTGGACGGTCTGATGATGGGCACGCGCAGCGGCTCTCTGGATGCCGGCGTGCTGCTGTATCTGATGGAGCAGGGCTGGACCCATGCGCAAATGGAAAAGCTGCTCTACAAGCAAAGCGGTTTGCTGGGCGTGTCGGGCATCTCGGCCGATATGCGCACCCTGCGCGCCAGCGACAGCCCCGATGCCGAGCGCGCCATCCAGCAATTCACCCACCGCGTGATCCGCGAAAGCGGCGCCTTGATGGCCTGCCTGGGCGGCCTGGACGTGCTGGCCTTCAGCGGCGGCATTGGTGAGAACGACGCCGTGCTGCGCGAGCAGGTCTGCCAGCGCCTGTCCTGGACGGGGCTGCGCATCGACGAGCAGCGCAACCGCGAGGCTGACGGCAAGGCCGCCTACGCCGTGCACGCCCCCGACAGCCGCGTGGAAATCTGGGTCATCCCCACCGACGAAGGCCGCGTCGCCGCCCGCGAAGCCGCACAACTGCTGCGTACGCTGGAGCAGGGCACAGACAACGCACCCGCACTGGCGCCCGCGACTGTGGGTTGAAACATCCGGGATGGTGCCTTGTGAAAAGGCGCCCGCCCATACAGCGCCTGCTGCGTTGTGGGCAGCCCCCCATCCCCGCCTTCCCCCGGCGGGGGAAGGAGTAACAACCAAGGCTTGGTTGCAAGACTGAGGGCGCAGCACAAAAAACTGGCGCGGCCCAAGACCAGGGGCACCGCGCAAGGGCCGCCCCGCCGCGCCGGTGCCGTCCCCCTCCCGCGCGTAGCGCGAAGAGAGGGGGAAGCCGCGAAGCGGCTCAGGGGGAGCTTATTGGAAAGCTACTTCATCAAAGCTGCGCAGCTTGCGGCTGTGCAGGCGCTGTGAGCCGCCCTGGCGCAGCAGGTCCACGGCGCGCATGCCTATGCGCAGATGCTGGTCCACGCGCTCGCGGTAGAAGTGGTTGGCCATGCCGGGTAGCTTGATCTCGCCGTGCAGGGGCTTGTCGCTCACGCACAGCAAGGTGCCGTAGGGCACGCGGAAACGGAAACCGTTGGCGGCAATGGTGGCGGACTCCATGTCCAGGGCCACGGCCCGGCTCTGGCTGAAGCGGCGCTGGGGTAGGTTGTCGGGCAGCAGCTCCCAGTTGCGGTTGTCGGTGCTGGCCACGGTGCCGGTACGCATGATGTGCTTGAGGTCGGAGCCCGTCATGGCGGTCACATCGGCCACAGCCTGCTGCAGCGCCACCTGAATCTCGGCCAGGGCGGGAATCGGCACCCACAGCGGCAGGTCTTCGTCCAGCACATGGTCTTCGCGCACATAGGCGTGGGCCAGCACATAGTCGCCCAGTTGCTGGCTGTTGCGCAGCCCGGCGCAGTGGCCCAGCATCATCCAGGCATGGGGGCGCAGCACGGCGATGTGGTCGGTAATGGTTTTGGCATTGGCCGGGCCCACACCGATGTTGACCATGGTGATACCGCTGTTGTCGGCGCGCACCAGGTGGTAGGCCGGCATTTGCGGCAGGCGGGGTGGGGCGGCGCCCAGCTCGTCCACGGCTTCGGCCGCCAGGCCGGTGCGGCGGGTGACCACGTTGCCGGGCTCGACAAAGGCAATGTATTCGCTGTCCGGTTTGGCCATTTCGGCATGGCCCAGGCGGATGAACTCGTCGATGTAGAACTGGTAGTTGGTGAACAGCACAAAGTTCTGGAACCACTCGGGCTGGGTGCCGGTGTAGTGGCGCAGCCGGTGCAGCGAATAGTCCACGCGCGGGGCGGTGAACAGCGACAGCGGGAAAGCCTGGCCGGGCTGGGCACGCCAGGTGCCGTTGGCAATGCCGTCGTCCATGGCTTCCAGGTCGGGCAGGTCGAACACATCGCGCATCAGCACCCGGCGCTCGGGCGTGAGGCTGCCTTCCACATGGTCGTTGTCGGCAAACGAGAAATGGATGGGAATGGGCTTGTTGCTCAGGCCCACCTGGATGTCCACGCCATGGTTTTTGCGCAGCAGGCGGAATTGGTCGAGCAGATAACGGTCGAACAGATCGGGCCGGGTGAGGGTGGCTTCGTAGCGGCCAGGGCCTTCGACAAAGCCATAGGCCAGCTGGGTGTCGGCCCGGGCCACGGTATGCGTCTCTATGCACACCAGGGGGTAGTAGGCGTGGACCGGGGCCGAGAAAACCTCGCCGGCGACAAAGCGGCGCATGGCGTCACGCAGGTGTTCCACCTGCTCCTGGTAGAGAGCCTGGACACAGGCCAGTGCGGCCTGGGGATCATCGAACCGGCGCATGGGCGCCGCTGTGGAGGAAACGGAGGCGGTAAAGCTTTGCATGCTGCATTGTGCGGTATCCGCATGACAGCAGGGTTGCTGCACGGGTTCTCAGCGTGGGGCGGAGGGCGCGGTATTCTGCACACCTGTGGGCTGGTGGCCTTTTCCTTGCGTGGGGCTGCCAGCCATGCCCGTCCACCCCATACAAAGAGGCCTGTATGTCCCTGACCGAATTCCTGGCCGAACAGGCCCCCCAAATCACCGCCCTGCGCCGTGATCTGCATGCCCACCCCGAGCTGTGCTTTGAAGAGCGGCGCACTGCCGATGTGGTAGTGGCCAAGCTCACCGAATGGGGGATTCCCGTGCACCGCGGCCTGGGCAAGACCGGGGTGGTGGGCATTGTGCATGGCCGGGGCGGCAAGGAGGGCGGCAACCATGGCCGCGCCCTGGGGCTGCGCGCCGATATGGACGCCCTGCCCATGCAGGAGTTCAACAGCTTTGCCCATGCCAGCCGTCATGCCGGCAAGATGCACGCCTGCGGCCACGACGGCCACACCGCCATGCTGCTGGCGGCGGCCCAGTACCTGGCGGCCCACCGCGACAGCCTGGAGGGCACGGTCTACCTGATTTTTCAGCCGGCCGAAGAGGGCGGCGGCGGTGCGCGCGAGATGATCCAGGACGGGCTGTTCACCAAGTTCCCCATGCAGGCCGTTTTTGGCATGCACAACTGGCCGGGCATGCGTGCCGGCACCATGGCCGTGGGCGCAGGCCCGGCCATGGCCTCCAGCAACGAATTCAAGATCGTGCTGCGCGGCAAGGGCGGCCATGCGGCCATGCCGCATATGGTGGTCGATCCGGTGCCAGTGGCTGCCCTCTTGATCACCGCGCTGCAGACCATTGTCAGCCGCAACGTCAAACCCATAGAGGCCGGTGTGGTGTCCGTCACCATGGTCCATGCAGGGGAGGCCACCAATGTGGTGCCCGACAGCGTGGAACTGCAGGGCACGGTGCGCACCTTCACACTGGAGGTGCTGGACATGATTGAGCGGCGCATGGAGGAGCTGGTGCGCGGCCTGTGCGCGGCCCATGGCATGGAGTGCGAGTTCGAATTTGTGCGCAACTACCCGCCCACCATCAACAGCGCGCCCGAGGCCGAGTTTGCTCGCCGCGTGATGGCCGAGGTGGTGGGCGAGGCCAATGTTCTGCCCCAGGAACCCTCCATGGGGGCGGAGGACTTTGCCTTCATGCTGCTGGAAAAACCGGGGGCCTATTGCTTTATCGCCAATGGCGACGGCGACCACCGTGCCATGGGCCATGGCGCTGGCCCCTGCAATTTGCACAACCCCAGCTATGACTTCAATGACAGCCTGATCCCCCGGGGCGCGGCCTACTGGGTGCGGCTGGCCCAGCAGTGGCTGGCGCAGCCCACGCGGTAAATCCAGCATGCGGCGGTGAAACCAAGGGTAAAGCCGGAGGTGTTTGAAGTGAACGACCGTGCTTTTTAGTCTGCTTTTTGGCTACACTGCCGGCCAGACCCATGCTATGAGGAGCCAAGCCCCATGTCCGACCTGAACGCCTTGTTCGAAGCCGCAGTCACCAACTCCAAGACCCTGAGCGAGCGCCCAGACAATGGCACGCTGCTGAAGATTTACGCCCTGTACAAACAGGCCACCGAAGGTGATAACGAGGCCAAAAAGCCCAGCTTCTCGGACATGGTGGGCCGTGCCAAGTGGGACGCCTGGGAAAAACTCAAGGACACCACGGCAGACGAGGCCAAACAGCAGTACATTGACCTCATTGAATCGCTGCGCTGAGTGCGAAACAGCCAGCAGAGGATCCAAGGTAGCGGCCCCGCAAGGGCCGCTTTTTTTATGGCCTTGTAGAACACCCCCCTGAGGCGCTGCGCGCCTTCCCCCCGCTCTTCGCGAGCTGCGCTCGCGGGCAGGGGGACGCTGCCAGCGCGGCGGGGCGGCCCTTGCGCGGCAGCCCTGATGGGGCTGCGCTGCGAAATACCTTAATGAAAAAATAGGAGCAGTTCACGCTCCAGTCTTAAGGCTTCTCGGTGAAGAGCATGCCCAGCTTGGGGCCGGTATTGCACAGGCAGTTATGAATTGTGTAGCGCTGTCTACGCAGGCTTAGGCCGTCGCGCTGGCGATTTCGTCAAACTGGGCGCGCAGCTTGGCTTCGATCTGGTCTTTGAACATGGCGGCCAGAAAGCCCAGCTCGGCTTGCAATGCGAGGGCGGTGGCGGTGACCCGCAGCTGGCCTTCCATGCCATTGCCGCTGAAGTGCAGGGTGTCGCCGTCGGCACCTTCTTCGTAGCGGCAGTCCACGCCGTATTTGGCCTGGGCCTTGTCGGCCCAGTGGTGGGCATGTTGGCGGGCGGTGGGCAGGCCCAATTGGTGGGCGCGTTCAATCTGGATCTGGGGCACGGTCGCAAGCAGGTGAGTCAGTGGGAAGTGCAGCGCACAGGGCGCTGCGGCGGGCCTCGGGCGGCAGGGCAGCCAGGGCGCGCACGGCATCATAAAAGCGTGGCCAATCCCCGTCGGCTTGCTGGAACATGGCGGTAAAGGCCGGCACCCAGTCTTCATACAGACCCAGGGAGGCAAAGCTGGCGTTATTGGCCTGGGCCACCCAGTCGTCCAGGCGCGCCCAGGCGTCGTTGCGGGCGCCGTCGTGAGGGTTGGGCTGTGTTGTCGGCCGCCATTGCTGGCGCAGGGCGGCATAGCGCTGGCGAAAGTCCTGCAGCAAGGCTTGCTTGCGTGCCTGCAAGGCCTGTGGTGTGAGCGGGGTGGTGTGCTGGGCCGCATACAAGCCGGCCAGTTCTGCCTGGGTGGACTGGGTCAGTGCTTGCCATGCAAGCCGCCAGCGCTCGCTGCGGGCAAAAGCGGCTTGCTGGGCCGGGGTGCCGGCATCGTGCAGCCATTGCGCTGTGCCCAGGCGCTGGACTGCAGTGGCAAAGGCTTCGTTGAAAGCCGTGTCCCCCGGCACAAACAGCAGCTGGTGGGCCAGTTCGTGAAAGATCAGGCCGGCCAGCTCGGGCTCTGGCCAGTGGATAAAGCTGCTCAGCAGCGGGTCGCCCCCCAGCCAGTTGAACCAGCCCAGGGTGGAATAGGCCGGCACACCGTAGACATGCACATCCAGTCCCTGGGCGCGCAGCCGGCTGGCCTGGGTTTGGGCGTCGGCCTCGTGAAAATAGCCGCGGTAGCCCACGCAGCCCACTATGGGAAAGCACCAGGTATGCAGGGTGAGTGCATCCGCAGGCGCTGCCACCACATTCCATACGGGGTTGTCGCGCTGGATATCGGCGTAGCGGCGGTAGCTGGCGTTGTCGGGCAGGGCCAGACGCTCGCTGGCATAGCGGCGCATGTGCTGGCTGCGCTCCAGGCGCTGGCGCAGCGCGTCTGGCGTGGCCGGGTCTTGCATGGTGGTGGTCACGGGCCGGGCCGAGGTCAGCAGCTGCATTTGCCCGGCCGCTGCCTGCCAGTAATACCCCGGCCAGGACTGGGCAGAGCAGCCCGCAAGGACAAGGCCGAGGGCGCAGCCGAGAGCGGCCATTACACTTGAACGCTTGTTTGGTTTGGCTCTGTGCACGCTGATGGATTGGTTTACGCTTTTTTTACTGCTCACCATGGCTTTGTACTTTCTGAAGGTACATGCGCAAAAGCAGCGCATCTTGCTGCTGGCCTCGTTCCTGGGGGGCACACAGATCGAGAAGCTGATGGCCACACTCATGGATGGCTATCTGCGCGCTGCCGGCGAGGCCGACCCCCAGCGCCAGGAACAGGTCTGGGGCACTTTGTCTGGTTACGAGCAGCAGCTGTGCAGCCAGTTCCAGCGCCTGGCCGATGATTTTGCCCAGGTTCCTGCCGAGCGCACGCGGGTGAGCACCTTGCCGCTGGCCCTGCCGTATTTCGAGACCCTGGTTCCGTCGGCCAGCTTTGATATGCGCGCTGCCTTGCAGCTGCATGCCAAGGCCTTGAAGGCCGCTTGCGCGCAAGAGGGCATGACGCTCGCAGAGCGCAAGGCCCAGGCTTTTTGCATGACGGCCGAGCTGATGCTGATGCAGCACAGCTGCCACTGGTTTTGCAAATCGCGCACCGTGGCCTCGGTGCGCTTGATGGCGCGGCACAAGACCTCTTACGAACAGGTGCTGGAAGCCGTGGCACCCCAGACGCGCAGGGCTTACAAAGAGTTGCTTAAAATCGCCTGAACAATGCGGATGGGTGGTTCGGAGTAACTTGCTTATCCCATAAGCCTTTGCGTCGAAGTGACCACTATTTTTTGACGCTTTGGCGTGGCCGCTGACCATTGACGCCCCGAAGGGGCTGCGAAAAATGGGGAGCCATGAAAGCCATGCTCCCCCATCTGGAGGCGCGTCTAGCCTCACTCCCCACAGCGGTTCAGGTTCAACTGCCCCATGGGCAGTTGATAGGCCCGGACGATGCCCCCGTACGGGTGCAGCTGCATTCGGCGCTGGCGCTGGCCATGCTGGCCGACGGACAGATCGGCTCCCTGGCCACGGCGGTGGTCGAAGGCCAGGTCGATCTGTACGGACATATGCGCGACGTCATGGGCATGGCGGCCTCCTTGCTGGAGGTCGACCCGCGCAAGGAGGCTCCCGGTCGCTGGAGCAGCGCAGTCGGCAAGCTGCGCTCCCGGGCCATGCACACGCTGACGCGGGATGCGCAGCAAATCCAGTTTCACTACGACCTCTCGGATGATTTTTACGCGCTGTGGCTGGACCCGCGCCGCGTTTACTCCTGCGCCTACTACCGCGAGCCTGGCATGGGCCTGGCCCAGGCCCAGGAAGCCAAGCTGGACCATATCTGCCGCAAGCTGCGGCTCAAACCCGGTGAGCGATTTCTGGACATAGGCGCGGGCTGGGGCGGCCTGCTGCTGTGGGCGGCAGAGCACTATGGTGTGCAGGCCCATGGCATCACGCTGTCGCGCAACCAGCACGAATATGTGCGGCGGCTGATTACCGCCAAGGGCCTGGAGAGCAGGGTCCATATCGAGCTGTGCGACTACCGTGACAAGGCTCAGGAAGCACCTTTTGACAAGGTGGCCTCGGTGGGCATGTTCGAGCATGTGGGCCGCGCGCACATGCCTGTGTACTTTCAGGCGGTGAAAAAGCTGCTCAAGCCCGGTGGCATGGCGCTGATCCACGGCATTACCGCTGCGGGTGTCGACAACCTAGAGCTGGGCGCGGGGATGGGGGAGTTCATAGAGCGCTATATCTTCCCCGGCGGGGAGCTGCTGCATGTGAGCACCATGCTGCACGACGCCGCCCAGGCCGGACTGGAAATGGTGGACACCGAAAACCTGCGTCCGCATTACGCCCGCACGCTCTGGGCCTGGTCCGACGCACTGGAAGCGCAGCTGCCGCAGGCCGCCAACATCTTGCGGCAGCAGGTGGCGCCGGAGCGGGCGCAGAAAGCCTTGAAAGCCTACCGCCTCTATCTGGCGGGCTGTGCCATGGCTTTTGAGCAGGGATGGATCGCGCTACATCAAATGTTGCTCACACATCCGAACGGCAGGATCGACCATGGCAGCCTGCGCGGTGCACAATCGTCGTACCCATTCCAGCGCGACTATATGTACCGCTAATGCGAAGAAGAGAGGAGCAAGCACATGGCCTATAAATTCAAATCCCGCGCAACCGCCGACCTCATCATGCTGGATGCACCCGGCAAGCAGATTCTGCAGATTCTGGGCAAGACCCCGGGCGAGCCCGGCATCGTCACTGTGGCGCAGATTCCGGCAGCCGTGGCGGCCCTGGAAGCCGCCGTGCTCGAAGACGACCGCCGCCGCAAGGCCCTGGAGGCCGACATCCAGCAAGGCAACCCCAAGGCCGGCGAAGCCCTGGCCAAGCTCAGCGACGAGCTGGGCGCCGTCAGCCTGCACCAGCGCGCCAAGCCGCTGCTGGACATGCTGCGCAGCAGCGCCCAGGAAAACAAGGATGTGACCTGGGAGCACTGACCATTGATCCCTTGCCGGCCTGCCGGCCGCGCAAAAAAGAAACGGTGCCTTGGGCACCGTTTTTTTGTGGCTCAACTCAGAAATGCGGGAGGCAAAGAAGATGTAGGCCGGAGCGGGGGCAAGCAGTTCAGCGGGCGCTCAATCCCACCCCACAACGTCCAGACGGCACTTCAGGCTAGGCGCTCGCCCGCAGACAGTACTTGGGTACGGCAAGGGCGAGCAACAACGCATCAAGTGCCGTATGGGCGTCTCGGCACGAGCCAAGTACCCAACAGCAAGGCTGTTTGAGGCTTAGTCGGCGAATTGGCCGGCGGCCTTGATGACCTTGCCCCAGGCATCGATCTCGGACTTCACAAACTCCTTGTGGCCCTTGCGCTCCACGCGGCCATCGGTGGCCACAATGGCGCCCAGGCCTTCTTGCTTCTGGATGAAGGTGGGGTCCTTCAGCGCCGTCTTCAGTGCGGTGTTGATGCTGGCCAGAACGGCTTCGGGCGTGCCCTTGGGAGCGTACAAGCCGTGCCATACGGTGACGTTAAAGCCCTTGACGCCGGATTCGTTCAGCGTGGGCATGTCCTTCAGCGCTGGCGTCTTCAGGCGTTCCTTGGTGGTCACGGCATAGCCCTTGACCTTTTTGGCCTCGATCTGCGAGCTGGTGTTGGTGGTCTGGTCGCACATCAGGTCGATGGTGCCGCCCATCAAATCGGTGATGGCAGGTGCCGCGCCCTTGTAGGCCACGGTGGTCATCTGCACATTGATGGCGCTTTGGAACATCAGGCCGCACAGGTGGCCGGCAGAACCCAGACCGGAGTGGCCCAGGTTGACCTTTTCCTTGTTGGCCTGCATCCACTTGTTCAGCTCGGCGTAGTTATTGGCTTCCAGCGTGGGGCGGCCCACCACGGTCATGGGTACGTCGTTGATGATGCCCAGGAACTCGAAGTCGTTCAGCACATTGAACGACAGCTTGCGGTAGAGCGAGGGGATGGTGGCCATGCCGATGTGGTTCAGCAGCAGGGTGTAGCCATCGGCCGGGGCACGGGCCACCTTGGCGGCACCGATGGTGCTGCCGGCGCCGGCAGCGTTTTCAATCACCACCGTGGCGCCGCCCAGGGGCTTGCGCAGAGCTTCGGCCAGGTCACGGGCCACACGGTCGGTCGGGCCGCCTGCCGAGAAGGGCACCACGATGGTGATGTTCTTGCCAGCGACAGGGAAGGTCTGGGCTTGGGCACCGCAAGCGGCGACAGCGGCAACGGCCACAGCGGCCAGGCGGAGGGTGTTTTTCATTGACTCGATTCCTACGAAAACAAGGGCGCCATGGTGGCGAACATCTGCGGTTGCAGACTTGGTAATAACCCGGGCGTTTTGTTGCCGTTTTTTAAATGCAAATGCCGAAAATTTGTTACTACACAAGCATTTGATGCTCTTGTTTTTGAATTGAAAAAATACGAAAAAAACGAGGCGAAACGGACTTGCGTCAGGGAATCGTCAAGAACTGTCGCATTTGCGTCAGCCAAGGCCTGAGCTTGATATTAGGGATTGCGGGCCGCGCCAAGCTGCGTCAGGCAAGGCGGTCAGCGCAGTGCTCCTGCCATGGGCCAGCTGCATGAAAAAAGCCGCTCGCACATCGCAGCTTGGGCGATATGCAAGCGGCTCGGGCAGCCAGCACGTTCAGCGGTAGCTGCGCGCGTCCTCGATCACCTTGCCGTCATTGGGCAGGCTGCCCGGGGGCAGCAGCTGCACATCGCCGCGCAGCTTGGTGACTTCACGGATGGCATCGCCAATCAGGCGGGCCAGGCCCTCGGCGGTTTCCGTGGTTTCCACCTGCAAGGCCATCTGGTCGTTGGCCATTTCGCCGCTGACCACCAGGCGCGCCTTCAGAATCTGCGGAAAGCGCTTGGCCACTTCGGCCACCTGGCCGGGGTGGACAAACATGCCGCGCACCTTGGTGGTCTGGTCGGCACGGCCCATCCAGCCCTTGATGCGGGTGGCGGTGCGGCCCGTGGGGCACTGCCCGGGCAGCACGGCCGACAGGTCGCCGGTGCCAAAGCGAATCAGCGGGTAGTCGGTGTTCAGCGTGGTGATGACCAGCTCGCCCACCTCGCCCTCGGCCACCGGGTCGCCGGTGCCGGGGCGCACGATTTCCACGATCACGCCCTCGTCCAGCACCAGGCCTTCGCGGGCCTCGGTCTCATAGGCAATCAGGCCCAGGTCGGCCGTGGCATAGGCCTGGTAGGCGGCCACGCCGCGCTCGGCCAGCCAGTCGCGCAGCGAAGGGGGAAAGGCCTCGCCGCTGACCAGGGCCTTGGTCAAAGAGGGCAGGGCAATACCTTGCTCGGCAGCCTTCTCCAAAATGATTTTCAAGAAGCTGGGCGTGCCGATATAGCCGGCCGGGCGCAGCTCGGCCATGGCCTGCACCTGCTGCTCGGTCTGGCCCGTGCCACCGGGGAACACCGTGCAGCCCAGGGCCTGGGCACCGGTTTCCATCATCGAGCCTGCGGGCACGAAATGGTAGGAAAAGCAGTTGTGCACCAGCTCGCCCGGGCGAAAGCCGGCGGCATAAATGGCGCGGGCCATGCGCCAGTAATCTGGGCGCGTGCCCTCGGGCTCGTAGATCGGCCCGGGGCTGGAGAACACGCGCGGCATGGCCTTGCCAAAACCGTGGGTGGCAAAGCCGCCAAAAGGGCTATGGCCGGGTTGACCAGCCTGGCCAATCTGGTCGCGCTGGCGCTGCAGCAGCTCGTACTTGCGCGTCACCGGCAACCGGGCCAGCGCGGCGCGGCTGGTGATGGCGGCCGCATCCACACCTTGCAAGATGCGGGCAAACGCCGGTGCATGCTGCTGGGCATGGGCAATCTGGGCCGGCAAACGCGCCAGCAGATCGGCCTCCCGCTGCTGCGGGCTGCGGGTTTCCAGGGCATCGAAAAACATACTCATTTCAGATGGCTCCTCTGCAAAATATTCAATGAAACAGTGCTCAAACGTAGATGTATCCAGCGCGAGCAGCTATGAAGTAAGGAGTGAATAAAGAGGCGACTTCAGCGCTGCAGGCCCCCATCCCTGCCTTCCCCCGGAGGAGGAAGGAGCGAAGTCGGAGGGCTCAGACTTTCCCCCATTGCATCTCGAGACCCCATTCGCCAGTGGCAGCCAGCAAGGGCCGCCCCGCAGCAAAGGCTGCCGTCCCCCTGGGGGGAAGGCGCGTTAGCGCCTCAGGGGGGGTTATGCCAACCAACGCTTACGGCGCTTGTAGCTCTTGACGTCCCTAAAGCTCTTGCGCTCGTTGCCGCCCACGCCCAGGTAGAACTCCTTGACGTCCTCGTTGCTGGCCAGGTCGCTGGCCGCGCCGTCCATGACGATGCGGCCGCTTTCCATGATGTAGCCGTAGTCGGCGTACTTCAGCGCCATATTGGTGTTCTGCTCGGCCAGCAGGAAGGTGGTGCCTTCCTTGGCGTTCAGGTCTTTGACGATGTTGAACACCTCTTCCACGATTTGCGGCGCCAGGCCCATGGAGGGCTCGTCCAGCAACACAATGTTCGGGTTGCTCATGATGGCGCGGCCAATGGCGCACATCTGCTGCTCGCCGCCCGAGGTGTAGGCCGCCTGGCTGGTGCGGCGGGTCTTGAGGCGAGGGAAGTAGTTGTAGACCTTTTCCAGATTGGCCGCGATCTCGCCCTTGTCGGTGCGGGTGTAGCTGCCCGTCATCAGGTTTTCTTCAATGGTCAGGTGGGCAAAGCAGTGGCGGCCCTCCATGACCTGGACCACGCCGCGCTTGACCAGGTCGGCCGGCGAGAGGTTTTGAATCTGTTCACCGCGCAGCTCGATGGAGCCCTTGGTGACCTCGCCGCGCTCGCCCTTGAGCAGGTTGGAGATGGCGCGCAGCGTGGTGGTCTTGCCCGCGCCGTTGCCGCCGAGCAGGGCCACAATGCCTTTTTCCGGCAGCTGCAGCGACACGCCCTTGAGCACCAGGATGACGTGGTTGTAGATGACCTCAATGCCGTTGACCACGAGCACGGGCGCGGCGGAGTTGGAGGCAGTGGCGGTGCGGGTATCGGTCATGGTTTCCACATTCATCTTCAAAAGTAATAGCTTCCATCGCTGAATCCATGCCGCAGCCGCAGGGGTGCGGCATGGATGTACAGCATGCTTAGTTGCAGCTGCGGACCTTGATGTTCTTGTCCTTGGCGTACTTGGCTGCGTATTCCTTGACCAGGGGGTCGATCAAGGTCTTGTCAGCCTGGTACCAGTCCGAGGTCACGGTCCACTTGCTTCCGTTCCACTGCGCAATGCGGGCCCAGTCGGCACCCATGTGGTTGTCACAGCTGGTCTTGATGGGGCGGATCAGCTTGCCAAAGCCCAGCTCGTTCAGGCGCTCCTGGGTCAGGTTCAGGTTCTCCATGCCCCAGCGGATCTGCTCGGGCGTCATGACCTTGCCCTTGCCGAACTTTTCCTGCGCGGTGCGAATGCCTTCCACCTGCAGCATGGCAATCACCATGCCACGGGTGTGAGCGATGGCGCCCAGTTCCTTGGCGCTGCCGGCAGCGCCCTGGCCCTTGTCATAGAGCATGGTCTTGACTTCGTCGTGCACCTTGTCGTGCTCGGCCGTGTTGTGGATGGTGACGGTGTTGTAGCCCTTGGCGCCGTCAATGCCCTTCACGTCATGGTCGGAGCCCGCCCACCACACGGCATACATTTTTTCGCGCGGAAAGCCTGTGGCCTGTGCCTCGCGGATGGCCGTGGGCGTCATCACGCCGGCGGACCACAGAATCACGTAGTCGGGGCGGTTCTGGCGCACCTGCAGCCAGGTGGCTTTTTGCTCCACGCCAGGGGCCGTCACGGGCAGCATGGCCAGAGTGAAGCCTTCCTTTTCGGCACGCTTTTGCAGCAGCGGGATGGGTTCCTTGCCATAGGGAGAGTCGTGGTAGATCAGGGTGATCTTCTTGCCCTTGAGGCTGCCTTTTTCCTTCTTCAGGATGTCCTGGACGATGGCGTCGGCGCCGGTCCAGTAGGTGCTCAGCAGGGGGAAGTTCCACTCGAAGACCTTGCCGTCCACGGACTGGGACAGGCCATAGCCGGGCGTGACCACGGAGATCTTGTCGATGGGGGCTTTTTCGGTCACGGCAAAGGTGATGCCGGTGGACTGGGTGTCAAAGCCTGCAGCGCCGCTGCCCTTGCCCTTGAGGCGTTCATAGCATTCCACGCCGCGGCTGGTGTCATAGGCGGTTTCGCATTCCTCGTAGGAAATCTTCACGCCGTTGACGCCGCCCTTGGCGTTGACCAGTTTGAGGTAGTCCAGCTTGCCGTCACCCCATGGAATGCCCAGAGGTGCGAACTGGCCGGTACGGTAGGACAGCAGCGGAACAAACTGT
The DNA here is from genome assembly GCA_031277855.1 of Acidovorax sp. Classification (GTDB taxonomy): domain Bacteria; phylum Pseudomonadota; class Gammaproteobacteria; order Burkholderiales; family Burkholderiaceae_C; genus Comamonas. The sequence continues at coordinate 33,638 of JAITLO010000015.1, read as the reverse complement.
TCCTGTGCCTGGGCCACAGCGCTGGTGGCAAAGCCCATGCCGGTCAAGGCGAGGGTGGCCGCCGCAGTCAGATGGTTGAGTTTCATGCTTGTCTCCTGTTGTGAGGGCGCCATGGCCTGTGCCTTGCGGGGCGCAAGCCATGGCAGTCTGCTTACTTGCAGTCGGTGCGGCGGGCCAACTTCTTGTCCGCCAAATACTTGTCGCCATGCTCTTTGATCAGCGGGTCCAGCACCTTGGCATCGGACTGGTACCAGTCCGAGGTGTATTGCCAGTTCTTGCCATCCCAGGCGTAGACGCGGGCTGCGCTGGAGCCCATGTGGTTGGAGCAACTGGTGGACAGGGGCTGCATCACGCCGTCAAAGCCCAGCTCCTTCAGGCGCTTGGCGTCCAGCTTCAGGTTTTCCATGCCCCAGCGCACCTGCTCGCCGGTCATGACCTTGCCCTTGCCGAATTTCTCCTGGGCCACGCGCACGGCCTCCACGGCCAGCATTTGCGTGATCACGCCATGCACATAGAGCACGGTGCCCACTTCGTCCTTGGGCCCTGTGCCCTGCTTGGCGTCGTGCACCAGCTTCAAGATGTCCTGCATCACCTTGGACGAGGTGCCGTGGCTGTACAGCGAGAGCGCGTTAAAGCCCTTGGCGCCTTCGCCCACATCACGCACCGCAGGCTCGGTGCCGCCCCACCACACGCTGTACATCTTCTCGCGCGGAAAGCCGGTGGCCTGGGCCTCCTTGAGGGCGGTGGCATTCATCACGCCCCAGCCCCACAGCAGCAGGTAGTCGGGGCGGTTCTGGCGTACCTGCAGCCAGGTGGACTTTTGCTCCACGCCGGGCGCCGTCACCGGCATCAGCTGCAGGGTGAAACCATGCATTTGCGCGCGCTTTTCCAGCAGGGGAATGGCGTCCTTGCCAAAGGGACTGTCGTGGTAGACGTAGGCAATCTTCTTGCCCTTGAGTTTGTCCAGACCGCCGACCTGCTTGCCCAGGTGCTGGATCAGGATGTCGGCGCCCGTCCAGTAGCTGCCCAGGAAGGGGAAGTTCCACTGGAAGGCATTGCCGTCCTGGGAGATGGACAGACCGTAGCCCTGGGTCATCAGCGGGATCTTGTCGACCGGGGCCTTCTCGGTCAGCGCAAAGGTGATGCCGGTGGCCAGGGGCTCGACCACGGCCACGCCGGGGCGGGTCTTGAGGCGTTCATAGCATTCCACGCCGCGGTCGGTGGCATAGGCGGTTTCGCACTCCTCGAAGGTGAGCTTGACGCCGTTGATGCCGCCGTCACGGGCATTGATGAGTTTGAGGTAGTCCACCTTGCCGTTCGACCATGGGATTCCGTAGGCCGCATAAGCGCCCGTGCGGTAGGTCAGCTGCGGGAAAAACTGTTCGTTGGCCTGGGCCGATGCCGTGGTGGCAAAGCCCGCGCCTGCGGCAACCAGGGTGGCTGCCAGAGCCAGACGGGTGAACTTCATGGTTTGTCTCCTCACTTATGGAATGGTTTCAACGTCACCGAAAACGCGCAGGGCATGCGCGCACACCTTCAAACTCAACAGGAACCCATGGGAACCGATGCAAATCAATGGGGATCAATGTGGAAAGGGCCAGACACGCAGCTTTTGCTTGCCGGTGGACCACAGCTTGGCGATGCCGTGGGGCTCAACAATCAGGAACCAGACAATCAGCGCGCCGAAGATGATGAATTCGGCGTGCGAGATGCCTGCGGTGGAAATGCTCATGCCGAACAGGCTGGCCAGTGCGGGCAGCACCAGGTTCAGCACAATGGGCAGGACCACGATGAAGGCCGCGCCAAAAAAGCTGCCCATGATGGAGCCCAGGCCGCCGATGATGACCATGAACAGCAGCTTGAAGGAGATGTCCACCGAGAAGGCCGCAGGCTCCCAGGCGCCCAGGTGCACAAAGCCCCACAGCGCGCCGGCCACGCCGACGATGAAGGAGCTGACGGCAAAGGCGCTGAGCTTGGCGTACATGGGGCGGATGCCGATCACGCTGGCGGCCACGTCCATGTCGCGAATCGCCATCCACTCACGGCCTATGGCGCCGCGCACCAGGTTTTTCGCCAGCAGGGCAATCACCACCAGCACGGCCAGGCAGAACAGGTATTTGGACTGGGCCGACTGGATGGCCATGCCAAAGACTTCCAGGTTGTTCACCGACACCGAACCCGAGGGCGAGTCATTGGTGAACCACTTGATGCGCAAAAACATCCAGTCGCTGAAGAACTGCGCCGCCAGCGTGGCCACGGCCAGATACAGGCCTTTGACGCGCAGGCTGGGCAGGCCGAACAAGATGCCGAAAAAGGTGGCGCACAGACCGCCCAGAATCAGCGCCGGAATCAGGGGCAGGCCGGGCATGCGCACCACGAAGTTGTAGGCGCCGTAAGCACCCACGGCCATGAAGGCGCCAGAGCCCAGCGAGATCTGACCGCAGTAGCCCACCAGAATGTTCACGCCCAGCGCGGCCAGGGACATGATGACCAGCGGGGTCAGAATCGCCAGGTAGAAGTAGTCGGTGGCGAACTGGGGCACCACCAAAAAGGCTGCCGCAATCAGCACCAGTATGGCGATCTTGTCCTGGCGGATGGTGAAGATCTGCTGGTCAGCCCGGTAGCTGGTTTTGAACTGACCGTTTTCACGATAGAACATGTCTCTCTCCTGATTCTTTTTTCATTGGAGGGGCATCACTTTCTAGCTGCGGTGCGCTGTGCGCACCTCGCTGGAAGATCGTTCTTTGCGCGGTGCGCAAAGTGCCCTTCTGGCAGATCGCGTTACACGCGATCGATGATCTTCTCGCCGAACAATCCCTGGGGACGGAACAGCAGGAACACCAGGGCCAGCACATAGGCAAACCAGATTTCGATGCCGCCGCCCACATAAGGGCCGAGGTAGACCTCGGACAGCTTCTCGCCCACGCCGATGATCAAGCCGCCGATGATGGCGCCGGGTACCGAGGTCAAACCGCCCAGAATGACCACGGGTAGGGCACGCAGTGCTACGGTTGTGAGAGTGAACTGCACGCCCAGCTTGGAGCCCCAGATCATCCCGGCCACCAGAGCCACGATGCCGGCCACACACCACACAATCACCCAGATGCGGTTCAGCGGAATGCCGATGGACTGGGCGGCTTGGTGGTCATCCGCCACGGCGCGCAGGGCGCGGCCGGTGCTGGTCTTCTGGAAGAAAACGGACAAGGCAGCCACCAGGGCAGCGGCGATCACGGCGGCGATCACATCTTCCTGGTTGACCATCACGCCGCCTTCAAACACCGACTCCAGCATGAACACCGGGTCCTTGGGCATGCCAATGTCGATCTTGTAGATCTCGCTGCCAAACAGCGTCTGGCCCACGCCTTCCATGAAATAGGTAATACCCAGCGTGGCCATCAGCAGCGTGGCCGCATCCTGGTTCACCAGATGGCGCAGCACCAGGCGCTCGATCAGCCAGGCGCAGACAAACATGATGGCTGCGGCGATGGCAAAGGCCGCCAGATTGGCCACCAGCTTGCTTTCGATGCCGGTCCACTGCGGAATCCACTCCGCAAAACGTGCCATGGCCAGGGCTGCAAATAGCACCATGGCGCCCTGGGCAAAGTTAAAGACGCCCGAGGCCTTGAAGATCAGCACAAAGCCCAGCGCCACCAGGGCGTAGAGCATGCCGGCCATCAGGCCGCCAAACAGGGTTTCGAGAAAGAAGGCCATAGATTTGCTCTCATTCAGATTCGGTTGCCGCAAGCAAAGGCGCTCGGGGGTGTTGCATGACAGCGCTGTGTGGTGTGGGCAAGCCCCTCACCCCCACCCTCTCCCCAGAGGGGCGAGGGAGAAAAACCGGCGCGGGCCCCGCTCAGGGACAGCGAGCAAGGGCCTACGCCGGCCGCGCCGCCCCGCAGCGAGGCTGTCGTCCCCCTTGGGGGATGGCGCCGAAGGCGACTCAGGGGGTATCTCATGTCAATGCCCCGTGCCGAGATAAGCCCGGATCACGTCTTCGTTGTTGCGCACCTCATCGGGGGCGCCATCGCCAATTTTTTTGCCGTAGTCCAGCACCACCACGCGGTCGCTGATGTCCATCACCACGCCCATGTCGTGCTCGATCAGCACGATGGTGGTGCCGAACTCGTCGTTCACGTCCAGGATGAAGCGGCACATGTCCTGCTTCTCTTCCACGTTCATGCCGGCCATGGGTTCGTCCAGCAGAAGCACCTGGGGCTCCATGGCCAGGGCCCGGCCCAGGTCCACGCGCTTTTGCAGGCCGTAGGGCAGCTGGCCCACGGGGGTTTTGCGATAGGCCTGGATTTCCAGGAAGTCGATGATGTGTTCTACAAATTCGCGGTGGGCAATCTCTTCCTTCTCGGCAGGGCCCCAGCGCAGGGCCTGCATCAAGAGATTGCTCTTGATCTTCAGATTGCGGCCGGTCATGAGATTGTCGATCACGCTCATGCCCTTGAACAGCGCCAGGTTCTGGAAGGTGCGGGCCACGCCCATCTCGGCCACCTGGCGGCTGTTCATATGGTCGAACTTTTGACCACGGAAGGTGATGGAGCCTTCGGACGGCGTATAGACCCCGTTGATGCAGTTGAGCATGGAGCTCTTGCCGGCGCCGTTGGGGCCGATGATGGAGCGGATCTCATGCTCGCGCACATTGAACGAGATGTCGGTCAAGGCCTTCACCCCGCCGAAGCGCAGGCTGATGTTTTGGATGTCCAAGATGACATCGCCGATGTTCTTGTCTGTCATGGCGGCTGGTCTCTATGCGGTCAGGCGGCGCTGGTGGCCGGGTGGGTCTTGGCGTCCAGAATGCGGAGCGTGGCGCTGACGGAGCCGGTGCGCCCATCTTCAAACTTGACCTGGGTCTCGATGAATTGCTCGCTGCGGCCGCCATACAGGGCATCCACCAGCACACCGTATTTGTCGGCGATGAAGTTGCGCCTCACCTTGCGGGTGCGGGTCAGCTCGTCGTCATCGGGGTCCAGCTCCTTGTGCAGCACCAAAAAGCGCGCCACCTGGGTGTCGGCCATGCCGGCTTCGGAAGCCAGGTCGGCATTCACCTCGGCAATGCAGTCGGCTACCAGCTCCAACACCTTGGCCTTGGAGGCCAGGTCCACATAACCGCCATAGGGAATGTTCTGGCGCTCGGCCCAGTTGCCCACGGCCTCGTAGTCGATGTTGATGAAGGCGCAGACCTGGTCACGGCCGTTGCCAAAGCACACGGCTTCCTTGATGTGGGGGAAGAACTTGAGCTTGTTCTCGATGTAGTTGGGCGCAAACATGGCGCCGGTGTTGGTTTTACCCACGTCCTTGGCGCGGTCGATGATGCGCAGATGACCGTCGGCATCCAGCACGCCGGCATCCCCGGTGTGGAAGTAGCCGTTTTCATCGATGACCTCGGCCGTGGCGTCGGGGCGCTTGTAGTACTCCTTGAGCACCGACACGCCTTTGACCAGCACCTCGCCGTTGTCGGCAATCTTCAGCTCGATGCCGGGGGCTGCCTGGCCCACGGTGTTGAGCTTGACCTGGCCGTTCTTCTGGATGCAGACATAGGCGCAGGTTTCGGTCTGGCCGTAGAGCTGCTTGAGGTTGATGCCTATGGAGCGGAAGAAACGGAACAGATCCGGCCCAATGGCGGCGCCCGCCGTGTAGGCCACGCGGATGCGCGACAGCCCCATGACATTGCGCAGCGGCCCGTAGATCAGCAGATCGCCCAGCTTGTATTGGATGCGATCGAGCAGGCCCACGGGCTTGCCGTCCAGAATGTCGGCGCCCACGCGCTTGGCCAGCTGCATGCTCTTGTTGTAGAGCCATTGCTTGAAGGGGGCTGCGTCTTCCATGCGGATGGAGACCGAAGTCAGCATGCCTTCAAACACGCGCGGCGGGGCGAAGTAGTAGCTGGGGCCGATCTCACGCAGGTCGATGTTGACGGTGCTGGCCGACTCGGGGCAGTTGATGGTGAAGCCCGCCACCATCCATTGCGCCAGCGAGAACAAATGGTCGCCCACCCAGGCCGGCGGCAGGTAGGAGATGACGTTGTCTGCGGGGTTGAGGCCGTCGACCTCCACCGCGCCCCGGGCCGAGCCCACAAAGCTGTGGTGGGTCTGGCACACGCCCTTGGGTTTGCCCGTGGTGCCCGAGGTGTAGAGGATGACGGAGACATCGTCCGCCTTGACCTGCTGGACCAGCGCATCCCAGGCACCGGGGTGGGCCTGGTCCCAGGCACGGCCGCGCTCCATCAGCTGCTCGGTGCTGATCAGGCCGGGCTGGTCGTATTTGCGCAGACCGCGTGGGTCGTCATAAATGATGTGGCGTATGCCGGGCACGGTCTCGCGCACTTCCAGCAGCTTGTCTACCTGCTCCTGGTTTTCGGCAAAGGCAAAAGCAATGTCCGCGTCCTGCATGACAAAAGTCATCTCCTGGGCCACGGCGTCCTGGTAGAGCGGAATCGGCACGGCGCCCAGGCTTTGCACGGCCACAAAGCCCATGTACAGATGGGGGCGGTTGTCGCTGATAAAGGCCAGGTTCTGGCCCTTGTTCAGACCCAGATCGGCCAGACCACAGGCAAAGGCACGCACATCGCGGGCGACTTCCTCCCAAGTCCAGGTTTGCCAGATGCCGTACTCCTTCTCACGCAGCGCGGGCGCTTGGGGGCGCTCGGCGGCATGCTTCAGAAGCAGATGCGGGAATGTGCTGCTCATTCCGGTTCCTCACAGGATGCTGGTTGCAGGCCATGGCGTTGAAGCAATACCCAACGCCAGCGGTGTATTTGCAGTGATAGTAGGAAGCGGTTTGACGTCTTGTTGTCTTTGCGACGACTTTCCGGGGGAAACTCCTGATCGGGTAAACGCGCTCAATTTGTCAGACGATGACGTAAATTGCTACTTGGTTATTGCGTCAAATCAGCAATAGACATAGGCGCCATGGGCTGTGGCAGCCATGCACAGGCTTACTTTCAGACACTCATGCACAAACACATCGGGTGTAGCGCGCTGTCCACGGTGAAAGATCTGCATACAAGCCTGGGGGAAAACCCAATGGGTGTGCAGGTGCAGAACAGGCCATGCTCACGCACCATGCGTTCGTCTTCACCATCCTCTTCCACTCTTCACCAACGTCGCCGCGGGCCCACGCCCCACGAACTGGATGGCATTCCCTGGCTGCGCCTGCTGCAGCCGGCAGAGCGCGAACGTGCCGTGGCCGATCTGCAGGTGGTCGAAGTCGAGACGGGGGAGCTGATCTGCACCATGGGCCGTGCCGTTACCTACTGGATGGGGCTGATCGAGGGCCTGCTCAAGATGAGTGCCGACAACGCCCAGGGCCTGACCATGACGTTCACCGGCGTGCCTCCCGGGGGCTGGTTTGGCGAAGGTACGGCGCTCAAGCGCGAACCCTATCGCTACAACATCCAGGCCCTGCGCAAAAGCGTGGTGGCCGGTCTGCCAGTGGACACTTTTCACTGGTTGCTGGACCACTCCATAGGCTTTAACCGCTTTGTGATGAACCAGCTCAACGAGCGTCTGGGCCAGTTCATTGCAGCGCGCGAAATCGACCGCCTCAACAACCCCGAGGTGCGCGTGGCGCGCAGCCTGGCCGCCTTGTTCAACCCCGTGCTCTATCCCGGCGTAGGCCTGGTGCTGCGCATCACCCAGCAAGAGCTGGCCTATCTGGTGGGCCTGTCGCGCCAGCGTGTCAACGAGGCCCTGGCCGCGCTGGAGGCCGAGGGCGTCATCCAGGTGGAGTACGGCGGCCTGCGCGTGCTGGACCTGACGGCCTTGCGCAACCGGGTGTTCGAGCCCGGTCGCCAGGTGCTAAAGCCCCGTACAGAACAGGTACACAAGGGCCAGGTGAGCGCTGGGGAATCGGCAGTAGCGCGACAATAGCGCCCCCATGTCCTCGACACCACCCAAATCCAACGATGCGGACAATTCCGCATCCCGGGCCACGCTGCGCGTGAAAGCCCCTGCCGCCGCGCCTGTCGCGGCGCCCGCAGCCCGCAAGCCCGGTCCCCGTGCCGGCGCCTCCGGCGCTGGACGACGCGACAACGACCGCCGCCCGGCCGCACCGCGCCGCAACGATCACCGTGGCGACCGCGAGGGCTATGCCGCCCGCGGTGAGCGCAACGAACGTTCCGACCGCCCCAGCCGCCCTTACGCAGCGCGTGACGGCCAGGGCCGTGACAACCGCGGCGAAGGTGGCTTTGGCCGCCCGGACCGCCCCTACCAGCCCCGCCGTGACGACCGCAACGAAGGCTTCCGTGGCGAGCGCGAAGGTTTTGCACCGCGCGGCGACCGCAGTGACCGTGGCGACCGCGGTGGCGAGCGTTTTGAGCGTTCGGACCGGCCCAGCCGCCCCTATACCCCGCGTGAAGGCCAGGGCCGCGACAGCCGCAGCGAAGGCGGTTTTGGCCGTGCTGACCGCCCCTACCAGCCCCGCCGCGATGACCGCAGCGAAGGCTTCCGTGGCGATCGCGAAGGCTTTGCACCGCGCGGCGACCGCAGTGACCGAGGCGATCGCGGCGGTGAGCGTTTTGAGCGTTCGGACCGACCCAGCCGTCCCTATACCCCGCGTGAAGGCCAGGGCCGCGACAGCCGTGGCGAAGGCGGTTTTGGTCGCCCGGATCGCCCCTACCAGCCCCGCCGTGACGACCGCAGCGAAGGCTTCCGTGGCGATCGCGGCGGTGAGCGTTTTGAGCGCACGGACCGCCCCAGCCGTCCCTATGCACTGCGGGACGGCCAAGGCCGAGACCAGCGTGGCGAAGGCGGCTTTGGCCGTGGCGATCGCCCCTACCAGCCCCGCCGTGATGACCGTGGCGATGGCCCACGCGGTGAACGCAGCGAACGCCGTTCTGAACATCGCAGCGAACCTCGTTCTTATGGCGATGACCGTGCGCCGCGCCAGGACAACCGCAGCCGCGAGGACTACCGCGCAGAGCGCCGCGCCGGCCCCAAGCCGGGCGAGGAGCGCTCCTACGGCGGCATCCGTACCTACCGCGCTCCCGCCGAGCTGGGTGGCAAGGCTGCGCCCATCAAGGTGACGCGTCCGCCCGAAGCTGCCGAGCCGCGTGCCGACGCACGCCCCGGCGAGTCCCGCATCAACAAGCGCATGGCCGAGCTGGGCATGTGCTCGCGCCGCGAGGCCGATGAGTGGGTGGAAAACGGCTGGGTCAAGGTCAACGGCTCTGTCGCTGTGATGGGCCAGATGGTGGTGCCGGGCGATCGCATCGAGATCGACCGCGCTGCCCAGGACCGCCAGGACCAGCAGGTCACCATCTTGCTGCACAAGCCCGTGGGCTATGTCAGCGGCCAGGCCGAAGACGGCCACGAGCCCGCCGTGGTGCTGATCAACCCGCAAACGCGCTGGAATCACGACCACAGCAAGACCCACTTCAACTTCAGCCAGCTCAAGGGTCTGGCACCCTGCGGCCGTCTGGACATTGACTCCGTGGGCCTGCTGGTGCTGACCCAGGACGGCCGCGTGGCCCGCCAAATCATTGGCGAAGACTCCACCATGGACAAGGAATACCTGGTGCGCGTGACCTACCAAGGCCGCGAAGTGGATATCCAGTCCGTCTTCCCCGCCGAGCAACTGGCACTGCTGCGCCACGGCCTGGAGCTCGATGGCGAGCCGCTGCAGCCCGCGCAAGTGGACTGGCAAAACCCCGAGCAGCTGCGCTTTGTGCTGACCGAGGGCAAGAAACGCCAGATCCGCCGCATGTGCGAACAGGTGGGCCTGTATGTGGTGGGCCTCAAGCGCATCCGCATCGGCAAGGTGGTGCTGGGCAATCTGCCCGTGGGCCAATGGCGCTACCTGGGCGCCGACGAGCAGTTTTAAGCCTCAATCTGCTGGATGTGGCGCCTCGTGGTGAGGCGCCCATACGGCGCTTGATGCTTTGTTGCGCGCCCTGGCCGTATGCCCATACTGTCTGCGGGCGCGCGCCGCGCCTGAAGCACCGTCTGGGTGTTGTGGGTTGTGATGGGGCGTGTGCGCAATGGCAAAAGCCCACTCCGGCCGGCATTGGTCCGGGACACGGGCCCCTACTGTTCTGCAAACAAGCAAAGGAGCGCTTCAAGCGCTCCTTTTTTATTGACCTATGGATTTGCGACGCATCGCATACAACCGCTGGCGACTCACGCAGGGAGGGGCGTACTCAGGCATTGCACCTTGCCGGGAGCCCCTCAACCCCACCCTCTCCCGCAAGCGGGCGAGGGAGCAAGGCAGGTGCGCGGCGCAAGAGCATCGCTGCCGCCCCTTTCGCCAGCAGACAGCGAGCAAGGGCCTACGCCGGCCGCGCCGCCCCGCAGCAAAGGCTGCCGTCCCCTTGTCTCCCTATTTCAGGGGAAGCCGCCGCAGGCGGCTCAGGGGGGAGCGTCAGACCTGCATTCCCATGATGTCGCTATAAGCCTGCACCAGGCGGTTGCGCACATGCAGCGAGGCCTGGAAGCCGATTTGTGCCTTTTGCATGGCCACCATGGTTTCTTCCAGGCTGACGGCCGGGTTTTCCAGCTGCACTTCTTTTTGCAGATGGGAAGAATGGTTTTGCGCCGCGCTGACCGAGCGCAGCGCGCTTTCCAGCTCGGCGCTGAAACCGTGGCCCTGGGCCTCTGCCTTTTGCAGCGGGCGGGTCAGCTTGCTGGCCAGATCGGCGCCGGCAGAGACGGGAGAAGTCGCGCTGTTGAGACGGAGGTCCATGGTGTATTCCTGGTCGTAGCTGGAGTAATGTGAGCAATCGTAAATGCGACCAGGCCGGCACAGCTGCGGGAATAAAGCGGAAAAGCCGTGCCTTATTGGGCGAACACGGGTAAGGGGAATTTGAATAATCGGGAACACGTTGGGCTCCGTGTCGGGCCTGATCTTTCTGTTTTGGAAGACCCCATGTCAGCTGTCGCACCAGTCCCTGAAAATTCGCCGCCCGCCGTCACCCAGGCATCTGCCATGCCTGCCCAATGGCAGCAGCGCTTCAACGGCATGGACCGTGGCCAGCGCCTGCGCTGGGGCGCGGTGGCTGCGCTGGTGGTGGCCGGCCTGGCGGCCGCCTTCTTCTACAGCCGCCAGCCAGATTACCGTGTGCTGTTTTCCAACCTGAGCGACAAGGATGGCGGTGCCATCGTGGCCCAGCTGACGGGCATGAACGTGCCCTATAAGTACACCGAAGGTGGTGGCGCCATCATGATTCCGGCCGATCGCGTGCACGACGTGCGCCTGAAGCTGGCCACGCAAGGCCTGCCCAAGGGCTCGGTCTCGGGTTTTGAAATCATGGAAGGCAGCAAGTTCGGCATCACCCAGTTCCAGGAGCGGGTCAATTACCAGCGTGCGCTGGAAGGTGAGCTGACGCGCTCCATTCAAGGCCTGTCTGCGGTGCAAAACGCCCGCGTGCACCTGGCCATGCCCAATCAGAACGGTTTTTTCCGTGAGCAGCAAAAGCCCACGGCATCGGTGCTGCTGACGCTTTACCCCGGTCGCGTGCTGGACCGCACCCAGATTGCCGGCATCGTGCATCTGGTGTCTTCCAGCGTGCCGGAAATGCTGCCCTCGGCCGTTAGTGTGCTGGACGACAGCGGCAAGCTGCTGTCGCAGTCGCCCGATGGCAAGGACACTGCCGTGGACCTGCAGCAGCTGATGTTCCAGCAGCAACTGGAAAAACAATACACCCAGCGCATTCTCGACATCCTGGAGCCCGTGGTGGGCAAGGGCAATGTCAAAGCCCAGGTGACGGCCGAACTGGACTTCTCGCAGACCGAGTCCACCACCGAACAGCACAACCCCAACCAGGGTCAGGCGCCCAGCGCCGTGCGCAGCCAGCAGACGGTGGAGAGCACCGGCGAGCAAAAGCCCCAGCCCCCCACCGGCGTGCCCGGTGCGACCAGCAACCAGCCGCCCCAGCCCAACCAGGCACCCATCAACAACAACGCAGCCCCCGTGCTGCAGGCCGCCAACGGCCCGCAGAAGGCCGACTTCATGGCCATTCCTGGCAGCAAGCGTGAGTCGGTCACCAACTACGAGGTCGACAAGACCGTGCGCGTGACCCGCAACAGCACCGGCGGCATCAAGCGCCTGACCGCGGCCGTGGTGGTGAACTACCTGCCGGTGACGGCAGCTGCTGGTGAAGAAGCTGCTGCGCCCAAGGCGCTGCCGGCCGAACAACAAGCCCAGATGCTGGCCCTGGTGCGCGAGACGATCGGCTTTAACAGCGAGCGTGGCGACTCGGTGAACCTGATGAACACCCCTTTCCTGACGGAAAAGGTGCAGCATGTGGACCTGCCGCTGTGGCGCCAGCCTGAAACCATTGAGCTGGCCAAGACCCTGGCCTGGCCTGTGGGCCTGGGCATTGCCGCCGCCGTGGTGCTGCTGGGTCTGTTGCTGCGCCGCCGCAAGCAGAAGAAACAAGAAGCCCAGGCCGTGGACCTGGTGGCGGCCGACGAGCTGGAGCGCCCGGCACTGGCGGCTCCGCTGGAGCCCGGTCAGCCCACGGCCGAGCAGGTGCGCCTGGAGCAGGCGCGTGCCCTGGCCAAGCAAAACCCGATTGCAGTGGCCAATATCGTCAAGACCTGGATCAATGGCGAGGCGTCCTGACACGACTCCTTGATTGCACACCACACACAAAGAGATTTTTATGGATGACCGTGGTCTGAACGACGCCGCCATTTTGCTGATGTCCCTGGGCGAGGAGGAGGCGGCCGAGGTGTTCAAACACCTATCGCCCAAGGAAGTGCAAAAGCTGGGCGAAACCATCGCCCGCATGCGTGGCGTGTCGCGTGAAAAAGTGGACTTTGTGATTTCCCGCTTTACCGACGACTGCGCGGCGCAAAGCCTGCTGGTGGAAGACGCCAGCGACTATGTGAAGTCGGTGCTGCGCCGTGCCCTGGGCGATGACAAGGCAGCGCTGCTGCTGGACCGCATCTTGCAGGGCGGCGATGTCTCGGGCATTGAAAGCCTGAAGTGGATGGACCCGGTGTCGGTGGCCGAGCTGCTGCGCAACGAGCACCCGCAGATCGTGGCCGCCATCCTGGTGCACCTGGAGTTTGAGCAGGCCGCTGCCGTGCTGATGCAGCTGCCCGAGCGTTTGCGCAGCGAGGTGATGCTGCGTGTGGCCACCTTGGAAGGTATCCAGCCCTCTGCCTTGAAAGACCTCAACGAGGTGCTCTACAAGGTGCTGGCGGGTGGCGACAAGATTCGCAAGACCTCGCTGGGCGGGGTCAAGACCGCGGCCGAAATCATCAACCAGCTGGGTGGCAACGCCGATGTGGCGGTGCTGGACACCATTCGCAATTACGACGCCGACCTGGCACAGAAGATCATGGACAAGATGTTCGTGTTCGACGACCTGGTCAAGCTGGACGACCGCTCGCTGCAGCTGGTGCTGCGCGAGGTGCCATCCGAGACGCTGATCGTCTCCCTCAAGGGCGGCTCCATGGAAGTGCGTGACAAGATCCTGGCCAATATGTCCATGCGTGCCGCCGCTGCGCTGCGCGAAGATCTGGAGTCGCGTGGTCCCATGCGCCTGTCCGAGGTGGAGGCGCAGCAAAAGGAAATTCTCAAGGTGGTGCGTCGCCTGGCCGACGAAAACCAGATCAGTCTGGGCGGCGGTGCCGAAGACAGCTTCGTCTGAGGAATAAGGCATGACCAACCATTACGCACGCTTTATTCCCAGCGAAGAAATCGACGGCCAGACCGTACGCCAGTGGCGCTTCGACGATGTGGAACATGCCCGCTCCGCAAGCGGTGCGGCAGTGTTGCAGGAGTTCGACACGCTGCAGGATTTGCTCACCCCGCCGCCACCGCTGGCGTCGCAGCCCTCGGTAGAGGAGTCTGCGGATGAGCCTGTGGTGCAGGTGCCGGAGGAAGAGGTGCAGGAGCGGCTGGAGCTGGCACGCCAGGATGCCCATGCCGCAGGCTACCAGCAGGGGCTGGAGCTGGGCCATGCACAAGGGCACCAGGAAGGCGTGCAGCAGGCAGCTGCCGAGTGGCAGCAAAAAATGCAGGACTACCAGGCGCAGCAGGGCCAGCAAATTGCCAGCCAGTTGCAAGGCGTGCTGCAGGCCGCGCAGCGCGATGTGCAAGGCATGCAGCAGCGCATGGCGCCCGATGTGTTGCAACTGGCCTGCGATATCGCCCGCCAGGTGGTGCGCCAGGAGCTGCGCAGCAATCCCCAGGCCTTGCTGCCCGTGGTGCGCGAGGCCCTGGACATGCTGTCGGCCGAATCCAAGCCCACCACGGTACGCATCAACCCCCAGGACTGGGCACAGCTGCAAACCGCGCTGAAGGCAGAGTTTCCCCAGCCCAAGATCGAATGGTCGGTCGATGCCAGCGTGGCGCCGGGCGACTGCAAGGTAGAAAGCGCGGGCGCGCAGGTCGATGGCAGCCTGGAGCGCCGTTGGCAGCGTGCCGTAGCGGCGCTGGGCCTGGTGTCGACCTGGTATGACGGAGCGCCGCATGGTTAATGAAACACAGACCGTGCCGGAGCAGCTGCACCAGATGCTGGATCTGGCGCGGGCGCGGGTGAACCAAGCGCTGCCCTTGCCCAGCCATGGCACGTTGACCCGGCTCACCGGCCTGGTGCTGGAGGCCTCGGGCCTGCGTGTGCCTGTGGGCTCGCAATGCCATCTGCAAATGCCCGGCCAGGAGCCGGTGCTGGCCGAGGTGGTGGGCTTTGCCGGTGAACGTGCTTTTTTGATGCCTGCGGGCGATATCCAAGGTCTGTCCTGCGGCGCCACGGTGACGCCGGCCGAGCCCTATGTGCCGCCGCTGCAACTGGGTGATACCACCGTGCCATCGCTGGCCACCGGCCTGCTGCGCCTGCCCATGGGCGACGGCCTGTTGGGCAGGGTGGTCGATTCCCAGGGCATTCCGCTGGACCATGCAGGACCGCTGGCCGATGTGCAGGCCCTGGCGCTGGACCGCGAACCCATCAACGCCATGGAGCGCGCCCCGGTGCGCGAAAGCCTGGACACCGGCGTGCGCGCCATCAATGCCCTGCTGACGGTGGGGCGTGGCCAGCGTCTGGGTTTGTTCGCTGGCTCGGGCGTGGGCAAATCGGTGCTGCTGGGCATGATGGCCCGCTTCACCCAGGCCGACATCATTGTGGTGGGCCTGATCGGCGAGCGTGGCCGCGAGGTCAAGGAATTCGTGGAAGACATTCTGGGCGTGCAGGACCGATCGCGCGCCGTGGTGGTGGCCGCACCGGCCGATGCCCCGCCGCTGCTGCGCATGCAGGGCGCCAGCTACGCCACGGCGATTGCCGAGTATTTTCGCGACCAGGGCAAGCATGTGCTGCTGCTGATGGATTCGCTCACCCGCTATGCCCAGGCCCAGCGCGAAATTGCGCTGGCCATTGGCGAGCCGCCGGCTACCAAGGGCTATCCACCATCCTGCTTTGCCAAGCTTCCGGCCCTGGTCGAGCGCAGCGGCAACGGCCTGCATGGTGTGGGCTCGATCACGGCCTTCTACACCGTGCTGTCCGAGGGCGATGACCAGCAGGACCCGATTGCCGACGCATCGCGCGCCATTTTGGATGGCCACTTTGTGCTGTCGCGCGCGCTGGCAGAACAAGGCCACTACCCTGCCATCGACATTGAGCAATCCGCCTCGCGCGTGATGCACAACGTGGTGCCCCGAGAGCACTTCGACCTAGCTAGACGGTTTAGGGCCGTCTATTCCTGCTATCAAAAGAGTAGGGATTTGATACAAGTAGGGGCTTACGCAAGCGGCTCGGATCCGGCTGTGGACGAGGCCATACGCCTGCAGCCCGCGATGGTGAATTTCCTGCAGCAGACCATGTTTGAGTCTGCGCCCATGGAGCAGAGCCTGGCGGACATGGCTGCGGTATTGGAGCAGTCCTGAGCGACGAGTAAAGGAAGAGGCAGATGTCATCATTGCACGCACTGAACGTGGCCATCGAGATGGCGACACGCAAACGCGACGAGGCGCGCAACGCCCTGCGCGAGCGCCAGCGTGCCTCGGAGGCAGCCCAGGCGCAGATGGAGCAGCTGCAAAGCTATGCCCAGGAAATGCAGCAGCGCTGGGCTCCGCAGGAGGGTGCAATGTTGAAGCTGGAGGTGATGTACCACCATGAGCAGTTCATGGCCAGGCTACAGCACGCCATCCAGCTGCAGACCAAGGTGCTGCAAGACCAGGCGCTGCGCCTGGAGGCTGCACAAAAGGCCTTGATGGCCACCGAGCTGCGCCTGACCAGCCTGAACAAGGTGGTGGAGACCCGCAGGCGCGACATCGCCCTGGCGCAGATGCGCCGCGAACAAAAACAGACGGATGAACGTGCCGCATTGCAATTCATCGGTCGCACTTTTGGCATGCAATTTCAGGAGGCCTGACCATGGCTGCCACCACTTCGATTCCTACTGCGGTTACCAAGGCCGCCGAAGGCGCGGCATCGCTGCGCAAGACCCGTCCCGGTGATGGCGAAGCTGCCGAGGCGAACGAGGGGGCAGGCGGCTTCTCGCTGCTGCTCCAGGCCGCGGGGTTGCCGGTCGCCGCTGTGCAGGCCGTCGTAGGAGCCGCTCAGACAGCCCAAACCGCGCTTTCCAAGGCGACTCCCGCATCGGTTGAAGATGCTGATGCCCCGGTGCTGGCCTGGGCGGATGGCATGGGATGGTCTGCCATGCACAGCCTGGTGGGGCAAACCGCGCAGCTGGATCAGGCGGGTGATGTGTCGGTGCGCAATGGCACCCATGTGCAGGCAAGGCTGGACGCAGGCGATCCCCTGGGCTTGTCGCGCCAGGGTGGGGCAGCGGCCGCACCGGCAGCCGCCCACTTTGCGGCAGAAACGCCGGTGGTAGCCCAGGGCGTGGCCACCTTGGCAGATGGGGTAGCAGGGCAGCAGGCTGCACAGAGCGTGCAGGCTGGCATGAGCGCACAGGTGCTGGCGCAGGCAGCAGGCCAGGCCCTGGACGATGTGGCTGCTGCCTTGCAACTGGACGGTGATGCCCTGCAGCGGGGCGAGCGCGCGGGTGACGGCCGCGTGGCGTTGGACAGCCAGTGGGTGGCCGTGGATAAGCAGGCGCAGCCCACCGAAGCCATGCAGCGGCTGATGGGGCAGATGTCACAGTTTCTGGCAGCCACGGGCGCGCCGGAAGCCGCAGGCCTGCGCCGCGCGGGCGGTAAATCGGTGGATGACAGTGTGGGTGCGGCCGGCGACGCTGCCGCCCTGCATGGCCATTTGGCGGGTGGCAGCACGCGCCTGACCGAGGGGGCGGTGGCCCAGGCTGCAGCCAGCCAGCAGGCGCAAGGCGATGCCCAGAGCGCGCAGGCCGAGCCCGATATGGCGTTCTGGATGAATGCCCGCCAGCAGCGGGCAGAGCTGGTGCTCGACCGCGATGGCGAGCCGGTGCGCGTGCAAGTGGCTTTGGATGGCAATTCCGCCCATGTCACTTTCCGCAGCGATACCGAGGCAACGCGCAGCCAGCTGGACGCCAGCCTGTCCCAGCTGCGCGATATGCTGGCCGCCCAGGGGTTGGAGCTGGCCGGAGTGCAGGTGCAGACCCAGTCCGGCGATGGGCAGACGGGCAACGGCGCGCAGCAGTCGGCCTTTATGCCCGAAGGCGCCCAGCGTGTGCAGCTGCGCGGCGGCACGGGGCTGGAAGACGGCGCCGCTCAGATGGCCACAGGCCATGCAGCGCGCACAGCCCAAGGGGTGGATGTGTTTGCCTGAACGGCGCTGCCATTCGAGAATTCCAAGGTACTGGGGCGCATGGCGCCCCTTTTTTATGGCTGTGCGCCCAGTTTTTGACCATGGGGTTGTGTCCGGCAGGCGGTCTGGAGGCAGGTCCAGACGTCAGCGAAGAATGCGAGCCGTGGGGATTGGGCGATGTTTTGGCGCTTTATTCTGGCTATGATTTCTGCTGCGCCCGGAATAATTGGCGTCCAAAGGCCCGTATGGGGCTTGAGGCTGCGTGCAGCAGGTGGTCGAGATCGGTGAGTGCTCTGGTGATTCGGGGCCTCAATCAGTCTGAAACCCTGCATGTCAGCCCCCAGGCCGGGCAGTTCTTATTTTCCACCAAGGAATCCACACGTGTCCGCCAATACCTCTGCAGCACCGCCTGGCAAAGAGCCTGCCAAGAGCAAAAAACTGATCGTGATCGGCGCCGTTGTCGCATTGTTGGTGATTGTTGCTGCCGCTTTGGGCCTGTTCCTGGTGAACAAGCAGCGCCATGCGGCCGACGAGGATGGCGCTGAAACCAAGACGGCAGCCGTGCAGGTGCCCACTTTTCTGCCCATGGAGAACATGGTGGTCAACCTGGCCGATGCCGGTGGTGACCGCTTTGCCCAGATCGGCATCACGCTGGAGCTGCAGGACGAAAAAACGGCCACGGCCGTCAAGCAATACATGCCCAGCATCCGCAACAGCGTGCTGATGCTGGTCTCCCAGCGCACGGCCGATGAGCTGCTGCGCCGCGAAGGCAAGGAAAAACTGGCTGCCGACATCCTGGCGGAAGTGGCCAGACCTCTGGGCTTCAAGGGCGCTGCGCCCCGCGTCTCGGAAGAGCGTGCAGACGAGGGCGACGACGAATACGACGAGCGCCCACGCCGCCGCAGCAGCCCGGTGCGCCGTGTGCTGTTCTCCAGCTTCATCATTCAGTAAGCGCGGGGAGCCTGGGCCATGAGCGATTCCTTTCTCTCACAAGAAGAAGTTGACGCCCTTCTGGAAGGGGTAACGGGGGAGAGTCAGAAGTCGGATGCCGGTGACATTGACGATACCGCCGTCCGCAACTACGACATCTCCAGCCAGGAACGGATTGTCCGTGGTCGCATGCCGACCATGGAAATCGTCAACGAACGCTTTGCGCGCAATTTCCGTATCGGGCTGTTCAACTTCATCCGTCGCAGCCCCGAGGTCTCGGTGGGCACGGTGAGCGTGCAGCGCTACAGCGCCTTTTTGCGCCGGCTGGCAGTGCCCACTAACTTCAACATCGTGGCCATCCGTCCCTTGCGCGGCAACGGTCTGGTGGTGTGTGATCCCTCGCTGGTGTTCGGCATCATCGACACGCTGTATGGCGGCGCAGGCCGCTTGCAGACCCGTATCGAGGGCCGTGATTTCTCGGCCACCGAGCAGCGTGTGATCAACCGCCTGGTGGACGTGATCTGCGAGGAATACAAAAAAGCCTGGCATGGCATTTATCCGCTGGAGCTGGCCTACCAGCGCTCGGAAATGCAGCCGCAGTTCGCGAACATTGCCACGCCCAGCGAAATCGTGGTGTCTACCGCGTTCCAGCTGGAAATCGGCGACATCTCCGGCTCCATCCACATGTGCTATCCGTATGCCACATTGGAGCCGATTCGCGACATTCTGTATTCGTCCACCCAGGGCGACTCCATGGAAGTGGACCGTCGCTGGGTCAAGGTGCTGACGCGCGAAATCCAGTCGGCCGAGGTGACGCTGGTGGCCGAACTGGCCCGTGCAGACGCCACCGTGGAGCAGTTGCTGGCCATGAAGCCGGGCGATTTCATCGAATTGGACCGTGAGCCGCGTATCAAGGCGTCGATTGGCGGAGTGCCCATCTTCGATTGCCAATACGGGACTTACAACAACAAATATGCCATCCGTGTCGAGCAATGCCTGCGCGGCGTGGATGCGAACTGGACGGGAGAGAAGAATGGCAACTGAGCAAAACACCGGCACGGGTGCAGGCGAGGGCGATGATCCGTTCTCGGACTGGGCCGAGGCCATGGACGAGCAGAAGAAGGTCGACGATCAGGCCGTGCTCGATGCCGAACAGGGCGGTCCGCTCAGCGGCGATCCTGGCTATGCACGCGGCACCGAGGTGCCGGTCAACGACATCAACATGGTGCTGGACATTCCGGTGCAGCTGTCGGTGGAGTTGGGCCGCACCAAGGTGCCCATCAAATACATTTTGCAGCTGGCCCAGGGCTCGGTGGTGGAGCTGGACGCATTGGCCGGTGAACCCATGGACGTGCTGGTCAATGGCTATCTGATCGCCCAGGGCGAGGTGGTGGTGGTGAACGACAAGTTCGGTATCCGCCTCACCGACGTGGTCACACCGTCCGAACGTCTGCGCCGCGTCAGCCGTGGATAACACTGCCGCCGCTTCGGTCTCCAGCTTCCAGACCATTGCGGTGCTGGTGCTGTTCATCGCCGTGATGGCAGCACTGCCCTGGTTGCTGCGCCGCTGGCAGCAACGCCAGCTGGTGGCGCGCGGCGAACAAGGGGTGCAAACCCAGCTGTTGTCCACCATGGCGCTGTCGCCCAGCCAGCGTGTGGTGGTGGTCGAAGTGGGCCAGGGCGCACAGCGCACCCGGCTGGTGCTGGGTGTGACGGCACACAATATCCACTGCCTGCATGTGCTGGGCGATGCTGCCGCCGCGCCGCAGACGCTGCAGCCATCATTCACCCAGGCCATGGAGCAGCAGGTGAGCCAGGCGCCGTTGGCCAACGGTCCCCAGTAAGCCAAGGCCGCACCGGGTGCGGCCTGCTTGTTTTTCTGCCTCTCTTTTTCCGGAATCGCTTCCCATGCTTCGCACCTCCTCACTCGCTCGTTGGACGGCCTGCACCCTGGCCTGCGCGGCATTGCCCGGGCTGGCTTGGGCACAGAGCGCACCCAGCCTGCCCTTGTTGGTGGGCGCTGGTGGTGGTGGAACGAATTTTTCGGTGCCTATCCAGACCTTGCTGTTCTTTACGGCACTGTCTTTTCTGCCCGCTATTTTGTTGATGATGACGGGCTTTACCCGCATCGTCATCGTGCTGGGTCTGCTGCGCCAGGCATTGGGCACGCAGTCCTCGCCACCCAACCAGGTGGTCATCGGCTTGTCGCTGTTCCTGACGCTGTTTGTCATGGGGCCCACGCTGGACAAGGTTTATAACGAGGCCTACCAGCCTTACAGCAAGGGCTCCATCACCTTTGAAGAGGCTGTGGACAAGGCGCAGCTGCCCATGCGTGACTTCATGCAGCGGCAGACGCGCCAGTCTGACTATGCGCTGTTTGCACGCCTGGCCAAGCTGGATCCGGGCACCAAGATCGAGGACGCTCCGTTTCGCGTGGTGGTGCCGTCTTTTGTGATCAGCGAGTTGAAAACGGCGTTCCAGATCGGCTTCATGATCTTCATCCCGTTTCTGATCATCGACATGGTGGTGTCGTCGATTCTGATGTCGCTGGGCATGATGATGTTGTCGCCGGTGTTGGTGGCCCTGCCCTTCAAGATCATGCTGTTTGTGCTGGCCGATGGCTGGAACCTGTTGATTGGTTCGCTGGCTGCCAGTTTCGCCATTTAGTTCTGAGGAGTCGCCATGAACGCGCAAATGGTGCTGACGTTTGGCCGCGAGGCCCTGACGATGCTGCTGATGATTGCCCTGCCCGTGCTGCTGACCGTGATGGCGGTGGGCCTGGTGGTGAGTATTTTTCAGGCGGTGACGCAGATCAATGAGAACACCTTGTCCTTTGTGCCCAAGCTGGTTGCGGCGGTGCTGGTGTTCTTGATTGCCGGGCCGTGGATGATCAGCACGCTGGTGGACTTTATCCGCCGCACCATAGAGAGCATTCCGCAGGCCCTGGGCTGAGCGCGGTCCGAGCTCTTCGATCTCTTTGACAGGCACGCCCGGTGTTCGGTTTTTCTGAGTCGCAAATCATGGCCTGGCTGTCGCCGGTGTTCTGGCCGTTTTTGCGCACCCTGGCCATGTTTGCCGTGTCGCCGGTGTTCTCGCAGCGTGCCATTCCCATGCGCGCCAAGGTGGCCATGGCCTTTGTGATTGCGCTGTGCGCCCAGGCCACGCTGATCGATCAGCCCGTGGTCAGCGTCAACTCGCCCGATGCCCTGGGCGTGGTGCTGCAGCAGGTGGGCGTGGGCCTGGCCATTGGCTTTGCGGCCCGCCTGGCGATTGCCGCCGTCGAGGTGGCCGGTGAGCTGGTGGGCCTGCAGATGGGCCTGAACTTTGCCTCTTTCTTCGACCCCGTGAGCAATGCCCAGCTCAGCGCGGTGTCGCGCTTTCTTGTGCAGATCTTCACGCTGCTGTTTGTGGCCATCAACGGCCATCTGGTGGTGTTGATGGCCGTGGTCAACAGCTACCAGGCTTTCCCGGTGGATGGGCATTTCATGCAGGCCGTGTCGCAGATGCGCATTCACGAGCTGGGCTCGGCCATTTTCTCCAGCGCGCTGTGGATTGCCCTGCCCATGATGGCGCTGCTGCTGTTTGTGAACTTGACCATGGGCATCATCTCGCGCATTGCGCCGCAGATGAATATTTTTGCTGTGGGCTTTCCGGTCACGCTGACCATAGGCATGTTGGGCATTACGGCCACGCTGCCCATGATGGAGCAGCCGCTGCTGCGGCTGTTTGAGCAGACGCTGGGTATCTTTGGGGCAGTGAGCTTTTGAAGTACTCCCCCTGAGCGGCTGCGCCGCTTCCCCCTCTCTCACGCCAAGCGTGGGAGGGGGACGACACCGGCGCGGCGGGGCGGCCCTTGCGCGGTGTCTCTGGTGTAGGGGGCGCTGCTTTAGACGGATGGAGAAAACAGGAGCTTTATTTGCTGATGTGGACTAGGTTTCAATGCGATAAAGCTTTGAAACCAAGCATCCATAAGCAGAGGGTGCTCATTTTTTATTCAGCGCTCATACCAACTCGTTGCGAATGGCGTAGACCGTCAGCTCGGCGTTGTTGGCCAGCTGCAGCTTTTCCAGCACACGGGCGCGGTAGACGCTGACGGTTTTGGGGCTGAGCATCAGCTCCTCGGCGATATCGGTCAGGCGCCGGCCGCTGGCGATTTTTTGCAGCGTCTGCATCTCGCGTTCGGACAGGGTGGCATGCAGCACCTCGGGCTGGGGCTGGGCCAGGCTGTCGGCGAGCATTTGTGCCACCTCGGGTGTCAGGTATTTGCGGCCCTGCATGACCAGGCGCACGGCGTCGATCAGCTGTACCGGGTCGCCCGCCTTGTTGGCATAGCCCTGGGCGCCGGCCTTCAGGCTGCGCAGGGCGTACTGGTCTTCGGGGTACATGGAGACCATGATGACTTTGATCTGCGGGTCGGTCTCGCGCACGCTGGTCAGCACTTCCAGACCGTTGCGCCCGGGCATGTTGATGTCCAGCAGCAACACATCGCAATGGGCATCACGCAGGGCCTGGCGCAGCTCGGTGTAGCTGCCGGCCTCGGCGGTGACGCGGATGTCGCTGGCTTCTTGCAAGGTATCCCGGATGCCACGGCGCAGCACGGCGTGGTCATCGCATAGCACTACATCAATCAAGATAACTCCTCTGCTGGGTCGAAGTCCGTCCCCGGTGTGAGGGGGATAGAGACGATGATGCTGCTGCCCTGGCCTGCCTGGCTGCTGACGTCCAGCCAGCCGCCTACGGTGCGGGCTCGCTCGGCCAGGCCGCGCAGGCCGAAGGCCTTGGGCTTGTCGCGTTGGGCGGCGGTAATGCCGCAGCCGTTGTCGCGCACCTCGACGGTGAGCACGCCTTCGGCGTCCGACATGTCGATATGCACCGCCGTGGCCGCCGCGTATTTGGAGACATTGGTCAGCGCTTCCTGCGTGGTGCGGTAGGCCACCAACTGCACGGCCTGGGGCAGCGGGTTGCGCAGCGGGTGCAGCAGCAGCGTGACCGGTGTGCCGGTGCGGCGCTCAAAACCTTCGGCCAGCCACTGGATGGCGGCGGCCAGGCCCTGGTCCAGCACCGGAGGGCGCAGGTCCATCATGATGCGCTGGCTGGCGCCCAGGGCATGCTGCAGCATTTCCAGTGCCGACTGGGCATGCTCGCCCACGGCAGGCAAGGTGGTGGCATTGCGGGTGATCCAGGCCAGGTCGAACTTGACGGCCGTCAGCGAGCCACCGATGTCGTCGTGGATCTCACGGGCAATGGCGGCACGCTCCTGCTCGATGGAGGTCTGCAGGTGCTCGGTGAGTTCGGCCAGGCGCCGCTCCGAGGCGGCCAGCTCGGCCGTGGCCTGCTCGCGGGCGCGCCGGGCCTCGTGCACCTCCAGTGCACGGGTCAGCACATGGGGCAGGCGCGCGATATCGTCCTTGAGCAGGTAGTCGGAAATGCCCAGGCGGATGGCATCGACCGCAGCAGCCTCGCCGATTGCCCCGGAGAGCAGGACAAATGGAGGGCAGTGCGGCAACTGCTGGGCGGCCTCCCAGGCCTGGATGGCGGTGAAGCCGGGGAGGTAATAGTCGGCCAGCACCAGATCAAAGGTCTGTGTCTGCAGCTGCTGCAGAAAATCAGGCAGTTGGTCTACGCTGACCAGGCTGCAATTGAGCTGTGAGCGACGCAATGTCAACGCCGCCAGTCGCTGGTCGGCTTGCGAATCCTCAAGATGGAGGATCAGGAGGGGTCTATCTGTTGGATTAGTACCCATAAGGAGCGCTATCATAGGATACATCTTGGAACAAACGCGCAGGCTGGCTGAGGCAAGCTGGCACAGACCTGCTGCTTTGGCAGCCACTTCTGGAGCCCATCCTGCGCCGGTTGGGCGACCATAAGGCCGCTGTGCCAAGCTTTGCACCTGCCCCTAAATGGAGAAACGATGCATTCAACGCTTATGCCGACTGGAGAACCTGCTGTTCAGGTGCCCGTCATGGTGGCAGCGGAATTGCAGGATTCCCTGTTGGTCGTCATGCGTGACCTTCATAGGTTGGAGGGGCTGCTCAATCATGCCACGTCCAACTTGCTGGAGCGTTTTTCGGAAGCCAATGGTCTGTTGTCGGGCTCTGGCACGATGGAGCGCGATGAGATGGAGGCTGCCCGCCATGCCTTGCGCAGCGCGGTGACGGAGCTGCAATTCCACGATATGGCCACGCAGCTGATCTGGCATACCACCCAGGTGCTGCAAGGCTGTGCCTTTCGACTGGCTTCGGAGACCATGGGCCATGAAGAAGGGGAGCTTGCCGTAGAACCGGCACAATCCATGATGCCGGAGCGTCCCAATCCCGTCACCCAAAGCGAAATGGACGCGGGGTCGGTGGATTTGTTCTAAGACACTGTCCTGTTTACTTATTCCAAAGTCAGTTGGAGCCCATACATGCAATCGATCCTCGCTGTAGATGACTCGCCATCCATGCGCAAGATGGTGTCCTTTACCCTGTCCGGCGCAGGCTACAAAGTGGTGGAGGCCGTGGATGGTGTGGACGCGCTGGAAAAGGCAGAAGCGCAGCAAATCGATCTGGTGCTGGCGGATCAAAACATGCCGCGCCTGGATGGCATCGGCCTGACGAAAAAGCTGCGAGAGCATCCGCGCTTCAAGAACACGCCGATTCTGATCCTGACCACAGAGTCCAGCGATCAGATGAAGCAGGCCGGCCGCGCTGCAGGCGCCACGGGCTGGTTGGTCAAGCCGTTCGATCCGAGCCGGCTGATCGAGGTCATTCAAAAAGTCATCCGCTAAAGAGCGGCGCAGGCGAACACAGGAGCCTTCATGGTGGATACACACGCAGAGGCGGGCGGGGGCGCGGATTTCGACCTCACCCAGTTCTATCAAATCTTCTTTGAGGAAGCGGGCGAGAACCTCGACCAGATGGAGCAGATGTTGCTCAACCTGGATCTCTCGGCCGCGAACGATGAAGAGCTCAACGGCATCTTCCGTTGCGCTCACTCCATCAAGGGTGGATCGGCGACCTTCGGCTTCACCGATGTGGCCGAGCTGACCCACAAGATGGAGTCGCTGCTGGACCGGCTGCGTCGCCATGAAATCACGCCCATCCCGGAGATGGTCGATGTGCTGCTGGAGTCTGCCGATGCATCGCGCAGCCTGCTGGCACGCCACCAGGCCGGCGGTGAAGGCGAGGCCATGTCCACAACCGATCTGGTGCGCCGCATTACGGAATTGGCAGCAGGCAACGGTCCTGTGCCTGCAGCAGCTGCGCCCGCACCGGCTCCGGTGGCAGCGCCTGTGGCACCGCCAGCTCCTGCACCTGTAGCGGCACCGGCCGCAGCTGTGCCCTCTGGCACGCGTGCACTGGAGATTCGCATAGGCCCCATGGACAAGCTGGAGCTGGCCGATGCCATCAAAGAGCTGTTCCGCGACATTCCCGGCCTGGGCACCATTGAAGACCTACCTTGCAGCGATGCAGGCTGCCGCCTGTTCAGCGTGCAAACGCAATCGACCGACGAGGATTTGCTGGACCTGTTTGCCTTCCATGTGGCCAAGGAGCAGGTACAGATCCGTAGCCTTAGCGCTCAGGCTGCGCCGGTGGCCGAGCCAGCGCAGATCGCCATGGAGGCCGCTGCCTCGGTGACAGCTGAGGCGTCGGCTCCGGTAGCCGTGGCGGCAGGCAGTGAAATTGCTGGTGGCAACTTTGGTATCTTCCCCGGCGCGCCGGGTGACCCCCAGGCCCGCACAGCGCCTGCCAAGCCGGCGGCTGCGGCCAAGCCCGCCATGGCCGCAGCCATGGAGTCCACCAGCATTCGGGTGGCCTTGGGCAAGGTGGACCAACTGATCAATCTGGCCGGCGAGCTGGTGATCACCCAGGCCATGCTGGCGCAGAACAGCCGGGCACTGGACCCCGCAGCCAACCAGCAATTGCTGGCCGGTCTGGCGGATCTGGACCGCAACACGCGCGATCTGCAGGAATGCGTGATGTCCATCCGCATGATCCCGATGTCCACCGTGTTCAGCCGCTTCCCGCGCATGCTGCGCGACCTGGCGAACAAGATGGGCAAGAAGTTCGATCTGGTGCTGCAAGGTGAGGCCACCGAGCTGGACAAGGGGCTGGTGGAGAAGATCACCGACCCGCTGACCCACCTGGTGCGCAACTCGCTGGACCACGGTATTGAAATGCCGGAGCAGCGCAAGCTGGCGGGCAAGTCGGAAGCCGGGACCTTGACGCTGGCCGCCTCCCACCAGGGCGGCTCCATCGTCATCGAGGTGCGCGATGACGGCAAGGGCATGAACCGCGAGAAGATTCTGCGCAAGGCCCGCGAACGCGGCATGGATGTGCCGGACAGCATTCCAGACAGCGAAGTCTGGCAGCTGATTTTCGCGCCTGGTTTTTCCACGGCCGATGTGGTGACCGATGTGTCGGGCCGCGGCGTGGGCATGGACGTTGTGAAGAAGAACATCACGGCCCTGAACGGCTCGGTGGAAATCGACTCCGCCGAAGGCGTGGGCATGCGCGTGGCCATTCGCCTGCCACTGACCCTGGCCATCATGGACGGCATGTCGGTGGGCGTGGGCAAAGAGGTCTACATCCTGCCGCTGTCGTCGGTGGTGGAGTCTTTCCAGGTCAACCCGGACGATGTCAACACCGTGGCCCAGGGCTCGCAGCTGGTCAAGGTGCGCGACGAATACATGCCGGTGATTGCCATGGAGAAGATCTTCCATGTGCCGCGGGCCGAGAACGAAAAGAGCAGCGACATCATGGTGGTCGTCGAATCCGACGGTAGCCGGGTGGCGTTGCTGGTGGATGAACTCCTGGGGCAACATCAAGTGGTGGTCAAGAACCTGGAGTCCAACTACCGCAAGGTGCCCAATGTGTCTGGAGCCACGATTCTGGGTGATGGCACGGTGGCCTTGATTCTGGACACGATCAGCCTGGTCAACCGGGCGCGCTACTGACTGGACCTGATCTCTAACACATCAAGGCATGACCGCGGAACTAAGCGGATCTGCCAGGAGTAAAAGCAATGAATATGGGCAAAAACGCTGAAGCTGCAGCCACGGGCACGCGCGAGTATCTGACCTTCCGCCTGGGCCAGGAGGAATACGGCATCGACATTCTGAAGGTGCAGGAAATCCGTGGCTACGAGCAGCCCACACGCATCGCCAATGCGCCTGAATTCATCAAGGGTGTGGTCAATCTGCGCGGCACCATCGTACCCATCGTGGACATGCGCCTGAAGTTCAATTGCTCGGAAGTGGAATACAACACCTTCACGGTGGTGATCATTCTGAATCTGCGCAACCGCGTGGTCGGCATTGTGGTGGACTCGGTCAGTGACGTGATGGAGCTGGCGCCGGAGGCCGTGCGGGCAGCTCCTGATATCGAGAGCGCCATCGACAACGGCTGCATTTTGGGCCTGGGCTCGGTGGGCGAGCGCATGCTCATCCTGCTGGATATCGAGAAGCTCATGTCCAATGTGGACATGGGGCTGGTGGCTCCGGCCGAGTAAGGGCGAATGCGGGCCTGATTCCTTTGCCAGCGGCCCGCCTTTGGTGGGCTGTTGATTTTGGACGCCTATCCGCGGGCGTTGGCTTTGTTTTATCCCTGTGAGCCATGCGTACTTCTGCTTCTTTGTCGCCTACGGATGCCGCCTCGTCGTCTCTCATGCCGGGTTCTATGGGAGGCGCTGCGGTACAGCGCGAGTTCACCTGGACCAATGCGGACTTCACCCGCGTCCAGGCCCTGATTTACAAACATGCCGGCATCAGCTTGCACGATGGCAAGCACGCCATGGTGTACAGCCGTCTTTCCCGGCGGTTGCGCGATACCCGGCATGACAGCTTTGAAGCGTATCTGTCCTGGCTGGAAAAGCAGCCCGGTGATGCGCCAGAGTGGCAGGAGTTCGTCAATGCGCTGACCACCAACCTGACCTCGTTTTTCCGCGAACAACACCATTTCGAGATCTTTGCCCAGCATTTGCGCAGCCGCCCGGCCCATGCCTGGAAGATCTGGTGCAATGCTGCTTCCACAGGGGAAGAGCCGTATTCCATCGTGATGACGGCCATGGAGTCGCTGGGAACCAATGGGCAGTTCAAGCTCACGGCCAGTGATATCGACTCCAAGGTGCTGGCCACAGCCTCCAACGGTGTGTACCGACTGGACAACGTCAAAAACCTGAGCCAGGAGCGGCTGCGGCGCTTCTTCATGAAGGGCAAGGGCAACAACGAAGGCATGGTGCGCATCAAGCCCGAGTTGCGGCGCATGATTGACTTCATCCAGGTGAACCTGATCCGCGACGACTGGCCCTTTCAGGAGCCCTTTGATGTGGTGTTCTGCCGCAATGTGATGATTTATTTCGACGCGCCCACGCAGCGGCGCGTGCTGGAAAAAATTCACCGCGTGCTTAAGCCCGGAGGAATGCTGTTTGTGGGTCATGCCGAGAACTTCAGCGAGTCGCGCGATCTTTTTACCTTGCGCGGCAAGACGGTGTATGAGCGTCGCTGAACGGGTGGCGTCAGTTATGGGAACAAAGGTCCACCATGAATCCTCTGCGAAAAGGCGTGCCTATGTCGTCCAATCCTCTGGGGAGTAGTTGGGGCTCCTCCATGGAGCGAGGAGAGCGTCGAGGCCCCGTGCCCAAGATGGCGCCGGTCAGTGCGCCGGTGTTCCGCAAACCCGCGGCGAGCCAGCCGCCAGCACCGCCTTCTTCACTGGAGGCGCTGAAGCGCCGCACGCCCAAGCCGGGTGAGGCATCGTTTTTTTATTTCGACCCGCACTTCCAGTTCAATGCCGTCAAGGTGCTGCCCGGCGAGTACTTTGTGACCAATGAGAACATGGCCATTGTCACGGTGCTGGGCTCCTGCAT
This sequence comes from Acidovorax sp., assembly GCA_031277855.1. Taxonomy (GTDB): domain Bacteria; phylum Pseudomonadota; class Gammaproteobacteria; order Burkholderiales; family Burkholderiaceae_C; genus Comamonas. The sequence continues at coordinate 4,222 of JAITLO010000015.1, read as the reverse complement.
TGCCGCCTGCCTGTGGGACAGCAGTCTGAACGTGGGTGGCATGAACCACTTCATGCTGCCCGATGGCGATGCCGGCGATGTCTCCGGCCGCTATGGCTCTTACGCCATGGAATTGCTGATCAACGAGATGATGAAGCTGGGCGCACGCCGTGAGACCATGCAGGCCAAGATTTTTGGTGGCGGCGCGGTGATGGCCAACTTCACCACCATGAATGTGGGTGAGCGCAACACCGACTTCGTCACCCAGTATCTGAATACCGAGCGTATCCCCATCGTTTCCGAGGATGTGCTCGACATCTATCCGCGCAAAGTGGTCTACTTTCCGACCACGGGCAAGGCACTGGTCAAGCGCCTGGCGCATGCCCACCCCGAAGAATTGGTGGCGCAAGAGCGCCGTGGCAATGCGGCCACGGTGGCGCAGAGCAATGCTGGCGGCAGCGTGGACCTGTTTTGAGAGAGGTTTGAGGGAATGAATCGGAAAATCAAGGTGATCGTGGTGGATGACTCGGCGCTGGTACGCAGCTTGCTGGCCGAGATCATCAACCGCCAGGCAGACATGGAGTGCATAGGCACGGCCAACGACCCGTTGATTGCGCGGGAAATGATCCGTGAGCTCAATCCTGATGTGATCACGCTGGACGTGGAAATGCCCCGCATGGACGGCATCGATTTTCTGGGGCGGCTGATGCGGCTGCGCCCCATGCCGGTGCTGATGATTTCCACACTGACCGAGCGCGGTGCCGAAGTCACCATGCGTGCGCTGGAATTGGGGGCGGTGGACTTTGTGGCCAAGCCCCGCGTGGGTGTGGCCAATGGGCTGCAAGAGCTGGCCAACCAGATTGTGGACAAGATCCGCGTGGCTGCCGTGGCCCAGGTGCATCGCGCCGTGCCGGCGGCCAGCACGGCCTCGAGCGCGGCAGCCAAGGGTGCAGCACCCGTCTCATCGGCCACGCTGTTGGGGCGTTTGTCTACGGAAAAAATCATTGCCATCGGTGCATCTACCGGTGGCACCGAGGCCATCAAGGAAGTGCTGGTGCAAATGCCGGCCGATGCGCCCGCCATCGTCATCACCCAGCATATGCCGCCCGGCTTTACCACCAGCTTTGCTGCCCGCCTGAATGGTCTGTGCCAGATCACGGTCAAGGAAGCGGTGAATGGCGAGCGCATTCTGCCGGGTCATGCCTACATTGCACCGGGTGGCAAGCAATTCGCCATCGCCCGCAGCGGCGCCAACTATGTGGCCGTGGTCAATGACGACCCGCCGGTGAACCGTCACAAGCCTTCGGTGGAAGTGCTGTTCAAATCCGTGGCTGCCTGTGTGGCGCGCAACGCCTATGGCGTGATGCTGACCGGCATGGGCGCCGACGGTGCCGTCGCCATGCGCGAGATGAAGGACGCTGGCAGCTACAACTATGTGCAGGACGAGGCCAGCTGCATCGTCTTCGGCATGCCGCGCGAAGCCATTGCCCATGGCGCTGCCGATGAGGTGCTGTCGCTGACGCAGATTGCCCCGGCCTTGCTGGGCAAGCTGCGCACCGCACCCGACCATGTGCGCCACCGGATTTGAGGCGCTGCTGACACACCTTCAAGGAGCCGCAAGCCGGCTCCTTTTTCTTGGAGGCAATACTGTCGCTGCGAGCGGAGCTGCATAAAAAAGGAGCAGCCAGCGCTTTGGCTGCCTGCATCTCCCATATATAAGCATGGGAGATGCAGGCTGTATAAGCAGCTGATGCTCCTGATTTTTTAGGCTGCTTTGGTGGCTTAGCCTGCCGACAGCAGTTCCCAGCGCTCCAGCGCAGCCATCAGCGCCTCTTCAATTTCGCCATCACGCTGGTGTAATTGCATGGCGCGGGCGTTGTCGCTGGCATAGATATTGGGGTCAGCCAACTGCTCGCGGATGCGGGCTTGTTCGGTCTCCAGTGCCGCAATCTGCTCGGGCAGTTGCTCCAGCTCGCGCTGCTCCTTGTAGCTAAGCTTGCGCTTGGGTGTGGCTGGCACGGCCGCAGCCTTGTCGGCGGCGGGTGCCTCCTTGGGGGCTGACTTGCTGGCCTTGGCCGCCTGCTCTGCAGCGGCCTTGCTGCGTTTGGACTGGGTCAGCCAGTCCTGCACGCCGCCCTCGTATTCGCGCCACTTGCCCTGGCCTTCGTAGGCAATGGTGCTGGTGACCACATTGTCCAAGAAGGTGCGGTCGTGGCTGACCAAGAACACCGTGCCGTCATAGCTTTGCAGCAGGTCTTCCAGCAGCTCCAGGGTGTCGATATCCAGGTCGTTGGTGGGTTCGTCGAGCACCAGCACGTTGGCCGGGCGGGCAAACAAACGGGCCAGCAGCAGGCGGTTGCGCTCACCGCCCGAGAGGCTACGCACCGGCGAATGCGCGCGGGCAGGGGAGAACAGAAAGTCACCCAGATAGCTCTTCACGTGTTTGCGCTGGTTGCCAATCTCGATCCACTCGCTGCCGGGGCTGATGAAGTCTTCCAGCGTAGCGTCCAGATCCAGTGCATTGCGCATCTGGTCAAAGTAAGCCACGGTGACATTCGTTCCTTGGCGCACCGTGCCCCAGGGGCTGTCGCCCGGCTCGGGGGCGGGGGCATTGGCAGGTGCGGGGTCGGGCTGCAGTTGGCCTAGTATGAGTTTGAGCAGCGTGGTCTTGCCGGCGCCGTTGGGGCCTAGCAGGCCAATCTTGTCGCCGCGCAAAATGGTGGAGCTGAAGTCCTCCACGATCTGGCGTTCGCCAAAAGCCTTGCTCACATGGGTGAGCTCGGCCACCAGCTTGCCACTCTTGTCGCCGCTGTTGACATCCATCTTCACGCTGCCCTGGGCCGTGCGGCGGGCGGCATGCTCGGCTCGCAACTCCTGCAGTCGCACGATGCGGGCCGTAGCCCGGGTGCGGCGGGCTTCCACGCCTTTGCGGATCCAGACCTCTTCCTGGGCCAGCAGCTTGTCGGCCTTGGCATTGATGACAGCCTCCTGCGCAAGCTGCTCGGCCTTGTTGGTGACATAGGCGGCGAAATTGCCGGGGTAGGACATCAGGTGTCCGCGATCCAGTTCCACGATGCGTGTGGCCACGTTGTCGAGAAAAGAGCGGTCATGGGTGATCAACACGATCGAGCCCTTGAAGTCTTTGAGCAGGCCTTCCAGCCATTCAATAGAGTCCAGGTCCAGGTGGTTGGTGGGTTCGTCTAGCAGCAGCACATCTGGCTGGGTGACCAAGGCCTGCGCCAGTGCCACGCGCTTGCGCACCCCGCCAGACAGCGTGCCCACCACGGCCTGGGTATCCAGGTGCAGGCGCTGCAGCGTCTCTTCCACGCGCTGCTCCCAGTTCCAGGCGTCTTGCGCTTCGATGCGGGACTGCAGTGCGTCCAGATCCACCCCCTCGGCCCCGGAGAGATATTGATCACGCAGTGCGGCAATCTCGGCCAGGCCTTGCGAGGCTGCTTCAAAAACCGTGTGTTCGGGGTTGAGGTCAGGCTCCTGTGCCACATAGGCAATGCGCACGCCGGTTTGCAGCTGTAGCTGGCCGTCGTCCGCATGAACCAGGCCGCCCAGAATCTTCAAGAGCGATGACTTGCCCGCGCCATTGCGGCCAATCAGACCCACGCGTTCGTTGGTCTCCAGAGAAAAGCTGGCGTGATCCAGCAGTGCCACATGCCCGAATGCGAGCTGTGCGTCCAGTAAGGTAATGAGTGCCATGTTGCCTGCATTATCCAAGGCAGCGCACAGCGCTGCCTTGCTGCTTCGCTGTCCTTGGGCAGCGAAGCAGCAGAAAGCTCGGGATAACCCTGAGAAACCATGCTATGATCCGCCCTCTCTTGAGCAAGCTGCTCTGTGTGGCAAGTCAAGAGGGTCTTGAAAATTTCATCGAACTGCTTCAAATTTCGATGTACAATGCAAGGCTTCGCTGCTTAGAGATGCTTTTCTCGGTGGCGAAAAGATCAAAAATTCTTTTGATCTGCACAACGAAAGTTGTGCTACAATACAAAGCTTCGCTGATTGCAGTGAAGTGAATTCAAAGATGGGTCGCAAGACGGTTTTTGAATGGTGTCTTTAAAAATATACAGCCGATAAGCGTGGGCGTTTGAAGGCGATTGCCAAGTTCTTTGGAACTAAAACAAACGCTCACAAAAACAGTAATGAGGAAAGAGAAATCTTTCTTGATTCCGTCAAGTGAGTGAGTAGTCGAAAGACTTTAAATTCAAGATCGAACTGTAGAGTTTGATCCTGG
>JAITLO010000023.1 GCA_031277855.1 Acidovorax sp. | reverse complement strand
GCAAAAGAATCAATGGGCGTATCGCCGATGGCCAGGTCTGCCATCGAGTGCACATTGATGCCACCAAGCAAGATGGTGGACATGATCTGATCATCGCCCTCGAACCAGCTATATGGCTTCCCAGCTAGGTCTGGGGTAACACGCATCTCACCCCATAGCGCGGGCAAGGGTTCATAGGCCCGAGCGCTGTTGCGCTGACCGCTCAAGCTGTACACCTGGCGCGCAGCCGGCGTATCGCCAGGCTTAGGCACCTTAGGGCCCAGCACCTTATTGATCAGCATGGAGCCGGCAACAAACACCCCCATGGCCGCAGCAAAGCCCACGGCACCCGTCATACCCATAAAGGCACCGCCGGCGATGCCACCCATGCCCATGGTGAAGTAGGACAGCGCAGCAATAGCCACCAGCTGCACAGCCTGCTTGGCCACCACGGCGCGGCAGGCAATCAACTGGCCGTGCTTGGGGTAGACGTGGACCCACATGGCGCGCGGCACCATGGCCCCGCCAATACTCACCGTCCAAGCACCCGACTCGATGCCAGGCACATGGCGGGCCAGGAACACGGCCAGGCTCTCGCCGGGCTGCAGGTCCGCCGGCACATTGCGCTGGCCCTCGGTCGTCAGCGCGTGCGGCGTGATGACCAGGCGGCCCATGGCATCCAGCAGATCGGCCGGCATGCCGTCCACGGCGGCCACAGCAGTGGTTTCAGCTTGGGTCATTTCCATCGGTAGTACCCCTCGACCGTCAGACCCAGGCCCGACAGCTCTTGCAGCCGGTGCAGCGTGCTGCCCCCCTGCATCCAGGCGGCCACATGCAACACATACGGCGTGTAGTTGATAAAAAAGTAAGTGCCGATATGGCCTGCATGCGTAGCACCCACTTCACGCATCAGCACGGCATCGCCGTCTTGCGGTGTGGCAACGGGATCGGCCAGCTGCGCGCTCATGGCCGCGATTTCTCTGGCCTGTGCAGCGCTGTCCAGCGGGCGTGGCCGGCGGCCAGTGAGCTGCACCTGGTGGCCGAACACCTGCTGCTGGACCAGCATGGCCAGGTCGGCACAGTCCATGCGGCGCGGGTCGTAGGGAATGCCCACCAGGGCTTCAATGCGCTGCAGCATCAGAAGATCCCCGGCAAGGTGAAAGGCGTGGCCATCTGCTTGCAGGCGGCCTGGCGGGTGATTTCGTCCACGCTGCAGCTGGCCTGGGCACCGGCACCGCTGATGCTGACGCTGCTCATGGGCAGCCAGAAGACATGCTCATGGCGGTCTGGCGTGTCGCGGCCCACGATGATCAGCTTGGCCATGGTTGTGGTGCCAGGCTGGCGGCGCTCCAGCTCATCGCTGACGCCGCGGCCCACGTTGTCCATGGACAGGCGCATGCGCGGCGCACTGCCGCTCACGTCATCCGGCAGGGTGAAGCCAAAGGGCAGCCCGATATAGGCCTTGCCCTGGCTCACAAAGTCCTGCACGTCGTTGCAGATCAGCATGGGGCCGGAGAAGCTGGGATTGGTGACCTCCAGCAGCTCCACCTGGCCCACGGTATTGGCCAGGCGCTGGTTGCGCTCGCTGAATTTGCTCATCGCAGGTACTCCAGCGTCACATCACGCTTGCTTTGCGCGTAGCCTGCAATCGTTGGCACCAGCTTGCCAATGGCGCCATCTTTGAAGCGCACAGTGCGCACGTTGCCCGTGCGCGGGTCAAACCACGAAAAGAACCCGATGCGCTTGATGACGCTGAAATACCAGTCCTCAAAACTCGCAGCATCCTGGGCACTGTCAAACAGCAGCGTGGCACTGGCATGCACCACCACACGGCTGGAGCCCACACGCATCTTGGGCAGGCCGCGCTCCATCTCGCTTTTGATCACACCCGGGTCAAACTCTTCGCCGGCGTCATCCAGCAACATGGTCACGTAGTCAGGGAGTTGGGCCATGGTCATATCTCCCTGACACTGAAACGCTGCTTGATGCCTCGGGCAACTTCGCCACCACCAGCAATATCTGCTGCCACCTCACGCAAAATCACCTTCACCATGGCGCGGCCATCTGGCTGGCGCTCCACACTTGCTTCGGCCTGCGCGGGGCGCCCCTGGTTGATGATCTGCAAGTCGATATCGATAGGCGCACCAGCCTGCCAACCACCGCCAGCAGACACAGAGCCGCCACCAAAATTCCCCAGCGGAACGACACTGCCAGACTGCTGCCCCATCATCAGGAACTGCTGCTGGCCAATATTCAGCAGCTCAGGCACGCCGCCCTCATTGACCTCATACATGGTCCCAGCGGCCACGCTGCCACCTCGTTCGCGGCCACCGCCGTAGGTCAGACCCAGGCCACCACCGCTGTAATTGCTGGCCGTGGTGAGGCTGTAATTGCTGGCGGTCGCAGGCGCAGAGGGCCCAGAGCCAAAGAGCGAAGACACCCCGCTCACCAGCGCGCCAAACAGGCCACCACCGCCGCCACTCGCACCGCCAAGCGCCTGCACCATGCTGGCCCGGATCTGGATGCGGATGAGGTCGGCAATGATGGATTCGGCCATGCTCTTGAAGTCAGCCTTACCCGTCATGGCAAAGCTGACCAAGGCATCTTCCATGCCACTGAACGCGCGTGAGAACAGGCCTGCCGTTTGCTCTGCCACATTGGTAGCCGAGGCCGCGTAGTCGTCAAACGCACGCTGCGCACCATTGACCCAGTTAGCCTGCGCTTCGCCAATGGCCTGGAAAGTGCGCTCATAGCTGGCCTTGGCCTTACGCTCAAACTCATCGATCAGCGCGAACTGCTGCTGGTAGTAGACCTCCAGCTCGACCGAGAGAGTGCCACCATTGCGCACACGCGCCTGCTGCTGGTCACGGCCAAGGTCGTAGCGGCGCCCGGCATAGGCATCCTCAATCTGGTTCAGGCCAGCCACGTATTCACCACGGCGCCCACCCATACCCACCGATGCCACCTCGCGGGCCTGGGCGCGCTCCATCACAGCCAAATATTGCTCGACCTCAGCCCGGGCCTGCTCCAGTGCAGCCGCCTGCTGGGCAAAAGGCTGCTGGGCGAGCAGAACGGCCTGCGCCTTGATCAGACGCTCCATACCTGCCTCTGTGCCGTCATAGGCCGCAGAAAGAAGCTTCCACTTGTCAGCGAAGTCAGCGGCCAGCGGCGCATTGGCAGACAGCAGCTCGTCCGTGAGTTTTTTGCCCTTGCGGGCCTCCACGCGCTTCTCTTCAACCGCCAGCAGGTCCAGCTCAGCACGCACCGCGGCCTGGCTGCTCGCCGACAGCTTGAGCCTGCCCTGGGCCAGGTCCTGGTCCAGCTTGATGCGCATCTTCTGCGAATCTGTCAGCTTTTCGTCATCCTGCAGCTCCTGGCTCACCTGTTCACGCTTGGTGCGGATGGAGGCAATCAGGGAGTCAAACGCTGTTTTCTCAGCCTTAGCCGCGGAGGCCTTGGCCTTGGAAGAGCTGTCTGCCTTGTAGTTGGCCTTTGCGAGGTCATTGACGATGTCAACATACTCCTGCTCAGACAACCGTCCCTCACGGTAATGCTTGTTTAGCTTCTCCAGGGTGGGCAGATAGTCTTTACTGACTCCAGCAAGCCCACGGCGGATTTCTGCCAACTCCTCTGCGGCCTCTGCGGCCTGGACTTCTTCCCGCGTGAGCTTGGCCACACCATCAGAAGCCTTCGCCTCTATGCCAGATTCCACATCACGCTGAGCCCTCAGCTCTTCAACATAGGTTTTCAGCCCTGCAATACGAGCTTCCAACTTCGCCGTCATCCCCCCTTTCGGACCACCAGCGCGCTCAAGCAACGCCTCAGCATCCCGCAGCCGCTGCTCTTGGGCTGCAATCTCTTTGTTCAGCTTTTCGCCTCGCGGCGTCATCGAATTGGCGGCAATGGCCAATCCGGTAGCGGCCCCCAAGCCAAGCAGCAGCAAACCTGCCGGGTTGGCAGCCATAACAGCAGACAATCCAATAAATGCAGCTCGCACAGCAGCTATTGCAGCGACCGGTCCGCCGGCACCCATAATTGCCGAGCCAACCGCAAGCGCACCAGCAGCAACCCCGGCCCCTGCCAAAACACCCAGGGTGCCAGCAATGATCCCCTTGTTCTCTGCCATCACCTGGCCAGAAGCCTTCACCGCGGCACTGACGGCATTGATGCTGTCTGTGACCATGCTGCCCGCGCCGGTGACTTCATTGAACTTACCCGCCCAACCAGTCAGCTCATTGCTCAGACGCGTGCCTGCATCAGCCATGGTGGTGGGCATCTTGTCAGCCTCATCACCAAGCTTCTCCACCTCCCGGGTGATCAACAGCATCTTGTCTGCTGTCATTTGTCCGCTGGCCACAAACTTCAGCAGCTCCCGCTCGCTCATGCCCAGCGAGTCAGACATAGCCTTAAGCAAGCGTGGCGCCCCACTGATCACAGACTGAAACTCACCCAGCCCCATCTTTCCTTGCATGATCGACTTCGACCAAGCATCAATGACGGATTTCGTCTTTTCTCCGTTCGCAGACGAAACCACCAGGCCATAGCTCAACGCCTCAACCATGGTCAAAGCGTCATTGCTGCTGAAGCCGAGCTGCTCCAGGCTGTTCGAGGTCCGAATGAATAATTCGGCCGTGTCGGCCACAGGCTTATAGACCCGCGAGCTCATCCCCATCAGGCGCTCCATCGCCGCAGTGCCTCCTTGAATGCTGCCTGTAGCGATCTCGACACGGCTGCTAATCTGCCCCCAGGCATCCCCGTACTCAAGAATCTGTTTGGTTGCCAGCAATCCACCCACACCCGCCAATACACCGCGCAGACCCCCAAGCCCACCCGCAAATCCATCAACAAAGTCTGTAACGGTCTTGCGCGACTTCTCTACCTCATCACGCAGTTGCTTCCCATCTGCTGTCAGGAGAAACTTCAAGTAATTGACTGGCCCACTCACGCCGATGCCCTCCCGATATCAGCGCTGCATCGTTTCAGCAAGAGCGCGCAGTCGAGCACCAAGCCCCTTGTTGACACGCTCGCGCCGGTCCTGCTGCTGCTCTGGGGTTTCATCCAGACTGCCTGGTGCCGCAGCGTTCGGATCTTCTCCACGCTGCAGCTCACGAAAGTACTCACAAGACAGCCACCGCAATTGCTCAGCCTCCCAAGGCGAAAGCCTTGTCCCATGGCATTGCTGCCAGGCTTGCAGTTGCACGTAGTCCAGAGGCGCAGCCCCCATGCCGCCCGACTGCAAAGGCCCCACATCAAAGAGCACGCGCAGCAAATACCCTGCAGGGCCAGCGTCTGGCAGCCGACGCTCACGGCCTTCAGCCAGAAGCTTTTCGCGGCGAGTTGGAGGTGCAGCGTCATCTTGCTTGCGACTCTTCTTGTTAGTTGAGACATCAGGTTTTGGTTTTGGCGTAGCGTTGAGCCACGCCACCGTGCGCACGTAGAGGGTCAGTTCTGCGGCGCACTGGGAGAAAAATTTGCCCAAGCAGCGCAGAAAGCATCAATCTGCTCAGTGATGTAGCCAACCTTGGGGTCCGCATACAGCTCCCGCAGCACACCGGGAAGTGCGCGCCCCTTCGTGTCCAATCCATCGAAGCGCGCGGTGATACTGACCAGCAACTCAGCCGCATCCGCCTTGAGCTCATCTGCCGAGCGAGCTTCCAAAGCCTTGCGATCAGTCTTTGCCAGGCGCATCACACGCTGCTTCGCTGTGTGCTGTGCCTGGCGGTACTGGTCGGAGCCCGGCCCATAGAGCTCCACAAGCACCGGCTTTTTGTCTTTCTGCGGGTCGCCCCCGGTGGGGACATAAAACATGGGCTCCCCAGCCGCATCCTTGAGGTGCAGCACAGCGGTATCCGAAGCGCGGAGGTCGTCGATGGTCAGCATGATGATTTCCTTTGAGAAATTGGTGTGAGTGCTTGGCCCAGCCCTGCTGCCACGCCTCCAAAAAGCGGCGGCAGCCGAGCTGACACACAGGGCTCGGCTGTCAGGCAGCCTTGAATTCAGCGACAACCGTGATGACGGCCTGCACATCGGTGTCGGAGCGGGGGTTGTCAGCCACGTCATCGCTCCACTTCACGAACTCGAAGCCCGCCTTGGCCTGAGCAAACACCGGCTTGCCGGCACCGCCGCGCACCACTGCCTGCTGCGCCTGGCCAACGATGGAGCCCTCGGCAGCATCTGCGGAATAGCTCAACGCAAAGCTGATGGCAGCGGCCTCCAAGATGGCGTTGTCCACTTCCAGCTGGGCTGTGCGGGCAGTGATGGAGTCCACGCCCCCGACGTTGGTCTTGTAAGACATGCACTGCGCCGAGAAATAGAAGCGGCTGCCGTCCTGCAGTTCAATGCAATAGCTGTAGCTGTCATCGGACAAGCTGGCGGCCGACATCAGCCCCTGGCCCTCGTCGCTGGCAGCGCGTGCCATAGGCACGGTCATGGAGCCCTCGTTGAAGCTGCCCTTGCGCTTGACGATGCGACGGCTGGACAGCGGCGAATGGGTGACCTGGTTGTATTCGCGGCCAAACTCGCCCAGATCGGTGATTTCTGCCACCTCCACCCAGGGCAGCGCCTGAAAGGCCGCAATGGTGTAGGCAGCCGGCAGAGCAGCACACACCAGCAGCTTGCTGCCGGCAGAGGTGCGAACGTCAGAAGCGCTCATGGCATTTCCCTCAAAAAATCAAACATTTGCCGGGCCGCGCGGGGCGCCCTCGGCGGTGAAATAGCGGCAGGCCCACATGCCGCGAATGGCATAGACCGCCTCGGCGCCCTGGCCATCCCCTTGCGGGCGGGTGCCCAGCAGGCGTGGGCGCCGGGCCAACAGGCCGTCGAGCACAGTGGGCTGGGCGCTGGCCAGGGCTTCTTCCACCTGGGCCAGCAGCTCGGCGGCACGGGCACGGTAGTCGCGGCTGCCGGATACCAGGCAGGCCACCTCGATCTGCAGATCGCGCTGCAGCGTGGCAGCGCCGGCGCGGCCGTTGGTGATGGGGGTGACGGTTTCATCACCCACCGTCAGCTCCAGCGCGGGGCAGTCGCCCACGGGCAGCAGGTCCAGCCCGTCCACCCGCACGCGGTCTTGCGCATCGGTGCCGGCCAGGCGCAGCGTGAGCTGCAAGGCCCGCACGATCTGCTGCTGCATGTGCTCAGCCATGGCGCGCCCCCCCACCCAGCTTGCGCAGCTGCAGCGCGGCCCAGCCCGAGGCATCGGGCTGCACGGGGGCGGCCACTTCATAGGGCACGCCATCGACCACCAACTCATCACCCTGGGCCAGGCCCGGGACACAGACCAAGGGCAGACTGCAGACAATGGCACCCGTGGCCACCTCGCCAAACGCCTCATGCTGGCCGCGGGCAAAGATCACCCCAAACGGCTCACAGCCCTGCCAGGTGGCCACGGCATTGGCCAGCACCGACTGCACGCCGGTGTTGACCAGGGCCTCCACCTGCGCAAAAGGCGCAAGGGCTGCATGGGCGGTGGATGGAGCTGCCTGCTGCATGGCTCAGCCTTACTTGCGCTTGGCACGCAGCAGCATGCCGGGTCGGGTGCACATGAACAGCGGGTAGCTGTACACCTCGGGGCGCACCCAGGCCTGGCGCTGCAGGTCGGGCACCACCATGGCGTACACCTCCTGGCCCGGGGTGTTCACAAAGGGCAGGAACTCGGCCGGCGAGAAGCCCGCACGGAATGCATCGGGTGCGCCCACGGGGAAGAACTGGCACTCGTCGCTCTTGATGGCCACGGTGCTCTTGTCGTCGGTGCCCCGGTAGTTAATGAACAGGATGTTGCCGTAGCGAAAGCTGCCGAACGCCTGGCCCACATCGTTGCGCAGGTCGCTGGCCCCCTGCTGGTTCAGGTAGGTGCTGCGGGTTTCAGCATTGGCGGTGAGGTCGTCGAAGAAGTCATCACCGCACAGGCCCACCGCATAGGTCTGGCCCGGCAGCCAGGCACCCGCGCTGGCGCGCATCATGGTGCGGATGACGTCGTTGCACTTGGTGCGCACCTTGCCTTCTTCAGCCGTGGCGCTGGCAAAGTCGAAATTGATGGTGCTGGGGCGGCTGATGCCGAATTCGTCAAACCAGTCGTAGATGGTCTTGCCATCCGCATCCACCACCTTGCCCTGCACCGCGCCCAGGCGCATGTTCTCGTGCGTCAGCTCCACCGCAGCGCGCAGGCCCACCTTGCCATCCATGATGGAGGCCACCTCGTTTTGCACGGCCTGCAGCTCGCTGGTAGTGCCAAAGGCGCGGATGTTCTGCACCTCGGCCGCGTACAGCGTCTTGCCGCGCGCAATGCGCGTGGTGTTGAAGTGGCGCAGGCGGCGCTCTTCGCCCTTGCCTTCTTCCAGCGGTGCACCGCGCTCGCTGGTCTTGATGAGCGACAGCACGCCGCCCTTTTCTTCCACCGCCACGGTGGTCACACGCACGCGGTCGGGGGTAAAGATGTTCATCTGGCCCAGCAACTGGGGCGCATAGGGCGCCTGCTGGATGGCCGCGCTCAGCGCCGTCATGTGGAAGGCGCCTTGGTTGAAGATGTTCAGGTCTGCCATGTCTGGTTGCCTCGGTTCTTTCCGCGCGCCTTAGCGCGCAACAATGCCGCGCGCAGCCAGCTGGGCCAGCGCGGTGGTTTTCTGGGGTTCGGTCATGCCTGCGAGCCAGACCAGCGCATGCGTGGCCACTTCGGCATCGCGGGCGGTGGTCACGGCGGCACGCTCGGCGTCGGCGGTGTCCACCTCGGCAAACAGCACCGCCACGGCGGTCTGACTGCCATCAGTAGCCGCAGGGTCAACTGGCACAAAGTGGCCCGATGCCTCAATGACGGCCAGCACCGTGCCGGCTTGCAGTTGGTGACCTTTGGCAACAGTGACCACTTCGCGCGAGCGGGTGCCATTGGCCTCGCTGACCAAGTAGTTGGCGGTGCCGGGAGCGAGTTTTTCCATGAATACTCTCCTGTTGGATATGGGGTTGATCAGCGCTTGGCGTAGCCAAAGGCAGAGCCCCAGCCGGCTTCAGCCTGGGCGGTGGCAGCTGCATCACTGTCAGGCGCCGCAGCCTCCACACCCGAAACATTGGGGTTGCCCATGGCGGCCATGGCCTGCGCAAACGGGTTGGCCGGCGCCGTGGCCTGCGCCTGGGTGGCGGCAGGCGCAGCATCCAGAAAGCCCTTGGCCTGCTCGGCACTCAGGCCGGTGTTGATGCACTGCTGGGTGATGGCCGGATTGGCCGCTGCGTTGGCATGGCCCAGGATGGCGGCCACGCGGGCACGCTCGGCCGTTGCGCCATCGGCACGGGCTTGCTCCAGGCTGGCGGATGCGGGTGCTACGGCAGCGGTAGCTGCAGTGGCGGCGGCCGCAGCCGGCTCGGCGCCGGTGGCTGCATGGGCGGGCGCAGCCGGGGCTGCCGCCGTGGTGGGGGTGTTGTTGTCTTGAGGCATAGAGGCTCCAAAAGGTTGAGAAGACAGGCCCGGCCCTGCCGGGTAGCTGCGGGCGCGGCGGCTGGCCAGCTCGGCCACCACGGCATCGGCAGTGCCGATGCGGTCGGCCAGGCGCGCAGCCACTGCGGCCCCGCCCCGGTACACGGCAGCGCGCGTATCGCGCACGGCCTGCTCTGCCATGCCCCGGTGTTGGGCCACGGCGGAAACGAACATTTGGTACAGCCCTTCGATATCGGCCTGCAGGTGGGCGCGCACGGCATCAGGCAAGGGCTGGTAGGGGTTACCGTCCACCTTGTGTTCGCCGGCAAAGATGTGGCTCACGCTGATGCCCTCATTGGCCAGGGCGCGGCTGTAGTCCACATGCCGCATCACCACACCAATGGAGCCCACGTAGCTGGTGTTGGTCAGCACCACCTCATCGGCCGCGCTGGCCGCCAGGTAGGCAGCGCTGGCGGCCATGCCATCGGCCACGGCCACCATGGGCTTGCTGCCACGGGCGGCATAAATGCGCTCGGCCAGCTCAAACGCGCCGGAGACTTCGCCACCCGGGCTGTCCATCACCAGGGCAATGGCGTGCACATCGCTCTTGGCCAGGGCGTCTTCCACATCGGCGGCCAGGTCGTTGTAGCCAATCAGCAGGCTGCTGTCGGCATCCAGCCGGGTGCGGTGCACCAGCCCGCCCATGGCGCTGATCACGGCCACCCCCTCACTCACGCGGTAGCCGCGCTCGGTGCGCTCGCCCTTGCGGGTGGTGAACATCTCGGCCGGCAGCGCGGCGCCAGGGGTCAGTGCTGCGGCATCAATCTGCAGGCTATCGGAGCCCAGCAGGCGCTGGCCCAGGCCAGCCAGAATGGCGTCCAGCTTTTGCGGATGCACCAGCAATGGCGTATTGAACAGCCGGCCCGCCAGGTGTGGGTAGGGTTGCATCAGCTGGCTCATTGCCCTGCCCCCTTTCGGCCAGCGCCTGCTGCGTCACCGCTGCCGTGCTCTTCGTCATGCTCATCGCCGTCACCGTCTTGCTTTGCTGTGTTGACCACCCAGGTGGTGGTGCCTGGCTCGGCCAGGCCATGGTCGCGGCGGCACTGGGCCTCCAGGCGCTGCTGGTGCAACACCTCTTCCCAGTCCAGGCCCTGCTCGGCGCATTCCTGCTCCAGCGTGGAAACGCCAATCTCCAGCCGTAGCTTGGCGGCGGTGATTTCCTTGACTGGGTCCACCCACCCCTTGCCGCCAAAGACAAAGCGGCAGCGGGTGTAGGCATAGCGCTTGGCGTAAAAGTCAGGCGCATCGATCACGCCGGAGTTCACAGCCTCTTCCAGCCACAGTTCATAAATGGGCTTGAGCCAGGTGGTGGTCAGCCAGCGGCGGCGACCATTGAAATAGCGCCAAGCCTCCAGCAGCGCAGCGCGGGCGCTGCTGTAGTTGACGCGGCTGAAATCCTTGGCGAACAACTCATACGGCAAATTCATGCCTGCGGCAATGCGCCGCTCCACCGCCAGCATGAAGGCCTCAAACGCCACATTGGGGCGGCCAGGTGCAAAGCTGTTCAGCTTGGCGCCCACCGGCAGCGGGATCACAGCTGCCCCTTGCAGCTTGCCAATGCTCTGCACCTGCTTGACAGATTTACCCCACTGAGCGCGCGGATCCTCACCAAACAGGGCTGCTGCGGATTCCTGGTCCAGATCAGACTCCAGAAACGCCGCCACCAGCGAATTGGCCAGGCTGGCCTGCAGCTCGTTCTGGGCGTACTTGCCCGCCATATGGAACTCACGCATCACCGCGCTCACAATGGGCCGGCCTCGGCTTTGGCCGGTGCGCTCCTTGGCGTGCAGGTGCACCACACGGCGACGACCCCAAGGGGTAAAGGCAGGCACACGCTCCCAGCGGTGCAGATCTTGCGCCTCATCGCCACGCAGGTGCAGCGCATCGCCAGGGTGTGCACCGCGGAAGTGATAAGCCAGGGGCGCGCCCTCGCGGTCAAACTCCACCCCGTGGCGAATGCGAGCCGCCCCCATCATGTGGGGCGGCGTCTCCAGCCGGTCAGACTCAATCACGCTGATGCGCGTGCTCCACGGGCTGTCAGGCCGGGGGAGCCATTTGGGAATGGCCACAGCATCGCCATTGACCATCTCGCCACCCAAGGCCAGCACTGTGAGGCCCAGCAAATCCAACGTGCGAGCGGCATCGCAATCGGTGGTTTCTGCCCAGCTGCGGAAATGCGCCTCCACCTTATTACCCCAGTCGCGGGCCTGCTCAGGCGTCCAGCCCAACAGGCGGTAGTCCGGCACAGCCGCCAGGCGTAACACTGCACCCACAATGTTGTCGCGGTGGGTTTGAATGCCGCCTGCCATCAGCCCATCATTACGGGCCAGGTCGCGGCTGCGGCTGGTCAGGGTGCCCAGCTCGGGCAGCAGATCGGCATCGGCGCTGCCGGCAAAGGGCTGCCAGTCACGCAGGGCCAGATCGGTGTGCGATGCGCCCTGGTAGGCAGACATGGCCGCCCCGCCCTGCGCAACAGATGCACGGGCGCGGCTTTGGCGGTGAACGCGGGTATTGCGCCCCATGGCTACACCAGGTAGATGGGCCGGGGCAACCGCACGCCGGTACGGCGCTGCAGCTCGGCATTGATTTCAGCAATCTGGCGGCGCAGCTGCGTGGTGTCGCCATTGAACTGCACGGCGCGGGCGCCCACGCCGTCGGCACTGCTGCTGGCCTGCGTGGGGCCGGTAAGGCGAGCATCCAGCGCGGCCATGTAGCTGTCGCGCTTGGCCGTGAGCTGATCGGTGGTGAGGTGGCTGTAGAGACCCATGCACCAAGGTTCTCAGCACAGCGCGGACATTTACAGGGGACATATGTCACCAAATCATGTCCGCCCCCTCAAGGCATTTTGCAGAGCGCACATGCACAATCAATTTGATAGCAGATTGCGCCCCTGCACACCTGCATAAAACACAAAAAATGCCAAACACATACAACGTATACGCAGGCTGCTATCAAAGTTTGACTACTTGAACGTCATTTACAGCGTGCCCGGGACACTGGGGGCGGCCATGATGCCAGGGGCTGCAGCGGGCTTGCCGGGGTACACCGGCAGAGTCACCTGCTTTTCGCGGTGCTAGGCACGGGCGACCAAGCCAAGATCACGCTTACGGATGTGACGGAATAATCATACACGAGTTCAACGATTTTTCGTCCTCATTGTAAATGAGATTGCTTTGAACTTATAGTTCTCAATCCCGTGAACTCTATTATTTCCCATAAAATTAATAAAACTTAGTAAATCCTCATTTAACGTAAATTTGAACAAATTAAAATTATCGTCAATCTTTTTTCTATCAATAACAAAATCAATATCATCAAAATAATTATAATAATTTATTACGAAATAATATCGACCAAGCTTAAGATAAACAACTGGAATCTCGAAAAGACTCATACGGTTATGATTTTTTGGCAATTTTTTATCGAAAATATGGTGAGCACATATGTTTTGCTCAATGCTATAATCGATATCCCCCGTAGACATTTTTTTCCGAGCAAAGAATTCCTTCAAATCTTCAACTGTGAAATAGGAAACATCCGGGCCATACTTAAAATCCCCACCAGGAAATTTATTCAAATAAAGAATATCTTCGATATCCTTTTCAAAAGGTAAAGATATTTTACTCAATGCCTCTTGACCAACCATAATTTTGGTAGAAATTAATACTCGCCATGCAATACTAATTATTAAAAGATATGTACTATCATCAAGCTCCCCCACCTCGTGGCCTCTGTAATAACGCTTAAAATATTTATCAGTAAAGTGTTTTTCGTAATCAGATAATTTCTGCTCGCAACAATCACAGAGCATCTTGTATTTCAATAAATCGCTTACAGCAAGTCCAAATCCATTATTATCATCAATTAATTCTTTAAGCGCATCAAAAAACTCTGGCTGTATCGGATAAAAGAAGAAATTATCCTTGCCAGATTTCTTTCTAGTCCACCTTAAAATCAGCTCCGGGATTATATGGCCGCACTTATTTAAACATCCGATCTGACACAGCGAGCAAGAAACAGGCAATTTATTCTTATATAACAACTTGCCACTTATCTCTTCATTCATGAATTTTTTTCTAATCATCAATCAAACTCCTAGCTAAGACAATACCTATAAACTAGATATTCATGCTTTAATACAGGATAAAAAACCTCAAAAATATAATACGAAGATGCAATTATTGGTAATAGCGTCAGAAATTTATAAAATCTAAATGAATTTTCAATGGATTTTTTCTGTTTTATTTGGAATATATATATCTCATTTATTTCTTCTTGTATTGACCGGCTGAAAGTTTTCTTGGCCTTTGTGGCCTCTTTCATGTTGAATGTAAAGCTTCTCACCAAATTATTAATTTGATTTTCATAATGCCAGATAGTCCTAAGAATAATCAGACTGGCAATTATCACGCCAAAAATACCAAAAACAAAACCAGAAGCACTTGAGGATGAATTAACAGCAATTAAAGCAGCAAGCGATGCAGGCACTGCCAATAACTTGGTGCCAACCTCACCAATTGCACTATTTATTTTTGTTGAACTCTCTATTAAACCATCGGATATCTTTTTCTTGACTGCATCAAAAGAAAATGCACTGACATAAGCATGCAAATCATGCAAATACTTTTTATTTACTTTCCCCCAGTTCTTTACCAAATATTCAAAATCTGCATCATCATCTTCACATTCATCAATGATCTGCGCGATGGCCGTGTTCATGAGAAGAATACGCTCTTCGATCTGCGTTTTCTCTTCTTGAAGCGCGTTCTTTAAAGCGTCAAGTATTTTGAAACCACCCAAATTATGAGCAATCACGTCTGCAGTAAGATTGATCTTTAGTGCAGCAGCTTTCTGGGGGCTTTTACCATCAGAAGGCTTCAAAAAGAAAATACGATCGCCAGTCATAGATTGCTCTCTATCAATTGACAGAGCGACAAATTCACGTAAGCTCTTAACAAAATCGGTAATTCTTTTTATTTTTATAATCTCTTGAGGCACTTCCTCATCCCCAGAAAAATAATCCAAAGAAACAATATAAAATCTATCTCTAAAATCACCTTTCGCTAGCGATGATGTTTTTCTTACAAAGTCTTTTTCATCATGAAAAATCGCCCCCTTTTCAGAAGAAGGGACTCTAAATTCAATTTCAACAAATTCGTCATCGAAGTCGAAGTCAATTTCTACAATCTTATTTGGAGAATTTCTATATTTATCTATAGTAGCTTGCAATTCAGTAGTAACTTCACGACGCACAGATAAGCGCACACCCTCTTCAAACGGGGGTGAACCTATTGCACGATAAAGCTCTACGAAAACTTCAAACATTTTCTTTCAACAAATCGTCAAATTTAGCCGCCTGCTTATCTGTCAGCTTAATTCTAACTTCCTTTTCTTTTTGATCATATTTGATTTTACTATTGTCACCAACACCAAAATCAGATTTATCAAACTTTATTTCCAAATCATCATCTTTCAATACAAATCTTGTAAATCTCTCAAGAGCCTCATTATTGACTTCAAATTCAGTTGGCAATCTGTAATCTACACCATTCATTGTTTCTACAAAATTATCCATGCGAGGGATAAACTCCACAGGCAATTCACGCACAATTACATTTTTAACTTCTTCTAGAGTTGCCGGCCTTCCAGACTCCAACTGTTGGGCTAGGTATTTTCTAACAGCATCTCTGACATTGGAAGCGTATGGCTTTAAATCTTTATCTTTCTTGCATATTTCATATGCGGCACTAATAATCATCGAGGTAGATTTTTTCGACGATCGGTGTACAGCGCAACCCAACGCCTTGATAAAGTAATCTGCAGATCCATCTGAGTCCCGCGTCGACATAAAAGCCAAATATGGCTTTATTTCATAGTCTTCATCTGGATTTTCCAGATTAGCATTCTCTTCTTCGCTAGCAGTGACTGCAAGAAATTCGGTACACTTTATCTCTGCCGCATGGCTCAGTTTAGACATATCAACCTGCTCGATATTTACAGGCTCATAGTCTTTTGTCAGCTGTATGCCCCCTTTTTGTTTGATCATGGCAATCAGCAGATTGTTTTTCCCATTTCCGTCACAGTAATATGAAAAAAGAATTCTTGAGCCTGTAGAAAGTCTATTCCGGCCTGCTTGACGTACAATTTCATCCATTGCATTAATAGTCAACGCATGAAATAGAATTGGATCACTAAGGTCTACTCCTCCCAACCTTGGCGTGACACTCACCTTGAAGCTTTCGGGGAAAGGACCCCGCTCACGATCAGTGCTAAATCGCCCCCAAGCTAAGGTATTATCTTTTTTGCCTAATAGCTTGGCAACTCCTTCTACCAAGGAAATCACTGGTGGCTTCGCCACATCCAAGGTACCGGAGCGTTTGAAGACTTTATCTTCAGATACACCCAAGGTGTGCTGTTCTTTTTCAAACCCGTGGATAACTGCATTGATGACCGCGATTGCCATGTAACCTCTACCAGACGATTGATGTTGTGTCTGAATGTAACGCAAAACTCCAGTCACCTTCGCTTAATGGCACATGCAGAAGTCAGATGCTCTCCATGCGCAGGGACAGGCCAAGTAAATACCGCCATCAAGGCTGTCGCCCATTTTTTGAGCTACCTGCCCTCTCCCCCGGCGAGCTCCTTACATCAAGAATTAGCTCGCGGAAGACCTTCCACGATGCGGCGCACATGCCTCTCGCTGACGCCATAGACCCGCGATAGCTCACGGGTGTTGAAACCATTGAAGCGCTGTCTGATTTCCTCTGCCATTTGTCTCCGCTTCAAGCCCATCTGCGTAGCAACGTAGACATAGCCTCCACCCAACCGTTGCACATAGCGACGCACCAGCTCTTCCGTCAAATCCTCCACCCGCTCCACGCCATGGCATAGCGCGGCGGCGGCCAGTTCTTCGCGCAGCACGGCAATGGGGTCGAGCTTGTTGGCGGCGGATGTGGTGCTAGTGGTGGTGGCGTTGTTCATTTTTTTGATAGCTGCTGGTGCTTGTTCTTCTTGCGTTTTCACGGGTTTTGGCTAGTGAAGGCTGATGGGGGCAAACAGCGCGTCGTCCACCTGCGGGCGGGCAAGCTGGGGGGCGGCTGGCGGTGTGGATGTGGCGGGCGCTGCGGTGCTGACGGCTGCAGGCATGGCCTGTGCAGCGGGGGCTGGCACTGCGGCGGGCGCGGGGCTGAACAGGTCTTGCGCGGGCTGCACAGCCTGCTCAAGCAGCTGCCATTTGGCGTCAGACCATTTGTGCAGGCCCTGGGCCATGGCGGCATGCAAGGCATAGTTGCGGCAGTCCAAGATTTCATTGCGCTGCCGGCGCTTCATCCAGCGATACACATCCTTGCCATTGATCCGCTGCAGCACGCGATGCTCTGCGGTCAGCTGCTCATACCACTCGCGCGGCAGCTCATGGCTGAAATGCAGATAGCCAGGGCCGGGTTCCTTGATGGCCAACTGACCCAGCAGAAGGTCCTTGGCGTTGTCAACGCCCAAGGCCCAGAGCTTGACCCCGCGCGCAATTTTGCGGCCCCGATAGTTGACCTCCTGCAACGTTACTGGCCCCACCAGCGCTACACCAGGCCGCCCCTTAATGGCGCGCAAATTGGGGATGATGTTCTGCGCCTTGGTCACCCAGTTGTAGACCGCCTGCGTCTGGTCGCTGCTGTCAACATTTGTGGCCGTGATGCCCATGCTGCTGCCGTTCCAGAGCTGCCTGTAACGGCTTTGCAGATAGGCTGTGACAGGCTCCCAATCGCTTTCGTTGGCTGGATTCCCCTCGATGATGTGATGATCCACCACCCAGCTCTCCAGCCCCCGACCCCAAGCCCAAACGCTGATATCCCACCATGTGTGCTGCACATCCACACTAGCCGTGAGCATCAGACCACCCACGGGCACGGTCTTAAGCTTGTAGGGCTCAGCACGGGCCTGCAGCGCATGTTCGTCAGCGGCCTCGCCCTTGAGCTCCCAGGCCTCACCCAGGGTTTCATTGGTAAAGCTGGTCATGGGGCCGGCATCACCTTCTTTCAAAGCACGGTCAGCCTTTTCAAACTCGTCTGCAATGGTGGACCAGGGGCGCTGCGGGCTGTAGGCAGCCCAGATATGCACGCCCAGCGTGCGTGGGGGCCGACATGGTTCACCGCTGGCATCCCGCCAAATTCGATCAGCACCAAACCGCTTGCCGGAGCGACGGCACACCCAGGCACCCACCAGAGGCCAGCCGCCCGGCATGTAGTCGGCCTGAGCGATGGACTCACGGCAATGGGGGCAGACATGGCGCACTGTTTCGGGCTTGCCGCGCTCCCACTTGAAGCCGTGTAACACCGATGGGCCACCCCATGTCAGCGTGTGCTCCACATTGCAGCGCGGGCAGTCAATGAAGTAGTCCACCTCATCCTCAGAGTCCTCGCAGGCACGGGAGACGTGGCAAAGCCCCTTGATGCCTGGAGTGCTGCCGCCCACAAACTTGGGGTATGGAGCTCCCTCCAAGCGCCCCTTGGCCAAGCTCCCTGGCGACCCTGCCGTTTTGTCCTTGCTGGCCCCGATGGTCTGGTCGAAGGCCGTCCATTCATCAAGAATTGCCACAGCTACCGTGATACGGCGGTATGCCCGCGCC
Organism: Acidovorax sp.; assembly: GCA_031277855.1. Taxonomy (GTDB): domain Bacteria; phylum Pseudomonadota; class Gammaproteobacteria; order Burkholderiales; family Burkholderiaceae_C; genus Comamonas. Next base: position 29,733 of record JAITLO010000023.1, on the reverse strand, counting down.
GCCTTGCCACCCAGAAGATGCAGCACGCTGTCACGAAACGGCTTGTATTTAATAGTCTCCTCAATGCGCCCGCCTAGCTTTCTGGCAGCCAGCACCGATGGGACACCATTCACCGGATCAAGCAGCGGCTCAATCTCCGATTTGACGAAGCTATCCCGGTCATCGTCGGTCGGCTGCCACAACGCTTGCTTGCGTCGGCGGTGGGCAATGTTGTAGCAAATGAAGGCCGTGATCATCTTGCTATAGCCCACCCGCTTGGATTTCTTGACCGCCAGTTCCTCAATGCGGTCGTCGCTCATGAAATCCAGAATGCCGATCTGAAAGGGCCAAGCGACCCAGCCACCCTTTTGATGACTGGACTCGCCAGCCAGGACAAAGTGATCCGCGGCCCATTCACTCAAGGACTGCGGCACTTCGGCCCGCAGGCTGGACAGGCCCAGGGAGACTGCGGCCTTGATAGCAGCAATGGCCTCTTTGGACAGGGGTGCACTCATGCCAGTTCCTCCTCGCCGATATCAGACATGGGCTGTGCGTCACCGTCGATATCAGATTGCGCCAGCGCGTCCACGGCATCGGTCAACAGCCGAGAGGTGGAGCGAATCCACTCGTTGCGCGCATCGGCCATCACCCGCAGAACGATGGCGCGAACCTCTTCGGGCAGGTCGGGGCAGGCCTTGCGCATCTGGCCTTCGACCTGGTCCATACGGTCCACCACGGCAGAGCTGGCCATGCCCAGCACGTCGGCCAGCGCACCAATGGGTGCGTACTCGCCACGGGCCACTGCATTTTTCAGATCTTGGGCCTCGCGCTGGGAGCGGGTCAGCAGCGCCCGCTCCAGCACCAGATCCGCGCCACCCAGGCCGGCACGGCCAGCTGCCTGGTCGCGCAGGCGGTCGCAGTAGGCCAGCAGCCACTCATGGGCCGTTTCTCCCCGCGTCAACACGTTCTCGCTCAGCAGCTGGCTGACACGGGCCTCGCTGACGCCGATCAGCTGCGCAAATTCCGCTTGCGAAATAGGAGCATCAAAGCAAGGCAGTACCTTCACTTAACCCCCTTGGCAGCATCACGCAACAGTCCGAGAGCGCGGCTCGAATTACCCGCTTCAGAAGGGGCCAGGAAGGACCCACGACCGTGGTCCGGCGCTACAAAAACAGAAGTACCGCTCATGCAAACACCTCCTGCCCCAGCACCTCGCAAGCAGCCTTCAGGCTGACGCGCTTGACCGTGCGGTCCCCCTTCTTTACCCGGGCCAGCAAACGCCGAGCCCAGTCCTTGCCATCACCATGCGGTTCAAGATCAACATGCACAGGCGTGGAGTGCGGTGCTGGCAGCATCGGCAACCCCTGCAACTGGGCGTAGGTCTGGCGCGGCATAGCTGCCTCGCACACGCGCTCGAACTGCGGCAAGTTGGGCGGAAAGTCTGGGTGCTCCGCCGTCAGCCGCGCAGCTGCATCCTCAACCACCTCGGCCGGGAAGCGCGCCAGCCGCGCTTGCCACAACAGCATGGCCGCACGGATGCCCTTGTCGCGCCCTTGCGCATCGAGCAGCCCTGTCGCGAACTTGCTCACGAACAAGGTGCCATAGCTGCCCTGCAACAGCACGAACAGCTTTCGCACCACAGGGCCAGCCAACACAGCATCCATCCCACCAGCCTGAGCCTGCTGCACAACCTCGGCCGCTAACGACGAAACATCACGCATTCCACACTCCATCAAAAATCGCCGCAGCCGCAGCTGCGTGCTTGTTGCTATCACCGGCCGCCACGCCCGGCATCGCACCCGGCTTGAGCCAGGACGCTTGCAAGCCCTGCGAGCCGCGCGTGCACCACACCTGCAAAAATGCCTCCAGCGTCATCCCAGCCTTCTGCGCCTCGGCACGCGCGCCCTCCACCACCGTCTCCGTGACCGGGGCACGCTTGGCCTTGCGCAGCTCAAGCCAGTCGGCCCAGGTCTGCACGGTCACGTCATCCGGTCGGGCAAAAGGCTCCGCGCGTTGGCGCGGTGTCTTACTTCCTTGATGGTTCAATTGATGGTTCATTGATGGTTTGGGTGCAGCATCTGCGGGGGTGGGGTGCACCTCCTGCGGGGGTGGGGGTGCAGATGCTGCGGGGGCGGGGTGCATCTCCTGCGGGGGTGGAGGTGCAGATGCTGCGGGGCGCATTTCCTGCAGGGGTGCATATGCTGCGGGGGTCAGTTGGTACACCGTGGACGTACCTCGACGTTCACTTGCACGCAGAATCCCCGCCTCTGACAGCCACCGGATCGCACCCTGCACTGCCCGTTCGGACAGACACGTTCGCACCGATATCGTCTTGATCGAAGGCCAGCAGTAGCCGTCGTCATTGGCCTGGTCGGCCAGCGATATCAGCACGGCCTTTTGCGCTGGGGTCATTCCCTGCAAAGGCCAGCAGTTGGACATGATGATCGTGCTCATACGCTCTCTGATATCAGCCCAGCTCAACCTGTCGCGCTTTGCAGCGCACGGGCTTCACCAGGTTCTTGCGAGGCGACAGGTTGCAGCTGCGCTGCGGCCCCTCTTCCAGGCGCCCAGCCGCCAACAGCGCATTGACCGTGCTGGCCACGCTGCTGAGCTCCAGCCATTCGCCTGTGTGCTCGTTGTGGTAGTCACGCAGCTCGCGCCGGCTCATGTCACGCACGCCGTTTTGGTGGGCATGGCGCATCGACTCATGCAGCCGCTCATTCAAGCGGCGGCGGCTTTCATTACCCAGCTCTGCAAAAGCAGCAGCGCTGGTGTCATGCCCTGTCACCGTGTTGGGGTGTCGCATGTTCAAACTCCTTCTGATATCAGCGCAGACCATCAACGGCCCGCGCGCTTGGCCGCTTCGTAAATGCGGCCACGAATCCACTTGGGCACCAGCTCGTCCACGCCCGAGCGCTGGCGCACTTGCTCCAGGCTAATGCGGGGGGTGTAGTTGGGGGTCTTCACAAACATCAGCACAGGCCTCAGGTCTTGGCCAGGCCCGCTCATGGCCGCCCATATGCCTGGTTGCAGGTGCTTGCCACGGTTACGGCCCACCGCCTTCAGTACTGGCTCGCCACCCTCAACCGTCCAAACCTTCTGCTGCACACCCGCCACAAAGAACCGATGGCCACGCACCGGCCCCATAAATTTGGAGCTCTTGCTGCCATAGCGCTGAATCGCCTGCTTGCGCTTGGCAGACGTATTTGCACGCCCTCCAGCCGTTCCATACGCCTGGAAATAGCCAATCAGCTGCGCTAGAAAAGTGCCTCGCAAATTGCCCCGGCCGTCATCACTCCCGGGGAAAGGCGCCTCGGGTATGGCCGTCTGATATCCGCTCGGCAGGATCTGTGCCCTGCGCAATGCCACCTCACTGCGTTTGTCAGCGCGGCGCTCACCTTTTTCCTGAGCTTTCAAAATCTTTTGAGGGTCTACCCCTTTGCCGCCCATATAGGTCGGAGCAATCAGTGCCTCAAGACTCTCAGGCGTTGCCTTTTTGTGCACCTGCACAGCATTCAGGATGTAGGGCGTGGGCCGATCAAACACACTTTGCATCTCCTGGCGCATCGCGTTCTTTGCTCGGCCTGCACCCATGTTGATGCCCTCTGCCATCGCCTGCTGCAACTGCGGCCCGCTGATCGCCGCCAGTGCCCGCTGCAGCTTCTCCGCGCCCTGCACCTTCCCAGTAATTCGCACAACCATGGCTCAGCTCTCCCGCTTTGGCACGCGTGCAGCGGTCGCACTGACCAGGTGGGCGGTAGCGGCAATCAGCTCCTGCCCATAAAACTCCACATTGCGCTGCGCATTGCGTGTAACCCCGCCTTTAGCCCTCAGCAGCGCATCAGCCACTGCACGGGTGAAATCACCCACCTGCGCCTGGAAGTGCATGAATGCCTCCACAGGGTCACCGCCCGACTGGTCCGGCGTGGCGCGCTGCACCGTGTAGCCCAGTTGTTTGGCCATGGCCTGCAGCACAGCCACATTGCCAGTCACCAGCTGCAGCAGCAGCGCCTCTTGCAGAGTCAGGTGGTGCGTGGTGTTGGCGGGATTGAGCTTGTGCTGCAGCGTGTTGGCAGACACCTTCATCAGCCGAGCCACTTCAGGCACGCCTTTGGGGTGCGCCTGCGCCACCTGCTGGGCCGTGGCCACCAGCTCCATGCCCGGACCAATGTCGGCCCCAAGGGCCACGTCGCCATAGCCGCCAGCAGCACCGATTGAGACACTGAATGCCGTCATCACACACCTCCAGAGAAAGAGCAACCCATGCCCACCAAAGCACCAGCCACCGCAGCGCAAGTCAGCCTCCACTGGCCCCAGGCCATGGAATTCATGCTGAGCCAACTTGTTTTTGTACTGGAGGCCAACCACACACGCGGCTTCAGCGCAGATGCGCTCAACCGCTGGATTGACACCTGCACTACCCGCATGACAGAGACTGGCAGCGCCCCGGCCGAGCTGGTGGCCGAGCTGCGCGCCTTGCAGGCACGGGTACTGGCATGACGCAAGCCGGTACCGCAAAAGGTGCCCGCCACACACTTGGTTACGATGGCAGTTCTCACACAACCAATATCGCCAAGAAGGGCAGGCATGGAAAAAATGGATTTACCAGCCAGCACAGAAGAGCGCCTGGACGCCATAGAGACACTGCTCGGGCACCTCATCCTCATGCTCGAGGCCGAACCGGACTTCACTGCAGAAGCCCTCATGAGCTGGATTCACCTTTGCCGGGAACGTCAGCGTGCCCACGGCATTGCAGATGCGCGTGCCCAAGTGGTCTTTGCCCAACTGTGCGAAAGGCTCGAATTGGCACCCCCTCCTCCTCCGGACGACACAGCAGACCCTGCAGCACAGCAAGCCGCACAAGCTGCGATTCAGAAATCACGCCAGCCGCCTGCAGGCTAAGCAGCCAATCCCGCTCCGCAGCAATCAGCCGTACAGCGCGGTACACCACAGGCACAGGCAACACCATCTCACGCGCTGTCTGTAGCCCGTCGCCTGAAAAATTGCTCGTAACTGTGTCCACAGAGATTTCTGCTTGGCGTGGTGACTCAGCCATGGGCCACCTCCTGAGGCTTGGGGTGGGCTGGAAGTGCACGCTCTCCACGATCCACAGCCTGGAAATAATCCAGGAGGGGCTGGATAGTCTGAACGCCGGGGTTATCCCGGTCGTTGCAAGCAATCTTCCGCGGGAGAGTCTTGGCAACGCCAGCGGCGACAGCTATCTGCTCCCAGCGGGAAGCACCTGCTTCGCGCAAACGACGCTTGAGGAAAGAGATGATGGGCTCCATTGGGCATGAGCATAATCCCAAATTTGGGATATCGTCAATCCCGAGCTTGGGATTCCCACTTAGGCAAACTGCCTCCATGGAAATGGAGCCTCGTCAAATCCTCGCGAAAAATGTGCGTGCGCTGATGCAGGCCCACCCACGCCTAAGCACCATCGTCAGACTGTCCGATGCATCGGGCGTCTCCAAGGGCGTGGTGGAAAGAATGACAAAGGCCGAGTCAAATACTGGCGTAGACCACCTGATGGGCATCGCAAAAGCGTTTGGCATCCCCGTGTGGTCTCTACTGGCAAAAGATTTAAATCCGCTCACCGGAGAAACATCTGCACCGTGGCCGTTTGAAGGGTTAAGCCCTCAGCAATTCGAGAAACTTCCAGAAAGAAAAAAAGGAATGATCGAAGCACGCGCGATAGATATCTACCATGAGTGGGAAACACAGGAAAACAAAGACGCGGCTTGACTCAGCGGGGACCAGTCGCGAAGGTCTATCAGTTCCCTGCTCGAGGAAAGATCTGCACCATCTAAAGATTGCGACAAAAGAGCGCGAGCAGATGCACTGCTGACTTACATCCGCCCAACAGAGACCCTGCAACCCGGCCACGAAACTAGACCGCCAGCAGCAGCATCAAAGCCCGCCGCAGCGGGCTTTTCCAGCATCCAAAATCCCACTATCAAGAAATATCACGACATATTCCCATATTTGGGTTGACATTGGTTCCCAAATTCGGGATAGTAGATCCCATCGCAGCAATGCGGTGGGCACCAAGGCATCGACCTGGGCCTAGCCCCAGGTCTTTAACACTGCCACCGGATACTCCCAGGAGCAACTAAGTGCAGCCACCAGGCCGCCCACGTAGAAAGCGCCCCACGCCAGACCCCGCGCCCGTGGAAAAAGAAGTGCGTGAAACCAGCCCCTCCCCGCCCGAGCGATGCCAACTGCACCGTGCATTGCGCCGAAGGCATAGAAGCTGACCGCGACCGCCAACAAGCGGCCGCAGCGCCCACCAGCCGTGGCGCGGTAACGGCTGGAGGATTCAGGCCTGCCGGGCTGGCAGGCCTGAATCCAACAATGTTTAAAAAAGTAACAATGCTCTTTATTTTGTTTAAGATGCCTCCGATTTATTAGAGGAGGAGAGCATGGATTTCTACGAGAGCCTGAACAGTTTGGCCGCAAAAATCAGGCAGCAAGCTGGCAACATTACGACCGAAGAAGCGACCAAAAACGCCTTCGTAATGCCCTTTATCCAGTCCGTTTTAGGCTACGACGTATTCGACCCGACAGAGGTCGTCCCCGAGTTCGTGTGCGATGTCGGCACCAAAAAAGGGGAAAAGATCGACTATGCGATTTTCAAGGGTGGCCATGTCCAGATCCTGATTGAGTGCAAGAAGATTGGCGAGCCCTTGAACGTCAACCACGCAAGCCAGCTTTTCCGCTACTTCCACGTCACGACTGCACGCATTTCAATTTTGACCAACGGCCGTGTGTACAAGTTCTTCACAGACCTGGATAACACGAACAAGATGGATGAAAAGCCATTCTTGGAGCTGGACCTGCTCGATATTGACGAACATGCAGTACCCGAGCTACTCAAGCTCACGCGCTCTGCATTTGACGTTGACTCCATCTTGAGCGCTGCAGGTGAGCTCAAGTACATCGGCCAGCTCAAGCGTGAGCTGGCGGGGCAGCTCGCAGAGCCCTGCGAAGAATTCTTGCGCTTCTTCGTCGCCCGCGTCTATGACGGCCCCATCACAGCCCGCGTGCGCGAGCAATTCCAGCCGTTGATGCAAAAGGCCATCACCCAATATATGGGTGACCTCATCAATGACCGGCTTAAGTCTGCAATGACAGGGACGACGCCACAGGCGCTCACTGCACCAACGACTCAAGCAGCACCATCAGAGACGGCACCGGCTGCAGCATGCGCACCAGAGGAAGAAGAATCACGAATTGAAACCACTCCCGAAGAATTGGAGGGCTTCTTTATTGTGAAATCCATTGTTCGCACAGCAGTAGAACCTACCCGCATAGGCCACCGCGATACCCAAAGCTATTTCGGCATTCTGCTGGACGACAACAACCGCAAACCAGTGTGCAGACTCCACTTCAATCGCGCTCAGAAATACCTCGGAATTCTTGATGCCGATAAAAAAGAGGTACGCCACCCCATCAGTGCACTGGACGATATTTACGGTTTCTCTGAGCAGTTGATAGCTGCGACAAAACTAGTGGCTTAACGCCAAAACACACAAGCCCGCACACAAGCGGGCTTTTTTATTCCCGCCTTGTGCAACACAGGGCAAACCCAAGCATCTTGGGTTTCAGGGTGCTTGGGTTTCACGCCGGCCTGGGGCACCTCTTCGCCCTCCCTCCATCTCCTTCCCCAGGCATGCCCCGAAAGGGCAACGGCGCTTTTATTCTCCAACCTACACCACAGAAGCCCCCCAAGCAGCGGCGCCCCTTCCGAACTAGCAAGCAGACATGCGTGAGCACATCGTCATTGCGTCATCGAGAAAGGTCTGCCCCTTCAGGCGAATGCAACTCAGCAACACGGCGTACAGCTCTGTAATGCAGAACTGACAGCGCAACCAGCATCAAAGCAGAAACAAAAAAGATGCAGCTGGCGATAACAGAAGCCGAGAGAATTAAATGAAAAAGGGCTGCCAGGAGAGCACCAGTTGCCAAGCCGAAGAGCGTCACCCGGAGATTGAGCCAAGATTTCTCTTGAGAGCACTCAACCCCTTTTTCAGCCCAATAAACATAAGCGTCATTCATGAGCCAAAGAGTGATCCAAACTAGCATCGCACCACCAGAGAAAGCAATAGCTATTTCATGAGCATCCGTAGCACGTCCTGCAGCTAACTGCAGCGCTACCAGCAACGTAGCCAAAGATGCGCCAGCACCACCCAGGCAAATCGCTTGACTTTGAGCTAACGAGTTAGAGCGGCGGCCCAGAGGGAAAGGCGCCAAGCTATGTTGCTCGCTTTGAGATTTTTGGTTATTCATTTCATCATTTCCTTGTTAGAGCCCCCTAACAATAACCACTCTTCCATCAGCCCGCCCGGCCCAGCGCCGCGCGGGTTTTCTTTTGCCCGCACCACGGAGACGCCCACCCATGAGCACTTCAAGCACGGCCATCAAATCCGGCCTTTTCGATGCTGACGGCACGCACTGGCAATCGCACCACCACGCCCCTGATTTCAAAAGCCACGCGGAGCTGCAAGGTGTTGGCGTCTACAGCGATTACGACCAGGCCTCACCACCGCAGGTGACGCTCAGCATCGTGCTGGGCTCATTTCGGATAGCTCACCACGCAGCACCCAATGCCGCCCGCGCCTTGGGCCAGGCCTTGCTCTCTGCTGCCAGCCGTGCCGAGGAAGTGGCGCAGCAGCTTGACCCCCAACAGGCGCAGGGCTGACATGCGCAGCCCGCACCCCCTTGGCAGCCTGACTCTGCCCCGCGTGCCGCTGACTGACCGCAGCTTTGACTACCGCTGCGCAGCTGCTACCAACGTGGCGACCACCATCGCCCGCGAGCGCCTGCTGCTGGCCCAGGAAGACCAGGCCAAAGCCCTGGCAGCCATCGCAGCCCAGCCACAGCTGCCCGGCATTCAACCCGAACCCACCGTGCGCCGCGTTCGCGCAGGCCTGGGTCAGCAAATTGCACTACCAACTCTATGAATAAAGGAAGCCCACCATGCCGACCACCACCACGCGCGCCTACCTCGTCACCGTCGTTACAGCGCACGGTGCCAGCAGCTACCCAACCATCCAAACCGGCGCAGCCGAGGCCATCCAGCAAGCCATGGCCCTCTTTCCCGGCGCCCGCACCGTTGGCGCCAAGCCCATGCGCACCAGCAGCGCTCGATAGTTTGCTTGTGGCGATGGCCAGCCATGACCGCCGCCGCAGCCAAACCCTGCGCGCTATTGAAAAGAAAGCAGCCGATGGGCAGCGCCCTGCGCTTTCACTGCAGTCCTACTTCCAAAACGAAACCCCAAAAGCCCGGCCACCACGCCGGGTTTGATCTTTCTGGAGCCCGCAATGCGCCACACCGGAATGCTTTTCCTCAGCCGCCAGCGACCGCACGCAGCGCCTGCGCGTTGCGGCACCTTCCAACTGCAGCTGCATGCCTACGACCGCATAGGCCCACACCAGGCCGAGCCATGGCGTGTGACGTGGGTAGGCCCAGAGGCCCAGCACTTCTGGCAACAACACGAAACCGAGCTACTGCCCGGGACCGCCCTGATGGTCGAGCTTGAAGCCGCCCGCGCCCACTCGATGCACACCCGGCCGCCCATGGCCGAGTTGCAAGCCCGCGTCATCCACATGGCACTGGTGCCCAGCCACGCCGTTAAAGGCCGATGAAGCACCCACCAACCAGGGGCATGAGCACAGGCTTCGGCCTGTCCTGATTTCCTTGATAGGTACAAATTAATTTATCAATTGAGTTGAGGTAGTGATTGATTTAATTTAACACTTATAGGAAGATTCTTAATCTTTTTTCTTAAAATCACAGAATAATAATCGCCACATATCTATTCACGAAAAACAAAATGGAATCATGAGGCTAGAAGACATAATAACCACATTAATTGGCATCCGAAAAATATTATTTGTTTTTTTATTTTCCTCCATGATCGGAACCACATCTCATGCACAAACAAGCGCATGCAGAAAACTTGACAATATTTCCATAAAAGGCTGGACTATGCAGCCTTCCGGTATAGAGTTTCAAGATGGTCAGATAATAGGTACGACGCAAGGTTGGATTATGTATTCGCTATCCAGGAGAAGCACCGTACAAGTCGACGGAAAAAGCTGGAATATTCCATCAAATAAATACGGTGTAGTAAATTTGCCCAAAACACCTGGTGTTGGGATTCGCATCAAATGGGCTGGATACTGGGTGCATGCAGATTATAAACTTGAAATTTTAAATTTGAGGCCAAATGGTGATGTGCTCTCTCAAAATTTCAATAGAAACCTAATAAAAGGACGATCTAATGCCGAATCCCAAGGGGAGTGGGTGATATCATTTTATTATGATTATGAAATAGTAGTAACGGATAGCAAAAAATATAAAGGCGGACCACTCATTATTGAAAGCGACGCAAACGTATTTGCAAATACATCGCATTCGATAGGATCTAACTCACCTGCACTATGCAATGGTGGTGCACTAGATCTCCTCGGTGCATTGCGAGATAAAACAGGCGAACCAGAGCTTCCCAAACCCCCAGTACCAACTTGCGCGGCCGCTGATTTGGACCACGTAGCAAAAATGAAGCCCGTGACTTCATCCCAAATTGCAGCTCACGGCAGCGACAGAGGAAGTGGAGCGCTAGGCGAATACAATTTTATTCTCGCAGGGAGAAAATGCCAACAAGGCACAACAATTAAAGCATACTTCACAGACAATAAAGATTATTCGTCAAATAAAACTTATTTAAAATCATCACACCCCGATATTGGGGTTCGTATTTATCATCGCCAAAACCAAATACCGATAGAATTTGGTCCGGCACCTCTAGGCTCAACGCTACCTTCTAGGGCTGCAATTATTGAAGGGCCAAGCATGAGTGAAGCAACCGATATGCTAATACCATTTACTGCGCAATATGTTCGCATACCCACAGTATCGGCAGGTAATGTAAGGCCCGGTGAGATGAAGGCCGCTGCGACAGTCACATTCATATACGACTAAAAATTTTCTTGCCAGCTCATGGCAAGTATCAATTTAACAGCCCGCCCGGCCCAAGCCCGGCGGGCTTTGTCTTTTCTGGAGCCCAAACCATGCGACTCAGTATCAGCGACGAGCACGACGCAAAGCTCGCCAAGCTACTGGACCAAGCATCGAACAGGCTGCAGGCAGAGCCTGGCCTGCTTCGCCCGCTGCCAGACGGCACCCTGGAAATGTCATGCCCTCTGCCGGACAAGTACAAGCCAAGTATGAACCCGTGGGCCACAGAGATGCGCGCCCGCATCAATGCGCGCGGGTGGCTATTTGAGATATCCGAGTGGCATCAGAGCGCCAGCGGCGGCTGGATGGCCTCGTGCATACCACCGCCGCTCTATCGAACCTTCCTCGCGGCCTGGCTGACCCTGCCAAGTGCATCGCCACCTTTGCCATTGGGGCAGTTGGAACTATTTACATGACGTCAGCCAATCTCGCCTAGCAGCCTGTTTTAGCCCGAGTGGACTTCGTCTATGAGCTTGTACGCATATGCCAGCAACTTTGCTTCCGCCTCAGCGTAGGTCCTGCATTTACCAGAAAAAACATGCAGGCTGGCTGCATCTTTCGGAATTGCAGTTCCTACCGCGTAAAAGCACCCCTCTTCAGGGCTGCGCACCTCAAAAGCAATCTCGGCGCCTCGGTATCTGGTTGAAGTAGAGCTCATTCGACCCTCCTTATCGAAGCATACCTCTGCCCGCCTGCCCACCAGCGGGCCTTTTTATTTGGAGCGCCTCATGGCCACCACCAAACCCTACACCCCGCCCTACGGCCAGTACCAGGGCACAGAGCTGCACCGCAATCCCGGAATGCCAGCTGCACGCACTGCAGCATTCGACCTCCCGAGCCGTGTTGGCCAGCGACTGCACTACCCGGATGGGCGCGTTCTGTCCTTTCCTGCAACCACGGAGGCAGCCCCAGCATGACCGCCCCACTCACCCAGCGCCGCGCCCGCGAAGCCCTGCAGGCCGCCCAGCGCGCTGATCAGGCCCAGCGCCGCCAGCGCGTGACCGAAGCCAAGCCGGCCACCTGGTGGCCCACCAACAACCCCACGCGCTGCATCAGCTGCAACGCCGAGCTGCCACCCAACTACCAGACCGGCCAGGAGCTGGCCTGCGGGCACTGAATACGGAGACGCCCATGAGCACCCCAAAACCTTTCGCCAAGCTTTTCACTCACTCTCAGTTGGGCCAGTTGCTGGTCCAGCGCGATGCCAACGACGACGAGCAGCCTGGCATTCGCATCACTTTTGACCCCGGCATGGAGGACTTGGCGCCTTGCCACCTTTTCCTGGCGGTCGGCGGCATCGATGAAGACGCCGCAAGCCAGGCCGCCGACCAGCTGTTCGAAAACTTTGATGAAGAAATGGCGGTCGCGTCTGTGCAAAAGCAGATCGCGCAGATCCAGCAGATGTTCAGCAACCAGCACTGAATCATGAAGCACCTCGCCTGGGCATTCGCCTCACTTGCCTCTGGCGCGCTCAACCTCGTGATGGTCATCGCCATCACCTGGGCCCGCCTGCTGCTCGATCACACAGTCTTTGACGTGCCCACGCTGCTGCAGCTCATGGTCGGGCTGTTTGCACTGTGCACAGGCGCCCTTGGCATTGATCGCCATGCGTCGAAATCTATACGGAGCCTCAAATGAAAGAAACCGGCTTGATGTTCAAGGCGCCCCTGGTGCGCGCCATCCTGAGCGGCCAGAAGACGCAAACGCGGCGCGTGGTGAAGCCGCAGCCTGCCGCTGGCCAGGGCATGGTGAACGCCGGCTACTGCGGCGACCGCCACCTTTGGCTGCGCGACGGCCCGTGCGACAAAACCGATCCTGCGTACGAATGGCGATGCCCCATGGGCCAGCCGGGCGACCGCATCTATGTGCGCGAGACGTTCGTGCAGGGTCATAAAGCCGACCCAGCGACTGGCGATCTTCGTCGCTGGGATAAGGACGGCAACGAACTCCCGATGACAACCTGGTATCGCGCAACAGACCAGATCGGCTGGAGCGATGACGACGGCTGGGAAACCAATGTCCCGTGGAAGCCCGCCATCCACATGCCGAAGGACTTGGCCCGCATCTGGCTGGAAGTCACAGGGGTGCGCGTGGAGCGCCTGCAGCAGATCAGCCGAGGCGATGCCATGGCCGAAGGCTGCCCACACCCCAACATGGCGAGCGGACCCGACCCGCGCGAATGGTTTGCCGAACTCTGGGACTCCACCGGTGGCGACTGGGCCGCAAACCCCTGGGTATGGGTCATCGACTTCAAGACCATCAGCACCACCGGCCGCCCGGCCTGACCACCCCAACAACCCAGGCCCGCACAGCGCGGGCCTTTTGCATTCTGGAGTCCGCAATGACAGTACCCCACGCAATCTACCCGCATGGCTCGAATCCCTGGCCGCAAGCTGGGACGGCTGCATGCATGACGCCCCGGGCGAAATGATCGATATCGGCGCTTCGATCCGCGCCGCAGCCATGGCCGCGCCTACGCAGTGCCTGCACCAGATTGCAGAGCCTGCTGCAGCACCACAGGCCGCCGTGCCGGTGGCCGGGCAAAGCCGCATGTTTGGCGGCGATTGGGGGTCGTGTTCTGTAGAGCATGTGGCCATGGTTCTTGCCGCGCCCAATGAGTGGAAGGAATATGAGGTTCGCTATCTCTACGCCGCCCCCGCGCACCCCGCAGAGGGAGTGCCAGCGGCCGCAGCGTTGCGCGATGCCGAAACCTTGCTGCGCAAAGAGGCTGCGAGGCTTGAGCGCATGTACGGCATGAGTAATTGGTACGGGTTCTGCGCCGAAAAGGCCGCGCATCTTGAGCACATACGTGTCGCTGACACCATTGCCGCCACCCCGGCAGCAGGTGATGCTGGCCTGAAGCAGTTTCTTGGCGCGGCCAAGGATGCTGACATCACTCATCTACCCAAGAGCTTCGGCAAGGCACTGCGTGAGCACATCGAGGCAGCAGGTGCGCCAGCGGTGATGCCTGAGCCTGATGTCTGGGGAAAGCAGAGCGCTATCGAGTGGCTTGCCAGCGAACAATGCTCCAGCAGCGGCTATTGCCAAACCTTCCTGCACAAGAGCAAGTGCCAAGAGGCTGATGTCGCCCTCTACACGGCAGACACGGTGCGCGCCCTGCTGGCCGGAGTATCTGCGCCCGCAGCAGACCCTATCCAGGCCGCAGCAGACGCGGCATCTGTAGGTCACCTGTCGCATCTGGTGGATCACCAGACTGCGCTGCTGACTCGCGCTATGGCTACCATGAAGGCGGTGGAGCACACGGCAACACCAATTGACGAAAGCCATGGCGACATGGATGCGCGGATTCCATATGAGGCATGGGCAATGTTCGTTGATTCCCGCGCCGCGCTGCTGCATGACGTTGCACAGAGCCCCGTCGCAGCACCACAGGCGCAGGCCCAAGCCGCGCCCGCAGCGCAAGAGGGGCAGGATGCAGCGGAAGACGACGGCTGCGCTCTTCGACTTGCGGTGGAGCGCATGCTGATTCTCAGCACGCACACCAGCGAGGCCTGGGCTCAGCTCACAGTCAAGATGCCTATTGTTGACAACGATCCATGCGCCGCAATGCGCCGTGCCATCGTTTGTGCAGACGCCGCTATCGCTGCCCAGGCAGCACAAGGGGGTGCGTGATGCAAGAAGCAACCGCACAGCAGATTGCACTGCTGCATCACACCCTGGGCCTTCGACCTGATCAGCGCGAGGGCCGCCGCAATCACTTTGTTGCCGGACCTGGCCACCACGATATGCAAGACCTTGAGGCGCTGGAAAGGCTGGGCCTTATGGCCCGTGGCCGCGCCCCAGCCCTCTGTGAACCCGGTGACATAGTGTTTCGCACTACAGATGCCGGTCGTGCGCTGGCCATAGAGAGACTGCCCGATCCACCGCCACCCAAGAAACACAACCAGCACCACCAGTGGCTGGATGCCGACTCTGGGCACTCCTTTGGCGAATGGCTTTGTGGCGGGCAGCTTCCGAAGTTTGAAACGCGCGGCTATTGCGGCTACGGATCGCACAACACCCTGGAGTACCGCATGTACCGCATGTCCGGTTATGGCTACGGCGCTTGGTGCGACGTTGAAGGCCAGTGGGCCAAGACGAAGAAGGAAGCCAAGGCCAGTTACAAGGCGGCACTGAAAGCTCGCAAAGCACAACGCGCAGCAGCGCAGAAGGGGGAGTGATGGGGTCAGCAGCTATCGCATTTGCAATCCTGTCCCTTGCCTTTGCCGTGCGCGATGCTGGCGTGCGCATTGCCAGCGCCATCGAACGCGTCCAGGCGCAGGAGGGCCAGCAGCAATGACCCAAGCACCGCAACCCGACAACCCACTGATCGACGCAGCGCGTGGGCGCGACACAGCGCAACCCCCAGCCCTGCGCTATGCCGCTGCGCTCGAATGTATGGAGCACGAAGGCATGCACAAAGCTGCTGCCGAGCTTCGCCGCCTGCATTCCCGCGTGCAGGAGCTGGAGGCCCAGCTCGCGCCGCAATCCAAAGACTGCCAGCGACCTGAGTGCATTTCACGAGGCTGTTTTGGCCACTGCCTCAAGAAGGCAAGCAAGGCATGAACCACAGAGCCCGCCCGCGCCGCGACAAGCGAGCGCCCTACCCAGGCCCCTACAACCAGCCCCGCCATTGAGCGGGGTTTCTTTTTTCTACCCGGAGAAAGCGATGAAACAAGCAGAAGCAGCTGCCACTGCAGGCGGCAATAACGCACCCGCCGGCGCTGGCTCCAGTGCCGACTGGGTGCTGGCCGAGAAATTTGAAGAGCTGACCGGCGTCACGCCCATGGCCATCCATAACCGCCGCCGCACCGGTGTCTGGCTGGACGGCAAGCACTGCGCCGTCGTCGCACGCCGTCTCTACGTGAACATCAAGGAAGCAGACCAATGGATCCAAAGCCAAATATCGCCACGCCGCCCGGCATAACGCTCCGCGAACAAGCCTCTGTTCAGCGCATCCAAATAGCATTTACGTGGCAAAAGCAGCAGTGCCGGGAGCTCTTGCCCCCTGGCCCGGTCAACAAGTCCAGCATCCAATATGCAGCCAACCTCCGCGCGGAGATCAAGCGCAGGATCGCCGATGGAACATTCGTCTATGCTGAGTACTTCCCAGACAGCCCTAAAGCCCGTGGGCCGGAAAAGGAAAGCTGCCGCCTGGAAAAGAAGCTGCAGGACCAGCTGGAGCTCTACGAGAAGCAGGTGAAGAACGGGAAGATGTCCCCTGCCACCTACAACGGCTACGCCAAGGCCATCAACAGCGCCAGGATGAAGACCTGGCACGGCAAACAGTTGCGTGACGTGACTCCCTCAGCGCTGCGCGACTGGATCGGTGCAATGGACTGCACCAGCAAGGCCATTCGCAATCTGCTGACCCCGCTACGCAGCGTCTTCGAGGACGCGCTGAATGATGAGCTGATCGAGTTCAACCCGTTCGACCGCATCGCCCTGGCCAAGCTGATTCGCCAGAACAGCAAGGCCAGCGACTATGTAATCCAGCCATTCACCCAAGCCGAGTGCGCCACGCTACTGCAGGCCTGCCGTGACGACGAGCGGCCCACCATCCAGTACTGGCTAAACACCGGCCTGCGTCCGGGGGAGCTGCAAGCCCAGGAATGGGAGCATATCGATCTGGAGAAGCACATAGCCAAGGTGGTGCAAAACCAGGTGGCCGGCGTGATCAAGTCACCAAAGACCGCGGCCGGCATTCGAGAAGTTGACCTGAACATCGATGCGCTCGGGGCGCTGCAGGCCCAGCAGCAGATCAGCCAGGCTCGCGGGCCCAGGATCTGGCTGAACCCCAGGACCATGCGGCCATGGGAAACCGATGCCCAGGTTCGTAAAACATTGTGGCTGCCGCTGATGGAGCGGGCGGGCATCCCATACCGGAACCCCTATCAGCTACGCCACACCTATGCCTCAACCCTCCTTACAGCCGGCGCCAACCCTTGGTATGTGGCCCAGCAGCTGGGGCATGAGGATGTGGAGATGGTGTTTCGCACTTATGGCAAGTTCATCCGGGAGGACTACCAGAAGCCCAGGGCTGCCGCCAAATCCACAGACTGACCCGTGCGAATCGCCGTGTGAATTTGGTGTGATTTCGGTGTGAATTTCACGGCAACAACAGGCAATTTGATAGCAAAGAAAAACGCCACACAACGGGCTTTCCATTGTGTGGCGTTGCTTTGGATGGTGGAGCTGGCGGGAATTGAACCCGCGTCCGCAAGCCTTCGTCAGGCAGATCTACATGCTTAGCGTGCTATTTTAAATCTCGCCTCGTTTACCGCGCAGACGCACGCTGCAAACAAAGCCAGCACCCTATTTTCTCGTTCCGGACTAAGGTACCCAGCCTAGAACCAGCTGATGAAAATTCCCTTGCAGCCTGGAGGTATTGCTACCCCCTTGCCCAGCCCATCAGCGTGCTGTTGCAAGGCTCACCGGATTTAAGCGGCGAGTGCGAAACGTTCGTCGTTTGCAGTTAGTTTTTTGAATGGAGATTTACGAGCGTCACTCAAGCTCGGCATGCACCACACTGATCCCGAACCCACGTCGAAACCAGGACAGCCCCATGGACTCTATTTTAGTCCACTCCCAGCAAGTTCAAGAGCTCAAGGGGATTTTTAATTGCTGCGTCTGGATTCCAGGCATCGGTGCTCTCGACACCACCCAGATAACCATAGTCTGCCGCGACCGCACGCATCCCTGCAGCCCTTGCTGCCTGCATGTCGCGCTCATCATCACCGACATAGATGGCTTGCTCTGGCGCAATACCTAAACGTTCGCAGGCATAGAGCAACGGTGCAGGATGGGGCTTGGCATGCGCGGTGGTATCACCACAGACCACCACGGCAGCGCGGCCCAATGTGGCCTCTTGCCGGGCAATTGGCAGCGTAAAGCGCTCTGATTTGTTGGTCACGATACCCCAGGGGCGACCTTGCTGCTCCAGACTCTGCACCAACTGAGGCACACCCGAAAACAGACCCGAATGCTGCATCAGCAAGCCCTCATAGGCTTGAAAAAATTCTTCGCGGCGCGCTTCAAATTCGGGCATATCCGGCTGCAAGCCCAGCGCAATGCGCAGCATCCCTCGGGCGCCCGTTCCCACAAAAGGCCGGTAGTCCGCGAGCGGCAAATCTTCCAATCCCGCATTGCGGCGCACCACATTCGCTGCGGCTGCCAAGTCCGGCGCACTGTCCAACAAGGTGCCATCCAGGTCAAACAACACGGCACGCACGCCGCTCCATGTGGCCGGCATCATGCAGCAGGCCGGCGCGTGGCCAGCAGGTAATTCACACTGGTATCGCCGCTGAGCCAGTAACGCCCCGTCAAAGGGTTGTGCTGCATGCCCTTGGCGGAGTCCACCACCAAACCAGCGTCTACGGCGTATTGCGCCAGCTCGCTGGGACGGATGAATTTGTCGAACTCATGCGTACCCTGCGGCAGCATCTTCAGCACATATTCAGCCGCCACAATGGCCAGCGCATAAGCCTTGGGATTGCGGTTGATGGTGGAGAAAAACACCCAGCCACCCGGCTTGACCAATTGCGTACAAGCGCGTACCACCGAAGCAGGATCCGGCACATGCTCCAGCATTTCCATGCAGGTCACCACGTCAAAGCCTGCAGGCCTCTCCTCAGCCAGCGCCTCCACAGCCACCTCGCGATATTGAATATTCGGGGTAGAGGCCTCCAAGGCATGCAACTGGGCTACGCGCAGCGACTTGGTCGCCAGATCAATACCCAGCACTTCCGCCCCCTTGCGCGCCATGGAGTCGGCCAAGATACCGCCGCCACAGCCCACATCCAGCACCTGCTTGCCTTGCAGCGGCGCCAGGCTGTCTATCCACCCCAGACGCAGCGGGTTGATCTGGTGCAGAGGCTTGAATTCGCTCTCAAGATCCCACCAGTGGTGGGCCAGGCTGGAAAACTTCTCCAGCTCGGCTGGATCCACATTCGTATTTTGGCTCATGGGCACCGATTGTCCCCCATCTATGCAGGGTGTTGCAGAAATAAAAAAAGCCCCGTGACCGGGGCTTTTTTACGAGGTAATCGAAAGATTACTTGGTGCGGGTACCCACCACTTCGATTTCCACGCGACGGTTCTTGGCGCGGCCAGCAGCAGTCTTGTTGTCTGCCACGGGTTGCTTCTTGCCCTTGCCTTCGGTGTAGACGCGGTCCTTGGCGATGCCCTTGGACACCAGGTAAGCCTTCACGGCTTCAGCGCGGCGCACGGACAGCTTTTGGTTGTAAGCATCGGAACCCACGGAGTCGGTGTGGCCCACAGCGATCACGACTTCCAGGTTGATGTCCTTGACCTTACCGGCCACGTCGTCCAGCTTGGCCTTGCCTTCGGGCTTCAGCACAGCCTTGTCGAAGTCAAAGAAGGCGTCAGCAGCGAAGGTCACCTTCGATGCCACGGCAGGAGCGGGAGCCACGCCAGGAGCGGGAGCTGCAGGAGTAGCAGTAGCAGCTGCGGGAGCAGCAGCTTGCAGGGCGCCGTCGCAGCCAGCAGCTGCAGTAGCGGGCGTCCAGGTGGCATCGCGCCAGCACAGTTCGTTCGTGCCGTTCTTCCACACGTGTTCGCCGGTGCCGTTCTGCCAGTTTTCAACGACGTTGCCACCGTTGGCTGCCTTGACTTGTGCGCCAGCTGCGGTTGCCAGGGCTGCGGTTGCGAACAGCATCGCTACTTTGTTCAGTTTCTTCATGGTTCTCCTCTTGGGGATTGAGCCGTGGCTTGACCACGGAATTGAGGACGTCATTAGTGACCATCACCAAGAACGCTGGTTTTTATTGTGCCATACGTAACAGATCAAAAGCCAAGGCCCTTGAACCGCAACCGTAGGACAAAAGCCTAATACCCAGCTTGTGTTGCCTGGCAGCAACAGCCCATTCCTTCTAGAATGGCCGGTCTTTGCCGTCTTCGCACAAGTACATGACCCAGTTCGCAAAAGAAACACTTCCCATCAGCCTCGAAGAGGAAATGCGCCGCAGCTATCTCGACTACGCCATGAGCGTGATCGTAGGCCGGGCCCTCCCCGATGCGCGCGATGGCCTGAAGCCCGTGCATCGGCGTGTGCTCTACGCGATGCATGAACTCAACAACGATTGGAACCGCCCTTATAAAAAGTCGGCCCGTATTGTTGGTGACGTGATTGGTAAATACCACCCACACGGCGACAGTGCTGTCTACGACACCATTGTGCGTATGGCCCAGGATTTTTCCCTGCGCCATATGCTGGTCGATGGCCAGGGCAATTTCGGCTCGGTCGACGGCGACAGCGCCGCCGCCATGCGTTACACCGAAATCCGATTGTCAAAGATTGCCCATGAAATGCTGGGCGATATCGACAAGGAAACCGTCGACTTCGGCCCCAACTATGACGGCAGCGAAAGCGAGCCGCTGACCCTGCCCGCGCGCCTGCCCAATTTGCTGGTCAACGGCTCGGCCGGTATTGCCGTGGGTATGGCCACCAATATTCCGCCGCACAACCTCAACGAGGTGGTGGACGCCTGCCTGCACCTGCTGCGCAACCCCGAAGCCAGCGTGGAAGATCTGATGGAGATCATCCCCGCGCCCGACTTCCCCACTGCCGGCATCATCTACGGCATCAATGGCGTCAAGGAGGCCTATCGCACCGGCCGCGGCCGTGTGGTGATGCGCGCCAAGGTGCACTTTGAGGACATCGACCGTGGCCAGCGCCAGTCCATCATCGTGGACGAGCTGCCCTACCAGGTGAACAAAAAGACGCTGCAAGAGCGCATGGCCGAGCTGGTGCACGAGAAGAAGATCGAAGGCATCAGCCACATCCAGGACGAGTCGGACAAATCCGGCATGCGCCTGGTGATCGAGCTCAAGCGCGGCGAAGTGCCCGAGGTGGTGCTCAACAACCTCTACAAGCAAACCCAGCTGCAAGACACCTTTGGCGTCAACATGGTCGCCCTGGTGGACGGCCAGCCCAAGCTGTGCAATCTGCTGGACCTGGTCAAGGTCTTCCTGCAGCACCGCCGTGAAGTGGTCACGCGCCGCACCGTGTTTGAGCTGCGCAAGGCCCGCGACCGCGGTCACGTGCTGGAAGGCCTGGCCGTGGCCCTGGCCAATATCGACGACTTCATCGCCATCATTCGCAACGCCCCCACCCCGCCGGTGGCCAAGGCCGCGCTGATGGAAAAATCCTGGGACAGCCAGCTGGTGCGCGAGATGCTCACCCGCACCCGTGCCGATGGCGGCGTGGTGAATGCCGACGACTACCGCCCCGAATCGCTGGAGCGCGAATTCGGTCTGGGCCAGGACGGCAAATATCGCCTGTCCGAAACCCAGGCCCAGGAAATCCTGCAGATGCGTCTGCAGCGCCTGACAGGCCTGGAGCAGGACAAGATCGTGGCCGAGTACCGCGACGTGATGGCCGTGATCGAAGACCTGCTGGACATCCTGGCCAAGCCCGAGCGCGTCTCCGTCATCATTGGCGACGAACTGACCGCCATCAAGGCCGAATTCGGTCAAGCCAAGAAGGGCCTGCGCCGCTCCACCATCGAGTACAGCGCGCAAGACCTGTCCACCGAAGACCTGATCACCCCCACCGACATGGTGGTCACGCTCAGCCACACCGGCTACATCAAGAGCCAGCCCCTGTCCGAATACCGCTCGCAAAAGCGCGGCGGCCGCGGCAAGCAGGCCACAGCTACCAAGGAAGACGACTGGATCGACCAGCTCTTCATCGCCAACACGCACGACTATCTGCTGTGCTTCTCCAACCGCGGCCGCCTGTACTGGCTCAAGGTCTGGGAAGTGCCTGCCGGCTCGCGCGGTTCGCGCGGCCGCCCCATCGTCAACATGTTCCCGCTGCAAGAGGGCGAGAAGATCAACGTGGTGCTACCGCTCACCGGCGACAACCGCAGCTTCCCCGAAGATCACTTCGTCTTCATGGCCACCAGCATGGGCACGGTGAAGAAGACGCCGCTGACCGAGTTCAGCAACCCGCGCAAGGCCGGCATTATTGCCGTGGGCCTGGACGAAGGCGATGTGCTGATTGGCGCCGCGCTGACCGACAGCCAGCACGATGTGATGCTGTTCAGCGACGGCGGCAAGGCCGTGCGCTTTGACGAAAACGATGTGCGCCCCATGGGCCGTACGGCACGCGGCGTGCGCGGCATGAACATCGAAGACGGCCAGAGCGTGATTGCCATGCTGGTCGCCGACCAGCACCCTGCCGAGGTCGAGGCCCGCAAGGCCAAGGACGCACTGGAAGCCCTGCAAACCCGCCACAAAGAAGCCCAGGACACCGGCATACCGGCTGCGGATATCGACGCTCTGCAGCAGCAGATCGACGCCGCCCGCACCGCGCTGGAGCTGGCCGAGCAAGCCGCTACAGCCGCCCTGGCCGAGCAGCCCCGCGAGAGCCTGCACAGCGTGCTGACCGCCACCGAAAACGGCTACGGCAAGCGCACCTCCATCGTGGAATACACCCGCCATGGCCGTGGCACCAAGGGCATGATTGCCATCCAGCAATCCGAGCGCAACGGCAAGGTGGTGGCAGCCACCCTGGTGGCGCCGGAAGATGAAATCATGCTCATCACCGACACCGGCGTGCTGGTGCGCACCCGGGTGGCCGAGATCCGCGAAATGGGCCGCGCCACCCAGGGAGTGACCTTGATTGCGCTGGATGCAGGCGCCAAGTTGAGCGGCCTGCAGCGGATTGCCGAGAACGATGCCAACGGCGAAGTCGACGACGAAGCTGCCGAAGGTGGAGCCGAAGCAGGCGATACCGACGGCGGTACGCCGCAAACACCGGCCGCTGAATAAGCAGCCCCCACACCCCAGGGTGCAAGCCCTGGGGTGTTTTTCCGTCTAACATTGCATTTTTGATAGCTGGGCATGCCGACACCCACGGCGCTGCAGCCCTATTTGGTAGCTTTCCCCATGAACCGCCCCTACAACTTTTCCGCCGGCCCCGCCGCCATCCCTGAAGAAGTTCTGCAGCAAGCCGCCGCAGAGATGCTGGACTGGCATGGTTGCGGCATGGGCGTGATGGAGATGAGCCACCGCGGCAAGGAATTTCTCAGCATCTACGAAACCGCTGAAGCCGACTTGCGCGAGCTGCTGGCCGTGCCGCCCGAATTCAAGATTCTGTTCATGCAAGGCGGTGGCCTGGCAGAAAACGCCATCGTTCCGCTGAACCTGTCGCGCGGCGGCGCGGTGGACTTTGTGGTCACCGGCAGCTGGAGCAAAAAATCTTACCAAGAAGCCAGCAAGTACGCCAGCAACCACCTGGCCGCCAGCGGCGAGGCCAGCGGCTTCACCAGCGTGCCCGATGCCGCCAGCTGGAAGCTCTCCAGCGATGCGGCCTATGTGCACCTGTGCAGCAACGAAACCATTCACGGCGTGGAGTTCCAGCAACTGCCCGACCTCAAGGCCCTGGGCTGCGACGCGCCCCTGGTGATCGATTTTTCCTCGCATGTGGCCTCGCGCCCCGTGGATTGGAGCCGCGTGGGCCTGGCCTTTGGCGGCGCGCAGAAAAACATCGGCCCGGCCGGCCTGACCATGGTCGTCGTGCGCGAAGATCTGTTAGGCCACGCCCTGCCCGCCTGCCCCACGGCCTTTGATTACAAGGTAGTGGCCGAGAACCAGTCCATGTTCAACACCCCGCCCACCTGGGGCATTTACATGGCCGGCCTCACCTTCCAATGGCTCAAGCGCCAGACCGAGGGCAGCCTCACCGGCATTGCCGCCATGCAAGCGCGCAACACGGCCAAGGCCGAGCTGCTGTATGGCTATATCGACAACTCGCAGCTCTATGTGAACAAGGTGGACAAGGCCTATCGCTCGCGCATGAACGTGCCTTTCCAGCTGCGTGACGAGAGTCGCAACGACGCCTTTTTGGCCGGCGCCAAGGCGCGCGGCCTGCTGCAGCTCAAGGGCCACAAGTCCGTGGGCGGCATGCGCGCCAGCATCTATAACGCCGTGCCGCTGGCTGGCGTGCAGGCGCTGGTCGACTACATGCGTGAGTTTGAAAAAACCAGCGCTTGAAGCCTGGGAAACCGCCCACGCAGCCGCTATCGGCTTTCTCCATTCATATAAAAACAGGAGCACTTATAGCCTGTACATCAAGCGTTTCAAATCAAAAACACTCTGAAACCCAAGATGAATCGGCTAAGGATGCTCCGCTTTTTACCAACACCATGAGCACAGAACCCCAAGCCACCCCGGAACTGGCCAGCCTGCGTGTGCAGATCGACAACCTCGACCAGCAACTGTTGACCCTGCTCAACCAACGCGCCCTGGTGGCCGAGCGTGTGGGCGAGGTCAAAAAGCAGGAAGGCTCGGCCTTTTTCCGCCCTGACCGCGTGGCACAGGTGATCGAAAAGATCAAGAGCGCCAACCCCGGCCCGCTCAAGGACCAGCATGTGGCCGCCATCTGGCGCGAAATCATGTCTGCCTGCCTGGCGCTGGAGTCCCCGCAACGCGTGGCCGTGCTGGGCCCGGCCGGCACCTTCTGTGAAGAAGCAGCCATCCAGTACTTTGGCGGCGCTGCCGATCTGCTGTACTGCGGCAGCTTTGAGGAAGTCTTTCACGCCACGGCCGCCGGCAGCGCCCAGTACGGCGTGGTAGGCCTTGAGAACTCCACCGAAGGCGTGGTCACCCGCTCGCTGGACATGCTGCTGCACACGCCCTGCCAGGTGGTGGGAGAGGTCAGCCTGCTGATCCGCCACAACCTGCTGCGCACCAGCAATTCGGCCGAAGGCATTGAGGTGGTGGCGGCCCACCCCCAGGCCCTGGCCCAGTGCCAGAGTTGGCTGTCCAAGCACCTGCCCCACGCCGAGCGCCGCCCGGTGGAAAGCAATGCCGAGGGCGCGCGCCTGGCCGCACTCCACCCTACCTGGGCCGGCATTGCCGGCGAGCGTGCGGCCCAGCAATTCGGCCTGCATGTGGTAGCCCACGCCATCCAGGACGAGGCCTATAACCGCACTCGTTTTGCCGTCATCTGCCTGCCCGGCACCCTGCCCACGCCCGCCCCCACCGGCCATGACTGCACCAGCATCATCATCTCCGTGCCCAACCGCCCCGGCGCCGTGCACGACCTGCTGGTGCCGCTGAAAAAGCATGGCGTATCCATGACGCGCTTTGAATCGCGCCCGGCGCGCACCGGCAAGTGGGAGTACTACTTCTACGTCGACATCGAAGGCCACCCGGAGCAGCCCCATGTGGCCCAGGCCCTGGCCGAGCTGCAAGCCTTGAGCGCCTTCTACAAGGTACTGGGCACCTACCCCGTGGCTGGGGCTTGAGGGCAGGCCGTGATGTTTGAACAACTGGGATTGATTGGCTGCGGCCTGATGGGCGGCTCGTTTGCGCTGGCGCTGAAAAAAGCCGGCCTGGTGCGCCGCGTGGTGGGTTACAGCAAATCGCCCGCCACCACTGCGCGCGCGCTGCAGCTGGGCGTGATCGACAGCGCCGTCACCGAGGCGGCCCAGGCCGCCGCCGGCTCCGACCTGGTGCTGCTGGCCGTGCCCGTGGCCGCGACCGAGGCCACGCTGCGCAGCATACGCACCCAGCTCACGGCGCAGACGCTGGTGATGGACGTGGGCTCCACCAAGGTCGATGTGGCCCAGGCCGCTGCCCAGGCTTTGGGTGATCAGCTACCCTGCTTTGTGCCCGCCCACCCCATTACCGGTAAGGAAGTGGCTGGCGTGGACCATGCCGACGCCCAGCTCTACCAGGGCGCGCAAGTGGTGCTCACCCCCACGGCGCTCACACAAGACAGCCTGGTGCAACGCGCCCAGGCGCTGTGGCAGGCCCTGGGCTGCCGCGTCAGCGTGATGGCGCCCGAGCTGCACGACAACGCTCTGGCTGCCGTCAGCCACCTGCCGCATTTGCTGGCCTTTGCCATGATGCGCAGCATGCTGCGGCAGGCTGATGGCGACACCTATCTGTCGCTGGCCGGCCCGGGCTTTCGCGACTTCACCCGCATTGGCGCGGGCGATCCGCAGATATGGCGTGATATTTTGTTGGCGAATAAAAAAGAAGTGCTGGCCCAGGCGCGCGAATTCCAGCTCGCGCTGCAGGAGCTGGAGCAGGCCATGGAAACCGACGACGCCACAGCCCTGCAAACCCTGCTCACCAGCGCCAGCCAAAGCCGGCTGCAATGGACCATGGGCCAGGCCATGGCCAGCGTCCACAAAGACTGAACAGCAGCGCATCTCGCTTACAGACAGGCACGCGCTGCACCGAGGCCTGATTCCACAATCTCGTACCGCTTTTTTGACCTTTTTGAAGGAACCCGCATGTTCCGCACCGCGTTTCTCGATCTTCCTCCGCTGGCCACGGCCGGCGGCACGGTCCACCTGCCCGGCTCCAAAAGCATTTCCAATCGCGTGCTGCTGCTGGCCGCACTCAGCGCCGGCACCACCACCATCCACGACCTGCTCGACTCGGACGACACCCGCGTCATGCTGGCAGCCCTGCAGCAACTGGGCTGCCGCATTGCACCCACTGCCGTAACCCCGGGCCAGCCGATTGCAGTCACCGGCATTGGCGGCCAATTGCCTGCGGACACAGCCGCCACGCTGTTTCTGGGCAATGCTGGCACCGCCATGCGCCCACTGACAGCAGCCCTGGCCGTGCTCGGTGGCAACTTTGAGATGACGGGCGTGCCCCGCATGTACGAGCGCCCCATTGGCGACCTGGTGGCTGCCCTGCGCCAGCTGGGCTGCAACATTGACTATCTGGGCAACCCAGGCTTTCCGCCTTTGAAAATCGGCCAGCCCGACCTCAGCCAACTCAGCAGCGCGCCCATCCAGGTGCGTGGCGATGTCTCCAGCCAATTCCTGACCTCGCTGCTCATGGCCTTGCCGCTGCTGGCCAATGTCCCCGGGGCACAGCGCGACATCACCATCGAGGTGGTGGGCGAGCTGATTTCCAAGCCCTATATCCACATCACGCTGGAGCTGTTGGCCCGCTTTGGCATTGCGGTGGAAAACCAAGACTGGCAACGCTTTGTGATTCCGGCCGGCAGCCGCTACCAGTCGCCCGGCGCCATCCATGTCGAGGCCGATGCCTCGTCCGCTAGCTACTTCATAGCGCTTGGAGCCCTTGCAGAGAGCACCCCAGGCCAAAACGGCGTCAAAATTCTGGGCGTGGGCCAGGACTCCATCCAGGGCGATATCCGCTTTGTCGAGGCTGCCCGCGCCATGGGCGCCCAGGTGGACGGTGGCCCGAACTGGCTGCAGGTTTCGCGCGGTGAACCAGGGAAGGGGTGGCCGCTCAAGGCCATCGACCTGGACTGCAACCACATTCCCGATGCCGCCATGACGCTGGCCGTCATGGCCCTCTACGCCGAGGGTACGACCCGCCTCACCAACATCGCCAGCTGGCGCGTCAAGGAAACCGACCGCATCGCCGCCATGGCTTGCGAGCTGCGCAAGCTGGGCGCCACCGTGGAAGAAGGTGCGGATTACATCTGCATCACGCCGCCAGCCACCACCAGTGACTGGAAAGCCGCCAGCATCCACACCTATGACGACCACCGCGTCGCCATGTGCTTCTCGCTGGCCGCCTTCAACCCGGCCGGCCTGCCGGTGCGCATAGCAGATCCGCAATGCGTGGCCAAGACCTTCCCTGACTATTTCGAGGCCTTGTTCTCGGTCTGCGACACGGCCAATGCACGCATCCCTGTGATCTGCATTGATGGCACCTCGGGCTCTGGCAAGGGCACGATTGCGGCCCAGGTGGCCGAGGCCCTGGGCTACCACCTGCTGGATTCGGGCGCGCTTTACCGCATCACAGGTCTGGTGGCCACCCGCGCCGGCCTGGCACTGGAAGCCGCCAACGCCGAACGTATTGCCGCCTTGATTGCCAGCCAACGCCTGGAATTCACCGCAGACCAGCGCGTGCTGGTGAATGGCGAAGATGTGACCCTGGCCATTCGCAGCGAAGAGGCCGGTATGCATGCCTCCCAGGTCTCCGCCTTCCCGGCCGTGCGCGCCGCGTTGGTGGGGGTGCAGCACGCCTTTCGCGCCCTGCCCGGCCTAGTGGCCGATGGCCGCGACATGGGCACCGTCATCTTTCCCGACGCCCCGCTCAAGGTCTATCTCACGGCCAGCGTGCAATGCCGCGCTGACCGTAGGTATAAGCAATTGATTTCCAAGGGCCTTCCTGCTAACATAGATGCGCTTTTTGCCGACCTTGAGGCGCGAGACGCGCGCGATATGCAGCGCGCAGCCGCACCTTTAAAGCCTGCAGAAGACGCCTTGCACCTGGACAACTCCAGCGGCACGATCGAAGAGGCCGTGCAGCAGGTACTTGCCTGGTGGAGCGAGCGCCAGCCGTTTGCTTGAAGCTCATATGAGCATGCAAGCCTGAGCAGGCCGCAAAAAGCCTTGGTCCGCACGCCACATCCGCGTTTTTCATGCGCACTGGTGTTGCGGTTTGCAACCTAGAACCCCGTGGGTGCGAGCCCACAAGCCTCTGCGCGCAGCCATAAAAACGCCGGCAATGGTGCCGTCGGAAACCTGTCCGCAGTCAAGGAACTACATGTCTGAATCTTTTGCCGCCCTTTTTGAAGAGTCGTTGACACGCACCGAAATGCGTCCTGGCGAAGTCATTACCGCTGAAGTCGTGCGCGTTGAGCACAACTTCGTGGTGGTGAACGCTGGCTTGAAGTCGGAAGCCTATGTGCCAATCGACGAATTCAAGAACGACCAGGGCGAAATCGAAGTCCAAGTGGGTGACTTCGTGTCCGTGGCCATCGGCTCCATCGAAAACGGCTACGGCGACACCATCCTGTCGCGCGACACCGCCAAGCGTCTGGCTTCCTGGCTGGCCCTGGAAAAGGCGCTGGAATCCGGCGAATTCGTGACCGGCACCACCTCCGGCAAGGTCAAGGGCGGTCTGACCGTTCTGGTCAACGGCATCCGCGCTTTCCTGCCCGGTTCGCTGATCGACACCCGTCCTATCAAGGACCTGACCCCCTACGAAAACAAGACCCTGGAATTCAAGGTCATCAAGCTGGATCGCAAGCGCAACAACGTGGTGCTGTCGCGCCGCGCTGTGGTGGAAGCCTCCATGGGCGAAGAGCGCGCCAAGCTGATGGAAACCCTGAAGGAAGGCGCCATCGTGCAAGGCGTGGTCAAGAACATCACCGAATACGGTGCGTTCGTTGACCTGGGCGGCATCGACGGCCTGCTGCACATCACCGACATGGCATGGCGCCGCGTGCGTCACCCCTCCGAAGTGGTGACCGCTGGCCAAGAAATCACTGCCAAGATCCTGAAGTTCGACACCGAGAAGAACCGCGTGTCCCTGGGTCTGAAGCAAATGGGTGATGACCCCTGGATGGGCGTTTCGCGCCGCTATCCTTCGGCTACCCGTCTGTTCGGCAAGGTCACCAACATCGCCGACTACGGCGCATTCGTGGAACTGGAACCCGGCATCGAAGGCCTGGTGCACGTCTCCGAAATGGACTGGACCAACAAGAACGTTGCTCCTTCCAAGCTGGTGGCGCTGGGCGACGAAGTCGAAGTCATGGTGCTGGAGATCGACGAAGACAAGCGTCGCATCTCTCTGGGCATGAAGCAGTGCAAGGCCAACCCCTGGCAAGAATTCGCTCAGAACACCAAGCGCGGCGACCGCGTGAAGGGCCCCATCAAGTCCATCACCGACTTCGGCGTGTTCGTGGGTCTGGCTGCCGGTATCGACGGCCTGGTGCACCTGTCCGACCTGTCCTGGAACGAAACCGGCGAAGC
>JAITLO010000012.1 GCA_031277855.1 Acidovorax sp. | reverse complement strand
ATCGGGCGATTTCTTCGCGCTGGTTCTTGCTTGCACACGGGTGCAAGCTGCACTCCATCGGCTCGAACTCATCCCGATTGCGCTCCAACGCGCCTGCGTAGAGATCGTAAACACGTTCTAAGAGAGGGGCTGCCTACAGCGTTGTCCCTGTGGCATAGCTGTGCGCCACTTCCAGCCCGCCGTCGATGACGAACTGCACGGCCATGCACACCAGCAAAAAGCCCATGACGCGGGAGATGGCCTCCACGCCGCCCGCGCCCAGCAGTTCGGCAATGCGGTCGGCAAAGCGCAGCACCACCCAGAACAGCAGGCCCAGCAGCGCAAAAATCAGCAAGGGCGCCACCGTCAGCACCCAGGGGGCATAGCCGTCCGTGACCGAGGGGCGCAGCGAAGCCGCGCCGCTGATGATCATGGCAATCGTGCCCGGGCCTGCCGTGCCGGGCAGGGCCAGGGGCACAAAGGCGATATTGGGTGGCTTGCGCTGGCTCTGCCGCTGCGAGACGGCATCGGCCTCGGGCGTCTCATCCGGGCGGGAAGAGGGAAAAAGCATGCTGAAGCCGATGCTGGCCACGATCAGGCCACCGGCAATCTGCAGGCTGGGAATGGAGATGCTGAAGGTCTGCATGATCCACGAGCCGCCGTAATAGGCCACCAGCATGATGCCCACCACATACAGGGTGGCCTCCTTGATCTGGCGCTGGCGTTCGATGTGGGGCAACTGCCCGCCCAGCGACAGCAGCAAGGTCATGGATGTCAGGGGATTGGCCAGCGGCAGCAGCAGCGCCAGTCCCAGACCCACCAATTGGATCAGCTGGGTGATTTCTTTCATTGCTTTACTCCTTCAACGCAGCGCGTAAAAAAACAACGCCGGGCGAACCCGGCGTTGCACAGTCAATGAGACCGATGAGGTAGGGGATGGAGAGACTTAAAGCGTCTTGAACACTTCGCGTGCGGCTTCGATGGTGCGGTCGATGTCGTCGTCGGTATGTGCCGCGCTGACAAAACCGGCCTCGTACAGCGCGGGTGCAAAGTAGTGGCCGCGCTCCAGCATGCCGTGGTAGAACTTGTTGAAGACCTTACCATCGGTCTTCATCACCTCGGTGTAGGTCGTGGGCAGTTCGGGCAGGAAGTAAAAGCCGAACAGGCCGCCTTGCCAGTCCACCGAGAAGGGAATGCCGGCGGCCGTGGCCTCGGCCTTCAGGCCTTGCATCAAGTGGCCGGTCTTGAGGTGCAGATCGGCGTGAAAGCCCGGGCGGCTGATGAGCTCCAGCGTCTTGAGGCCGCAGGCCGTGGCAATGGGGTTGCCCGACAGCGTACCGGCCTGGTAGACCGGGCCCAGTGGCGAGAGCTTTTCCATGATTTCACGGCGTGCGCCAAAGGCTGCCATGGGCATGCCGCCACCAATCACCTTGCCCATGACCGTGATGTCGGGGGCAAAGCCGGCAATCTCCTTGGCGTACACGCTTTGTGCGCCGCCCAGGGCGACGCGGAAGCCCGTCATCACCTCGTCGTAAATCATCAGCGCGCCATGCTCGCGCGTGAGTTCGCGGATGCGGCGGGTGAAGTCCAGGCTGGCGCGCACAAAGTTCATATTGCCGGCAATGGGCTCCATGATCACGCAGGCGATGGTGCTGCCCATCTTGGCAAAAGCCTCTTCCAGCTGGGCTACATCGTTGTACTCCAGCACCACGGTGTCCTTGGCCACATCGGCGGGAACGCCGGCCGAAGAAGATGCACCAAACGTGGCCAGGCCCGAGCCGGCCTTGACCAGCAGGGCATCGGCATGGCCGTGGTAGCAGCCGTTGAACTTGATGATGGTGTTGCGGCCGGTATAGCCGCGTGCCAGGCGCAGCGCGCTCATGCCGGCTTCGGTGCCGGAGCTGACCATGCGCACCATGTCCATGCTGGGCATGAGTTCACGGATTTTTTCGGCCAGCACCACTTCGCGCTCGGTGGGTGCGCCAAAGCTGAAGCCTTCCAGCACGGCGGCCTGCACGGCCTCGATCACCTCGGGGTGGCCGTGGCCCAGAATCATGGGGCCCCAGCTGCCGATGTAGTCGGTGAACTGCTGATCGTTCTGGTCCCAGAAATAAGGGCCTTGGGCACGCTTCACAAAGCGCGGTGTGCCGCCCACGGCGGCAAAGGCCCGCACGGGCGAATTCACGCCGCCGGGGATCACGCCCTTGGCGCGTTCGAACAAGGCAATATTGAGATCAGTGTTTGGTGTCATGGGGTGGCATCACAAAGCCCTCCAGTGGCTGGGGGGTCAAGGCATTGGGCGCAGCGGTGTCGGCGTCGGAGGCTTCATCCTCTTCCGCATCAGGCTGGGCCCAGAACATACGATCCGGCAGGAAATGCCCCATGCCGGGGCGAAAACCGTGGTCCAGGCAACGGTCCAGGTATTCCAGCGCCTCGTCGGTGGCGGCTCCCAGGTCGTTGCCCGTGGCCAGCAGGGCGGTGAGGGCGGCCGACAGCGTGTCGCCAGCGCCCACAAAGCTGCCGTCAAACAGCTCGAACTTGCTGCTGCCCAGCACCGTCTCGGGCGAGGCCAGCACATTGTCCACATGCTGGTCCGGCAGGGGAATGCCGGTGACCAGCACATAGGGCACGTCTTTTTCCTGGGCCGCGCGGGCCAGGTCGCGGGCCGTGGGCGGGCGGCTGTTGGTCCAGTCGGGCAGCAGCCAGCGCCACAGCGTGCCGTGGTTGCCCACCAGCACTGAGGTCTGGGGCAGCACCAGCTCCTGGAAGGCGTCCAGGTACTGGTCTTGCAAATCGTCTTCCCACCACGACAGGTCGGGCATGTAGCTGATGATGGGGATTTCGGGGTAGTCGGAAGAAATCTCGGCAATGGTGCTGAGGATTTCGGGCGAGCCCACAAAACCCACCTTGATGGCGCGCACCGGCAGGTCTTCCAGCACGGCGCGGGCCTGCTCGTTCACCCAGTCATCATCCAGGCGGTGGTGGTCGAAGATGCGGTTGGTGTCGCGCACATAGGTGCCGGTCACCACGGCCAGCGGGTGGCCGCCCACGCTGGCAATGGTGGTGATGTCGGCCGTCAGGCCCGAGGCACCGCAAGGGTCGCAGGCATTGAAGGTCAGCACGCACACCGGGTCCGCGGAGACCTGTTCGGTGCCATCCGCGGGCGTGGGCGATGCAGGAGGGGAAGAGGTGAGTGCCATGTGGAAATCCGGGTGACCCGGGTAACGGATCCATCAAGACCAGTGCCGGGCGGCACTGCATAGAATCTATGCGCTTCATTCTATGTGAAGGATTTGTGGTGTCGTGAGCGACGGTCAAACCCCGGGCATCGGGCGCCTTGGCGGGGCAGAGAAAGCCGCTGAAATCTTCAAACTGTCATGGCGCCAAGATTGGCATGGCAGATAAAAAAGTCTTGATCCTCACGTTACGGCAGGGACCACAGTGGGTTTCAGAAGGAGAGCGAACCCATGTTTTTCAAAATTGGCGCATTGGCCCGGCGCACGGGCCTGACCGTGCGCACCCTGCACCACTATGACGAAATCGGTTTGCTCGTGCCTTCGCACCGATCCGAGGCTGGATTTCGCATGTACAACCGCGATGACCTGGCACGCCTGCACCAGATTCAGGCACTCAAGCAGCTGGGCTTTGGCCTGGCGCAGATCGGTGAAACGCTGGCCCACAACGGCGTTTCGCTGGAGCACCTCATCGTGCAGCAGATTGCAGCACTGGACCGGCAACTGGAGCAGACCACGCGCCTGCGTACCCAGTTGCTGCGTCTGAAAGCGGTGATGGACCGTGGCGAGACACCGGAGATGGCCGACTTCCTTGTGACTTTGGAGTTGATGACCATGCATGAAAAATACTTCACGCCCGATGAATTGAAGCGCCTTGAACAACACCGCCGTGACGCCGGCACCGATCTGGACCAGTGCTGGGCCACCTTGGTCCAGGCTATGCGCAGCCTGATGGAGCGGGGCGTGGACCCTGCCCAGCCCGAGGTTCAGCAATATGTGGCGGAGTGGACCGCGCTGGCCCAGAAAACCACCGGTGGAGACCCCGGCCTGCTGATCAAGCTGGACCGTATGACGCGCAATGAACCATCAGCACAGCAGCAAAGCGGTATCGACCAGGTGCTGCTGGACTTTGTGATGCGCGGCATCGTCGCAGCACATGCAGCGATTTATGCCAAATACCTGACGCCCGAAGAGCTGGAGCGTGTGATGCGGGGCCGGGCCCAAACCCAATCGCAGTGGCCGCCGCTGGTGGCTGCCATGCGACAGCAGTTCTCGGAAGGCGCAGCCCCGGACAGCCCGGCCGTACAGGCGCTGGCGGTGGAGTGGAAGCGGCTGTTTGACATCACCCATGAGGGCGATGACGGTACGCTGAAAGCCAAGCTCTATACCGCTTACACCCAGGAGCCAGGACTTTTGCGTGGCACGGGGCTGGACTTCCCGTTGCTGCATTTTGCAGGCCAAGCCATGGCGGCGCTGCCCGCAGCCTAAAGCGCAAACAGTCTTGCCAGCCCCCATGACCCCATGCACTACAGCGGTGGCGGGGGCTGCTGCGGCGGGGATGCGGCGTTCACCGCTAAAATCCCCGCATGCCCGCTGAATCTGCGCCTATCAATCTGACGCACCACTTCCTGATTGCCATGCCTGGCCTGGAGGATGAATCTTTTTCTCGCAGCGTGGTCTATCTGTGCGAGCACAGCGAGCGCGGCGCGCTTGGCCTGATCATCAACAAGCCCATGGAGCTGAGCCTGGAAGGGCTGCTGAACAAGATCGACCTGCCCATGGGGCGTGACGATCTCAGCACCGCCCCCGTCTACCAGGGCGGCCCGGTGCAGACCGACCGGGGCTTTGTGCTGCACGATCCCATCATTGCCGAAGGCGCCGAGCCGGACACGGCCATCTACGCCTCCACCATGACCATTCCTGGTGGCCTGGAGATGACCACCTCCAAGGACGTGCTGGAAGCCCTGTCTACCGGCGCCGGCCCGCGCCGCGTGCTGGTCACCCTGGGATATGCGTCCTGGGGCGAAGGCCAGCTCGAGTCCGAGCTGGGCGAAAACGCCTGGCTCACCGTGGCCGCCAACCCCGATGTGATTTTTGACACCCCGCCCGCGCAGCGCTACGACAAGGCCCTGGGCCTATTGGGCCTGCAGGCGTGGATGCTCTCGCCCGACGCGGGGCACGCATGAACCATTCCGCACAAGACCCCCGGCCCGGCAGCCCTGCTGCCCCGGCCGTGCAATCGGCCGCGACCCCATTGGCCGCCGCCCCCATTCCCACCGCGCCTGTGGTGCCGGCGCATTTCCAGCAGTTTCTGGCCTTTGACTTTGGCACCAAGCGCACCGGCTGCGCCTCGGGCAACCGGGTGCTGGGCGCGGCCAGCCCGCTGCGCACCATACAGGCCGAAGGCGCGGACGCGCGCTTTGCCGCCGTGGAAAAGCTGATCAAGGAATGGCAGCCCCAGGCCCTGGTGATTGGCGTGCCCTACCACCCCGATGGCGCGGCGCACGAGAACACGGCCCGGGCCAAAAAGTTCGGCCGCCAGCTGCATGGGCGTTTTCGCCTGCCCGTTTACGAAGTGGATGAGCGCTACAGCACCACCGAGGCCCTGGCCGGTGGTGCCAAGGATGCGGATGCCGCCTCCGCCTGCATCATCCTGGAGCAATTTTTGAGGAGTCTTTCATGAGCGTTTCCGTCGCCGGTTCTGCCGGTTCCCTGGTGCTGGATGCCGAGGCCCTGTACCGCGAGCTGCTGCGCGGCGTGCGCAGCCTGATGGGCCCCAACACCCAGCTGGCCGGTATCGCCTCGGGCGGGGCCTGGCTGGTGGAGCGCCTGCACAAAGACCTGGGCCTGGCGGGTGCGCCCGGTGTGCTGTCCTCGGCCCTGCACCGCGACGACTTTGCCCAGCGCGGCATGGCGCAAAGCGTGCAGACCCAGCTGGACTTTGATGTGAACGGCGCCGACATTCTGGTGTTGGACGATGTGCTCTACACCGGTCGCACCGTGCGCGCCGTGCTCAACGAGCTGTATGACTATGGCCGTCCGGGCTCCGTGCGCCTGGCCGTGCTGGTGGACCGGGGCGGCCGCGAGCTGCCCGTGGCCGCCGAGTTTGCCGCCGCCCGTGTGGCGCTGCCCGCCAGCCAATCGCTGGCCCTGGTGCGCGCCGAAGACGGCACCTTCCAATTTGCAGTCAAAGAGGCCTGAACGTGCTGTACAAGCGCAATCCCCAGCTGAACAAGAACGGCGAGCTGATTCACCTGCTCTCCACCGAAGGGCTGTCCAAGGACATCCTCACCCACATCCTGGACACGGCCAGCAACTTCGTCAGCGTCAACGACCGCGAAGTGAAGAAGGTGCCGCTGCTGCGCGGCAAGAGCGTGTTCAATCTGTTCTTCGAGAACAGCACCCGCACCCGCACCACCTTCGAGATTGCGGCCAAGCGCCTCTCGGCCGACGTGTTCAATCTGGACATCGCCCGCAGCTCGGCCAGCAAGGGTGAGACCCTGCTGGACACCATAGACAACCTCTCGGCCATGGCCGCCGATGTGTTCGTGGTGCGCCACAGCGAATCCGGCGCGCCCTATCTGATTGCCCAGCATGTGGCCCCGCATGTGCACGTGGTCAACGCCGGTGACGGCCGCCACGCCCACCCCACCCAGGGCCTGCTGGACATGTACACCATCCGCCACTACAAGCAGGACTTTGCCAATCTGCGCGTGGCCATCGTGGGCGACGTGCTGCACTCGCGCGTGGCGCGCTCGGACATCCACGCCCTGACCACGCTGGGCGCGGCCGAGGTGCGTGTGGTGGGCCCGCGCACCCTGGTGCCGGCCGATATGGCCAGCATGGGTGTGCGCGTCTTCCACAACCTGGAAGAGGGCATCAAGGACTGCGACGTCATCATCATGCTGCGCCTGCAAAACGAGCGCATGAGCGGGGCGCTGCTGCCTTCCAGCCAGGAGTATTTCAAGAGCTTTGGCCTGACCGAAAAACGCCTGGCCCTGGCCAAGCCCGATGCCATCGTCATGCACCCCGGCCCCATCAACCGCGGCGTGGAGATCGACTCCGCCGTGGTCGACGGCCCCCAGGCCGTGATCCTGTCGCAGGTGACCTTTGGCATTGCGGTGCGTATGGCGGTGATGTCTATCGTTGCTGGGAATGAGGCCTAGTCACCCCCTGAGGCGCTGCGCGCCTTCCCCCTCTCTGGCGCTACGCGCCGGAGGGGGACGACACCTTCGCGTCGGGGCGGCCCTAGCTCGGTGTCTCTGGCGAAAGCTGGCGCTGGTATAGGGCAGGGGGGGGCTGCGTGGATGAAGCTTTGTTCGGTATGTTTTTGATAGCTGTTGGTGCTTGTGTGTCAAGCGTTAGCAGCCCATTTGGTGTGAGACCATGAAAATCTTGATTCAAAACGGCCGCGTCATGGATCCGGCCCGTGGCTTTGACCAGGTCTGTGATGTGGCGCTGGCTGCCGGCCGTGTGCTGGCCGTGGGCCAGGCTCCGGCGGGTTTCGAGGCCGATCGCGTGATCGACGCCACAGGCCAGTGGGTGTTGCCTGGCCTGGTGGACCTGGCCGTGCGCTTGCGCGAGCCGGGTTATGAGCATGAAGGCATGCTGGCTTCCGAAATGGCGGCCAGCGTGGCCGGTGGGGTGACCAGCCTGGTTTGCCCGCCCGATACCGATCCGGTGCTGGACGAGCAAGGCCTGGTGGAAATGCTCAAGCTGCGCGCCGAGAAGCTGCACCAGTCGCGGCTGTTCCCCATGGGCGCGCTGACCGTGGGCCTCAAGGGCGAGGTGCTGACCGAGATGGCAGAGCTCACCGAGTCCGGCTGCGTGGCCTTTGGCCAGGCGGATGTACCGCTGTCCAGCATCCAGACGCTGCAGCGCGCCCTGGCCTATGCCAACACCTTTGGCTATGCCGTGTGGCTGCGCCCGCAGGACAAGGACCTGGGCAAGGGCGTGGCGGCCAGCGGTGCGCTGGCCACGCGCATGGGCCTGGCCGGTGTGCCGGTGGCCGCCGAGACCATTGCCCTGCACACCATCTTCGAGCTGATTCGCGGCTCGCAGACCCGGGTGCACCTGTGCCGCCTTTCCAGCGCTGCGGGCGTGGCTCTGGTGCGCCAGGCCAAGGCCGAGGGCCTGAACGTGACGGCCGATGTCTCCATCAACAGCTTGCACCTGACCGAAAACGATATCGGCTACTTCGACAGCAGCGCCCGCCTGGTGCCGCCGCTGCGCCAGCAGCGCGACCGCGATACGCTGTCCGCTGCGCTGGCCGATGGCACCATAGACGCTTTGGTCTCTGACCACTGCCCGGTGGATGCCGATGCCAAGGTCTTGCCCTTTGCCGAGTCCGAGCCCGGCGCCACCGGCGTGGAACTGTTGCTGTCCCTGGCCGTCAAATGGTCGCAAGACCATGGCGTGCCCTTGACCCGTGCGCTGGATGTAATCACCGCAGCCCCGGCCCGCGTGCTGGGTGGGGCGCTGGGCACGCTGCAAGCCAGCCTGGGCCAGTTGGTGGAAGGTGGCGTGGCCGATCTGTGTGTGGTGAACCCACAAGCCGCCTGGACTGTAGAGGCCAAGGCTCTGGCCAGCCAGGGCAAGAGCACACCTTTCACCGGCTATGAGTTGCCCGCCCGTGTACAGCTCACGGTGGTGGGCGGCTATATCGCCTACGAGCGCGGCTAAAGCCTATGGCCAACTATCCACGGGCGCTGGCCCGTGCGCTGCGCCTGCTGGGCCATGCGCTGTCTGGCATAGCGACCGTGCTGTGGCGTTTTCCCAGCCTGTCTGCAGCCCAGCGTCACCAACGCGTGCAGGCCTGGGCTGCGGCCTTGCTGATCAAGGCCGGCATACGGCTGGAGGTGGTGGGCCAGCCCGTGAGCCAGGGTCCAGCGCTGCTGGTGGCCAACCATATCTCCTGGCTGGACATACCCGTCATGCATGCGGCGCGCTTTTGCCGCTTCATCTCCAAGGACGATGTGCGCAGCTGGCCGCTGATTGGCCGCCTGGCCTCAGCGGCCGACACGCTCTACATCTCGCGCACTTCGCGCCGCGATGCACAGCGCATGGTGCAAACCATGGCCGACAGCCTGCAGCAGGGCGATGTGCTGGCGGTGTTCCCCGAGGGCACGACCAGCGACGGCCTGGGGCTGCTGCCGTTTCACAGCAATTTGCTGCAAGCTGCGGTGCAGGCCGATGTAGCGGTGCAACCGGTGGCGCTGCGCTTTGTGGCAGCAGATGGCAGCACCAGCACCGCCCCCAGCTATGTGGGCGACACGGCCTTGCTGACCTCCATCTGGCGCACCTTGTGCGCCGACCAGTTGGTGGCCCGCCTGCACTACGGCCCACCCCAAAAATCCCAGGGGCGCGATCGCCGCGTCTGGGCCCAAGACCTGCATGCCGAAGTGAATCGGCTGCGTTTGCCTGTATCCATGTCTTTGTCTTCGACCCCCGCGCTGCGCCAGGCAGCACAAACCGATGCCCAGGCCTTGCGTGCCATTTTGTGGGCCACTTACGAAACCACCTGGAAGCCTGAAGTCACGGCCGCCAAACACGCACAAATCTGTGAGCAGGACAAGCCCGCGGCCTATGTGCAATCGCGCGGCGATCTGTTCTGGCTGGCAGAGTGCGACGGCGTGGTCGCCGCCATGGTGGACTGGGAGGACGACTTCATCCACGCCCTGCATGTGCTGCCCAGCTTCCAGGGCCGTGGCCTGGGCCAGGCCTTGTTGCAGCATGCCGAGGCCGCCATGCGCGCAGTAGGCCATGCCAAGGCGCGGCTGGAAACCGATACCTTCAACCAGGCCGCTATCGGCTTTTACGAGCGCCATGGCTACCAGTGCGAGGCCACCTACCCCGACGAGGAATGGGAGAGTGGCTTGACCACGGTGCTGATGACCAAGGCTTTATAAATCCAGGGCTCCCACACAAACGCGCGGCACCAACACAAAGGAAGGCATGCCATGAATGGACGGATATGGATTGCGCTGGCGGGCCTGCTGGGTGCCGTGGGCGTGGGCATGGGGGCGTATGCCTCGCATGGCCTGGGCTTTATCGCAGACGTTGCCGTGCGTGAAGCCACGCGCGCGACACTGCAGCAGGCCGTGCAGCAGCAGCTGTTTCACGCGCTGGCGCTGCTGGGTGTGGGCTTGCTGGCCCAGCGCACGCAAAGCCGCTGGCTGCTGTTGTCCGGCCTGTTGTTCACCGTGGGCGTGCTGCTATTCAGTGGCCTGATTTATCTGCGTATTCTGGGCGGGGTGGACAGCTTGCGCGCTTTCGTGCCCTGGGGCGGAAGCAGCCTGATTCTGGGCTGGCTGGCGCTGGCCGTGGCGGCTTGCCAAATGCCGCGCTCGCAGTGAACGTGGGCACAGCGCTTGCGCCTACACTTTCGACATGAGCGATATCACCATTTTTCACAACGCCCGCTGCAGCAACTCACGCGGAGCCCTGGCCCTGCTGCAGGAGCGCGGCATAGAGCCCAATATCGTCGACTACATCGCCACCCCGCTGACCGCGCCTGAACTGGCCGAGCTGGTGGAACACCTGGGCGTGCCGGTACGCGATCTGCTGCGCAGCAAAGAAGCCATCTACAAGGAACTGGGCCTGGACCAAGCCGGGATCAGCGATGCCCAGATCATCCAGGCCGTGGCCGCCCACCCGGTGCTGCTCAACCGCCCCATCGTGGTTACCCCCAAGGGCGCGGCGCTGTGCAGGCCACCGGAGAAGGTGCTGGAGCTGCTTTAACCCCTGTCCGGGCTGCTTGCTACTGGTAGGTCATGGTGAATGTCAGCGCTGCATTGGCACTGCCCGGTGTGATGGTGGGCGCAGTCTGGCGGTAGGCCGCTTTCAGCGGCACTTTGTAGGAGCCCCCAGCCGCTTTGCTATAGCCGGCCAAGGTGTACGGGGTGTTGAATTTGAGCGGGGCATTGTTGCCATCTTTGAGCTGCAGGGCAATGCCGGCGGCAGTGGAGGTGCTGTCGAGTGCGAGCAGGCCGTTGTTGGCATCGATCACCGCATTCACCGGTATGAACTGGTATTGGATTGTGGTGAGGATGCCGGCAGGGCAGGCGTTGATGCTGACGTCGAACGCCACGGTAGGCGTGGTGTAACCCACCCCCGAGAATTGGGCCCGCATATGCCTACCCATGTTGACGGAGACATTGGGTGTTTCGCAGGCCGCCACATTGATTGTGGTGGGCGTTTGCACAAACTGCTTCAGAATATTGGTGTGGTGCACGATGGGGGTGTTGGGGGGGGTAGGGGAGGCCGAAGTCCACCCGGCTTCGGCCATCGGGGTGCTGGCGACCACCCCAGGTGTGATCGGCCCCGTTTTCACCAATGCAAGATGAAGGCTAACCCCTCC
This sequence comes from Acidovorax sp., assembly GCA_031277855.1. Taxonomy (GTDB): domain Bacteria; phylum Pseudomonadota; class Gammaproteobacteria; order Burkholderiales; family Burkholderiaceae_C; genus Comamonas. The sequence continues at coordinate 102,398 of JAITLO010000012.1, read as the reverse complement.
GGTAACGGTGATAAGGCCGCTGCCGACTGCTCCGCAAGAAATTGCTTTGCACAGTAGATCGAAGGGAAACCGAAGCCGACCAAGAATTGCAGGAGTAGAACTGAGAGCCCATGGCAACACCGATGCCTGGGACATTGGTGTTCCATACCTTATATGTCACACCGCTAGGGCCGAGGACGGTGAGGCCAGAATCTGTCAGCAGGGAGCGGATGTTAGGGCCGGTAGCCCAACTGTCCTCCGTACACGAGAGGTAATTGCTGGCCGCATTGGTGGTGACCCACGATGTCAAGCGCGTGCCATCCGTTGCATCACGGGGTACGGTGATGGAGGCCGGCATGGTGACGGTGACAGTTCCGTTGGTGCCGCTGCAGGAGAAGGTCTGAGCCCACGTTGTGCGGCATCCAAGGCTGAGCAGCAATGCTGCGAGCAAAAAAAACCATCGCGCGCTTTGGCCGCTGGAGTGCGGTGGTGCAGCTGTGTTTTTCACATTCAGGAAAGCTTGCATATTGCCTCCACCAGGAGGCACGGCAGGGGGAGTGAACGCTTTGCAGACAGCGTTCTTCTGTCATGCCAGAGCCAAAAGGAAGAGCCCAGGACTGTGTTGCATGGCATATCAAGTAGGGCCTTACTGGTAGGTCATGGTGAAGGTCAGCGCTGCGTTGGCGCTGCCAGGCGTGACGGTGGCTGCCATCTGGCGGTAGGCCGCTTTCAGCGGCACTTTGTAGGAACCGCCGGCTGCGCTGTTATAGCCAGCGAAGGTGTACGGGGTGTTGAACTGGAGCGGGGCATCGTTGCCATCTTTGAGCTGCAGGGCAATGCCGGTGGCAGTAGAGGTACTGTCGAGTGCGAGCAGGCCGTTGTTGGCATCGATCACCGCATTGACCGGTATGAACTGGTACTGGATTGTGGTGAGGCTGTTGGCAGGGCAGGCGTTGATGCTGACGTCGAACGCCACGGTAGGCGTGGTGTAACCCACTCCCGAGAATTGGGCCCGCATATGCCTGCCCATGTTGACGGATACATTGGGTGTTTCGCAGGCTGCAATCGTGATGATGCTCGGTGTGAGTGTGATGAATTTGTGCAGCGTGTTCTGTAGCGAAGGCCCCCCAGATTGTGGTTGCCCTATCCAGGCTGTTTCTACGATGGCGTTGCTGGATGTTGTCCCTGGAGTCACGGCGCCGGTCTTGACATAGGCAAACTCCATTTGGAAGCCGAGGTGCATGACATCACTCCCATTGTGGGAGATGCAGGCTTGGTAAACGTAATTGGAGTTGGCGGGTAAGGTGATCCACCCATACCAACCACCACAAGCACCTTTGTTCGAGAGGAGGTATGCGCGTGCTCCTATTGCAACCCCAATGCCTGGCACGCTGGTGCTCCAAACTTGGTAGGCAACGCCAGTTGATCCATTGAGAGTCATTCCCGCAACGATGGTGAGTAGAGATTTATAGGCTGGCCCTACCCCAGCGTTGGTGACAGGGCAGTTGTAGTAACTGGTGGTCGCAGGTGTGGAAATCCAAGGAGTCAATTGGGTTCCGGCGATGGCATCTCGTGGCACGACGATGGTGGCCGGCATGGTGACGGAAATGGTTTCACTGATGCCGCTGCAGGAGAAGGTCTGAGCCCACGTTGTGCGACAGCCAAGGCTGAGCAGCAAGGCTATGAGCAGAAAAAGCCACCGCCCGATTTGGCCGCTGTAGCGTGGTGGTACAGCTGTGTTTTTTACATTTTGGAAGACCGGCATACTGCCTCCATATGGGTCCACAGCGGTGTGCCTTGTGCGTTTTCTTCCGGCAAGACATAGCTCAGCGCGCAATGCTCCGTCTCTGCTTCTCCCCATTTGACCTGTAGCGTGGCGGCATTGCTGCGCACACCGCGCAGCACAATGCGGCCGGTTTGTGCCACAGTGCCCACGTTGCGAGATTGGGTGTCCAGCACCTGGGCACCAAATGGCACGGGCTGGCCAGTGGCAAGGCTTGCGCGCAGCAGCACGGCGCGGCCTCCACCCTCGGTTTCGAATTTGAGCGGGACCACGGCTCCGGCGGTAGGGGCCGCGCGTTGTGTGGTGGATTTCAATTCCACGCTCAGGGGTAGGCCCTTGGGGTCAAGCTCCACTTCATTGCTGGCAAACGGTGTCAGGCCTGCGACCAGGGCATGGCCAAAGCGGTCCACGCGCAGGCCGCTGCTGGCGGTTACACGTGCACCGCTGGCACCCTGGGCCTCCACAATGCCCATGGTTTCTCCCACAGAAGGGCTGAGTACCACGCCACCGCCATAGGCCACAGCGCCGCCCGAAATCCCTGCCCCGTACTGCGTATAGCCAGAGCCTTTGGAGGCGCTGGCCGTCAGCGTGGCATAGGGGGAGGTGTATGAAACGCTGGCTCCCACGGTGTTGCTGGCGGAGCTGTTGTCACTGCTGGTGCGGCTGGCGTTGAGGCTATAGCCCAGAGCGTTGTCCACGCCCAGCGCGCCTGACAGGGTTTGCTGGGCCTGGGTGTCGCCGTTGGAGCCGCGCTGCAAATTGGTCGAGGCATAAGCGCTGCGCTCCCCAAAGCTCAATGGAACGGAGACATTGAGCATGATGCGGCTGTCCCAGCGGTTGCGCAGGACATCGAAGTAACGGCCTGCGGAAATGCCATAGCCTATGGCGCGGTAGTGGTTGCTGTAGCCTGCTTGAAACTGGGTGTCTCGACCGCTGCGGTCCCAGTAATCCACGGTAGAGCCCGTGAGGTAAAACGACCCCCAGCCTGGTCGCAGGCTTTGGTTGAGCACCACCTGAAACTGGCCACGGCGTATGCCGGTGCGCCCCAGCATGAGTGAGGCCAGGCTGTTGCTTTCCTGCTGCAGCAGGGCTTCTTGCAGGTTCAGAAAGCCTCGGCTCGAGTAGCGGTAGGCGGCGAGGGTGACGTTGGTATCGGTCGGCGCAATGAGCTTGCTATAGGACAGCTTGATGCTGTGGCCGTTGTGCGGTGTGTACCCAGGCAGGCTGGCGAATGCCTGAGTGATGTCCAGACCCAGGGCACCAAGCTCGGTGTTGAGGGCCGCACCGATCAGGGCCGAGTGGTAGTGCTTGGCCAGCGTCAGCCCGCCATAAGCCGTAAACAAATTGCTGAAGCCATGTTTGAGGGTGCCCTGGGCCAGCGCAGTGTTGCTGGAGAAATAGGCGTTGCGATACTGCCCGGCAGAAAGGCTGTACTGCGTGACGCCGGGGCGCAGCGCGTTCACGACGGTGGCGAATGGCACTTTGAAGCTTTGGACGCGGCCATCGGCCTCGGTCACGCGAACCTCCAGTTCACCGCCATAGCCTGTGGGGTAGAGGTCGTTGATTTCAAAGGGCCCAGGGGCCACATTGGTGGTGTAGATCAGGTTGCCGCTTTGGCGGATCTGCACCAAGGCATTGCTGTTGGCCATGCCATGGATCGTCGGGGCGTAGCCGCGCTGCGATTCGGGGAACATGCGCTCATCGCTGGCGAGCTGTATGCCGCGAAAGCCCACGCTGTCGAACATGCTGCCGTCGGTGAACGCATCGCCCACTACCAGGCGCGATCGAAGGTTGACCAGGGAGCGGTGCAAATAGGTTTGGGAGCCCTGGTAGCTTGTGCCGCCATAAGAGCTGTAGCTGAGGTTTCCGCTGTGGCGCAGGCGCCAGGGACCCAGGTTCAGGCCGGCGGTCACTCCGACGAAGGCCTGCGTGCTGGAGCGGCCCATGTTCTCGCTGCGGTAGGTATTGGCGTTGTACTGCAGCAAGGCGGCGGGCACGCCTTCGTCCCAGAATTGGGGGTCAACATAGCCCCTGGCTGAACGCTGAGTGATGGCCTGGGGCACGCTGGCATCCAGCCGCTGCTCGCCATTGTCAAAAGTGGCACTGGCATTGGGGATGAGTGAGGCCAGGGGCAGGCAGGCATGGGCCTTGTCTGCCAGCCGCCGTAGAACCTCGGGGGTGAGCTTGCTCAGGTCAACGCCGATGTGTTGCAGCAAATGCTGGTCAAAACAAGGGTGCACATTGTTCGGGTTGGCGTCGACCTGGCTCAGCACAATGGTGCGCCGACCCAGCCAGGTGTTGTTGACGAACAAATCGCTGCTGTATTCGCCAGGCGTGGCGAGATTGCCTTGCTGGAAGCGGCTGGCATCAATGTGGGCGCCATTGGGTTGCTGGAGAAACTGCTCGTTGAACTCGACCCGTGCTAGCAGCGCCGTTCCCTTTGAGGTCTCTGCGGCGATGCCCATGGATGTGAAGGAAGACAGTACAAGCAGATTCCAAAAACAAAGGTGGTAGCAAGAGGAAAAGCGCGCCCTATAAAACACCCCCGCAGTTCGCGGAAGGGTGGTGAGCGGGGTCGTAAAAGATGGTGCTGATGCCCTGTGCACGGTAGAGGTGGTGAGCGAAGCCAAACCAAGGCAGGCCTACCTGGTTGATGGGAGAGAGGTTGGGGCGAGAGGGCGCAACAGTGCCTCGCCATCCACAGGGCCTCCGTAGTCATTGAGTGCGCGATGGCGCACGCGGGCTCCGGGTGCATCGGTGGCTTGGCCTTTGAGGACAAATATCCGAGTTTTACCGGGGCCGATCATTCCGCCCTCGTCGAAGGTGGCGACCTGACCTGCCGAGTGCACATGGACCTCGGTCAGCGAGACATGAAACGGTGTGGGGTTGTGGGCCTGAATGGCCTGCTTCCCGTCCTTTTGGATCAGCTGCCAGGACAGTTTGCTCGGAGCCTCATCGGCCTTGCCTGTGAGCCCTGTGGGACGAAAGAACAGCTTGATGCGTGAGCGAAATGCCAGCTGGATCTTGTTGGTCTCAGCCTCTTCTGCGCTGGGTTTGGGCGGAATGTCCAGCACATTGAGCCAGAACACGGACTCATGTTCCGTGGGAAGAGGCTCGCCCGTATAAACAATGCGCAGGGTTTGGGCCTTGTTCGGGTCTATGCGCGCCATGGGAGGCGTGACAATGAACGGGACCTGGACATTGGAAGGTGCGCTGCTGGGGTCGCCCGAATCCACCCATGCTTGGACCAGTGCAGGCAAGGGGCCAGGGTTGGTCAGCCTGAGTGTGACCTCGGACTCCTTGTCTGGGTAGATCACGCGTGTGGCACCAATCACGACCGAGGCCTGCGTCAGCGTGGGCAGAAAGCCCAGCCATGCCAGACCTATGGCCGTGACCATGTATTGGATGGTTTTTTCAATGTGCATGGGTAAGAGGTAAACGCGATCCTGTGGCGACAAAGCGCGAGACAAAAAAGCGGCGGACTTTTGTCCGCCCTTGAAGTGGCTGAGCGGTGGTCAATTCTCTTGACGGCTTATTGGTAAATCAGCGTGTAGCGCACGTTGGTATTGACCAGGCCGGTGCCTGCGGCACCGGCTGTTGCGTTGTACTGAGCAAAATAGGGCAGGGTTGCAGTGCCATCCGTGCCAATGGGTACGGCCTGGGAGTTTTGCGTGGTGCCAGGGGTGGAGCCGTCGGCGGCACCAATCTTGATGTCGGTGTAGTCGGCGTTGAGCAACCCGATTTCCACGTTGGTTACCGTGGTGGTCAGCCGTCCCGTGGTGAGGTTGACTGTGGATCCCGGTTCGAAATACGTGTGCACCGTGCCTGAAGCAGGGTTGCAAGCCGTCAAGGCAATGTTGAAGGCGGTGCGGCCCGCTACATGGTCAGGGGCGGTATTGAGGGCGGTAGCTGACACCTTGGGCAGGGTGACTGTGAAGTTGTTGCTCCCCCCGTTGCCGCTGATCGTGCAGGTATTGCTGGTGACCTCGCCTGTAAAAGTGATGGTGCCATCCACAGCAAAGGCCAGGGTGCTGATGCTCCAGAGAGCCAGGGCGGTAAGAATTTTCGATTTCATAGTGGCAGTGGGTTAACAGTGAGGTCAGCACAGAGGTTTGCGTCGCTCTGTGCCAGCGGGGCTGGTACGCTGCAGCGTTCGAGACCTTGTGCACACTGCGGCGGTAAGCGCTGCTTTACTCTAGGTGCAGGTGCGCAATAAGCTGTTACCGCTGAATCGTTTTAGAACGAGCGATGTGCGGACGCCTGGCAAAGAAATATGGGGTTTTTCTAAGATACAAGCGCTTGTGCAGCTATGTTTTTGATACCGACCGTGTATCTGGCTGGGGGGAAGCGCGCGTCACTCAGCGACCGCTCGTACTCTGGTGCAGCCTCCACATTGCCTTAAGTTCGATTTAAGTCAGGGCTTTCACACTGCAGTCCATTCCCACTTCGGCGCTTGCCGACAGGACTTTCAGGAGAAAACGCCATGGACAAACTGCTCTCTACCCCCCGCCGTCTCGTATTGGCCCTGGTGGCCGCAGGTGCCATAGGCGCTGCGGGCGCCGGCCTGGTAAGCGGCATGCACCACAGCGCCCAGGCCAGCGCGCCGGTGGCGGCAGCTACGGCGTCCTCGACGGCCGCAGCGGTGCCCACGGTGGGCATGCCTGACTTTGCGGTCATCACCCGCACCAATGCACCGGCCGTGGTCAACATCAGCGTGGTGGGCGATGCACGTGCCATGCAGATGCGGGGTGACGACAGTGCCGATGAGGACAATGCGCCCCAGATCGACCCCAATGACCCCTTCTTTGAATTTTTCCGCCGCTTTGGTCTGCCCGGCATGCCCGGTGGACAGGCCCAGCCGCGTGACACCCCGGCAAGGGGCGAGGGCTCGGGTTTTATCGTCAGCAGCGATGGTTTGATTTTGACCAACGCCCATGTGGTCTATGGCGCCAAGGACGTCAGCGTCAAGCTCAGCGACCGGCGCGAATTCCAGGCCAAGGTGCTGGGCCTGGACCCCAAGACCGATGTGGCCGTGCTGCGCATCCAGGCCAAGGACCTGCCCGTGGTGAAGCTGGGCAACACCAAGGACTTGCAAGTGGGTGAATGGGTGCTGGCCATTGGCGCGCCCTTTGGCTTTGAAAACAGCGTCACGGCCGGTGTGGTCAGTGCCAAGGGCCGCTCGCTGCCGGATGACAGCCTGGTGCCCTTCCTGCAGACCGATGTGGCCATCAACCCCGGCAACTCTGGTGGCCCGCTGTTCAATGCACGCGGCGAGGTGGTGGGCATCAACAGCCAGATCTACACCCGCTCGGGTGGTTACCAGGGCGTGTCCTTTGCCATCCCCATCGAGCTGGCCTCGCAAATCCAGCAGCAGATCGTGGCCCATGGCAAGGTGGAGCATGCACGCCTGGGTGTGGCCGTGCAGGAGGTCAACCAGGGCTTTGCCGACTCCTTTGGCCTGAGTGCACCGGAAGGCGCGCTGGTGTCCTCGGTGCAAGACGGCTCGCCCGCTGCCAAGGCCGGCTTGCAACCCGGTGATGTGGTGCAGACCGTCAACGGCCAGCGCATTGTCTCCTCGGGCGATTTGCCGGCCTATGTGGGCCAGCGTCAGCCCGGCGAAAAAGTGCAGCTGCAGGTATGGCGCCAGGGCAAGGCCGTGCAGCTGACGGCCACGCTGGCCAATGCCGATGACGGCAAGACCCAGAAGGCCGCCAAGGCCGAGGTGGAAAAAGGCAAGCTGGGCCTGGCCCTGCGTCCGTTGACACCGCAGGAGCAACAGCAGGTGGGCGTGCAAGGTGGCCTGCTGATTGGTGAAGTCAGCGGCCCGGCCGCCCAGGCCGGCGTGGCCCCTGGTGATGTGCTGTTGTCCATCAACAACCAGGCCGTGAGCAGCGTGGAGGGCGTGCAGTCTGCCATGGCCAAGGTGGGCAAGACCGTGGCCCTGTTGGTGATGCGGGGCGGCGACAAGATCTTTGTGCCCGTGCACCTGGGCTGATGGTTGCTCCGGGCCCTCGCCAGGCGTTGGCCTGGCGAGGGCCTTGTTCATCTGCCGCTATGCTTGCGCCATGCGATTGTTGCTTGTTGAAGACGACCCCATGATCGGCGAAGCCGTGCAAGATCTGCTGCGCGGTGAAAGCCATGCGGTGGACTGGGCACATGACGGGGTGCAGGCCGACACCGCCTTGCGCGGCACGGCCTATGACCTGGTGCTGCTGGACCTGGGCTTGCCCAAGATGGATGGCCTGGACGTGCTGCGTGCCCTGCGTGCCCGCAAGGACCGCACGCCGGTGCTGGTGGCCACGGCCCGTGATGCCGTGGCCCAGCGCATTGCCGGCCTGGACGCCGGCGCCGACGACTACATCGTCAAACCCTATGACCTGGACGAGCTGCTGGCCCGCATGCGCGCACTGCACCGGCGCAGCGGCGGACGGGCTGAGCCGGCCTACGGCCATGGCGGCGTGAGCGTGGACCCCGCCACCCGCAGCGTAACCGCGCAGGGCACCAGCGTGGCTTTGTCGGCCCGCGAATGGGCGGTGCTGGAGGCGCTGACGGCGCGGCCCGGCCAGGTGCTCAGCCGCGCCCAGCTGGAAGACAAGCTCTACGGCTGGGGCGAGGAAGTGGGCAGCAACGCGGTAGAGGTTTATATCCACGGCCTGCGGAAAAAGCTGGGGGCCGAGCTCATCCTCAATGTGCGGGGGCTGGGGTATATGGTGCCTAAAGATTGAAACACCCCCCTGAGTCGCCTGCGGCGCCTTCCCCCCGCTCTTCGCGAGCTGCGCTCGCGGGCAGGGGGACGCTGCCTGTGCTGCGGGGCGGTGCGGCCGGCGTAGGCCCTTGCTCGGCAGCTCTGGTATGGGACACGCCAGTTTTATACGCTGCGCTTTGGACTAGCTCCCTTGCTCCTTTGGGGTGCGGGCTGGGGTGAGGGGCTGTCCCAGCGATTGGAACGCTGCATCATCAAGAATGGATAAATTGCTATGACCTCGCTGCGCTTGCGGCTCATTGTGTTGATGGGGCTGGCCATTGTGTTGGCGGCGGTGCTGCAGGGCGCGCTGGCCTATCGCAATGCACTGGAAGAGGCCGACCTGCTGTTTGACTACCAGATGCGCCAGACCGCGCTGGCGCTGCGTGCGGGCCTGCCGGTGGATGCGCGTGCCGCCTCGCCGCTGTTGCCGCCCGAAGATGAGAACCATGAGTTCATCGTCCAGGTCTGGACCAATGAAGGCCTGCGTATTTTTGAATCCGCCTTTGGCGCTGCCCTGCCGCAGATGGCCGTGCTGGGCTTTGCCGATGTGCGCGTGCGCGGCAGCATTTACCGCGTGTTTTCGCTGCAGTCGCCGGCCCAGGTGATCCAGGTGGCACAAGACCTGCAGGTGCGCAGCCACATGGCACGCACCCTGGCCTGGCGCACGGTGTGGCCTATCGCGCTGCTGGCACCCTTGCTGGCGCTGGCCGTGTGGTGGGTGGTGGGCCATGCGCTGCGCCCGGTGGAGCGTGTGCGCCGCGAGCTGGCCGGGCGCGACGCCACCTCGCTGGCACCGGTGCAGGAGGGCGATGTGCCGCAGGAAGTACAACCCCTGGTGCAGGAGCTGAACCTGCTGTTTGCCCGCGTGCAGCAGGCCTTTGAAAGCCAGCAGCATTTTGTGGCCGATGCCGCCCATGCACTGCGCTCGCCGCTGCAGGCACTCAAGCTGCAGCTGCAAGGCCTGCAGCGTGCGCCCGATGAGGCCACGCGCCAGTTGGCGCAGCAGCGGCTGGCCGCCGGCATAGACCGTGCGGCCCAGCTGGTGGACCAATTGCTGCTGCTGGCACGTGAAGACGCACAGCAGGGCGCACGCAACACCACGCCCGCGCCCCAGGTGGACCTGGCACCCCTGGTGGCCCAGCAACTGGCCGATATGGCGGCCCAGGCCCAAGCCCAAGGCGTGGACCTGGGCCTGGGCACGGGCAGCGCGGCCGCAGCCTGGGTGCGGGCCGAGCCCGCCAGCCTGCAGGTGCTGCTGCGCAATCTGGTGGACAACGCCGTTAAATACACGCCCGCGGGCGGGCAGGTGGATGTGCGCCTGGAGTTATGTTCTGCAGCGGATGGAGCTGCCTCGGTGCTGCTGTCGGTGGAAGACAGCGGCCCCGGCATTCCCGAGGCCGAACGCGCCCATGCGCTGGAACGCTTTGTGCGCGCCGAAGGCGCAGCGGCCTCCGGCATCCAGGGCAGCGGCCTGGGCCTGGCCATTGTGCAAACCATTGCCCAGCGCCAGGGCGCGCAGGTGGCACTGCATAGCTCCGAGAGTCTGGGCGGTTTGTGTGTGCAAGTACGCTGGCCAGCAACGCAGCCCATGGTCTAGCGCTGCGCCAGATGCTCATGGTTTGATAGCTTCTTCAGCTTTATCAGCCTGTGTTTCAAGGCTTTTTCTTGAGTGATTTCACCGTGGCTTGCGTGCCGCGCTGTACTGCATCGACGGCGCGTGCCGTGTGGTCGGCCACCTGCAGTGTGGCCTGCTGCAGCTTGTCTGTGGCCTGGTCCACCCAGGCGCCCGAGGTGCTGGCCGCCGAGCGTGCCGCGTCTTTGGTGGCGGAGGCCACGCCCTGGCCAGCCTGACGCACGCTGTTCACGGTGGACTGGGCGGTGTGGCTGACGGCATCGCGAATGCGGCCGTAAACGGCCTGGCTGACGCGGCCGCCCACCTCACGCACCAACTGGCCCAACTGGCCGGCGGCGCGCACCGTGGCGCTGTGGCGCACGCTGGCGCGCTCGGGCTGCAGCAGCGGTGCGCAATAGGCCTGGGCCACCAGGCCCACGCGCAGCGTCAAAAAGGCGTTGGCGGCGCCGCTGGCCAGGCTATTAGTCAGCAGACTGCCCACGGCGCCCAGGCCGGGCACGCCGGCCAGGGCAGCCGGTGTGGTGGCCTGCACCAGCGGGGCGGCCAGCTCGGCAAAGTCGATGGCGTCCATGCTGCTGGCCACCAACATGCAGGCCCCCACATTGCCATACAGATAGCCCAGTTGGCGCAGCGAAGGGCGCAGGCCGTAAATGCGTGCCACCCGCCATACCAGGCGCATCTGTGTGGCCAGCACCACCAGGGCATCGAGCTTGCCGTTTTGCAGCAGGGCGGTGCTGGTCAGCACGGTGGTGGCCAGGCTACGGGTTTCGGCCTCGGCCAAGGCTTGCAGACGCTGTAGCGCTTGGGCCATATCGGCCTCGCTGTCCAGGGGCTGATCGGCAAGGTGCGGGTTGCGCGCCAGGTGCTGGCGCAGCCGGGTTTGGTAGGCCGCCTGTGCGGCCGCGTCGTTGCTGGTGGGGGGCTTCAGGGCCGGTGGCAGGCGCAGCAGCCAAAACGTGGGCAGCAGCACGGCCACGGCCAGCAAGCCCAGCAGGCCCACAAAAGTCCATTGCCCCGCACCGGCATGGATGCGGTCGGCCGCATCGGCCAGCTGCGACACCATGGCCACGGTGAATACGGCCATATAGGCCAGAAAAGCCAGCAACAAGGCCAGCAGAATGCGGCGGGTGGTGCGGTGCATAGTGAGGGCTCCTTCGGCTCCGTCAGGTATCCATATCCTTGCGCTGCACCGGCGGTTGCTGGGCATTTTTGCGACTGGCGCCGGCACGGCCGGCCTTGCTCCAGTCATAGCGCTCACCATCGGGGGTGCAGCCATCTTCCACGGCCGCCACGCCCACGGGGCCGACCATGTCGCGCAGCTCCGAGGAGATGGTCACATGGGCATGGCGCGGGTCGGCGCGCAGGCGCTGGCATTGGGCCAGGGCCTCGCTCATCTGGGCGTCGGTATAAGGCAGGCAGTGCGGCAGCCAGGCCGGCTCCTCGCCCTCGGGACAGGTGTTTTGCAGGTAGTAAACAACAATGCTCATGGCGCCATTTTCAGGGTTTTGTGTGCTTGTACCCCAAGTGCTGCGGTGATGCCGGGCAAGACAGCGCTGGCCTTGCTGTCCTGTGCTTCAATATTCCCATGACTGCTTCCGCCCTGGTGTGGCTGCGGCGCGATCTGCGCTGTGATGACCATGCCGCGCTCTACCATGCACTGCGCCGCTTTGAGCGGGTGTATTGCGCCTTTGTTTTCGACACCGAAATTCTGGATGCCCTGCCCAGTCGGCAGGACCGGCGCGTGGAGTTCATCCACGCCAGCGTGCTGCAACTGCATGCTGCGCTGCAGGCCCTGGCAGCGCGCAGCGGGGCAGAGGGCGGCGGCCTGATCGTGCGCCACGGCGTGGCCGCTGAATGTGTGCCGAAGCTGGCGCGTGAATTGGGCGTGCAAGAGGTGCTGACCAACCGCGATTACGAGCCCCAGGCCATGGCCCGGGACAAGCAGGTGGCCCAAGCGCTGCAGGACCTGGGCATTGCTTTCAGCGACTACAAAGACCAGGTGCTGCTGGACCGTGACGAAGTGCTGACCCAGCAGGGCCAGCCCTATAGCGTGTTCACGCCCTACAAGCGTGCCTGGCTGCAAAAGCTCGATGGTTTTCAGCTCACCCCCTATCCGGTGGAGCGCTATGCGGATCACCTGGCCGCACCGCCAGCGGGCGAGGCGATCCCCAGCCTGCAAGACCTGGGCTTTGCGCCCACCAATTTGAAGGCCCTGCCCATGCCTGTGGGCATGCAGGGCGCGCAGCAGTTGCTGGCCGACTTTCTGCCGCGCATGGCGGCCTACCAGCAGGCACGGGATTTCCCGGGCCGCAAGGGCGTGTCCTATCTGTCGGTGCATCTGCGTTTTGGCACGGTGTCTATACGCCAACTGGCCAGACTGGCCCAGCAGCGGGCGTTGCAGGGGGATGAGGGCGCCCAGACCTGGCTGTCCGAGCTGGCCTGGCGCGACTTTTATTTCATGATTCTGTGGCACCACCCGCATGTGCTGGCGCAGTCCTTTCGCCCTGAATACGACCGGGTGTTGTGGGACGATGCGCCCGCGCTCTGGCAGGCCTGGTGCGAGGGGCGCACCGGCTACCCGCTGGTGGATGCCGCCATGCGCCAGCTGCAGCAAACCGGCTATATGCACAACCGCTTGCGTATGGTGGTGGCCAGCTTTTTGACCAAGGACCTGGGCATTGACTGGCGCCGGGGCGAGCGCTTTTTTGCCGAGCACCTGAACGACTACGACCTGGCGGCCAACAACGGCGGCTGGCAGTGGGCTGCATCGACAGGTTGCGATGCCCAGCCCTGGTTTCGCATCTTCAACCCGGTCATGCAGTCACAGCGTTTTGACCCCAATGGCAAATTCATACGCCGCTATGTGCCCGAGCTGGCGCCCCTGCCCGATAAGCACATCCACTTTCCGGCCGGCATGAAGCCGCTGGAGCTGCAGGCCTGCGGGGTGGAATTAGGGCGGGACTATCCGCAGCCTGTGGTGGACCATGCCAGCGCGCGGCAGCGCACGCTGATGCGTTTTCACTTTCTGCGGCCGGACGTCGCCGATGAAGGCCGCGCCTAAGCTCAGGGCTGTTTGGCGAAAGCGGTTTTCAGCCGCTGCAGCAGCTCGCGGTTCAGGCTGCGTTGCTGGCTGCCCCAATGGGTCATGGACTTTTCCAGCTCGGCCTGGAGTTGTTTGGCGGTGATCCAGTCGCCCTGCTCGGCGGCCCAGATGGCGTACTCGGCCGTCACGTCGAAGCTGCTGGACTGCTGGTGGGCAAACGCAAAAGACTTGCGCGCCATCTCCTGGTCGCCCAGGGCCGCATAGGACTTGGCCACCAGCAGGCCCACGGGCTCGGCACGGTAGTGGATATCGGTCTGGGCAATGGCCTGCAGGTGGCGCAGTGCCACCTTGGGTTGACCAGCCTCATATGCCGCCTGTGCCGTGCCCCAGCGTATGTCCAGATCGTTGGCAAACGGGCCCTTCATGCTGGCCTCGAAGTGGGTCAGCGCAGTCTCTGCCTGGCCGGTGGCCAGCAGGGCCTGGGCCAGGCGGATTTCGTTTTGCGCGGTGGGGCTGTAGTCAAACGCGGCCTGGGCTTCACGCACTTCACGCTGCGGGTCCAGCGCCCGCACGGCACTGCTGGTCAGCTGGCGCGCATGGCGCTGCAAGCGCGAGTTGGGCAGGTAGATTGCAAAAAAATACACCACGCTGCCCAAGAAGGGAAAGGCCAGCAGGATGAACAACCAGTAGTTGTTCTGCCCCGAGCGCACGGCGTGCACGGCAAAGAAGATGGCAATGATGATGTGCAGGCCCAGTCCGGCGAATGGCATGAAATTCCTTGTTATGCGTGTGCCGGAATTGTAAGCAGCAGGCTTTTCTTTTGCCTGGCTGGAGGTCTGCCCTGGGAATGGCGGTTGAATAATTAGACTGACTGGTCTATATTTCCCGCATGCAACACGCACCCAGCTCCAAACCACGGCGCGGCCGGCCTCCCAAACTCCGGGGGGAAGATGCGGATACGCGCGAGCTGCTGGTGCGCGCCGGCCTGGAGGTGCTGACCGAAAAAGGCTTTGCTGCCGCCGGTATCGACGAAATCCTGGGCCGGGTGAACGTGCCCAAGGGCTCGTTCTATCACTACTTCACCAGCAAGGAAGCCTTTGGCTTGGAGCTGATCGAACGCTATGCGCGCTACTTCGCGCACAAGCTCGACAGCCATCTGGGCAACCAGGCACTGGCCCCGCTGGCCAGGCTGGAAAGCTTTATCGCCGATGCGGTGGCCGGCATGCAGCGCTTTGCCTTCACGCGCGGCTGTCTGGTGGGCAACCTGGGCCAGGAAATGGGGGCGCTGCCAACATCTTTTCGCGCCAGTCTGGTAGCCACCTTTGTCGATTGGGAGCAGCGCACGGCCGCTTGCCTGGAAGCCGCCCAGTCACAAGGGCAGATTGCCGCCCATGCCGATTGCCAGGCCCTGGCCACGGCCTTTTGGATAGGTTGGGAGGGCGCAGTATTGCGGGCCAAGCTGGAGCGCAGTGCCCAGCCGCTGAGCGCATTCGCACGGTTTTTTCTCTCGGGTCTGCCCAGGGCCTGATTTTTTTGCCTTTAACTAGACGATAGGTCTAAATAAACAGGAGGGTCGATGTTCCAAGCCATCTTGATCACCAAGGACGACAGCGGCTACCAGGCCGGGCTGCAGCGCCTGGATGAATCCCAGCTGCCTGAGGGCGATGTGCTGGTGCGTGTCTCGCATTCCACCTTGAACTACAAGGACGCGCTGGCCATCAGCGGCAAGGCGCCCGTGGTGCGCCAGTTCCCCATGGTGCCCGGCATCGATCTGGTGGGCCAGGTGGAACACTCCGCGCATGCCGGCTACCAAAAAGGCGACTGGGTGTTGCTCAACGGCTGGGGTGTGGGCGAGGCCCATTGGGGAGGGCTGGCACAGCGCGCACGTTTGAAGGGCGACTGGCTGATTCCGCTGCCCGCCGGGCTGACGCCGCAGCAAGCCATGTCCATAGGCACGGCGGGCTATACGGCCATGCTTTGTGTGATGGCGCTGGAGCGCCATGGCCTGCAACCCGGCGATGGTGAAATCGCCGTGACCGGCGCCGCAGGCGGTGTGGGCAGTGTGGCCATCGCCATCCTGGCCAAGCTGGGTTACAGAGTGGTTGCCGTCACCGGGCGCACCGAGGACGCAGCCTATCTGCAAAGCCTGGGCGCCGCCGAGGTGCTGCCACGCGCCCAGTTCTCGGCGCCCGGCAAGCCTTTGGCCAAGGAGCGCTGGGCCGGCGCGGTGGATGTGGTGGGCAGCCATACGCTGGCCAATCTCTGCGCCACCACGCGCTATGGCGGCGTGGTCACTGCCTGTGGGCTGGCCGCCGGCATGGACCTGCCCGCCACCGTGGCACCCTTTATTCTGCGCGGCGTGACCCTGGCCGGCATAGACAGCGTGATGCGCCCGCGTGCGGACCGCATTGCGGCCTGGGAGCGACTGGCCCGTGATCTGGATCTGGACAAGCTGGCCACCATCAGCCAGGAGCTGCCGCTGTCCCAGGTGATTCCGCTGGCAGCCGAGCTGCTGCAAGGCCGCGTCAGAGGCCGCATCGTGGTCGACGTGAACCGCTAAGCGCCACCAGAACCCCAGGATTTTTTACCATCGCATCGACAACAGGAGACAAGACATGCACCCCAGCGATACCGCCGCCATCAGCCGCTTTCCCATTCCCCGGCTGGAAGACATGCCCGAAGACATACGCGCCCGCATCGTGGCCGTGCAGGAAAAATCGGGTTTTATCCCCAATGTGTTTTTAACGCTGGCTCACCGCCCCGACGAGTTCCGCGCCTTCTTTGCCTACCACGACGCATTGATGGAGCGCCCCAGCAAGCTCACCAAGGCCGAGCGCGAAATGATCGTGGTGGCCACCAGCGCCGTGAACCAGTGCCAGTACTGCGTGATTGCCCACGGCGCCATCTTGCGCATACGCGCCAAGAACCCGCTGATGGCCGACCAGATCGCCACCAACTACCGCAAGGCCGACATCACCCCGCGCCAAAAAGCCATGCTGGACTTTGCGATGAAGGTCTCGGCCAACGCCCACCTGGTGGGCGAGGCGGACTTTGAGCTGCTCAAGCAACACGGCTTTGACGATGAAGACATCTGGGACATGGCCGGCGTGTCCGCCTTCTTTGGCATGTCCAACCGCCTGGCCAATGTGACCAATATGCGGCCGAATGCGGAGTTCTACGCCATGGGGCGGGGGTGACAGGGCGCTGTGTGATGTTCAACTGTGGTGTATGGCACAGCCCTGTTGGATCTTTGCCGTAGTCTGATTCGAACGGGAGGCTTATCTGCCAGCTATGTTCAGAAGCAAGCGTTCTCTTTGCAGAAAAAAGTGGTGGATAGGACTGTCGACCGAAGCTGCGTGAAGGCTCGAAAAAGTCGCGGTTTAGTTTTAGGGAGTCGAAAACACATTTTTAACTGCGTAATCGTTGATCCTGAATTGACCAAAGAGGTCTGGTTCTCAACGTATTCGAACGCGATTGAGTGTTTGCAGCAGCTTTCTTGTGGTGGCGCCAATTTAGCGCAGAGGCAGCAGATCTGCGAGAAACAACGGCACGGGGCCCTATGTCCCGTGCCGCTCCAATAGATAGTGATTAGCCCTTGATTGATCGAGGATCTGGCCCGTGACTGTCTTTCTGAGCGATGCGGCCATCTTTGTTATGGATGAGCAGCTCTGATCCTTGGTTGCGGCTGATCGAGCGTGCGACGTTGACAGCTTCCTGCTTGGTGGATGTGTGTTTGATGGCGCGTTCGCCACCGCCTACTTTGACATTCCAGCCGCCACCAGCGGCAGGTACTACATGGTGTGTTTTGGCCATAGTTATGGCTCCTATAAAGCTTAGGTTGAAGAAGCCTGAGCGTGGATTGCGTTCAGGCTTAACCCTGCCGGAAATGGCAGGCACCAGCTTTTCAGCCGGGCAGGCTACAGGGGGCAAGCATGCTTAGAACAGCTCAGCTTGACCGGGGGAGGAGCGCCAGTGCGAACACACATACTCCAAGCGGCCCTTGCGGGTACGGATGTATGCGCACACATGAACGTCCTTCTGGCGGCGATATGTCATGGCCGACCTCCGAAACGATGTGCTCTGTCTGTATTAAATACGAGACAGAAGCCGTTAAAGGGTTTTTAATTGCCCTGCACGTTCCAGAGTGGTAGTCTTCCGGCGTCCTGAACAGACAAACGTGAGGTAGAGAGGTATACCCTTATCACCTTCCCCAAAGGCTCTCAAAGTGTTGGTACCACTTTGAGGGCTTTTTTCTTATAGCTCACCTTTCTTTTGAAGGTCGGCGAGACGAGTCGTCGCAGCTGCAGGGGATACACCAAAGAAATCGCTAATTGCACTCGCTGTCCGCAAAGAGCGACTTCGTATGTCCAGAAGCGGCATAGTGAACTCTGCCGCGAAGGTGTTTGCTTGCCACTCGCTATGACAGTAGATGGGAACATCTCGTGTTAGTCGGTTGTGGGTGCGCTGGTGGGCAAGAAGTACATGGCCCAATTCATGACCCATAGTGAAGGTCGCTCGTTGCCCCCCGTTGACAATTTGGTCGAATACGCTATCACGGATGTAAATAGTCATTTGTCCCGGTACAAAACAAGCTTCAACCTCCATTGGTACTGGAGAGGAAAACTTGTCGAAGATGTCGTAGTGGATGCTGTAGTCAGAGGACAACTTGTCGAGAAGCGGCTGCCAATTCAGCTTTCCTGGAGGAAGTCTTAGGGCCTCACGTGCATTCTGAGCAATAGCTCGAATGTCAATCCGTTTTCTTGGCGCAACGGGAAAGCCTTCGTGCAGTGGCATGTCCATCACGGCTCCTTCTTCTTGAGGCTGAAAAGCAGTTGCTGAAACCGGGTCAACTCTGAATCGGACATATTGACCCGGGCGAACCCTGCAACCAGCATTTGCTGAGCAGGATCGAGGCCGTCAAGGTTGACAGACTTGTTGGCTACATCTGCTAGCTCTCGCAAACGTACGCTGGCGCCTCTACGGGCAAAGTAACTTTCGATGCTTGACACCCACGCATCTGGTATTTTTTTGCGGCCCATTTCCATCGCACTCAAGAAACTTGGCGTGGTTTGAAGCTCTTCGGCCATCGATGCGAGAGTTACGTCGGCATCGATTCGAGCCTTACGAACTGCCTTTCCGAACTCTGTGATTGCCATGTGGGGACTCCTAGTGATACTGATAGCAACTTGAGAATCAAGATGTCTTCTATCAGTGGTTTTCAATGTAAACCAATTTGGTTAATTTTGCAATAGATTTTAGTGAAGCTGATGGATTCGATAGGCGTGGCCAGTCTTCCAGTCGGTACTGCTGCTTAAGTCTGAAACGATTGGTTGAAGACCGATCGCTCTTGACCAAAAGCATTCCTACCCATCTTGTCGTTAGCCAGTCCACGCATAGCCGACTGCTTCGAAAGCCAAATCAAAAGCAAAAGAAAAGGCCAGCAGGTGAAACACCTGACCGGCCTTGCGTTTGGTCCCCCCAACAGGAATCGAACCTGTATCTAGCGCTTAGGAGGCACTCGTTCTATCCATTGAACTATAGGGAGGAAGTCGGCCATTCTACCTGGGTCTGCCTTCCCATCCGGGGAAGCAGCCAGTTCATGGGCCAGCGATGACCATCGGCGATCCATGCCGCAAAAACTGGCGCAGCTCAAGCCAGGGCACCGCGCAAGGGCCGCCCCGCCGCGCTGGTGCCGTCCCCCTCCGGCGCGCAGCGCCAGAGAGGGGGAAGACGCGAAGCGGCTCAGGGGGTCAATCTCTCCTCATGGTGTAGATCAAATCCATGGCCGTCTGCACCCCGGTCTGGGCGCGCAGCGTGAGGCGGCGCGAGAGGTCGTAGAACACGTAGAGCGTGCCCATGGCGCCGTTCAGGCTCTGTTCGTAGGTCACGTACAAGTCCTTGGACAGGCGCTTGCCCACCGTCAGTGCGGCGCCGGAGTTGGCGTCGTTGGGGTCGGCAGAGCCCTTGAAGCCGATCTCATCCAGGCCTACGCGGCCGGCAAAGTTCTCGCTGTTGCCGCCGCCGCTGAGCAGGGCCAGGGCGGCCTGTTGCAGCAGTGCGGCCTCGGCACCGCCGTTGGTGGTGTCGCGGCCCATGACGATCCAGGAGAGCTTTTCGGCATCCGACATTTCCGGGTCGGAGAACAGCGTGATCCGAGGCGCCGAGGCGCTGCCGGTGACGCGCACGCCGGCCCGCACGGTGATGTTGGGGCGTATGGCGGTGATGTCCAGCGAGGGGTTGTCGTAGGGGCCGTTGAAGCGGATCAGGCCGGTTTCCACGTCCAGCGACTGGCCCCAGGCACGGTAGCGGCCTTGCTCGGTGTGGATCTCGCCGGTGATTTGCGGCGGCGCGGTGAGGCTGTTGCCGCCGCGCACCTGCAACTGGCCCTTGAGGCGGGTGGTGATGCCAAAACCTTGCAAGGCAAAGTCCTGGCCCAGATCCAGTTTGAGCAGAATGTCCGGCACGCGGGCCGTGGTGGGTGTGGCGCCTTTCTCGGCCTGTTCCAGCTTGGCCTGTTGCTTGGCTTCGGCCGCGCGGCGCTCGGCCTCCAGCTTGCGCGAGGCGGCGGAGCGCACCACCACGTCCTTGTCCAGAGCGGGGGCGGATTCGTCGGGCAGCAAGATGGCGGCGCGGTCTACGGTGAGGTCGCCGCGCAGCACAAACTGGCCTTGCTCCAGCTTGGCCTGCATGCCGCCCGAGGTGCTGAGCTGGCGGTCTGCCCGCACCAGCACCTGCAGTTTTTCTGCCTTGAGCTGCAGGTCCATGCGCATGCCGGATTGGCCAGCGGGCGCTTGCGGGTCCCAGGCGATAAAGCCGCTGCCGGTCAGCTGGCCGCCTTCTTGCGGCGCGGGTGTGAGATTGCCGCTATAGCCCAGGATGCGGGCCGAGCTGCCCTTGCCGCCTTGCAGCGAGAGCTCGGTAATGTCCAGTCTGGTGCCCTGCAGGCGGGCGCGTAGGCGGCCGTCATGCAGGTCCAGACCATCGAGCAGTGAGACGATGGAGAGCTGGTCTGCGCCCAGATTGCCATCCCAGTGGGGGGCATTGCGGGCGCCGCTGATGCGCATATCGGCATGCAGGCTGCCGGCCACGCGCCAGCCCGGCGGGGCAAACATGGCCCAGATGCCGATATTGGGCAAATCGGCCTTGGCGCTGCCATTCAAGGGGGCGTTTTCTGGCCAGCTCCAGCCTTCGGCCTTGTGCTGCAAGCGGGTGCGCAGATCGGCGCTGAACTGGCCTGCGCGCTCGGTGTCCCACAGCAGCTGGGCATGTACTTCCTGGCCCTGGGTTTGCAGTTGCACGCGCAGATTGCGAATGCGGGCCCGCAAGCCACGGCCGGGCACACGTTCTTGGCGCACGCTGCCATCGGCGCGGCGGGTGACCACGCCTTGCGAGCGCACCACGGTGACGCTGGCCTGGCTTTCTTCCTCCACCACGGCCAGGCGGATGTCGCCGCCGGCACGCTCCAGCACCACATCGGCCACTGGCGTGCGGGCCATGGTGTCGATGTTCCAGTGGCCTTGCAGGCTCAGATCGCCACTGATGCCGGCCGTTGCCAGCGGGCCCTTCTTGGGGTCTGCGCTAAAGGCATCGGCCCAGGCCAGCGGAATGCCTTGCAGCTTGCCCTCGCTTTGCAGCTGCCAGCTGCCATTGCCGCTTTGACGCAGCACAGTGGGTTGCCACTGCACACCGGCGGGTGCATTGCCCGTGGGGGCGCTGACCAGCAGTTCGCCGGCGCTGCTGTCTATGCGCTGGCTGCGCACGGTCTGGCCGCTGGTGCGCTGGCTGATGGTGAAGGGGGCTGCCAGCTCGGCCTTCCAGGTGTTGGCATCGGCACCGGTGGGGCTCCACTGGGCTTGTAGACGTTCCACGCGGGCCTGCCAGTCCAGCGCAGCGGCGCCACGCTGGGTCAGCAGGCCGGCTTGCAGCTGGGTGTCCACGGCCAGGCTCTGGGCGCCGAGTTGCAGCTGGCTGCGCAGGCTGGCCTGCATTTGCTCGGGGCTGCCCTGCAGCTCCAGGCTCAGCTGCTTGATGCGGGTGGTGCCGGACTGGTCGGCCGGGGTCCAACTCAGTCCATCGCTGCGCAGCTGGGCTGTCAGGCGCAGGCCCGAGGCGGCCAGCGGTGCGACCGGGTTTTGCAGGCGCTGCTGCAGCTTGCCCCATCCGCCCTTCCATTGCAGCTGGGCCTGGGCCGCGCCTTGCAACTGGGCGCCTTTGAGGCTGCTGCCCATGCCGGGCAGCTGTTGCAGCCAGGCGAGCAATTGGGGGGCGGAGCCCAGTTGCAGCGAGGCCTGGCCTGCACCGTCATCCGGGCTGATGTGGCCATTCAAGGCCAGCTCCACACCGGGTAGCTGGGCCTTGATGCCAGGTGTTTGCAATGCCAGGGTGTCGGTGTTGAAGCTCAGGGCCTTGCTGTCCAGCTGGGCCTTCAAAGCCTGTATCTGCACATCATGCAGGGACAGCAAAGGCGCTTTCCAGTTGCCCTGGGCGCGCACGGAATCAATGCGCAGGGCCGATGCGGTTTGGGCGGTACGCACCACACGGCCGGTGGCCGGGCCGCGCGTGGTGGCCAGGTCCAGAGTGAATTGCACCTGGGCTGGATCGCTGCTGTCAGCTGTGGCTTTGGTATCGGCCTTTGCATTGGTCTGGGCCGTGAGCTGGCCCTTGAGCGGCGTGGGGTCCAGCGTGCTCCACAGCGCGGCGGGGCTGACCTGGTGCAGCATGACGGCGCCCTGCACGGCCTGGCTTTCGCTGTCGTAATTGCCCTGCACGCTCAGGTGGCCGGTGCCCAGATTGATCTGGGCTTCTTCCACGATCCATTGCTTGCCGTCCTGGCGCACATCGGCTTCCACCTGGTGCACCGGCAGGCTTTGCAAGTCCCAGGGACCGGGAATGGCATTGCGCAGATCGGCGCGCAGCTTCCAGCCGCCATCTTCGGGGCCGGCCTGCACCTCGCCGCTGAGCAAGGTGTGCGGCCCCGCAGGCCAGAACATGGACACATCCACCTGGCTGAGCTGGGCCTGGGCAGCTTCCAGCGGCTGGGGCTGCCAGGGGCGTACCGTGGCCTTGACCTGGGCGCGCAGGGTCTGGCTGTCGGCAATGTCTTCGGTGTCCTGCACACTGGGTTGCTCCAGCGCGGTGGCGTGCTCGGACTGGACCAGATCCTTGGCATAGGCCTGGGCCTGTACTTGCAGGCGGGCATCAGCCCCGGCCAGATTGCCGTTGATGTGCACCGTGGCCAGGGTGTGCAGCTGCATGTCCTGGCCTGGCAGCGCGGTTTCCACGGCGCCGCGCAGATTGGCCTCCAGCGCCATGGGCGCCGCGCCCTGCAGCTTGAGCTGGGCGGCGTAGCGCCCTTGGGCCCATTGCAGCTGGTTGATGGCCAGTTGGTGATGGCCACCGGTATAGCGGTAATGGCCTTGCAGCGTGCTGGCCTCCACCTCCGGCGTGCCTTGCCAGACCAGTTGATCGACCTGGAAGGGCAGGTCTATGCGCAGCGGCAGCTTGAGCGATTCCAGCGGCTGCAGCGGCGTGGTGTCGGTGGGGTCTGGGGTGCTGCGAATGCGCAGGCTGGCAATGTGTACCTGGCCCAGGCGCACCTCACCGGCGAGCAGCGGGCGCAGCATCCATTCGATATTGGCTTGCTCCAGTTCCACCTGCATGGTGGGGCTGGCCCAGCGCAGCCAGCCTATGCGGCCGCCATGGCGCAGCGTGCCTTGCACATCGCGTGCTTCCAGGCGCTGGCCTTCGGGCAGCCAGCCGGCCACGCGCTCCAGGGTGTTGGCCAGGGAGTCGCTTTGGCCCATCCACCACCAGGCGGTGCCCAGCAAGGTGAACAGGGCTAGCAACAGGGCCGCGGTGCTGCCCAGCAGCCAGCGCAACCAGCGGCGACGGCGGGGGGGAGAGGGCGGAGGAGTGGAGGGCGGTGCGCCCGCAGATGTGGAGGAGGTAGAGGATTCGGTCACTGTGGTCTCTGCCATGCTCAGAACGTGAAGCCCATGCGCAGATGCAGGCGGAATTGCTGGGTTTTGATGCCGTAGGCCAGATCGGCCTGCACCGGGCCCACCGGGCTGGCCCAGCGTATGCCGGTACCCACGCCGGTGTAGAAGGTGAGCTGATTAGGTTTGTCGGAGACGCTGCCGGTATCCACGAACACCGTGTGCTCCCAGTCGGAGCGGTTGCCCGCCACGGTGATGGGGCGCTGCCATTCCACGCTGCCCGAGACCATGTAGCGGCCGCTGATGAGCAGACCTTGTTCGTTTTCCACGCCAATGGACTGGTAGCGGTAGCCGCGCACCGTGGTGTCGCCACCGGTGAGGAACAACTGGGTGGCCGGAATGTCCACCCCGTCCTTGGCGATGATGGCGCCGCCTGCTGCGCGCAGGGCCAGCCGGCTTTGCTTGTGGCCGGGCTGGTCGGCATCACCCAGGCCGACCAGGGTCAGCCAGCGGGCCGAGACCCGGCCAAAAGGCTCGCGCGCCGGTGTCAGCGTGGTGCCCGCACCTGCTTCCCAGGCAAAGCCGTAGCCGCTGGTGGGGGCTGTGGGGTTGTTGAAGTAGCGCCCCGTCCAGCCGTAGTTGGCCGTGATGGAGGAGCTGCTTGGCGGCGCATCCAGGCCTTGCAGCTTGGAGAAGTCGTACTGCAGATAGTAGTTGCGGTCGATGTGGTCTTCGTTCTTGATGCGACCGAACCGCAACTGGGCGCTGTTGGCCTTGTAGTCACCCAGGGTGGCGCGCTCCAGCTTGGCGCTGGTGAACCAGGCCCAGCCGTTGTCGTTGGGCAGGTCCACCAGGCGGGTGGAGAGCAGCGGGTTCTTGGTGTCGAGCTGCAGCTTGCTCACGGCGCGCCAGCCCAGGCCGGGCACGCGGTTGTGGATATGGTCTATGGACAGGCGCGGGCCGGTGTCGGTGCTGGCACCCACACCAAACACCCATTTTTGCAGCTGGGCCTCACGCACCTGGGCCACCACGGGGGCATGGACTTCTTGGTCGCCGGGTTGGGCGCTGTCGGTGTCCAGCGTCAGAAACACCGAGTCAAAGTAGCCGCTGTTGGCCAGGCGCTGCTGGGCGTCGAGCAGCGAGGTCTGCTTGTACTCCTGGCCCTCGGGCAGGCGGGCAATGCGGCGCATGCCGTCCGGGTCATAGCGGGGCACGGGCTCGGCGCCGGGCTTTTCATCGCTGGGGCGGGTGCTGTAGCTCAGCTGCAGGGGGCCAAAGTAATAGGCCGGGCCGGGGGTGTAGTCGATGGACAGGTCGGCCAGCTGGGTGTCGGCATCGATGTCGGCCAGGCTGTTGGCAATATGGGCCGTGGGAAAGCGCTCAGCTTGCAGCTGGCGCAGGCCCTGGCTTTTGGCGCCCGCCCAGGCCGATTGCGAAAACCGGTCCCCGGGTGTCAGGCGCCACTGCTTGCGTATGGCTTCGCGCAGCTTGCTGCTGTGGGCCTCATCGGCCGTGGGGCCGGAGAAATCAATGCGTGCGCTCTGCACGGTGGTGGGTGGGCCGGGGTCGACCAGCACGGTCACGGCCATGGGTGCCTTGGCCTTTTCGCCGGGTGTGTCTTCCAGCTTCAGCGAAATCTTGGGCGAGAAATAACCCAGCGTTCCGATCAGGTCTCGGATATTGGCATCGGCCGCGTTCAACAGGCTTTGTACTTCGCGACGGCGCAGCTCGGGGTGCTGTGCAAAACGTTGCAATTCAAGGTGTTTTTCCAGCAGTTTGCGTACATCGTCAGGGGCTTGCACGTCCACCGTGAAGCTGGGAGGGCCGGAGACGGCCGCTGCAGCCGCGGCATCTTGAGACCGGTCTTTGGACAGCAGGCCACAGCCGCTCAGCAATAGCGAGCCGCTTAACAAAAACGCCGACCCTAGGGCCGGCGCTGACGCTGGAAAAGATTTACACATCTTGCTATTTTGACAGCAGCCTCATGGCTTCTTCCAAACCCTTGAGTGACAAAGGGTACATCCTGTCACCCATCAAGCGGCGAATAAGGTCAATGCTTTGGCGGTATTCCCATACGCCCTGGGGCTCGGGGTTGATCCAGGCGTGCTGGGGAAAGGCATGGGTCAAGCGCTGCAGCCACTCGGCCCCGGCTTCCTCGTTGTTGTATTCCACGCTGCCACCGGGCTGGGTGATTTCGTAGGGGCTCATGGTGGCGTCGCCCACAAAGATCAGCTTGTAGTCCTTGTTGTATTTGCGGATGACGTCCCAGGTGTCGAACTTCTCGGCAAAGCGGCGCTTGTTGTTCTTCCACATGAAGTCATAGACGCAGTTGTGGAAGTAATAGAACTCCAGGTGCTTGAACTCGCTCTTCACGGCGCTGAACAACTCTTCCACGCGCTGGATATGGTCG
The DNA here is from genome assembly GCA_031277855.1 of Acidovorax sp. Classification (GTDB taxonomy): domain Bacteria; phylum Pseudomonadota; class Gammaproteobacteria; order Burkholderiales; family Burkholderiaceae_C; genus Comamonas. Next base: position 76,870 of record JAITLO010000012.1, on the reverse strand, counting down.
TCCATGGTGCCGCCCACATCCATCAGCAGCAGCACCTTCACATTGTTGTGGCGCTCGGGAACCATCTTGATGTCCAGCCAGCCCGCGTTGGCGGCCGTGCTGCGTATGGTGTCCGGCAGGTCCAGCTCCATCTCACCGCCCTGGCGGGCGAATTTGCGCAGCCGGCGCAGCGCCACCTTGATGTTGCGCGTGCCCAGCTCCTGGGTGTCGTCGTAATCGCGGTAGGCGCGCTGCTCCCACACCTTGACGGCGCTGCGGTTTTTGCCAGGGCCGCCAATGCGTATGCCCTGTGGGTTGTAGCCACCGTGGCCAAAGGGGCTGGTGCCACCGGTGCCAATCCATTTGTTGCCGCCTTCATGCCGGCCTTTTTGCTCTTCCAGGCGCTTTTGCAGCGTCTCCATCAGCTCGTCCCAGCCCATTTTCTGGATGGCGGCTTTTTGCTCGTCCGTCAGCTCGCGCTCCAGCATCTTGCGCAGCCATTCGGCTGGCAGCTCCTTGCTGAAGTCGGTGAGCATTTCCACGCCCTTGAAATAGGCGGCGAAGGCGCGGTCGAATTTGTCGAAGTGCTTCTCGTCCTTGACCAGGGTGGTGCGGGCCAGGTAGTAGAAGTCGTCCAGGCTCCAGCCGTCTTCGCTGTGCGGGCCGACCACACCTTTTTGCAGTGCTTCGAGCAGCGTCAGCAGCTCCTTGACAGAGACGGGCAGTTTGGCCGCGCGCAGGGTGTAGAAAAACGCTATCAGCATGCTTTGGTTCTCTAACGCTTATGCCTCGTGCATATGCTGCTTCAGTTTGTCTAGCAGCTGGAGGCGGCTCTCGGGCCACTCGCCGGCGCGCAGGCTGTACATCACGGTGTCGCGAATGCTGCCGTCGCGGCGCATGGCGTGGCCGCGCAGCACGCCATCTTTTTTGGCGCCTAGGCGCTCGATGGCGCGCTGGCTGGCGAAGTTGAAGTTGTCCGTGCGCCAGCCCACCACATGGCAGCCCAGGGTGTCGAAGGCGTGGCCCATCATCAGCAATTTGGCAGCGGTGTTCACATGGGTGCGCTGGCAGCGTTTGGCATACCAGGTAAAGCCGATTTCCACGCGCTTCACGGCCGGCAGAATGTCGTGGTAGCTGGTGCAGCCCAGCACCTCGCCGCTGGCGGCATCCAGCACCGCAAACGCAAAACGGTGGCCGGCAGCGCGGCCTTGCAGCGCGGTTTCGATATAGGCGCGGGTCTGCTCGGGCTCGGGCACCGAGGTAACGCGCAGCTGCCACAACTGCCCGTCGGCAGCGGCCTCACGCAGGCCGGCCTCGTGCTGCAGCTCTAGCGGCACCAGGCGTATGCCATGGGCTTCGAGTGTGACCGGGGTGACAAAGGCAGGGCTGTCCATGGGGTACTCGGCAATCAAAGAGGTCAATAAAAGTGCAGGCCGCAGCGGCCTGCCATCAGCTGTGGGGGGCTTGCTCGGCACGCGCGGCCTTGGCCGCACGCCAGCGCCGTGCCAGGTGCAGCCCCAGGCCGCCACCCAGGCCTACGCAGGCAATGCCCAGTAGGCTGGTGGCGCCATAGCCCTGGTCAAAAATATTCCAGCCTGCGGCCTGGCCCAGCCAGTAGCCGGCCAGTGCGCCGCCCATAAAGCCCACGGCATCGCTGAGGCCTTCCAGCAGCAGTTTTTTGGCGGTGGTCATATGCATGTCTCCCTGTCTGTATATTGTGCGGAAACGATAGCAGGGAAGCGCAGCAGATGAGAGCGGGAATGCCCTTTAGAACGTGCGCACGCTCTTAAAACATGTGCTCAGCGATTGCGCTGGTTCATGAAGACCAGCTTCTCGAACAGGCTCACGTCCTGCTCGTTTTTCAGCAACGCACCCACCAGCGGCGGCACGGCCACCTTGTGGTCGGCCGATTGCAGGGCCTCGGGCGGAATGTCTTCGGCCAGCAGCAGCTTGAGCCAGTCGATCAGCTCCGAGGTCGACGGCTTTTTCTTCAGGCCGGGGATGCTGCGGATGTCGTAGAAGGTCTTCATGGCCGCCGTCAGCAGCTCGCTCTTGATCGTGGGGAAGTGCACCGCCACGATCTGGCGCATGGTGTCTGCGTCGGGGAATTTGATGTAGTGGAAAAAGCAGCGGCGCAAAAAGGCGTCGGGCAGCTCTTTTTCGTTGTTCGAGGTGATGAACACCACGGGCCGGTGCTTGGCGCGGATCATCTCCCGCGTCTCGTAGCAGTAGAACTCCATGCGGTCGAGCTCACGCAGCAAGTCGTTGGGGAACTCGATGTCGGCCTTGTCGATTTCGTCGATCAGCAGCGCCACAGGCTGGTCGGCCGTGAAGGCCTGCCACAGCACGCCTTTGACGATGTAGTTCTGGATGTCCTTGACCTTTTCATCGCCCAGCTGCGAATCGCGCAGGCGGCTGACGGCGTCGTACTCATACAGGCCTTGCTGGGCCTTGGTGGTGGACTTGATGTGCCATTGCAGTAGCGGTAGCTGGAGGGCATCGGCCACTTCTTCGGCCAGCATGGTTTTGCCGGTGCCGGGCTCACCCTTGACCAGCAAAGGGCGCTGCAATTGAATGGCCGCATTCACGGCCAGCATCAGGTCTTGCGGGGCGACGTAGTTTTCAGTGCCTTGGAATTTCATGGTTTTGTATCAGCGTAAACATTGATTAAGGCGCTTGACGGTTCTCGCCATAATGAATTTGTGTGAGCCAAATCCCAGTTCAAACTTCCCAAGGATTGTGCGCGCAATGAAACAATATCTGTCCATATTGGGGGCCTTGCTTGTCGCTTCTGTGACCTCTGTCGCGAGCTCTGCCGCGGCGCAGGAGATCAAGGGCGATGCCCAGGCCGGTTCCGGCAAGGTGGCCATGTGCATAGGCTGTCACGGTATTCAGGGTTACCAGGCCAGTTTCCCCGAGGTCTACAAGGTGCCCAAAATTTCCGGGCAGAACGCACCCTATATCGCCTCTGCCCTGCAGGCCTATAAAAAAGGCGAGCGCCGCCACCCCACCATGCGCGGCATTGCCGATTCACTGAGCGACCAGGACATTGCCGATGTGGCGGCCTATTACGCCAACCAGGCAGGGCAGGGTGGGCAGGGCAGTGCGGCCGCAGTCAAGGCGCATGACCCAGCGCCGGATGTAGCAGCCTTGATTGCCAAGGGCGCGTGCTTCTCCTGCCATGGCGAGGGTTTTGCCAAGCCGCTGGACCCCAGCTACCCTAAGGTGGCAGGGCAGTACCCGGACTATCTGTTCTCCGCCCTCAAGGCCTACCAGCATGACGGAGCAGGCCGTCTGGTGGGGCGCAGCAATGCGGTGATGGCAGGCATGGCCAAGCAGTTCACCACGGCCGAGCTCAAGCAGTTGGCCGGCTATATCGGATCCCTCCCCGGACCCCTCCAAACCATCCCCGAGCAACGTTTTCGTTGAGCTCTTTGTGTTTTGGGTGGGTTAATCGTTTTGAGGCGGCCATACAGCGCTTGATGCTTTGTTGCGCGCCCTTGCCGTATCGACATACTGCCTGCGGGCACGCGCCGCGCCTCAAGCGCTGTCTGGCCGTTGGGGCTGTGCGTGAATGCCTGCTGCGCTGCCTCGGCCCGCTCCGGCAAACCGATTAATGTAAAAAGGGCCTGCAATGCAGGCCCTATAAGCTATTGATGCTATAAAAATTTAAAGTGTGCAAGCTGTTGCATGGCGGATAAAACTGGCGCAGCCCATGTCAGGACACCGCGCAAGGGCCGCCCCGCCGCGCTGGTGCCGTCCCCCTCCGGCGCGTAGCGCCAGAGAGGGGGAAGACGCGAAGCGGCTCAGGGGGAGCTCTCAGTCCCTTGTTGCCCGGCGTTGAACTGCGGCTACATAGGCATTGCCATCGGGTGGCCGACCGCTGCGCTGGCTTTCCCACAGCATGGAGCCCAGGCATTCCATGACCTCGTGGTGGGCGTCGTGCAGATCGCGCTTTTTGGCCAGCAGCTCCACGGCCTGGCGTATGCCGCGGGGCGAGTCCACGCTGCACTGCTCGCTGATGGACAGGTGCATGGACAGGTGCAAAAACGGGTTGGTGCGCTCGGGCTCGGCGTCGTAGTTGCGGGCCACGGCAGCGTCCACATCATCCAGCTCGGCAAAGTATTCGGGGTGTTCGGCAATCCACAGGCTGGCCAGCGTCTCGATGGCTTCCATGGGGGATTCGCTCTTCATCTTGGCGCGCACGCTGCAGAAAAAGCGTCGTACGTCCGCTTGCGAAGGGTTGAAAATCATGGCACGCAGATTAGCACGGCCATGCCGGGGAAGGCTGCGGCACGGGCATGGGGGAGATGCGGTTTTCCACGGTCCCGCAGGTGCCTGCTCAGGCCCGGTGTGGCCGGCGCAACGATGGTCAAAGTCGTAAGATGCTGCGTTTTTTGGGGCGCTGACTGTGGCGCCACAGGCTGGCGACGACAGAGACAGGTGACGCATGGACGTGCAGACATGGTGGGCTTTTTTTACGGCGTGCTGGCTGATTGCCTTGTCACCGGGTTCGGGTGCGGTGCTGTCCATGAGCCATGGCCTGAGTTATGGCCTGCGCAAGACCAGTGCCACGGTGGGTGGCCTGCAACTGGGCCTGCTGCTGATCTTGCTGGTGGCGGGTGGCGGCGTGGGCACGCTGCTGATTGCTTCGGAATGGGCGTTCTCGGCGGTGAAGATCCTGGGCGCCTGCTATTTGATCTACCTGGGCTGGAGCCAGTGGCGCAGCGTGGGTAACGGCTTGGACATTGGCCATGCCCAGGGCGCTGCACCCATGCCCTGGCGCCAGCGCGTGCTGGCCGGATTTCTGACCAATGCCACCAACCCCAAGGGCATCATCTTCATGGTGGCGGTACTGCCCCAGTTTCTGACGGAGCAGCGCCCGCTGTGGCTGCAGCTGGCCGTGATGTCGGCCACCTGCATAGGCGTGGATTTGGTGGTCATGCACGGTTATGCGGCCAGTGCCTCGGCCCTGCGCCGCTGGATGCGCAGCCCCGAAGCCATGCGTTGGCAGAACCGGGTGTTTGGCGGCCTGTTGATGCTGGTGGGCATCGGTCTGTTTTTTGTGCAGCGTGGGTAGGGGCATCTAAGCACCCCTGAGCCGCTGCGCGTCTTCCCCTCTCTGGCTTCGCCGGAGGGGACGGCACCAGCGCGGCGGGGCGGCCCTTGCGCGGTGCCCTGGCTTGGGTTGCGCCAGTTTTACGCGCAGTGTCCTGATGAGGTGCTGGCATTTTGCTGCGATGTTTTTCTGAAATGACTGAGTGCCTTTCGCTTTGTGGGTAGCACGCCGCAGCCAAGCGAGCGGAAAAGCTGGGTGGGCATGGGCTATCCCTTGCCTGTCGCTCTGCCGACAAAGCCTGTGCCCTGCGCTGGCTACAGTGGCAGGCATGACGAAAAAAAGCTTTGCCTCTTATGCCGAGGTGCTGGCCGCCGTGGGCCAGGACGTGGCCGTGACCGACTGGGTCACCATCACCCAGGAACAGGTCAACCTGTTTGCCGATGCCACGGATGACCACCAGTGGATACATGTGGACCCGGAGCGCGCCCGCCAGGGCCCGTTTGGGGCGCCCGTGGCCCATGGTTTTCTGACGCTGTCGCTGCTGGCCAAATTTCTGCAGGAGTCCACAGGTGTGGAGGGCGCCAAGATGGGCGTGAACTACGGACTGAACAAGGTGCGCTTCCCGGCACCCGTGCCCGTGGGCAGCAGGCTGCGCGGCCATATCAAGCTGCTGGCGGCCGAGGCGGTGGCACCCGACGGCATGCAGATGACCTGGGGCGTCACGGTGGAGCGCGAGGGCAGCGACAAGCCGGTGTGCGTGGCCGAGTCGCTGAGCCGCAGCTACGGCGCCACCATGGCCTGAGTGCGCGCAACAAAAAGCCCCGCAGGCTTGCGCCGGCGGGGCGGGGGGGCTGTGGTGAGCTGCTGGTGCAGCCCATGGCGTTTATTCACCCCAGACGATGCTGCCTTCTTGGAGGGCGGCTTGGGTTTCGGCGCGCACTGCATCGCGGCTGACGGCCGAGCTGGTGGCCAGCTCATCGGCACGCAGCTGCACCTGGTTGCCATTCATTGCCATGCGGTGCTGCTGGCGCGCAGCCTGCAGCTCGGCCACGACTTCTGCACGGGTCAGCGTGCTTTGGCTTTCCAGCACGGGAGGCCAGGGTTGATCGCCCTGAGGGGCTGGAACGCCAGCGGCCTGTGCGCCCAGGGCGGCCAAAGACAAAGCGGCTGCAAGACCCAAAGTGTGGAGGTTTTTCATGGTTGATCCTTTTCTGTCATGAACCGGTGCATGGCCTTGCCGCACCGTGTGACTTGAATGTAGGTCGTCCCATGGGAAGTGATAAGACTGCTGTTTCGCAACTTATTGTTCTGATTTTGCCAACAATATGGGCTGAACTTTCGCTGTCCTTGCGGCTCCGATGCAGCAGGCTTTAGGCCCTATGGCGTGGCAAAGCCGTTCTGGCGCCAGGCCTCGAACACCGTCACCGCCACGGCATTGGACAGATTCAGGCTGCGCTGGCCGGCCCGCATGGGCAGGCGCAGGCGCTGGCTTTCGGGAAAGCTGTTGCGCAGATCGGGCGGCAGGCCCCGGGTTTCGCAGCCAAACACCAGCCAGTCACCGGGCTGAAAGGCCAGATCAAAAGCCGGGCGGCTGCCATGGGTGGTCATGGCAAACATGCGTGCGGGGGCGGGCTGCATGGTGGCCATAAAGGCCTCCCAGTCGGCGTGGCGGCGCACTGCGGCGTACTCGTGGTAGTCCAGCCCGGCACGACGCATATGGCGGTCTTCCATGGAAAAGCCCAGGGGCTCGATCAGGTGCAGATCGCAGCCGGTGTTGGCGGCCAGGCGGATGACGTTGCCCGTGTTCGGCGGAATCTCGGGCGTGACAAGAACAATGTGGAACATAAGCCGCGTATTGTCGTGCCCGCAGCAGGCCCTGTGTGAGCAAGGCCTATGGTGTGCGGGCCAGGGCCACGGCAGACACGCTGGCCGCGCCGGCCTGCAACAAGGCAAGGGCTGCCATGTGCAAGGTGGCGCCGGTGGTGATCACGTCGTCCACCAGCAGCACGGTTTGCCCGGCAATGCGGTCTCGGGCGGCATCGGGTACAGAGAAGGCGCCGCGCAGATTGCGCAGCCGGGCCGCACGTCCCTGGCCGGCCTGGGCCGCAGTGTGGTGCAGACGCTGCAAGCCGTGGGGGAGCAGCCCGGGGGCATCCAGGGCACGCGCCAGCAGCAGGCTGTGGTGGTAGCCCCGGGTGCGCAGGCGCTGCGCCGATGGGGGAATGGGAATGCTCACGCTGGATTGCGCACGCAAGGCTTGCCAGTGCGCATTGGTTTGCAGCCATTGCGCCAGGTGGTGGCTGAGGGTGGGCTGGGCGCCGTATTTCCACTGCGTCAGCAGCCGCGACCAGGGGTAGCCATAGTCCACTGCCACCACGCACTGGGACAGCGGCGGAGGCTGGCGCACGCAGGCGCCGCACAGGCCCACGGTGTTGTCTGCTGTCAGTGGTAGGGCGCAGCTGCGGCAGCGTGGCGCTGGGCTGGCAAAGCGCGCCTGGCAGTCGCAGCACAGTGGTTGGGCAGGCCAGCGCCGGCACAGCAGGCATTGGCTGGGCCAGAGGGTGGATAGCCATGCCGGGAGCGGTGGGGGCATGGAGTCAATATACTGCCCGCCGCAGCGCTTGGTACTGGTGGCTTGCCGCCTCCGGTCTGTGCGCTGCTTCTGTTTTGCCTTGCTCTCCCTTGGGTTTCGTCCATGTCTACCGCCCTGCCTCCCACCATAGACCCCATTGCCGCAGCCCGTTGGCAGGCCCGTGCGCCAGCGGCTTCGCCCTGGCTGCACGAAGAGGTGGCGCGGCGCATGCAGGAGCGGCTGCAGTGGATGGCCAAGCCGCCCACATCCTGGCTGGACTGGGCGCCGGTGCGCGGTGGTCTGCAAGGCCATGGCCTGGTGGCCGAGCGCTATCCCCAGGCCCAGCGCTGGGTGCATGAGCCGCAAGCCCAGCATGCCGAGGCCGCGCGCAAGGCACTGGGCAAGTCCTGGTGGGATCTGGGCCGCTGGGCTGGCAAGCAGCCACGCTTTGGTCTGCCCGCTGCGGGCGAGGAAGTGCAGATGCTGTGGGCCAATATGCATTTGCACCAGGCAGCCGATCCCCAGGCGCTGCTGGCGCAGTGGCTCAAGGCCTTGGCCGTGGATGGCTTTGTGATGTTCTCCTGCCTGGGGCCGGATACGGCCCAAGAGTTGCACAGCCTCTACCAAAAAGCGGGCTGGCCGCCCGCAGGCCACAGCTTTACCGACATGCATGACCTGGGCGACATGATGGTGCAGGGCGGCTTTGCCGAGCCGGTGATGGACATGGAGCACATCACGCTCACCTTTGCCACACCCGAGCGTTTGCTGCAGGAGCTGCGCGAGCTGGGCTGCAATCTCCACCCCCAGCGTTTTGCCGCTTTGCGTGGCAAGGCATGGCGGCGCGAACTGTTGTCGCAGCTTGATGGCTTGCTACGGGTCAAGGAGCAGGATGGACAGCTGGCGTTGACCTTCGAAGTGGTCTATGGACATGCTTACAAGCCCATGCCACGGGTGCGCGCTTCAGGGGAAAGCAGCGTGGCTTTGGACGATATGAGGGCGATGTTGCGGCAGGGGCGCAACACGGGTTTGCGATAGCACGAAAGCCGCGCCAACCCCTTTGATTCCGCGCAAAGCCTTCTACAATTTTTTCAACGACTGACACAGCAGCACTTCCCGGATGACAAGACTTCAGGCCGGGGAGCAGTGCCACGGCCCTATGCCGTCAGAAGGGAAAAACTGGTGTTTCGCATTGCTATGGAGTCGGGCCGGCACCTTGCGCGTGCCACGGCCTGCATGCTGAAATTCTTTGCCCCGCAACAGGCCCATCACAGGCCTGCCCACATGGCTTGGTGGGTACAGCCCCGCACCATCGGCATGGTGTTGGCGTCGGTGGCATTCCCCGTTTGTTCTCCTGCTTTCTCTCCATTTTCGTCGGGACTTGAGAGGGCCTTGCCCTGGGTGCCGCGTAGGAACACGCCCTTTGCATGGATGGTGCGCTATGCGCGTGCCTGCAGAAGAGGGCAGGCACGCGCCAGCGCAGCGCCCTGACGCGTGCCGCAAGGGCGGCTCGCACGGCGTGCGAACCCGCTCCATAGCTTCCCAGGTTTCCGTGGCCCACGACTTGAGCGAGAACTATGAAAAGCATCACATCCCGGCCCCTCTCACTGCGCTTGCTGGCCGCACTGGCATGGCTGCCCGTGGTGGCCCATGCCGTGCAAGACCTGCCTGGTGGCCCTTCCGTACGCCAGATGAACCTGGCGCCTCCGGTGACACGCATTGCCCAGGAGCAGCATTTCTTGCACTGGATGATGCTGGCCATCTGCAGCGTGATCTTTGTGGCGGTGTTTGCGGTGATGTTTTATTCCATCTGGAAGCACCGCCGCTCCCAGGGCGCCAAAGCCGCCAACTTCCATGAGTCGGCGGCGGTCGAGGTGGCGTGGACCGTGGTGCCCTTCATCATCGTGATCCTGATGGCCTTGCCCGCCACCAAGGTGCTGGTGGCGCAAAAAGACACCACCAATGCCGACCTGACCGTGAAGGTCACCGGCTACCAGTGGAAATGGGGCTATGACTACATCAATGGCGAAGGCGAGGGGCTGAGCTTTATCTCCACGCTGGACAGCAGCCACCGCGCCCTGTCCAGCAGCGGCGACGTGAAGAACGCACCCAACGACTACCTGCTGAGAGTGGACCAGCCTCTGGTGGTGCCCGCCGGCAAAAAGGTGCGCATCATCACCACGGCCAACGACGTGATTCACTCCTTTATGGTGCCGGCCTTCGGCATCAAGCAGGACGCCATTCCCGGTTTTGTGCGTGATACCTGGTTCAAGGCCGACAAGCCCGGTGACTACTACGGCCAGTGTGCCGAGCTGTGCGGCAAGGAGCACGCCTACATGCCCATTCACGTGAAGGTGTTGCAGGCCGGCGAGTACAAAGCATGGGTAGAGCAAGAGAGCAAAAAAGCGGCCGCCAAACGCGATGACCCGAACAAGGTCTGGAAGATGGAAGAGCTGATGGCGCGCGGCGAAAAAGTCTATGCAGCGAATTGCGCGCTGTGCCACCAGCCCAATGGCAAGGGTGCGGGGCCCATCAAGCCCCTGGATGGCAGCGCCATCGTCCAGGGGCCGCTGGCCGAGGCCATGCATGTGGTGCTGGAAGGGCGCAACAACGGCGCCATGCCGTCGTGGAAAACGCTCAGCGATGTGGAGCTGGCTGCGGTGCTGACCTTTGTGAAAAACCACTGGAGCAACCAGACGGGGCAGATGGTGCAGCCCAGCCAGTTCAAGGATGCGCGCGGGGGCAAGTTCCCCGAGGGCGGAGCCACCGCAGCCACTCCGGCAGCGCCGGCGGCAGACAAGACAGCAGCGGCGCAGCCACAGGCTGTGGCCATGGTGGCGGCGCAGTGATGCGGGCCGGCGAGTGACGATACGGAGACCAAGCATATGAGCGCTGTTTACCCCCCTTCGCACACCCCCGGCGCTGATGCGGCGGGCCACCACGACCATGGCGGTCACCATGATGACCACCACCACGCCGCGCCCACGGGCTGGCGCCGCTGGCTCTACGCCACCAACCACAAAGACATTGGCACGCTGTACCTGCTGTTTGCCTTCACCATGCTGATGGTGGGCGGCGTGCTGGCGCTGCTGATTCGCGCCGAGCTGTTCGAGCCGGGGCTGCAAATCGTCAACCCCGAGTTCTTCAACCAGCTCACCACCATGCACGGGTTGATCATGGTGTTCGGCGCCATCATGCCGGCCTTTGTGGGCTTTGCGAACTGGATGATTCCGCTGCAGATCGGGGCCTCGGACATGGCCTTTGCGCGCATGAACAACTTCAGCTTCTGGCTGATGATTCCGGCCGCCATGATGCTGGTGGGCTCCTTCTTCATGCCCGGTGGCGCGCCGGCCGCAGGCTGGACGCTGTATGCCCCGCTGACGCTGCAGATGGGTCCGTCCATGGACACCAGCATCTTTGCCATGCACATCATGGGGGCCAGCTCCATCATGGGCTCCATCAACATCATCGTCACCATCTTGAACATGCGTGCCCCGGGCATGACCTTGATGAAGATGCCCATGTTCGCCTGGACCTGGCTGATCACGGCCTACCTCCTGATCGCCGTGATGCCAGTGCTGGCCGGGGCCATCACCATGACGCTGACCGACCGCCACTTCGGCACCAGCTTCTTCAACCCCGGCGGCGGTGGTGACCCGGTGATGTACCAGCACATCTTCTGGTTCTTCGGCCACCCCGAGGTCTACATCATGATCCTGCCGGCCTTTGGCATCGTCAGCCAGATCGTGCCGGCCTTCAGCCGCAAAAAGCTGTTTGGCTACACCTCCATGGTGTATGCCGTGGCGGCCATTGCCATCCTGTCCTTCATCGTCTGGGCCCACCATATGTTCACCACCGGCATGCCGGTGACGGGCCAGTTGTTCTTCATGTACGCCACCATGCTGATCTCGGTGCCCACAGCGGTGAAGATCTTCAACTGGGTGGCCACCATGTGGCGCGGCTCCATGAGCTTTGAAACCCCCATGCTGTTTGCCGTGGGCTTTATCTTTGTGTTCACCATGGGGGGCTTTACCGGCCTGATTCTGTCCATGGCACCCATAGACATCCAGCTGCAGGACACCTATTACGTGGTGGCGCATTTCCACTATGTGCTGGTGGCCGGCTCGCTGTTTTCCATGTTCGCCGGTTACTACTACTGGGCACCCAAATGGACCGGGGTCATGTATTCCGAGACCCGTGGGCAAATCCATTTCTGGGGCTCGCTGATCTTCTTCAACGTCACCTTTTTCCCCATGCACTTTCTGGGGCTGGCCGGCATGCCACGTCGCTATGCCGACTACCCCATGCAGTTTGCCGACTTCAACGCAGTGGCCTCGGTCGGGGCATTTGGCTTTGGCCTGATGCAGGTGTATTTCTTGCTTGCCGTGTTGCTGCCCGCCATGCGCAAGCGTGGTGCAGCGGCGCCGCAAAAACCCTGGGACGGCGCCGAGGGCCTGGAGTGGGAAGTGCCTTCGCCAGCGCCTTTCCACACCTTTGAAAATCCGCCCAAGCTGGACGAAACCGCCACCCGCGTGATTGGATAAACCATGCATACCTTGCACCACCACAACACATCGTCCGGCATGCCGGACCGCTCCACTGCCTACCAGTTGCAGCGCCGCAAAAACCTGCGACTGGCGCTGATCCTGGCCTCGGTGGCGGCGGTGTTCTTCTTGGGCTTTGTGACCAAGATGCTTTTGCTGCGATGACAGGAGGCTCCATGGCCTTGCACCGAGACAATCTGCGCATGGTGGGCAAGCTGGCCGTGGTGGCCGTGGGCATGTTTGCCTTCGGCTACGCGCTGATTCCCATCTACAAGCATGTGTGCGAGGCCCTGGGCATCAATGTGCTGGCGATTTCGGAGCGCCAGGTGCCGGGCAATGCCGTGGGATCGCCGCTGAACACGCAGGTGGATAAGAGCCGCACCATCACGGTGGAGTTCGATGCCAATGCGCGTGGCCCCTGGGACTTCAAGCCCGAGCGCCGCTCGCTGCAGGTGCACCCGGGCGAGCTGGCCACAGTGATGTATGAATTCCAGAATGTGCAGGACCGGCGCATGGCGGCCCAGGCCATTCCCAGCTATGCGCCTCGCAATGCCGCGCCCCACTTCAACAAGCTGGAGTGTTTTTGCTTCAACCAGTATGAGCTGGCGCCGGGCGAGAAAAAAGAATGGCCTGTGGCCTTTGTGATTGACCCGCGCCTGCCCAAGGATGTGACCACCATCACCCTGTCCTATACCTTTTTCGAGGTGGGTGGTGCCATGCCGGCGGCGCCTGGCACCACAGCGGCGCCGGTTGCCCATGTGGCGGTGGAGAAGGGGCAGTCATGAACAACAAGCTGAAAGCGGAGCTGAAGACCGAGCCAGAAAACCGCGCCTGGTGGCGCTCGGTCAAGGCCGTGGCCTGGGCCATGCTGGGCGTGCGCGATGGCGGTGAATACCAGCGCGACTTCGCACAGCTGCATCCGCTGCAGGTGATTGCCATCGGCCTGGTGGCGATTTTTGCACTGGTGCTGGGCTTGATTGCATTAGTGCATTGGCTGGTATGAGTGAACCCAGGCCGGGTGCCCCGGGCGCCAGGCTGAGCAAGGTCTATAACGACAGGAGCAGAGACATGAGTGCACCCACCTCTGGAACCACGCCCTATTACTACGTGCCGGGCGTATCGCACCACCCGATCTGGGCGGCGGCAGGCCTGTTTTTTGTGGTCCTTGGCGCGGGCAACTGGGTCAACGGCCACAGCTGGGGCATGTGGTCTTTTGGATTCGGCCTGGCCTGGTGGGCCGTGGTGCTTTACCAATGGCTGCGCGATGCTGCGCGTGAAAGCGAGTCCGGGCTGTTCGGCCGCAAGATCGACTTGTCCTACCGCTGGAGCATGAGCTGGTTCATCTTCTCGGAGGTGATGTTCTTCGGTGCCTTCTTCACCGCGCTGTGGTGGGCCAGAGCGCATTCGGTGCCCGCTCTGGGCAATCTGGACAACGCGCTGCTGTGGCCGGATTTCAAGGCCGCCTGGCCCAGCCTGGTGCCCGGAGCCACCACCTCGCCAGCCGGAACGGTCGAGCCTTTTGAGACCGTGGGCCCGTTCTGGCTGCCCACCATCAACACCGCATTGTTGTTGACTTCAGGTGTCACGCTCACCATTGCCCACCATGCGCTGCGCGCCGGCCAGCGTGCCAAGACCGTGGGCTGGATGTGGCTGACCGTGCTGCTGGGCCTGACGTTTTTGTGCGTGCAAGCCTATGAATACCACCACCTGTATGCCGAGCTCAATCTCAAGCTCAGCTCGGGCGTGTACGGCTCCACCTTCTATCTGCTCACCGGTTTTCACGGCTTTCACGTGTTCGTCGGCATGGTGATGCTGCTGGTCATCACGCTGCGGCTGCAGCGCGGTCACTTCTCGGCCCAGCGCCATTTCGGTTTTGAAGGCGCAGCCTGGTACTGGCACTTTGTGGACGTGGTGTGGTTGTTCCTCTATGTGCTGGTGTATTGGATGTAGGTGTGTGGTCGAGATGGCTGGGGCGGAAAAGGCGCTATGCCATCCATAGCTGTCTGTGCAGATGAGCAGCGCTTTTCAAACGCAGATGTTCTGCAAAACAAGAAAGGGCGCGCGGAGAGGGCTCTCTTTTTTTGTGGATCGCTAGCGCTGCAGCGGTAGCCCGGTGGGCTGGATATAGCCCAGCTTCCAGGCCAGCAGCAGGCACAGAAACAAGGCCACTGACAGGGCCACACGCAGGGCCAGGGCCCTGGCCATGCGGCGGCTGCGTTCCGCATCGGAAGGCGCGTCCTTGCCCTGGCGCATCATGAAGAACAAGGCCGTTCCCAGGCTGACGAAAATGGCCAGAAAGGCCAAGGCAACAAGGTATCCCATGCAAGGCATTATGGAATGAAGCGCTCGCCACATCCCCGGGGAATACGCGGGTGGCTGGTGGCCATCGCGGCCCTGGCCTGTGTGCTGCTGACGGCCCGCCTGGGCTGGTGGCAGCTGGACAGGGCCGCGCAAAAGCAGGCACTGCAAGCCGCTGTCCAGGCCCAGGCCGCAGCCCAGCCCTGGGACAACGCTGATTGGCGCAGCGCGCTGGCGCAAGCCAGCCCGGCGCTGCAACACCACCCCGTGTGGCTGCGCGGGCGCTGGCAGCTTGAACACCAGGTGTTTTTGGACAACCGCCAGATGCAGGGGCGGCCCGGGTTTTTTGTTATCACCCCGCTGTTGCTGGAAGGTGGCGGTGCCGTGGTCGTGCAGCGTGGCTGGGTGCCGCGCAACTTCCAGGACCGCAGCCAGTTGCCCGCCATCGCCACGCCCACAGAGTGGGTCGTGGTGCAAGGGCGGGTGGCCTTGCCGCCTTCAGCCCTCTACCAGCTGGGGCGTGATGTACCCGATGCCGGAGCAGCGCAGATTCGCCAGAATCTGGATATGAGGGCCTACGCGCAGGCCACGGGCCTGGATCTGCCGCCCTGGAGCGTGTTGCAAACCGATGCTGCAGCCGATGGCCTGCTGCGCGACTGGCCCCAGCCCGACAGCGGCGTGGCCAAGCACTATGGCTATGCGGCGCAGTGGCTGGCCTTGAGCGCCCTGGTGGCGCTGCTGTATTTGTGGTTCCAGATTCTGCGGCCCCGGCGCCGCGCGTATGCACATGCCCATGACTCCATTGCCTGAATCGTCCGCGCCCCAGCCCTTGGGCCTGACCGTACACAGCCTGCCCAAGCCTCAGGAGTTCTCCGCACAGCGCACCCGTAGCGGCCGCTGGAAGATGCTGGCCGTGCTGCTGGTGTGTGCCGCCCCTGTCATTGCCTCCTACTTCAGCTACTACGTCATACGTCCAGAGGGCCGCAGCAGCTATGGCACATTGATGCCGCAGCAGCCCGCCATGCCGCAGCTGCAGGCCCAGCGCCTGGATGGCAGCAGCGTGCCCTTGGCCAGCTTGCAGGGGCAGTGGCTGCTGCTCAGCGTGGCAGGAGGGGATTGCCCGGCCAGCTGTGAAGCCCACCTGTATCTGCAGCGCCAGCTGCGCGAAAGCCTGGGCCGTGAGAAGGAGCGGGTGGACTGGGTGTGGCTGGTCAGCGATGCCGCCACGCCGGCCGCGGCATTGCAGCCGGCCCTGGCCCAGGCCCAGGTGCTGCGTCTGCCACGGGCGCAGATCGAGACCTGGCTGCAGCCGGCGCCCGGCCAGGCGCTGGAGGACCACCTCTATCTGGTCGACCCCCAAGGCCACTGGATGCTGCGCTGGCCCGCCAGCCTGGACCAGGCCAGTGCGAGTCGCGCCAAGCGCGATCTGGAGCGGGTGCTGCGGGCCTCGGCTTCCTGGGACCAGCCGGGGCGCTGAATCGGCGCGGCAGGGTGTCCAGCCTGAGCGGCGCACGCAGGAGGGGTATCTGCTGACGGTTACGATGGCGCATTTGAATCAATGCGGGCGTCGCTGCGGCAGGACCGTGAAAGCACGCGCCGCCGTGGGAGAGAAGCAATGGACAAACGACGCGCGCTGCACTGCCTGTTGGCTACCGGTGTAGCGGTCACGATGGGCGCCGGCCTGATGGGCTGCTCGGACCAGAACAAGGTGCAGTTCAAGGGCGTGGATGTCACCGGCGCCGAGTACGCCAAGGATTTTTCGCTGCCCGATGCCGATGGCAAACCGCGTTCCATCAAGGACTTTGCCGGCAAGGTCACGGTGGTGTTCTTTGGCTATACCCAATGCCCCGATGTCTGCCCCACTACCTTGCAGGAGCTGGTGGAGGCCAAGCAGCACATGGGCGCCCAGGGGGACAAGCTGCAAGGCGTTTTTGTCTCGGTGGATCCGGAGCGTGACACCCCGGAAGTGCTCAAGGCCTATGTGGGCAACTTCGACCCCAGCATGGTGGCCCTGAGCGGCACGCCCGAGCAGGTGGCCGCCATGGCCAAGGACTTCAAGGTCTACTACAAAAAGGTGGAAGGCACGCAGCCCGGCACCTACACGCTGGACCACACGGCCGGCTTGTACATCTATGACCCGCAAGGCCGTTTGCGTATCTACCAACGCTATGGCGCAGGCGCGCAGACGCTGGCCGAAGACGCGCTGACCCTGCTGGCCCAGCCTGCGACCTAATCCAAGCCCCACAGGCAGCGGCCAAGGTGCTGCACTGTGGTGGTAATAAGGAAAATATATCGATTGCGTCCCCGGGTTGATTTTTATCAACCGGGGCAGCGGTGAGGCTGCGCATATTGCCCGTTCTTGGGCGGTGCGGCCGGAAAGGCCTGCACGCCTTGTGCAAGCCACCGGGAGCCTCCATGCGACGCAACCTGCCCGTCACCACCACCGAATTCCAGCTGCAGGACGGCGACACCTTGCTGTCGGCCACAGACCTCAAGGGGCGCATCGTCTATGCCAACGATGCCTTTCTGAAGGCATGCGGTTATGGCTATGAAGAGCTGCATCTGCAGCCCCACAACATCATCCGCCACCCCGAGACGCCGGCCGTGCTGTTCGAGGATATGTGGAATACCTTGAAGCATGGCGCCAGCTGGACTGCGGTTGTCAAAAACCGCTGCAAAAACGGCGACTTCTACTGGGTCAGAGCCAACGCCAGCCCCATACAGGCAGGGGGCAAGACGGTGGGCTATCTGTCGGTGCGCACCCGCCCCTCGGCCCAGGAGATTCAGGCCCAGCAATCGCTGTACGACCTGCTCAACAGCGGGGCCCAGCACCTGCAGGTGCGGCGCGGCTTTGTGTTCCCCAAGGGCTGGCGGGCCTGGTGGAGCCGGCTGCATTTTGTCTCGGTGGCCACCAAGTTCTATACGGGGGCGGCCTTTTTGCTGCTGTGGGCGCTGGCCCTGGCCGGGGCGGTTGCCTGGGGGGTGGAGTCTGGCCTGCTGGGCATCACGGCCTTGTGCTGGGCCTTGTGCGCTGGCGCCGGCCTGCTGTGGCTGGGGCGTCGCCTACTGGGGCCGCTGCATGCCGTGCTGCGCCAGGCACGCCAGGTGGCCAGCGGGGAGAGCGCGCAGTCGCTGTTTCTGGAGCGACGTGATGAAGTGGGCGGCTTGATGCGCAGCGTGGAGCAGGCCGGGCTGAATATGCGCTCGCTGGTGGGCGATATCGAAGGCAAGGCCGAGCAGGTCAGCGTTTGCGCCCAGCAGCTGCAGACCGGCAATGTGCAGCTGGCCTTGCGTACCAAGCAGGCCTCCAGCGAGCTGGAGCAGGCGGCCAGTGCGCTCACGGCGCTGAGCCAGACCATAGGCCGCACGCAGGAGCAGACCGAAGCCGCCATGCTCCAGGCCCAGGATGGGGTGCAGGGCGTGGTGCAGGGGCAGCACTGCGTGGACCAGTTGGTGCAGTCCATGGCCGGCATCGATGCCGCTAGCCGCAAAGTGGGTGACATCGTGGGCCTGATCGATGGCATCGCTTTTCAGACCAATTTGCTGGCGCTGAATGCTGCGGTGGAGGCGGCCCGGGCGGGCGAGCATGGCAAGGGCTTTGCCGTGGTGGCGGCCGAGGTGCGCCAGCTTTCACAGCAAAGTGCCCAGGCGGCACGCGACATCAAACAGCTGATCCAGGGCTCACACCAGCAGGTGGAGCAAGGCCATGCAGCGGCGCAGACGGCGCGCATCACCATGCATTCGGTGGTGGAGGGCATAGAGGGCCTGGCACGCACCATGGAAAGCATCCAGCAGCAAACCCATACCCAGGCGGCTGGCAGCGCGCAAATCAGCGATGCCGTGGCCCATTTGCGCACGCTGAGTGAACACAATCTCGGCATGGCCCAGCAAAGCGCCCAGCTCAGCGATGTGCTGGCCCAGCAGGCCCAGCGCCTGCATGGTGCGGCCGGCGTGTTCACGCCCCAGCAGCGCCAGCCCCAGCACCCCGAAGGCATAGCCGCAGCCGGCGCGGTGCTGGGTCAAGCGTCAGAAAAGCTGGTGCCGCCGGCGCTGGCCCCCGCAGGCCTGGCGCCGCAGCGGCCACGCGCGCTTTCTGCCGCAGCAGAAAAAAACTGAAAGCAGCGTTTACTGTGCGCGAATGCCTTGTTCGCGAATGATGCCGCCCAGGGTCTGCATGTCTTGCTGGATGCGGTTGGCCAGGCCCTCGGGGCTGCTGCCCACCACCTGCCAGCCCTGGTTGCTCAGCTTGGCGCGCATCTCCGGTGTGCGCACAATGGTGCTGACGGCCACGGCCAGTTGCTCCACATGCTGGCGCGGCATGGCCTTGGGGGCGGCCACGGCGTTCCAGATTTCCAGCTCGAAGTTCTGCACCCCCAGCTCCTTGAGGCTGGGCAGACCCGGCGCCAGCGGGCTGCGGGCCGCCGATGTCACGCCGATGCCGCGCAACTTGCCGGCCTGAATCTGCGCCATGGCCAGCGCCGGCGGCAGCATGGAAAGCTGCAGATCACCGCCCTGGATGGCGTTGAACACCTGGGGGTAGCCGGCATAGGGAATGTGCACCGGCTTGAGGGCCGAGCGGCTCTTGAGCAGCTCCATGCCCAGATGGCCTACCGTGCCCACGCCGGGTGAGCCATAGCTCCACTGGCTGCCGGCCTTGGCGCCCGCTGCCAAGAAGGCCTTGCCCTCCAGCGCAATCGCGGGAGCCACCAGCACCAGCGGGGCCACGCCGATGAGGCTGACGGGTTGCAAATCCTTGACCGGGTCATAGCGCACGGCTGGGTTCAGCAGCTTGGCAATCGTCATATTGCCGTTGATCATCACGCTGAAGGTGTGGCCATCCGTGGCCTTGGCCACGGCTTCGCCGGCAATGTTGCCGCCTGCCCCCACCTTGTTTTCCACAATGATGGGCTGGCCCAGGGCTTTTTCCAGCGGCTCGGCCAGGGCGCGGGCCGTCAGGTCTGGGGAGGAGCCGGCCGGGAAGCCCACGATCAGGCGCAGGGGCTTGCTGGGCCAGCTGAGGCTTTCGGTTTGGGCCAGTGCCGGCAGGCCCAGGCCCAAGGCCGCGGCGCTGGCCAGGCTCAGCAGGCTGCGGCGGCACAAAGCGGGGCGGGCGGATTCGGTCATGGCAACTCCAGATGCAAAACAAATAGCTGCCTTGGCGCATGAGGCCTGCAGGCAAGCATAAAAAAACCCGGAAATTATCCGGGTTTCGGGAGGCAGCATTTCTGCCTTTTACCTGCGGGACAAGCAGTCCCGCGCAGCTTACAGCCGGTTTTACGCAAACTCGGTGAGTGCCTTCTTCATTTTCTTCATGGCGGCCACTTCGATCTGGCGGATGCGCTCGGCACTCACGCCGTAGACTGCGGCCAGCTCATGCAGCGTCATGCCACCGGAGCCGTCATCGTTCACCTTCAGCCAGCGCTCTTCCACAATGTGGCGGCTGCGGGCGTCCAGCGCTTCCAGCGCCTGGGCAATGCCGTCGGTGGCCAGCACATCGCGCTGCTGCGACTCGATCATGGCCGTGGGCTCATGGGCGGCGTCGGCCAGGTAGGCGATAGGGCCAAAAGCCTTGTCGTCATCGTCGCTGGGCGTGGGGTCCAGCAGCACGTCGCCACCCGAGAGCCGGGTTTCCATTTCGATGACTTCCTCGCGCTTGACGTTCAGGCGCGCCGCCATGGCGTCAATCTCCTGCGCGGTCAGCGTGTCGCGGAACATGGCTTCACCGTCTTCCATGGCGGCATCGGCCTTGAGCTCCTGCTTCATGGAACGCAGATTGAAGAACAGCTTGCGCTGGGCCTTGGTGGTGGCCACTTTGACCATGCGCCAGTTCTTCAGGATGTACTCGTGGATCTCGGCCTTGATCCAGTGCATGGCGTAGCTCACCAGACGCACATTCTGGTCGGGGTCAAAACGCTTGACGGCCTTCATCAGGCCCACATTGCCTTCCTGGATCAGGTCGCTGTGGGGCAGGCCATAGCCCAGGTACTGGCGCGAGATGGACACCACCAGGCGCAGGTGGGACATGATCAGACGCCCTGCGGCATCCAGATCGTTGTGTTCTTTGAGCTTGCGTGCGTAGTCCTGCTCTTCCTCTTGGGTGAGCATGGGCAGATGGTTGACGGCGGAAATATAGGCATCCAGATTGCCAAGCGGCGGCACCAGAGCCCAAGGATTCGCAGGCGCCAAAGCCGTCGCAGCCGTCAGGTTGCTCGTTTGGGTAGTCATTGCTTTCATCCTTTCTTCCATGGGTTCATGTTAGCACTCTCTATGACTGAGTGCTAAACGAGAAGTTCCCTTCCTTTGACACCCTGTGGATGTTGCCTTGGTGCCGGAAAGCAGGGCTTCGCGTAGGCCTATTCGCCAGGGCAGCCAGGGCCATGTCCTGGGTTGTAAGCGCTGAATATTTCTGTTTTGTAGCACGCTGCGTGAAGTTTTGTAGACACAGGGGTGTAGCCCGGGCCGCAGCCCTAGGGGCGGGGCTGCAGGCCAATATGTCTGAAAACCAAGGTGGTTTGTTACGAAACAGAATCTGGGGCACCATGACCGTCTGTCAGAACTGCTGAGAGGAGTCTTGCATGCCCGGTCCTTCCCATCGACCTACTTCCAAGGGTTTTGCCTTTATGGGCCTGAGCGTGGTGACCACCACCTTGCCATCGGCAGAGGATGCCCAGCGCATGGCCAGCGGCGCCGTACAGGCCAGGCTGGCGGCCTGTGTGCAGGTGGACGCCATCACCTCCCACTACGCCTGGGAGGGCCGGCTGGAAGAGGTGGCCGAGTGGCGCCTGGTGCTCAAGACCGTGCCGGACGCGGTCCAGCCCCTGGTGGAGTGGCTGCGCAGCCAGCACCCCTATGAGCTGCCGCAGATTCTGCTGCGCGGCGAGCAGGCACAGCGCGACTACGGGCAATGGGTGGCGCAAAACGTGCAACTGCCGGCGGCGGCAGCTGCCAGCAGCAAAGTTGTGAGCTAGTAGTGCTGTTGGGGTCTTGATATCGCAGTGTTTTGGCATGCCAAGGCAGGCTGCAGCTGCAGTGGCTGCTCTCCAAATCAAAGATAAGCCCACCCTGCCGGAGGCCAGGACTCAATAGCCCCGCAGATAGGGGTTGAACCCCACGCGCCGGTATGGGGTTTCGCTGCGCATCAGCAGGTCCAGGCCCAGGCTGCCCACATCGTCGGCCACGGGCTCCAGGCTGGGGTTGCGCACCTGGTAGAGCAGCTTGCTCCAGTGGCCGCATTCCTTGCAGACCTCGGCCTTGACCGTGGCGTCGTCGGTGCCGGCGCTGCGGTAGCTGATGCCCTTGGTGGAGCCGCAGCACAGGCATTTGATGCGCACCTCGTTCCACTGCGTGGCGCAGCAGCTGCAGCTTGCATAGCGCACGTTCTCGATGTCGCGCAGGCCGATGACGGAGGAGGTCACGGGCAGACCGCCACAGGCCGGGCACACACCAGTGGCCACGGGCTGCAGGGCCTCGGCGGGCAGGCTGGTGGCCAGGCGCGTCAGGTGCACCTGCACCGCTGCTGCGGCGAACAGGTGGAGGGCGATTGCGTCTTGGGGAATGGCCTCGCCAGGTACATCGCTCAGCACATTGGCCAGCAACCAGCGCAGGTCGTCGGCTTCGGCGCCGCGCAAGGCATCCAGTGCCTGGCGTGCCGGGGGGGGCATGGCGATGTGGGTGGCTGCCTCGCACAGCGCGCGCAGGCAGGCATGCAGCTGGCTGTCGTCGGCCAGGGCCGCGCGGTCTATGGGGGGCAGGCCGGCCTGGCTGGCTTGCTGCAGGCGTTCGCTGCTGATGGGGTGGGGGGCCGGCAGTTCCTGCACCAGCCTGGCTTGCAGCGTGGCCAGATCGGCCAGAAAGTTCAGATAGGGCGCCAGCTCGCTGCTTTGGGCCAGAAAGCGCAGGCGGCTGGCACGGGTGTCAAAACACTGGGCCGGCGGCTGCTGCAGCGTGAACGGGGTTTTGGCAATGCCCCCGGTGATAAAGGACGAATCGGGTTGGATAGAGCTGTCAGCCATGGGGGAGGCCGGCAGGCCGGCGCTGAAAATCGTGGGAGAGGGGGCATGCGCGCGCGGCGCATGCGGGGGGACTCACTTGGGTGAGGACTTGCGGGTGGGTGGTGGCACCGCCGCTGCATGTGGGCGCTTGGCCAGCTCACGCAACCACTTGCGGTGGTGGCGGAAGGCCCAGCCACCGGTAACGGTGCCGCGCGTCATGGCCGGAATGGTGCCCCGCGTCCAGATGGCGGCATACACATGGGCCACAAAGATGAAAAAGCAGCCCAGGGCAGCGGCGGCATGCACCACCACGGCAATGCGCCGCAGCGGGATGGGGATCAGAAACGGAAAGTACTGCTCCCAGATCATGATGCCGGTGACGATGAGCAGCAGGATGAGCCCGCTCATGCCCCAGAACACGCCTTTTTGCCCAGCGTTGTACTTGCCCAGCTCGGGCAGGTTTTCTTCCTTGCCCTGCAGCACATCGCCAATCTGCATGCTCCATTGCAGGTCTTCGCGGCGCGGCAGGTTGAGGTGCCACATCTGCAAAAACAGGCCCAGAAAGCTGAAGAACAGCAGCACGCCGATCCAGGGGTGGATCCAGCGCGTCATCTGGCCGCCGCCAAACAGCTTGGACAGCCAGAATAGCGAGGGGTGGAAGAACGCCGCGCCGGTGAGTAGCAGCGCAATCATGCAGGCTGCCGTGATCCAGTGGTTGAAGCGGGTGATGCCGCGGTAGCGCACCACCATCACCGGCTTGCGGCTGGCCAGCTCATCGCCCTTGGCGGAGTAGACGCGCTGGCTGGCAGCGTTGTTTGCTTGGCTTTCCATCATTGCTCCTTGCCGGGCGTGGCGCCGGGCGCCTGTTCATGGCCATGGCTGTGGTCATGTCCATGGGGATAGCCGTCGCCGCCCTGGTCGATATCGTCCACCAGCTCTTGCGCCTCTTCCTCCTCGTGCGGGGTCACGGCATTGGGCTTGGCAAAAATGCCGTGCAGCACCGCACCCACGGTGGCCAGGCCGGCGGCGATCAGGCCCAGCTTCTTGGCCGAGCCCTTCCACAGCGCCACCGTGGGCGAGATTCGGGGGTCGTCCGGCAGGCCGGCGTACAGCGAGGGTTTGTCGCGGTGGTGCAGCACGTACATCACATGGGTGCCGCCCACGCCTTGGGGGTCGTAGAGGCCGGCGTTGTCGTAGCCGCGCTCCTTCAGGTCTTCCACGCGCTCGGCGGCCAGGGCCTTCATGTCCTCCTTGGTGCCAAAGCTGATGCACTGCGTAGGGCAGGCCTTGGCACAGGCCGGGCCTTGGCCCATGGCCACGCGGTCCGAGCACAGCGTGCACTTCTTGGACACATTGGCCGTCTTGTGAATGCGTGGCACATTGAAGGGGCAGCCCTTGACGCAGTAGCCACAGCCAATGCAGTTGTCGGAGATGAAGTCCACGATGCCGTTGGAGTACTGCACGATGGCGCCCGGCGAGGGGCAGGACTTCAGACAGCCCGGCTCCTCGCAGTGCATGCAGCCGTCCTTGCGGATCAGCCATTCCAGCTCCCCGGTGCCGGGGTTCTGGTATTCGGTGAAACGCATCAGCGTGAACATGTCCGGCGTCAGATCATGCGGGTTCTCGTAGATGCCCACGTTCTCTTCCATGGTCGGGTGGGTGTCGTTCCACTCGATGCAGGCCGACTGACAGGCCTTGCAGCCTATGCACTTGGACACGTCGATCAGCTTGGCCACCTTGGTCAGCTGGCGCTCGGGCGTGGGGACATGGTCCGTGGCCGAGATCTTGATCACGTCCGAGGGCAGCAGATTCGACGCCATGGGCTGCACCGGAGGGTTGGCGGCCGCGGTGCGCGGCTGTTGGGCCTGGGGGAAGCTCATGATGTCAGCCTCTTGATGTCTTCGGCGCTGGCCGGCTCGATGTTGACGAGAAAGGCCTTGGACTCGGGCGTGTCGATATTCGCCTCACCGGCAAACACCGTCAGGCTGTTGGCGCCAAAGCCTTTGCGGGCCGCGCCCTTGAAGCCCCAGTGGATGGGGATGCCGATCACGTGCACTTCCTTGCCGTCGCACATCAGCGGGCGTATGCGCTTGGTGACCACGGCCTTGGCCCAGACCTCGCCGCGCTTGTTCCACACGCGCACGCGCCCACCCTTGGTGATGCCGCGCAGCGCCGCCAGCTCCTCGCTGATTTCCACAAAGAAATCGGGCTGCAGCACGGCGTTCACCTTGTTGTGCTTGGTCCAGGTGTGGAAGTGCTCGGTCAGCCGATACGAGGTGCCCACAAAGGGGAACTCTTCGCTGCTGCCCAACTGTGCAAGGTCGGCCGGGAAGATGCGGCCCACAGGGTTGCCGCGCATCTTCTTGTTGAAGGGGTTCTCCACCGGGCTTTCCCAGGGCTCCATGTGCGTGGGGAAGGGGCCGTCGCGCAGCATCTTGCGCACAAACAGCCGGGCCGTGCCTTCCTGCGTCATGATGAAGGGGCGCACCACCTCGGGCTGGGCCGTGGGCGAGAAGTCCGGCACGTCAAAGCCTTCCCAGCGCTGCTGGTCGGCATTCCACTCCAGCAGCTTGCGGCGTGCATCCCAGGGCTTGCCATGGAGGTCGGCGCTGGCGCGGTTGTAGAGAATGCGGCGGTTGGCTGGCCAGGCCCAGGTCCAGTTCAGATAGGTGCCTATGCCACCTTCGTCGTGGTTGTTGCGGCGGGCCATCATGTTTCCCTGCTCGGTCCAGGAGCCGGCATAAATCCAGCAGCCGGACATGGTGGAACCATCGGCGCGCAGCTCGCTGAAAGCCGCGTGCTGCTCACCGGCCTTGCGCACCAGCTTGCTCGGATCGTTCAGGTCGTACACGTCCTTCAGCGCCCGGCCATTCATTTCCTTGGCCAGCTCTTCGGGCTCGGGGTCGTTGGGCTTGTGGTAGTCCCAGCTCAGGTTGAAGATGGGCTCGGGGCAGACGCCGCCTTCCTTGCGGTAGAGCTCGCGCACGCGCAGGAAGATTTCGGCCATGATCCAGGTGTCGTGCTTGGCATTGCCCGGCGGGTTGGCACCGGTCCAGTGCCACTGCAGCCAGCGGCCGGAGTTCACCGTGGCGCCTTCGTCTTCGGCAAAGCAGGTGGAGGGCAGCTCCAGCACCTCGGTCATGATCTCGGCCGGGTTCACATCGTTGTAGACACCGTGGTTTTGCCAGAAGGCGGCGGTCTCGGTCTCCAGCGGGTCGATGGACACCAGCAGCTTGAGCTTGGACAGCGCCCGCGTCAGCTTGGCCCGATTGGGGAAGGACATCAGCGGGTTGAAGCCCTGACAGAAGTACAGATTGACTTTGCCTTCTTCCATCATGGTGAAGGTGCGCAAGATGTCGTAGTAGGGCACATCCAGCTTGGGCAGCCAGTCGTAGCCAAAACCGTTTTCTGCCGTGGCCTTGTCGCCCCACATGGACTTCAAGAAGCTCACCATGAACTTGTCGGTGTGCTGCCAGTAGCTGGTCTGGCCCGGGAACATGGGCTTGTTGGTCTTGGTGGCCAGGTAGGCCTGCAGCGAAGTCTCGCGCTCGTTGGGCAGGCCCATATAGCCGGGCAGCATGTGCGAGAGCAGACCCAGGTCCGTCAGGCCCTGGATATTGGCGTGGCCGCGCAGCGCGTTCACACCGCCACCGGGCAGGCCGATATTGCCCAGCATTAGCTGCAGCATGGCCATGCCGCGGATGTTCTGCGCACCCTTGGAATGCTGGGTCCAGCCCAGGGCGTAGCAGGAGGTCATGACCTTGTCGGTGGCCGCGGTCTCGCCGATCATTTCGCAGATCTTGAGGAAACGGTCCTTGGGCGTGCCGCAGATGTTCTCCACGAACTCCGGCGTGTACACCGCTACATGTTCCCGCAGCAGATTCCACACGCAACGCGGGTGTTGCAGCGTGGGGTCGGTCAGCGGCTGGCCATTGGCGTCGTACTGGTAGTCCCACTCGCTCTGGTCGTAGGCGCGCTTGTCCTCGTCATAGCCGTTGAACAGGCCATCCTTCCAGCCAAAGCCGTCGCGTACCAGGTAGCTGGCGTTGGTGTAGTGCTTGAGGTATTCCCACTGCACCTTGTCGTTGGCCATGCAGTAACGGATCACCCCCATCAGAAAGGAGATGTCCGAGCCCGGCCGGATGGGGGCGTAGTAATCCGCAACCGATGCCGTGCGGTTGAAGCGGGGGTCCACAACAATCAGCTTGGCCTTGTTGTGGTGTTTGGCCTCGGTCACCCATTTGAAGCCGCAGGGGTGGGCTTCGGCGGCATTGCCACCCATGACGACGACGAGGTCGGTGTTTTTGATGTCGGTCCAGGCGTTGGTCATTGCGCCACGGCCAAAAGTCGGAGCCAGACTGGCTACCGTAGGGCCGTGTCAGACGCGTGCCTGATTGTCGAAGGGCAGAACGCCGAGGGCACGCACCGTTTTGTAGGTGATCCAGCCGGTTTCGTTGGTGCCGCCCGAGGCGGCCAGAAAACCCATGCTGGTCCAGCGATTCACGGTGGTGCCGGCTTCGTTCTTCTCGACAAAGTTGGCGTCGCGGTCATCCTTGATGTGGCGCGCAACCTTGTCGAGGGCGAAGTCCCAGCTGACCTCTTCCCAATGGTCTGCACCCGGTGCGCGGTAGCGCGGCACCTTGGTGCGGGTGTCGGAGTTGACGAAGTCCTTGATGGCCGCACCCTTGGGGCACAGCGTGCCCTTGTTGGTGGGGTGGTCGGCATCGCCTTCGATGTGGATGATCTTGGCCTTTTCACCAGCGTAAAAATCACCCTTGGAGTACATGATGATGCCGCAGGCCACCGAGCAATAGGTGCAGATATTGCGGGTCTCGGTGGTGGTGGCCAGCTTGAACTGGCGCACATGGGCGGCCACATGGGCTTCGGCCTCGGCGAAGCCCATGGCTGCCAGCGAGGTGGTGGCTGCGCCGGCGCCGGCCAGCTTCAGAAAGCCACGCCGCGACAGGCTGTGGGGAATGGGGGTGTCGTGCATATCGGTGGAGAGCCGGTTTGGACGGGGATGGCGAAGTGCGGTGCACCCTGGTGCGGGGCAGAAAAGCAGCGGCGGAAGCTCCAAACGAATGTGCCGGCATACGCCTTGCGGTGATATGCCGGCACCCATTGCGCAAAAAGCGTCAAGCGCAAGGTTGTGATGGTGCTTCCGTAATGCGTTAGGCGCTCCTTGGCATTGCTCGCCAAAAACCGGTGGATGAAACAGGGCAGCGCGGCCAAAGAACAAGCGTCAACAAGGTCCCGGGTGCGGCGCCGACTGCGCAAATGCCGCTACCTTTGGTAACGGTTCGCTGTATTTAACCATGCATAACGAAAACGGCGCAAGCCATGCAAAGAAAAAGCTGGCTGCGTCTAGGGTTGGCTGGCGCTGTGTAGCAGGCTGCCTGCGGGCTCTCAGCGTTTGAGCAAGGCTTGCAGCGCTTCGACTTCTGCCACGGTGGCCTGCTGGGCCAGGGCTTCGATGTTGCGGTAGCCGGTGACGATGGCTTCGCCGGTGGCGGTCAGGTGGGCGCCGCCACCGCCGCTGCCGCCGGGGGCCGAGGTGACGGCAGGCTCGGTCAGCGACTGGTTCATCTCATCGACCAGATTCCAGGCTCGGCGATAGGACATGTCCAGCGCCCGTGCGGCGGCAGAAATCGAGCCATGGGCCTGTATGGCCTGCAGCAGTTGCACCTTGCCAGGGCCAATGGCGATGGTGTCGTCCAGGTAGATGCGGAGGCGAAAAAGAGCGCGGGTGGTCATGGTCTGTCGTGGGAAAGTATCCCGGCCAGTGTAGGCCACGGTATTGGAGCACCATCTTTTGGGTAGCTGCCACTGCAGGCCTCGTCTGGCTTTCTAGGAACTTATCTCAGACACTGTGGTGAAGTGATATTCCGAAGCCGGGACTCGCCCCGGCGGGCGACCTACCTTGTTGCTCGCACAACAAGGTAGGCCAAAAATGCGCCCCTGCTATCCCCGACCCCGGCGCTATCGCGCCGGGGCAACCTGCGTCCCCCAGCACACAGGGCCTGCCGCAGAACTCTCTACGCGCTTTCAGCGCTCCGCTCGAACAGCCGCGGCAAGTCAGTCTACGAAGCATGGCTGTCCTGCGGCAGCCATGCGGCCCTGTGTGCTGTGCGCCGCAGGCGTGTATAGAAGGGGAACAACCGCAGCGCCAGCAGCGTGACGAAGCATCAGGTGTTTATGGCTTGGAGATAAAGTTCGCAAACGGCACAACCTACGCAGGGCAGGTATTCTGGTTCCCGCCTTCCCCTTCTGCCCATGGCTTGGCGCGCAGAGCCCGGGGCGGGCAGCTGTGCCGTAGGACACAGCTGCTTCGTGGTCAAGCTTGCCGCAGCATGTTCGAGCAGAGCGGCAGAGCCGCGCCGCGAGTTCTGCGGCACCGTCCTGGGATCGAGCACCGAGCTTGCCCGAAGCGCAGCGCAGGGACATGGGCAGTAGGGTCGCCTTTCTTTTGGGTACTTTGCTTTGGCGAAGCAAAGAATAGTCCCTCGCCCGCCGGGGCGAGTCCCGGCCTCGGAACGTCATGCTTGCGCAGCAGTGCAATTCGTCGTGAAGCTTCATCTGAGGCATGTAGCTAACCCGGTCATGGAGGGCCGAAACCCAGCAGGGATGGGCGCTGGCTGCTCCTGAAAAGAAAAAGCCCCGCATGGGGCGGGGCTGGGACGCAGCGCAGCGCTGGCTTGAATGTCAGGCCAGCAAGGCCTGGGCAAATTCGGCGGCGTTAAAGGTTTCCAGATCTTCCACTTTTTCGCCCACGCCGATGAAGTAAACCGGAATCGGCTTTTCCTGGGCGATGGCGGCCAGCACACCGCCCTTGGCCGTGCCGTCGAGCTTGGTGACGATCAGGCCGGTCAGGCCCAGGGCCTCGTCAAAGGCCTTGACTTGGTTGAGTGCGTTCTGGCCGGTGTTGCCGTCGATGACCAACAGCACCTCGTGCGGGGCCGTGCCGTCGGCCTTGCTCACCACGCGCTTGATTTTTTTCAGCTCTTCCATCAGGTGCAACTGGGTGGGCAAGCGGCCGGCTGTGTCGACCAGCACCACGTCTTTTTTGCGTGCCTTGCCGGCGGAGACTGCGTCAAAGCTGACGGCGGCGGGGTCGCCCCCTTCCTGGCTGACGATTTCCACGGTGTTGCGCGTGGCCCAGACGCCCAGCTGCTCGCGTGCGGCAGCGCGGAAGGTGTCGGCCGCTGCCAGCAGCACGGTCTGGCCGCTGTCGGCCAGGTGCTTGGTCAGCTTGCCGATGGAGGTGGTCTTGCCCGCGCCATTGACGCCGGCCACCATGATGACGGTGGGCTGGTGCTCGCCGATTACCAGCGGCTTTTGCAGGGGCGCCAGCAAATCGGTCAGGGCCTGGGCCAGCAGGCCTTTGACGGCAGCGGGCTCGGTGGTCTTGGTTTCCTTGACGCGGCGCTTGAGGTCTTCCAGCAGATGCTGGGTGGCCTTGACGCCGGTGTCGGCCATCAACAGCGCGTCTTCCAGCTCTTCATACAGCACATCGTCAATGCGTGTGCCGGTGAAGACGGTGGTGATGCTGCTGCCAGTCTTGCGCAGACCGGCCTTGAGTCTGTCCATCCAGCCACGGCGATCACCCGCTGCCTCGGGCTTGGCCTGGGGTTCGGCCACGGTGGGCATGGCGAAATCTGAGGATGGGGCGTCGCCAGCGGGCTGCGCCGGGGTAGCATCGCTCTTGGTGCCGCCAAAGGTGGTGCGCAGCCAGCCCATGGCCCCGCTTTTGGCGGGTTCCTCGGGAGCGGGCTGGGGCACGACAGGCGCCTGTGCATCGGGCCGGTCGCCGGCCGCTTCAGGGGCGGCGGGCTCGGTGTGTGGGGGCTTTTTCTTGAAAAAACTGAACATTGCTGGATTCTTAGAATCACTCCATTCTATGAAACGTACCCTTACCCTCCTAGGACTTGTGGCAAGCACCGCACTGGCGCAGGCTGGCTCTGCTGCCGGGGCACCGGTTTTGGCGGCATCGCCACCGCTGTCTTCCTCGCTGGCCGAATGGGCCATGGCCGCGCCGGGCGCGGCTTCCAGCGTGCGCCAGTACCAGTTGGCGAATGGCATGCAGCTCATCGTCCAGCCGGACCAGCGCGCCCCCACGGCCGTGAACATGGTCTGGGTGCGGGTGGGCTCCATGGACGAGGTGGATGGCACCTCCGGCATCGCCCACGTGGTGGAGCACATGATGTTCAAGGGCTCGGCCAAGGTGGCTCCGGGTGATTTTTCGCGCAAGGTGGCGGCGCTGGGTGGACGTGAAAACGCCTTCACCAACCGCGACTACACCGGCTACTACCAGCAGATCCCCGCCAACAAGCTGCGCGAGGTGATGGCGCTGGAGGCCGACCGCTTTGCCAACAACCAGTGGCCGGACGCCGAGTTCACCAAGGAAATCGAGGTGGTCAAGGAAGAGCGCCGCATGCGCACCGAAGACAACCCGCGCTCCATGCTGATGGAGCAGTTGCTGGCCACCGTCTTCCAGGCTTCGGCCTATCACCGCCCCGTGGTGGGGTGGATGGACGACTTGAACGCCATGACGGCAGACGATGTGCGCCAGTTTCAGAAGGCCTGGTACACACCAGCGAATGCCGTGATCGTGATTGCCGGTGATGTGGACCCCGAGCAGGTCAAGACCTGGGCGGAAGAAACCTACGGCCAGATTCCCGCCCACGCCGTGCCGGTGCGCAAGCCACGCAACGAGCCTGCACAGATGGGTGTGCGCCGCATTGAGGTCAAGCAGCCGGCCGAGCAGGCTTTTGTGGCCATGGCCTACCGCGTGCCCGCTTTTCAGAATCTAGCCCAGCCCGGCGCGCAGGACCGCGATGCGCTGGCGCTGACGGTGCTGTCTGCCGTGCTGGACGGCTATGACGGCGCCCGCCTGGAACGCGCCCTGGTGCAGGGCAAGGGCCGTGTGGCCGATGGTGCTGGCAGTTCGGCCTCGGTGTTTGGCCGCGGCCCGGCACTGTTCATGCTCAGCGGCGTGCCGGCCAAGGGCCATACCGCGGCCGAGGTGGAAAAAGCCCTGCGTGGCCAGATCCAGCGCATTGCCAAGGATGGCGTGAAGGCCTCCGAGCTGGAGCGGGTGAAGACGCAGTGGATGGCCTCCAACGTCTACGAGCGCGACTCCGTGTTCTCGCAGGCGCAAACCCTGGGCAGCTACTGGATCATGGGCATGCCGGTGGACGCCGAAGACCAGGTGCTGCGCCAGCTGATGGCGGTGACGGCCGAGCAGGTGCAGTCCGTGGCCCAGCGTTATTTTGGTGATGACCAGCTCACCGTGGGCGTGCTGGTGCCCCAGCCGCTGGCGGGCAAAAAGCCCAGGCCCGCTTCTGCCGCCGCCGCAGGCGGTGATCTGCATTGAGCCCGGAGCAACACAATATGAAGAATATGAAAACCATAGCTGCCTGTGCTTATGTGGCTTGCACATTCGCCGGTTTTGGCATGAATAACGCCTGGGCGTTGCTGCCCATACAGCACTGGACCCAGGCCAGCGGCGCCCAGGTCTGGCTGGTGGAAAGCCCTGGCATTCCCATGGTAGATGTGCAGCTCTCCTTTGATGCCGGTGGCCGTCGAGATCCGGTGGCCCAGTCCGGCCTGGCCAGCGCCGTGGCGCTGATGGCCTCCAAGGGCGTCAAGGCCGAAGGCAAGCAGCCCGCGCTGGATGAAAACGCCCTGGGTGAGGCCTGGGCCGATCTGGGCGCCTCGTTTGGCGCCAGTGCCGGGCGCGACAGCTTTAGCTATGCGCTGCGCTCGCTGACCGTGCCCGATTTGCTGAATCGCTCGGTGGATCTGGCCTCGCGCCAGATGGCACAGTCCAGCTGGCCGCAGGATGTGTGGCAGCGTGAGCGCGCCCGCTGGACTGCGGGCATCCAGGAAAGCAATACCCGCCCCGGCGTTGTGGCAGGCCGCAGCTTTGGCGAGAAGGTGTACAGCGGCCATCCCTATGGCATGCGCACCACGGAGCAGACCCTGGCCCAGATTCAGCTGCCCGCCATGCAGGCGCTGCACGCCCGCTCCTTCCAGGCCTGCCGCGCCAAGGTCAGCGTGGTGGGGGCCGTCAACCGCCAACAAGCCGACACGCTGGTGCAACAGCTGCTCTCGCGCCTGCCGGCCAATGACGGCAAGGGTTGCCAGAGCCTGCCGGCTGTGGCCGAGGTGCCGGCGCTGCAAAAGGCAGTGGAAGAGAAAATTCCCTTCCAGTCCGCCCAGGCCCAGGTGCTGATAGGCCAGCCCGGCATACAGCGCAAGGACCCGGACTTTATGGCCCTGCTGGTGGGCAACCATATTCTGGGCGGCGGTGGCTTTGTCTCGCGCCTGATGGAAGAGGTGCGCGAAAAGCGCGGCCTGACCTATGGCGTCTCCAGCGACTTCTCGCCCGGCCTGCATGCCGGCGCCTTTGTCATCAGCCTGCAAACCCGTCCGGACCAGGCCGAAGAGGCGCTCAAGGTCACCCGCGAGGTGTTGGAGAAGTTTGTGGCAGAAGGCCCTACGGAAGCCGAGCTGCAGGCCGCCAAGGACAATCTGATTGGTGGCTTTGCCCTGCGCGTGGACAGCAATGCCAAGTTGCTGGGCAATGTGGCCAATATTGCCTGGAACGATTTGCCATTGGATTATTTAGACCATTGGACCGACCGCGTTCAGGCCCTGACCGTGAATGACATCCGCGCTGCCGTGCAGCGCGTGCTGCACCCGGACCGCATGGTGACCGTGGTGCTGGGAGAAAAGAGCAAGTGAGCCGCAACAGTTATCGCACCCTGGAAGAAGCCATGGCCGTGGAGGCCAAGCTGCGCCGCCGCCAGGAAAAAGCCCAGCAGGAGGCCGAAGCCGCAGCCGGCGCCGTCAAGGGCGCGGCCAGGGCATCGGCCGCCCGGGCCAAGCAAGGGGGCGGCAACAAGGCGCCGCGCCAGGGCAATGTGGGCAGTGGCGAGGTGCGCATCATCGGCGGCCAATGGCGCCGCCGCCGCCTGCCCGTGGCCACGCGCCCCGGGCTGCGCCCCACGCCCGACCGCGTGCGCGAGACGCTGTTCAACTGGCTGGGCCAGGACCTGGGCGGCTGGCGCTGCATAGATGCGTTTGCCGGCACCGGCGCCCTGGGGCTGGAGGCCGCCTCGCGCGGCGCGGCCGAGGTGTGGATGGTGGAGCAGGACGCGGCCCTGACCGGCCAGATCCAGCAGTTGCAGCAGCAACTCGGCGCCAATGCCGTGCGGGTGCAGCGCGGCGATGCGCTGGCGGCGCTGAAGCAGGCCGCGCCCGGCCACTGGCATATCGTATTTCTGGACCCGCCTTTTGAGGCAGAGAACCTGTTCCAGCCCGCGCTGCAGGCCGCTGCCCAGGCCGTGGCCTTGGATGGCTATGTCTACCTGGAAGCACCCAGCGCCTGGGAAGGCGAAGCCCTGGCAGCTCTGGGCTTGCAAGCCCACCGCTATCTCAAGGCCGGCAATGTGCATGCGCATTTGCTGTGCCGCCTGCCAGAGGCAGAGCCTGTGGTCTAAACCGGTGCAACTGGAAGCTTCTGTTTCAGGAGCTTTCAGTGCAGACGCGGCAAGCGAAAGAGGCCTTTGAGGCCTCTTTTTTATGGCGCACTCCCGAAGCTGCGGCGCAGGGTCGCACAGGCGCTGGTGCTGGCCAAAAGGGCGACGGCATAATGGCCGCTGCTTTTTTGGAACCGCTCGCAGAGCAAGGAGATTCGCCCATGTCGCACCCCCCGGTGATCGCTGTCTACCCCGGCACCTTCGACCCCATCACCCTGGGCCATGAAGACGTGGTGCGCCGCGCCTGCCAGCTGTTCGACCATGTGATCGTGGCCGTGGCGGCGGGCCACCACAAGAAAACCCTGTTCACGCTGGAAGAGCGCCTGGAGATGGTGCGCGAGTCCGTGGCGCCTTACCCCAATGCCTCGGTGGAGAGCTTTACCGGCCTGGTGCGCGACTTTGTCGTGGCCAAGGGCGGCAAGGCCATGGTGCGTGGCCTGCGTGCGGTGACCGACTTTGACTATGAATTCCAGCTGGCGGGCATGAACCGCCACCTGATGCCCGAGGTGGAAACCGTGTTCCTGACGCCGGGCGATAAATACCAGTTTATCAGCAGCACTTTTGTGCGTGAGATCGCTTCTTTGGGCGGCGAGGTGGACAAATTTGTCTCCCCCGCCGTGCAGGCCAGGCTGATGGCTCGCGTGGGGCGTTGAGGAGGCACAAGCCTCAATCTGACGGCGTGGTGCGGCTCACATAGTCTTCCAGCCGATCAAGGCGCTGCCCCCAGAGCGCACGCTGCTCCGCGACCCAATCCCCGGCGCAGGCAAGCGCTGTGGGCTCCAGGTGAAAGTGGCGCACACGACCTTTTTTGTGCGAGTGCACCAGGCCGCATTGCTCCAGGACTGCCAGGTGCTGCGCAAAAGATGGCAGGGCCATATCAAATGGTTCTGCCAGCTCGGAGGTGGAGGCTGGGCCTTGCGCCAGGCGCTCCAGCACCGCGCGGCGAGTGGGGTCTGCAAGTGCCTGGAAGACCCGGCTGATTTCCTGCGTGCGCGCGATGGCCTGAGGGTCTAGTTGAGGGCCTAGGGCTGTTGGATTGCCGCCGTCAATTCTCATGCAGGTATTTGTCCAGTTTCTCTAGGGTTTGGTAGCCCAGCTCTACGGCACCAAAGCGGATGGTGTTGTCGCGCTGTGCCTTGCTGGGGTGGAGCTGTCGGAGCGTCAGCACGGTCTTGCCATCGCTTTGTGAATCAAAGCTGAGCGTCACGCGGAAACGGTGGTGATCGTCATCCTGGTCCGATCCATGATCGAACACCAAGCGCTCGCCGGGCAGTACATCCAGAAAAGTCATACGGTTGCCGAAGCGCTGGCCATTGGGGGCAATCATGGTGAATCGCCATACCGCGCCCACCTTGAGTTCGCTCACCTGAAGCAGCTCGCAGCGAAAACCCTCTGGACCAAACCACTGGAACATGCGCTCAGGTTCGGACCAGGCGCGAAACACCCGCTCCCGTGGGGCGTTGATGACCCGTGTCAGCACGATTTCCCGGTCGAGCTCTCCATGAGCGTAGGCAGTGGTAGACATGTCCAAGTCTCCTTTTATTTAGGCATTCACCTTAGTATTGCTGTGTGCAAATACAAAGGTCAATACCTTTGTGTTGAGGAGATCGCTTTTATGGACCAATGGCCTGCCGGTGAGCAACTAGCAACTCGTGGACAAAGCGCAGCTTGGCGGTGGCCCCGGCCGATGGTGCAAAAGGGTAGGCATCCTGCTGGCCCAGGCTGCGGTTGAGGCTGTTGAGGAGCAGGGTCAGGGGCACCCAGGTTTGCAGCATGGTGTCGAAGTGGTCCCAGGGGGCAGTGAAAGGATCGTGCACGGTGCGGGCCAGGGCTTCTCCCGGCACGGTGACCGTGGTGCCAAAGCTGGCGGCGGTTTCCAGCAGGTCCACCATGTGCAGATAGTGGGCCCAGGTCTCGGCCCAGTCCTCCCAGGGATGGGCGCTGGCATAGGCGCTGACATGGTGTTGCTGCCAGCCGGCGGGGCCTGAGGGGCCTTGGGCATAGTGGCGCTCCAGGGCTTGTGCATAGTCCTGGCGCTCATCGCCAAAGCACTGGCGAAAATCTTGCAGCACCTGAAGGTGGGGGAGCACCAGCTGTTCCCAGAAGAAATGCCCGGACTCGTGGCGCAAATGGCCTTCCAGGGTGCGGTAGGGCTCATGCAAGGCCAGGCGGCGGCGGGTGCGTTCCTCGTCATCGGCTTCGGCCACGTTCAGCACAATGGTGCCGCTGCGGTGGCCCGTCATCACCGGGGGCTGGCCGGGCAGGTCGGCCAGAAATTCAAAGGCGGGAGCGGGCAGGCCATCCAGCTCCGTCAGGCGCAGCCGTGCCAGGGTGTAGAACAGCTGGCGCTTGGCTTCCTCGGCCAAACGCCAGCGGCGTAGATGGGCGCTGTCTTGCAGATCGGGCAGCCAGCGGGTCTGGCGGCAGGCCAGGCACAGCGTTTGGGGATCATCTTCGCGCACCGAAAAATTGCAGGCCTGGTGCTGTGCTTGGTTGGCGCACATGCGCCAGAGGGTGGGGGCAGCCATGTTGGCCGTGGGTGCCAGGGCTTGCCAGTGCTGCGGGGCCATGGTGCCGGCGGGGCGCAGCGCCACCATGCGCAGCAGCTCGGGCACAAAGGCCAGCTTGCTGCCACAGTGCAGGCATTGCACGCTGTCAAAAAAGACCAGGTGACCGCAGTGATCACAGTTGAACGCTCGCATAGCCGGGTAGCTTAATCAAAGAAGTGCGGTGGTGCCGGGTGGTAGAGGTAAAGCCGAAGCTGCAAGCAAAAACGGCAAGCCAAGGCTTGCCGTAGGGCGTTCAAAAACGGTCTTGTTCAGGGGCGCACGATGATGCTGTTGTGCACGGCTTTGACACCCTTGGTATTGCGGGCAATGGACTCTGCACGGTCTTTCTCGACCTGGGTGGTGGCAAAGCCCGAGAGCTGTACGGTGCCCTTCAGTGTTTCCACGCTGATGGAGGTGGCCGAGACGGTTTTGTCTTCTGCCATCTTGGCTTTGACCGAGGTGGTGATGGCGGAGTCGTCTATATAGGAACCAACGCTTTGCTGGTCGCGCACCACCGAGCAAGCGGTGACGGCCAGAACAGCACTGCCCACAAGCAGGGAGAAGGCAATGGCACGGAAAGTGGCTTGCATGGTGGGTTCTCCAAAAAGGTGAAAAGAGAATGCGCGCAAAGCGTAGGAGCAGGGCAGGCTTAACGACGGCGTGAGCCCATCAGAAACGCGGTGGCAATCGCAGCGCCGGCCGCAGCGGCCAGCAAAATGGATTTGCCTGGCTGCTCCACTACATAGCGGGTGGTGACTTCAGTGGCGTTCTGGAATTGGCGCCGCGCACGCTCCGAATTCTCGGCACAGAAGCTGATGCTGCGTGACGCAAGCTCTTGGGCCTTGGCGGCGAGGTCGTCAATGGAGGGACTGAGCTCGCGTTCCACGGCCTTGATGCCTTCCTGTGCTTTGTGGACAGCGTTGCTGGTGGCCATGCGGGAGGTGTTGATGGCCTCTTTGGCGGTGACGGAGACGTCATCCGCAAATGCCTTGGCGCTGCGCAGGGCTTCTTGCGCCTCCTGGGTCATGGCCTCGGCCGCATTGTCAGCCTGGTCGGTGCGCTTGGTGGACTTGTCGGAGATGGGCATGAGAGATTCCTTATGTAAGACAGAAGGTAGAGGCTTGGAGCGCCCATTCAGCACGCTGGCAGCTGAAGCCATGGCGGCAAAGACCTCCATATTGGCCAAGGCCCGCTGTGCTGGGAGCAACTCCACCCCATCCGAGGACGGCGGGTCGTCAAGGCTAGCACCAGCCAGTGGATGGCGAAATAGAGCATGGCCCTGTTCCCGCTGCGCGAGGGGGAATCTCCAATATAGGCCGAAAGGAAGCTGCAGGGTGCCGGTCACCTTTTGCCGGTTTTGAAAGCCTGCGCTGACATGGCTGTCCGACGAGGACTACATGGCCGCCACCCGCTTGCGGGAGGCGGTGGCAGGGTAAAGAGGGTTATTTATGCCGCAATGGCGGCTTGGGTGGTGGGGATGACTGCGGAAATGGTGGTGCCTTCACCGGGGGAGGAGGTGATGGTCAGGCGACCGCCGGCTGCTTCCACGCGATGGCGCATGCCAGCCAGGCCATGGGATTTGGGACGTATGCTGGCCATGTCGAAGCCGTGGCCGTTGTCCTGAATTTGCACTGCCACATAGGTGGGGTAGTTGTGCACGCTGACCATGACCCGTGTGGCCTGGGCGTATTTGCCGATATTGGTCAAGGACTCCTGGATGATGCGGTAGACCGTGAGCTGGGTGGTATCCGGCAACTCGACTTGCTCCAGAGAGCTTTCCACTTCGATGCTGGAGCGCTGGGCAAACTCGCGTGTCAGGATTTCCAGGGATGTGGTCAGCCCCAGATTGGACAATGAGGAGGGGCGCAGATCCTCAATGATGCGGCGCTTCAATGCAATGCCGCTGTTCAGCGTTTCGGTGAGGTGCATGATGCGGTCTGCTACCTCGGGCACGGTCATGTCGACGCGGGATTTGAGGCGTGCCACATCGAGCTTGGCAGCGGTGAGCAGCGAGCCCAGCTCATCGTGCAGCTCACGGGCCAGATGGCCGCGTTCGTCTTCGCGTACCTGCTGCAAGTGGTTGGCCAATTCCGTGAGAGTGGCAGTGCGCTCGCGCACCAGATCTTCCAGCCGGCTGCGCTCTTCACTCTGGATCTTCTGCTCGCGCTTGTGTACGGCTTCCAGGGTGTGGCTCTGGCGCAGATACATATAAAAAGCCAGCAGGCCAATGACCGTCACTGTGGCAATGCCCAGGCGCGAGATCCACAAAGCCTTTTCCACATCCAGGCGCTTGGCTTCGGCGCGGGCGTCGCTGCGCGCAATCAGCTGCTGGGTGTAGCCGCGTATGGCATCCATATTCTGTTTGCCCATGTCGGTGAACATGACAAAGCGCCAGGCTTCTTCGTTGCCTTCGCGGAACAGCCGCAGGCTGAGCTCCATCTCGGCGGTTTTGCGTGACACCTGGCGTGACAGGGGGGCAAAGGTGCTGAGATCATCAGGGCTGGAAATGAACAGCTCGCGCAGCTGATCCATATCGCCATTGATCAAGGCAATGGCTTTGTTGTAAGGCTCCAGATAGCGCTCATCGCTGGTGAGCAAAAAACCACGCAGACCGGTTTCTGCATCCAGCATGTTCTGCATCATGTGGTTGATGGCATTGCGATTTTGCTGGGCATGCGCCATGGCATCCAGTGCCTGGTTGGAACGCTGGTACCCGACTTCGTTAATCGCCACCATGGCGATTGCTGCCAAAATGGCCAGCGGCAAGCTGATGGCCATGCGGCGTATATGGGTCCACTTCATTGAAATCCTCCTGCAGCAGGAAGTGTGGTTCAGTTATTCTGCATAATCAAGCGGATTTAGACATGGTTTGCATACAAAGGTCCTGCCGCTTTCCAGCAGGCTGAAAGCTCCAATTTAAGAGAGGTGTTGCAATGATCAAAATAGGCATAGTGGACGACCACGCCATCGTGCGTCAGGGGTTGCGTCAGTATTTGTCGGAGCATGTGGATTTGCGGGTCGTCGGTGAAGCGGCCAATGGCCGAGAAGCGATCGATCTGGTGCGGGAGCAGGAAATCGATGTGCTGGTAATGGATCTTTCCATGCCAGGGCAAAGCGGCCTGGATGCATTGGGCATGCTGCGTGCCAAGGTGCCTGATATGGGTATTTTGATTTTGAGTGGCTACCCGGAAGAGCATTACGCAATCAATATGATTCGCCAGGGTGCGAGTGGTTACTTGAACAAGGAATGTGACCCCCAGGAAATTGCCGAAGCCATACGCACCATTGCCCTGGGTCGTCGTTACCTGACGCCGGCCGTGGCAGATTTACTTGCCCAGCAGCTCAACCGCAAAGACGATGCGCCTCCGCATGAGCAGCTGTCCGAACGTGAATTCCAGGTATTCCTGAAATTGGCCAAGGGTGAAACTG
Source organism: Acidovorax sp. (assembly GCA_031277855.1). Lineage (GTDB taxonomy): Bacteria > Pseudomonadota > Gammaproteobacteria > Burkholderiales > Burkholderiaceae_C > Comamonas. Next base: position 36,909 of record JAITLO010000012.1, on the reverse strand, counting down.
CGGGTGATATTGCCAAGTCTTTATCTCTAAGTGTAAAGACTGTGAGTACTTACAGAACGCGTTTGATGGAGAAAATGGCGCTTTCCTCCAATAGTGACTTGACGTACTACGCACTGAAAAACAAGCTGATTGATTGATGCTTTGGCTCTCTGCAGATAAAAAAAGCAGCCATCCAGGCTGCTTTTTTGTGGGGCTGGCCAGAAGGTCGCCCGCCTGTTTTTATGCCGCTGCGCTGCTTTGCTGCATGCAGTAATCGACCAGAGCGTCGATTTCATTGGACTTGTCGAACACGGCATCCACACCTAACTCCAGGCAGCGGGCACGCACATCGGCCGTGGCGTAGTTGCTGAGCACCACCATGCGCTGTTGGGCGCTGCGCTGCTGACAAGCAGCCAGCACGCCCAGGCCGCTGCCCTGGCGCAGGAAGAGGTCAATGATGGCGATGTCCCAATGCGCTGCATTGGTCTGCAGCCAACTGGTGCCTTCGTTCTCGGTTTCTGCAATGCCCACGGTCTCGACGTCTGCCAGCTCGGCCAGAGCGTCGATCAGGTTTTCACGGATCGTGGCGTTGTCTTCAACAATATAGGCGCGCAATTTCACTGTGTTGTCGTCCAGGCTGAGTAGGGGGTACGGACGATAGTGGATAGAAGAAGGTGGTTGGCCTCAGAAAGAAGGCAGACCGAATATTTTGCCAGCGACCGGCTGGCGGAGGAGTAGGAAAAATACTACACCGCTTGTGCGCAGACCGGGCAGTCCGTGTTACGGCGTGCGCGCATGCTGCTCCATTGCATGTTGCGGCCGTCGAGCATCAACAACTGGCCGCTCAAGGAAGTTCCCATGCCCACGATGAGCTTCAGGGCCTCTGCCGCCTGCATGCTGCCCATCACGCCGACCAAAGGGGCGAGCACACCCATGGTGGAGCATTGCACCTCTTCAAACTCCGCTTCGGGCGGGAAAATACAGGCATAGCAGGGTGTGTCTTTTTGGCGCGGGTCAAACACGCTGATCTGTCCATCGAGGCGAATCACGGCGGCTGCAACCAAAGGGATGCCATGGCGTACACAGGCTGCATTCACGGCATGGCGTGTGCGGTAGTTGTCGCAGCAGTCCAGCACCACGGTGGCTTTGGCGACTTCTCTGTCCAGCACATCGGCATCGGCGTGCAGCACCAAGCCGTGAATCTGTACTTCTGGATTCAATGCATGTATCGCGGTGCGCAGCGACTCCACCTTGTTCATGCCGACACGGTCCGTGGTGTGACCGATCTGGCGCTGTAAATTGGTCATGTCCACCTGGTCGTGATCAATCAAGGTGATCTGTCCAACGCCGGATGCCGCCAGAAACAAGGCTGCAGGGCAGCCCAGACCGCCTGCACCAATGATGAGCACGCGGGCATCGAGAATGCGCTGCTGGCCCTCGATGCCGATTTCATCGAGCAGAATGTGGCGGGAGTAGCGCAGAAGTTGATCGTCGTTCATTGAAGTGACTCCAAAGAAAAAGCCGGGCAGAGCGCCCGGCTGTGTCTGGAACGGCCTGCCAGAGAGCAAGCACAAGACAAGAGGGCTTACTCTTCCTTGGTTTCCGCAGGGCGCTCGGTGGCGGTCTTGCTGACTTGCACCTGCTTGCCCTTGAGCTGGTTCAAGGCCTGCTGCAACTGGAAGTCCTTGTCCGAGCCGAACTCGGGCAGTCGGCGCTCGGCGATGGGCTTTTTGGCCTCTTCTTCCAGGCGCTTGCGGGCTTCTTCGCGGGCTTTTTCGCGGGCCTCGTCCTTGACTTCGTCGCCCTGGCCGCTGGAGAGGTGTTTTTCCAGATCGGCTTCGCGCATGCGCAGTGCGGCATACAGATCGCCATTGGCGGTTTCATCCAGCATCACATCGGGCACGATGCCCTTGGCCTGGATGGACTTACCGCTGGGGGTGTAGTAGCGGGCTGTGGTCAGCTTCAGGCCGGTGTCAGGGCCCAGAGGACGCACGGTTTGCACCGAGCCCTTGCCAAAGGTCTGGCCGCCCATGATGGTGGCGCGGTGGTGGTCTTGCAGCGCACCGGCCACGATTTCGCTGGCCGATGCCGAGCCTTCGTTGACCAGCACCACCATGGGCACCTTCTTCAGCGCTGCAGGCAGACGCTGCAGCGGGTCACCCTGACCGCGGCGGGTATAGAACTCGGGGTTGGCCTTGAAGGTGGCCTTGCTTTCCGGCAACTGGCCATTGGTGCTGACCACGGTCACGCCCTGGGGCAGGAAAGCTGCAGAAATGGCCACAGCTGCATCCAGCAGGCCACCGGGGTCGTTGCGCAGGTCCAGCACCAGGCCCTTGAGGCCGGGGTCTTGCTTGTACAGCTCTTCGACCTTGCGCACAAAGTCGTCCACCGTGTGTTCCTGGAACTGGCTCAGGCGGATCCAGCCGTAGCCAGGTTCCACCAGCTTGCCCTTGACGGACTGGGTCTTGATCTCTTCGCGGGTGATGGTCACGGGAAAGCTGCGGCTTTCGTCCTTGCGCAGCACCGTCAGCGTCACCTTGGTATTGGGCTCGCCGCGCATGCGCTTGACTGCGTCGTTCAAGGACAGGCCCTTGACGGCGGCGTCATCGATCTTGGTGATCAGGTCGTTGGTCTTCAGCCCGGCGCGGTCGGCGGGTGAGCCTTCGATGGGCGAGACGATCTTGATCAGCCCGTCTTCCTGGGTGATTTCGATGCCCACGCCGACAAAGCGACCGGAAGTGCCTTCACGGAATTCCTTGAAGGCCTTTTTGTCGAAGTATTGGGAGTGCGGATCCAGGCTGGACACCATACCGGAGATGGCATCGGTGATCAGCTTTTTATCGTCCACAGCCTCCACATAGTCGGTCTTGACGATGCCGAAGACTGCAGACAGCTGCTGGATTTCTTCCAGCGGAAGCGGCGTCATGGCGCCACGTGCCACGGTTTGCAGTGACACGGTGGTCAGCGCACCGGCCAGCGCACCCACGGAAACCCATCCAGCAATTTTCAGTTTTTGGCCCATAGATCCATACCTTTAACGGCGCAATATACACCGGGGACCTTGGCCCTTGGCGGGCCTCGGGTCCGAACGCACGGTAGATTTACCGTGTGTGACTTTTTTATCCGTGTTGATCAATCCCACTCCGGCATTGGGCCGAAGTGATCGTCAACACGCAGAGGGCTCAGGCCTTGCCTTGGGCTGCCACGGCGGCTGCGGCCTTGGCTGCGGCTTCGGCATCACCCAGGTAGTAGCTGCGAATGGGCTTCAGGTTGTCGTCCAGCTCATACACCAGCGGAATGCCATTGGGCACGTTCACGCCCACGATGGCGTCGTCCGCGATGTTGTCCAGGTACTTGATCAGGGCGCGGATGGAGTTGCCATGGGCCGCCAGCACCACGCGCTTGCCGGCCTTGATGGCGGGCGCCATGGTGTCGTTCCAGAACGGCATCACGCGGGCCACGGTGTCCTTCAGGCACTCGGTCAGCGGAATCTGCTCGGGCTGCAGCGCGGCATAGCGGCGGTCGCTGCGCTCGCTGCGAGGGTCGGTCGCTTCCAGGGCGGGTGGTGGCACGTCATAGCTGCGGCGCCACACCAGCACCTGGGCGTCGCCGTATTGCTTGGCCATATCGGCCTTGTTCAGGCCCTGCAGGCCGCCGTAGTGGCGCTCGTTCAGGCGCCAGTTGTTTTCCACCGGCAGCCAGGTGCGGTCCATCTCGTCCAGCACATGCCACAGCGTGCGGTTGGCACGCTTGAGCATGCTGGAAAAAGCCAGGTCGAAGTCATAGCCCTCGGCCTTCAACAGGCGGCCTGCGCTCTTGGCCTGTTCCACACCGGTGTCGGTCAGGTCCACATCGGTCCAGCCGGTGAAGCGGTTTTCGAGGTTCCAGGTGGATTCACCGTGGCGGATCAAAACGAGCTTGTGCATGAAGTCCCTTGGGAAGCAGTGCGCGCGCAGCGCGCGGCAAACTAAATGAAGAAAAGGCGCGGATTGCGTAAAACTGCTGATTTTAGGCCGCTGTAGGCGCAATGCCCAAGAGCGAAGTCCGTGCAGAGCGGAATGCCGGGCTTCTCCCCCTAGAATTGCGCGGTTTGCTACCCCAAGGACTGACGTGAATTTCTTCTTAGAAAACTGGTATTTGATCTTGTTGGCCATCGGTTCCGGCGCATTGCTGCTGGTGCCTTCGCTCAAGGGCGCTGGTGCTGGCAGCCTGACGGCGGCCGAAGCCGTGCAGCGCATCAACCGCGAAAAAGCCGTGGTGGTGGACGTGCGTGAGCCCGAGGAATATGTGCAAGGCCACATCACCAATGCCAAGAACATCCCGCTGTCGCAGCTGGACGAGCGTCTGCCCCAGGTGGCCAAGAACAAGGCTCTGCCCGTGGTGCTGATCTGCGGCAAGGGCCCGCGCGCCGTGCGTGCCGAAGCCATGGCCAAAAAACTGGGCTATGACAAGGCCCAGGCCCTGTCTGGTGGCATGAAGGGCTGGCGCGAAGCCGGCATGCCGGTTGTAAAGGGCTGAAACGCCCCCAGCTGCCCCCAATGCGCGGCCCGAAGAGTCGGGTCGGCGCTTGCCTACATTCCAGGAGAGAGACCCATGCAAGCCGTCAAGATGTACACCACCGCCGTTTGCCCTTACTGCATCCGTGCCAAGCAGATTCTGAAGTCCAAGGGCGTGGAGCAGATCGAGGAAGTGCGCATCGACACCGACGCCGCTGCCCGTGACCACATGATGCAGATCACCGGCCGCCGCACGGTGCCGCAGATCTTCATCGGCGACACCCATGTGGGCGGCTGCGATGATTTGATGGCCCTGGACGCCAAGGGCGGCCTCGTTCCCATGTTGAATGCTTGAAATAGGCCACCCCCTGAGTCGCTTGCACGCCTTCCCCCTCAAGGGGAGCGACAGCGGAGCGCAAGGGGCGGCCTTTGCTCGCTGTCTCTGACCTGGGCCGCGCCACGCTTCACAAGCCATACGCAGTGGGCACTGCATAATGCTCGCCACGCTCCCTGCACAGCGACTGTGCCGGCGGGCTTTTTGTATATCTGGTTGCCTTTGACCTGAAAGACTGACATCCATGTCCGAACAAGAAAACCCCGTGTTCCAAATCCAGCGCGTGTACCTGAAGGACCTGTCGCTCGAACAGCCCAACTCGCCCGCCATCCTGCTGGAGCAAACCCAGCCCAGCGTGGACATCCAACTGGGTGTGGAAGCCACGCCCGTGGCCGAAGGCATTTTTGAAGTGGCCGTCACCGCCACCGTGCAGACCAAGATCGAAGACAAGACCGTTTTCCTGGTGGAAGCCAAGCAAGCCGGTATCTTTGAAATCCGCAACATCCCAGAAGACCAAATGGGTGGTGTGATCGGCGTGGCTTGCCCGCAAATCATCTACCCCTATCTGCGCGGCAACGTGGCAGACATCGTGACCCGCGCCGGCTTCCCGCCCGTGCACCTGGCGGAAATCAACTTCCAGGCCATGTACGAGCAGCAAGCAGCCGCTGCAGCCCAGGCCGACGGCCAACTGCCCCAGTAAGCAGAGCTTCGCTGCTTGGTGCCCATAGGGCACCGCAAGGCCCTGCGGGGCCTTTTTCTTTACCCGTTTTTTCTTTGACCGCTTTTGCAGGCTTGGGAAAGGCCGGTCACAGAGCCTGCTGCGCGTACCATGCAGACCTGGCTTTGCCCGGGGTGGCAGCTGCGTTGAATGACAATGGAAAGCTTATGGATACAGCACAGACAGCTATGAAAATCACAGTGATTGGTGCCGGTGCCTGGGGCACGGCCATGGCCATGGCGGCTGCGGCCCACCCGGCAGGCCACCAGGTGTTGTTGTGGGCGCGCGATGCGCAGCAGGCCGAAGACATGTATGCCATCCGCCAGAACACGCGCTATCTGCCCGGCCTGTCGTTTCCCCCGGGGCTGAAGATTGCACAAGGGGCGCAGCTGCATGATGTGCAGGCCGCCGTGGCGGATGCCCAGCTGGTCATCGTTGGCACTCCCATGGCTGCGTTGCGTGGCTGGTTGCAGCAGTTGAAGGGTCTGCAGGCGCCGGTGGCCTGGCTGTGCAAAGGCTTTGAGGCTGGCACCGGCCTGATGCCGCACGAGGTCTGCGCCGAGGTCGCCCCCCAGCTGCGCTGCGCTGCCCTGAGCGGCCCCAGCTTTGCCCAGGAAGTGGCGCGCAGCCAACCCTCGGCCCTGGTGGCCGCCAGCCGCGACGCCCAGGTGCGCCAAGTGCTGGTCGATGCCCTGCACAGCCCGGCACTGCGCGTTTATGGCAACGAAGACATCGTGGGTGTGGAAGTGGGTGGCGCCGTGAAGAACGTGATGGCCATTGCCTCCGGCCTGTGCGATGGGCTGGAGCTGGGGTTGAATGCCCGCGCAGCCTTGCTCACCCGTGGTCTGGCTGAAATGACGCGCCTGGGTGTGGCCCTGGGCGCGCGCGCCGACACCTTTATGGGTCTGTCCGGCCTGGGTGATTTGATGCTGACCGCCACCGGCGACCTGTCGCGCAACCGCAAGGTGGGCCTGTTGCTGGCCAGCGGCATCAGCCTGGCCCAGGCTGTGGAGTCGCTAGGCCATGTGGCCGAGGGCGTGTACAGCGCCCGCACCGTGCTGGCCCGTGCCCAGGCCCTGGGTGTGGACATGCCGATCGCTGCCACCGTGGTGGAATTGCTGGACGGAAAAATCGCTCCAGCCCAGGCCGTGCACCGGCTGATGGAGCGCGACCCCAAGCAGCAGGAGCGCTGAGCCGCAGCAAGTGGTCTGCAGCATGCATGACCGCTATGCAGTCCATAGCTGCTGATGCGTTCCAGGTCTTGGTACCAGGCGATCTGGATACGGAGAATATGAAAGGGGCAGCACAGGCTGCTCCTTTTTGAAGTTGGTTACTTAGGGGGTGAGGTCCAACACACACCCATCCCCAATGCCCTCTCGCCACACGCGCACGCGGCTGGGGGCGGGTTGCAGGTCGGCCAGGGCCTGGGCAATGAAGAGGCTGAGGTTTTCCAGCGTGGGCTTGCCCAGGCCTTCGACCTCGTCCAGAAAACGGTGGTCTAACTGCTCGCGCAGCTGTTCCAGGCGCTGGCGCAGATAGCCAAGGTCGCTCACCATGCCGCTGCCTTCATGGCGGGGACCGGTGATGCTGACTTCGGCGTGGTAGGTGTGGCCGTGGATGCGGCGGCTGCTCTCGGTTTCGATAGCGCGGTCCAGCGTGTGGGCGGCATCGAAGAAAAAGCGTTGGTGGATGGTGAATTGCATAAAAAAATCCGAAGAGGTCTCAGCGGATGCCGGTGAGCTTGTGGGTTTGCAGGCTCAAACGCCAGGCCGGGCGCTGCATGCACAGGGTGATGCAGGCCTCGGTGTTGGCAGCCTGCCGGGCGTTGTCCATGGGCTGCAAAAAGTAGTTTTCAAAGTGGGTGCTGGCTTCAATTTCGGATAAATCAAAGCCCGGCTGGGGCCACACCAGCTTGAGTTCCTGGCCGCTGCGCTGCACCCAGTCGGCGCCGGCCTTGGGGCTGATGCACAGCCAGTCGATGCCCGCCGGTGCGGCCAGCGTGCCGTTGCTTTCCACGGCAATGCGAAAGTCGCGCGCATGCAAGGCATCTATCAGCGCGTTGTCCACCTGTAGCAGCGGCTCGCCGCCGGTAAGCACCACCATGCGGTGGGTGCTGTCGGTGGCAGGCCATTGCGAGAGGATGCGCTTGGCCAGGGCATCGGCCGTGGTGAATTTGCCGCCCAAGCTTCCATCGGTACCGACAAAGTCGGTATCGCAAAACTGGCAAACCGCGCTGGCGCGGTCTTGCTCGCGGCCGGTCCAGAGGTTGCAGCCGGCAAAGCGACAGAACACGGCGGGCGTGCCGGCCTGGCCGCCCTCGCCCTGCAGGGTGTAGAAGATTTCTTTGACGCTGTAAGTCATGTCGGGGGGCTGAAAAAGCAAAGGGCTGCGCGCTGCGCAGCGAAACACAAAAGCAAAGGCGTAGGGGAAAGCCGTGGAGAGACGGTTTTAGTCGACCGAGAAAACGCCTTCGCCCGGATCGGGGTCTATCTCGGCTTCGGCCGTGGCCAGCACCGACTCGACGGGGCGATAGGCCAGGCGCACATAAATCGGCGCATAGGCCTCGGCCTGGGTGATTTCGATCAGGGTTTCCTTGCCCAGCTCCAGCAACGCGATAAAGGTCACCACCATCACCGTGCTGCCCTTGCTGGGGTCGAAGATCTGCTCGAACTCCACAAAGCGCCGGCCTTGGAGCTGCTTGAGGATCTGGCTCATGTATTCGCGCACCGACAGCTCTTCGCGCGTGATGCGGTGGGCCTGTACCAGCTTGGTGCGCTTGAGGATATCGCGCCACGCTGCTTGGAGCTCGGACACTTCCACATCGGGAAAGCGCGGCTGTAGGCTTTGCTCGATATAGACCTGAGCCTTGAGAAAATCGCGCCCGTACTGCGGCAGCTGGCCCAGCTGGGCTGCGGCCAGCTTGATCTGCTCGTACTCCAGCAGGCGGCGTACCAGCTCGGCACGCGGGTCTTCGGCCTCTTCCTCGCCCTCTTTCTGTTTGGGCGGCAGCAGCATGCGCGACTTGATCTCGATGAGCATGGCTGCCATCAAGAGGTATTCGGCGGCCAGCTCCAGATTGCGCGTGCGGATCTCGTCCACATAGCGCAGGTACTGAGCGGTGACATCCACCATGGGGATGTCCAGGATGTTGAAGTTCTGCTTGCGGATCAGATACAGCAACAAGTCCAGCGGGCCTTCAAAGGCCTCGAGAAAGACCTCCAGCGCATCCGGGGGGATGTAGAGGTCATTGGGCAGATTGAACAGCGGCTCGCCGTACAGGCGCGCCAAAGCCACCTGGTCCACCACATCGGGCAGGCCGTCGGCGGACAGGGGCGTGGACGAGGCGCTCAGCGCGTCGTCGGCACGGTCATCGGAGACGCGCTGCATCATGGACTGCTTTGAAATCGGGAGCTATCAGTGCAGACGCAGCCTGCGTTAGCACCCGAAAAGGCTTGCAAAGTTGCAAGCCCTGTCATCAGCTGTTGGTCTGGTAGACGTAGGGCTTTTGGGCCACGGTGGCCTGGGCCGAATCGGCCGCCACTTCGTGGTTCACGTTCTTGTCCCACAGCAGGGCGCGGCCGGCCAGCTGCTGGGCTTCCAGTGCAGGGTTTTGCTGCTTGAGGCCATTGATGAACTGGGTTGCGTCGGACTGGTAGTCGGGGCGGCGGAAAAGATACATGTTGGTAAACCTCGGTGAAGCCGGTGATTTTAACGGCTCAGGGGACTCAGGGGCGTATGGCCTTGCGGGCGTCTTCCAGACTGTCTGCTGCAAACTCCTTGCACTCGGCCGAAGCCAGCGGGTGCTGCAGCAGTTTTTCCAGCACGGCGGCGTATTCCGCTGGGCGCACGGGGTTGGGGCCTCCGGGCAAATCCATGCCTTCGGCACGTACGCAGCGGTCCAGCCAGCCCATGACCTGCACGCTGGGCTGGCGCTGCAGTGATGCCAGCAGCGCCGGGGTGTAGGCGGCCATGGGGTGCTCTTCGATCAGGCTGCCAAACGGGCCGGGGCCGCCGTAGTCCAGCGTGGGATAGGTCTCGATCAGCTGCAGGATATGGGGCAGCAGCGCATCGATGGGCTGGGCCGACAGCAGTTCCATGTGCTCATACACGGGGTCGATGATCAGCCATTTATTGTCCTGTTCCAGGGCTTGTGCGGCGCAGTCATGGAACGTGGCAAACAGGGCGGGCAAGGGCGAAGAAAAAGTCTCAGGCACGGTACTTTGGTGAGAAGGAAAAACACCGTCATCATGCCTTGCTGTGTGTGGACTGCCGCCTGTTTTTGCGTGCATGCGGCGATAGACTGGTGGTTTGGCAAACACAGGAATGCGCCCATGAAACTCTTTTCTCGTCTTGGCGGCATGGTGACGGCGGCAGCGCTGGGCGCCTTGGGCCTGTTGGGCTGCGACCAGCAAAAAATAGACAAGCTGGAGGAAGGCCTGTCCACCGAGGCCGATGTGCGCGCCCAGTTTGGCGAGCCGGCCTTTGTGTGGAAAGAGGCCGATGGCGGACGCACCTTTGAATACAACCGCCAGCCCATGGGCCACCAGAACTACATGATCACCATAGGCGCGGACGGCAAAATGAGTGCCCTGCGCCAGGTGGTGGCCCCCCATGTGTTTGCCCAGATTCAGCCTGGCATGAGCGACGAGCAGGTGCGCCGTATGCTGGGCATGCCGGCCAAGCGCATGCGCTTTGCGCTGAAGCAGGAGACCGATTGGGACTGGAACTGGATAGACCCGCCCAACCGCGCCATGATTTTCACCGTCACCTTTGGCGACGATGGCAAGGTGTTGCGCAGCGCCTCCATGCAAAAGCCGCAGGACGGCAACTGAGCCGTAGCAGGAGCCAGGCCGGACGTGGGATCGGTGCCACGGTTGTGAACAGGGTTGCTGCATTGCAGCAAAATACGGTCTTCATCGACGCGCCTGGCATCCATCTTGCAGGCGTTGGGGTCGGCGGCACAACTGCCGACCTGGCGTCGCAAAGGTCCACACCATGGCTCACACTGTCACTCCCTCCGCTTCGGCCCCGGCGCCTGCTGCCGGGCCAGTCCCTGTCGCTGCCGATGACGGCGCAGCCCTCAGGCACGGCGCTTACGAAGACGCCCAGGCCCTGTTCACCGGCTCGCTCTTCGTGGGCATCACCATGATGATGTTTGCCCAGGCGGGGCTGTTGACGGGCAGCACCGCAGGTTTGGCATTTGTGCTGCACTACGTGACGGGCTGGTCATTCGGTGCTATTTATTTTGTGATCAACCTGCCGTTTTACTGGTTTGCCTGGCAGCGCATAGGCCGGGTGTTCACCATCAAGACCTTTGTCAGCGTGGGCATCTTGTCCCTGATCACCGAATTCGGCCCGCGCTTTATCCATATCGACTATCTGCACCCGGCCTTTGCCGCCGTGGCCGGCGGTTTGCTGATGGGCGCAGGCCTGCTGTTTCTGGCGCGCCACCGCTCCAGCCTGGGCGGCGCCACCATCGCCTCGCTGTATCTGCAGGAGCGCTATGGCCTGCGCGCCGGCAAGGTGCAAATGGCCATTGACTGTGCGGTTGTCATGCTGGCGCTGTGGGTGCTGCCCTGGCAGCGGGTGGCCTGGTCGGTGTTGGCGGCTGTGGTGATGGGCGTTTTTCTGGCAGTCAGCCACCGGCCGGGGCGCTACCACGGGGCATGACGGCCTCCGTGCTGTCCACTACTACGCAGCCACTGCCCTAACTGCCCTGATACGGGGGCCTTGTTGCGGGGGGGGGCAGCAGGCCACAGTGCGGGGGGGCTTGTCTTGGGTCAAGTCTTCTGTGTGCCAGGTGCGACGTTGTGACCTGGCGAAGGTCATTGATGTACTGTATTGGGTAATCGATTCCTATAATAAAACACTAAATAAAGTGGGCTGCCTGGAGGGGCGGCCTTGTTTTTTGGAGTCGAGCTACAGCGGATGCAGGGCAGGTTCTGAGGGGAACGGTTGCCCAGGCTGAATGGCAAGCACTCGCACGGGCTGTGCGGCTGCGAATTGCCAAGCCCCATCCCACACACGCCATGGAACACACCTTGAGTGCTTCCGCCGCACCCCGCATCCATTGGGCCGTGCGCATGAACTGGAAAAACCGCAGCTTCTCCTTTGTGTGGCTGGGCTTGGCCATTGGCAGCCATCTCTACGCCACGGAAGCCGCAGCCTGGGCCTGGAGCTGTCTGGTGCTGCAGTTCGCCCTGTATCCGCAGCTGCTGTACTGGCGTGGCCGCCGCGCTGCCCACCCCGGCAAGGCGGAGGTACAGCACATGCTGGTGGATGCGGCCTGCTTTGCTGCCTGGGCAGCAGCCCTGGGCTTTCCGCTGTGGATCAGCTTTATCTTGTTTGTGGGTGCCGGCGTCAATCTGCTGGCCTTTCGCAGCTGGCTGGGGGGGCTGGAAGCATTGGCCGTCATGGCCACTTCGGTGCTGCTGGTGGGGCTGGTACAGCCGCTGCACTTTCACCCGGACACCACGGTGCTGACCACGGTGCTGTGCATGTGTACGCTCAGCTGCTTTCTGGCCGTGTTTGCCCAGGACAGCTTTCGGCGCGCAAGCCAGTTGCATGGGCAGCGCAGTCTGCTGCAGGTGCAACTGGCCGAGATTCAGGCCCTGAAGGATCAGTTGGCCGAGCAGGCCGAGCGCGACCCGCTGACCGGCTTGCTGAACCGTCGCATGCTGGAGTGGCATCTGCCGCGCATGCTGGCAGGGTGCAGAGGGCGCCACAGCTCCATGGTGCTGATGCTGCTGGATATGGACTATTTCAAGCAGGTCAACGACTGCCACGGCCATGCCGCAGGGGACCAGTTGCTGCTGTCTTTGGCGCGGCATTTGCTGCAGTACTGCCGCTCTCAGGACATGGTGTTTCGCTACGGCGGCGATGAGTTCTTGGTGCTCTTCCCCGACACCTCGCTGGAGGTAGCCCAGGCGCGGGCACAGGTTTTGTGTGAGGCCTTTGCGCAAAGCCCCCGCAGGCTGGAGCGGCTGTCGTTGCAGATGAGCCTGTCTTGCGGGCTGGCGGCTTTTCCCCAGCATGCCAACCAGGCCATGTCCTTGCTGGAGTGTGCGGACAAGGCGCTGTACCAGGCCAAGGCCCAGGGCCGTAATTGCGTGGCCGTTTATGGCCATGCCTCCGAGCTGCCTGCTCTGGCAAAGTGAGCAGTCAGAGCGCGCCCGTTTTGCCTGAAAGGTGAAATTCCTTGGAATAGGAATAGGGCATAAAAAAACCGGCCCATGGCCGGCGGTGAAAAGAGGGGGGCGATCAGCCGACCGTGAGCGTTTTTTGCGCACGCAGTGTTTGGCCAGCATCGTCCTGCCAGGCAAAGTGCAGCTCGCCGCTGTTGCGGGCCAGAAAGGTGAACTCGATATAGGGGTTCTGCGCAACAGAGATGCCCGGCGTCCAGGCAAACAGCAGCTGCTGGTCCAGTCTGGCCTCAAAGCGCTGAATGATGTTGCGCGGGCGCAGCTTGCCGGTGGCAGGGTCGGTGCGCAGACCGCTTTCCATCACATGTTCCATCTGGGCACGTACGCGCAGCAACTCGCCTTTTTTCGGGCTGGCATTGCTGATCCAAATGCGGGGGGGCTTGGTGTTCAAACTCATGGCGATGGTTCCCTCACATACCGCAGCCGCTGGCGGCCACGGTCACTGCCTGCTTGGCGGCCAGCAACTTGCCGCTTTTCATGCGGGCCAGGGCGTGTATGGTTTGCGACTGCGAAAGGCGTATGCGCACGGCAGCCTCGGCCGTGCCGGCCAGGGCGGTGAATTGCAGCTTGCAGGCCAAGGGCGAGGGATTGAGCTCGGCCAGCACAATGATTTCCTCGCACCAGTCTTGCTCGGTGATGGGCAGGGTGACCTTGACTTTCACCGGCACCGCGCTGGGATTGTCGGCCAGCACGGGCACATCCAGCTGCAGGCCTTCGGCCGCTGCCGTCTTGCCGGCGCTGAACTGCTCCACCGTCTTTTTGAACTCGGCGGGATTGGGGGCCAAAGGCCCTACCAGCGGGGCCTTGCCTGCCGGCGTGGAGGTCTGGGCCAGAGCGGCGCCGGGCAAGGCCAGCGCCATGCCCGAAGCCGCTGCGCCCAGCACCCAGTTTCTGCGTGTGGTGTGGTTCATAAAAACTCTAAATCTCTTGTTGTGGTGAGTCGTGCGTCAACGCCCATACAGCCCTTCATGCGGTGTTGCTTGTCCTTGCCGTACCCAAGTACTGTCTGCGGCAAGCGCCTAGCCTGAAGGGCTGTCTGGGCGCTGTGGGGGAGTGTCCAAGGGCATCTGTGCTTCCTTGGCCCGCTCCAGCTGAAATCCCCAATGCAATGTGCTATCGCCGGAGCCTCAAAAACTGGCGTGGCCCAGGTCAGGGCACCGCGCAAGGGCCGCCCCGCAGCGCCGGTGCCGTCCCCCTCCGGCGCGTAGCGCCAGAGAGGGGGAAGACGCGCAGCGTCTCAGGGGGAGGCCTCGCTTACACCCCCAGGAAATCACTGAACTTGCTGTTGATCCAGGCAAAGTCCTCCTTCACCAGGTCGGAGGTGCGCACGTCCATATCGATCTGGTGCTGGATCACATTGCCGCTGGCTGCGTCCACCTCGTACTCGAACTTGACCGAGATCTCCTCCTGCGGGTCGCCGTTGACCATCATGTAGCACAGGTTGTCGGGCAGCAGCGGCGTCACTTCCTTGCCGGCCACGCGCTGGGCGATGTTCTTGGCCACGATCTTGCCGATGTAGTTGGCCACGTGGGCGCTCTTGGGGTAGTGACCGAACTGGGGCGAGATGGCGCCCATCAGGTCACCCACAAAGTAGACGCGGTCGTCGGTCTTGGCGTGGTAGAGGCGGTTGTGCATATCGGCCCAGCCCGTGGGCTTGCCGGTAGCCGGGTCCTTGCCGATCAAATCGGCCTGCCACACCATATCGGCCGCCTGGTGGGGTGGCATGAGAATGGCGTCGTCGAACTTGAACTCGCCCGCCGCCGTCTTGATGCGCTTGTTGAAGGGGTCCACCTCCTGCACGCGCGCATTGGGCACATGGGTGATGATGTCCGGATACAGCTCCTCGAAAGCCTGCTGGTAGCCCATGCTGATGGGGGCAATCTTGGGCTTGGGGTCCAGGATCAGCACCTTGCCGGGGATCTTGTTTTTCTTGATGTGCCAGGCGATCAAACAGGCGCGCTCGTAGGGCGAAGGTGGGCAGCGGTGGGGCGGTGGGGGCAGCGTCATCACCAGGGTACCGCCCTTGAAGTTCTTCACCTTCTGCTTGAGCGACAGCATCTCCTGGTTGGGGATGTAGGCATTGGGGAAATGCGTGCGCGTGTATTCAATCGCGCGCTGGTCGTTGCCAAACCAGGCCTCGTAGTCGTTGCGAATGCCGCCCGAGAGAATCAGGAAGTCATATTCGATCAGGCCGTGGGCCGTGCGCACCAGTTTCTGGTCGCGCTCGAAGCCGTTGACCTCGGTCTGCAGCAAGGTGTAGCCGTACTTGTTGGCTGGGTGCAGCATGTCGCGGTTGACGAAATCGGTGTTGACGATATCGATCAGCCACTTGTTGCTCATGGGGCCGGACCAGAACGTGGGGTTGCGCTCCAGCAGCACCACATCGGCATTCGGGATCAGCTCGCGCAGATAGCGGGCCGCTGTCATGCCGCCCCAGCCACCGCCGCAGATCACAATGCGCGGGCCCTTGCCCTGGCGCGGCAGAATGCGCGAGGCCGGTGTGAGGATGCTGGGGGCCGCCTGGGCGGGCAGCACGGAGGCTGCGGCTGCACCCAATGCCAGGGCAGGTGGGGTCAGCAAAAAGCGACGGCGGGGCAGGGCCGCGTGGGCGGCGGTCGTGATGTCAGGCGTTGCGTGGTCTGGCATGAGGGCTCCTGGTGTGTTGACCGCTGGGTGCGGCGACCAGAAACTGATGGCAGCGGCTCCCGCCCGCAGGCAACTTGGAGTTCTCCCTCAGCCGGCACGCGGCACAAGCGAAACAGTGTAAGCAAACGCAAATTCTAGAGGCGATGTCAGTCGTGACCCTCTATACCCTTGTGCAGTGCTGCGAAAGCGCCACAGCACTTGCAATGTCCTCAAGCCTTCTGCCCCCGCAGGCGCAAGGCAAGCCACGCCCCAAGCAGCATGCCCAGCACGGCGGGTAGGCTGGCCCAGGCCAGGCTGCTCAGCCCCGACAGCCCCTGGCCTATGGAGCAGCCCGCAGCCAGGGCGCCGCCCAGGCCCATCAGCAACCCACCACCTGCCGATGCAGCCAGGCGGCCCGTGCTGTCAAAGCCTTCCCAGCGCGCCTGGCGTGACAACAGGGCCGCTACCGCCGCCCCGCACAGCACGCCTGCCACCAGCGCCGGACCTATGCTGATGGCGCGGCCCACGGAGACCTGCAGGTACAGAAGGCTTTCGGCGATGGGGCCGATAAAACTCAGCGAGCTGAGTTTGACGGGGTCGAAGGGGTCGACCTCCAGCGTGGCGGTGATCCACCAGCCCGCAGCCACCAGCAGGCCTATGCCTACGGCCGCCAACGCCTGCCAGGGGCTGCGGCGCAGCCCAGGTCGCCATGCGGCATAGGCCAGCAGCAGGGCGGCGGGCAGCAAGGCCGTGGTGGCAAATAGGGCAGCCGGGCTCCAGCCCTGGGCCAACAGGCTTTGGGTCAGCGTGGCGTGCTCCAGCTCCAGCGGTGCCAGGCCACCCAGCCACTGGCGCAGCGGCAGCAGCACGCCGGTCATGCTGGCCTGAGCGCCCAGGCCCAGAAACACCACCGTCACCAGGCTGCGCAGATTGCCCCCGGCCAGTAGCACCAGGGCCCGGGCGCCGCAGCTGTTGGCCAGCACCATGCCCACACCAAACAGCACACCACCCAGCAGCATGCCCAGGGCCGAGAAACTGTTGCGCGCCACCTGGGTCTGGCCCAGATCGACCAGGCCCGCCAGCTGCAGCCCCTGGGCCGCCAGCAAGGCCACGGCCAGCGCCAGCGCAAACGCCTGCAGCGCCGGTGCGCTGCCCCGCGCCTCGCCCCCATCCAGCCCCAGCTGCTGGCGCAGCCCACGCAACAGACAAAAGCGCGAAAGACGGGCCAGCGCACCAAAGCCACAGCCCAACAAAAATCCAGCCCACAACAGCATGTCAGTGCCTCACAACATATTCAGGTCTTCGCTCCGCGCCGGGTGCACGACCGGCGCTGCCCCTCACCCCCACCCTCTCCCCAGAGGGGCGAGGGAGAAATACCAGGACACATACCAGGGCCGAGCCCCCATCCCCGCCTTCCCCCAGAGGGGGAAGGAGCAAGACCCCAGGTATTTCGGCAAGCTCCGAGTCCAAAGGGGCGAGGGAGTAAGACCAAGGGCGGAGCGGACAAAACTGGCGCGCCCCACACCAGGGCACCGCGCAAGGGCCTACGCCGGCCGCGCCGCCCTGCCGCGCTGGTGCCGTCCCCCTCCGGCGCGCAGCGCCAAGAGAGGGGGAAGACGCGAAGCGGCTCAGGGGGCGCCGCGTTCACCCACCCCATATATCCGCACTGATGGCCCTGTACCAGTCCGCCCCATAGTCGGCCTCGGCCTTGCGGAAAGTGGTGTTGCCATCCATGGGACTGACGCCGCCCGAGCCTGCCACCTCGATCAGCTTGCCCTCCTGGGCGCGGTAGACGCCGGCCACGGAGATGCCGTAGTCCCTACCAATCAGGCTGTAGCAGGTGTTGGCGTAGGCCGCGGTGGGCAGAGGCTGGCCCGTCAACTCGGCCGCAATGGCGGCGGCGGCCACCTTGCCCTGGGTGTTGGCGGCAAATCCGGACTTGGGCATGGGCGCGGCAATGGTGGCATCGCCCAGCACATAGACATGGGGGACCTGCTTGGACTCGAAGCTCTCGGCCTTGATCGGCACCCAGCCGCTGGCATCCGTCACGCCCGCACGGTCAGCAATCGCACCGGCTTTTTGGGGAGGAATCACGTTCAGCACATCGGCTTTGTGCTTGGTGCCAAAAGCGGTTTCGACTTCCAGGTTCTTGGCGTCGACACGCACGACCTTGCCGTCGTCCGATTGCTTGACCCATTCGATCATGTCGCCATACAAGGCCTTCCAGCCCTGGATGAACAGGCCCTGCTTGGAAAAAGCGTCCTTGTCGTCCAGCAGCAGAATCTTGGACTTGGGTTTGTGCTGCTTGAAGTAGTGGGCCACCATGGCCGCGCGCTCGTAAGGGCCGGGTGGGCAGCGAAAGGGGTTGGCGGGAATCACCATCACAAAGCGGCCGCCGTCGGGCATGGCCTCCAACTGTTTTTTCAGCAGCTGGGTTTGGGGCCCGGCCTTCCAGGCGTGGGGGGCCAGTTGGGCCGCGGCCTCGTCATAGCCTTCCAGTGCATTCCAGCGCATGTCCACGCCGGGGGAGAGCACCAGTCTGTCGTAGCGCAGCGTCTGGCCGTTGGAGAGTTTGACGCTGCGGGCCGCCGCATCCACGGCCTCGGCGCTGGCCTGCACCACGGTCACACCGGCCTTGCGCAGGCCGTCGTAGCCATGGCCTATGCTGTCCCAGCTGCGCAATCCGGCCAGATAGAGGTTAGAGAAGGGGCAGGTGTAAAAGCGCGCCGCAGGTTCCACCAGGGTGACCTGCAGCTGGGGCGCAAACTGGCGCAGATAGCGGGCGGCGGTGGCCCCGCCAAAGCCCCCGCCGACGACCACCACATGGGCAGAAGCGGCCTGGGCACGGACGATAGAGGGCAGGGCCAGGCTGGCGGTGCCGGCCACGGCACTGCCCAGAATCTGGCGGCGGTTGAGGTGCTTGAATGGCATTACTTGCCCTCCTTGCTGAACCAGGCGGCCAGGGCCTGGATTTGTGCGTCTTCATAGCCCTTGGCCAGGCGTGTCATCACCGTGGCGTCGGGAGCAGTCCCGGCCTTGAAGGCCTGCAGCCTGGCCAGCAGATAGGCCGCATCCACGCCGCGCAGCGAGGGGATGCCGCCGGTGGAGCGGCCATCGGGTCCGTGGCAGTTGGCGCAGGTGGCGGCCAGCACGGCCACATCCTGGGCGCGCAGGGGCGTTGGGGCCGCAGGGGCTGGCTGGGCCTGGACCGCAGCGGCCAGCACCAGACCGGGCCAGAGCAGATGGCCAAGGCGGGAGGGGGGAAATGCAAAGCGCATTGGGGCTCCTGAATGATCGGAAGGCCAGCTCCAGACAGGGCGCTGACCCAGGAAAAAGCCTCCAAGCTTGGGCGTTCCCACCGAGGCGGTGGGGCGCGGAGCGCACCGTGGGTGCAGTCTCTGAGCCGTCACGCGGCACAAGCAGAGCAGGGGTGTGGGGATTCTAGGAAACAGTCTGTTTGATGCGTCCCATACCGGGGCGGCGTAACAGGATGTTCCGGGTTATTTATTTATACCGGCGCATTGTGCTTGCTGCTGGCGCGTGCAGGGTAGGTGCTTCGAAAAAAGAAGCTATCCAAACCCTATGAATAAGCCTTGGCGGGGAATCGCTGCGACAGCGCAGCCGGCTTGCAGGAATAGGCAGATGCCAGCCAAGGCACACAAAAAAGCCTCTGCGGCCAGGGGCGGCAGAGGCTTGGGTCTTGGCAGCAGCGAAAGCGCTCAGCCTATGCGCATGCCGGGCTGGGCACCGGGGAAGGGCTCCAGCACATAGATGCCGGGCACTGCTTTTTCGTCCGCGTGGCTGGCGGCCAGCACCATGCCTTCGGAGATGCCGAACTTCATCTTGCGCGGCGCCAGGTTGGCAACCAGCACGGTGAGCTTGCCTTGCAGCTGCTCAGGCGTGTACATGCTGCTGATGCCGCTGAACACATTGCGGGTCTTGGGGTTGCCGTCTTCTCCCTTTTCACCAACGTCCAGGGTCAGCTGCAGCAGCTTGGTCGAGCCTTCGACGGCCTTGCATTCCACAATCCTGGCAATGCGCAGGTCGATGCGGGCAAAGTCGTCGATGCCAATGGTTTCGGCCAGCGGCTCGCCACCGGGGGCGTTCGGGTCCACCACGGCTTCGGCTTTCTTCTCCGCCTTCTTGGCCTTGGCAGGCGCTGCAGCGGCCGCCGCCTTTTCCTGGCTGGCCGGGGTTTCGAACAGCGCTTCGAGCTGCAGCGGGTCCACGCGTTGCATCAGATGCTGGTAGATGCCGATCTGGTGACCAGCGCCCAGCGGCTTGTCCACGTCGGCAAATTGCTCGGGCGGCACGATCAGGAAGTTCGCCACTTCTGCAGCCACACCCGGCAGGATCGGCTTGAGGTAGATGGTCAAGATGCGGAAAGCTTCGATGCAGACCGTGCAGACATCGTGCAGGCGCTGCTCCATGCCGTCCTTCTTGGCCAGCTCCCAGGGCTTGTTGGCATCGACATAGCTGTTGACCTTGTCGCACAGCTGCATGATCTCGCGGGCGGCGCGGGCGGTGTCGCGTGCTTCGTAGGCGGCCACAATCGCCTCCTTTTGCGCGCGCAGCACGGCCAGCAGCTCCTGGCCGTCGGCGCTCACCTCGCCCAGCCGGCCTTCAAAGCGCTTGCTGATAAAGCCGGCAGCGCGCGAGGCGATGTTCACATACTTGCCGATCAGGTCGGAGTTGACGCGCAGCATGAAGTCTTCGGCGGTGAAGTCGACGTCTTCGTTCTTGCCATTGAGCTTGGCGCCCAGGTAGTAGCGCAGCCACTCGGGGTTCATCTTGAGGGCCAGGTACTTGAGCGGATCGAGGCCGGTGCCACGGCTCTTGCTCATCTTCTCGCCGTTGTTCACGGTCAGGAAGCCATGCACGCAGATCTTGGTGGGGGTCTTGCGGCCGCTGAACTTCAGCATCGCCGGCCAGAACAGGGTGTGGAAGGTGATGATGTCCTTGCCGATGAAGTGGTACTGCTCCAGCGCCGGATCGGCCATGTAGGCCTCGTAGTCCTCACCACGCTGGGCCAGCAGGTTCTTCAGCGAGGCCAGGTAGCCCACAGGCGCATCCAGCCAAACGTAGAAGTACTTGCCCGGTGCATCGGGGATCTCGATACCAAAATAGGGCGCGTCGCGCGAGATGTCCCAGTCGTCCAGGCCTTCGCTGGTGGAGCCATCGGGGTTGGTGCGCACGCCAAACCATTCCTTGATCTTGGCGGCCACTTCGGGCTGCACATGCTGGCCGTCCTGGGTCCACTGGGTCAGGAACTCGACAGCGCGCGGATCGGACAGCTTGAAGAAAAAATGCTCCGAGCTCTTCATCACCGGCTTGGCACCAGACAGTGCCGAGTAGGGGTTGACCAGATCGGTGGGCGCATAGACGGAGCTGCAGACTTCGCAGTTGTCGCCGTACTGGTCCTTGGCGTGGCAGCGGGGGCATTCGCCCTTGATGAAACGGTCAGGCAGGAACATGTTCTTCTCCGGGTCGAAGAACTGCTCGATGGTGCGCGTCTCGATAAAGCCGGCGGCCTTCAGGTCCAGGTAGATCTGCTTGGACAGCTCGTGGTTCTCGGGGCTGTCGGTATTGCTCCAGTTGTCAAAACCGATGTGGAAGCCGTCGAGGTACTGCTTGCGGCCGGCGGCGATGTCGGCAACAAACTGCTGGGGCGTCTTGCCGGCTTTTTCAGCGGCAATCATGATGGGCGCGCCATGGGCGTCATCGGCGCCGACAAAGTTCACCGCATTGCCCTGCATTCGCTGCGCACGCACCCAGGTATCGGCCTGGATGTATTCCATGGTGTGGCCGATGTGGAAGTTGCCGTTGGCATACGGCAGGGCGGTGGTGACGAAAATCTTTCGTTGAGACATAGGGTTGCGGAACTTTCTAATCACAGAGAGGACGCAGGCCGGTGGCCGTTGCGGATTCTGGTCACAGGGAGGGTGGCGCAGCCAGCCCTCGCGCGCGCAGGCGCTCCAGAACCGGCCAATTCTAGGCGCTTACGGGGCCAGATGGCGCGACCAGGGGATTGGCGGGGCCTGCCGGGCGGCTGCCCCAGCCAAAAAAGGCGCAGACCTCGTCGCGCCGCGCCATGGTGTCGGCCCGGCCCAGCGCCATCAGCGCCCGGGTGTAGCCCGGCTCAAACAACAAATAGCTGGCCAGGGCCGCGCTGCCCACGTTCTGGCTGTGCACCGACACGCCCATGGCACCCAGCAGCGCCCGCACCGGCGTGGGCAGCTCCTGCAGGTGCTCCAGCGCCAACGCGTCCAGCGATTGCGATGGCGTGATCACCAGCAAATCCAGCGGCCGCAGTGCGCTGCGGGCGCGCTCGGCCTCGGGGATCAGGCTCAGCGTGTGGTTGATGCGCTGGGCCCGTTCCACATCGACCGACAGCGCATCAAGAAAGATCGTGGACAGTGCATGGCCGGCCACCTGGGCCAGCGAGGGGAACGGCGGGTGCTCGCCCTGGGGCAGGTGCAGCACCTCGTGCGAGCGGCCCACACCGACCACCACAATGCGCTGGGCGCCCAGATGCACCGCAGGGGCCAGCGGCGCGGTCTGGCGCATCGCGCCATCGCCCAGGTAGTTGTACTGGCCGCGCAGCATCAGCTCGGCAGGCGGAAAGATAAAGGGGATCGACGACGAGGCCATCAGGTGCTGGTGGCTGATGCGGTCCTGGATGGCGCGGCGCTGCGTGCGCGACCAGCTGGGCACATGCGGGCCGGCTTCGTAGAAGGTGATGTGCTCGCCGCTGGTGTAGCTCGATGCGGTGATGGCCAGCGCCGACAGCTTGCCGCTGTGCAGCAGATGCGGGATCTTTTCCAGCGGCAGCTCGGCCTGCAGCAGCTCCAGCAAGGGGGCGTTGTCCAGCAGCGAGCGCGGTTTGCTGTGGTGCCAGCGGGTCAGTGCCCAGCCCAGGGTCAGCAGGCTGAGCCAGCGCGCCCCGCTGCGCATGACACCAAAGGCATCGGCACGGTAGACCTGGCTGGTGGAGAAATTGCGCCATACCCGCGAGAGCCGCTGCACCGCCAGGTCGAAATGGTCCGCGCCGCAGGCCAGGCCGGCTGCATTGATCGCGCCGGCCGAGGTGCCTACTGCTATGGGGAAGGGCGTGGGTTCATGGTCGGCCCCGGCGTTCTGGCGCAAGCGCGACAGGGCCTGCAGCACTCCTACCTGGTAGGCGGCACGCGCGCCGCCGCCCGAGAGCACGATGGCCGTGGCGGCGGAATGGGGGCTGTAGTGCAGAGGGGACGGCATGGCGAGCACCATAGCCGAAACGGGGGCGCTGCGCCAAGCGCTGCTGTCGCCGAGCTGTGCCCCAAAGACAAAAATCAGGCCTTCGCTGCCGCCTTTTTCAGCAGGGTTGCCAGCTCCAGGTTCTGCAGCAGCACGATTTTCTGGTCACGGGCAAACACGCGGGCGTTGTCGCTCAGCTCGCCTTGCAGCAGCACATAGACGCTGACCGCGCCCGCCTGGCTGGCGGCCTCATGCAGGGCGCGCAGTGGCTCGATGCCATGCACGCCAGCCTTGCTGCGCTTGGTTTGCACCAGGGTGGTCTGGCCGTTGCGCGCCAGCTGCAGATCGGCCGCGCCTTGCTGCAGGGTGGTGACGGCATAACCCTCGGCCTGCCAGGCGCGGCTCAGCCATGCCTGCAGATCGCGGCTGGACATGGCGCTGGCCTGCGCCAGCAGCGCCTCGGTGGCGGCCGCGCTGGGCTGGTTCCACTGGCGCTTGGCGGCCATCGCGCCGATCACCAGAAAAGGCAGGCTGCCGGCGGCGCCGACAAAGCGGATGTCCTTGGGCAGCAGCGCCAGGCACAGCACCACGATGATGGCTCCGACCACCACACTGATCCACCACGACGAGCGCAGCAAGATTGCAAACACGGAGTTCTCGGCCATTTTCAGTTTCACGGGTGCAGGTCTTTCAAGAGGTGCAGGGGAAAAGCTCAGATTGTCGCTGGTTCGCAAGGGCAAGCGCGGTTCGCTAGACTTATTGCTGTCTCAGGAATAGAAAACACGATGACAGTGACCGAAACAACGTTACTGGCCGCGCTGGCCAGCGTTCAAGACCCCCACACGGGCAAAGATTTTGTCAGCACGCGTGCCGTGCGCAACCTCCAGATCAATGGCGGCGACGTCGCCTTTGATGTGGAGATGGGCTACCCCGCCAAAAGCCTGGTGCCGCAGCTGCGCAGCCAGTTCGTGGCGGCGGCCAAGTCGGTGCCGGGCGTGGAAAACGTCTCGGTGAGCATCAGCAACAAGGTGATCACGCATGCGGTGCAGCGCGGTGTGCCGCTGATCCCCGGCGTGAAGAACATCATTGCCGTGGCATCGGGCAAGGGCGGGGTGGGCAAGAGCACCACCACCGCCAACCTGGCACTGGCCCTGGCGGCCGAGGGCGCCAGCGTCGGCGTGCTGGATGCCGATATCTACGGCCCCAGCCAGACCATGATGATGGGCGTGGACGGCAAGCCCGAGAGCAGCGATGGCAAGACCATGGAGCCCAAGCTCAACCATCGCGTGCAGGTGATGTCGATCGGCCTGCTGGTTGACCAGGACCAGGCGATGATCTGGCGTGGCCCGATGGCCGTGCAGGCGCTGGAGCAGATGCTGCGCCAGACCAACTGGGCCGGCCTCGACTACCTGCTGATCGACATGCCACCGGGCACCGGCGACATCCAGCTGACCCTGAGCCAGCGCGTGCCGCTGACCGGTGCCGTGATCGTCACCACGCCGCAGGACATTGCCTTGCTCGACGCGCGCAAGGGCATCAAGATGTTCGAGAAGGTCGGCGTGCCGCTGCTGGGCGTGATCGAGAACATGGCCATGCATGTCTGCACCCACTGCGGCCATGTGGAGCATATCTTTGGCGCCGATGGCGGCAAGCACATGGCCGCCGACTACCAGCTCGACTACCTGGGCGCGCTGCCGCTGTCGATGCAGATCCGCGAGCAGGCGGACAGTGGCACCCCCACCGTGGTGGCGGCGCCTGACAGCGAAGTGGCCGCCATCTACAAGCAGGTGGCCCGCAGCATCGCCGTCAAGATTGCGCAGCAGGCCAAGGACTTCTCGTCGAAGTTCCCGACCATCTCCGTCAGCAGCAACACCTGATGAACCTGCTCGCTGCCATGCGCTACCTGGCCGCGCTCCATGCGCATGGCCATTTCGCGCGGGCAGCCCAGGCCTGCCACATCACCCAGCCGGCCCTGTCCAATGCGCTGCGCGCGCTGGAGGCCGAGTTTGGCGTGGCCATCGTGCGCCGGGGCCGGGTGTTTGCCGGCTTTACGCCCGAGGGCGAGCAGGTGCTGCAAACCGGCCTGGAGATGCTGCAAAGCGAGGCGCGCCTGCGCCAACGCCTGAGCGCCCAGGCGGGCCAGTTGCAAGGCCAGTTGCGCATGGCGGCCGTACCGACGGCCATGCCGATGCTGCTGCGCTTTGCCAGCCTGCTGCGCCGCCAGCACCCGGGCCTGGTGCCTGCGCTGCATGCGATGAGCTCCCCCGATATTGAACGTGGCCTGGAAGAGCTGAGCCTGGACCTGGCGCTGGGCTACAGCGACCGCATCCGCCGCCCACGCACCCATTGCGCGCCGCAGTACCAGGAGCACTACTACCTGCTGCGCTCGGCGCCCGCAGCCGCCTGCGTGGCCGATACCCTGCATGCGGCCGAACCCCTGGGCTGGGCCCAGGCTGCGCAGCAGCCGCTGTGCCTGCTGACGCCCGATATGCACAACCGCCAGATCGTGGAGCGCAGCTTGTTGGCCGTCGGCGTGCAGGTGCAGCCGGCCATGGAGACCAATTCCGTCCAGGCCTTGTTGCAGGCGGTGGGCGAGGGCCAGGTGGCCAGCATCGTGCCCGGCGCCGTGTTGGCCACCGTGCGGCATACGCCGGGTCTGCGTGCCTGGCCCTTGGTGGAGCCGGTGGTCGAGAGCGAAGTCGCCTTTCTCTACCAGCAATCCCAGCAGGGCATGCCAGCGCTTGAGGCGGCGCGCGCGCTGATGGCGCAGGACGAATGGCAGCAGCAGTGCCTGCAGCATGCCGGCGCCTTGGCAGCGGCGGCACCGCCGGCCCAGGCATAGTTTTGCGAATGCTGGCATTGCGGCATTGAATTTGACGCCTGGCGGCCAGCGCGTTGAAATGCAGAGCTACACCGAGCCTCTGCCATGCAAGAACAAAAAATCGCCTTCTACAAAGGCCCAGCCGGTGGCTGGGGCGCCTTGAACAGTGTCAAGAACACGCTGCTGCACCACGACATCGCCCTCAAGGGTGCCAAGACGCTGCTGTCCGCCAACCAGCCCGATGGCTTTGACTGCCCGGGCTGCGCCTGGCCCGACCGCAACCATGCCTCGACCTTCGAGTTCTGCGAGAACGGCGTCAAGGCCGTTGCCGCCGAGGCCACGGCCCGCCGTGCAGGCCCGGAGCTGTTTGCCCGCTACAGCGTGCGCGAGTTGGCCCAGCAAAGCGATTTCTGGCTGGAGGACCAGGGCCGGCTGACGCATCCGATGGTCTATGACCCGGCCAGCGACCACTACCAGCCGATTGCCTGGGACGATGCCTTTGCGCTGATCGCCCGGCACCTGAATGCGCTGCCCAGCCCGGACCAGGCGGTGTTCTACACCTCGGGGCGGGCCAGCAACGAGGCGGCCTTCCTCTACCAGCTGTTTGTGCGCGAGTACGGCACCAACAATTTCCCCGATTGCTCCAACATGTGCCATGAGCCCAGCGGCTCGGCCATGCGCGAGCAGATTGGCGTGGGCAAAGGCACGGTGACCCTGGCGGATTTTGAGGAGGCTGATGCGATCTTCATCTTTGGCCAGAACCCGGGCACCAACCACCCGCGCATGCTGGGCGAGCTGCGCGAGGCGCACAAGCGTGGCGCGCGCATCGTCAGCTTCAACCCCTTGCGCGAGCGCGGGCTGGAGCGCTTTGCCGATCCACAGGACAAGCTGGAGATGGCGACGCTGGGCTCGACCCCCATCAGCACGCACTACTTTCAGCTGCGCGTGGGCGGCGACCTGGCGGCGCTGCGGGGCATGCTCAAGCATGTGCTGGAGCAAGAGGCGGCCCGGGGCGGCGTGCTGGACCATACGTTCATCGCCGCGCACACCACCGGTTTTGAGGCGCTGGCGCAGAGCCTGCACGAGGAAGACTGGGCGCTGCTGGCGCAGGAGTCGGGCCTGAGCGAAGCGCAGATGCGGGCAGCAGCCGATGTCTACCTGGGCGCGGACAAGGTGATTGCCTGCTGGGGCATGGGCATCACCCAGCATGCGCATTCGGTGGCCACCATCCAGATGATTCTGAACCTGCTGCTGCTGCGCGGCCATATCGGACGGCCAGGAGCGGGGCCTTGCCCGGTGCGCGGCCACAGCAATGTGCAGGGTGACCGCAGCATGGGCATTTGGGAAAAACCGCCCGCAGCGCTGCTGGACCGGCTGCAGGAGGTCTATGGCTTTGCGCCACCGCGCGCCCACGGGATGGACACGGTGGAGGCCATTGCCAGCATGCGCGACGGCCAGGCCCAGGTGTTTTTTGCGCTGGGGGGCAATTTTGCCGCCGCCACGCCCGATACCTATGAAACCTGGAAAGGCCTGCAGCGCTGCGCGTTGACGGTGCAGGTCACCACCAAGCTCAACCGCAGCCATGTGGTGCATGGCCGCCAGGCCTTGCTGCTGCCCTGCCTGGGGCGCACCGAGATCGATCTGCAAAACGGCCAGCCCCAGGGCGTGACGGTGGAGGATTCGATGAGCATGGTGCACCTGTCGATGGGCATGAACCCACCGGCCTCGGCCCATCTGCTGTCCGAGCCGGCGATTGTGGCGCGCCTGGCCCATGCCACCCTGGGCGCGCGCAGCCGGGTGGACTGGCTGGCGCTGGCCGCCGACTACGCGCTGATCCGCGACGAGATCGCCAAGGTCTTCCCCGACTTTGCCGACTTCAACCAGCGCGTGGCCGTGCCCGGTGGCTTTCGGCTGCGCAACACTGCCAGCGAGCGCATCTGGGTCACCGCCAGTGGCAAGGCCAGCTTCCACGCCCACGCAGTGCCGCTGGACACCCCTGCGCATCGGGCGCGTGCGCGGCTGCGTGACCAGCGCGTGTTCACCCTGCTGACCACCCGCTCGCACGACCAGTACAACACCACCATCTATGGCATGGACGACCGCTACCGGGGCGTGTTTGGCCAGCGCCGGGTGGTCTTCATCCATGCCGATGACATCCGCGATCTGGGCCTGGCCGATGGCGACTGGGTCAATATCCGCACGGTCTGGGACGACGGCCAGCAGCGCTGTGTCGAGGGCTTCAAGCTGGTGGCCTATGACATTCCGCGCGGCAACCTGGCCGCCTACTACCCGGAGACCAACCCGCTGGTGCCCCTGTCGGCCGTGGCCGCGCATGCAGGCACGCCCACCTCCAAATCCATTCCGGTGGTGCTGGAGCCTGGTCTGGCGCCGCAGTGATGGGGAGCTTGGGCGCCGCTCCGGCAATCTCGCCGCTGGCGCAGCGCATGCTGGCGCAGCGCTTGCTGCAGGCCTTGGCGCAGGAGCAGCAGGCGCGTGGCGGCCAGGCGGTTGCGCTGGTGCGTATCGCCAAATGCCTGGATGCCCCTGCCAGCGGCCTGCTGCGCGAGCTGGCCATGCTCAACCTGCTGCTGGAGCAGGCCCAGCAACCCGCTTGGGTGCAGGCGGAGGCGGTGGAGGGGCGCTGGATGCTGGCCTTGACGGCGGCCGGCGCCGCAGCCGCCGCGCAGATCACCGAGGGCTGATCTGCGCCCCAGGGTAGTGGGGGCTGTGAATCAGGCGGCGACCGGGTGGCGCGCTTTGCGGGCCTGCTTGGTCTGGTACATCGCCAGGTCGGCCTGCTGCAAGGCGGTGTCCGCATCGGTGCCCGGCGTGACGGCTACCAGCCCCACGCTGGCGCCGGTGTAGTTCAGGCTCAGGCCCTGGCCCAGGCAGAGCGACTCGGCCCGGGTGCTGGCAAACAGGCGTGCCTGTGTCTCCGTGAGGGCCGGGGCCACCGATTCGTTCAGGTAGGGGCCCAGGCCGGCAAAGACAAATTCGTCACCGCCCTGCCGGGCAATCAGGTCCGAGTCGCGCATGGCCCCGCGCATCTGGTCGGCCAGCAGCTGCAAAAAGCGGTCGCCCGCCTCATGGCCGTAACCGTCGTTGATGGCCTTGAAGCCATCCATGTCGATCATGCCGACGAGCACGTAACGCTCCTGGCGGCGGGCAATGGTCTGCAGTTGGTCGAACTGCTCGATCAGTGCGCGGCGGTTGGGCAGGCCGGTCAGGGCATCGGTGCGCGCCAGACGCTGCAGCTCTTCGTTCTGTACCTGGATCTGCACCAGCAGCTGCTCACGCTCGACCTGCTGGCCCAGGATCTGGGCAAACAGGCGCATCACATCGCGGGTATCGGGCTGCAGCGGTTTGCGCGATGCGCTGGCGCCGCACAGTGTGCCGTAAAGCGCGCCATCGGACAGGTGCACCGGCGTGCTGGCATAGGTCTGGATGCCCAGCGCCTGCGCGGCCTGCGAGTCGCCCCAGTGGCGGCTTACATCGTCGGTGTAGAGGCAGTTCTCATCGATGGCGCGTTTGCACAAGGTGTCTTCCCAAGGCACGTTCAGGTTCTCGGGGATCTGCAGGCTTTGGGTATTGCGCGCAAACAGCACCTGCTGGACGCGCTGGCCCAGATCGATGCGGGTGAGGTAGGTGGATTCCAGACTGGTGACTCTTTGCAGCATCTCCAGTAGGGGGCGTGTCAGCTCCGCCAGACTGCGAGCTTTGGCAAACGTCTGGCCCAATTGTGAAATCAAGGCTTGCATAGGAATGGCTCGTTGAGAGATTGTTGTTTCATATCGTAACTCGCAATTGCCCGCTTGGGGATGATCTCTTTCAATGGGGCGCTTGAGGGGCGTCTACAAAATCTCCTGCCGGACAGGCATCCAAGAATTGCTGGGGTGTCTGGCAGTGCACGCAGTGGTGCTTTTTCCAAAACATGCTGATCTAGATCCCCTTTGCTGTGGCCTTGACCCTGCTTGCGGCATGCCTTTTGCCGGATGGAAGTCGTGGAATCGCCGGGAAATCCGGCAAGGGCTGGGGGTAAACGCGCATCAGTTATGTTTGCTGCATGAAACACAACTTTTTTGCGCTGGGCTGGCGCCAGTTGATGCGGGATTGGCGCGCCGGTGAGCTGCGCCTCCTGCTGGTGGCGGTGGCCCTGGCCGTGGCGGCGCTCACGTCCGTGAGCTTTTTCTCCGACCGCCTCCAAGCGGGGCTGCAGCGCGATGCCAGCCAGTTGCTGGGAGGCGATGTGGTGGTGGTGAGCGACAACCGCACGCCAGCGGCCTTCAGCGACAAGGCCCAGGCGCTGGGCTTGAAGGGCGTGACGACGGTCACGTTCCCGACGATGGCGCGCTCGGACGATGCCGATGGCGGGGAATCACGCCTGGTGGGCCTCAAGGCGGTGCAGGCCGGCTACCCGCTGCGCGGCAGCCTGCGTACGGCCCCGGCAGCGGGCCAGCCCGATGCGCCGACCCGCGACATTCCTGCGCCCGGTGAGGTCTGGGTGGACCCGAGCCTGATCGAGGCGTTGGGCCTGAAGACCGGCGCGGTGCTGTGGCTGGGCGACAAGCGCTTCACCATTGGCCGGGTGCTGACGATCGAGCCGGACCGGGGCGCGGGGTTTCTGGGCTTTTCTCCCCGTGTGATGCTGGATTGGAATGACCTGGCCGCCACTGGCCTGGTGCAGCCTGCCAGCCGCTTGCTGTACCGCTTTGCGGTGGCGGGTGAACCTGCTGCGGCAGCGCAGTTCTTGCAATGGGCCGAGACCGAAGTGGCCCAGCCCCATACCCATGGCGTGCGCATCGAGTCGCTGCAAAGCGGCCGGCCCGAGATGGAGCAGACCCTGGAGCGTGCGCAGAAATTCCTGAACCTGGTGGCCCTGCTGGCGGCGCTGCTGTCGGCTGTGGCCGTGGCACTGGCCGCGCGTACCTTTGCCAGCGCCCACCTCAACGGCGCGGCGCTGTTGCGCGTGCTGGGTCTGGCCCAGCGCGCCATCGCCGGCGCCTATGTGGTCGAGTTTGTGATTGTTGGCCTGGCCGCCAGCCTGCTGGGCGTTGCGCTGGGCTATGCGATGCACTACCTGTTTGTCTGGCTGATGGCCGGCCTGCTGGCCGTGACTTTGCCCGCTGCCAGCGGCTGGCCCATGGTGATGGGCGTGGGCATGGGCATGACCTTGCTGCTGGCCTTTGGCCTGCCGCCTGTGCTGCAGCTGGCCCAGGTGCCGCCGCTGCGCGTGCTGCGCCGTGACTTGGGTGCCTTGCGCCCGGCATCGGCCACCGTGCTGCTGCTGGGGGTACTGGGCTTTGCGGCCATGCTGCTGCTGGTCAGCGGCGATGCCAAGCTGGGTGGCATTGCCGTCGGCGGCTTTGCGATGGCGATCGTGGTGTTTGGCCTGCTCAGCGCGGCGGCCATCACTTTGCTGCGCCGGGTGGTGAACGAGCGCACGGCGCCGCGCTGGCTGTTGCTGGCCACGCGCCAAGTGGCCGCCCGGCCCTGGTTTGCCGTGGTGCAGGTCAGCAGCCTGGCCGTGGGCCTGATGGCCTTGGTGCTGCTGGTGCTGCTGCGCACCGACCTGATCCAGACCTGGCGCCAGACCACGCCGCCCGATGCGATGAACCGCTTTGTCATCAACATCATGCCGGACCAGGCCGATACCTTCCAGCAGCGCCTGCGCCAGGCCGGTATCGACAAATGGGACTGGTACCCGATGATTCGCGGCCGTCTGATCCAGATCAATGGCAAGGATGTGGGCCCGAGCGACTACACCGAGGACCGCGCCAAGCGCCTGGTGGACCGCGAGTTCAACATCTCCCACAGCGATGTGCTGCAGGAGCACAACCAGATCGTGCAAGGCCGGTGGACGCCGGGCGAGGCCGGTGGTGTCAGCGTGGAAGAGGGCATTGCCGAAACCCTGGGCCTGAAGATGGGCGACCGCCTGCTGTTTGACATGGGCGGCGTGCAACACGAAAGCACCATCACCAGCCTGCGCAAGGTGGACTGGGGCTCGATGCGTGCGAATTTCTTTGTGATGTACCCGGTCGCGAAGATGGACGAGGTGGCCGTCACCTACCTGGCGGCCTACCGCGCGCCGGACACTCCCGGCTTTGACAATGCGCTGGTGCGCGAGTTTCCCAACATCACCAATGTGGACTTGCGCGCCACCGTGGCCCAGCTGCAGCAGGTGCTGGACCAGGTGATCCGCGCGGTGGAGTTCCTGTTTGGCTTTACCTTGGCCGCTGGCCTGGTGGTGCTGTTTGCCGCGATCACCGCGACGCGCGAGGAGCGCGCCCGCGAGTACGCCATCATGCGGGCCGTGGGTGCGCGCAGCCAGCTGCTGCAGCAGGTGCAACGGGCCGAGCTGGCCGGTGTGGGCCTGCTGGCTGGTGTGCTGGCCAGCGTGGTGGCCATGGCCATTGGCTGGGCGCTGGCCCAGTTTGTGTTTGACTTTGCCTGGGTGCCGCGCTGGTGGGTGCCGCTGGCCGGCGGTGTCTGCGGCGCCTTGCTGGCGCTGGTGGCGGGCTGGTGGGGCCTGCGCGAGGTGCTGCGCCGCCCGGTCGTCGTGACCTTGCGCGAAGCGGTCTGAGGCCCTGCAAAAGCAGTAATATGCGGGCCCAAGGTGGTGGCCACTGTCCACGTGCAGCGGCCGCCACCTGATCCTCTGACCCTGAGAGCCATCTATGCACATCGAAGAAAAGCCCCCGTATGACACCCCCTTTGAATGGATAGGCGGCGAGGACAAGGTGCGGGCGCTGGTGGACCGCTTCTATGACCTGATGGACCTGGAGCCCGGCTACAAGGAACTGCGCGAGGCCCATGGCAGCAGCTTGCAGGATGCGCGCGACAAGCTGTTCTGGTTTCTCTGCGGCTGGCTGGGCGGCCCCGACCATTACCAGCAGCGCTTTGGCCATCCGCGCCTGCGCATGCGCCATATGCCGTTCTCGATCGGCATTCTGGAGCGCGACCAGTGGCTGGCCTGCATGGACCAGGCCATGGGCGATGTTGGGGTGGACGAGAAACTGCGCAGCCGCCTGGGCCAGAGCTTTTTCCAGACCGCTGACTGGATGCGCAACCGCTGACAAGGCCCGGATCCACCGCGATGCATCTGCGGGTTTCTGCGGGTGCCCGTGCTGTGGCTGCGGCCCCGCAGCCCAATACCTGATTTCTTGACTTCTGTCATGCGCCGGGTTCGCAAAATGCAACGCCAACCCTGGTTTGCATTCCCAATGGGGGAGCCGCAGCGCTTTGGCCCATAATCAAGCCACTAAAAATTAACGAGGGTGGATGAGGGTTATGAATACCAATTTGATGGTGGTCTCTGCGGTGATTGCCGCCTTGCTGGTCTGGGGCGTGCTGGTCTACAACCGCTTGATGGCCTTGCGCAACCGCACCAGCAATGCCTTGGCGCAGATCGATGTGCAGCTCAAGCGGCGCTATGACCTGGTGCCCAATCTGGTGGCGGTGGCCAAAAAATACCTGGAGCACGAGTCCCAGACCTTGGAGGCCGTGATCCGCGCGCGCGGCCAGGCCCAGGCAGCGGCCAGTGCGCTGCGCGCTGCGCCCGGCAAGCCCGAGGTGGCCGAGGCGATGGTGGCGGCAGAAGGCGCGCTGGGTGGCGCGTTGGGCCGTTTGATGGTGCTGACCGAGAGCTACCCCGACCTGAAGGCCGATGACACCATGCGCTCGCTGAGCGAAGAGCTGGGCAGCACCGAGAACCGCATCGGCTACGCGCGCCAGGCCTACAACGACCAGGTGCTGGAGTTCAACAACGCCTCCCGCGCCTTCCCGGCGATTGTCGTGGCCTCGATCCTCGGCTTCCATGCGATGCCGATGCTGCAGTCGACGCAAAGCGCCCAGGAACGCGAAGCCGTTCGTGTGCAGTTCTAAGGGCCATGGCCCGGTGCGCTGCCAAGCCGTAGCCGCCACCGCATGAAATTCTGGGATTTCCAAGCCAGCGCAAGGCGCCGCACCTGGGGCTTGTTGGCCGCCTTTGCGTTGCTCGTTCTGGGCATTGTGGTCGGAGTGCACCTGGCGCTGGCGCTGGTGTTCTGGACCCCTGCGCTGGTGGCGGTGGCTTTCAGCACACTGCGGCTGGAGCAGGTGGCGGTGCATTACCCGGCCGGTTTTTTGGCCACCAATCTCGGCATTGTCACCCTGATGGTGCTGGGCGGCGCCTGGATCAAGCGCAGCAACCTGCGCCAGGGCGGCCTGCACCTGGCCAGGCAACTGGGCGCGCGGGAGCTGCGCCCGTCGGTATCGCATGCCGAGCAGCAGTACCAGAACATTGTGGATGAGCTTTGCATTGCTGCTGGTGCCCGGCGGCCCCAGGCCATGGTGCTGCCGCGTGACCTGTCACTCAACGCCTTTGCCGCCGCCTGGGAGGCCGAGGATGCGGTGATCGTCGTGTCGATGGGCGCATTGGAGTACCTCAGCCGCGACGAGCTCAAGGGCGTGGTCGCGCATGAGCTGTCCCATCTGCACGAGGGCGATACGCGGCTCAACATGGAGCTGGCCGGCTATGTGTTCGGGCTGGAGATGCTGTTCAACTACGGGCGCGATTGGGTCGAACGCGGCGTGTCGCTGTTTGGCCGGCCGCTGATGGCCGTGGGCTGGCTGGGCTGGTTAGCGGCCCAGGCGCTCAAGGCGGCGGTATCGCGCCAGCGCGAGTACCTGGCCGATGCCCGCGCTGTGCAGTGGACGCGCAACCCCGATGGCCTGGGCCGCGTGCTGCGCAAGGCACTGTGGCAGCAGGACTACCCCTCCCAGGCCGATGCGCTCCAGACGCGGGGCAGCACGGCCGGGCTGTATTCGCCGCTGGTCGATCACATGCTACTGGTAGAGGTGCACAGCATCGAAGAGATGCATGACTTCTGGCACCTGGGCGGCAAGCCCTGGCTGGCCAGCCATCCCCGCTTGGAAGAGCGCATCGCCCGCATCTATGGCGAAGAGGATGCGCACGAGGCACTGCCGCTGCAGGACGCGGACAAGCGCTGGGTCAACCCCTTCAGCGCGCCCCTGCCGCTGGGCAAGCCCGAAGCTTCTTAAAAACGCACGGTCAGCGCTTGGGCCTGGCGCTGCGGTACTGCGCCGCCCAGGATGCCACCTGCTGGGCCACCGGGTCGGGTGCCTGCTCGGCGGCGGCCTGCTGGGCCAGCGCCTGCATCTCCAGCAGCGCATCGGCCACGTTGACGGCACTGGCCGTCATCGTGGCTGCGCGCAGCAGCACCACCAGCGCGCCAGCGCCGCCTTCGGCCGGGCGGGCCTGCACAAAGGCCAGCACCTCGTTTTTCTGCACCAGCCAGCTGTGCACCCGGCCTTTGAGCACCGGCATGCGCCCGGGCGAGCCCAGGCCCTTGCCATGCACCACGCGCACACAGCGCAGCCCCTGGCGTTGGGACTGGCGGATAAATGTACCCAGCGCCTGGCGCGCCTCGTCGGTGCGCAGGCCATGCAGGTCTATCTGGCGCTGGATGGTCCAGTGCCCGGCGCGCAGTTTGTGCACCACATCGCGGCCAATGCCCTTGCGCCGAAAGCTCAGCTGGTCATCGGTATCGAGCAGGGTGCTGGCGTCGAACTGGTCGCTCATCGCTTCGAGCAGCACACGTTTTTCATCGGCCCAGTGCTGCAGTGGCAATGGGTCGGGCGGCGTGGTTTCGGCGCTGATCTGGCCGCTGCTGGGCAGCGGGCGCACGGCGCCCACGGTCTGCCGGAACAGCAGGCGGTCGCGCTCAGTCTGGCGCAGCGCCTGCTGGCGGGCGGCTTCCTGCAGCTGGCGCTGGGCCGCCTGCTCGGCCTGCAAGGCCGTCAGCGCCTTGCGCAGCTGCTTGAGCTCGCGCAGGGATGAAGCGCCTCGGGCTTTGTCCTGTTTACTCACATCTCACCTTCCTCGGCCATCGACAGTGCTGCTCCGGGCCCAACAATAATATGGTCCAGCACACGCACATCGACCAGGGACAAGGCGGCCTGCAGGCTCTGGGTGAGTTGCTTGTCCGCCTGGCTGGGCGTGACCTGGCCGCTGGGGTGATTGTGCGCCAATATCACCGCTGCGCTGTGGTGGTGCAGTGCGCGCACCACCACTTCGCGCGGATAGACGCTGGCCTGGCCCAGGGTGCCTCGGAACAATTCCTCCAGCGCGATCAACTGGTGCTGGCTGTCCAGAAACAGCACGGCAAACACCTCATGCTGCTTGTGGGCCAGGTGCAGCTGCACATAGGCTTTGACGGTGGCGGCCCGGTCGAGCAGGCTGCGCTGCTGCAGTTGCTGGGCCATGGCGCGGCGGGCCAGCTCCAGCACGGCGATCAACTCGGCGCGCTTGGCAGGCCCCAGGCCCTTGACCTGGGACAGCTCGGCGCTGCTGGCCTGCAGCAGGCCGTTGATGCCGCCAAAGCTGCCAACACTGCCAACACTGCCAACACTGCCAACACTGCCAAGGGCATCCGACTGGCGCGGCGCCAGCAGCTCGGCCGCCCATTGCAGCACGCTTTTGCCGGCCATGCCGGTGCGCAGCACAATGGCCAGCAGCTCGGCATCGCTGAGCGCGCCTGCGCCCTTGGCAAGCAGTTTCTCGCGTGGCTGGCAGTCGCTGGGGAGGTCTTTGAGGGGCATGCAGTCCTTTCAGTCCGGCTGGCCGGTCACAGGGTGGGCGCCAGACGGGCGGGGCAGGGTCGGTGCATGCCATGCGCAGGCAGGGGCAAGGCAGCAAAGATGGGTGTTCATGGGCACTCCTGGAGGTTCGCTGTCGGCCGGTGGCCTTGTGCCCGGGCAAAAACCTCTATGGGGTCGGGTTCTGCCGGGCATCTTTTGATATAGGTTGCATGCAGGGGTTTCACCCTACAACCTACAATACACCCCAGTTTATAGGGATTTGCATGACTACTCCGATGGCCCCCGTGACGCCGCTGCCTGTTGATGCGCCAGTGGTACAACCCGGATCGTTTCTGACCTTGCACTACCGCCTGGCTGGCCCGGCGGGCGATGTGATCAACACCTTTGAAGGCAAGCCCGCGACCCTGTCGCTGGGCATGGGCGAGCTCTCGCCTGCGGTCGAAAACCTGCTGCTGGGTCTGCCCGAGGGCACGCATGCCACCTTCCATGTGCCCGCTGGCGAGGCCTTTGGCGAGCGCAACCCCGAGATGGCGCAGTGGGTGGCACGGCGCCTGCTCAACGAGCTGGGCGACCCGATGGAGCAGTACACGCTGGGCGATGTGGTGCAGTTCCCCACCCCTGATGGTGCCAGCACCTACGCCGGTGTGGCGATGCAGGTGCGCGACGATGGCGCCGTGCAATTCGACTTCAACCATCCGCTGGCCAGCCAGCCGGTGACTTTTGAAGTCCAGCTGATCGGGGTGCTCTGAGCATGTTGCGGCCCCAGGAAATCGTATTGGCCGAGCCGCGCGGCTTTTGCGCCGGTGTGGACCGGGCGATCGAGATCGTCGAGCGCGCCATCGAGAAGTTTGGCGCGCCCATCTATGTGCGCCACGAGATCGTGCACAACACCTATGTGG
>JAITLO010000005.1 GCA_031277855.1 Acidovorax sp. | reverse complement strand
GGCTGCAATGTTGCGGATTTTTTCGCTGTATGGACGGGCAGCCAGCATCCGGTCCTGCGCCTTGCGCATTTTGGATGCAGCCACCATTTCCATGGCTTTGGTGATCTTCTTGGTGTTTTCCACCGATTTGATCTTGCCGCGTATTTCCTTACCTGCTGCCATGATGGCTCCTCGTCCGGATTAAGCGAACGACTTCTTGAACGCAGCGACGGCAGCGGTCAATTCGGCCTCGTCCTTGCCTTCCTTGTCGAAAGCACGGTTTTGGTTCAGGCGGTCCAGCAGAGCGCTGTGGCTGGTCTTCAGGAACTGGTGCAGACCAGCTTCGAAGGACAGCA
The DNA here is from genome assembly GCA_031277855.1 of Acidovorax sp. GTDB lineage: Bacteria > Pseudomonadota > Gammaproteobacteria > Burkholderiales > Burkholderiaceae_C > Comamonas. The sequence continues at coordinate 19,330 of JAITLO010000005.1, read as the reverse complement.
CTTGCTTGACTTCGATATCGTCCATGAAGCCCTTGTTCACGGAGAACAGGGACACGGCCATCAAAGCGGTGGACAGCGGGCTGTACTGGGCCTGCTTCAGCAGTTCGGTCACGCGGGCACCGCGGTCCAGCTGCTTGCGGGTGGCTTCGTCCAGGTCGGAGGCGAACTGCGCAAACGCGGCCAGTTCACGGTACTGTGCCAGGTCGGTACGGATACCGCCGGACAGGCCCTTGACCAGCTTGGTCTGAGCGGAACCACCCACGCGGGACACCGAGATACCAGCGTTGATAGCGGGACGGATACCGGCGTTGAACAGGTTGGTTTCCAGGAAGATCTGGCCGTCGGTGATCGAGATCACGTTGGTAGGCACGAAGGCCGACACGTCACCGGCTTGGGTTTCGATGATGGGCAGTGCCGTCAGCGAACCCGTCTTGCCCTTGACTTCACCCTTGGTGAAGGCTTCCACGTAGTCGGCGTTCACGCGAGCGGCACGCTCGAGCAGACGCGAGTGGAGATAGAACACGTCGCCAGGGAAGGCTTCACGTCCGGGAGGACGACGCAGCAGCAGCGAGACTTGGCGATAGGCCACGGCTTGCTTGGACAGGTCGTCATACACGATCAGGGCGTCTTCGCCGCGGTCGCGGAAGTATTCGCCCATGGTGCAGCCGGAGTAGGCCGACACATACTGCATGGCAGCGGATTCGGAAGCGGTAGCAGCCACGACGATGGTGTACTCCATCGCACCGGCTTGCTCCAGCGCACGCACCACGTTCTTGATCGAAGAAGCCTTCTGACCAATCGCCACGTAAATGCAGGTAACGCCTTGACCCTTTTGGTTGATGATGGCGTCAATGGCCACGGCAGTCTTGCCGGTCTGACGGTCACCAATGATCAGCTCGCGCTGGCCACGGCCCACGGGCACCATGGAGTCGATGGACTTGATACCGGTTTGCAGCGGCTGGTCCACGGATTGACGGGCGATCACACCAGGAGCGACCTTTTCGATCACGTCGGTCATCTTGGCGTTGATCGGGCCCTTGCCGTCGATAGGCTGACCCAGTGCGTTCACCACGCGGCCCACCAGTTCGGGGCCCACGGGCACTTCCAGAATACGACCCGTGCACTTGACGACGTCGCCTTCCTTGATGTGCTCGTAAGCACCCAGAATCACGGCGCCCACGGAGTCGCGTTCCAGGTTCAGCGCCAGGCCGAACGAAGCTTGACCGTCGGAGCCAGCGGGGAATTCCAGCATTTCGCCGGCCATCACGTCCGACAGGCCGTGCACGCGCACGATACCGTCGGTCACGGAGACCACGGTACCTTGGTTGCGAACGTCCGTGCCAGCAGCCAGCCCTTCGATGCGGCTCTTGATCAGTTCAGAAATTTCTGCGGGATTGAGTTGCATGACTCTTTCCTTCTTTCTTGTGTATTAGCCGAGACCTCAAGCGCGCATTACGCGGTGAGGGCCGCTTTCATTTGTTCCAGACGGGCTTTGATGGAGGTGTCCAGCACCTCGTCGCCCACCACGACGCGAACGCCGCCGATCAGCGACTCATCCAGCTTCACGGAGAGATTCAGCTTGCGGCCGAAGCGCTTTTCCAGCGAAGCGCCCAGCTCGGCCAGCGCTGCATCCGCAATGGGGAAAGCGCTGTACACCACGGCATCCGAAGAGCCGCTCTTGCTGTTCACGAGGCTGCGGAACTGGGCTGCCGCTTCGGGCAGCGCGTCCAGACGGCCGTTTTCGAGAATCACACGCAGAAAATTGCGTGCGGACTCGGGCAATGCCGACTTGGCGACACCCGTGACCAGGTCAAAGACTTGCGTCTTCGACACATTGGGGTTGTCGGCCAGTTGGCGCAATTGCGGGTTGGCGGCAATCGCCGCCAATTCCTCCACCCAAGCGACAGTGCTGTTCAAATCCGCACCTTGGTCGGCGCAGGCTTTGAACAATGCTTCAGCGTAAGGGCGGGCAATGGTGGCGAGTTCTGCCATTTTGCTTTCCTTACAGCTCTGTCTTCAGGCGGTTCAGCAGATCAGTGTGGACACCGGCATTCACTTCCTTGCGGAGGATTTGCTCGGCACCCTTCACTGCCAGCGCTGCCACTTGCTCACGCAGGGCTTCGCGGGCTGCAATGGCTTGCTGCTCGGCTTCGGCGCGGGCAGCGGCAACAATCTTGCTGCCTTCTTCGGTAGCGCGGGCTTTGGCCTCTTCCACGATGGCCTGGGCGCGACGGTCGGCGTCCGCAAGCCGCGAAGCTGTTTCGTTGCGCGTCTGGGCCAGTTCCTGCTCGACGCGCTGGTTCACAGCGGTCAGCTCGGACTTGGCCTTGTCGGCAGCAGCGAGGCCATCGGCGATTTTCTGGGCTCGCTCATCCAATGCCTTCGCGATCGGGGGCCACACGAACTTCATCGTGAACAGCACCAGGATCAGGAAAACAATGGCCTGAACGAACAGGGTCGCGTTGATACTCACGGCAACACCTTTCTATCTAGGGCGTTGATCGGAGCTTAGGCCAGGACGAAGGGGTTGGCGAAAGCGAACAGCAGAGCGATAGCCACACCGATCAGGAAAGCGGCGTCGATCAGACCGGCCAAGATGAACATCTTGGTTTGCAGTTCGTTGATCAGCTCAGGCTGGCGAGCCGAGGATTCCAGGAACTTGCCGCCCATCAGAGCGATGCCGATCGAAGCGCCGATAGCGCCCAGACCAACGATCAGACCACAAGCCAGAGCGACGAGACCGAGAATGTTTTCCATGATGACTCCTAGAGATTAGAGGAAAGGTTGAAAGGTTGAAGGGAAAGGTCAGTGGGCTTCATGCGCCTGGCCGAGGTAAATCAGCGTCAGCATCATGAAAATGAAGGCCTGCAGGGTGATGATCAGAATGTGGAAGATCGCCCAGATAGAGCCTGCAATGATGTGCCCCACAGGGAGCAACACACCAGAGAGCGACATGGCTGCTGCGCCACCCATCAGGGCAATCAGCATGAACACCAACTCACCAGCGTACATGTTGCCGAACAGTCGCATGCCATGCGAGACCGTCTTGGCAACGTATTCAATGATCTGCATGGCCAGGTTCACCACACCCAGGACCACGGCAAAAATAGGGTTCTTGGAGGTGCCGAACGGTGCGGTCACCAGCTCGTGCGCCCAGCCGCCAGCGCCCTTAATCTTCACCGAGTAGATCAGGCACAGCACCAGCACGGCGGTGGACAGACCCAGCGTGGTCGACAGATCGGCAGTGGGCACAACGCGCAGATAGGCGTGGCCGTCACCGGTGGCACCTTGCCACAGCACGGGCAGCAGGTCCACGGGCAGCAAGTCCATGGCGTTCATCATGAAGATCCACACGAACACCGTCAGTGCCAGCGGAGCGATGAACTTGCGCGATTGGGCATTGTGGATGTTGGCCTTGGCCTGGTTGTCCACCATTTCGACCAGCATCTCGACAGCAGCCTGGAAGCGGCCCGGCACGCCGGAGTGCGCCTTGCGCGCAGCCAGCCACAGCACGAACAGGCTCAAAAAGCCCAGGACGACGGACACTGCCACGGAGTCGTAGTTGACTACCGAGAAATCAATGACGGACTTCTGCTTGATGTTTTGCAGGTGTTGCAAGTGGTGAACGATGTATTCACTTGCAGTTGGGGCGTGCGCATCAGCGGCCATCGTCAACTCTCTTCTCAATCTTCAAACGGTTTTTCGGACACCGGAACGCACCAACAGCGCGATCCAGTACGTTTTCATTACGGCGACCATGCCGGCCAGCAATGCCAACCAGCTCAGGTCTCTCACCAAGCGCGGCGCGGCCGCCATCATGGCAATGCACAGCACCAGCTTGACCAATTCCCAGCCAAAGAGGCGCGACATCGCAGCTCCGGCCCCTGCCGCCAGACCACCACGCGTCACACCGCGGGCAAATATGACTGCAGGCACCACCACGCACAACGCGCCGTAGGCCGCAGACCAACCCACACGGGCCTGCCCGCTGATACCCCACGCCAGCAACGCTACCAGAGCGCCGACGGCAACCTGTCCCGCCACAATGCGCCAGACCGACACCGGCGGATTGCGCCGGCGCCACGCTTGCGCCTCTTCGGGCGTTAAGGGCTTGAAATCCTCTTCTTCCGCCTCAAGTTCATCCTGCCAGGGTGCTTTTTTATTCATCGTGGAGCGCCCAAAGCAGACCCAAACTTTTACAAAGCCTCTGATTATAAGTAGAAACCCGTTCGCAACGTCAGGGTGAACCCTCTTGGACTCGGGAATTTACGCGTGCTTGGCTAGGACTCGTCCTACCCCGGCACAAACGGGCGCAACGATACCGCACAATCCCGTCCATCGCCAGCAAAGCCCTGGTGATTGGGCGCTTGCACCTTTTATTGACACCTATGACCGATACCACCACGCCTGCCACGCCGGACCCACGCAAGGATTCGCTGATCGAATATCCGTCCCAATTTCCCATCAAGGTGATGGGCATCAAGACCGATGATTTCGTGCAGGCCATCACCAAAGTAGCCGAGGAGTTCGACCCCAGCTTCGATGCTTCCTCGGTGGAGCTGCGCCCCAGCAGCTCCGGGAAATACCTGGGCGTGACCATTACCGTCACCGCCACCAGCCGTGAGCAGCTGGACAATCTCTACCGCGCCCTGACCGCCCACCCGATGGTCAAGGTGGTGTTGTGAACCACAGCGCCCTGCCCCTGGATGCCCGGCTCATCGGGCAGGTGGATTACGCCCCCACGGTGCAGGCCATGCAGGAGTTCACGCGCACACGCACGGCGGACACACCCGATCAGCTCTGGATTTGCGAGCACCCTCCGACCTTCACACAAGGCTTGGCGGGTAAAATTGATCATTTGTTGCATACAGGCGACATTCCCGTGGTGGCCACCAACCGCGGCGGCCAGGTCACCTACCACGGCCCCGGCCAGGTCGTGGCCTATCCGCTGCTGGATTTGCAGCGCCTGGGCTATTTCGTCAAGGAATATGTCTACCGCCTGGAAGAGGCCGCCATCCGCACCCTGGCCCACTTTGGCGTGACCGGCCACCGCGTGGCCGGGGCCCCGGGCATCTATGTGCGCCTGGATGATCCGCGCGGCCACGCCCGGCTGGAGCAGCGCCCCATGCTGCGCGTGCCCGGCAGCGCAGCACCCGAGCCCGACTTCAGCGGCCTGGGCAAGATTGCCGCCCTGGGCATCAAGGTCAGCCGCCACAGCAGCTACCACGGTCTGGCGCTGAATGCAGCCATGGACCTGGAGCCCTACACCCGCATCAACCCTTGTGGCTACGCAGGACTTCCCACCGTGGACCTTTCTACAATGGGCGTCCAGACAACTTGGGATGAAGTCGCCCAGGTACTCGGCCACCAGCTGGTATCCAGACTTTCTCCCTGACACACCGCACACCATGAGCACCAACGAAGTCGTGCGCGAAGCGCAGTCCGCCGAAAACTACAACCCGCTGGCCAAGCAAAAAGCCGCCGCCAAGCTGGCCCGCATTCCCGTGAAGGTGGAACAAGCCGAGGTGTTGAAGAAGCCCGAGTGGATTCGCGTCAAGGCCGGCAGTCCCAGCACGCGCTTCTACGAGATCAAGGACATTCTGCGCAGCAACAAGCTGCACACCGTCTGCGAAGAGGCCAGCTGCCCGAATATTGGCGAATGCTTTGGCAAGGGCACGGCCACCTTCATGATCATGGGCGACAAGTGCACGCGCCGCTGCCCCTTCTGCGACGTGGGCCATGGCCGCCCCGACCCGCTGGATGTAAACGAGCCGCTGAACCTGGCACGCACCGTGGCCGCGCTGAAGCTGAACTATGTGGTCATCACCAGCGTGGACCGCGATGACCTGCGCGACGGCGGCTCCGGCCATTTTGTGGAGTGCATCCAGAACATCCGCGCGCTGTCGCCCACCACGCAGATTGAAATCCTGGTGCCCGACTTCCGTGGACGCGATGACCGCGCGCTGGAAATCCTCAAGGCCGCTCCACCCGATGTGATGAACCACAATCTGGAAACCGCGCCCCGTCTGTACAGGGAAGCGCGCCCCGGTTCGGACTACCAGTTCTCGCTGAACCTGCTGAAGAAGTTCAAGGCCTTGCACCCCAATGTGCCGACCAAGAGCGGCCTGATGGTGGGCCTGGGCGAGACCGACGAGGAAATCCTGCAGGTGATGCGCGATATGCGCGCCCATGACATTGACATGCTGACCATTGGCCAGTACCTGGCACCCACCAACAGCCACCTGCCGGTGCGCCGCTATGTGCATCCCGACACCTTCAAGATGTTCGAGGAAGAGGCCTACAAAATGGGCTTTACCCATGCCGCCGTGGGCGCCATGGTGCGCTCCAGCTACCACGCCGACCAGCAGGCCCACGCCGCCGGCGTTTAAGCCTTCGCCTGCGGCCGTGGCCGCCATGCAAAAAGCCACCAGCGCTTGGGCCTGGTGGCTTTTTTGATGTTTGCACCATTGTGCAGATGCCCGATCATCGGGGGCGGAAAGCCCTATAGAAATAGAAGCTATCAACGCTTACCCAAAGCCCAACTTCGATACAAAACAACGCCATCCTCAGGTATTTTCTGCGCCACATGCTCCTGTTTTAGCTAGCAGGCACAGGCCGCAAACAGCAACGCCTTGCAGCTTCTCAGCCTGCAAGGCGCGGTAGGAGGCGGGGGGGCGATGCACAGGTTTCGGGTGGAAAAAATTGCGTGGCTAACCGGGCAGTCCGCTGGCTGGCAAAAAACGACCTTCGGGCTTTACAGGCCCTGAGTCGCCCCACGATGAAACCGATGGGAAGCTACTCACACCTTCTAGCCCCACCAGGGCGGTGTGCGCTGCTTCCATGGGTTCCACTATAGCAGTAATTGCGAATAAATCTCAATAACTTTTTGTGTGCGTGGTTTTTACCCGCTTGCCATCCGTTGGATACGGCTCAGCGCTCAGGCCGCACTGAGCTTTAGCAGAGCCTCAGGCTCCTCGGCCGCCAGCACGGCTTGGGCCCAGTCGCGCAGCTTGCGGGTATCAGCGCGCAGCACCTCCTGCTTGACCGACAGAATCTGCGCCGGGTGCATGGAAAAACTGCGCAAACCCAGGCCCAGCAGCAGCTTGGTAAAGGCCACATCGCCGGCCATTTCGCCGCAGACGCACACGCCTTTGCCCACGGCATTGGCTTCATGAATCACCTGCGCCACCAGTTGCAGCACCGCCGGGTGCCAGGGGTCGTAGAGATCCGCCACGGCCTCATCGGCACGGTCAATGGCCAGGGTGTACTGGATCAGGTCATTGGTGCCTATGGAGACAAAATCGAAGTAGCGCAAAAAGCTGCGCACCATCAGTGCTGCGGCAGGCACTTCGATCATGGCCCCCAAGGCCACCGGACCATGGGCCACGCCACGCGCATCCAGCTCGGACTGCGCCAAGCGCACCTGGGCCAGGGTCTGCTCCACCTCGCTGCGGTGGGCCACCATGGGAAATAGCAGGTTCACCTTGCCATGGGCGGCTGCCCGCAAAATCGCGCGCAACTGGGTGCGGAACATCACCGGCTCGGCCAGGCTCCAGCGTATGGCCCGCAGGCCCAGCGCCGGGTTGAGCGAGGGGTTGATCTTGCCTTCCAGAGGCTTGTCCGCCCCCACGTCGATGGTGCGTATGGTCAGCGGCATGCCTTGCATGCCTTCCAGCGCAGCGCGGTAGGCCTGGTATTGCTCTTCCTCACCGGGCAGCTTGCCGCTACGTCCCATGAACAGGAATTCGCTGCGGAAAAGGCCCACCCCCATGGCTCCGGCCTTGATGGCCGCTGGCGTGTCTTCCGGCTGCTCGATATTGGCCAGCAGCTCGATCTTCTGCCCATCCAGGGTATGGGCCGGCGTGTGCCGCAAACGGGTCAGGCGTTCGCGCTCCAGCCGCATCTGGCGGCGACGGAACTGGTATTCCTCCAGCAAGATGGGTGAGGGATCGACGATGACAATGCCGGCATCGCCATCAATCACCACCCAGTCGTCCTGGCGCACCAACTGGCTGGCCGCGCGTGCGCCCACCACGGCCGGAATGTCCATGCTCCGCGCCACGATGGCCGTGTGACTGGTCTTGCCGCCCACGGCGGTGACAAAGCCTTCGAACACGCTGCGTTTGAACTGCAGCATGTCTGCCGGCGACAGGTCTTGCGCCACCAGCACCAGGGGGGCATCGGCCATATCGTCGGACAGCACCTCCTGCGCATCGCTCTCGCGCCGAGGTTTGCATGCCTCGGCCGAGACCGGACTGGCCACGCCCCGCATATGGCGCAAGATGCGCTCGACCACCTGCTCCATATCGGACTTGCGTTCGCGCAGATAGTCGTCTTCCATCTCGTCGAATTGGCGCGAAATCACCTCCAGCTGCGTAGTCAGCGCCCATTCGGCGTTGTACAGGCGCTCGGTGATCCACTGCTTGACGCCGTTTTCCATCACCTCGTCCTGGAGCAGCATCAGGTGCACTTCCAGTAGGGCCGCCACTTCCCCCGGCGCATCGGCAGGCATACCTTCCAGCAGCCGGGTCAGCTCCACCACCACCGCATCACGGGCGGTGCGGGCGCGGGCAATTTCGCTGGCGACCTGCTCGGGTTGAATAAAGTAGTGCCGCACCTCCATGCGGCTGGAAGCGACGACCACGGCACGGCCGATGGCGATGCCCCGGGAAACAGCCAAGCCATGGATGGCGAATGTCATGCCGGCAATCCTTTGTGGTGGCGCACCATGAGAGTGCGCGCGTTGTATTGCCATTATTGTCGCGCGGGAGCCGGCCCGCGCGGGGCTTATTGCCCTTCGCCGAATTTGTCGTTGATCAAGGCCAGCAAGGCGTCCATGGCCTCTTGCTCCTGGGCGCCATCGGTTTCCAGCGTGACCTCGGCGCCCAGACCGGCGGCCAGCATCATCACGCCCATGATGCTTTTGGCATTGATGCGGCGCTCGCCACGCGAGAGCCAGACCTCGCAGGGAAAGCTGCCGGCCAGCTTGGTGAGTTTGGCGGAAGCGCGGGCATGCAAACCCAGCTTATTGCTGATCGTGACGGTGCTCTGAATCATGGTGCAAACGGGGACTCTGGTTCTGGGGTGCGCTGCCACCTGCCAACAAAATGCCTTGCGTGCCGCCGGCTTGCGCCCGCGCGACCACGCTCTCCAGCGGCTCTGCGCGGTAGCACCAGGCCCGCAACAACATGGGCATGTTGACGCCTGCGAGCACCCGCGCATTGCGGCCCTCTGCCAGGCGCAAGGCCACGTTGCTGGGGGTGGCGCCAAAGATATCGGTCAACACCAGCAGGGGGGCGTCATCGTCACCGTCCTCGCCCAGCAGCTGGCGTGCACTCTGGAGGCTGTCTTCGGGTTCGGCCTGGGCCTGCACGTCCAGTGCCAGCACGCCGCTGCCGCAGTCATTGAAGACATGCAAGGCCGCGTCGCGCAAGGCGTGCGCCAGGGGCGCATGGGCGATCAGGAGGATGCGAACAGGTTTCATGGAGCGCAATGGTTCTGGCCATTATGGCCTGCTGTGTCACAGCCGCAGACCCCCTGCTGCATGCCCCTGTCCTGCGGCCAACACCTGCGTCTCAGCGAGGCCCAGCACCCGTTGTGCGTGGACAACAGTCTGCAGGCAGACACAGACACCAGCGCCGCGCCTGCTACTCGTTTTGCAGCACCAGGCTTTTGAAGAATTGCGAGGCCACCTTGTGCTGCGGCGCAGGTGCATAGATGACGGCGTGGTAGATGCGGGCCTTGCGCCCTTCCTTGCGGGCAAACCATACGCCATGGGTGGTCACGGTCCAGCCCGAGGGGCCCACGCCCTGGACCGTGGCACGGATGGAACGTGGCAGCTCCATGGCCCCGGCGGGGACAAAGGGCGCTCCGCTCTTGCCCTCATTGCTGTCCACCGCATTCAGCTTGGTCAGCACTGCAGCCTCCCAGAAGGACAGGGCATCATCGGCCTGGCGCACATCGTCCAGCAGCCAATGGGAAACAGCATAGGTGGAGTCGATGGCGTCGCAGCCCATCATGTTCACCGTCACTGCCCCCTGCTCCATGCCGAAGTCCACCTTGCGTTGTGCCACATCGGGCTCGCAGGGGAAGGACGCCTGCAGGCCGGCATCCTTCATCTGCACCTCGTGCCAGTTCAGCGCAGGCTCTCGGTCACAGCCTTGCAAAACGGCCGCCATGGAGCAAACCCAGACAAGAGAAACAAAACGGATGGTGGAACGGCTCATATGCCGATTATCGGCAGGCCACGCCATTTATTAAATGCAGTCATACCCGAAGTACCCACTCACTGCAAAAAATCCGTTTTGCGGCAAGGCCTGCGGCCAGCCTCACACCCCAGTCGGCTATGGGCGTAAGGGCTCTGGCCCTTGGTACACAATCGCGGCATGGCAATGAAACACTGGATCGCCGGCATCGCTCTGGCCGCAATCGCCGGCCTTGGGGCCTATGTCTACTGGGGCTCGGGCGCCCAAAAAGCACCGCAGTCATCGTTTGTACTGCTGGACGGAAGCACCCGCACCACGGCCGACATGCAGGGCAAGGTCACGCTGGTGAATTTTTGGGCCACCAGTTGCACCACCTGCGTGGCAGAAATGCCGGAGATCGTCTCCACCTATAACAAATACAAAGACCAGGGCTATGACACCCTGGCCGTGGCCATGAGCTACGACCCGCCCAGCTATGTCGTCAACTTCGCCCAGTCGCGCCAGCTGCCTTTTGCCGTGGCGTTGGACAACACCGGCGCTGCAGCCAAGGCCTGGGGTGACATCCGCATCACGCCCACCACCTACATCGTCAATCAACGCGGCGAGATCGTGAAGACCTATGTGGGCGCGCCCGATTTTGCCGAGCTGCACAAGCTGATCGAAAAGCTGCTCAAAGAAGCCTGAAGCGTTTCAAGGCACTGCGCAGTTCACGCTGGCACAAATCAAGAGCACCGACTGCTTGAGCTGCCTACGTTTCAGGCTGTTTGAAACATAAAAACTAATATAGACAAGCATCAAGTGCTACCGTTTTAATTAGCGAGCCTCGTAAAAACAACAAAAGCCAGCATCATGCTGGCTTTTGTTCTCATATCAACAGATTCAAGCGGTTTACGCTCGCAACCTGCTCTTGCTTTTAACGGCTGCGGAAGGCGTCGTGGCAGCTCTTGCAGGTCTGCGCTGCAGGACCGAAGGCGGCCTTCAGCTGTGCCAGGTCGCCGGTTTTGGCCGCAGCTGACAGCTTGGCAGCTTCGGCCACCAGTTGGTCCGCATGTTCATTGAACTTGGCCTTTTCCTTCCAGATGTCTGCCTTGGCCTTGCCACCTTGCGTACCATCGCCAAACGCACTCCAGGGCAGCTTGGCCACAGTTTCCAGTACGGCGGCATTTTCTTGCGCGGCCTTGGCATCAAACGGCGCTTTGCCATTGGCCATGGCACCCAGGCGACCAAAATGTTGACCCACCACAAACAACGTGCTTTGGCGATACTTGATGGCGTCTTCGCTCTTGGCGAACTGGGCAGAAGCCGGTGCGCTCAACAGGGCCGCAGAGGCCGCCAGCAACAGGGCGGGCAGGGTTTTCTTCATGGGGATTCCTTGGTTGTTGGAGTTGACGAACAGGCTCTTTGCAAAGCCCGCCCGCGCAGTATCGCAGTGTCGCCCACAATTCCCAAACCCGACTTTTTTGCGCTATCGCAGCCTCTTCTCGCAAGTTTGCACCTACATTCGACAGCATGATGACCTCTTCCACTCGCATCTGGGATTTTCCCACCCGCCTTTTCCACTGGCTGCTGGCAGCCAGTGTCATCGCCTTGGTCGTGACCGCCAAGATGGGTGGCAACGCCATGGAGTGGCATCTGCGCCTGGGCCATGTGGTGCTGGCCCTGCTGGTGTTCCGCCTGGTCTGGGGTCTGATCGGCGGCTACTGGTCGCGCTTTGCCAGCTTCACGCCCAGCCCTGCCCGCTTGCTGCGTTATCTGCGCGGCCAGGGCACGGCGACTGACCACAACGGCCATAGCCCGCTGGGCGCTTTGTCGGTGTGGGCCATGCTGCTGATCCTAGGGGCGCAGGTGGCGTCGGGGCTGTTCAGTGATGACGACATTGCCTTTGCTGGCCCGCTGACCCGCTTTGTCAGCGGTGACACCGTAGGAGACGCCACGACCTGGCACAAGGAATGGGGCCAATGGCTGCTGCTGGCTTTGATTGCATTGCACCTGTGCGCCATCGTGTTCTACACCGTGGTCCGCCGCAAACGCCTGGTTGCTGCCATGGTGCATGGCGACCAGGCCGCACCCGCAGGCACACGCGCGGCACGCGATGGCATGGCCCACCGCCTGTTGGCCCTGGTACTGTTTGCGCTGTGCGCCGGCGGTGCATGGTGGCTGTACCAGCTGGGGGCTGCACCCGCTTTTTGATTGGCTGATGGAGCTATCTCAGGCCTAGCCCCGATAGCAGCCCTCTGCCGCGCCCGCTACACTGCGGCTTTGCCTCACTCTGCGCTTTGCGCACTGCATCTCCGTGGACCGACCCACCGTGGCCCTGCTGCCCGCCACTTCCTCCGCCGAACTGGAAGCCATACGCCTTCTGTTCGCGGAATACGCGGACAGCCTGGGCATAGACCTCGCCTTTCAAGATTTTTCGGATGAGCTGGCCCAGCTGCCTGGCGACTACGCTCCGCCCCGCGGCAATCTGCTGCTGGCCTATGTGGATGGCAGCCCAGCCGGATGCTGTGCGCTGCGCCCACTGGACAGCAGCGACTATCCCAATGCCGCCGAAATGAAGCGCCTGTATGTGCGCCGAGCCTTTCGCGGCTTTGGCCTGGGCCGCGAACTGGCCGAGGCCACGCTGACCGCAGCCCAGCAGCTGGGCTACCACCATGTGCTGCTGGACACGCTGGACGATATGGAGTCTGCCCGCACGCTCTATGCCGAGCTGGGCTTTGAAGAGGTCCCGCCCTACTATCACAACCCCATTGCGGGCGCCCATTACCTCAAGGCCGATATTCTTTAAGCGCTCAGGGCCAGTTTACGATCTCAGTCCTCCACGAAAAAACGCCACAAATGTGGCGTTTTTTTCTGGGCGACGTGAGCGGACTCACACCAGAAATGCTCAGGCAGCCTTGGCCTGGGCCAGCAGCGTGGCGGCGTCGCTGACTTCAAACTTGCCAGGGGCTTCCACGTTCAGCTGCACCAGCTTGCCGTCCTTGATCAGCATGGAGTAGCGGTTGGCACGCAGACCCAGGCCCTTGCCATTCAGGTCCAGCGTCAGGCCGGTGGCCTTGGAGAAAGTGGCATCGCCATCGGCAATCATGCGCACCTTGCCGGTGGCCTTTTGATCACGGCCCCAGGCACCCATGACGAAGGCATCGTTCACGGCCAGGCACCAGATTTCATCCACACCGGCAGCCTTGAAGGCCTCGGCCTGGGCGATATAGCCAGGCAGGTGCTTTTCCGAGCAGGTGGGTGTGAAGGCGCCGGGCACGGCAAACAGGGCAATGGTCTTGCCAGCCAGGGCCTGGGGCAGTTCCACGGCATTCGGGCCAATGCTGCAGCCATTGCCCTCCACTTCCACATATTCCATCAGCTTGCATGCGGGAAGTGCGTCTCCAACCTTGATCATGTTGCGTCCTCTAGGGTGTTGTGTCTTTGGCCTGCCGGCGACATGCAGGCAAATCCCAAAAACAAAAAAGCGACCCACATTGTGGGTCGCTTTCTAAGACAGTGCTGTCAAAGCGGATGAAGGCTTAGAGCAGACCGGCCTTTTGCACCAGACGGGTCGCAACCCAGTTCTTGGTCTTGGACAGCGGACGGCTTTCCGTGATCTCGATGGTGTCGCCCAGCTTGTACTGGCCTTCTTCATCGTGAGCGTGGTACTTGCTCGAACGCACAACGATCTTGTCGTAGATCGGGTGCTTCACGCTGCGTTCGACCAGAACCGTCACGGTCTTGGCACGCTTGTCGCTGACCACCTTGCCAATCAAGGTGCGCTTGAGGGATTTTTTAGCTTCCGTCATGTCGGCTTCCTTACTTGGCGGCTTGCTTTTCAGCAAGGGTGGTCTTGGCACGAGCGATGTCGCGGCGGGTAGCCTTGATGGTCGCGGTGTTGCCCAGTTGTTGCGTGGCCTTTTGCATACGCAGACCGAAGTGGGCCTTTTGCAAGGACTTCACTTCAGCTTCCAGGCCAGCCACGTCTTTTTGGCGGAGTTCAGCAGATTTCGTCATGTTGATCTCCTTAAGCACCAATTTGACGGGACACGAAGGTCGTGCGCAGCGGCAGCTTGGCGGCAGCCAGGCGGAACGCTTCACGGGCCAGCTCTTCAGGCACACCCACGATTTCGTAGATCACCTTACCGGGCTGGATTTCGGCCACGTAGTACTCGGGGTTGCCCTTACCGTTACCCATACGCACTTCTGCGGGCTTGGTAGAGATTGGCTTGTCCGGGAACACGCGGATCCAGATACGGCCACCACGCTTGACGTGACGGGAAATCGCACGACGTGCGGCTTCGATCTGGCGGGCCGTCAGACGGCCACGATCCGTGGACTTCAGACCGAAATCGCCGAAGGCAACGGAGTTGCCACGCGTAGCGATACCGGTGTTGCGGCCTTTTTGTTCCTTACGGAACTTGCGGCGTGCAGGTTGCAGCATGTTTATTCTCCTTTACCGTCCGCTGCTGTAGCGGGCGCGTCAGCCTTACGAACGCGCTTAACGGAGTCAGCGCCAGCGGCGGCAGCCTTGTCGCTACCGTCAGCAGGAGCCGCGTTACCGCCGGCAGGGCGGCGAGCACCACGGCCTGCACCATCGCGACCGTCACGGCGGCCATCGCGGCGAGGACCGCGAGGACGACGCTCGTCGTCAGGACGGGGCGTTTCCACGGCGGGCAGGTCGTTGCGGCCCAAGGTATCACCCTTGTAGACCCAGACCTTCACGCCGATGATGCCGTAGGTGGTCTTGGCTTCAGAGAAGCCATAGTCGATGTCGGCACGCAGGGTGTGCAGAGGCACGCGACCTTCGCGGTACCACTCGGTACGTGCGATTTCGATGCCGTTCAGACGACCGGACGACATGATCTTGATGCCCTGGGCACCCAGACGCATGGCGTTCTGCATGGCGCGCTTCATAGCGCGGCGGAACATGATGCGCTTTTCCAGCTGCTGGGTGATCGAGTCAGCGATCAGCTTGGCATCGATTTCGTGCTTGCGCACTTCTTCGATGTTCACAGCAACAGGCACGCCCAGACGGGTTGCGAGTTCCTTCTTCAGGGCCTCGATGTCTTCGCCCTTCTTGCCGATCACCACGCCCGGACGAGCCGAGAAAATGGTGATGCGTGCGTTCTTGGCAGGACGCTCGATCAGAATGCGCGCCACAGCGGCGTTCTTCAGCTTGGCCTTCAGGTACTCACGAACCTTGATGTCTTCGGCCAGCATGCCGGCGAAGTCACGGTTGCTTGCGTACCAACGGCTTGCCCAATTGCGGCTCACCGCCAGACGGAAGCCGGTAGGATGGATTTTCTGTCCCATATTCTTCCTTTAGGCCTCAGTTACCCACGGTCACGTAGATGTGGCAGGTGGGCTTGCTGATGCGGTTGCCGCGGCCCTTGGCGCGAGCGGTGAAACGCTTGAGCGTGGTGCCTTGCTCAACGAAGATGGTCTTGACCTTCAGTTCGTCGATGTCGGCGCCGTCGTTGTGCTCAGCGTTGGCGATGGCGGACTCCAACACCTTCTTCACGATCACGGCAGCTTTTTTCTGCGTGAACTGGAGAATGTTCAGAGCTTGATCCACCTTCTTGCCGCGGATCAGATCCGCGACCAGGCGACCCTTGTCAACCGACAAGCGGACGCCACGGAGGACTGCACGTGTTTCAGACATGGTCGTTCCTTACTTCTTGGCCTTCTTGTCGGCGGGGTGACCCTTGAAGGTACGAGTCAGAGCGAATTCGCCCAACTTGTGACCCACCATTTGGTCGGTGATGTAGACAGGCACGTGCTGCTTGCCGTTGTGCACAGCAATGGTCAGACCGATGAACTCGGGCAGAACCATGGAGCGACGCGACCAGGTCTTAACAGGGCGCTTGTCCTTGGTGGTGACGGCCTTCTCGACCTTCGCCAGCAAGTGATGGTCAACAAACGGACCCTTTTTGAGAGAACGAGTCATTTGCTACCCCTTACTTCTTGCGACGCGACACAATCATGACTTGTGTGCGCTTGTTGTTACGGGTACGGTAGCCCTTCGTCAGATTGCCCCATGGGTCAACTGCATGACGGCCTTCACCGGTACGACCTTCACCACCGCCGTGGGGGTGATCCACAGGGTTCATGGCAACGCCGCGAACGGTCGGACGGATACCCATCCAACGCTTCACACCGGCCTTGCCCAGTTGGCGCAGGCTGTGCTCTTCGTTGGCGACTTCACCGATGGTGGCGCGGCATTCGATGTGAATCTTGCGCACTTCGCCGGAACGCATACGCACTTGAGCGTAGACGCCTTCACGGGCCAGCAACGTAGCCGAGGTACCAGCGGAACGGGCGATTTGCGCGCCGCCTGCAGGTTGCAGCTCGATGCAGTGGATGGTCGAACCCACGGGAATGTTGCGGATCGGCAGGGTGTTACCCACGCGGATCGGCGCTTCAGAGCCGCTGATGATGGTTGCGCCCACTTCCAGGTTGCGAGGAGCAATGATGTAGCGACGCTCGCCGTCGGCATAGCACACCAGAGCGATGTGGGCCGTACGGTTGGGGTCGTACTCAATGCGCTCAACCTTGGCGGGGATACCGTCCTTGTTGCGCTTGAAGTCCACCACGCGGTAGTGGTGCTTGTGGCCACCGCCCTTGTGACGGGTGGTGATGTGACCGTTGTTGTTACGGCCAGCCTTTTGGAACTGAGGTTCCAGCAGGGCTGCGTGAGGAGCACCCTTGTGCAGGTGGTCCCGGGTCACCTTCACTGTGCCGCGTTGACCGGGCGAAGTGGGCTTGAGTTTGATAACAGCCATGATTAAGCAGCCTCCCCAGACAGGTTCAGCTCTTGACCGGGCTTGAGCATCACATAAGCCTTGCGCACGTTGTCGCGACGGCCCACGGTCTTGCCAAAGCGCTTGGTCTTACCCTTGGTGTTCACCACGGAAACGCCAGCCACTTCAACCTTGAACAGCAGCTCAACAGCGGCCTTGATCTCGGGCTTGGTAGCGTTCTGCAGCACCTTGAATGTCACAGCGTTGGACTTCTCGGCAACCATGGTGGCCTTTTCGGACACGATGGGAGCGACCAACACTTGCATCAGACGACCTTCGTCAAACTTGAGCGTGCTCATGCGAACATCTCCTTGAGTTTGTCGATTGCGCCCTTGGTGACGAGCACTTTCTTGTAATGGATCAGCGAAACGGGATCGGCGTAGCGAGCTTCCACCACGAACACGTTCTTCAGGTTGCGCGAAGCCAGGTACAGGTTTTCGTCGATTTCATCGGCGATCACCATCACCGATTGCAGGTTCATGGACTTGAACTTGTCAGCCAGGACCTTGGTCTTCGGCGATTCCAGCTTCAGGGAGTCCACCACGGCCAGACGGCCTTCGCGGGCCAGCTGCGACAGGATGGAAGCCATGCCGGCGCGGTACATCTTCTTGTTGATCTTCTGCGCGAAGTTTTCTTCGGGCAGGTTCGGGAAGATGCGACCGCCGCCACGCCACAGAGGCGAGGAGGACATACCAGCACGTGCACGACCAGTACCCTTTTGCTTGAAAGGCTTGGCAGTGGTGTGACGCACTTGTTCACGGTCCTTTTGAGCGCGGGTGCCCTGGCGTGCGTTGGCACGGTAGGCAGTCACGATCTGGTGGACCAGGTCTTCGTTGAAATCACGACCGAACACAGTCTCGGGCACATCGCACTTGGATGCGGCCTGGCCTTGTTCATTCAGGAGTTCGAGCTGCATTAGTTCGCTCCTTTAGAAGCTTTGGCCTTGATGGCGGGACGCACGGACACGAAACCGCCCTTGGAGCCAGGGATTGCGCCCTTAATCAAGAGCAATTGGCGTGCTTCGTCGATGCGAACCACGTCGAGGTTTTGGGTCGTCACGGTCACGTCGCCCATATGGCCAGACATGCGCTTACCGGGGAACACGCGACCGGGGTCTTGTGCCATACCGATAGAACCGGGCACGCGGTGCGAACGGCTGTTACCGTGCGAAGCGCGCTGTGCACCGAAGTTGTGACGCTTGATCGTGCCTTGGAAGCCCTTGCCGATGGAGGTGCCTTGCACGTCCACCTTTTGACCGATAGCGAACAGCTCTGCCACGGGCAGGGTTGCGCCAGCTGCGTACTTGGCAGCGGTTTCTTCGGTCACACGGAATTCTTGGGTCACTTCACCGGCTTCCACACCTGCCTTGGCAAGGTGGCCGGCTGCTGGCTTGGTCACGCGAGAGGCCTTGCGTGCACCGAATGTGACCTGCAGGGCCACATAGCCATCGTTCTCTTGGGTTTTGACCTGGGTCACTCGGTTGTTGGATACATCCACCACCGTGACAGGCACTGCGTCCCCATCATCGGTAAACAGACGCATCATGCCCACCTTGCGGCCCAGCAACCCCAGGGAGTTGCTCAGACTCATTTGTTTCTCCAAAACTTTCGCCGCTGTAACTGCAATTGGCCCAGCGTTGCGCACTACCACCCTTGCGGGTCACGCGCGAAAGAAGGTTGATAAATCTCCGCTAGAAATTAGCGAAGCTCCAAATTTTAACGCGAACTGCCTTTGCAGGCAAGTTCGCGTTAAAAGGAAGAACTGGAGTGAGGCTTTAACGCCTCACATCAGGACTTATTGCAGTTTGATTTCGACGTCCACGCCAGCCGGCAGGTCGAGCTTCATCAGGGCGTCAACCGTCTTGTCGGTTGGGTCCACGATGTCCATCAGACGCTGGTGGGTGCGGATTTCGAGCTGGTCGCGGCTGGTCTTGTTGACGTGGGGCGAACGCAGAATGTCAAAACGCTTCATGCGGGTCGGCAGGGGCACGGGACCCTTGACGATGGCGCCGGTGCGCTTGGCGGTATCAACGATTTCAGCTGCCGACTGGTCGATCAGCTTGTAGTCGAACGCCTTCAGGCGGATGCGGATTTTTTGCTTGGACATTGTTAATTCCTAGTTGTCTAAGAATTAGGCAATGATCTTGGCAACCACGCCGGCGCCCACGGTACGGCCACCTTCGCGGATAGCGAAGCGCAGACCTTCTTCCATGGCGATGGGGGCGATCAGCTTCACGGTGATCGACACGTTATCGCCAGGCATCACCATTTCCTTGTCGGCGGGCAGCTCGATGGAGCCGGTCACGTCGGTGGTACGGAAATAGAACTGAGGACGGTAGTTGTT
>JAITLO010000001.1 GCA_031277855.1 Acidovorax sp. | reverse complement strand
TGCGTGCATGCGGGAAGACCTTGCAAAAAAGCCTGCATGCGCCTGTGCAGCGCATGCAGTTATTGGCCGAGAGCGTGTTCACGACCTCCTCGCGGCGCGCCAGTGTCTTTGCGGGATGGGATACAAGGCGCGACACCGCAGCAATAGCCGTGCTATTGCGAGGATTCGCAACACCGTAGACCGCCCGCAAAGGCCCTGGCCCTTCGGGTTGGAGCGAAATCGGGCGATTTCTTCGCGCTGTGGCTTGCTTGCACCCCGGTGCAAGCTGCGCCCCATCGCCTCGAACTCATCCCGATTGCGCTCCCACGCACCTGCGTAGAGATCGTGAACACGCTCTTAGAACGCCACTGTAAATGAAGGTCTAACGCACACCCGGCATTACAGCAGCTCGATGGCCATGGCCGTGGCTTCACCACCGCCTATGCACAGCGTGGCCAGGCCCTTTTTCTTGCCACGGTGCTGCAGCGCATGGATCAGCGTGACCAGAATGCGTGCGCCGCTGGCGCCAATGGGGTGACCCAGAGCGCAGGCACCGCCGTTCACATTCACCTTGTCGTGGGGCACTTTCAGCTCGGCCATCAGCGCCATGGGTACCACGGCAAAGGCTTCGTTGATTTCCCACAGGTCCACGTCCTCCACCTTCCAGCCTGCCTTCTTCAAGGCCTTTTCGGTGGCGCCCACGGGGGCGGTGGTAAACCATTCCGGCGCCTGGGCATGGGTGCCATGGGCCACGATGCGGGCCAGGGGCTTGCAGCCCAGCTGCTTGGCGGTGGATTCACGCATCAACACCATGGCGGCAGCGCCGTCGTTGATGCTGGAGCTGGATGCGGCGGTGATGGTGCCGTCCTTTTTGAACGCGGGCTTGAGGCTGGTGATCTTGTCCAGCTTGGCCTTGGCCGGGCCTTCGTCCACACTCACCGTGACATCGCCCTTGCGGGTCTTGACGGTGACGGGGGTGATTTCTGCGGCAAAGGCGCCACTGGCAGCTGCGGCCTGGGCGCGCTGCACGCTGGCCACGGCAAAGGCGTCCTGGGCCTCGCGGGTAAAGCTGTATTTGGCGGCGCAGTCTTCGCCAAAAGTGCCCATGGAACGGCCGGCTTCGTAAGCGTCTTCCAGGCCGTCCAGCATCATGTGGTCAAACACCTTGTCATGGCCCATGCGGTAGCCGGCACGGCCTTTCTTCAGCAGATAGGGGGCATTGGTCATGCTTTCCATGCCGCCGGAAATCATCACCTCGCGGCTGCCGGCAATCAGCTGGTCATGGGCCAGGATGGTGGCTTCCATGCCGGCGCCGCACATCTTGGACAGGGTCACGGCGCCGGTGCTTTGCGGCAGGCCGCCCTTGAAGCCGGCCTGGCGTGCAGGCGCCTGGCCCTGGCCTGCCATCAGGCAGTTGCCGAACAGCACTTCCTCGACCTTCTCGGGTGCAATGCCGGCCCGCTCCACGGCGGCGCGGATGGCTGCGCCCCCCAGGTCATGGGCGGCCAGGTCGGCGAAATCGCCCTGGAATGCGCCCATGGGCGTGCGAGCTGCGCTGACGATGACAACGGGATCTTGGTGCATGGAAATCTCCTTGGGTTTTATAGCTACACAGGTCAAGAAAAACAGATTCAAAAGGCCGGCCACTCCCTGGGGGACGGCGCCGCAAGTCGCTCAGTGCGTCCCCAGCCATCGACTCGCCTCGTAAGGGAAAAGATCCTGCAACTCGCCCTGCTGTATGCGTTCCTTGTGGCCCTGCCAGAACGCTGGCTCCAGCAGGTCGGCGTGGTGGCGCATAAACACTTCGCGCACGGCGGGGTGGCCCAGCAGAAAAGGGCCGAAGGTCTCGGGGAAGACATCGTGCGGGCCCACATGCCACCAGATCTCGCCGGACATCTCGTCCTCTTCATTGCGCGGCGGTGGCACGGCGCGAAAGTTGCAGTCCGTCAGGTACTCGATCTCGTCGTAGTCATAGAACACCACCTTGCCGCCACGGGTGACGCCAAAGTTCTTCCACAGCATGTCGCCGGGGAAGATGTTGGCGGCCACCAGCTCCTTGATGGCATTGCCGTATTCGATGACCGAGCGCTCCATATCGGCCTTGGCCTGGGGCTGGTCCAGCCCCGCATCAAAGCATTCCTGCAGATAGAGGTTCAGCGGCACCAGGCGGCGCTCGATATAGAGGTGGCGGATGATGACTTCTTGCTGACCGTCGCCATCACGGTCGCTGATCTCGATCTGGTTGGGCGCGTGCTGCTGGATCTCGGCGATCAACTCGTCCGAAAAGCGATCGCGCGGAAAGGCCACCAGGCTGTATTCCAGCGTGTCGGCCATGCGGCCCACGCGGTCGTGCTGCTTGACCAGCAGGTATTTGTCCTTGACCTGGGCGCGCGTGGTTTCCTTGGGGGGCGGGAAGTGGTCCTTGATCAGCTTGAACACATAGGGGAAGCTGGGCAGGTCGAACACCAGCATCACCATGCCCTTGATGCCGGGGGCAATGCGGAACTGGTCGCTGGAGTGGCGCAGGTGGTGCAGAAAATCGCGGTAGAACAGGGTCTTGCCCTGCTTGGCCAGGCCCAGGGCGTTGTAGATCTCGGCCCGGGGCTTGCGCGGCATCAGACTGCGCAAAAACTGCACATAGGCACTGGGCACGGCCATGTCGACCATGAAGTAAGCCCGCGCAAAACTGAACAGCCCGTGCAGATCATCTTCACCAAACAGCGCGGCATGCAGCACCAGTGCGCCTTGGCTGCTATGCAAAATGGGAATGGCCAGCGGCAGCTCGGTATAGCCGGTGATGATTTTGCCGACCAGGTAGGCGCCCTTGTTGCGATAGAACAGGCTGGAGAGCACCTGGATCTGGAAGTTGGCGCGCAGCGTCAGCCCTTGCAGCCTGGCGCACACGCGCGCCGTGAGCGTAGCGATGTCACGCTCCAGGTCTTCATACGCACATTGCAGGCCCAGGTGTTCCACCATCTGCCGCAGCGACTGGGGCAGTGCCTCCAGCGAGCCGGGGTAGTAGGCACGGTAGGCCGGCGCATCGGCTGGATTGCGGCTTTCCAGGTACTCGGTGCTGACCGCAGGCCGCACAAAGATGAAGTCGTTGTGGAAGTGGGTGCGGTGGAGGATCTTGGTGGTGACGGAGTTGAAGAAAGTCTCCGCCAGCTCGGGCTGCAAATGCTCCACCATCAGGCCGATGTAGTGCAGCTTGACCTGCTGCCACACCGGCATGGGTAGTTGCCCCGCATGAAACTCATCCGCCAGCCGCTGCACGCATTCATTGACCCGCAGGTCATAAAAGGCAATGCGCTCGCGCTGGGCGCATTGCTGGCCGCTCCAGTCGGCTTTTTCAAAGCGGCGCTTGGCCCGGGCCGACTCGGCCCTGAACAACAGATAGTGGCGGTTGAAGCCATCCATCATCGCCTGGGCAATGGCATAGGCCTGAGGGGCATCCAGTCGCTGCGGAAACATGCAAATCGCTCGTACTTCAGAGAGTGTTTAACTAAAGCCTCAACCCGTTATCCATGGCGCCATCCAACGTCTATAAAACGGGCACGCCCCCTACCAGAGACACCGCGCAAGGGCCGCCCCGCAGCGCCGGTGTCGTCCCCCTGCCCGCAACGCGCAGCGGTGCGAGAGCGGGGGGAAGGCGCAAAGCGCCTCAGGGGAGTGCTCAACCTCTCTCGCGATTGGCCACCATTTCGATGGCCTTCTGGTGCACCTCGTGCAGACCGCCAATACCGGGCACCGTCATGTGCAAATTGGTGATGTGGCCGTTTTGCAGGCTATAGCACCAGCCGTGCAGCTGCACCATCTGGCCACGTGCCCAGGCATCGCGCATCACCGTGCTGCGGGCCACATTCATGACCTGCTCGATGGCATTGAGCTCGCACAGCACATCATGGCGGTGCTGTACCGGCGTGGCTTTGAGCAGTTCGTAGTGTTTGTCGCGCACATCGCGCACATGGCGGGTCCAGTTGTCCACCAGGCCCAGGCGCACACCTTCCAAGGCGGCCAACACGCCACCGCAGCCGTAATGCCCCACCACCATCAGGTGCTCCACCTTCAAGTGGTCGACCGCGTACTGGATGGTGGACAGGCAGTTCAAATCGCTGGGCACCACCACATTCGCCACATTGCGATGGACAAAGACTTCACCCGGCTCCAGGCCGGTGATCTGGTTGGCAGGTACGCGGCTGTCCGAGCAGCCTATCCACATGTACTTGGGTTTTTGCTGCGCGATCAGCCCGGTAAAAAAACCGGGGCGGTCGCGCTCCATCTGGGCGGCCCATTCCTTGTTGTGCACAAACAGGTCATCGATGGAGGTACTGGTCGTCATCTGGCGTTCCTTTTGAATACAGGGAAACGGCGCCGCCCACGGCTGCTGGTTTTCAGCAGGTTTCAGCGAACAATTCGCGGCCAATCAGCATGCGACGAATCTCGCTGGTGCCGGCGCCAATCTCATAGAGTTTCGCATCTCGCCACAGTCGGCCGAGTGGGTACTCGTTGATATACCCATTGCCACCATAGATTTGCACGCCCTCGCCCGCCATCCAGGTGGCTTTTTCGGCGCACCACAGAATCACGCTGGCGCAGTCTTTGCGCACCTGGCGTACATGGTCGGTGCCCAACATGTCCAGGTTCTTGGCCACGGTGTAGGCAAAGGAACGGCCGGCCTGCAGCACGGTGTACATATCAGCCACCTTGCCCTGGATGAGCTGGAACTCACCAATGCTTTGGCCGAACTGCTTGCGGTCATGGATGTAGGGGACGACGTTGTCCATCACGCTTTGCATGATGCCCAGCGGGCCGCCGGTGAGCACGGCGCGCTCATAGTCCAGGCCGCTCATGAGCACCTTGGCGCCCCCATTGACCTGGCCCAGCACGTTCTCGGCCGGCACTTCGACGTTCTGGAACACCAGCTCGCCCGTGTGGCTGCCGCGCATGCCCAGCTTGTCCAGCTTTTGCGCAATCGAAAAGCCCGGCATGCCTTTTTCGATCAAAAAGGCCGTCACACCGCGCGCGCCCAGCTCGGGCTCGCTCTTGGCATAGACCACCAGGGTGTCGGCATCGGGGCCGTTGGTGATCCACATCTTGCTGCCATTGAGCAGGTAGTAGCCACCCTTGTCCTCGGCCTTGAGCTTCATGCTGATGACGTCGGAACCGGCACCTGGCTCGCTCATGGCCAGCGCGCCCACATGCTCGCCGCTGATGAGCTTGGGCAGGTATTTGGCTTTTTGTGCGGCGTTGCCGTTGCGGTTGATCTGGTTCACACACAGATTGCTGTGCGCGCCGTAAGACAGGCCCACCGAGGCGCTGGCACGCGAGATTTCTTCCATGGCCACCATGTGGGCCAGGTAGCCCATGTCGGCACCGCCGTACTGCTCGGATACGGTGATGCCCAGCACGCCCAGATCGCCGAACTTGCGCCATAGGTCCATGGGAAATTGGTCATCGCGGTCGATCTCGGCAGCCCGAGGAGCGATTTCGCTCTGTGCAAACTCGCGCACGGCATCGCGCAGCGCATCGATGTCTTCACCCAGCTGGAAATTCAGGCCTGGCAGATTGGTCATTGTTTTGTCTCCTGGTTGCGAGGGCCATGCTTTGCGCATGCCCCATAAGGTGTCTGGGTCTGAGCGTCCCAAATGCTGCGCCGCTGGCTAGGCGCCAGCGATCTCCTGCCGCCCCTGCACCACCATCAAGGTGCAATGCATGGTGGCGGCCAGTTTTTCCTGCTCTCCGTCTATGGCATAGGCTCTGCCTTCGGCCACCATGATGGTGCGCCCCGGCTTGAGTACCCGCCCTTCACAACGAAAGCGCTGGCCCTTGGCAGGGGCCAGCAGATTGATTTTGAATTCGATAGTGAGCACACCGGCGTCTTCCGGCATCAAGCTAAAGCCTGCGTAGCCGCAAGCCGAGTCCAGCGCCGCCGACAACATGCCGGCATGGATGAAACCGTGCTGCTGCGTCAGGCCCTGGGCCCAGTCAAAGCCGATGTCGACCTCTCCCGGCACCAGATGGGTGATGGCTGCTCCCAAGGTGTCCATGGCACCTTGCCGCGCAAAACTCTCGCGCACACGGCGCAGGGCGGCACTGTTTTCGGCCATAGCGTCTCCTTGCTTTTTTCTAGTTTACGCTGACGTTTACGTTAACGTCAATCACAAAACATCATTGGGCCCCAGCTTGGCAAGGAGTTGGCGGGCTTCGGCTTCATGCTCCATCACTTCTTCCAGATTCGCCTGCAAGTCGCCCAGGCGCTCTTCCAGTTGCAGGCGGTGCGCACCCAGCACTTCCAAGAACTTGCGCAGCTGTGTGCCCGTATCGCGTGGGCTGTCATAGAGATCGATGATTTCCTTGGCCTCGGACAGCGACAGCCCCAGGCGCTTGGCCCGCAGAGTCAATCGCAGCCTGGTGCGATCCCGTGCGCTGTAAACGCGGTTGCGCCCACCGGGGCCGGTTCGCTCGGGCTGCAGCAGGCCCATGTCTTCGTAAAAGCGCATGGCGCGGGTGGTCAGGTCGAACTCTTTGGCCAGATCGCTGATGCTGTAGCTCACAGCCTGGGGCTGGGGGGATGGGGTGGTGCTTTGCATGGGCTCTACGGTAATCGCTTGCCCGCATTCTGCCTGTCACGCTTGCCCCCGCCTGACTGCGGTTTTGCCTGCAGCGAGGCTGCGCTCCGGTTAGGCTATCTGTCTTTGCCTTGAGATACATGCCCCATGTGCCAGCTGCTCGGAATGAATTGCAACACCCCCACCGATGTGCGCTTTAGCTTCAGCGGCTTTGCGCAGCGTGCCGGTAATACAGGCGATCACACCGACGGCTGGGGCATTGCCTTTTTCGAGGACAAAGGCCTGCGCCATTTTGTGGACCATGAGCGCGCCATCGACTCGCCCGTGGCCGAGCTGATCCGTCGCTACCCCATCAAAAGCCAGAACGTCATTGCCCACATCCGCAAGGCCACCCAGGGCGTGGTCAGCCTGCAGAACTGCCACCCTTTTGTCCGAGAGCTCTGGGGACGCAACTGGGTGTTTGCCCACAACGGCGATCTGAAAAACTTTGCCCCCAAGCTGCATGCCCATTTCCACCCCGTGGGCAGCACCGACAGCGAGCTGGCTTTTTGCTGGATCATGCAGGAGCTTTGGAAGTCCCACGCCGGCGTGCCCACCATCGACGAGCTGACTCTGACACTGCGCGAACTGGCAGCCCGTATCGCACCGCATGGCACCTTCAACTTCCTGCTCTCCAACGGCGAAGCGCTCTGGGCCCACGCCACCACCCACCTTTGCTATACCGAGCGCTGCCACCCCTTTGCCCAGGCCCACCTGGCCGACGAAGACCTGAGCGTGGACTTTGCCAGCGAAACCACACCCAACGACCGGGTGGCCATCATCGTCACCGCACCACTGACCAAGAACGAGCAATGGACCAGCTTTGAAAAAGGCGAGCTGATGGTGTTTGTCGACGGCCAGCGCCGCATGTAGGGCGCTATACATGCAAGAGCATCTGGAGCGCTCAACTGCCAGACCTTCAATAATAAACAGCCCATAAACAAACAGGAGCACGCGTAGCGTGCTCCTGTTTTTCTTTGCTCTGCTGGTGAATCAATCGATAGGCTGTTTCTCTGCGCCCCAAAGACAAAACCCCCAGCCTCTTGCGAGAG
>JAITLO010000044.1 GCA_031277855.1 Acidovorax sp. | reverse complement strand
ATGAGCATCAAAAGCCAGACCCACAAGGGCAATGGCTTTAACGAGCTGCGCTTTGAGGACGAGGCCGGGCAGGAAGAGATCTACGTCCACGCCCAAAAAGACCAGAACATCCACGTCAACCACGACGAAACCACCTTTGTGGGCCATGACCGCAGCGAGCAGGTGGAGAACGACGAGACCATCACCATAGGCCACGACCGCAAGAAAACCGTGGGCAATGACGAGCAGGTCTCCATAGGCCAGGACCGCCGCCACGACATTGGCCAGGATGACTTTTTAAGCATAGGCCGCAGCCAGCACATCCGCACCGCCAAGGACCGCATAGAAGAGGTAGGCAACCACCGCCACGACAAGACGGCAGCCAACCATGTGGTGGTCATTGGCGGTCACCAGGAGCAGGAGGTGCAGGGCCATGCCCATCTGCAGGCAGGCCAGGAGATACGGCAGCAAACCCGGGTGTTCAGGGTGCAGGCCCAGGAGGCCATCGTGCTGGAAGGCCCGGGCGGCACGCTGCGCATCGACGGCTCGGGTATCACACTCAATGGCGTGGCCGTGCAGATCAAGGGGCCGGTGAGTGTGCAAAGCGGTGGTAGTGGAAATGCCCACGCCATTGCCAGTTCACCCGCTGCGGGGCTGGGCCTGGATAGCCCTTGTGGCATGCGGGCCGATGGCAGTTGCACACGTATGCCCTGCCCATGCAAGCAAGGAGGGCGCTGATGTCGGAACGCGTGGATGCAGGCTGGCCCAGGGTGCGTGTGCGCAGCGTAGCGCCACCCAACTGGGAAGCGCTGGCGTCACAAGCGCCTGCATGGCTGCTACTCCAAGCCGCCGATAGACCCACATTGCAAGAAGAGGTGCAAGCCTTGGCGGGCGATTTTCAGCACCACTGGGTCTGGCGCGGAACACCCATGGAGTACGAACCGCCAGGCTATTTGCAAGGCCCCATGCTGCTGCAACTCAACCCAGCCTTGCTGGAAAAGTTTTGCCACAGCTGGGCCGAGGAGCAGGCAGGACTCATTCTGGTGGGCACGGCAGCCCACGAGCCCATGCGAGCCCAAGTGCTGAACCTGCATGAGTTCACCAACGCCGGTGGGCAGCCTTTGCGCTTTGGCCTGCATTCGCTGCGGACCTTGGAGGAGCTGTGCGAAGCCTTGCCGGCCGAGCAACTGGCCTGTCTTTTCGGCCCCATCCAAAGCTTTATCTGGCACAGCGGCAAAGACCAGGCCGAGTGGCTGCAGGCCGATGTGCCGGGCGGCTTTGCCAGCACTGCTGACGAGGTGCGCCCGCTGGTGTTGAGCCCAGACGACGAGGCCGCTTTGGATGCCGCCAGCTACGCCTGGTTTCTGCGCCACTTTGCGCAGCTGATGACCCAGCGCTTCCCCATCTTTGCGGCGGCTGACAACCAGCTGCGCCTGCGCAGGCAATTGGCCGTTTTTGCGGAAGAGGCAGCGCATTTTGGCTTTCGTTTGGAGCGCGATGTGCGCTTTTACATGGAGCTGCGCCTGCGCTACCCGCAGCAGGCGCTTTCCCAAGACGCGGTCGTGAAAAGCCTGTTGCACCAAACCTCGGTGCAAGGCCTGCAGCGGCTGTTTGAGATCAGTGACCGGCTGAGTCAGACAGCGACCCCAGAGATTTAAAGACAGATCACCATGGTTTCTTCCCATTTCAAAAAGGCGGTGCAGCCCGACCATCCCAGCGCCAAGGCCTGCGGCCAGGCCGTATCACAGCCGCCTTGCGAGCGCGGCGTGCCCATTTACCCGCTGCGCTATGGCATTACCGAGCCCAGCTACGACATTGCCAAGATCGCCGAGAGCAACCCTGCAAGCTTTGGGCGCCTTCAGGTGAAAGACTACCCGGCGCTGCAAGGTGGCAAAGCCTACGGCCTGCGCGTGCTGCGCCCGGACAGCTATGTCTACCTGTTTTACTTTCAGGAAGGGCGCATGAAAACGCGCCACTACCAGGTGACCGAGGACATACGCTTTGCCCACCTGTGGTGGACCGAGGCTGACTACAACGACGACGCCCCCGGTCGCCTGGCCCGCCCCGATGCGGGCCGCGCCACGCCCTATCTGCTGGCCCCTGAAACCAGCGTGGCCGACACCGTCTACCTCATGGTGAGCGACACCATACTCACCCACGCCACGCTGTGGAAGATTGAGCAGGACACCGACGGACTGCGCAGCAGCCTCACCACCGAAGTCAAACCGGCAGCGCCAGTCAAACCGCAGCTTGCCTTGCCCCACACGTTCAGCTCGTTAATGCTTGGCTCGTTGACCAAGGAGCTTGTGCCCTCCGGACTCGGGCCATTCACACGCTATTACGACTGGAGTGAGATCAGGCTTTGCGACAAAACGGCGGACTATCTCCGCATCTTGAACGCTATGAAGCTGGCGCAACTGCCGACTTCACAAGGCCAGGTATGGGCAGTGGCACTTCAAGACCCGTTGGGCATGATCAGCGAGCTCAATCACCTCTGCGCTGCCGAGGTCGCCAAACGAGACCGCTACCAAGCCGATAGCAAGCACCGTTTGCAGAGCGCGGCGCTGATCAAGGGCTACTTTCAACAAGCCCAGCGCCACGCCAAACAGCCCCTGGAACAAGAGGCGCTTGCACGCCAGCGCAAGTTGGTGAACTTTCAGGGCGTGCAAGGCTTTCAGGCGCTGTATGAAAAAAAGCTAGCAAGCTTTTCCCAAGCCATCACCCAAACCGGCGCAGATGTGACGGCCTGGATACATCTGATGCCCTCCAGCGCCCAGCTGGGTAAAGCGCTCAGCCTGTTTGACCTTGCATGCGCAAACAACGCCCGCGACTACGAAGTGGCCGTGCTCAACTGCCTGGCTACAGCGTCGCACACCGAGGCAGGCCTGCAGGCACTGACGCGGCAAATCGAAGCGTCTCCCGCCATCAGCCCTTTATGGAAAGCGCTGGCTGCCGGAGATGTGCTGTTGATGGACAGACTCAACAACCCCGTGACCATCTCCAAAGGGGTATTTGATGTGGTGGACAAGCTGCTGGACGAACGCCCTGCCACCCAGATAACCGAGCTGCTTGCCATGCAACTTTGGAACTATATCGCCAAAGCCCCTGTCCAGCAGGTCGACCCTTTGATGAAACGGCTTCGGCATTTGAGCGAAAGGCGCTATGGAAAAACAATAGGATTTATTGATGTGTCGATGGAGCAATACCAGCGCTGGTCTTTGGAGCTACAAGGTTATGTCAGCTCGGGGGAGATTGGAAAACGCTGGAAATCCCATATGAATAATATCCGAGGACCAAGTCAGAGCACCAGTCTGATAGAAGCGAGCAGGCGTGTGGCAGTTTGGGATTGGGAAAGCATTGCCACAATGGCAATTCAAAAGCCTGAACTCATCACTCTTGGGGAAAATCCATTGCTGCGCAGATTTAATCAGGCAAGACAAATAGGTGGTGCTGGATTTACGGGGATTGGAGGGGCGCTTGCGATATGGGGAATACGTAATGCTTTAAAAGATTTGAGAAATGAAGAAAATTTCAATAATTACTTGGCGTTTTTTGGAGCATTGACTGCCATAGTAGGTGCCTCTATCGAGGCGAGTAGTCTGACAATCGCCTATATGTCATCTCGTCAAGGAAATAAGGCGTTGGCGAAAATTGCAACACGCTTTGGCGTGAAATGGGGTGCCACTGTAGCTGGGGCTGGCGCTTCTGGATTTATGGCTGCTGCTGATTTAATGCGCTCTATTGATGCTAAAAATGATGCGAATTTTGAACAAAGCAGAATGTATTTGTACTCGGCGATATCAGGAGGAGTTTCTGCTTATGCTATAGCTGCTGGTGGTGCCGCCGCCCTGGCTAGAATGGGTATGGCGAGTGCATCCATATGGGTATTAGGTGCCAACCCATGGGCATGGGCTGCCATCGTAGTGATTGCGACTGGCAGTGCGATTTATTGTTCCTTGAAAGCTGCAGAAGCACAGCACGGCCCTATGGAAATTCTGCTCAAACACTCGGCCTGGGGAATACACCAGAAGAAATATGTTTTGGTGGAAGAGCTCACAGCGTGGCATAGCTTGCAATACAGTCCTCAGCTTAGCGCTAAATGGGAATCTGCTCAGGGTGCAGCCGGCACTTTACGTCTACTTTTTTATACACCACCTGCCAATCGAGATACTGATGATATTTATACCGAAATCAAGGTTAAATTGAAAGACAAGGAACTTGGCAGGCTGAAGTCTTTAGATGTACTGAAACAAACAAATACCAGCATCAATTTAGATGAGAATTACATCGTAGAAGAGTTAACCGATAGCTTGGGTAAAAAATATGGCTGGAGTATTGCCATGCATAAAGATGCGAAAGTAGAATTTGAATATACTTACTGGCCAGATATTTGTGGAAATCCAGCACTGGCCATTGAACAGGCCGGCGCTCCAGAGCCCTTGGTGTTTACTGCATCAGGCTGGGTTCAAGACACCATAGCTGTAGATAAACTGATGCCCATAAGGCCTCCAAAATGATAAAAAAAATCGAAGACATACAACGTGTTCCTGTGGGTGAACTTCTGGGCTCTATCCCCATTGAGCGTCGAGGAAAAATTAAATCTGACAATTTTCCGGCAGAAAAATATCTTCGGGAAATGCTGGGAATCAGGAGAGTCAATCAAAACTGTATTGAAATAGCCTCCTATGCCAACTTTATGAGAAATATATATGCCAGCGCTCCTGCGATATTTTTTTTAATAGGCATTTTGGGAGGTGTTTTTTTATGGATGGTACTCCCTTCTAGAAAGATATATTATGAAATTTTTATTCTGTCTTCTATAGGCTTATCTGGAGGACTGATAATGTATATGTTTTCGAGATTGTTTTTTGCAAATAGCCGAGGTGTGTTTATACGACTTAATAGAATTAACAAAAATATATATTTCGTGATGGCTGATAGCCAGCGGCTGGTTACGTTGAATTGGAGTGAAATAAGGCCTATGGCCGGTTATATCCCTCATGTCAGCCGTGCAGGCTATACCGCGCTGTACCCGCTATTTTTGCTGGGTGTAGATTGGACCCAAAATCCACCAAAAGAAACCTATGCGCCTTGCGGAAATCTGGGCCATAACGACCAGGGCAGAACCGCACGTGAGTTGTGGAATTATTTGCAGTGCTTTATGGATGGCAACGACTCTGTGCCTCCCGTACAGTTTTTACAAACTGAACCAGCATCGTGCTGGGAGGCTTTTTTAAGTGGTTACCGCGAGTGGGCGAAAAAATTCCGTGAAGACCTGTCCACACCCGAAGGCAAGCGCAAGGCCTGGTGGTGGGCGCCGTGCAAGGTGCTTTGGCTGATTACCATGGTGTTTCCCGAAAGCATTGGCGAGGTGCTGGAATACGGTGTGCCTTATACGCCATTTCCTAAAGAGATTGACGAGATTTGTGGGTTTGATAGCTAGCCCAGCTGCGGGTTTATCGGCTATACCCTGGCATGCTTGGTGACTTCTTTAGGCCATACAGGCAAGGAGTGTGGCTGGGCCATACAAATGCACGAAGACACCCAGGTTGAGCTGGAATACTTGTTCTTACCTGATCCCGAGCATTCACCAGAGCTGGTCATTCTGCAGAAAGATGCACCAACCCCCTTGATTTTTACCACGGGGGGATTTTTCTCCGACCCTATCGCTAAAGAAAAAATTGAACCTGTGGGAGCTCCTCGATAATGTCTAAACAGGTGAAATATATGCCGAATAATCTGCGTATGGGAGGTACACCTCTATTCCATGGTCAAGATACTGGTATTGCGGCAGAGCCTGACAGCGTGCACCGAGTGAATGAACAATGTGTGGAGTTGAATGCATACTTAAATCTTACACATAGCGGTGTTACAGGATATATTGGTATGTCTATTATAATAACCTTGTGTGCACTGATTCCATATATTTTAAATATTGGATTTGATAATCTTGATTTTGAAATTATTGTTGACCTTTTGATAGTGGCACCAGTATTAACATTTATAGCATTTTTTTTCTATTTTTTGAGCGGGGCGCATCGCTGCCGTGGTACCTATATTCGAATCAACCGCATTACCAGAAAGCTATACTTTATCTACCCCAATGATCTGGACCGCCTGCATGTGCTGGATTGGGGGCAGATTGAAGCCGTGGCTGGTTATATCCCCATTGTTTCCCCCAGCGGCTATGCCAGCCGCCATCCGCTGTATCTGTTTGGCATAGACCACGCCATGGACCCCCCCACGGAAATCTGTGCAGCCTGCGGGAATGTAGGCGTGGCAGATGGTGACCGCTCGGCACGCGCACTCTGGGCATATTTGCAAGCATTTATGGCCCATGGCCCCCAGGGCTTGCCCAGCCCGCCAGCAGTGCCACCCCGGCGCAGCCGCCGGGAGGAAACACTGGCGCCGTATCGTGAGTGGTATGCAGGCTTGCATCGCCGGCTGACCAAGCCTGGCGGCTGGCTATGGGCCCCCATCACGATTCCACTATGGATAGGCTGGCTGTTGATCAATGCCTTTCCTGACAGCGTAGAGGCCTGGCTGCAATACAACGTGCCTTACGCCACTTTCCCTAAAGAAATCGATGTGTTGTGCGGTTTTGCAGAAAAGCGCAAGCCGGTCATACGTGTGAATGGGGAACGCATAGATTCTTGATCTCAACGCCACGAGTTGGCTATGAGATATAGATTTGTTGTCGCTTGCATTTCTTGTATTAGAAGGCTCTCTGCCTTCAGACGAGATGGATTGAAGATTTAAATAATCGTGGAGATTAACGGGCAAATGAAAAAAATAGAAGATGTACAGCGCGTTCCTGAAGGTGAGTTGCTTGGTGCCATACCTATCGATCGCCGATCCAACATTAAATTCGATAATTTTTCGGAAGAAAGTTATTTGCGTGAAATGCTGGGTATCAGAAGAGTTAATCCAAATTGCGTGGAAATAGCCTCTTATGCCAATTTTATGAGAAATATATTTGCTAGTGCGCCTGCAGTATTGTTTTTAATAGGCCTTGGTACGGCATTTTTTGTTTGGTCATTATCGGAGAATAGAGAAGGTGATTTATTTTGGTATTCGATGATGCCAATTTTTACGTTATGTGTAGGGCTTTTGATGTATTTTTTTCAAAATTATTTTCTGCCAACAGCCGTGGTGTATTTATACGATTGAATAAAAACAATCAGAAAGTATATTTTGTGATGGCCGGCAGTCAGAATCTTATTACGCTGAATTGGAGTGAAATACGCCCCATGGCAGGCTATATACCCCATGTCAGCCGTGCAGGCTATACCGCTCTATACCCATTGTTTTTGCTAGGCGTGGATTGGAAACAAAATCCACCCAAAGAAACCTATGCGCCTTGTGGCAATCTGGGCCATAACGACCAGGGCAGAACCGCGCGTGAGTTATGGAATTATTTGCAGTGCTTTATGGATGGCAGTGCTACCGTGCCGCCCATGGGCTTGCAACAAATCGAGCCGCAGTCGCGTTGGCAGGCCTTTTTAAGTGGTTACCGTGAATGGGCACAAAAATTTCGTGAAGACTTCTCCACGCCCGAAGGCAAGCGCAAGGCCTGGTGGTTGGTGCCGGGTAAGGTGTTTTGGCTGATTACCATGGTGTTTCCTGAAAGCATTGGCGAAGTGCTGGAATACGGTGTGCCTTATACGCCGTTCCCCAAAGAGATTGACGAGATTTGTGGGTTTGATAGCGAATAGAGTATCAATCCATGCAAGATTGTTTAATTTTTTTGGTGAGATATGCGAAGTTAAATGCAAAAACCAAAAATAAATAAACATGCTTGAATGACATGCATATAAAATTAATGCTTTTGTATGCTATATCCTGCCCCAATTTTTTAAAAATCCTATCCGTATAAAGACGTGGCAGAAAAATTGGCCAGCTTATATGGCGCATTGAGAGCGGTGCTGTAATGTATATTTCTGAATGGATAATGTGGCTTGCCAACCTAAAATCTGATGAGTGGGTTAAGAAAAACATAGACGAATACAAAGGACCTGGGCGACCTGTTATTGGTGCGTTATACGAAGAAACCGTAGCGGAAGAAAATGCCTTTCAGGCAGCTAAAAGATTTCATCGTGCCGAAACAAGGGGGCCGATTTATGCCTTCAATAACACGTATTTAGAAATGCGTTGTGGCGGGCTGGAAGATAAAAGGGGCCTGGTGACACTTATTTCCTGCCTCGCACTTTACGGCGTTATTGGTATGTGGGCATCCATAGGAGGTCGAATATTACTAGCGGCAATATTTGACTCTGAAGTGATATTGGGAAGAGCATTGTCAATTGGTGATTATTTGGTTTTTTTAGTTGGTACCACGATGACTGTTACCATGCTTTGGTATTATTCGAAATATGCCCTTTGGATTACCCGTATGGAAATGCTAACGTCACGGCATTTGTTGATTCGATTTAATCGAGTTACACGACAGGTCTATCTCCATCGACCAAAAAGCTGTGGCGGTATTATGGTTCTACCATGGGAGGGCATTGCCTCTATGGAAGTGGCAGGACAGCGCTTGATGGTGGGTTGGTTTCCTGGCGAGGTTGATTTACCTTTCCCCACTTTTGCTTTTATCGGCAAGCAAAGCAGCAGCCAAGCCGAGTTGCAGGCCGAGTGGGAGTTTATTCGCCGTTATATGGATGAAGGCGGTTTGCAAGCCGTAGCCAAACCGCGCACCAGCTCGTTGCTGCCCTTGCCCTGGAATGCGTTTTCGCCCCAGTTTGAGGCTTTGGGTGCATTTGCACGCAATGGTGGCCCCTTGATATGGCTGGGGGCGCTGCTGATTTCGCCGGCCTTTGTCATTATTGGCCTCTCCCACTGGGCATCGCTGCTGCTGTGCTGGCGGCCACGCTGGCCCAAGATCATTCGTGAAGCGGGAAAGCCGGGCAAACCAACGCCTGCGTTCACCACGGTGGCGGACTATCCGCCCGATGTGCAGGAAAAGCTGCTGGCCAATGCCCACCGCTGGGAGCTGCGCCCGGGCCGTGCGCCTGACCATGAACATTGGCGACGCAAGCGAAACGGCGCATGACGCAAATCTCAATGTGCAAAAGAAAACCCGCGTAAGGCGGGTTGGCGGCAGGGCTGGGGCCCGTGTTTATTTTTTGAAATCCAGGCCTTGCTTGACGGCGTCTTGCATGCGCTGGTCACGCTCGTTGCCAGGTACCGGCTTGCTCAGCCTGTTTTCGATTTTGGCATCGGATTCGACAAAGGTCGGTGGAGCTTCGCGCACGATCTGTCCCTTGGGCAGGTAGGAGGGCTGGGCCTGGAAGTAGACAAACAAGATGGCGGCAGTGGCCGCAGCCATCCACAGCTTTTTGTATTTCCAGCTCAGGCCAAGGCCAGCAACCGCGATGGCAAGGGGCAGGAGGTTGACGAGCAGGGTGCTCATTTGCTGATATTCACCATGGGCACGCTATCACCCAGCGTGGTGGTGGGCAACTGGCCATTCCATTTTTCGATCCAGGCGCGTTCATTTTCCAGCTTGCGCAGCTGCAGCACGCGGGCGTCTACGGACTGGGCCAGCACCGACTGCGACATGGCTTCGGTCTCGGCCTTTTCCTTGTCAATGGCGCGCTGCAGGCGGGCTTCTTGCAGCTCTCGCTCCAGCTGCGCCTTGGAGATGGCCAGTTGGGCCTCTTCCTTTTGAATGGCCTCGCGGCGCTCGGCTGCCGACTCCTGGGCTTCGGTGATGATCTTGGGGTACTTCAGATTGGTGATGCCCACGAAGCGCACGGAGAACGGGGTCAGCGTCTCGATGGCCTTGCCCAGCTGCACGCGCAGGTCGGCATTGATTTTTTCGTTGCTGGAGGCGATCTCGCCAATCGACAGCTTGCTCAGATATTCACGCACCTCGGACTGGATGATCTGGCTGGCATAGGTGCGATAGACCTGCTCGTTGGCAATGGTGGAGACATCGCCCGAGACTTCGGTGGGTGCCACGGCATTGAAGAGCTCGGCCGTTTTCTTGGAGTTGATGCTGAGCGTGGCGCGGATGCTCACATCCAGGTTCAGCTTGTCTTCGGGGATGAAGATGCTCATGGCCTCTTCATAGGCCTTGTCGGAGACATCCAGCAGAACCAGGCGATCGCAATAGGCCCAGCACATGCCCAGGCGGAATTTGGAGGTGGGAATCAGGGCTTCCTGATAGCCATCCTTGGTCATGATCTTGCCCAGGTGCGCCGGAGGCACTTCCACCTTCTGGCCACATGCAGTCAGAACCAGGGCCGCTGCTGCAGCAGCCAAAATGTTTTTGTGCTTGGTGATTTTCATGTGGTTGCGCCGCCTCCTTTGCGACCTCAGCGTTGGATGAATGAAATTGCAAGCCCGAATTCCAGCAAGGCGCTGGTGGACTTGTGTATCAGTGCATGCCGGCTGTCGGGGGCTAGCCCCTAGCCTGGGTGGCATGCGAACTCTCTGGCTGTGCCTGTTGCCCTGCCGGGGCAGGGCCCAAAGAAAAAAGCCCTGCGATGCAGGGCATGGCAGGGCTTGAGGATTTTGGTGCCGGAGACATGAATCGAACACGCGACCTTCTCATTACGAATGAGCTGCTCTACCAACTGAGCTACACCGGCAACAGAACAAAATTATAGCGCGTTTTTGTCGGCCTCTGCGTGATACTGCATCACGCGTTCCACTTCGTTCTTGGCGCCCAGGATCACGCTCACGCGTTCGTGCAGCTGGGTGGGCTGGATGTCCATGATGCGCTGGCGGCCGTTAGTGGACAGACCACCTGCTTGCTCAATCAACCAGCTCATGGGGTTGGCCTCATACATCAGGCGCAGCTTGCCGGGTTTTTGCGGCTCGCGCTTGTCCCAGGGGTACATAAAGATGCCGCCGCGGCACAGAATGCGGTGCACATCGGCCACCATGGCGGCCACCCAGCGCATATTGAAGTTTTTGCCACGCGGGCCTTCTTCGCCTGCCAGGCATTCGTCCACATAGCGCTTCATGGGGGCGTCCCAGTGGCGCATATTGCTCATATTGATGGCGAATTCCTTGGTGTCTTCCGGGATCTTGACGTTTTCCTGGATCAGCACAAAAGAGCCTTGCTCGCGGTCCAGCGTGAACATGGACACGCCGTCGCCCACGGTCAGCACCAGGGTGGTCTGCGGGCCGTAGATGCAGTAGCCGGCCGCCACCTGGTGGGTACCGGGCTGCATAAAGTCTTCTTCGGTCACACCGGGGTGGCCTTCGGGCTTTTTGAGCACGCTGAAGATGGTGCCGATCGACATATTGATGTCGATGTTGGAGGAGCCATCCAGTGGGTCGAACATCAGCAGGTATTCGCCCTGGGGATAACGGTTGGGCACCACATAGATGCCTTCCATTTCTTCCGAGGCCATGGCGGCCAGGTGGCCGCCCCATTCATTGGCTTCGATCAGGGTTTCGTTGGCGATGATGTCCAGCTTTTTCTGGACCTCGCCTTGCACGTTCTCGCTGCCGGCCGTGCCCATGACTTCGCCCAGTTCGCCCTTGTTCACGGCAAAGCTGATGCGCTTGCAGGCGCGGGCCACCACTTCCAGCAACAGGCGCAGTTGGCCGGGAATCAGGCCGTCCACGCGTTGCTGCTCGACCAGATAGCGGGTCAGGCTAATGCTTTTCTTCATGCTTCAACTCCTTCAAAATTGGTAGCAGCTCCACCCCGGGAGCAAAGTGGGGCAGGGCCTAAAGCGCGGGCTGCTTGGGGTGCTGGCGTTGGGCCAGCTCCGCTTGCAGCTCCTGGGCGCGGGCTTGTTGTTCACCGTCCTGCTGTGCAGTGGCGTGTTGTTGGTAGGCGGTCAGCCATTGTCTGGCTTGCTGCGATTGTCCCTGTTCCTGGGCCAGCACCATCAGCTGAAAATAGCTGTCATACACGGTGGCATGGTCCTGGGCCTGCAGGGCGATGGCCAGGCGTTCCTGCAGGTAGTGGCTGGCTTGGTCCAGTTCGCCCAGTTCATAGCAGTTCTGGGCAAGGTTGTTCAGCACGCCGCGCAAACGCTCCGGCATGCCCAGGGCCTGCAGGCGCTCGCGTGCCACGGTCAACAGACGCTGGTTGGCCTGCTGGGCCTCGCGGTATTTCCCTTGCTCGTGCAGCACATAGCCTTGGTCTTCGTAAATACCCAGCAGCTGCAGCTGTGAAGGAAAGTCCAGCGCCTGGGCCGGGGTGCTGTGTGGGGCCCAGTGCATCTCCGCCGGCAGGCTGGCAATGCGCGGCAGCGGGTATTCGGCCTGAAAGCCATGCACCAACTGCAGCGCAGCGTCGAACTGCTGGCTGTCTGCCAGCCAGCGAATGCTGGAATAGCGCAGAAAAAACTGGGCATAGGCCAGCTGCGGGTCGCTGGCGGCATCGGGCATGGCTGCCAAGGCGGTGGCTGCTGCCTGGGCCGCTTGCTCCGGCATGTCGCGGCGGCCATAGACGCTGGCCTGGGCGTGGTAGAGCCTGAACACATCGCGCGGCGCAGCGCCGGGCTGCTGCAGCAAGGGCTCGAGATCCTGGAGCTGCTCGCTCATGGCGCTGCCGCTGAAGCTGCCGCCTTCGGTGAAGACGGTGGCATGCAGCGGTGCAAACCGGGGCTCAAAGGCTGGATCGGTCTGCTTGGTCTGAGCGGTCAGCATCACGCCAGCTCCTACGGCGGCCAGAGCACACAGGCCCAGGGCCGTACGGCCCCGGAGCATGCCCAGTCGCATCAGTCGGCCAATGTGCGGGTGATGACCTCGCGCACATCGTTGGACAGATTGGGCTTGGCAGCCACGCGCTCGATGGCCGCACGGGCGGCGCTGCGGTAGGGCTCGGCCAGCTTTTTCCAGCGGTCCATGACGCGGGCCAGGCGCGAGGCCACCTGCGGGTTGATGCCATCCAGCTCGATCACGCGGTCGGCCCAGAACACATAGCCCGCCGCATCGGCGCGGTGGAAGGCGCCGGGGTTGTTGCAGAAGCTGAAGATCAGGCTGCGTGCGCGGTTGGGGTTTTTGAGCTGGAAGTCGGCATGCTTCATCAGCGTCTTCACGGCGGGCAGCACATGGCCGCTGCGGTCGCTGCAGCCTGCTTGCAGGGCAAACCATTTGTCCAGCACCAGGGCGTCCTGCTTGAACAGGGCGTGAAAGCGCTGCAGCGCCTGCTCGGCCAGCGGGCTGGCGCAGTAGAGCAGGGCGGACAGGGCCGCGGTGCGGTCCGTCATATTGCCGGCGTCCTTGCAGCGCTGGTAGGCCTTGCCGGGCCAGACCTCGTCACCGGTTTGCGTGGCCTGCAGGCACAGCATGGCAAGGGCACGGCCTGCCAGCGCACGGCGGCCGGCGCTGACAGGGTCGGGCCGGTAGGCGCCGGTGTCGCGGTGGGCTTCCCAGGTGGCTTCCCAATCGGCTTGCAAGGCGGTGGCCAGTTGCAACTGCATGGCTTCGCGTACGGCGTGCACGCGCTGCGGATCGATTTCGGTCAGCTGCTCGGCGATATAGCTTTCGGACGGCAGCGTGAGCACCAGGTCTTTGAAAGCCGCATCCAGCTGCGTGTTTTGCAACACACCGCGCAGGGCTTGGACAAAGCTGTCAGGCAGCACATTGCCATCGAATGGGCCGCTAGCGCTTGCTGTATCTGTGTTAGCAGCTATCGCCTTGAGAGCGTAGCGCAGGCCCAGGCGCTGGCTGGCCTCCCATTGGTTGAACGGGTCGCTGTCATGGGCCAGCAGGGTCAGCAGCTCGGCATCGCTGAACTCGCAGTCCAGCACCACGGGGGCGCTAAAGCTGCGCAGCAGCGAGGGCACGGGTGCCTCGCTCACCTGGGTGAAGACGAATTCTTGCTCGGCCTCAGTCACCACCAGCAGGCGGCTGGTGCTGGCGGCTGTGCCAGCTTCGCCTTGCAGCTGCAGGGCGATCGGCTGGCCGCCTGCCGTGAGCAAGCCCATTTGCACGGGAATCACAAAGGGCAGCTTTTCGCTCTGGCCGGGCGTGGGTGCGCAGCTTTGCGAGAAGCGCAGGGTATAGGTTTGCGCTTCGGCGTCGTACTGGCCTGCGGCCTTGAGCACGGGCGTGCCGGCCTGGCTGTACCAGCGGCGGAACTGCGCCAGATGCTGGGCCAGCGGGGAGCCGGGGTTGGCGTCGGCCATGGCTTGCGAGAAGTCGTCGCAGGTCACGGCCTGGCCGTCGTGGCGCGCAAAGTACAGCTTCATTCCCTTGGCAAAGCCTTCGCGGCCGACCAGGTTGTGCTGCATGCGCACCACTTCCGCCCCTTTTTCGTAGATGGTGACGGTGTAGAAGTTGTTGATCTCGATGTAGCTGTCCGGGCGCACGGGGTGGGCCATGGGGCCGCCATCCTCGGGGAACTGCACGGTGCGCAGCACGCGCACATCGTCGATGCGCTTGACGGCGCGGGCCGAGGCACTGCCCGCCATGTCCATGGAGAATTCCTGGTCGCGGAAGACGGTCAGGCCTTCTTTCAGCGAGAGCTGGAACCAGTCGCGGCAGGTGATGCGGTTGCCGGTCCAGTTGTGGAAGTATTCATGGCCGACCACGCTCTCGATATTGAAGAAGTCGGTGTCGGTGGCCGTAGCCTGGCTAGCCAGAACATATTTCGTGTTGAAAATGTTCAGGCCCTTGTT
The DNA here is from genome assembly GCA_031277855.1 of Acidovorax sp. Taxonomy (GTDB): domain Bacteria; phylum Pseudomonadota; class Gammaproteobacteria; order Burkholderiales; family Burkholderiaceae_C; genus Comamonas. The sequence goes on along the minus strand of JAITLO010000044.1, from coordinate 109,868 downwards.
TTCCATGGCGCCCATGTTGAAGTCGCTGGTGGCAACGATCATGAAGCGGTCCAGGTCCAGGCTCAGTCCAAAGCGGGCTTCGTCCCAGGCCACCGAGTGCATCAGCGAGTTCATCGCATGCTCGGTTTTTTCCAGATCGCCGGGGCGCACATAGACCTGTAGCAAATGGTCGCGGCCGGCGCGGCTCTTGATCTTTTGCTCGCGCGCCACCAAGCGGCCCGCCACCAGGGCAAACAAATAGCTGGGCTTTTTGTGCGGGTCCACCCACTTGGCAAAGTGGCGGCCGTCTTCCAGCTCGCCGGACTCCACCAGGTTGCCGTTGGACAGCAGCACCGGGTACAGCGCCTTGTTGGCACGCAGCGTCACCGTATACATGGCCATCACATCGGGACGGTCCAGGAAGTAGGTGATGCGGCGAAAGCCCTCGGCCTCACACTGCGTGAAGAAGGTGTCCTCGCTCACATACAAGCCCATGAGCTTGGTGTTCTTGGCGGGGGCGCAGGTGGTGAAGATTTCCAGCTCCACGGGCTCGTTGCCCTCGGGCAGGTTCTCCAGCACCAGTTGGTCGCCATCCATCTTGAACGAGGTGCCGCCGCCGTTGACCATGACGCGGGCCAGGTTCAGTTCGTCGCCGTCCAGGCGCAGTGCCTGCGCTGGTACATCGGGGTTGCGGCGCACGCGCATGCGGTTGAGCACGCGGGTCTTGGCGGGGTCGAGGTCGAAAGTCAGTTCCACCGTGTCGATCCACCAGGCCGGGGCCTGGTAGTCGGCGCGGTAAACCGCTGTAGCTTGTCCTTCACGCAGCATGTGGATTCCTTAAACGCCTTGCTTGAGCGAGGCTTCGATGAACACGTCCAGATCGCCGTCCAGCACCTTTTGGGTGGCCGAGACTTCAACATTGGTGCGCAAATCTTTGATGCGGCTGTTGTCCAGCACATAGGAGCGGATCTGGTGGCCCCAGCCCACATCGGTCTTGGTGTCTTCCAGCTTTTGCTGCTCTTCCATGCGCTTGCGCATTTCGAAGTCGTACAGGCGCGAGCGCAGGCGCTGCCAAGCCACGTCACGGTTGCTGTGCTGGCTGCGGCCGTCCTGGCACTGCACCACGATGCCGGTGGGAATATGGGTCAGGCGCACGGCGGAGTCGGTCTTGTTGATGTGCTGGCCACCCGCGCCGGAAGCGCGGTAGGTGTCGGTACGCACATCGGCCGGATTGATGTTGATCTCGATGGAGTCATCAATCTCGGGGTAGACGAACAGCGAGGAGAAGCTGGTGTGGCGGCCGCCCGAAGAGTCGAAGGGCGACTTGCGCACCAGGCGGTGCACGCCGGTCTCGGTGCGCAGCAGGCCATAGGCGTATTCGCCTTCGACCTTGATGGTGGCGCTTTTGATGCCGGCCACATCGCCCGGGGTTTCTTCTTCCACCGTGGCCTTGAAGCCCTTGCGCTCGGCGTACTTCAGGTACTGGCGCAGCAGCATGCTGGCCCAGTCGCAGGCCTCGGTGCCACCGGCGCCGGCCTGGATGTCGATGAAGCAGTTCAGCGGATCGGCTTCCTGGCTGAACATGCGGCGGAATTCCAGCTCTTCGATCAGCGGGCGCAGCTTGGCCGTTTCGCCTTCGATGGTTTCCAGGCCGGTTTCATCGCCTTCTTCCTTGCTCATCTCATAGAGCTCGGCGTTGTCGGCCAGCTCGGAAGTCAGCTTTTGCAGCGTCAGGACCACGGAGTCCAGCGACTTCTTTTCCTTGCCCAGCTCCTGGGCTTTTTTCGGATCATTCCAGACGCTGGGGTCTTCCAGCGAGGCGTTTACTGTGCGCAGGCGTTCGTATTTGGCATCGTAGTCAAAGATACCTCCGAAGGTCCTCTGTCCGCTCGGACAGGTCTTCGAGGGTGGCGCCGATTTGGTTGATGCGTTCTGCTTCCATGGTCAATTCCTTGTGTTCTGTTAGCTATGCCCCCCAGAGAGGGCTGGAGGGGCCGGCGCATGGCGGCGCCACAAAACGTAGATTTTCGCATGGTGGACCGGTCGCCGTGACAAGGCCTTGCGACAAGAATGTGCCATTCAGGGATTTGTGAGAGTGCAAAAGCTTCGGAGCAACTTGTGCAGCAGGGCGCCTGAATGCAAAACAGGCCCCGAAGGGCCTGTGTGGAAAGAGCTGTCAGCACGCAGCGCGGGCAGGGCTCAGAAGGACTCCCACTCGTCTTCTGATGGCGCTGTTGCTGCAACCGGCGCAGGCTTGCGTGGGGCTGCAGCAGCCAGCGCAGGGCGGGGCGCTGGAGCAGAGGCAGCTGCAGGGGCTGCGCTGGCTTGGGTGACAGAGCGTGCGGATGCCGCTGCGAGTTTGCTGGCGGGGCGCGGTGCCGCGGTGGCCGGGGTGTGCTGCGACATGGTTGCGCTGCCATGGACCGAGCTGGTGCCTGCGGCCAGTTTGAAGACCCGCACGGTTTGGGTCAGCTGCCGGGCCTGCTCTTGCAGGGAGCTGGCGGCGGCGGCGGACTCTTCCACCAAGGCCGCATTTTGCTGGGTGACCTGGTCCATCTGGGTGACAGCCTGGTTGATCTGCTCGATACCTGAAGTCTGCTCATCGCTGGCTGCGGAGATCTCGCCCATGATGTCGGCCACGCGGCGCACGCTCTCCACGATTTCGCCCATGGTCTGGCCGGCAGCTGCGACCTGCGAGTTGCCTTGTTCGACCTTGTGGACCGAGTCGTCGATCAGTTGCTTGATTTCCTTGGCCGCCTCGGCGCTGCGCTGGGCCAGGGTGCGCACTTCTCCGGCCACCACGGCAAAGCCACGACCTTGCTCGCCGGCGCGGGCGGCTTCCACGGCGGCGTTCAGTGCCAGGATATTGGTCTGGAAGGCAATGCCATCGATGACGCCGATGATGTCGACAATCTTGCGCGACGAGGTGTTGATGGCCGTCATGGTGTCCACCACCTGGTTGACAGCTTCGCCGCCGCGCACGGCCACTTGCGAGGCACTGGCAGCCAGTTGATTGGCTGTGCGGGAGTTGGAGGCATTTTGCTGCACGGTGGAGGTCAGCTCTTCCAGCGAGGCAGCTGTTTCTTCCAGCGAGCTGGCTTGCTGCTCGGTGCGGCTGGACAAGTCCTGGTTGCCCGAGGCGATTTGCTGGCTGGCCGTGGCAATGGAGTCGCTGCCCTGGTGGATGCGGCCCACAATTTGCACCAGGCTGTCATTCATTTGCTTGAGTGCCTGCAGCAGTTGGCCGGTCTCATCCTTGGACGTGGCCTCTATGCGGTGGCTGAGGTCTCCGTCAGCCACGGCCTGTGCCAGCTCTACCGCACGGCCCAGGGGGCGGGCAATGGCACGTGCCACCAGCAGGGCCAAGCCCATGCCGGCCAGCATGCTCACCAGCACAATGGCCCAGATCAGGTTGCGCGAGTTGGCATAAATATCATCACCCAGTTCATCGGCAGCTTTGGCGCCGGTATCGACATGTGTGGTGATGGTGTCCAGCTGCTCGAAGATGCTGCGGCTCAGGGTCAGCCCCTCTCCGCGCAGCAAGGCCGTGGCTTCTTCGTTGCGCTGCTGGCGAGACAGGGCCACCACTTGCTCATGTACCTTGGCGTAGAGCTGCAGCTCCTGGCTGACCTTGGCTTGCATGGCCTGGTCTTCGGGGCTGTTCAAAAACTTTTTCTGCTGCTCAAGCCCCGCCAGCAGCGAAGTCCACTGCTCTTGCATGTTTTTCTCGTATCCACTCATGTCCTCATCGGTGCTGGCCAGTACGTGCTGGAGTTCGATGGCACGGTAGCGCTGCAACTGGTATTTCACGTCCAGTGTGGTGCGGGTTGCCGGTAGCCATTGGCGCGCCAGTTCGGTGCCTGTTTGGTTGACGCGGTCGAGCTGAACAATGGACAGCAAGCCGACGGCCAAGGTCAGGGCCAGCACCACGCAAAAGGAAAGCAGCAATTTGCTGGTGAGTTTGAGGTTTTGAAAAAACTGCATAGAAGTGGCAGCAGAGCGGCAGGCCTCTTGCAAGCAAGTCCTGCCAGTCAAGTGAGGAAAAGCCCAGGCGCGGGATGGCGCGCAAGCCCATTGCACAGCGGAAATACCACGCAACGCGAACGATTCTAGGAGGATGATTGAGATGTAAAGCGGAAGTTACACTTTGCCGATCGAAGCATGTCCCAGACGGTCATGGGGGCTGGCAAGCGCCGCATATCCAGGCCCAGAGGTTGCTGGGAAATGCCTGATTTTGTGAAATCTTGGTGTGCGATGCCTGCGCCGCTGTCAGGCATTTCCTATGTCATCCTGAGGCAGAAAAGCGACAGTGCAATCGCCCCGTGCTGCAGTCAAGGTTTGACACAAGAAAGCCCTGGGGCATGGGGTGCGCCAGGGCTTTGAGGAGCCCAGCCATGCAGGGCTGGGCTGCGGGAGTGCATCAGCTGCCGCGGGTGATGGGCACTTCGGCGTGCTTGCCGTAGCTGCCGTATTTGCCCAGCTCCCACTTGGCAATGGCGTTGCGGTGCACCTCGTCCGGGCCGTCGGCAAAGCGCAGGGTGCGTGCATGGGCATAGTCCATGGCCAGGGGGAAGTCCTGGCACAGGCCGCCGCCGCCGTGCACCTGGATGGCCCAGTCGATCACGTCGCAGGCCAGCTTGGGCGCCACCACCTTGATCATGGCGATCTCGGTGCGCGCCACCTTGTTGCCCACGGTGTCCATCATCCAGGCGGCCTTGAGCGTCAGCAGGCGCGCCATGTCGATGCGGCAGCGTGCTTCGGCAATGCGCTCCTGCGTCACGGTCTGCTGGGCAATGGTCTTGCCAAAAGCGGTGCGGCTGTTGGCGCGCTTGCACATCAGCTCCAGCGCACGCTCGGCCTTGCCTATCAGGCGCATGCAGTGGTGGATGCGGCCGGGGCCAAGGCGGCCTTGGGCAATCTCGAAGCCGCGGCCCTCGCCGAGCAAGATGTTGCTGACCGGCACGCGCACATTTTCGAAATACATCTCCATGTGGCCGTGGGGCGCATCGTCATAGCCGATGACCGACAGCGGGCGCACCAGGCGCACGCCCGGGGTGTCTGCAGGCACCAGCACCATGCTTTGCTGGGAATGCTTGGGGGCATCGGGGTCGGTCTTGCCCATGGTGATGTAGATGGCGCAGCGTGGATCGCCTGCGCCCGAGATCCACCACTTGTGGCCGTTGATGACATATTCATCACCCTGGCGCTCGATGCGGGTGCAGATATTGGTGGCGTCCGATGAGGCCACCTCCGGCTCGGTCATGGCAAAGGCCGAACGGATCTCACCGTTGAGCAAGGGCTTGAGCCAGCGCTCGCGGTGCTCTTCCGTGCCGTAGCGGGCAATGGTTTCCATATTGCCGGTGTCGGGGGCGCCGCAGTTGAACACTTCGGAGGCCCAGCCCACGCGGCCCATGATTTCGGCCAGAGGCGCGTATTCCTGGTTGGTGAGGCCGGCACCTTGCACGCCGGCGATCTCGGCCGTGTCCTGGGGCAGGAAGAGATTCCACAGGCCGGCTTCCTTGGCCTTGTCTTTCAGGCGTTCCAGCAGCTGCAGATGGCTCCAGCGCTTGCCTGCATCGGTATTGGCCTGCAGCTCGCGGAAGTACTCCGCCTCGCTGGGGTAGATGTGCTCCTCCATGAAGCGCTGCAGACGCGCCTGCAGCTCCTTGGTTTTGGGCGAGTAGTCGAAGTCCATGGGATCTCCTTGACAGTGGTGGGCGCGCTAAGACGCACGCTACCCCCCGGCAGCCGCAGGCCGTTGTGCACAGAGGGTGGGAACAAACCGCCCGTTGCAGGGCGGGGCGAATCAGGCCCGGTGTTTACGGGCGTAGGACCAGGCCAGCTCCGCCATGGGGCGGGCGGTGTCGCCCGAGGCCTTGGCCTGGGCGCTGGATGCGGTGCCTGCCTCCACCCGCTTGGCAATGCCTTGCAAGATGGCGGCGATGCGGAACATGTTGTAGGCGAGGTAGAAGTTCCAGTCCGCCTGCAGCTGCTCGGGCGTGGCCAGGCCGGTGCGTTCGCAGTAAAGGCGGAGGTAGTCGGACTCGGAAGGAATGCCCAAAGCGGCCAGGTCCAGGCCGCCAATGCCCCGACTCAGCGAGGCCGGAATATGCCAGGCCATGCAGTGGTAGCTGAAGTCGGCCAGCGGATGGCCCAGGGTGGACAGCTCCCAGTCCAGCACGGCCACGGCGCGTGGCTCGTTGGCGTGGAACATCAGGTTGTCCAGGCGATAGTCGCCGTGGACGATGGAGACCTTGCTCTCATCTTTGGCACTGTCCGGCATATGGGCCGGCAGCCAGGCCATCAACTGGTCCATCTCGGGAATGGGCTGGGTGATGGAGGCCACATACTGTTTGCTCCAGCGGCTGATCTGGCGCTCGAAGTAATTGCCACTTTTGCCGTAGTCCGCCAGGCCTCGGGCTGCAAAGTCCACGGTGTGCAGCGCGGCCATCACACGGTTCATCTCGTCATAGATGGCGCCGCGCTGGGTTGGCGTCATGCCGGGCAGGGACTGGTCCCACAGCACTCTGCCTTCCTTGAACTCCATGATGTAGAAGGCGCGGCCGATGATGGATTCGTCCTCACACAGTGCCTCCATGCGGGGCACAGGCACCGCAGTACCAGCCAGACCGTGCATGACCTTGAACTCGCGTTCGATGGCATGGGCCGAAGGCAGCAGCTTGGCCACCGGCCCGGGCTTGGAGCGCATCACATAGCTGCGCCCCGGTGTGACCAGTTTGTAGGTGGGGTTGGACTGCCCGCCCTTGAACATCTCCGCCTGCAGTGGGCCGGCAAAGCCGGGCACATGCTGCTGCATCCAGGCGGTCAATGCCGCCACATCGAATGCGTGGGTGTCGGAGACAGGTTTGGTGCCTACAAAATGGTCAAAGTTGCTCATAAGTCCCTAAAAGTCAGTTTCCGCAATGCGCAGCAGCGCATTGCGGTCGCGTACCACCAGCCCACCGGGCTCGATGCGGATGCTGCCCTCGCGCTCCATGCCCTTGAGCTCTTGGTTCACCCGCTGGCGCGAGGCCCCCAGCAGCTGCGCCAGCTCTTCCTGCGCCAGTTGCAGACCAATGCGGATTTCCGGACTGTTGGACAGGCTGGGGATGCCGTAGCTGCGCGCCAGGTGCAGCAACTGCTTGGCAAGACGCGCACGCAGCGGCAAGGTGTTCAAGTCCTCGACCAGGCCGTAGAGCTGGCGTATGCGCCGGGCTTGCAGCCAGAGCATGGCTTCGTAGAACTCCACATGCGAGGCCAGAATCCGTTTGAAATCTGCCTTGGCCACGCACACCAGCGTGGTGTGGCCGTGGGCGTAGGCATCGTGTGTGCGTCGATCCCCGTCGAAGATGGCCACATCCCCAAACCAGATGCCGGGCTCCACATAGGTCAGCGTGATCTGCTTGCCCGTGATGGAGGTCGAGCTCACACGCACCGCTCCCTTGGCGCAGGCGATCCAGTCCTCGGGCGGTTCGCCGCGAGCGCAGATCAGTGCACCATCTTTGAAACGTTTGACGTATGCGCATCGAAGTATGTCGTGCCGTAATGACGGGGAAAGAGATGAAAACCAGCGACCTGAGTTGATCGCTTCACGTTCTTCGATAGTAAGAATCGGGTCGTCCATGGCCTGTCGTTTCTGTGACTGAAAACTGCCCCATTGTCGCGTCAGGGACGAGGTCTGATGTGGATCAGAATGTGGCTAGCGGATGAAGTTGTCCGGTAAATGACAGACTCACGCTGCAGTGCACACAAAATCAGGGGTTAACCCTTGGCTTCTCTGCCGCTTGGCGTGCACGCCGCCCGAAAAACACGCAGGCAGGGGGCTGCTGCAGGGTTTTTCAAGTTGCGGAACCAGATTGGAGTAGCCAAGCACTCTTTGCTTTGCAGTGGCTTGACCTTTACACGTTGTCAAGGCCGAGACTTTGCACACAACCTTGTAAGGAGTATGCAATGACAACTTTTCATGTGGCCGATATGAACTGCGGAGCCTGTGCCGGGCGCATCCAGCGCTCCGTTGTGGACATGGATGAAAAAGCCCGTATTGAGGTGAACATCCCGGAGCGCACGGTACAGATCACGGGCAGTGCCAGCGATGCCGACTATGCTGAAGTCATTCAGGATGCGGGCTATACGCCAACCTGGGTGGAGGTGCCCAGCACAGGAGGGGAAGCGGCGCAGTGCTGCCAAGGCTCAGCTGCTGCCAGCGGTGGCGGGTGCTGCGGTTAGTATGGAGGGTGCTCTCGTTATGAGAGCGTCGGCCTGCGCCGGTGGTGCCTGAAAACCTGAGGCAGGGCATGAATTGCAAGCGCAAAAAAGAGGAATTCGCAAGAATTCCTCTGTGGCGAAGCTGTGGCCATGCGCCTTGGTGCAGGAGCATAGCTGTTGGGTGCTCAGGCCTAGCTGCTGGCCTTGACCGCAGCGGCGGAAGCTTCGGCGCCCGCTATGGCCCCAGCGCCGGCAATGGCGGCAGATCCTGCAGCCATGCCACCTCCGCCTGCAGCCAAGGCACCACCGCCTACTGCGGCCAGCGATGCGTTGGTCAAAGCAGCACCGGACAAGGTGCTGATGGCTGTACCCGTGCTGGCAGCGCCCAGCAGGCCAGCGCCTCCTGCAGCGGCAGCCACCGCAGGTGCCGCCACCCAGGCCAAACCACCCGTGGCGACGGTACCCCCGACCACCAGCAGTGTCTTGCCTGGGTTCTCCACCACCACATCCACGGCATCGCACACCACGTCCACAGCACTGCCAGCCAGATCGGCGGCGCTGTCGATGACATCGCCTACAAAGTCAAAAAATCCCATGGTGTTCTCTCTCTCAATCAGCGCGGGCCCTGCGTCAGCGCTGCAACCTAGGCGCTGCTGTCACAGACAGTTTGCGAAAGGGGTGCAGGTCGTGAACAGACCCAAGCAAATGGTTGCGAGCACTATAACCCTGGCACAGTGCCGGGCGGGTGAAGCAAGCGACTCAAGCGCGCACCAGCAGCACCCCTGCAATCAGCAGCACACCACCCAGAGCGCGGAGCAGGGTGAGGGGCTGCTGCGGCAGGCCCAGCAGTCCCAGATGGTCAAAGAGCAGTGAGCCGAGCATTTGCCCCACCACAATCAGCCCCAGGACATAGGCTGCACCGAGCTTGGGCATCATCAAAATGGCAATGGCAATAAAGATGGCGCCGAACAGCCCTCCGCTCCAGGAGACCCAGGCGCCGGGTGTTGCCCACAGTCCCGCCAGGGAGAGCGTCGGCCCGGACAGCAACAGTGCAGTCACCAGCATGACCATGCAGCCCACAAAATAACTGACAAAGCCGGCCCACCAGGGGGAGCCGAGCTGCAGCCGCAAGCTGGCATTCAAGACCTGTTGCAAGGAGACGCTGATGCCTGCGCCGACGACGAGCAGGGACGATAAGAGATGGGACATGGCAGGAATTCGGTCGGGTTGAGTTTGTGCAGTCGCTCCATAGCGGCTGAGCAAGCGCAAGATACCGACCGACTTGCTGCGCGTCTTGTATGTATGTGATCTGGGGTGAGCTGTTCGGTTCGGGTACGTTGTCCAAGCGTTCCCTATCCTCTGTTTTGAACTGGATCAGGAAATCGAAGCGCACATACTCCGTACATTGGCGGCCCGGGTCTTTATGCGCTGTGACTGATATCAGCTTGGCATGTGCCGTTGCAGCCGCTCCGTGCCCAGGTGCTGGGCCAGTTTGGCATCCAGCGGCAAGGGCTCGCCATGCAGGCGGGCAGCCAGTAGCTCGGCGCAGAGCACGGACAGCGTGAGCCCGCGTGCGCCCAGCGCCGTCAGCGCCCACAGGCCGGGGCAGGCTTGGCCCGCTGCATCCAGCACCGGGCCTGCAATGGGCAGGCGGTCGTGACTGGCCACGCGCACCCGGCCCCAGGTGGGTTGGCAGCGCGCGTCTTGCGGGTCAAACCAGGGCACCATGGTGGCGGCGCTGGCAGGCAGCAGGGTGGACAGCTTGCCGTGGTTGACGGCGTGGGCCGCGGCCTGGTCTGCTGCGCTGATGGGCAGTGCGGTCACATCGCGTTCAAAGGTGGAGCCCATGACCCAGCTGGGCCCTTGCGGCAGGGGAATCTGCGTCACCAGATTGCCATTGCCATTGACTGGAAAGGGCGGCAGGGCGGCGGCATTGTCTGCACAGTGCCGCCCCCAGCTGATCTGCCCGCGTATGGCTTGCAGCGGCCAGTGCAGATCGGCAGGCAACAACCCGGCCGTGGCCGGGCCGCAGGCGAGCACCACCATATCGGCTTCGGCCAGCGGTTGGCCTTGCGTATCCAGCGCCTGCCAGCGGTTGGCCATGCGCTGCAGCTGGGCCACGGTAGCCAGGGGCTGAAAGCGAATCAGCGGGTGGTTCAACTGGGCCTGTACCAGCTGCGCCGGGCGCACCCAGCCGGCCTGCTGGTGCCAGCAGGCCACGGTGTCGGGTGCCAGGCCGGCCCGGGCCAGTTGCTCGGGGCTGGCAGCGTGGCTCCAATCGTCACCCGGGCCGCCGGCCCAACTGGCGGGCAGACCGGTGCCGCCGTCGGTGCAATGCTCCAGCACGCCGCTGGGGGCCCAGTCCTGGCCTTCGCGGCACAGGTCGTGCAGGCGCTGCAGGGTCTGGCGCACGCCGTTGCGTGACAGGCGCGAGAGCACGCTGTCGTCCGGCGAGACATGGGGGCAGAACAGGCCTGCGGGTAGGCCGGAGGCACCATCGGCCGGACTGTCGCCCTGGGCCAGCACCGTCACCTGCCAGCCGCGCAGCGCCAGGCTGTGGGCCGCAGCGCTGCCAGCCAGGCCGGCACCTATGATCAGCGCCGTACCTGGCTGCGTGACCGGTTCGGGGCCAACCTGTGCGCGTACACGTGGCTCCCAGGCCGGGTTGAAGCTGGCCTGCAGATCCTGGTGTTCAGCATCTTCGTTCACCACCTGGTGCAGCGCAAAACCGCATTGCACCAGTTGATCGCGCATGGCGCTGGCATTCAGCATGCCGGCCAGGCGCGTGCCGCGCCGGCAGTGGCGGGCCAAGGCCTTGAGGTGGTGGGCATCCCAGGTGTCGGAATCTGCGCTGCTCAGGTAAATGCTGTCGGCCACCATGGTCTGCTGGCGCAGCATGGCCTGGGCATCGCCTATCCACAGCGTCAGCTGCACCAGGCTATCTTCAAAAACCAGGCGGTGTACGCCTGGCAGCAGGCCGTAAAAGCGCGTGGCCAGCTGTTCGGCCAGCGGGTGCAGCTGCGGGTAGGCCAGCGCGGCATTTCGCAGTTCGGTGGCGCTGGCAGGGCAGGGTGCGACCGCCGTGAAATGCAGCATGCGCGGGCGCTGCGGGTCGGCCTGCCATGCAGCCCAGGTGGCCAGAAAGTTCAGGCCATCACCAAAACCGGTTTCCAGCACTCGCCATTGGGTCTGGTCCGCCCAGGCCATGGGCAGGCCGCAGCCAGCCAGAAACACCTGGTGCGCTTGCTGCAAGCTGTGGGGGGCGCCTTCGGGCAGTGAGGTACTGGGTTTGGACATGGGAAGAAAAACGGTATCAGTGTTTTGGGGGCTGGCCCCTCACCCCCACCCTCTCCCCGAAGGGGCGAGGGAGTAAAACCCAGGCGCAGCGCACAAAACTGGCGCGGCCCAAGCCAGCAGACAGCGAGCAAGGGCCGCCCCGCAGCGAAGCTGTCGTCCCCCTGGGGGGGAAGGCGCGCAGCGCCTCAGGGGGGTGTTCCCGCTCAATCCCACCGCTGCTGGTAAGAAAACATGGGCAGGCGCCAGTGAAAGCGGATGGCGGCCAGTCGGAACATCAGCCCGCCCACAAAGCACACCAGGGTGCTGATATTGGGATTGACCTCCAGCGCGCGCAGGCCCAGGAACATGAGGCAGACGGTGAGGGAGACGCTGGCATACAGCTCGCGGCGAAACACCACCGGCACCTGGTTGCACAGCACATCGCGCACGATACCACCGCTGATGCCGGTGATCATGCCCGCCATGATGACCACCACGGTGGGGTAGCCCAGCTCCAGCGCCACATTGCAGCCTATGAGCGAGAAGGCGATCAGCCCCATGGCGTCCAGCAGCAAAAACACCTGTTTGAGACGAATCATGTGTCGCGCTACCACCGTGGTCAGCAGGCCAGCGGAGATCACCAGATAGACATATTCGGGGTGCTGTGTCCAGCCTATGGGGTAGTGGCCCAGCACCATATCGCGTATGGTGCCGCCGCCTAAAGCGGTGACAAAGGCGATGACCACCACACCAAAGATGTCCATATTGCGCCGGCCTGCGGCCAGGGCACCGGACATGGCTTCGGCCGTGATGGCGATCAGATAGATCACCAGCATGGCGGTGAAGTTGGACAGCTGGAACGATTCCAGCAACGAGGCAGAAGGCAGCATGGCTGAGGCCCATCCATAAAAAAACCAGGCCCGGAACCCCGTCCGCTGCCTGGTGCGCCTCTCCCGCTGTCCTTTGTACCTGAGAGTTGCGTGCCCCAGCCCTGGTGCTGCGGCACTTGCCCCTTCGGTGAGCCCTTTGCATGCATGGACACGCGGGGCTGCTCTCCAGTTGGCGAATGTTTTCTGCGGTACTTCGGCCTGAGCGATTATGGGAGTTTGCGCCTTCGGCGGAGGTGGTCATGGGACCGCCTCGCTCTCCCGCAGAAAGCCTGAGATTCTAGGTGGTTTTGCTGCGCTGCAAAGCTTTCCATACAACAAAGCCCCAGGGCATTGGCGCTGGGGTTTTGTGAGGGGCGCGAAGCGGTCAGGGCTTCAGCACTTCTGCATTACGCGCTGGGCGGGACATAGCCCGCAGCGGCGTCTGCGCCGCCGCCAAAGAAGTGGTTTTCCATTTGGCGGGCCAGGTATTGGCGGGCGCGGGCGTCGGCCAGGTTCAGGCGGTTTTCGTTGACCAGCATGGTCTGGTGCTTGAGCCAATCGGCCCATGCCTGCTTGCTCACGCTTTCATAAATGCGCTTGCCCAGCTCGCCGGGATAGGGGGGGAAGTCCAGACCTTCCGCGTCTTGGCCGAGCTTGATGCAGTGAACGGTACGTGCCATGGGGAATCCTTATGGGAAATGCTTCGGATGTTTGAGTAATAACAAACTGAATTCTTATTGGTTTCAGTTTTGAGGGTGGGATTCCAGAATGCATGGCAACGGAGCAAGTCGCTCTTTCCTGCTACACAAACAAAAGCACCGAGGCCCTCAATGACCAATCGCCGCCACTTTATCAAGTTTCCCCTGCTGGCCAGCCTGTTGGCCGGCTTGACCTTAGGCGCCTTGCCGGCACTGGCGCAGCAGCCGGTGACGCTGCTCAATGTCTCTTACGACCCCACGCGTGAGCTGTATGTGGAATACAACCAAGCCTTTGCCAAGTATTGGAAGGCCAAGACCGGACAGGACGTGAGCATCAAGCAGTCGCATGGCGGCTCGGGCAAGCAGGCGCGCTCCATCATTGATGGCATTGACGCCGATGTGGCCACGTTGGCGCTGGCGGGCGATGTGGATGCCTTGGTCAAGAACGGCAACCACCTGGCGGCCGATTGGCAGAAGAAGCTGCCGCACAACAGCGCGCCCTATACCTCGACCATTGTGTTTCTGGTGAAAAAGGGCAACCCCAAGGGTCTCAAGGACTGGGATGACCTGGTCAAGCCCGGCGTGCAGGTCATCACCCCCAACCCCAAGACCAGCGGCGGTGCGCGCTGGAACTATCTGGCGGCCTGGGAATTTGCCAAGCGCAAATACGGCGGTGATGCCCAGGCCAAGGATTTTGTGAAAAAGCTCTACCAGAACGTGCCCGTGCTGGACACCGGCGCCCGTGGCTCGACGATTACCTTTGTGCAGCGCGGCGTGGGCGATGTGCTGCTGGCCTGGGAGAACGAGGCCTTTCTGGCGCTGAAGGAGTTTGGCCCCGAAAAGTTCCAGATCGTGGCACCGTCGATTTCCATACTCGCCGAACCCACGGTCGCCGTGGTGGACAAGGTGGTCAACAAAAAGGGCACGCGCGCCGTGGCCGAGGAGTATCTGAAGTATCTGTACTCGCCCGAAGGGCAACGCATTGCCGGCAAAAACTTCTACCGCCCCACCGATGCCAAGGTGGCGGCCGAATTTGCCAGCCAGTTCCCCAAGCTGGAGCTGGTGACCATAGACAAGGCCTTTGGCGGCTGGACCAAGGCCGACAAGGATCACTTTGCCGACGGCGGCAGCTTTGACCAGATCTATACCAAGAAGTGAATGTGAACAGGCAGCGGGCATCTGGCCTGCTGCTATTTGAAAAGGAGCCCATCATGCCCGCACAGACTGTACCCAAGCCCGTTTTGACCACCAGCAAGCGTATGCCTGCCATGGTCATGCCCGCTCAGGTATGCCAGTTGCTGCGGGTCACTGCACGGCAGTGGGGCGTGACTTGGAGCTCCACGCCCAGGCCCTGCCTGGGAGCCTAGACCGACACCGATACGCCGTGCATGCCTTGGGGGACTGAATGCAGTCCCCGGCTCCAGCGCAATGCCTATTGCCGCTTGAGGAGCTAAATCCTGGCTTGCTTATCTGACCTGCTCCTATTGCACCGCAGCAGATTTTGTGGCCGCTTCACCATATTTTGCAAAGCGTGGGCGATGAGAGCGGGAAAAGGGTGTAGCGGCTTGCAAAGAAATCCGGGAAATGGCCTAAAAGTGGATGCGCGGAAAATCGGCTTTCCTACCAGTGGATGGGCGGTGTAGGTATTCCCCAAGGCATGGGGAAAGGGCAAAGACCATGCGTTCGGATGGCTGGTCATGCCATTTGGAAATGGCATGGTGAAAGCGGGCCGATTCTCGCAGCACCTGGGATGCACTTCTGCTGAAAGCTTGCTGCCCTATAGCAGCTTATGCAGACTGGCTATGGCTTGCAGTGCCATAGAGGCTGCAAGCGAGGCCTGGCATGGGTGAAAAGAACCCAAAGCAAGAAACAGAAAAAGAAACGAAAAGAACGCAAGCAAAGAAAAAGGCGCCTAGGGCGCCTTGTTCTCAACTTGGAGGTTCCAAACCACAGGTCTTGCACGGTCTACCAATCGGACTCTCCCCCCTCTCGGAATCCCATGAATAAAGAGCACTGTGGTTTGGAGTGCTTATATTAACCGGATTTGAAAGTCCGACTCAAGTGGATTATGTGCGTCAGAGAGAAAAACTCTGACAAAACGCAACATTTGCGGCAAATACAGCAGGTTGTCAGTGTGGCGTGAGGATTTTGTGTGGAGGCCATGCTATGGCAGAGATAAGGCTCTGGGGTCTGCCGCCTCCACAGGTGTTCAAGCCATAGTCATCAGGCTGGCGTTACCGCCTGCAGCAGCCGTGTTGATACTCACGGCGCGTTCCAGCAGCAATCGCTCCAGGGGAATGCTGGCTTGGGCGCTGCCCATATGCTGGCAGGCCACCAACGGGCCGCTGCGCGCTGCCAGCTGTTGCAGCAAGGTCTGGAGCGACGCGGCAGAGCCGCAATGCAGCGCCACATCCACGGGTGTGTGGGATGGCACGGTCTGCGTAGGGCCGCCGTCGGCCAGCAGGCTGATGGCTTGCTGCACGGTCTCCGGCAACTGTCGATGGAGCGGGGCATGCCGGGCGGCCCACAGGGCCTGGCCGCCCACGGCCAGCACGGCTGCCAACTGATGCAGCAGGGCGCTCTCGCTGTCTGGGCCGGCATCCACCTGGCATAGCACCTGGCTGCGGGGCAGCAGCGTATAGGTGTTGCGCTCGCCCGTGGGGCCGGGCAAGGCGTAGCGCAGGCCTGCGGGTGATTGGGCCGGCAATTGCTGGCACAGGCTGTGCAGGCCTTGCAGGCCCGGTTGTTGGGCGGCCCACTGTTCCAGTGCTTGCAGGGACTCGGTGTGCTGCTGCTGAACAATGGCCGGGCCCATGGCGGATTCCAGCGCTGCACGCACCGGCCCGGGGTGGCGGGCCAGCAGGCGCAGCAGATACAGCGGCCCGCCGGCCTTGGGACCGGTGCCCGACAGGCCTTCGCCGCCAAAGGGCTGCACGCCCACCACGGCGCCCACCATATTGCGGTTCACATACAGATTGCCGGCCTGGGCGCGGGCCAGCACCAGGTTCACGGTTTCGTCGATACGGGTGTGCAGACCCTGGGTCAGCCCATAGCCGGTGGCGGCAATCTGGTCCAGCAACTGGGGCAGTTGGTGGCGGCGCCAGCGCAGCACATGCAGCACCGGGCCAAACACCTCGCGCTGCAGCTCGGCCATGGAGTCGATTTCGATCAGCGTGGGCGGCACATAGCAGCCGGCGGCGGCCACTTCGGCGCTCAGCGCTGCCTGGGTGATGTGGCGCCCCTGGGACTGCATGGCCGCGATATGGCTCTGGATGCCGGCTTGGGCCTCTACATCAATCACCGGGCCCACATCGGTGGCAAGCGCGCTGGGGTTGCCACAGGTCAGCTCCTGCATGGCGCCGCGCAGCATGTCCAGCACGCGTTCTGCCGCGTCTTCCTGCACGCAGAGCACGCGCAGGGCCGAGCAGCGCTGGCCGGCGCTGTCAAAGGCGGAGGACAGCGCATCCCCCACCACCTGCTCGACCAGGGCGGAGGAGTCCACGATCATGGCGTTTTGCCCCCCGGTTTCGGCCACCAGCACCACGGGCTGGCCGTCGGGGCGCAGGCGCTGGGCCAGGCTGCGCTGCAGCAGGCGTGCCACCTCGGTGGAGCCTGTGAACAGCACGCCTTGTACCCGGGCATCGGCCACCAGAGTGGCGCCCACGGTCTCCCCCTCGCCGGGCAGCAATTGCAGCGCGCCAGCGGGAAGGCCGCAGCCATGCAGCAGCTGCACGGCCAGATGGGCAATCAGCGGCGTTTGTTCGGCCGGCTTGGCCAGCACCACATTGCCGGCGGCCAGGGCTGCAGCAATCTGACCGGTGAAGATGGCCAGTGGAAAATTCCAGGGGCTGATGCACACCACAGGGCCCAGCGGGATATGCGTGGCATTGGCAAAGTCGCGCTCCACCTGAGCGGCGTAGTAGCGCAAAAAGTCCACGGCCTCGCGCACCTCGGCCACGGCGTTGGCGGCGGTCTTGCCGGCCTCGCGCAGCAGCAGGGCGATGAATTGGGGCAACTGGGCCTCGTAGGCATCGGCAGCGGCCCGCAGCAGGCGTGCCCGCTCGACTGGAGGGGTTTGAGCCCAATCGGTCGCAGAGGCTTGTGCGGCAAACAATGCCTGCTCTACTTCGGGGAGCGTGGCGGCACGTGCCGTGCCCAGCACATCGCCGTGGTCGGCAGGGTTGCACACGGCCTGGGCAGGGGGGCTGGCAGTGGCTTGCAGCGGTGCGGCCAGCAGCGGTGTGGCATGCCATTGCGTGGACAGCGCCTGTGTGAGCGCGGCCTGCAGCGGCTGCAGCACGGCCTCGCTGGCCAGGTCCAGCCCCTGTGAATTGGCGCGCTGCGCGCCGTAGAGCTGGCCGGGCAGGGGAATACGTGGGTGGGGGGCGCCGGTCAGGCCTTCGGTGGCGGCGGCCTGGTCGACCGCTGTGATGGGCGAGGCCGCCAGCTCCGCAAGCGGCAGGCTGGGATCGGCAATGCGATGCACAAACGAGGTGTTGGCGCCGTTTTCCAGCAGGCGGCGCACCAGATAGGCCAGCAGCGTTTCATGCGTGCCCACCGGGGCGTAGATGCGGCAGGGGCGTTGCATGGGACCTACCACCTGCTCATACAGCGATTCGCCCATGCCGTGCAGGCATTGGAACTCGTACTGGCCGCGTGCATAGCCCTCGGGCCCGGCCATCTGGTAGATGCTGGCCAGGGTTTGGGCATTGTGGGTGGCGAACTGGGGGTAGACCGCATCGGGTGCGGCCAGCAGGCGGCGCGCGCAGGCCAGGTAGGACACATCGGTGTGCACCTTGCGGGTGTAGACCGGGTAGTCGGACAGGCCATCGATCTGGGCGCGTTTGATTTCGCTGTCCCAGTAGGCGCCCTTGACCAGGCGCACCATCAGCCGGCGGTTGCTGCGCCGGGCCAGGTCAATCACATAGTCGATGACGGCGGGGCAGCGCTTTTGGTAGGCCTGGATGACAAAGCCCAGGCCGTTCCAGCCGGCCAGCGATGGGGCATGGCACAGGGCCTCGAGCAGGTCCAGCGACAGCTCCAGCCGGTCGGCCTCTTCGGCGTCAATGTTCAGGCCGATGTCGTACTGGCAGGCCAGATCGGCCAGCTGCAGCACACGCGGCAGCAGCTCGGTCATCACGCGGCCATACTGGGTACGGCTGTAGCGTGGGTGCAGGGCGCTGAGCTTGATGGAAATGCCCGGCCCCTCGTAAATGCCGCGCCCGTTGGCAGCGTGGCCGATGGCATGGATGGCCTCCACATAGGATTGCAGATAGCGTTCTGCATCCTGGGCGGTGAGAGCCGCCTCACCCAGCATGTCATAGGAATAGCGAAAGCCTTGTGTCTCCAGCCGGCGGGCATTGGCCAGGGCCTGGCCTATGGTTTCTCCGGTGACAAACTGCTCGCCCATCATGCGCATGGCCATGTCCACGCCCTTGCGCACCAGGGGCTCGCCGCCCTTGGCCGTGAGCCTGGCCAGCGCCGAGCCCAGGCTGCCTTCGCTGTGGGTGGCCACCAGCTTGCCGGTGAGCAACAGCCCCCAGGCCGCTGCGTTGACGAACAGCGACGGGCTTTTGCCCAGGTGGCTGTGCCAGTCGCCATCGCGAATCTTGTCGCGGATCAGCGCGTCACGTGTGGCGCTGTCGGGTATGCGCAGCAGGGCCTCGGCCAGGCACATCAGCGCCACGCCTTCCTGGCTGGACAGCGAAAACTCCTGCAGCAAGCCCTGCACCAGACCGCTTTTGCCCCCACCTGGCTTGCGTGCGCGCAATTGCCCAGACAGCTGCAGCGCCAGCTCCTGCACTGCATGAGCCATGGCCGCGGGCAGCCGTGCCTGCTCCAGCAGCGGGGCGACGGCCTCCGGCTCGGGGATGCGGCAGGCCGCGGTAATGGCCGCGCGCAAAGGCGTGGCAGAGGTCGGGCCGGCGGCAAAATGGCGCACCGCATCGGCGGTGTGCACAGCGGCAGCAGTCAGGTGGCTGGACATGGAAAAACTCCCTCAATACAAGTCGGTGCAAGGCCGTAAATGGAATGGCGCGATGATTTGCCAAGCTGTACCGAATAAAATTCCGAAAAATGTCTGAACCGACGAACAACTCACCAAAGCCTGCGGACGACGATGGCGCGCTGGACCGCATAGACCGGCGCATCCTGGCCATATTGCAAGAAGACGGCCGCATCTCCAACCTCAAGCTGGCAGAGCGCGTGGCCCTGTCGCCCACGGCCGTGCTGGCCCGCGTGCAGCGCCTCACACGCGAAAAATTCATCCTGGGCTACGAGGCGCGGCTCAACCCCCACAAGCTGGGCGCCGGCATGCTGGTGTTTGTGGAGGTGCTGCTGGACCGCACCACGCCCAATGTGTTTGACGAATTCAAGGCCGCCGTGCAGGTACATCCCGAAGTCATGGAATGCCATATGGTGGCTGGCGGCTTTGACTATCTGCTCAAAACCCGCATGGCCGATATGCAGGCCTACCGTGCATTTGCCGGCCGCGTGCTGTGGCAGCTGCCCGGCGTGCGCGAAACGCGCACCTATGCGGTGATGGAAGAGGTCAAGGACGGGGCGAAGCTGGCGCTGGGGTGAGATACGGCCCGCTTCTTGCCAGGCGTTACCGGCCCTGAAAGGCAATATGGCGGCAAGCGGTGCGGCGAGATGGTGCACTGCCTGCAGGGCCCTAGCGTGTACGGCCTCGGCTCTGCGCCATGGATCGATGGAGCCGGGTTTTCCGCAATCGCCCGCCTGCTAGAGTCCGCAGCACCACAACGACATGGAGGCAAAGGAATGACTGTGGGAGAAGGTCGTCTGCAGCGGCTCCATGCCCTGGATAATTTGCGCGCTGCCATGATGTGGCTGGGTATCGTCTTGCATGTGGCGGTAATCCATATGGCCGGCGCTCAGCTATTGCCTTGGCGCGATAACCAAACCACACCTGTGGCCGACTTGCTGGTCGCCTTTATCCATGCGTTTCGCATGCCGGTGTTTTTCATCCTGGCCGGTTTTTTCGTCGCCATGTTGATGGCCCAGCGTGGGCTGGCTGCGACCGTGCGACATAGGCTGCGTCGCCTGGCCTTGCCATTCGCGGTTTTCTGGCCGCCGCTGTTTGCGCTTTGCTCCGTGCTGACGCTGCTGTTCATCCACCGCATGGCGCGCGGTACCTGGGGCCTGGATCTCAGTTTGGCGCCGGTTGCTGACGAGACCATCGCGCATGGCAAGCTCAACACCCTGCATCTGTGGTTTCTGTGGCTGCTGCTATGGCTGAGTCTTTTCACACCGCTGGTACAGGCTGTTTTGCAGCGCCTGGCACCCGCTGTCGCCCCGGCGGCGGGGCGCTGTTTGGCGCTGTTGGGCCGCACACCGTGGGGGATAGCCGTGCTGACAATGGCTCTGGCCTGCGTAGGCGTGCAGTATGGCGCAGGGCTTGTGCGCCCTGGAAACGCCTTCCTGCCGCCATGGATGGAATGGGTGCACAACGGCTTGTTCTACGTATTTGGCCTGGCGATGTATGCGCACAAGCAGGTATTGCTGGCGCACTATGTGCGGCGTTGGCCATGGTATGCCGTGGCAGGGCTGCTGTGTTTCTTGGCTTCCGGCATGGTGCTTGAGCCTATTCCTGCTGCATCCCGCGACGCACTGCCAATGGGCGTGCGCTGGATGTTTTCCTTTGCCTACAACGCTGCGGCGTGGTGCTGGAGCTTTGCACTCATCGGTGTATTTTCTGCCTACCTGGGGCGGCCCAGTGCCTTCATGGCTTACCTTGCAGACAGCTCTTATTGGGTGTATCTGGTTCACTTGCCCATGACGATTGGCTTTGGTGCCTTGTTGTTTGGCCTGCCCTGGCCCGCAGGCATGAAGATGCTGCTCAATATCTCGGCCACTACGGCGCTCAGCCTGGCCAGCTACCACTGGCTGGTGCGCTCGACCGCTGTGGGTGTGCTGCTCAATGGCAAGCGCCATACCCACAGTCAAGGCCAAACGGGTGCTCGCCCAGTTTCCTGAGGCTGGGCAGGCGAGCTCCGAGAAAAATTGGATGACAGTCGCTGGCGGACGCTGCCCGGCCCAGGGCGAGTTCCTGGTTTTCAGGCAAGGTACTCCGAGCCTGAGACAATTGCGCCACCATGAGTGACCAGAACGACAAGATTTCCCCCGACAGCGAATACGCCGACATGCCCGCCGCCGACCCCAGCCTGCCCGAGGGCTGGCTGGAAGTGGTGTCCATGGACATGGATGCCAAGGGCGTGGCCCGCAAGCCCGATGGCAAGGTGGTGTTCATCGACGGAGCCCTGCCCACCGAGCTGGTCACGGCCAATGTGCACCGCAAAAAGAACAACTGGGAAGCCGCCTCGCTGACCGCCGTGCACCGCGAGTCCTCGCAGCGCGTGCGGCCCGGCTGCCCGCATTTCGGCCTGCACGAAGGTGCTTGCGGTGGCTGCAAGATGCAGCATATGCATGTGGGCGCTCAGGTGGCCATCAAGCAGCGTGTGCTGGAAGACAACCTCTGGCATCTGGGCAAGGTCAAGCCCGAGACCCTGTTGCGCCCCATCGAGGGCCCGGCCTGGGGCTACCGCGACCGCGCCCGGCTTTCGGTGCGCTATGTGATCAAAAAAGGCAAGGTGCTGGTGGGCTTTCACGAGCGCAAGAGCCGTTACATCGCCGATATGGAAACCTGCAAGGTGTTGCCGCCCCATGTGGACGCCATGCTGATGCCCATGCGTGCGCTGGTTGCCAGCCTGGATGCGCGCGAGACCTGCCCGCAAATCGAGGTGGCCTGCGGCGACCAGGTGACGGCCCTGGTGCTGCGCCATCTGGAGCCTTTGAGCGATGCCGACAAGCAGCGCTTGCGCGACTTTGCTGTGCAATACGAGGTGCAGTGGTGGTTGCAGCCCAAGGGGCCGGACACCGTGCATTTGATGGACGCAGGCGGCACGCAACTGGCCTATGGCTTGCCGGAGTTTGGCATCCGCATGCCCTTCAAGCCCACAGACTTCACCCAGGTGAACCCGCACATCAACCGCGTGCTGGTGACGCGTGCGCTGCGTCTGTTGGATGTGAAGAAGACCGAGCGCGTGATCGACTGGTTCTGCGGCCTGGGCAATTTCACATTGCCGCTGGCCACCATGGCGCGCGAGGTGCTGGGCATCGAAGGCTCGGACGCGCTGGTGCAGCGCTCGCACGAGAACCTGGCAGCCAACAACGCCACCCGTGCAGAGGATGACAAACTGGCGCCCACGCAGTTTGTGGGCCGCAATCTGTTCAGTATGACGCCGTCCATTTTGATGGCCGACGGCTATGCCGAAAAATGGCTGGTAGACCCACCGCGTGAAGGTGCGTTTGCCCTGTCCAAAGCACTGGCGGATATCCACCAGATTCGCATCGGCGCCAAGCAGACCGGCGTGGCCAGCGAGGCGCAACCCGATCTGCTGCCGCCATTGCCCGAAGGGCATGAGGCCTGGGCGTTCCCTGAACGCATTGTCTACGTCAGCTGCAACCCCGCCACGCTGGCGCGCGATGCAGGCCTTTTGGTGCACCAGGCGGGCTACCGCTGCGTGGCCGCAGGCGTGGTGAACATGTTCCCCCATACCGCCCACGTGGAGTCGATGGCGGTGTTTGAACGCGCGTAATCGCTTTCTTGCAAAAACACGAAAAACCGTGGCGTTCGCAGCCACGGTTTTTTTATGCCGCAAGTTTGCAGAGGCAGAGGGCGAGCTGCCTGTGCAGCATCTGCTGTGGGGGTGACGCTCTATGCCGAGCGTGTCCGGAGCAAAGCTCCTCGGATATATACCGTCTGTCCATTTCTCAAAAACAGCATGCGCCTGGCGCGCAGCAGTTTCTGAATTGTTGACATTTACCGGAATTAAAAATCAATAGTCAAGGGCTATAAAAGCGCCGCCGATTTCCAAGGGGAAAGCGGTGCGCTTTGGAACCGGCGCGGCAGACGGGTCCGATCTGAGCTCTTACTCCATGCACACAACATTTCAAAAATGGTCAGCTGAATTCATTGGTACTTTGTGGTTGACCTTGGGCGGTTGCGGCGCAGCTGTGCTGGCGGCCGCATTTCCCGGCGTGGGCATAGGTCTGGTGGGTGTTTCTCTGGCCTTTGGTCTCACGGTGGTGACAGGGGCTTATGCGCTCGGCCCGATTTCGGGCGGGCATTTCAACCCCGCAGTTTCTGTAGGGTTGGCCATGGGTGGGCGCTTCGCCTGGAAAGATTTGCCAGGCTATGTGATGGCCCAGGTCTTGGGGGCGATTGCAGGCGCAGGCATTTTGTATGTGATCGCCACAGGCAAGGCTGGCGCTGAAATCGGCGGTTTTGCAAGCAATGGCTTTGATGCGCATTCGCCCGGTGGCTACAGCTTGGTGGCAGCCTTGGTCACCGAAGTGGTGATGACGGCGGTATTCCTGATCGTGATCCTGGGTGCCACGGCCAAGCGTGCGGCTGCAGGTTTTGCTGGGCTGGCCATTGGCCTGTGCCTGACACTGATTCACCTGGTCTCGATTCCTGTGACCAATACCTCGGTCAACCCTGCACGTAGCACAGGTCCTGCCTTGTTCGGCCCCTCGGTTGCGCTGGACCAGCTGTGGCTGTTCTGGGTGGCGCCGATTGCCGGCGCCATCATCGGTGCAGTGATTTACAAAGCACTGCTGGCGAGCGGCAGCGAAGACTGAGTGACCAGCTGCCCGCAGCCACGGTTTTTATGCCGAAAGCTTGCGGGGGCAGGGGCTGCGTCTATTTCACCGCAGCGTTCCCGCCGTCGGCAAACAAGGCTGACCCCGTCACAAAACTGGCCATGGGGCTGGCAAGAAAAAGGGCTGCTGCGGCGATCTCGTCGGCCTGGGCCAGCCGCTTCATAGCATGCAGCCTTGCAGCCCAGTCTTTTTGTGCAGGGTCTCCGGCCATGGCTGTGTCCGTTCCGCCGGGCAGCAAGGCATTGGCACGGATGCCCTGCGCAGCGTAATCGGCGGTAATGCCTTTGACCAGGCCCATCAGCCCGGCCTTGCTGGTCCCATAGGCCGCCATGCCGGGCAGGCCCACGCTGGTGCCCACAAAGCTGGAGGTGAAAACCAGGGCGCCGCCGCCCCGATCCAGCATGGCCGGTATCTGGCTGCGCGCGCCCAAATAAGCGGCAGTGAGGTTGGTGTTCAGAATCTGCTGCCACTGCGCGGGCGCTAGATCGGCCAGGGGCAGGAGAGGGCCCACTGTGCCGGCATTGTTGATGGCGATGTCGAGACCGCCAAACTCCCGCTGCGCCGCAGCGACCCACTGTGCATGGGCAGCTTCGTCTTGCACATCGCCCGCCAGCGCATAGGCCCGGCCGCCACGGCCGTGAATGTCATCGGCCAGTTGCTGCAGTGCGCTCGCATTGCGCGCGGCCAGCACCACGGCGGCCCCCTGCGCTGCAAACATGGATGCAATGGCACGCCCTATGCCGGAGGAAGCGCCGGTGACGATGGCCACCTTGTTTTGGAGAAGCTGCATGGTTGCACCATTTCATGTATCAAAAAGGGTGCACTGTAGGGAGCGAGCCAGTGGTGCGCCTCCCGTTTCTTGCATGGCTGCGGTCAACTCAAAGTGCTTGTGCCGGCCTTGACCTGCGAAGTGAAGCGCTGAAAAGCAAAACGCCGCGTACCGAAGGGTGTGCGGCGTGTATGGCAGTGGGGGAGGGTGCAGCGCGTCAGCGCACTCAGCTGCGGCTGGGGCTTTCGGTGTCGGCCGCTTCGTTGTCCGCGTCGCTGCGGCTACGGCGGGTGGCGGGCTTTTGGGTGAAGACCGAGGGCGTGCCCTCAATCTTGTGCTCGCGCATATAGGCGTCCATGTCTTTCCAGCCTTCAAACACCATGCCCTTGGCGGACTTGGGGTTCAAGGCATAGCAGTCTTCCAAGCCGCGCATGGCGTGGCGACAGGCTCCGCCTATGGCGCGCGCCTCGTTTTCCTTGGCGACGGTGCGGGGGTCCGGGCCCAGGCCGGGGATTTCATTGCAGCCTGCCAACAGCGCGCTGAGGGCGCAGGCTGCGATCAGGGCTGGGCGAAGAGGAGTGTGGGTAGAGGCCATATTCCCTTCATTATCGGCAGCT
Organism: Acidovorax sp.; assembly: GCA_031277855.1. Lineage (GTDB taxonomy): Bacteria > Pseudomonadota > Gammaproteobacteria > Burkholderiales > Burkholderiaceae_C > Comamonas. The sequence continues at coordinate 84,772 of JAITLO010000044.1, read as the reverse complement.
GTAAAAGATTGTTTAGATCTTTTGCAGATATTGCTGCCACATGGTTGTGGGTGATGCATGAAAAAGGCCTTCAGCGAAGGCCCTGTATGCAGTAGGTGCTCTACTTTTTGATTACCAGCCCCACAGCAGATTGCGCGCCACCCAGCCTTGGCTGCCGCTTTCGCTGCGCACCTTGACCCAGTCCTTGCGTTTTTCCAGGGTGTGTACCACCTCGTGCTGCTGCAGCTTGCCGGCAATGCGGTGCTGGGTGCCCGGACCCTGGCGCATATTGGCCGTGCGGGCCTTGACCACATGGTGGGCCTCGTTGCTGGTCAGTGGGCGATGCACCCAGCCCAGCGAGGACTCGTAATCCCGTACCTTCAACCAGCTGCCCTGACGCGCCGTGACCTGCAGCGGATACCCCTTGGACAGCTCCCACAAGATGTCGGACCGGGTATTGGGCTGGGCGCGCACATTGACGGTCTTGCCCTTGACGCTGACAAATTGCTGGGCCTGGGCCATGCCGGGCAGGGCAGTCAGGCAGGCAGTGGCTGCAGCGGCGGCCAAGAGTGCGTGGGTGGTGGATTGGCGAAGGGTATGTAGGGCGGCGGAAAACACGCGGCAAAGACTCCTGTTGTGCAAGGCCACGTGCTCTCAAGGGATCTGCGGGCACGCAGCCGCTGTTTGTAAAACAGCGCCCCAGAGTGGGGCGCCTGCAGGGAGGGAGTGGCTTGCTACGGCAAAGTTCCGCCTGTTTTTGCCCAGCTGCAGGGCAAACGCGGCTCAGCCGCGCGCGGCTGCAGGGCGGCGGAGCCAGGACAGGGCAAAACAGACTATCAAGGTGGGCAGGGCGGCGCCCAGCTGGGGCTGCCAGTGGGCAATGGCGTGGTAGAGGGCAATGCCTGCCAGCCACAAGGCCACGGCGCTGCCATGCCAGGGGCGGGCTTGTTGCATCCAGGTCGCCGCGCTGTCTGCGCGCAAGGCAGCGGGCAAAAAGGCCAGCCTGCCCAGAATTACGCCAAACATGGGCACGAACACCGAGCTGAGCGTCAGCAAAAACGGCTCAATGCTGTGCATGGGCAGCACCAGGGCCAGGGCGGTGCACAGTGCCGTCAGCACCAGGCCCCAGCGGCGCACGCTCCACATCGGCAGCAGGCTGTGCAGCGACAGGCTGCCCGAGTAGGTGTCGCCATAGGCGTTGTCCACTTCGTCAAGCAGGATCAGGGTCAGTGCAATCAGGCCACCCTGGGCCAGCAACAAGGCGGTGAGCAGGTCTTGTGCCGGCAGGGTCAAGGCCACCAGCACGCCCAGGCCATAGCACCAGCAGTTGGCCACGGCAAAGCCCAGCCAGGTGCCGCGCAGTGCGCCGCCGCCGCTCTTGCCGTGGCGGGCGTAGTCGGCCACCAGGGGCAGCCAGGAAATCGGCATGGCAATCACCAGGTCCATGGCCGAGAGCCAGGACATGCTGCCGTCGCCGCGGCGCTGCCACAGGCTGTCCCAGCCTATGGTGCCGGCACGGTCCACAAAATGCCAGCTCAGCCACAGCAGTGACAGCACCACCAAGGGCAGGGCGATGCGGGCGATCAACTGGCGCACCAGCTTGACCATGGAACCGCTGATCATCAGTCCCACCACCAGGCCCCACAGCACTGTGGCGCCCAGCGTCCAGCCCTGGCCGGACTGGCCGCTGATGGCCAGCGTGGCGTCCCGCATCACCACCAGCTCGAAAGTGCCCCAGCCCATCAGTTGGATCAGATTGAGTGCGATGGGCAGCTTGGCAAAGTGGCTACCGTAGACATGGTGCATCAGCGCCGCACTGCCCAGGCCGCTGTCGCAGCCTATCTTGGCCACCCAGCCCAGCAGGCCGGCACCTACCAGCGAGCCCAGCACAATGGTCCACAGCGCCTCGCGCAGGCCCAGGGCAGGCACCAGATAGGCGCCCACTTGCATCACCAAGAGGCCTACGCCCAGGCTGAACCACAGTGCTGCATGGTCGTGTGTGGCGAACACGCGCTCAGTGGCCGCAACGGGGCGCAAGGCGGTGTTGGCCCCGCTGGCTGCCGTGTCGGAAGAAGAGGAAGAAGACATGAATGCTCCGTAGCGACGAAGCAGGGCGCATGGCCAGCGGGTGCGGGGCGAAGGGGCATGGCCCTGGGCTGACACCAAGATGGTTGGCTTCCCTGCGCGAGGATGATCTCGATGTGCGCTCTGGCAAAAGTCACAAGCGCACGAACAGGTTCAAAGGGTGTGATCTCAGTCCGGTCGCCATAGACCTGCTATGGCCCGGACACCCCCAGCTTGTGCAGCCTCAGCCTCAGCGGCAGTGACTGCGGCGCAGATTGTAGGGCGGTGGCCAGAAACTTGGGGCACAACCAGGAGGGCGCTGCGGTCTGGTGAATTTGTGTGGCGCGAAGCGCAGAACCCGCCAAAATTCTGGCTACAATATCGGTCTTGCTTGAAGCGCACTTCATTCAGCACCAAGGGCTGATGAAATCAGGCACAGCTCTGTAGAGCCCCGGGTTGTGAAGCGCTTCAAAACAAGATTCAAAAATTTGTCTGAATTTCGGTTTAGCACTCATTTTTGTAGCATACAATCTAGTTTCTGTCGGAATGTAGCGCAGCCTGGTAGCGCACTTGCATGGGGTGCAAGGGGTCGCGAGTTCGAATCCCGCCATTCCGACCATTTATTAGGAGCGAAGGGCCAACAAGAAATTGTTGGCCCTTTTCTTTGTTCAAGGCCTGATTTTTTTGTATTGATGTGCCGGTGGCGTAGTTGCCGGCCTCACCGCTAGTGAATATTTATGATTGAAGGTTTGATTGCCGGTCGCCTGACCGGAACGCCTGAAGAACGTACCGACCGTTTTGGCAAGCTGTTCATGGTGGCGCGCATGCGTGCCACCGCCAATGACGGCAGCAGCCTGTTTGTGAATGTGGTGGCGTTTGACCCCGTGCCCTGCAACCAGCTGCGCGAGCTGGAAGAGGGGGATGCCGTGAGTTTGACTGGCCCCATGACGCCCAAGGTCTGGACTGACCGCCAAGGCGTGAACCATGCTGCATTGGATGTGGTGGCCTACCGCGTGCTGGCCCTGCCGGTCAAGCAGGCGGTGATGGATTACAACTAGTCCCCCCCTGAGCCGCTCCGCGGCTTCCCCCCAAGGGGACGACGGCCTTGGCTGCGGGGCGGCCCTTGCTGGCCGTCTCCTTGCTTGGAACGCGCCAGTTTTATGCAGCAGGGTCGGTATTGGCGTCCTTGGGCTCTTTGGTAATGGGGATAGGCGCAGAAGACATGCCTTTCCTCTGTGGCGTGTGATTGAGTCTCGCGCGGGTGTTTCTGGTCTTGGGTAATTCGCCCTGAGACCTGCTTTATGCGCGTGGCTTCTTTGCATGCGTGAAAACCGTCTAAAGCCATGTGCTGCCGGCGCTGTACATTGCGTCTCTTACTTTTGCTAGAGAGATTTCCGTGAACAAGCGCCATTTCTTCCGCAGTGCACTGGCCGCCGTGGCTGTTGCCTCCCTGTCGTTCGCCGCACAGGCCCAGGACAAGGTCATCAAAATCGGTGTCACCGCCGGCCCCCATGCCCAGCTGATGGACCAGGTCAAGAAAGTGGCTGAGCGTGACGGCCTGAAGCTGCAGGTGGTCGAGTTCAGCGACTATGTGCAGCCCAATGCAGCGCTGGTCTCGGGCGATCTGGATGCCAACAGCTACCAGCACAAGCCCTATCTGGATGCCCAGATCAAAGATCGTGGCTACAAGCTGGTGAGTGTGGGCAATACCGTCAACTTTCCCATCGGCCTGTACTCCAAAAAGGTCAAGCGCCTGGAAGATTTGAAGTCTGGCTCCAAGTTCGGCATTCCCAATGACCCCACCAATGGCGGGCGCGTGCTGCTGCTGTTGCAGGACAAGGGCTTGATCAAGCTGAAGGCCAATGCGGGCCTGAAGGCCACGCCGCTGGATGTGGTGGACAATCCGAAGAAGCTGCGCTTTGTGGAGCTGGACGCAGCGCAACTGGCGCGCTCGCTGGATGATCTGGATGCCTCGGCCATCAACACCAATTTTGCGATCTCGGCAGGGCTGAATCCCAAAAAGGATGCCATTGCTCTGGAGCGTGCCGACAACCCCTATGTGAACATCCTGGTCACGCGCGAAGCCGACAAAAACCAGCCCTGGGTGGCCAAGCTGGTCAAGGCCTATCACTCGGATGAAATCCGTCAATTCATCGACAAGGAATTCAAGGGCTCGGTGATGCCTGGCTTTTGATGGCGGACCAGGGCTGACCTGAATCGGTCTGCGGAAAAAAGGCTGCGTGGTAGATGCCACGCAGCCTTTTTTGTGGCTTGTTGATGGGGGGTGAATGCTATGAAAAACGCAGCTACTCGTGTCCGTGGTTTCTGTGGTTACGGTGAAAAGTGCGCAAATTCAGTGATGCGCAAAACTGGGGCTTAGCGCCGCTTGGCCTGGGCGTCGTCGATGGCATCCACGATGGCAATGCCGGTGGACTGCACACCTGGCCTGTCAAAGCCCGGGCCCGGGGTCACGCTGGGATGGGCCAGCAGGCGCGCACGGATTTGCTGGGCCTGGGTGAATTCGACCGGCATGGGCGGTGCTGGCTTGGGGGCGGTGTAGTCCAGATAGGCGTCGAGCTGGCGCTGTTGAGTGCGTGTTTCCTCCTGGGCATTCCAGCGGCTGGTCAGTAGATAGCCGACGGCAAACATGCACAGCACGGCAATCACGGTGATGCTGAGCAGGATCAGCACCCAGTTTTCATCGCTGGCGCGGCGGGGTTTGTGGGTGATGTATTGCGGCATACCTGGAATTTTTCGGCGCGCAGGGCCGAAGATGAAGCTGATTTTAGCTATGGAGCTCGGTGGGCCTTGTTGGCGCTGTCTATGGCGCACCGCGCTGCGGGGTAGGGCTGGCATCCAAGGGCTGAATATGTGCTAACTGGTTGTGTGTGTCATCGCGTTTGGCGATGGGGTGGTGGGTTTTGTGGGCTGGCCATCGTGCAAACAACAGGGGTGTGGCTGATGCTGGATCGAGTATTTGCGTGATTTATTTCAGATATATGTCTTGTTGCTGCTGGTTGGCGCATGTTTTTTGCGTTTTACCTCTGCCGGGTGGGCCAGGCGGCCGTGCGCTGAAACGGTATGGGCGTTCCATCGGTTTGTGTGCAGTCCACAGTCCGGTCGACCGAGTGCGTAGTCCAAGGCGCACGGCGGTCTGTGCAGCACCGTGCGCTCTCTAGAATTCCTGCAGTGGTATGCCAAGCCGTATACCGAAGCTTTTTATTTTGGACAGATACGGGGATTCCTGATGAGCATGTTCCGCCGCTCCTTTATCGCTGCCTGCGCAGGCGCCACCTTGGCTGCCGCTGCCGGCTCGGCCCTGGCCGCAGGCAAGGAAATCAAGCTGGGCTATGCCCTGGCGCAAAACTCGCACTATGGTGCGGGCGCCAATGGTTGGTCGCAGGCCATTGACAAGTCGCTGGCCGGAAAGTTCAGCATCAAGCAATTTCCCTCCAGCGCGCTGGGCGGTGAGCGCGAGTTGATCGAGGGCCTGCAATTGGGCACGGTGGAGGCTGCCATCGTCTCCACCGGCGCATTGAGCAACTTTGTCAGCGAAGTCGGCGTGGTGGACGTGCCTTTTCTGTTCCGCGACACGGCCCATGCCCGCGCCGTGCTGGATGGCAAGTTCGGCCAGGACCTGCTGGCCAAGTTCCAGCAGCGCGGCCTGATTGCACTGGCCTGGGGTGAGCAGGGCTTTCGCCATCTGACGAACAACAAACATGCGGTGAAGAGCGTGGCCGATATGAAGGGCCTGAAGATCCGCGTCACCGAGAACCCGGTGCACATCACGGCCTTCCGCACCCTGGGCGCATCGCCCACGCCCATGAGCTGGCCCGAGGTGATCAGCGCCTTGCAGCAGGGCACCATCGACGGCCAGGAGAACCCGGTCTCGGTGCTGGCCTCCACCAAGCTGTGGGAGGTGCAAAAGCACCTTACACTCACCGCCCACGTGTACGCGCCCGTGGTCTTTTTGCTGTCTCCCAGCTTCTGGGGCAGCCTGAGCGACGCTGAAAAAGCGGCCTTTACCCAAGGTGCCAAGGCGGGCGCGAATGCCTCCCGTGTCTTTGTGGACACTGTGGAGAAAAAGGGTGTGGAAGAGGCCAAAAGCCATGGCATGCAGGTCGTCGACAAGGTGGACCAGGCAGCGTTTCGCGCCGCCCTGGAGCCTGCTTACAAGCAGTACGCCAAGAAGTTCGGCCAGCAGACGCTGGACGCCATTACCAACGTGAAGTGAGTCGCTCGCGATTTGCATAGCCGTCTGCGGGCCTCGGGTCGCAGACCGTGATGTAGCGCGCGCTTTGTGCCGGGTGACGACTGCTCTTGGGCGTCTGCTCCGGCTTGCTTTGATTCCTCCCTACGACGGAGCGGCGTGCTCTGCGCGGTGGCCCTGGTGGCCGTTGCCAACGCCGTGACTGCATATGCTCAATCGCATTGAAAAAGGCCTGGTGGCAGTGAACCGCTGGCTGTTGATCCTGCTGCTGCTGGCCATGGCCTGCATCATCTTCACCAACGTGGTGCTGCGCTACACCACGGGCGACTCCATCGTCTGGGCCGAGGAAGTCTCGCGCCACATGATGATCTGGGTGGCCTTTTTGGGCGCCGGCCTGGCGCTGCGCTTTGGCGGCCATGTGGCCATTGATAACCTGCACCGCGCCGTGAACACCGGCACGGCACGCGCCATTCGCGTGTTGGTGGTGCTGGGGCTGTCGTTGTTCTTCATCTTTATGGCCGTGGCTTCCAGCGACTATGTGTGGCGCACCCGCTTTCAGAGCACGGCGGCCACCGACATTCCCATCTCCTTTATCTACGCCGCCATGCCTGTGGGCTTTGTGCTGATGCTGGTCCACCTGCTGTTCATTGCGCGCGGCTATATCGCGGACGGCTCCTACAAGGACTCCGATGAAATCGACGGCGAAGCCGCAGGCTCGCTGTAAACAAGGCCCCAAGAAAGAAAACACACCATGGCTTTGACCTTGTTTGTTTGCATCGTGTTGCTGATGGCTCTGGGCTTTCCCGTGGCCTTTGCATTGGCGATTTCTTCCGCCATCGCCATTTTTGTGGGTGGCAAATACCCGCAGCTGGTGGTGTTCAAGGAGATGTTCACCGGCATTGACAGCTTTCCGCTGATGGCCGTTCCCTTCTTCATCTTCGCGGCCGAGCTGATGTCCGGCGGCGCGCTCACCCATGTGCTGCTGCGCTTTGCGGCCCAGTTCGTGGGCCATTTGCGCGGCGGCCTGGGCTATGCCAACGTGGGCTCGTCGGTGCTGTTTGCCGGCATCTCGGGCTCGGCCCTGGCCGATGCCGCAGGCCCCGGCGCCATGATGGTGAAGATGATGCAAAAAGCCGGCTATGACCGGCCGTACTCGGCCGCGCTGTCGGCCAATGCCGCCATCATCGGCCCCATTATTCCGCCCTCGATCAGCATGATCATCTACGCGCTGCAGGACGAAAACGTCTCCGTGGGCGGCCTGTTCATTGCCGGCTTTATCCCCGGCCTGCTGATTGCCGCCGCGCTGTGCGTGGTGAACTGGTGGGTGAGTAAAAAGCGCAATTACCGCTCCACCGATGTACGCCCCTCGGGCCGCGAGATGCTGATCAACACCATCAAGGCCTTGCCTGCGCTGGGCCTGGTGGCGCTGATCATTGTGGGCATACGCTTTGGCGTGTTCACACCCACCGAGGCCTCGGTGGTGGCCGTGGTCTATGCCTTTGTCTGCGGCAAATGGGTGTACCGCACGCTGCGCTGGGATGCGATCCCGGCGATCACCTCGCGCTCGGCCCTGCTCACGGCCTCGGTGCTGCTGGTGATGGCGGCCTCCCAGCCCTTTGCCTGGATTCTGACGGTGGAGGGCATTCCGCAGTACCTGTCCGAGCTGATCATCAGCTGGGAGCTGTCGCCCATCATGTTCTTGCTGGCAGTGAACGTGCTGCTGCTGCTGTTTGGCATCTTCATGGAGCCGCTGCCGGGCATCATGATCTTGGTGCCCATTCTGGCGCCCATCTCCTTTGCCCTGGGCATTGATCCCATCCAGTTCGCCATGGTGGTGGTGGTCAATCTGACGCTGGGCATGATCACGCCGCCGGTGGGCGGGCTGCTGTTTGTGACCTGTGTGGCCACCAAGACCACCATCACCGAGCTGACGCGGGAGCTGCCGCTGTTCCTGGTGGCCCAGTTCGTGGTGCTGATGCTGCTGACCTTTGTGCCGGCGCTGTCGACTTGGTTGCCGCATGCACTTGGGTTTTGACACCCCCTGAGCCGCTTCGCGTCTTCCCCCTCTCTATCGCTGCGCGATGGAGGGGGACGGCACCAGCGCGGCGGGGCGGCCCTTGCGCGGTGCCCTGGCATGGGCGCGCCAGTTGCACAGGTCAGGGCGGAGGCCCGCAGTTCCATGCATGACTGAAGTAAAAGCTTTGCTCTTTTAAAAAGAGCGTGTTGTGCTTATATAGTCTGCGTTCCGGGCAGAAAAGCCACCAAGGGCTGCGGCAGGCATGCTGCGGCTGCATTCCATACCAACAAGGAGACTTTCCCCATGCACATCATTCGCCGCACTTTCATGGCCACTTCGGCCGCAGCCCTGTTGGGGCTGGGCAGCCTGAGTGCTGCTGCTGCCGGCAAAGAGGTCAAGATCGGCTATGCCCTGGCCCAGCAATCGCACTTTGGTGCTGCGGCCCTGGGCTGGTCGGGCGCTGTGGAAAAGGCGACCAACAATGCCTTTCAGTTCAAGCATTTCCCCTCCAGTGCTTTGGGTGGTGAGCGTGAGCTGATCGAGGGCCTGCAGCTGGGCACGGTGGAGGCCGCCGTGGTCTCTACCGGTGCTCTGAGCAATTTTGTGGGCGATGTGGGCGTGGTGGACATTCCCTTTCTGTTCCGTGACCTGGGTCATGCCCGTGCGGTGCTGGATGGCAAGTTCGGCCAGGACCTGCTGGCCAAGTTCCAGCAGCGCGGTCTGGTTGCGCTGGCCTGGGGTGAGCAGGGCTTTCGCCACCTGAGCAATAACAAGCATGCGGTGAAGACCGTGGCCGACATGAAGGGCCTGAAGATCCGCGTGACCGAGAACCCGGTGCACATCGCCGCCTTCCGTGCCCTGGGTGCCTCGCCCACGCCTATGAGCTGGCCTGAAGTGGTCAGCGCACTGCAGCAGGGCACCATCGACGGCCAGGAGAACCCGATTTCGGTGCTGACCTCGGCCAAGCTGTGGGAGGTGCAAAAGCATTTGTCGCTCACGGCCCATGTCTACGCACCCATGGTGCTGCTGGTGTCGCCCAGCTTCTGGGGCAGCCTGAATGCCCAGCAAAAAACGGCATTCACCGAAGGCGCCAAGATTGGCGGCAAGGCTTCGCGCAGCTTTGTGGACGAGGTGGAGAAAAAAGGCGTGGAAGACGCGCGCAAGCACGGCATGAGCGTGGTGGACAGCGTGGACCGTGCTGCCTTCCGCAAGGCGCTGGACAAGCCTTATGAGCAGTTTGCCAAGAAGTTTGGCCAGAAGACGCTGGACGATATCGCCGCCACCAAGTGATGGCGAAGCCGCTGCGGCGGCTTGTAATCTCTGGGCCTGCCTTGTGCAGGCCTTTTTTTGTCTTCCGTGTCTCAAAAAAGAATCCGGTATTTCCTTTTAGAGATGGCTTTTTATCAGTTTGTATCTTTTTTGAGATTACCATGCTGTCTTGGCAACCCTTATCAACCGGCCTGCATGGCCGGCCTGTGCTCTCCCCATGGAATTGCAGACTTTTCAGCCGCTGGCGACGCAGCTGTTCGCCGATATCTATTCCCTGACATTTGATGGCGTGGGCGTCACCCGTGCCAGCTATGGACCGGGTGAAGACCTGGCCGCCCGGCACCTGGAAACCTGGGCCCAGGGCGAGGGCCTGCAGGTGGAGCGCGACCGCGCTGGCAACCTGGTGTTCAGTGATCCGCAGGACAGCCGCAGCCAGCCCGCCGTGTGGGTGGGCTCCCACCTGGACTCCGTGCCCCAGGGCGGCAATTACGACGGCCTGGCAGGCATCGTGGCCGGCCTCTTGGTGCTGGCTGCTGCGCGTCGCGCCGGCGTGCAACTGCCGGCGCCGCTCAAGGTGCTGGGTTTTCGCGGCGAGGAAAGCGCCTGGTATGGCAAGGCCTATATGGGCTCGGGCGCGCTGTGGGGCAAATTGTCTGCGGCCGATCTGCAATTGCAGCGCCGCGGTGACGGCCAGACCCTGGGCGACAGCATGAAGGCCTGTGGCGCCGATGTGGAAGCCATTGCCCGCCAGGAAAAGCTGTTGAATCCGCGCGATATCCGTGCCTATGTGGAGCTGCACATCGAGCAGGGCCCGGTGATGGTGGCGCGCAAGATTCCCCTGGGCGTGGTCAGTGGCATACGCGGCAATGTGCGCCACAACCTGATTGGCTGCGTGGGCGAGGCCCAGCATTCCGGCGTGGTGCCGCGCTGGCTGCGCCATGACGCGGTGTTTGCCGTGGCCGACCTCATCATGCGGCTCGATACCCACTGGCGTGCGCTGCTGGAGCGCGGCACCGACCTGGTAGTGACCTGCGGCGTGCTCCAGACCAACCCTGCCGAACACTCCATCTCCCGCGTGCCGGGCTATGCCAGCTTCAGCCTGGAGGCCCGCAGCAAGAGCATTGACACGCTGGAGGCCTTCTACCAACTGGTGCAGGCGGAAATGCGTTCCATCGAACGCGAGCGCGGTGTCACGTTCGAGCCTGACCGCCGCTTGCTCAGCGACCCGGCCACCACCGATGCGCAGCTGTCTGCACTGCTGACCCAGGCCTGCGCCGCGCGCGGCATTGCCCATGAATCCATCCCCAGCGGCGCCGGCCACGATGCGGCCTTGTTCGCCAACGGTGGCGTGCCCAGTGCCATGCTGTTTGTGCGCAACCAGAATGGCTCGCACAACCCGCATGAGGCCATGGAAATGGATGACTTTATGCAGGGCGTGCAGGTGCTGGCCGATATGTTGCAGGCCTTGCCGGCCAAGGACTGATGTCTCCGCGCAGCGCCGCTATCATGCGCGCCAGCCCGTGACCCGCCCAAGCCACCATGACGCCAGCCACTCCCACCGCCGTCTCTTCCAGCGAAACTCCCAGGCCCTCGATTGACTATGCCGCCCTGGGCGATCGCCTGCGTGCCTACCGCATGGGCGCAGGCCTGCAGGCCGACGATGTGGCCCAGCAGCTGGGCGTCTCCAGGGCCGTGGTCTACCGCATGGAGAAGGGCGAGATCGTCAAGATCGACACGCTGGAGCGCCTGGCCGCCTTGCTGGGCACCAGCATGGCCTCGCTGCTGGGCGTGGAGACCGAGTACTACGCCTCGGCGCTGGCACTGTTCGAGCGCATGCGGCAGCTGGAAGAAAAGTCCGACCGCATACTGGCGCATTTCGAGCCCATCTCGCTGCTGCTGACCTCGGACGCCTACCTGGGCCATCTGGCCCAGATGCTGTATGAGGGCCTGCCCGCCACGCTGCTGGCGGAGCAGGCCCAACAACGCCGCCAGGAGATCGCCCGCATGCTGGAAGTGCTGCAGGAGCGACGGCGCTTTTTCGAGCAGCGCAAACCCCATATCGTCAGCCTGGTAGGCCTGCGCGAGCTGGAGCGCTTTGTGCTCACCGGCCTGGTCGGCCGTGTGGACCTGGCCCCCGCGCTGCGTGCCCAGCGCGTGCAGGCCGCCTGCGATGAGGTGCTGCGCATGGCTGACTTGATGGACAGCGAGCCCTGGTATGTGCAGGTCGGCCTGGTGGACGACGCCATGCCATCTGCCACCTACCAACTGCTGCGCGGCCCCCAGCACAGCGTGTTGCTGCACAGCCCGTTTCGCCTGGGTGAGCTGCCCAATGTGCACAACGGTATCGCCATGGTCACCAGCTCGCCCGAGGCCGTGCGCCTGCACGAAACCATGACCCAGAACCTGTGGAGCGCCGCCTGCAAAGGCAGAGAAGGCGCTCGCAGACTGCGCGAGCTGGTGGCGCGCATTGAACCCCTGCCACCGACCGCATTCCGGAGCAAACCATGAACACCTCTGCATCTTCTTCCCTGCCCAACTCCCAGTTTCTGCGCCGCCAGGCTGCGGGCTGGCTGCTGGATGCCGGCTGCGTCGAAGCCCGCACCACCGACCCTTTTCGTCTGCCTTCGGGCTGGACCACGCCGGTCTATATGGACGGCAGTCGCCTGATTTCCTTTCCCAGCATTCGCCGCGAGCTGATGAAGCAAGGCCTGCAGCGCCTGCTCGATGCCGGTGCGCTGCAAGGCCTCAGCGGCGTGGCAGGTGGCGAGTCCAGCGGCATTGCCTTTGCGGCCTGGCTGGCCGAGAAGATGGATTTGCCGCTGCAATACGTGCGCAAGCGCGCCGTGGGCGTGCGCCAGGTCGAAGGCGTGGTCGAGCAGGGCGGCAAGGTGCTGCTGGTGGACGATATGGTGTCGGCCGGCCAGTACAAGCTCAGCTTTATCGACGCGCTGCGCGCCGAGGGCGCCAGCGTGCAAGACCTGTTTGTGGTGTTTGACTACGGCTGCCTGGGGGCCGCGCCCCTGCTGGCACAGCACGGCGTGCGCGTGCACGCCCTGTGCGACTGGCGCGATGTGCTGGAGCAGGCCCGCGCGCGTGGCCAGTTCAGCGACGCCGCGCTGCAGACCTGGGAAGAGTTTTTGCAGGCCCCGGCAGAATGGTCCGTGGCCCACGGGGGCGTGGGGCAGTAAGCGCTTTGCGCATCACGTCCACCTTGGCGGTGGGCGGCCCATTGTTCCTGGTGCCCGGTTTAGGCTGGAACTGCCAGCACCACGTGCGATGCCTTGAACAGTGCCGTGGCCTCTTTGCCTGCTGCCAGACCCAGGGCGCTGGCGCTGTCATTGGTGATGATGGCCACCACCTGCAAGCCCTGGGACTCGATCTGGACTTCGCTGTTGACGCTACCGGTTTTGATGGCCGTCACCTTGCCCTGCAACTGGTTGCGGGCCGAAAAGCGCATGCCCTGGGCATCGGTCACGACGATCACGGAAGGGGCTTTGATCAGCGCAATCACCTGGCTGCCAGCCTTGAGCCCCAGGGTCTGGGCGCTGCCATGGGTGATGGTGGCCACCAGCTGGGCGCCGCTGGCGGTTTTGATCTGCACCTCGTCGGTAACAACACCTGCATGGATGTGTTGCACGACACCGGAAAAGTGATTGCGGGCACTGCTTTGCATGGGGAACTCCTGGCTCGGTAAAAGCACAGTTGTAACCTGCCTGCGATGGAAGCGACTGCAGTAGCGCAGCACCATCACAGGTTTTTACCTGGCAGAGTGGGCTTCGCCGCTGCATATGGGCAAGCCAGGGCGGACATAAAAAAGCCCCGCCAAGGCGGCGAGGCGGTACCAGGCGCGATCTCGTCACAAGGGCGCCGGGCGTTCAAAGCAGCGGGGTATCAGGCAGCAATGGCTTCTGGCTGGGCGGTGGCTACAGCCTGCACATCCTTGGCGGCGCTGGCAAAGGCGGCGGCCACGGCATCGGGGCCCATGCCCAGGCCTTCTGCACGTACAAAGCGCACATCGGTGATGCCAAAGAAGCCCAGCACCACCTTCAGATAGCTTTCCTGGTGCTCCATGGCTTCGGCTGCGGCGCTGGTGGAGTAGATGCCGCCACGCGTGGAGGCGATGATCACGGTCTTGCCCTTGGCCAGGCCTTCGGGGCCTGCCGCGGTATAGCGGAAGGTACGGCCGGGTTGGGCCAGGCGATCAATCCAGGCCTTGAGCTGGGAGGGGATGGTGAAGTTGTAGAACGGGGCGCCGATGACCACCACGTCGGCAGCCAGGAATTGCTGCACCAGACGTTCGGAGACGGCGTTCTCGGCCACTTGCTCGGGGCTCAGGTCAGCGGTCTGGCCGGTGCGAGGCGCCATGGCGGCGGCGGTGAAATGGTTGGGAGCGTCGGTTACCAGGTCCAGATAGTCGACCTGGGTGCCTTCGTGACTGGCCTTCCAGGCCGAGACGATCTGGGCGGTCAGCTTGCGCGAAGCGGAGTTGTCGCCGGTGATGGAGGAGTCAATGTGCAGCAGTTGCATGGTGTTTCTCTGGAGGAATGTGGTGTGTGAAGCACAGAAAGTGCGATGGATGAAGTGTGATTGCATACGCTGTCTTTGATAAGCCGGCGTGGATGCGATAGATTGTTCTGTAATTGGAACAATCAACACCCCACCATGAATGACCTGAACGACATGCTCTACTTCGCCGAGGTGGTGGAGCGCGGAGGTTTTGCGGCTGCAGGCCGTGCCCTGGACATTCCAAAGTCGCGGCTGTCACGCCGAATTGCCGAGCTGGAGGCCAGACTGGGCGTGCGCCTGATGCAGCGCACCACGCGGCGGCTGGCGCTGACCGAGATCGGCGAAGCCTATTTGCGCCACTGCCAGGCCATGCGCGATGCGGCCCAAGCTGCGGCCGATACCGTGGCCCAGGTGCAGACCGAGCCGCGGGGCACGGTGCGGGTCAGCTGCCCCATCACGTTGATGCAAACCGTGCTGGCGGGCCGGGTGCCGCAGTTTCTGCGCCAGTACCCGCAGGTGCGGCTGGAGGTGCGCGTGAGCAACCATGCGGTCAATCTGCTGGAAGAGGGCATCGATGTGGCGCTGCGCGTGCGCCCCTCGGTGGAAGACAGTGGCTCCATGGTGGTCAAGCGCCTGGACATGGCGCGCAGCGTGTTGGTGACCGCTCCCTCGGTGCTGCAAGGGCGGCAATTGCCGCAGCAACTGGACGATTTACAGGAGTTGCCGGCGATTGCCATGTCGGCCCATGAGGGCATGTGCACCTGGAGTCTGGTGGGGCCGCGTGGCCAAAACGAGCAGGTGCAGCATGTGGTGCGCTATGTGGCCGATGATCTGCTGTCACTGAAGATGGCCGCCTTGCAGGGCGTGGGCATGTGCTCCCTGCCTGACTATATGTGTATCGATGCCTTGCAGGATGGGCGCTTGCTGCGCTTGTTGCCGGAGTGGAGCCAGAGCCCGGGCATTGTGCATGCGGTCTTCCCCTCGCGCCGGGGCCTGTCGCCGGCGGTGCGCAGCTTTCTCGATTTTCTGGGCGAGAGCATGCCTGGCACCAGTGCCCCGCTGGCGCAGGACGGGGCGTTTATCTAGCCTCCCCCATGTGCACCGTAGGAGGTGGTGTAGACACGCACTCGGTGGAATCTTTCTATATGCCCATAAGAAAACAAAAAATCCGTTGTTGGGAATAGAGCGGCCCTTGCTGACAATCTGCGCCAAGGAGACTTGGCATGCCGCAGCACATTCGCACCATCATCGTCCCCGGCTGGAGGAATTCGGGTCCGGGCCATTGGCAAAGCCTGTGGCAGGCTCAACTGCCCGATGCCGAGCGTGTGCTGCAGGAGGACTGGTACACCCCGCGCCGCGCCGACTGGGTGAGGGCGCTGGAGCAATTGATTCTTTCGCGGCCCGAGCCCGTGGTGGTCGTTGCCCACAGCCTGGGCTGCATCACCACCGTGCATCTGGGGGCTGCAGCAGCCGCCCAGGTGCAGAGCGCCTTGCTGGTGGCGCCGGCTGACCCGGAGCGCAGAGGGGCGCTGGCGGACTTTGCGCCCGTGCCGGCCGAGCCACTGCCCTATCGCAGCCTGGTGGTGGCCAGCAATACCGATCCCTATTGCCCGGTGCGCCTGGCCGGTGCCTATGCGCGCGGTTGGGGCAGCGAGTTTGTGCGCCTGCAAGATGCCGGCCATATCAATGTGGAATCTGGCCATGGCCACTGGCCCCTGGGCTGGGCCTTGTTGCAATCGCTGCGGCAAGAGGCCCAGCAGGCTGCCGATGCCGTGGCCCTGCCAGCTGCCGCACAAGCCGTGGCCTAAAAAAGCGGCAGGGGGTTTGCACCGCCTGCCGCGAATGAGGCTGGTCCACAGCCTCCCCCTCGGAGAATCTTGCCATTTGCACAGTGCCGTGGGGATGGATGTCCAAGGCCGTGCACGCAACACCATCGTCGCGCCGATAGCAGCCTTGCTAAGGCCGATTGGCTGTCTGTCGTGATGGGCGCAGAAAAAACCTCCTCATATTCCAAAATTTGATTTATTAAGAAAAATATATTCTTTTGAGTTCTAAAGACCTGTCTTCACAATGCTTGCACTACCAAACAAAACGACACATGTCGAAGGCAAGGACTTATGACCGCTTGGAAGCTCAAAACCCTTTTGGCCACCCTGGCACTGGCTGCCGGCGGCATGGCATCGGCCCAGGAACAGCTGCTCAACGTCTCCTATGACGTGGCACGTGAGTTCTACAAGGACTACAACCAAGCCTTTGTGGCCCACTACAAAAAAACCACCGGCAAGGATGTGAAGGTGGACCAGTCCCACGGCGGCTCCAGCGCCCAGGCGCGTGCCGTGAATGACGGCCTGGATGCCGATGTGGTGACCTTCAACACCACCACCGACGTGGACTTCCTGGCCCAAAACGGCGTCGTGGCCAAGGACTGGAACAAGAAGTTCCCGCATGATGCTTCGCCCACCACCTCGACCATGTTGTTCCTGGTGCGCAATGGCAATCCCAAGAACATCAAGGACTGGAAAGACCTGACCCGCCCCGATGTGAAGGTGGTGGTGGTCAACCCCAAGACTGGTGGCAATGGCCGTTACGCCTATCTGGCAGCCTGGGGCTCGGTGCGTGAGGCCGGTGGCACAGATGCCCAGGCCCAGGAGTTCGTCAAGCAGCTCTACAAAAACGTGCCGGTGCTGGGCAAGGGCGGCCGCGATGCGACCAGTATTTTTTTGCAGCGCAATATTGGTGACGTCTTGATCACCTTCGAGTCGGAAGTGATCTCGGTGGAGCGCGAGTTCGGTAAGGGCAAGGTCGATGCCGTCTACCCCGGCGTGTCCATCGTCGCGGAAAACCCCGTGGCCGTGGTCGAACGCACCGCCAAGAAAAAGGGCAGCGGTGAGCTGGCCAAGGCCTATCTGGACTATCTGTACTCCGACGAGGCCCAGGAGATCGCAGCCAAGCACGCGATTCGCCCGCGCTCCGAAGCGGTGCTGAAAAAGCATGCCGACCAGTTCAAGCCGCTCAAGCAGTTCACCGTGGGCAAATACTTTGGCTCGCTGGCCGAGGCGCAGAAGACCCACTTCAACGATGGCGGCAAGTTCGACCAGATCTACACGCCCGGCAAGTAAGCCCCGCATCGCCACACATTTAAAAACCACCATCACTCGGCTGCCAGGAAAGCTCCATGTCCGCTGCGACTCCTTCCAGCCCAGCGCCTGGCGCCACCACCTTCGCACCCTCTGGGGCGCGCCGGGGTGGGGGCGCCAAGCGCGTTCTGCCCGGCTTCGGGTTGACGCTGGGCTATACGCTGTTTTATCTGAGCATCATCGTGCTGATCCCGCTGTCGGCACTGCTGTTCAAAACCTTTACCCTCACCTGGCCCCAGTTCTGGGAGGCGGTGACTGCGCCGCGCGTGCTGGCTTCCTATCAGCTGACCTTTGGCGCCAGCTTTCTGGCCGCGCTGGTGAACCTGGTGTTTGGCCTGCTGGTGGCCTGGGTGCTGGTGCGCTACCAGTTCCCCGGCAAGAAAGTGGTGGACGCCCTGGTCGATCTGCCATTTGCCCTGCCCACGGCCGTGGCTGGCATCTCGCTCACCGCCTTGCTGGCCGGCAATGGCTGGGTAGGCCAGTACCTGGAGCCGCTGGGCATCCAACTGGCCTTCAACCCCAATGGGGTGGTGATTGCGCTGATTTTTATCGGCCTGCCTTTTGTGGTGCGCACGGTGCAGCCGGTGCTGGAAGACTCTGAAAAAGAACTGGAAGAGGCCGCCACCAGCCTGGGCGCTTCGCGCTGGCAGATTTTCTACAAGGTCATACTGCCCGCCATCACGCCCGCGCTGCTCACCGGCTTTGCCATGGCATTTGCGCGGGCACTGGGTGAATACGGCTCGGTGATCTTCATCGCCGGCAACATGCCCATGATCTCGGAAATCACCCCGCTGATCATCATTGGCAAGCTGGAGCAATACGACTATGCAGGCGCCACCGCCGTGGCCGTGGTGATGCTCATCTTCTCCTTTGTGATGCTGCTGGTCATCAACGCGCTGCAAGCCTGGCAGCGTCGCCATTCGGGAGCGCCGGCATGAATCTGAACTTTACCGAGCAGCATTACTTTTTGTTCAAGGTGCTGGCAGCCATGGTGGTGCTGGTGCTGCTGGCCTATAGGCTGACCGCGCCCAAGAAGGGCAGCAAACCCGAGAAGCTGACCACCACCGAGCCACGTGCCGTGCGCTGGGTGCTGATTGGCATTGCCCTGACTTTTATCGCCCTGTTTCTGGTGCTGCCGCTGGCCGCCGTGTTCACCGAGGCGCTGCGCAAAGGCTGGGCGGCCTATCTGGAAGGCCTGCGCGAGCCCGATGCCTGGTCCGCCATCCAGCTGACGCTGATCACTGCCGTCATTGCCGTGCCACTGAACCTGGTGTTTGGCGTGGCGGCTGCCTGGTGCATTGCCAAGTACGAGTTCAAGGGCAAGGCGTTCTTGACCACGCTGATCGATCTGCCGTTTTCCATCTCGCCCGTGGTGGCCGGCCTGATGTATGTGCTGGTATTTGGTGCCAACGGCTGGCTGGGGCCATGGCTGGCGGAGCCGCACACCTTCAGGCTGTGGTCGCTGAGCTTCACCATCCCGGAGATCAAGATCATCTTTGCTGTGCCTGGCATTGTGCTGGCCACCGTCTTCGTCACCTTCCCCTTTATTGCCCGCGAGCTGATTCCGCTGATGCAGGCCCAGGGCAATGACGAAGAGCAGGCCGCCATCGTGCTGGGAGCCAGCGGCTGGCAGACCTTCTGGCATGTGACCCTGCCCAATATCAAGTGGGGGTTGCTGTATGGCGTGATTCTGTGCAACGCCCGCGCCATGGGCGAGTTCGGTGCGGTGTCGGTGGTGTCCGGCCATATCCGGGGCCAGACCAACACCATCCCGCTGCATGTCGAAATTCTCTACAACGAATACCAGTCCGTGGCCGCGTTTGCCGCTGCCTCGCTGCTGGCGCTGTTGGCCCTGGTGACGCTGGTCATCAAGACCGTGGCCGAATGGAAGGCCGAGCAGCAACGCCAGGCCGCCTCTGCGCTGCCGCCCGAGCGCCCGACCCCTGTGACGGCCCAGCCCTGAGGCGGGCTTTGCAACCGAATTCGAGAACACCATGAGCATTGAAATCCGCAACGTCAGCAAGCAGTTCGGCGACTTCCAGGCCCTGCGCGATGTCAGCCTCGATATCCAATCGGGCGAGCTGATCGCGCTGCTGGGCCCGTCGGGCTGCGGCAAGACCACGCTGTTGCGCATCATCGCCGGCCTGGAAACCCCCGATGTGGGCAGCATCCACTTCAGCGGTGCAGACACCACCGATGTGCATGTGCGCGAGCGCAACGTGGGCTTTGTCTTCCAGCACTACGCGCTGTTCCGCCACATGACCGTTTTTGAGAACGTGGCCTTTGGCCTGCGCGTCAAGCCGCGGCGCGAGCGCCCTAGCGAGGCCCAGATCAAGGAAAAGGTGATGAGCCTCTTGAAGCTGGTGCAGCTCGATTGGATTGCCGACCGCTTTCCCTCGCAGCTGTCGGGTGGCCAGCGCCAGCGCATTGCCCTGGCCCGCGCGCTGGCGGTGGAGCCCAAGGTGTTGCTGCTGGACGAGCCCTTTGGTGCGCTGGACGCCAAGGTGCGCAAGGAACTGCGCCGCTGGCTGCGCCGCCTGCATGACGAGCTGCATGTGACCTCCATCTTCGTCACCCACGACCAAGAGGAAGCGCTGGAAGTGGCCGACCGCGTGGTCGTCATCAACCAGGGCAAGATCGAGCAAGAGGGCACGCCCCAGCAGGTCTGGGACAACCCGGCCAGCCCGTTTGTGTATGGTTTTCTGGGCGATGTGAATCTGTTCCAGGGCAGGGCCAGCGAAGGCCATGTCTATCTGGACGAGGGGCTGCAGCTGGAAAGCCAGGAAGCGGTAGGCAGCACCAACTCCAAGGCCTTTGCCTATGTGCGCCCGCATGATCTGGATGTGGAGCGCTATTCGCCAGGCCAGAATCTGGACCTGCAAGGCCGGCCCACAGGCATCGTGGTGCAGCTGGCGCGCGCCATTGTGGTGGGGCCGATTGCGCGCTTGGAACTTATTCCGGCCGACAGCACCCAAGCAGCGGACAATGGAGGCGAGGATCATTTGATCGAGGCCCAGATCCCGGCCCAGCAGTTTCACGACATGGCGCTGCGCGAAGGCGAGACCCTGGTGGTCACCCCCCGCCGCGCCAAGGTGTTTGTGGACGAGGCCGCCGGGATCTGAGAGTGTGTTCTGCATGGGGCAGGGCATACAGGCCTGCCCCAACAACAAGGATGAGCATGCAGCTTGTACACACCCTCAGCCAGGCCCCGCGCCGTGTGCTGGCCCTGATCTGCGCGGCCTGCGTGGCCATGCTGGCCTTTGGCCTGTACCTGCAACATGCGCAAGGCCTGGAGCCTTGCCCCATGTGCATCGTGCAGCGCTATGCGCTGGTGGCTGTGGCAGTTTTCACCGGCCTGGCCAGTTTGAATGCCCGCAAGGGGTGGTACTTGGGCTGGAGCGTGCTGGCGCTGCTGGCCAGCGGCTTCGGCGCTTTTGTGGCCGCGCGCCAAAGCTGGTTGCAGTGGTATCCGCCCGAATTCGCCAGCTGCGGCCGCGACTTCTACGGCATGATTGAAAACTACCCCATCAGCCGGTCCATCCCCATGATCTTCCGTGGCTCGGGCGACTGCGCGGCCGTGGACTGGACCTTGCTGGGTGGCTCGATTGCCAACTGGTCTTTTATCTGCTTTGCGCTCATCGCCTTGCTGTTGCTGGTGGTGCTCAAGCGGCGCTGAAATAGAACATCCCCAAAGAGCAGGGCGGCAGGCCTTTGTCTCCTCAAGGAGAGAAAGGGCTGCAAGGGGTGGTGCAAGAGCCTTGCTTGGCCAAGGTCGGTGCTTGGTCCACCTGCAAATTGCCAACATCTCGGTAGACAATGTCGGCTTGCCTGCAAGGCGCTGTTTTTTGAGACTCCATGTTTACCGATTCGCACTGCCACCTGAGTTTTCCCGAACTGCAAGCCAAGCTGCCCGAGATTCTGTCCGCCATGCAGCAGGCACAGGTCACGCGGGCGCTGTGCATTTCCTGCACCATGGAAGAGTTCCCCACGGTGCATGGCCTGGCCACGGCCCATGACAATCTGTGGTGCACGGTGGGCGTGCACCCCGATACCGAAGACATGACCGAGCCCAGCGTGCAAGACTTGGTGGAACGCGCCGCCTTGCCACGCGTGGTGGGCATTGGCGAGACCGGCCTGGATTACTACGGCATGGAAGACCGCAAGGGCGGCCGCACGATTGCCGACCTGGAATGGCAACGCGAGCGTTTTCGCACCCATATCCGCGCTGCACGGGCCTGCCAGAAACCGCTGGTCATTCACACCCGCGCATCTTCTGCCGACACCTTGACCATACTGCGGGAAGAGGGCGAAGACGGTGCGGCCGGCCAGGCCGGAGGCGTGTTCCACTGCTTTACCGAAAGCATGGAAGTGGCCAAGGCCGCGCTGGACATTGGCTACTACATCTCGTTCTCTGGCATTCTCACGTTCAAGAACGCGCAGGATTTGCGCGATGTTGCCGCCTATATTCCGCTGGACCGCATGTTGATAGAAACCGATAGCCCCTATCTGGCGCCTGTGCCCTACCGTGGCAAGACCAACAATCCTTCCTATGTGCCCCATGTGGCCCAGCAGGTGGCCCAGTTGCGTGGCATCAGCGCCGAAGAGGTGGGGCAGATCACCAGCGCCAATTTCGACCGGCTGTTTGCCGGTGTCACCGCATGATGGATCGCCGCCGCAGCCTGCAGACCATGGCCGCACTGGCCCTCAGCGCGGGCGGGTGCGGTCTGCTGCATGCCGACGCAGCAGCAGAGGCAAGCGCCGATTTTTTTGCCGCGGTGATGCGCGACAACTACCGCGGTGTGATGACCCAGCTGCTGCGCGGTTTCAACCCCAATACCCCGGACGAGCGCGGCCGCACGGGTCTGACATTGGCCATACGCCAGGAGTCCTGGCGTGTGGTGGACGAGTTGCTGCAGGTGCCGGGCATTGATGTGAATCTGCCCAACCGCCAGGGTGAGACGCCGCTGATGCTTGCGGCCATCCGGGGCAATCTGGAGCTGGTCAAAAAGCTGGTGGCACTGGATGCCGATGTCAACCGCGAAGGCTGGGCGCCGCTGCATTACGCGGCCTCGGCCGGGTTGGCGCACAGCGTGGAGATTGCGGCCTATCTGCTGGAGGAAAGTGCCTATATCGACGCGGCCTCACCCAATGGCAGCACGCCGCTGATGCTGGCGGCCCAGTATTCCAGCGAGGCCATGGTCAAGCTGCTGATTGAAGAGGGGGCCGACGTCAGCCTGCGCAACCAGCAGGGGCTGACGGCCGTGGACTTTGCCCGCAAGTCCGAGCGTGAGTACATGGTCCAATTGCTGTCCACCACGGTGCGGGCGCGCAGGCCTGGGCGAGGGCAGTGGTAGCGGTCAGGCGCAAGGCACGCAAGGTGCAAAGGCCTGCTGCTATAATCCCATAGTGCAGAAAAAACCATATGGTTTTGTGAAGCATTTTTTTGGCCTCGTATCTGCGCTGCGCAGATGCCGCAGGCCCATCGTTTCAGGCGGTGCTCCCAGTTTCTGCCGTGCGAGTTCTGAGTCGCCGGTCATTGCATTTCCCCTTTTTCTTTTTTACTGGACTCGGGGCATGCCGCGCTCACGCTTGTGTGCAGCGCAGCTTGTTGCAAGCTCTCCTTAACGCGTCGGTGCAGGTCGACGTGGACTGTTGTTGAACCACACCGCCTTTTTCTCTCTCGCTTTTTCTGCCAACGGCAGGCACTGGCTGGTTCCTGATTTCTCCCCGAGCCCTGCGGCTGCCATGCCGCCAAGCATCTGCTGCCCTACAGCGCGCAGGTCCGGATATTGCTTGGAGCTGCTGCATTGACTGCTACGGCTGCCTCCACCAGGAAAGCGCTGGCACAGCCGCTGCGTGGCAACGCCATGTCTGAATGCGCGGCGCCGCTTTACGTTTTCCATCATTACAAGGATCAATAATGTCAAAAGAAGACCTCATCGAAATGCGCGGGCAGGTGATGGAAGTGCTGCCGGATTCGCGTTTTCGCGTGACGCTGGAAAACGGACACTCTCTGGTTGCTTACACTGGCGGCAAAATGCGCAAATTCCGCATCCGCATTCTGGCCGGGGACAAGGTCTCGCTGGAAATGTCGCCCTATGACCTGACCAAGGGCCGTATCACCTTCCGCCATATTGAAACCCGCTCGGGCGCCGCTCCCTCGGCACCTCGACGTCGCTAATTTCGGGTGGCGGCATCCGGTAACGGATGCCGCCACTGCCCCATGTCCGGTGCTGCAATAGCAAGCACTGGTCTTTTCCCCCTGAAAGTTCAAGCATGAACAACAAACTCTACGTCGGTAATCTCTCTTACTCTGTCCGTGACGACGACCTGGCTCAGCAATTTGCCTCGTTCGGCACTGTCACTTCCGCCAAGGTCATGATGGAGCGCGATACCGGCCGCTCCAAGGGCTTCGGCTTTGTCGAAATGGCTTCCGATGCAGAAGCCCAAGCCGCTATCGAAGGCCTGCACGAGCAGCCCTGGGGTGGCCGCAACATGATCGTCAACGTGGCCCGTCCGCGTGAAGAGCGTCCCGGCGGCTTCGGCGGCGGCGGCTTCCGTGGCAACGGCGGTGGTTTCCGCGGTGGCAACGGCGGCGGCTACGGCGGTGGCCGCAACAGCTACTAAGCCAAACAACGTACTGCTCGCTGCGGTGCTCGCTTGCTGTGAGCACCGGTGCGACAAGGCGTTCCAAAGCTCCCTTCGGGGAGCTTTTTTTTGCACGGGCGGTCAACGGTTCGTCGATAGAGGGCGTGTACGAAGGGCCCGGGCCAACTGCTGCACACCGGCCTCCAACTCCATCGGCGTGTGGGCCGCAAACCCCATCAGCACGCCAGGAGGGTGCGCTGTGCCGCTGCACAAGCTCGAAAGGCCGATCAGTGCAATGCCCGCGCGTGCTGCGGCCGTGAGCAGCTGGGTCTCGGACAGCGGGCCACACAGATGGCAGGCCATCTGCATGCCACCAGCAGGTACCTGAGGCTCCAGCACATGGCCCAGATGGGTGCGCAGCAACTGGGCCAGCAGATCGCGGCGCTGGGCATAGACGGCCCGCATGGTGCGGATATGGGCGCCGAGGTGGCCGCCTTCGATGAAGCGTGCCAGCGTCAGCTGGGCCAGTGCTGCGCTGTGCCCGTCTTGCAGCGAGCGGGCCACCGTCATGGAAACCATCAGCGCTGGTGGCAACACCATATAGCCCAGGCGCAGGCCGGGAAACAGCGATTTGCTGAAGGTGCCTATATAGATGGTGCGCTCATGCGGGTCCAGGCCTTGCACGCAGGCCGTAGGCTTGCCGGCGTAGTGGAATTCGCTGTCGTAGTCGTCCTCGATGATCCAGGCCTGGCGTTGCTGGGCCCAGGCGATCACGGCCAGCCGCCGCTGCAGCGACAGCGTGGCGCCTGTGGGGTATTGGTGGGACGGGGTCAGAAACACCGCCCGGGCGCTGGAGGCCTTGGCCAGATGCTGGACCTGCATGCCATCGGCATCCAGGGGCACGGGTTGGCATACCAGGCCTGCCGCCTCGAAGGCCTTGCGCGCGCCGTGGTAGACCGGGTCTTCGATCAGTATCTGTTCGCCGGGATCCAGCAGCACCTGGGCGCACAGGCTCAGCGCCTGCTGGGAACTGGTGAGCACCAGTACCTGCTCGGGTGTGGCCCGGGCGCCGCGCTCCAGGCTCACGTAGTCGGCAATGGCCTGGCGCAGCGGCAGCAAGCCCTGGGCAGGGCTGTGCAGCAGGGCGCGGTGGCCGTATTCCTTGAGCACCTGGCGCTGTAGCCGCTCCCAGGTGTGCAGCGGGAAGTTGCGCGTTTCGGGCACGCCGGCCACAAAGGCCTGTGGTGGCTCAAAGTCGCGCACCCCACCTTGGGCCAGCACGGCCTGGCCACGCCGGCTCAGCTGTGGTACAGCGGCCTGGGGCTTGGCGGCCGGCCTCGCTGGCAGGCGCCGTACCTGCTCGGACACCAGGCTGCCGCTGCCCACGCGCCGGGTGATAAAGCCCTCGGCATGCAATTGGCTGTAGGCCGTCTCCACCGTGTCGCGCGACACGCCCAGCGACTGGGCCAGCGCACGCGATGCGGGCAGGGGCCGGCCGGCGGCCAGGGTGCCATCCAGCATCAGCTGGCGCAGGCCGCGTTGTAGGCGGGCATGCAGGGGGAGAGCGCTGTGGGCGGGGTCGGCCATCCAGGCTTTGACGGATTCAAGTGCGGCGTGTTTGAACAATTGGTCTGACTGTTGGTGTGAAAGTGGATGGGTGAATCATGCCATTGACCGCCTATAAACAAGCCCTGACCGGCCCCTGAAAGCCATATGTATGCAACAGGGCCGGGTTTTTATTCCTTGCAACAGGTATTCCGGCATGTCACAGGCCACTTCCACTGCTGTCGCTCCGCTGCGCGCGCGCGATCTGCTGCATCCCGTCGTGGCGGGGCTGATTTCGGTCATCGTCAACTACGGCGGAACCTTTATTTTGGTGTTTCAGGCCGCCCGGGTGGCGGGGCTGGACGCCGCGCACACGGCTTCGTGGGTGTGGTCTATTTCCATTGGCGTGGGCGTCACGGGGCTGTGGCTGAGCTGGGCCACACGTGCGCCCATCATCACGGCTTGGTCCACGCCGGCCGCCGCATTTTTGGTGACGGCGCTGGCCACCACGCCCTATGCAGAGGCCGTGGGTGCCTACTTGGTGTCGGCAGCTGCCTTTGTGGCACTGGGGCTGTCGGGGTATTTCGAGCGCGTCATACGCCTGATTCCGGTGGGTGTGGCCTCGGGCCTGTTGGCGGGGATTTTGCTGCCCTTTGGCATGCGGGCCTTTGGCGGCATGGCGGTAGACCCTGCACTGGCCCTGCTGTTGATCGTGGCCTATGTGGTGCTCAAGCGCACGGCCGCCCGCTATGCCGTGGTGGGCATTTTGCTGCTGGGTCTGGCGTTCTTGCTGCTGCAGCAGCGCGTGGACCTGTCGGGCCTGTCGCTGCAACTGGCGGCCCCGGTGTACACCGCGCCGGCCTGGTCGCTGAACAGCTTGCTCAGCGTGGCCTTGCCGCTGTTTCTCATCACCCTGACGGGCCAGTACATGCCCGGTATGCTGGTGCTGCGCAACGATGGCTTTGCCACCAGCGCCAACCCCATCGTGACGGTGACGGGCCTGGGCTCGCTGCTGATGGCGCCCTTTGGCGCCCACGCCTTCAATCTGGCGGCCATCACCGCAGCCATTGCCACTGGACCGGAAGCACATGAAGACCCGTCCAAGCGCTGGATTGCCGGTGTGGCCGCAGGCCTTTGCTACATCCTGGTGGGGGTGTTCGGGGTGACCTTGGCCGCCGTCTTCATGGCCTTGCCGGCCACCTTCATCACCACGCTGGCAGGGCTGGCCTTGCTGGGCACCATAGGCGGCAGCCTGGCTACGGCCCTGGCCGATACCCGCACCCGTGAGGCCGCCTTGATTACCTTTTTGGCAGCGGCTGCCAACATCCAGCTGCTGGGCATTGGCGGTGCTTTCTGGGGGCTGGTGATCGGTCTGCTGGCCCATGCCGTGCTGCACGGCGCCATGCCCTGGCGCAGACAGCTCCGTACACCCATGACAGCCGCTGTGGCGAAAAAGGCCTGAATCCATGCAGACATTCAACTTCACCCCTTCCGCTACCAGCACCCGCCACGATCAGCATGGCCTGTATCCCCAGGCCGAGACGGTGTCGGATTTTCGGCAAAACCTGGCGGCAGTGCAGGCCCGTATTGCGGCGGCCTGTGCACGTGCCGGGCGCGATGTGGGCAGCGTGCGGCTGCTGCCTGTGAGCAAGACCAAGCCCGAATCCAGCCTGCGCCTGGCCCATGCGGCGGGCTGCCATATGCTGGGTGAGAACAAGGTCCAGGAGGCCTGGGGGAAATGGGAGGCCATGCAAGACCTGGTGGATCTGCGCTGGTCGGTGATTGGCCATTTGCAGACCAACAAGGCCAAGCTGGTGGCGCGCTTTGCCAGCGAGTTTCAGGCGCTGGACAGCCTGCGCCTTGCCGAGGCCCTGGACCGGCGCCTGCAGGCCGAGGGGCGGTCGCTGGATGTGTTTGTCCAGGTCAACACCTCGGGAGAGGCCAGCAAATACGGCCTAGCGCCCGAGGAGGTGGAGGCGTTCCTGCAGGCCTTGCCTGCGATGTCGGCCCTGCGGGTGCGCGGGCTGATGACACTGGCCTTGTTTTCCAGCGACGCCGCGCGCGTGCGCCAGTGCTTTGTGCGGCTGCGCCAGCTGCGTGAGCGGCTGCAGCAGAGCGCCCCTGCGGGCATATCGCTGCAGCAGCTATCCATGGGCATGTCGGGCGATTTTGAAATCGCCATCGAAGAGGGTGCCACCGTGGTGCGCGTGGGCCAGGCCATTTTTGGCGCACGCCCCTTGCCGGACAGCCACTACTGGCCGGGGGCTTGAGCCCCAGGCCGCTGCCAGGCGAGGGCACTGTCACTCGAACTGGATCCCCTGGGCCAGCGGCAGCTCGCGCGAGTAGTTGATGGTGTTGGTGCTGCGGCGCATGTACTGCTTCCAGGCGTCGGAGCCGCTTTCGCGGTCGCCACCGGTTTCCTTCTCGCCGCCGAAGGCTCCGCCAATTTCGGCGCCGCTGGGGCCGATGTTCACATTGGCCATGCCGCAGTCCGAGCCGGCCGCGCTGATAAAGGCCTCCACCTCGCGCAAATCGTTGGAGAAGATGCAGGAGGACAGGCCCTGGGGCACATCGTTGTTCCAGGCAATGGCTTGCTCCAGATCTTCATAGCCCAGCACATAAAGCAAGGGGGCAAAGGTTTCGTGCCGGACGATGGCGGTCTGCGCAGGCATGTCGATGATGGCGGGCGCCACGTAAAAGCCTTGCGGGTATTGCTCGGCCAGCACGCGCTGGCCGCCGGTGAGTAATGATCCGCCTTGCTGCTGGGCCTGGGCAATGGACTGCTGCATGGCATCGAATGCCGCCTGGTCAATCAGCGGGCCCACCAGATGGCCTTGCAGCGGGTGGCCTATGCGCAGGCTTGCATAGGCTCTGAGCAGCTTGTCCAGCAGCGCGGACTTGATGTCACGGTGAACTATCAGCCGGCGCAGCGAGGTGCAGCGCTGGCCGGCCGTGCCCACGGCGCTGAAGACGATGGCGCGCACCGCCATGTCCAGATCGGCTGCGGGCGTGACCACCATGGCATTGTTGCCGCCCAGCTCCAGAATGCGCTTGCCAAAGCGGGCCGCCACCTTGGGGCCCACGGCGCGGCCCATGCGCGAGGAGCCGGTGGCCGAGACCAGGGCAATCTGCGGGCTGTCCACCAGCACCTCTGCCACATCGCTGCGGCCGAGCACGATCTGCGCCAGCCCGGCCGGGGCGCGCTCGCCAAACTTGGCGATGGCACGTTCCAGTGCCTTGAAGGTGGCCAGGCCCGATAGCGGGGCTTTTTCGGAGGGCTTGAAGATCACAGGGTCGCCACAGACCAGGGCCAGGGCGGCATTCCAGGCAAACACGGCGCTGGGAAAGTTGAAGGCCGTGATCACGGCCACCGGCCCCAGCGGGTGGTATTGCTCCATGATGCGGTGGCCGGGCCGCTCGGAGACGATGGTCTTGCCATGCAGCTGGCGTGACAGGCCCAGGGCGAATTCGCAGATGTCCACGGCCTCTTGCACCTCGCCCCGGCCTTCCTCGGTGATCTTGCCCACCTCCACCGACACCACATGGGCGATGTCGTTCTTGGCCAGGCGCAGCTCCTCGCCCCACAGGCGCACCAACTCGCCGCGTGCGGGCGCCGGCACTAGGCGCCAGGCTTTGAAGGCCGCAGTGGAACGCTCGATCACGGCGGGCATGGCTGCTGCGGGCAGGGCGGCGAGCCGCGCCAGCTCGACGCCATCAATGGGCGAGCGCACGGTGATGTCGCTGCCCTGGTGGTCGGCAAGGGTGATGCCACAGCGGGCAAGCACGGCGGAGAAATCATTGCGTGGCGATGCAGTCATGGTGATTCCCGTGGTGGAAAAAGGCATGCCTCCAAGTGGTGGAGGCCGCCATGGTCCGGATTGTGGGTCAGCCCATGGCCGCAACGGCCATGGGGAAAACGTGGGGCAAGCCTGCCTGTCTCAATGTTGCAAACGCTGGTGGGCCGGCGATGCACTGGCCGCCACCGCAGCGCCGCCCATGCCCTGGTGGGGCTGGGGCGCTGCAGCCTGGGCGCCAGATGCGGCCGTGTTCTGCAGGCCCTGGTAGTAATGGCCCACGCGGGTTGCCAAAAAGTCGGACAGCGCACATTGTTCTTGCCGCACAAAGCCTTGCTGCGGCAGCTTGCCCTTGGCAAACAGCTCCACCGCACCCAGCACGCCAGCGGCCGTGGTCAGCTCGATGGCGGTACGCTGCTTGCCACGCAGCGGCGCGCCGTAAATGCGGGCGCTGCGGGTGATCTGCTCCAGTCGACCGGCGCGCATGCCGGTGGCCATGGCGGCCATCACCACCATATCGTCACGGCTGTGGGGCACGGCACCTTCCAGCACCTGGCGCAGCAGCTCGCGCCGCTCGCTCAGGCGCAGGCCGTGCAGCAGCAAATGCATGGCATCGCGGTGGCCGGGGTGGCGCATGGTCTTGTAATTCAGATTGCGCACTCGCCCGGCCAGCGTTTCGCACAGCGTACCCAGGCCTCCTGAGGTATTGAAGGCCTCGAACAGCTCGCCATCCAGGCTGAAGGTTTCCATGCCCTCCAGCGGTTGCACGGCAGCAGGCTGGCCACTGACGATGGCATCACAAGGATTGCAGTATTCGTTGATCAGGCCGTCGATGCTCCAGGTGAATTGGTAGCGCAGCGCGTTGGTGGCATGGCGTGTCAGCGCGCCCACGCGCAGCTGCAGGTCATACAAATCGTCAAACTGCTCGGCCAAATGCCCGCCCAGCATGCCGATCACGCCGGGTGCCAAACCGCACTGCGGCATCAAGACAGAGCGCGTTTTTTGGGCCAGCGACTGGATGGTGCGCGTGGCGTTCACATCCTCCGTCAAGTTGAAGTAGTGCACGCTTTGCTTGGCTGCGGCAGCCACCACCTGTGGGGTACAGAAAAAAGGCAGGGCGTCGATGACCACGGCATGCTGCTTCAGGACTGCAGCCAGGGCCGCCTCGTCTTGCACATTCACCTGCTGGTAGTGCACCAGGGCATCGTTGTGCTGGGCGGGCGGGGGCTGTATGTCCGCCAGGGTGACGGAGACGCCGTGCAATTCGGCCAGCATGTCGGCGATGGTGGAGCCGATCTTGCCGGCGCCGAGGATGAGAACGTTGTCCAGGAAGAGCTGCATGGGATAACTCCTAGTCAAAGCCAAAACCAAAAAATTTCCAGCGTTTGGAAAGCTGCACAAGACCTGATGTATTGCGGTCATGTGTGGACAGAATGGCCCGAAAGAACGCCTGCGTCTCGCGAGAATTTCTAATCGCTGCTTAATGCAATTCAGAATGCTGCGGGTTTACGCGGAGGCGCTTTCCGCGTGCGCGAGCTCATCGCAGAGCTGCATGTGGCATCGCTGATGGCGATGCAGGCTTTCGTTTTTTCCGACAGGTGCATGAGCTTATGCAGGGTTTTCACGGGGGTGTATCTGCGCTACCTTTGGCAAATTTTTCGCCCCACGGCGATTCCGGCGCTATCGCGGCCGGTTTGCAAAAGGACACTCCCCCATGCCACACCATCTTGCGCAAGCCCACAAACGTTTAGCACTGCAGGCCCTGGCCGCCGCAGTTTTTCTGCCGGCAGCGCTGCTGGCACAGGCCCAATCTACCCCTGCGCTGCAGGTCACCATCGGCGTGACCGCCGGCCCGCATGCCCAGATTGCCGAGGTGGCCAAGCAGGTCGCTGCCCAGCAAGGCCTGCAGGTCAAGCTGGTGGAGTTTGGCGACTTCATCCAGCCCAATGCCGCGCTGGTGGCTGGTGATATCGATGCCAACATCTACCAGCACCAGCCTTTTCTGGAT
This sequence comes from Acidovorax sp., assembly GCA_031277855.1. Lineage (GTDB taxonomy): Bacteria > Pseudomonadota > Gammaproteobacteria > Burkholderiales > Burkholderiaceae_C > Comamonas. The sequence goes on along the minus strand of JAITLO010000044.1, from coordinate 53,655 downwards.
GCACAAAACAAGGACAGAGGCTATCGGCTGGTGCCTGTGGCCAAGGCCGTGAACCAGCAAATGGGCGTGTATTCCAAGAAGGTCAAAGATCTCAAGGAGCTCAAGAATGGCGCCCGCGTCGGCATTCCCAACGACCCCACCAATGGCTCACGTGCGCTGCTGGTGCTTGCCAAACAGGGGCTGATCACGCTCAAGCCCAACGTGGGCGCACGTGCCTCGGTGCTGGACATCACGGCCAATCCCAAAAAGCTCAAATTCATCGAGCTGGAAGCGGCCCAGCTGGCCCGTTCCCTGGACGATCTGGACGCAGCCGCCGTCAACAGCAGCTATGCCGTGGCCGCGGGCCTCAAGCCCCAGGGTGACTCGCTGGCGCTGGAAGATGTGAACACACCCTATGTGACGGTGCTGATCGTCACCCGTGCCGGCCACGAGCAGGACAAGGGCCTGCAAGCTTTTGTGAAGGCCTACCAGTCACCCCAGGTCAGGGCCTTTGTGGACAAAACCTTCAAGGGTGCCTACACCACAGCCTGGTAACTGCCAAGTGACCCTGGCCTGCATGCCAGCGTATGCTGGGCGCAGGGTCTACCAAAGCCCAAACAAAAACTAAAACTAAAAAAGAGAGCGCACTATGCCCACCCCATCTGCATCTACCGACGATTCATTGCCAGAGTGCGCACTGCGGGCCGCCGTCACCGCCCTGGGCGTGGACTGGCAGCAGCGCCCCCTGCAACCCGAGCCCGGCCTGGCCGCCTTGCTTGAGCAGCCTGCGTTGAACGAGGGCGAGAAAGCCACCGTGGTGCAAGCCCTGGGGGCTGGGTTGATCGATGTCTGCCTGGCCCATGGCTACCACAGCATGGACCTGGTGGTGCTGCACCCGGACACGCCCGGCCTTCAGGAGGCGCTGGCGCGTTTTGACCTGCCCCACACCCATGCCGATGACGAGGTGCGCTACATCGTTGACGGCGCCGGCTTGTTCGGCTTTTTTGATGCCCAGGGCCGCGAGCACAGTGTGCGCGTGGGCCCGGGCGACTACCTGCGCGTGCCCGCCGGTGCCGAGCACCGCTTTACGCTCACCAGCGCGCGTCGCATCAAGGCGCTGCGCCTGTTCAGCAATACCGCCGGCTGGGTGGCGCAGTACACACAGCGCCCCGCGGGCCCCATGGAGATTCTGGAATGACTGAGCCTGTACACCCTGCGCAAAGCCTTGCCTGGCACCGCCTGGATGCCGACCTCTTTGCCCGTGCGCAAACCCTGCTGGATGAGGAGTGGCTGGCGCGTGACGCCGACCTGGCACCCATGCTGCCCGTGGTGCTGGCCCGGGGCGTGGGCCAGGACTGGCACAAGGCCGGCACCTTCCGCCACCACCTGGTGGGTGTGGCGCGCTCGCTGGCGCAGTGGCGCCAGCCCAAGGACATTCGCCTGCTGGGCCTGTTGCACAGCGTCTACGGCAATGCCTTTGTCGATCTGGTGAAGTTCGACGCCAGCAGCGAACGTGCCCATCTGCAGACGCTGATCGGTGAGCAGGCAGAACACCTGGTCTATCTGTTTTGCACCATGAGCCGCACGCAGTTTGTGCAAAAACTGCTGGCCGGTGAACTGGCCGCCGATGGCAGCCTGACGCTGGAGAAAAACGGCCCCGAGCCGCGCCAGAGCCTCACGCTGACGGCCTATGAGGTGGCGGCCTTTGCCATCGTCAGCATGGCCGACAGCATAGAGCAGTGGTTCAGCTGGCAGGAGGACATTTATTCGCGTTTCCCTGCGGTGGATGCCGGCCGCCCGCAAGGCGTGCACTGGGCCGCTTCGCTGTGGCCCGGGCCCATGCGGCCCAGCAGCCGCATGCTCAGCCAGATCAGTGCTCTGGGCCATGCGCTGCAACATCCGGCGCTGAAAAACCAGCTGCCGCTGCCACCGGTGTTTGCCGATTGCAGCCGGCCGCTCACCGCCGGCGACGAGGCCGCGGCCACGGCGCTGTACTGGTCGGTGATCCAGCAGGACATGCCCCTGGTGGACCTGGATGTGGCCACGGCCACGCTGGAGCAGGCCGTGCGGCTCAATCCCTGGGTGGGTGAGCCGCAAATGGTGCTGGCCCAGCTCTATCTGTCCGCCGGCCGCCAGCCAGAGGCAGCCCAGGCGGCCGAGAGTGCGCTGCAGTGTTTCAGCGCCTGGGGCAATGCTTGGGACAAGCGTGTGCAATGGGACGCCTGGATTGCCTGGACGCGCATTTTGCTGCAGTCCGCGCAGCAAACAAGCTGGCCGGCACGGCTGGACAAGCTCAACAACCTGGCCTTGCGCAGCGCGCCTTCGGCCTGAGTTGCACGGGCTGCACAGGCAGGCCGCTGTGCTCGGGTGGATGCTACTGAAAACGGAGCTACTAAAGCTCTTGTGTATTGCGTTTTTGGCAGTTTTTATGCTCGCTGCAGCTCGGTGGGTCTGGTGTGAAATGCCTGCAGCCCCTGCATGCAGTACTGCAAAAAGCGGTTGGCAGCGGGTGACAGATAGCGCCCGGTGCGGGTGATGAGCTGCATCTCCGCGTCCTGGAAGGCCGCGTTGTCCACGGGAATGGCACGCACGCTGCCCTGGGCCAGTTCGGCGGTGATGGCGCAAGGCGGCAGCAGGCTCACGCCCTGGCCGGTGGTGACAAAGCGGGTGAGCACGCTGATCAGATTGCTGGTCAGGGCCGGGGAGAGGCGGATCTTGTCCGCCTGCTCGGCGTATTCCACCAGCTGGCGTATGCCGTACACGCCCTGCAGCAGGGCGATGGGCCACTGCGTCAGCGCCTGCAGCGTGGTCTGGGAGGCATTGGCCAGCGGATGCCGGGGGTGGACGATGGCATGCATGGGCTGGCGTGCTGCGCCGCGCGCGGTGATGTGGCTGTCGGCCGGTGGGTAGTAGACCAGGCCGATCTCGGCCGCGTCCTCGCGCACGCGGCGCATGATTTCGGTGGTGCCGTAAATCTCCAGCGACACGCTCACCCCCGGGTGTTGCAGGCGGAACTGGCGTATGGGCCCCTCCATCAGCTCCTGGGCAAAACCTTCACCGCTGACCACGCTCACGCTGCCGCTGTGCAGGCCGCGCAGCGCGTCCACCTTGGCCAGCATGTCGTGCTGGTGGGCGGTGTGCTGGCGGTGGTAGTCTAGTATCAGCTGGCCGGCCTCGGTGGGCACCACGCCGGTGCGGTGGCGTTCCAGCAGGGCCAGCCCCAACTCCTCTTCCAGCAGGCTGATCTGGCGGCTGACGGCCGAGGGAACAATGGCCAGCTTTTCGGCTGCAGCGCGCACGGAGCCACAGGTGACGGCCTCAAAAAGATAGCGGGTGCGGGTGTTTTGAAAAGCTTGCATGGGCGGCGGTGGTGGGTAGTCGGAGATACGTACTGATACTAGTGTTCTTTTTTTTAGAACAGAAAAGCCCATTACATGCAATATATGCATTGCTATATTCGGCGCCCGTATGGGCGGCCAGTGTGCTGGCTGGGCCCTGGTATTTCTTCCAATCCACGGCGTCGCAGCCTTGTGCGCTGGCGCCGAGAAAGACTCCGATGACGACAGCGATGCGGCCTTCCAAGGCAGCGATAAACATGGGCAGCGTGGTGCAAATCTTTGCGCTGGCACTGGTGATTGCCGCCTTGTCCGAATGGCTGGGCCCGCTGTCCATCAGCCTGGGCGTGGGCAAGGTGGTGCTGCTGCCCATGATCTGGGCGCTGCTGATCGGCCTGGTGCTGGGCCTGTGCGCCCAGTGCGTGCCGGCGCCGCTGCGGCTGAGCCTGCACAGCCAGCATCTGGCCGCGGCCATTTTGTCGTCGGCCCTGTTTTTGTTCATTGCCAAGCTGGGCCTGCTGGTGGGCGGCTCGCTGCCGCAGCTGGCCCAGGTGGGCTGGGGCCTGGTGCTGCAGGAGCTGGGCAATCTGGTGGGCTGTATCGCGCTGGGCATGCCGGTGGCGCTGCTGCTGGGCATCAAGCGCGAGGCTGTGGGCGCCACTTTTTCCATAGGCCGTGAGCCGGGCCTGGCCATCATCGGCGAGCGCTTTGGCATGGACTCGCCCGAAGGTCGCGGCGTGCTGGCCGAGTACATCACCGGAACCCTGGTGGGCGCCATCTTCATCTCGCTGCTGGCGGGCTTTGTCTCCAGCCTGAACATTTTTCACCCGCTGGCCCTGGGTATGGGCGCTGGCGTGGGATCGGGCAGCATGACGGCAGCCGCCGTGGGCGCGATTGCGGCCCAACACCCCGAAATGGCCGACCAAGTGGCCACGTTTGCCGCGGCTGCCAATCTGATTGCCACCACGGTGGGCACCTATTTGACCTTGTTCATCTCGCTGCCGGTGGCGGTCTACGCCTACCGCGTGCTGGAGCCCATGCTGGGCCGCAAGCGCAAGGCCCATGTGGTGGACGACACCAAGATGGCCGCTGTATCCGACGCCTCCGATGCATCCGAGGCCGTGGTTCACGCCCCGGTGCTGGGCCTGGGCATGCGCCTGGCGTCCTGGCTGCTGGTGGGCGCCATGGTGCTGATAGGCAACCGCATTGGCTATGGCGTGCCGGTGCTGGATGCGCTGCCCGGCGTGCTCATCATCATTGCCGCCGTGCTGGTGGGTGACTTGGTCTATGTGGGCACGCGCCGCAAGCTGCCCGCCGTGTGCTGGATTTCCTTTATCGCCATGGCGCTGACCTTTCCGCACACACCTTATGCGGCCGAGGTGGCAGCCCTGACTGGCAAGGTCAGCTTTCTGGCCATGATCACGCCCATGCTGACTTTTGCCGGTCTGTCGCTGGCCAAGGACATCCCGGCCTTCCGCCGCCTGGGCTGGCGCATTGTGCTGGTCTCGCTGCTGGCCAACGCCGGCGTGTTTCTGGCCGCCACCATGATTGCCCAGACCTTTGTGCACACGCTGTGATGGCTTGAGGACTGCGCCATGAACACCCTACAAACCATCCAATGGCCGGGCCAGCAGGAGCTGCAAGCCTGGCGCCATGACTTTCACCGCCACCCTGAAACCGCCTTCCAGGAGTTTCGTACCAGCGCCCGCGTGGCCGAGCTGCTGACCAGCTTTGGCCTGGAGGTCCACACTGGTCTGGCCGGCACTGGCGTGGTGGCCGTGCTCCAGGGCCGACTGGGCGATGGCCCCCGCATAGGCCTGCGCGCCGATATGGATGCCCTGCATGTGACCGAAGTCAGCGGCTGCGCCCACGCTTCCCAGCATGCCGGGCGCATGCATGCCTGCGGCCATGATGGTCATACCAGCATGCTGCTGGGGGCGGCCAAGGCCCTGGCTGCGAACCCGGACTTTGCCGGTACGGTGCACTTCATCTTCCAGCCCGCCGAGGAAAACGAGGGTGGTGCACGGGCCATGATCGAAGACGGTCTGTTCACCCGCTTTCCCATGCAGGCCGTCTACAGCATGCACAACTGGCCCGGTCTGCCCGTGGGCACGGCAGCCGTGCATGCCGGTGCCGTGATGGCGGCCTTTGATATTTTTGACCTGACGCTGACCGGCAAGGGTTGCCACGGCGCCATGCCCCATCTGGGCAAGGACACGCTGCTGGCCGCCTGCCAGCTGGTGACGCAGTTGCCGGCGCTGATTGCCCGCGAGCAGGAAGTGCACAAGCCCGCCGTGCTGAGCGTGACCAGCTTCAACGCCGGCGATACCTACAACGTGCTGCCAGAGCAGGTCAAACTGCGTGGCACGGTGCGCTGTTTTGACATGGCCCAGCGCGCGCAGATCGAGCAGCGCCTGCGCGACGCCATTGCGGCCACCTGCGCCTTGCATGGCCTGGAGGCCCAGCTGGACTACCGCGTCAGCTACCCCGCCACCATCAACAACGCGCAGCACGCCGAGGTCTGTGCCCAGGTGCTGGAGGGCGTGTTGGGCCAAGGTCAGGTGCGCCGCGACATGCAGCCCAGCATGGCTTCAGAAGACTTTGCTTTCATGGCCCAGGCCTGCCCCGGCGTCTATATCTGGCTGGGCAATGGCGAAGACAGTGCCTCGCTGCACAGCCCCAAGTACGATTTCAACGATGCCAATCTGCCCTTGGGCATGCGCTACTGGGTGGCCTTGGTCCAGGCCTTGCTGCAGGGCGGCAAGCTGCCGCAGCGCGGATAGCGCAAGGCATAACCAGGCAAAGCCGGCACCGTGGTGCCGGCTTTTTTGTGGCAGCATGCGGCAATCGCAGGCGAGGGCAGGGCACAGTGAACAGGGCAGACAAGGCGCGTACCCATTTTTCGGTCGGAGAGGTGGCAAGGCGGGCCGGTGTGACGGTGCGCACCCTGCACCATTACGACCATATCGGCCTGGTATGCCCCAGTGCCAGAAGCGAGGCCGGGTACCGGCTCTACAGCGCACCGGACATGGAGCGTTTGCTGGCGGTGCAGTCGCTCAAGCGGCTGGGCCTGGGGCTGGAGGCGATTGCTGCCAGCTTGGTGGGCGGTGGCCCCAGCCCGCAAGCGTTGCTGGCAGGCCAGATGGCCGAGGTCTCGCGGGTGCTGAACGAGGCGCGTGCGCTGAAGGACAAGCTGCAGTTTTTGCAAGAGGCCATGGCCGAGCAGGGGGCAACGCCCACCCATTTGCTTGACGGCATCCGCCTGCTGGAAACCCACCAGCTTTTTTTGCCGGAGGGTGGTGTGCGCCAGCTGCTGGGGCGTTGGCGGCGCGCCAGGCCGCGCTGGCAGCTGATTGCCGATGCGCTGGAGCAATGCCGTGCAGAGGGGCAGTCTGTCGAGACGGCCCAGGTGCAGCTGCTGGCGCAGCGGTGGATGCATGTGGCGATGCAGGTGTTTGGTGGGCGCCTGCGTCTGGTGCTGGACTGGGCACGCATGCACAAGGAGGCGCCGGAAACAGCGCTCCATGCAGGCCTGGAGCCTGTGCTCATGGCATATCTGGACCGCGCCATTGCTGTGCGGCTGGCGGCGTTGAGGCGCCATCTTTCGACCGAGGAGTTGCTGCGCCTGGATGGCTCCACAGGCCCCGAGTGGGAGGCTTTTGCGGCCCAGGGGGAGCGTCTTTTGGCGCGTGGCATCTTGCCCCGGAGCAAGGCTGCACGCGCCTTGAAGGCGCGGTATCAGGAGCTTGCCCTGCGCACCATGGGGCAGGACACTGCGCTGGCTGCCAAGCTGGCCGCTGCCTACGCTGCCGAGCCCGTTCTGACGCTGGGCCACTTTGTCTCGCCACAGCTGAGGGCCTATCTCCACGCAGTCTCTGCTTGACCCTGACGCTGCGTCAGGGCTGAAAGTCTCCAGGGTGTTCAACTTTTCACCTGGAGTACGGCATGCCAACAACAGACTGCCCCAGCCCCTCCGCCCTGCGTGTGGCCACGGCCCGGGCCGCACACCAAATCCTGGAAAACGAGCGGGTGTTTGACGACCCTTTTGCCATTGCCTCTTTGGGCAGCAGCAGCGCGGCGGCATTGCTGCGCGCACCGCTGCAGCACAACGATGTGCCCGCACGCTCCATGCGGGCCGGCATCGTGGCGCGAGCATGTTTTGCCGAGGACCGGCTGCTCGATGCCATTGCCGCAGGCACGGAGCAATACGCCGTGGTGGGCGCGGGGCTGGATACCTGGGCCTTGCGCATGGCCCAGCTGCTGCCCGCCATCAGCATCTTCGAGTTGGATCTGCCCGATATGCAGGCATGGAAGGCTGCGCTCTATGCCCGCAATGGCTGGCGTGTCGGCAGCCGGCTTCAGCATGTGGGCCTTGATCTGCGCAGCTGCACGGCGGTGGAGGGCCTGGCACAAGGAGGTGCGGACCTGAAGCGGCCCATGCATCTCTCGATCCTGGGGGTGTGGGTGTATCTGGACGATGCCGCTTTGTCGCGCGAAATAGATGCCCTGCAGCAGCTGGCACCCGGCTCGACACTGAGTTTTGACTACCGCCTGGACGAGGCGCAGCTGCATCCCATGGAGCGGGTGATGATGCAGTTCACCGCCCAGATGATGGCGGCAGGCGGAGAGCCCTGGCTGTCGTCCAGCACTCTGCAGCGCATCAGCGCGCAGCTGCATGCCGCCGGCTTTGCGGTGGAAGAGGATGTGGGACCACCGGAGTTGAATGCACGCTATTTTGCCGAGCGCAAAGATGGGCTGCAAATTGCCGGCGGTGGCTTTCGCTATGTGAGCGCCATCAAGGCTTAGCCGGCGGGCAAGGGCTGCAGCGGCAGGCGCAGCTCCGCCATCAACCCGGTGCTCTGGCCGGGCTCGCAGGGATGCAGCAGCAGCCGGCCGCCCGCGCTTTCGGCAATGCGCTGCACAATGGTCAGGCCCAGGCCGCTGCCTGGGGTGTGGGTGTGTTTGCGCCAAAAGCGCTGCAAGGCCTGGGCGCATTCCTGCTCGCTCATGCCGGGGCCACGGTCCTGCACGCGCACAACCAGCTCCCAGCGATCCGGAGTGCCTGGGGTGCCAGCGTCGCCGTCATGGGCCGCAGTGCGGGGCTCCACGTCCAGCAGGGCATGGACAGGGGCCGCTCCCTGGTGGTGACGCAGTGCGTTGTCGGTCAGATTGGTGATGGCGCAGGTCAACAGGGCCGGGGCCACGGGCAGTGACCAGGCTTTTTTCCCCGCCAAGGCCGCGCCTATATCCGTTTGCAGCTGGGCCGACAGGCCGGACTTGCTGGCCCGCTGCCGGGATTGGCGGCAGGCCAGCTCAAAGGCTTCGGCAATACCGCTGCCTGCGGTGGTGGGGGCGGCGCCAGACTCGGCGGTTTCCACACGGGCCAGCTGCAGCAATTGCTCCAGGGTGGCGTGCAAATGGTCTATGCCCTCGCTGGCTTGGGCCAGTGCCTGACTGGCCTGGGCCGGTTGCTGACAGGCCTGGCCGCGCTCCAGTACCAGCTGGGCCACCTGGACATGGGTTTTGATGGCCGTCAGCGGGGTACGTAGCTCGTGGGCCGCGTCAGCTGTCCAGCGGCGCTCATGTTCGATGGCGGCGTCCATGCGGCCCAGCAACTGGTTCAGGCTGTCCACCAGCGGTGCCAGTTCCTTGGTGTCTCTGCCGGTCTGTATGGGGGTGGCGTTTTGCGGCGGGCGCTGGCGCAGCTCGGTCTGCAGGCGGCGCAGCGGCTCCAGGCCCAGGGTGCAAATCCACCAGGTCAGCAGCAGACCGCCCACCAGGGCCAGAGCAAAGGGCAGCACCAGGGTGTAGACAAAAGACTGGATCAGTTGCTCGCGCACATCCAGCCGGTCGGCCATGGCAATGCGTATGCCGTTTTCCTCCAGCACATAGGTGCGCCAGAGCTTGCCGCCTTTTTCAATGCGGCCAAAACCGGTCTGGGTGAGGGGGGTGAAGTTCGGGCTGTTGTGGGTTTTGGCCAGGGGCAGGATTTCCACTTCGCTGCGCACCAGGCTGACCTCGCAGGCCACGCCATCGCGGCCTATTACCGATGTCAGGGCCGACTGGTTGGCCAGGTGGATAGCCTCGGTCTGTGCGGGCTGGAATTGCTGCACGATGCTGGCCACGGTTTTGGACGAGGCAATCAGGCGGTCGTCCAGCATGCTGCGCAACTCGGTCTGCATATGGCCGAACATCCAGGCCGCAATGCTGCCCCACAGCAGGCACAGCGTCAGACTCAGGCCCAGCACCAGGCGCAGGCGCAGGCTTTTCTTGGCGCTGCCGCGGTTCATAGACTGGGGCTGCAGTAGCGCGCGCCCAGGCGAAATCCCACGCCGCGCACAGTGTCGATGATGTCGCTGCCCAGTTTTTTGCGCAGGTGGTGCACATGCACGTTCACGGTGTTGCTGCCCACCTCCAGGTCGAAGCCGTAGAGGCTGTCGTGCAGCTGGGTCAGGCTGAGCACCCGCCCCTTGGACTGCAGCAGGGCCGACAGCAGCGCCCATTCGCGGCGCGAAAGCTCCACACGCTCGCCGTTGCACAGCACATCGCCGGTGCTGGCGTTGACCTGGCAGTCGCCCAGGGCCACCAGGTCGGTGGCACGGCCTCCTGCGCGGCGCAGCAGGGCGTGCAGGCGTACCACCAGCTCCTGCAGGTCAAAAGGCTTGGTCAGATAGTCGTCGGTGCCGGTCTGGAAGCCGGCCACCTTGTCTTGCATGGTGCCGCGTGCGGTCAGGATCAGCACCGGCAGATCCTGGCCTGCGGCCCGCCATTTGCGCAGCAGCTGGAGACCGTCGCCATCGGGCAGGCCCAGGTCCAGCACACAGGCATCGAAATGGCTGGAGGCCAGATGCTGCTCGGCCAGAGTCTGGCTGGCGGCAATGTCGCAGGTGAATCCATGCAACTCCAGCCCGGTCTTGATGCCGCTGGCCACCAAGGAGCTGTCTTCAACAATCAGAATGTGCATGGCAAACCCACAGGGCAAAAAACGGGGATTGTAAAAGCCATGGCATAGAGGCCCGGTACAAGCCGCACCAGGGTGGTGCGTTGCCCACACGGCGCAAAGGCCGGGGAAAGTGAAAACCCGAGCCGCAGCGCTGCGCACTACAACAAGGTTTCTGCTTCCGGCCTGCGCCCACCCGGTCGCAATTCGGGCATCATTGCGACCTTGTCCCAGACATGCCTATATAACGGGCGTGTCTTATTACTTGATTTTTTGATAGTTTGCGTTCTTATATCGGAGCGCTACATTCTGCTATCACTTTTTGAACTACGGACCGCAGCCATATTGCGCTGGCGGCCTGTTTGACTGACTCCATGATTGACATTCGGGATCTGTCCCTGACCTACCAAGGCCCCAAGGGGCCGGTCGAAGCACTTCGCCACATCAACCTGCATATCGAGCAGGGCGAGATCTTCGGCATCATCGGCCGCAGCGGCGCGGGCAAAAGCTCGCTGGTGCGCTGCATCAACTTGCTCAACCGACCCACTGCGGGGCTGATGATTGTGGCGGGCCGCGATCTGCTGACCCTCTCAGACGCCCAGCTGCGTGAAGCCCGCCGTGAAATCGGCATGGTGTTCCAGCACTTCAATCTGCTGTCTTCGCGCACCGTGTATGACAATGCCGCGCTGCCGCTGGAGCTGGCGGGCATGTCCAAGGCCGAGATCCAAAAGCGTATCGACCCTTTGCTCAAGCTCGTGGGTCTGGACCATCTGGCAGACCGCTATCCGGCGCAGATTTCGGGTGGCCAAAAGCAGCGCGTGGGCATTGCGCGGGCGCTGGCTTCCAACCCCAAGGTGCTGCTCTCCGACGAGGCCACCAGCGCGCTGGACCCTGAAACCACACGCTCCATTCTGGATTTGCTGCGCAAGGTGAACCGCGAGCTGGGCGTGACCGTGGTCTTGATCACCCACCAGATGCAGGTGATTAAGCAGATTGCCGACCGCGTGGCGGTGATCGATGCCGGCCAGATTGCCGAGATGGGTTCCGTCATTGACGTGTTCACCCAGCCCCAGCAGGCCATCACCAAGAGCCTGATCGACGAAATCGTGCCCCAGGAGCTGCCTGCCAGCGTGATGCAGCGCGTGCGGGATCTGTCGTCCCGCCTGGTGGCTGGCCAAAGCGGCCAGCTGCTGCGCCTGTCCTATGCCGGCGAGAGCGCTTACGAGCCTATCTTGTCGCACCTGATTCGCACCCTGGGCCTGGACCTGTCGATTCTGCATGGGCAGATCGACGAGATTCAGGAGCAGACGTTTGGCTCGCTGGCGCTGTATGCCAGCGGTGACGCTGCCCAGATTGAGGCCGCGGTGGCGCATTTGCGTGCCAGCGGCGTGGTGGTGCAAGTGGTGGCAGTGAAGGGGTAAGCGATGTTCGAGAATTTTTCGGAAATGATGATCGAGTTGTTCATCGACTCGCTGTGGGAGACGCTGATCATGGTCGGCATCTCGGGGATTCTGGGCGGCCTGATCGGTATCCCGCTGGGGGTGTTTCTGCGCCTCACCGACAAGGGCGGGGTGCTGCAGAACACGGTGCTCAACAGCACAGTGGGCTGGGTGGTGAATGCCTTGCGTTCCACGCCCTTCATCATCTTGCTGGTGGCCATCATCCCGCTGACCCGTTTCATCACCGGCTCATCGATTGGCACCTGGGCGGCCGTGGTGCCGCTGACCATTGCCGCTGCCCCCTTTATTGCCCGCCTGGTGGAGACTGCGCTGCGTGAGGTCGATGGCGGCCTGGTGGAAGCGGCCCAGTCCATGGGCGCCTCGACCGGTCAGATCGTCTGGAAGGTGCTGCTGCCCGAGGCCATGCCCGGCATTGTGGCCGGCCTGACCATCAGCTTTGTGTCCTTGACGGGCTACTCGGCCATGGCCGGCGCCATTGGCGGTGGCGGCCTGGGTGACCTGGGCATTCGCTACGGCTACCAGCGCTTTCTGCCGGACATCATGCTGGCCGTGGTGATTATTTTGATCTTCTTTGTGCAGGCCATCCAAAGCCTGGGTGACTGGATTGTGCGCCGCATCAGCCACAAATAAGCGAACCCGGAACAGCTCCAGCAGGGGCTGTCACTTTTCTCTCTGGGACTTTAGCTGGAGCGCAGCGGGTGGTCTATGTAGTGGCAGGTCCGGTTACGGCCCGCCACCTTGGCTTCGCCCAGGGCCAGGTCTACCTTGCGCAGCAGGCTCTCCACATTCCTGCTGGCATGGACCTGGGTGCAGGTGCACAGGCCGATGCTGACCGTGACCGGCCATGATTTGAATTCGGAACGGGCCTGGACGGAGTCGCGAATGGTGGCGCACAGTTGCTCCGCCAGCTCCTGGGCATCTTGCGGCTGGGTGTCGGGGCAGACCACGATGAACTCTTCTCCGCCGTAGCGCCCCAGAAGGTCTTGAGGGCGGACGCTTTCTTGCAGCACATTGCCCACGGCAATCAGGACCTGGTCGCCGGCTTGCTGGCCAAAGACATTGTTGATTTGTTTGAAATGGTCGATATCGATCATCAGCAGGCTGATGGATTCATGGTGGTGGTGGCTTTGCTTGAGCATGCGCTCCATCAATTGCAGCAGCGTGCCGCGATTGGCCAAACCGGTGAGGCCATCTTCATACGCCATGCGCTGCGCATTCATGTCTGCACGGTGGCTGCACATCAGCCAGAACCCTGAGGATGTCAGGTGCAGCGCGAAAAACAAAATAGCGTAGGAGTAAATCAGCGAGCTGATCGCGTGGGCCTGAAAGCTGGCGGTCATCGAGGTCGAGGTAAATGCCACGCGCAGCAACATGGCGCAGATCAGCAGGGCAATGCCTGTCAGCATGACTTTGGCGCCGGGGCGGACAGGGCGATTCTTCCGCTGCAGCAAAACATATAACATCCAGAAATAACAAAATAAGAAAAAAGTTGCAAGAACCTGGATGCGGAGTTTTAAATCTTCGATAAATATTTCAAATATAAAAGCGGTCAGAACGGGTAATGACAATAGCAGCAAGGTAGGGGCCTTGGCCTGCTGGAAACGATAAAGCGCCCAGATCGAACAACTGATGCCACCTGCATACAGCACATAGGCGCCACTAAACCATTCAGGATAGCCTATGACACTCAGCCACATCATGCAGGCAAAGGCCAGGCCATACAGGAGCAGGGAGCAAACCATTTGCTGGCAGCCTTCTTCCCAATAACGACGACCCAGAAACCAAGAAACAGTCACCAGCGCTGCTGATGACAGACAAATCATTAATCCCACAGCGACGACATCAAACACCTCGTTATCTCCCTGGCTTGCACTTATGCAAAAAAAATGTGCAAGGCGGGACGATTCTAACGAAAGACACGTTTAAAAGTGCCCAGGAGTCCTTACGTGATGGGGGTGCCATTTGCACCTTGATGGTGCAAATAAAGCAAATTTTCTATATGTATCCATGTTTGTATCATGGATGTAATATTTCTACATACAGAAGATCCGTTATTTCTAGAGGGAAAGTGGACGCCATTCAGGGATTCCACTAGGAAGAGGCCGATTAAACAAGTTTGAAACACTAGAAATAAATCAGATACATAACAGGAATAGTGACTACATTCCTTGTATACGATTATGTGGGTCACACAGCAAGGTATATGGTGTGAAGAAGCGCTGTGGCATGCCGTGTCGCAGGTATTTCATGCATGCAGGGGGACTGGGAAAGCAAGCCAGCACGGCCTTGGTCTGCAAGGCCGAGGCAGCCATTGCGCGCAGGGGTAACGCAATGGCTGGGAGCTAGAGTTGGAGTTGCTTGGAGCTTAGGACTGTTTCTGCAGCATCTTGATCACGCTGGAGAAGTCCTGGGCACCATGGCCGGAGATGCTGTGGGCGGCGTAAATCGCCCGGGCCATGCCGCCCAGCGGGGTGCTGGCCTTGGTGGCAATGGCGTTTTCCTGGGCCAGGCCCAGATCCTTGAGCATCAAATCGGTGCCAAAGCCGCCGGCGTAGCCCTTGCTGGCGGGGGCATTCTCATGCACGCCTGGGAAGGGGTTGTACTTTTCCAGCGCCCAGTTGCCGCCGGAGCTACGGCGCATGATTTCGCTCAGCACCTTGGGGTCCAGGCCATTGGCCACGCCCAGGGCAATGGCTTCGCTGGTGCCCACCATCAGAATGCCCAGCAGCATGTTGTTGCAGATCTTGGCAGTCTGGCCGGCACCCACGCTGCCGGCGTGAAAGATGTTGGCGCCCATTTTCTCCAGCAAAGGCTTGGCGCGCGCCAGCTGGGCCTCGCTGCCACCCACCATAAAGGTCAGGGTGCCGGCAATAGCACCACCGGTGCCGCCGGAGACGGGAGCGTCGATGAAATCAATGCCCGCGGCTGCGGCGGCCTGGGCCACTTTCTGGCTGCTGGCAGCGGCAATGGTGGAGCTGTCGATCACCAGCGCGCCCTTGGCAATGTGCTGCAACAGGCCGTTTTGACCGTCCTTGCCCAGGAACAGCGCCTCCACATGCTGGCTGGCGGGCAGCATGGTGACGATGGCTTCGGCGCCTTGCACGGCGGCCTGTGCGCTGGCAGCGGCCTGGCCGCCGGCGGCGGCGACCTTGGCGATGGCGTCCTGGCTCAGGTCAAAGGCTTTGACGCTGTGGCCGGCCTTGGCCAGGTTGATGGCCATGGGTGCGCCCATATTGCCGAGGCCGATGAATGCGATTTGCATGGTATGTCTCCTTGTGGTGTTGGTATGGGGAAAGAAAAGTGGGGGGCGGCTGCGCTGCTGTCTAGGGCAGTTGAGGTGTTGCGCTGCTTCGCTTTTAGGAGCGATCTCTGCTTTTGGGTATGGGGTTTGGGCCTCAAAAGAGGGTGGATGCCGGCATGGGCCTTCCATCCATTGCGATCACCGCCCCCTTGTCCGCGAGCAGGGTGCGCAAAATGCTGCGGTGGCAGCGGGCCTCATCGTCGCAGTAGCAGCCGATGGCAAAGCTGGTCTGCTGCGAAAGCGCGGCCAGCAGCTGCAGCGTGCGTTCGGCGCCGGCTTCGGCCATTTCCTTGCGGAAGGCCTTGTCAAACTGCTGCCAGGCCTTGGCGCCGGCCTGCTGGTCGGTGGCTTTTTGCGCCGCCTGACCCAGGGCCATGGTCTCGGCGCTGGGAGAGAGCTTGGGATACCAGCAGTCGTAGTAATCGCGGCTGGCAAATTCCGCCTTGGGCACACCGCGCGGTGGGCGGCGCACGGTACCTATGCGCAGGCCTTCATCCGGAGTGCGGGGAGAGCCGAGCTGGACGATGCGTATGGACATGGTGGGACAGGGCTTGGGGGTTTAGAGATCGTCGTCGTCAAACACCGAGTGCTTGCGCGCTGTGTTCTCGGTTTTTGCAGCAGTTTTTGTGCTTTTTCGCAGGCTGGGTGCGCTTGGATTGCTCTTTTTTGCGGAGCGTGCAGCATCTTTGCCTTGCGCTGCCGGCTTGCGCGCTTTTTTGGGCGTGGCCTTGGCCAGCGGGTTGAAAGCCAGGGCAGCGTCCACCCAGTGTTGCCACTGGGCCTGGGTGGCATAGGCCGAGGGGCCGATGTAGAAGTAGCCATCCATCAAGCCTTTGCTGGACAGGGTCCGCACGCCCGGCGTCTCCGCCACGGCAGCATGTGTGTCTGGCGGCAGGCGCACCAGCAGCTCATCGTCCTCCACCCCCAGGCACAGCTTGCCGTTCACCATGAATACATGGCAACCAAACATGCGCTTTTCCTCGACCTCTCCGCCATGCTCGGCCAGTGCTTCACGCACGGCATCGATCAGGCGCAGGGCTTCGTCGGACAGGGGTTTGGCGGGCATGGTAGTGAAGCGGGTGAGAAGTAGAGGGGCAGCGTCTCAGCTGCTGCAGGCCGGGCGCTTACGTTGGCCAGAGCTGCCGAGCAAGGGCCGCCCCGCAGCGTTGGCAGCGTCCCTCTGCCCGCATCGCTTTGCGATGCGAGAGCGGAGGGAAGGCACGCAGTGCCTCAGGGAGGTGTCTGATTTCACCGAACCATCTCGCAAGCATCACCATCCAGCATGCGCCGGGCAATGATGACGCGCATGATCTCGTTGGTGCCTTCCAGAATCTGGTGCACGCGGGCATCGCGCATCAAGCGCTCCAGCGGGTACTCGCGGATATAGCCGTAGCCGCCGTGCAGCTGCAGGGCCTCGTTGCAGACCATAAAGCCGGCGTCGGTGGCAAAGCGCTTGGCCATGGCGCAGTAGGTGGAGGCGTCTCGTGCACCGGCGTCCAGCTTGCTGGCGGCCAGGCGCACCATCTGGCGTGCGGCCACCAGCTCGGTGGCCATATCGGCCAGCTTGAACTGCAGCGCCTGAAAGCTGGCAATGGGCTTGCCGAACTGCTTGCGCTCCTGCATGTACTGCTGGGCCTGGGTGAGGGCGCCCTGGGCCGCGCCCACCGAGCAGGTGGCGATGTTGATGCGCCCGCCGTCCAGGCCCTTCATGGCGATCTTGAAACCCTCGCCCTCGCGGCCCAGCAGGTGGTCGGCAGGAATGCGCACATTGTCAAAGCTGATGACGCGGGTGGGCTGGCTGTTCCAGCCCATTTTTTCTTCTTTTTTGCCGTAGCTGATGCCGGGGGTATCGGCGGGCACGGCAAAGGCCGAAATGCCGGAGGCCCCCGAGGCCGCCTCGCCGGTGCGGGCCATCAGCACCAGCATATCGGTGGCGCCAGCGCCGCTGATGAATGCCTTGGCGCCGTTGATGAGGTATTCATTACCCACCAGCTCGGCCCGGGTCTTGAGCGAGGCCGCATCCGAGCCAGCACCGGGCTCGGTCAGGCAGTAGCTGGCTAATTTTTGCCCGCTGGTGAGTGCCTCGCCCCATTGCCGGCGCACGCCATCCTGGGCCCAGGTGCCCAGCATCCAGGTGGCCATGTTGTGGATGGTGATGAAAGCCGTGGTGCTGGGGTCGACGGCGGCCAGTTCTTCAAACACCAGGGTGGCATCCAGGCGGGGCAGGGCCAGGCCGCCGGCGCTTTCGGGAGCGTACAGGCCGCAAAAACCCAGCTCGCCGGCCTTGGCGATGGCCTCGCGGGGGAAGATGGATTCGCGGTCCCATTCGGCGGCATGGGGCGCCAGTTCCGCCTGGGCAAAGGCGCGTGCGGTGTCTGCAAAGGCGCGCTGATCTTCGCTGAGTTCAAAGTCCATGGCGGTGTCTCCTGTCCGGTCCTTGTTGTTATGGGGGAAATGCGAGCGGTGGATGAAAAGGTGTTTGGCCCTAGTGCAGCCAGCGCTCCAGTGCCTGCATGCGCTCTTGCGTGGCAGCAGTCAGGCAGGCGTGGTAGAGCTGCGGGCCATCGGGCCGGGTTTCGCTGCTACGGGTTGCCGCCTTGCAGCGTGCCGTGCGGCTTTTGATCCAGCCATTCTGGTCATGGCGCAGTCCTGTGCGTTTGCCCTGGGGCAATTGCTGCATCACTTCGAGATAGCGGATGTTGAGCGCGGTATCGGCCTCTTGAAAAGCCTTGACCGCGCAGGCATTGCTCTGGGCCATGGTGCCGTTTTCCACGCAGGCCGTACCGGCTTGGGCCATGACCGCCACGGGCAAAAAGCACAGGGTCAAGCCCATTGTTTTCCATAGATATCGCATGGGACGACTATGGCATAGCCCAAGACCTGAAAACCGGCGCAATCCATGTCAGCACACCGCGCTGGCCCTATGCTTAGGCCGTCGTCCCCCTTCCCGCGCATAGCACGAGAGAAGGGGGAAGGCGCGCAGCGCCTCAGGGGGATGCCCTTTATTTCAAGCTGATGGTGGTGTTCACACCGTGGCTGGTGGTGCTGTCATCAAACCAGCGTGCCGTCACGGTCTTGGTCTGGGTGTAGAACATCACCACCTGCTTGCCGTAGGGGCCCAGGTCGCCCAGCTTGGAGGCGCGGCTGCCGGTGAAGGAGAACAGGGGTACGGGCACGGGGATGGGCACGTTGATGCCGACCTGGCCCACATCGATGTCTTCCTGGAACTTGCGGGCTGCTGCGCCGCTTTGCGTGAAGATGGCCGTGCCGTTGCCATTGGGATTAGCGTTGATGAATTCAATGGCCTGGTCGATATCGTCGGCCGCCACGATGCACAGCACGGGGCCAAAGATTTCCTGGTCGTACACGCTCATGCCGGGCTTGACGCCGCTGAAGATGGTGGGGCCGACAAAGTTGCCTTTTTCATAGCCCTTCACATCGGGCTTGCGGCCGTCCAGCTCCAGCTTGGCGCCGTCGGCAATACCGCGTTCGATCAGGCTTTCCACGCGGGTCAGGGCGGAGCAGCTCACCACAGGGCCCACATCGGTGCCGGCCTCGGTGCCACCGCTGACCTTCAGCGTCTTGGCCTTGGCCACCAGCTCGGGAATCCATTTCTGGGATTCGCCCACCAGCACCACCACCGACAGCGCCATGCAGCGCTGGCCTGCTGCGCCAAAGGCGGCACCGGCCAGGGCATTGAGCGACTGCTCCTTGTTAGCGTCGGGCATGACGATGGCGTGGTTCTTGGCGCCCATCATGCATTGCACGCGCTTGCCGTTGAGGCTGGCGCGGTTGTAGACATGGGTGCCCACCTTGGTGGAGCCCACAAAGCTGATGGCCTTGATATCGGGGTGGTCGCAGATGGCGTTCACCGCGTCTTCACCGCCGTGGATCACGTTCAGCACGCCAGGGGGCACGCCGGCTTCCAGGGCCAGCTCGCACAGGCGCATGGTGACCATGGGGTCTTGCTCGGAAGGCTTCAAGACAAAGGTGTTGCCGGTGGCAATGGCCATGGGGAACATCCACAGCGGAATCATTGCGGGGAAGTTGAAGGGGGTGATGCCGGCGCACACGCCCAGGGGCTGGTTCAGCGTATAGGTGTCCACGCCATTGGCCACGTTGTTGGCCAGCTCGCCCAGCTGCAGCGTGCCGATATTGGCGGCGTGCTCCACCACTTCCAGGCCACGGAAGACATCGCCTTCGGCATCGGGCAGGGTCTTGCCTTGCTCGGCCGTCAGCAGCGCGGCCAGCTCCTTCATGTTTTCGCGGATCAGTTGCTGCAGCTTCAGGAAGATGCGAGCGCGGGCGCCGATGGGCGTCTTGCGCCAGGTCTTGAATGCTTCCTTGGCGTTGGCCACTGCCGCGTTGACTTCGGCGGGTGTGGCAAAAGGCACGCGGGCCAGCACTTCCTGCGTTGCAGGGTTGACCACATCACGCCATTGGGTGGTTTGGGATTCGACCAACTGCCCGTTGATGAGCAGCTTGACCGTGGGCGCCAGGACCTTGGCGGAAGTGGGTGCGTTCATGAGAAGTCTCCGGTGTTGAATTCGTCCCTCATGGTATGTGTGCGGTTTTGCTCGGGCAATAGAGTTTGGTGCACATAGGGTGTGCAAAAGTGCACATTGGGTGGCGATATTTGCCATCAGGCTATTGGCTGACAAGCCGGGCGAACCGAGGAGGGCGCAAAACTGCGCGTGCACCACCACAGCAGCAAGGCCAGCAGACTGACCATCGCGCCCAGTTGACAAACGCCCGCCCAGCCGGACCGCGCATAGGCCATGGTGCTGGCAATGGCGCCCAGGCCGCTGCCTGTGGCATAAAACAGCATATACAGCCCGATCAGGCGGCTGTGCGCCTCGGGGCGGGTGCGCAAGATCATGCTTTGATTGGTCACATGCAAGGCCTGCCCACCCAGGTCCAGCAGCACAATGCCTAGCATCAAAGCCCATAACGACGCATGCAGCAGTGATATGGGCCACCAGGCCAGCAGCAACAGCATCAGCGCCGCAGCACTGGTGCGCTGTGCGTGGCCGCGATCGGCCCATTGCCCGGCGCGCGCGGCCATCAGCGCTCCGATTACGCCCACCAGCCCGAACGCACCAATCGCCGTACGCGAGAAGTGAAACGGCGCGGCGCTCAGTGGCAGTACCAGTGCACTCCAGAAGATATTGAAGGCTGCAAACATCAGCAACGCCAGCAGGCCGCGTATCAGCAGCAGCTTTTCCTCGCGCAGCAGCGTGAACATGGAGGTGATCAGATCGCGGTAACGCAGACCGCTGGCAGCGGCAGACGAGGGCGGCAGCACAGGCAAACGCTTCCATAACAGTAGCGCCATGCCAAGCATCAGAAAGGCCGAGCATAGATAGACGCCGCGCCAGCCCGCGATATCGCTGATCGCCCCGGAAAAGACCCGCGCCAGCAGCAAACCGATGAATACTCCGCTTTGTGCTGCGCCCACCACACGGCCTTGCTCATGGAGCGCTGCGGCGCTGGCCGCATAGGCAATCAGCCCCTGCGTCATGGCCGTTCCCAGCAGGCCGACCAGCAACATACCTGCCAGCAGAACGGGCGTCGCAGGTGCCAGCGCCACCAGCAGCAGTGCAACGACCAGGGCCAGCAACTGCAGCAGCATCAAACGCCGCCGCTCCAGCAGATCACCGAGTGGCACCAGCAACAGCAAGGCGAGCGCGCAACCTGCCTGGGTAGCCGTGACCACGCCGCCCACGGCGGCCAGAGGTATCTGAAAGTCGCTGGCCAGAGCCTCCAGCAGAGGCTGGGCGTAATAGACATTGGCCACACTGAGCCCGCAGGCCGTGGCAAACAGAAGCACCAGGCTCAGGGGTAGACCGGGCGGGGAAGAGGATGGGCTGGATGGCATGTTAGACGCTTTTTGGTTTCAAAACAAAACTAATTGAAGTCTAGGCAGTGCAGTTTTGAAATGCAACTAAAATGCATAAAAGACCTTCCGAGGAGATCCATGTCCACCCGTCAGCCCATGAATGAGCAGCCTTGCCCCGTGGCCCGTTCGGTCGATCTGATTGGCGACCGCTGGTCGCTGCTCATCGTGCGCGATGCCTTTGACGGCATGCGCCGCTTCAGCGACTTTCAGCGCAGCCTGGGCGTGGCGCGCAACATCCTCTCGGACCGGCTCAAAAAACTGGTGGATGCTGGCATTCTTCAAACCGAAGCCGCTGCTGAAGGCTCGGCCTATCAGGCCTATGTGCTCACGCCGCGCGGCGAAAGCCTGTTTCCCGTGGTGCTGGCATTGCGCCAGTGGGGCGAAGGACATTTGTTCAAGCCGGGCGAGGCGCATTCGTTGCTGCTGGACCAGGCCAGCGGCCAGCCCGTGCCGCCCCTGCGTGTGCTGGATGCGCAGGGCCAAGAACTACGGCCCGATCAGACGCGGGTGCGCAAGCTGGACGCTGCGGACGATGCCTGAACCTGGCGATATGCGTGTGCTGGTCATAGGCACCAGTGGCGCGGGCAAAACCATGTTTGCCTCGGCGCTGGCTACAGCCTTGGAACTGCAGCATACCGAGCTGGATCAGCTGCACTGGGGGCCGGATTGGAAGCCAGCTCCGACCGAGCAGTTTGCCCGTGCTGCGGCGCAGGCGGCGGCGGGTCAGCGCTGGGTGATGGATGGCAATTACAGCGTGGTGCGCGAGCAGCTATGGCCGCGCGCCACGCATATCGTGTGGCTCAACTATGGACGCTGGACGGTGTTTTCACGCGTGTTGTGGCGCACCATCCGTCGAGCTGCACTGGGTATGCAGCTGTTTCATGGCAACCGCGAGAGTTGGCGCAGTGCGTTTTTCTCCAAGGACTCCATCCTGCTGTGGTCATGGCAGACCTTTGCCAGGAATCGGCGCAAATACAGCGATTTGCGCTCCAGCGGCCAGTTTGCGCAGGCGCAGTGGCTGGAGTTCCGCACGCCGCAGCAGGCCCGGCAATGGCTGAAGTCGCTGAGGCGGCAGGGGCAGAGCTGATTGAGCGGCTTAGAACTCGTTGAACATTTCGTCCACCACTTCGCGCGCAAAGTCATTGCGCCAGGCTACATCCTTGTCCTGGGGCACCATGCTCAGCGGAAACATGCCTTCATACTTGTAGCTGGCCGGGCCGGCATAGGCCTTTTGCAGTGCTTCCAGCTCTGCCACCACCTTGGCCGTGCCCAGCTTGGCACGGGCCATGCGCTGAATGCCCTGAGCCCAGGTCTCATGTGTCTTGACCAGCAGGCATTCGAATTGCACCTGGGTATTGAGCACGCCATGTGCGCCGGTTTCGGTCTCGCCAGCCGACAGAGCCTTGCACTGGGACTTCTGGCGGGCCTCCTGCACGGAGCGCATCAGGTTTTCCAGAGGCGTTTTCAGGCTTTTGCGTTGGGCTTCTGGAAACAGCGGCAGAGCCATGGATGCGACCTCGCCGGGGAATTCCTGGTCCGCTTTCTTCAGCGCAGTGATATCGGCATAGTCTGCGCTGCGACCCGAGCGCAGGCGATCCGGGCGCAGATAGCTGTTGAGGTCGGCAATAGCCTTTTCTTCATGATTGACCAGTGTGCGCAGATACAGATCGGCAGCGGGGACAGGCGAGGCAGGCTCTGCCGCCTGGGACAGGGCAGCCAGAGGCAGTAGCAGACAGGCGAGAGCGCTCTTGGTCAATACATTCATGATTGTTCTGAAAGAAAGTGAAAACAGGCGCTGCGTGAATGGCTCCGGCTTGTCTAGAGGACATTGGCAGAAGGCCGTTCCTGGCGAAATCCGAGATTGCGCGGAGTGCTCAAGGCCGCTCTTGTCGCTCAACAAGACGGGATGATGCAGCGGGTGAGAGTGAACAAACTCACAAGGCTTTCACTGGTGATTGCCTGTAAGTTTGATCTTGTAAATGTAACTGTATTGAGCCGGCAAGTTCTGCTTGCTGGGCCCCATGAATGCTCAATTGCAGAAATCTGCTTCACCAAGACTTCGATGAAGCAGGGGGCGCCAGTAACAACCGGCATATTTGGAGAATGGCCTATATTGAGCGCGTCCTACTTGTCTAAGCTGCTATCAAAACCGATATGACTCATTGCGCGAATTCCTTTCCCGTTGCACTGGTGACTGGCTCTACCTCCGGCATTGGCCAAGCCATTGCGAGGCGTCTGGCCCGCGAAGGCTATGCGGTGGTGCTGCATTCACGAAGCTCCGCAGAGGCTGGCAGGGCCATGGCCTGCGAGCTGATGGACGAAGGCGCACCTGCCATCTATGTGCAGGCTGATCTGGCATGTGAGGCCGACCGCAAACGTTTGGTCAGCGAGGCTGCGGCGCAATGGGGGCGGCTTGATGTGCTGGTCAACAACGCAGGCATCAGCCGCGTCATCGCCCATGCGGATCTGGAAGCTGCGTCGCCAGAAATCTGGCATGAGCTGTATGAAGTCAATGTGGTCGCGCCGTTTCAACTAGTGACGGAGGCCAGGGTTGCGCTGCGTCAAGCAGCGCAGCGCGGACGGCCCGGCTGTGTGGTCAATATCAGCTCGCATGCCGGAGTGAGAGCCAAGGGGGCATCCATACCCTATGCCGCCAGCAAGGCCGCACTCAACCATATGACGCAGCTGCTGGCCTTGTCACTGGCTCCCGAGATTCGCGTCAACGCCGTGGCGCCAGGCCTGGTTGATACCCCGCTGACCGCCGATTGGACTCAGGCCCAGCAACTATGGCGTGAAAGGTCTCCCATGCGCCGCGCCGCCCAGCCTGACGATATTGCCCAGGCTGTGTTCATGCTGGTGGCTTCGGACTACCTGACGGGGGAGGTGCTGCTTTGCGATGGAGGCTTGAATTTGACCTGAGGGCTCGAGGTGGTGCTGCAGGTATAGCCCGTAGGATGGAAAACGTGCAGGTCATGGCAGCTGCTATGGCGAGGTGAGAGATTGAAATAATTGAAAAGCCACGCTCCATAAGAATCTCTGCAGTTGAAAGTGTGCTGTCCATTCAAGGGGATTCGTATGTTTCGGAGCAAGCCACATTGGTGTGCTTTTGGCATTGCGGCGCTATTGGCGTTGGCGGCCTGCGGGGGAGGTGGTGATCCGGTCGTCGGAACGGCCGAGCCGGTGCCGGAAATCACGCCAACGCCAACGCCAACGCCTACACCCACGCCAACGCCTACACCAACGCCAACTCAGCCTTTGCGTTTCACGCAGGTCGCGCCCGAGGTGGAGGCGGCCCCTCTATATCAGTCATCGCCTGCCATTCAGTACAACCTCGGTCTGTTGCCCGTGCGCTCGGATTTATCCGCTAACGAGCAGGAGTGGACCGGCCAGTCCAGCTATGTATTTCTGTCGCCCATCAGGGGCTGGATTCGTTTTCCACAAGAGGCACTGCAGGCAGCGAATGCCAAGGCTCGCTTTCCCATTGTTGTGATGCTGCATGGGAATCACAGTGCAGATGATCCTAGCTACCGTGGCTATGATTATCTGGCGCGCAATCTGGCCCAACATGGCTATGTGGCCATATCCATTGATGCCAATGCAATCAACGGTTTTGGGTACGCCTGGATGACCCCGGACGGCAAGCCCATTCCTGATGCATATTCAGCAGGAGATGCCTCAAGCGTATCGCGAGGGCAGTTGGTGTTGGGTACGCTGGATCGTCTCAAGCAGATTGATGAGTCGGGCGGCCCCGGCCTTCTGACCATGCTGCAGGGCAAGCTTGATTTTGAGCGTGTAGGCCTGATGGGACATTCCCGTGGTGGCCAGGGTTTGTCAAATGCCGTCAAATTCAATGTGCAGCGCGATTCCGTCACGGAAAGAGCACTCAAGGCCCAATTGAAAAGAACGCCAGACCTGTTTGATGCCTACCCAGACCTGAAGGCTGCTCTCAATTCTTCGGGCGCCTTGGACGAGAAGCTATTCGGGCAAGCGGTGAAAGCTCTGAACATCGTTTACAGCCCTGAGGCAAATACCGTCAGGCCTTATCAGTTCCGCGCCGGCATGTGGCTGGCCCCGACCAACTTTGAAGGCACCGTCGGGCTGTCCAATATTCCCCTGGCGGTTCTGCTTCCCTCCTGTGACGGGGATCTTCGTGATCTGCAAGGAGCAAGAACCTTTGACAGCAACCGTTATGGATTTGACTATGACGGAGCTTCTCGCATGCAGGTGCTGGTGCGCGGAGCCAACCACAATTTCTACAACACCATCTGGACGGGAGATGACGCTGAGCGAGATCCGAACCTCAATGCCCAGCATGGGTCATGGGGTGCGCCTGATCCCTATTGCGACGCCAGCCGGGACCACTCTCCGCGTTTGACTCCAGAAGACCAGCGCCGTGGTGGTCTGTTTCTTGTCAACAGTTTCATGCGCTACTTTGTGGGCAGTGAAGCCGCCTTCCAGCCTTATTGGAGCAGTCATGGGCAATTGCCCGCTGCGGCCTGTCCGCAAGGGGAGTGGCCCTGCGATGCGCGCGTGGCGTTGACCGTGCAGCAGAACGCCAGCAAGCGTCTGAGCATTCATCGCTTTGCCGATGCCGGCAGCTTGGGGCGCAACAGTCTGGGAGGGGCAATGGCCTTGAGCGGCTTTGATGCGAATGCCTGGTGCGATATGGCCTATGGTTCGACCGAAGCACTTGGCATGTGCCTGCCAGGAAGGCTGACAGGTTTTGAAAACAACGGGGCTGCACCAGGAGGCTTCCGTTCCATTGCAGAGCATATGGAGCTGGCCTGGAGTGCCCCATTCTCCAATTGGACAAGCTCGTTGAACGGAGTGTCGGCGAAGGGCTTTGACACGCTGTCTTTCCGCATTGCGGTGGTGCGTCCCTTTGGCCAGGAGGTCGAGGTGACTTTGATTGATACGGCGGGGCAGTCAGCCATGGTCAAGGCCAGTCACTACAGCGATGCCTTGTATCAGGGGCCGCAGCTTCCCGGTTCAGGTTCACCCTTGACGATGGATGCCGGTGATGTGCCCTTTTCCAATGGACAGACCAATCAGATACTCAATATGGTCGCTATTCCGTTGGGTGCCTTTCAGGGCGTGGACATGAGCAGCCTCAAGGAACTGCGCATGAACTTGCCTGCGCCTTCCGGGAAGGTGGCTCTGGCAGATGTTCAGTTCCAGCAAATGGACCGTTGAGCCAGCACCAGCGCATCTGTCCGTGCAAAAGCCCTGCACAGCATTGCTGGCAGGGCTTTTTATTGATCGGAATCCGATCGTTCGCAGCGCTTGTCAGTCAAGACTGATCTGCGCTTTTTCTATCAGAAGCTTGTATTGCCCGGATTTTTTCTTGGCGAACTGCTGCATCTCGGCCACGTTCCAGCCCATGGGCTGGAAGGCGAAGGTGGAGAATTTCTCGCGCACCTGCGGGTCCTGCAGCACGCTGACCACGTCGGCGCGGATCTTGTCGCGCAAGGCAGGGTTCACGCCCTTGGGCGCAAGCAGGGAGACGAACGAGTTCACATCCAGCTCGGCGGGCCCGCCGGCTTCGGCCACGGTGGGCACGTCGGGCATCTGGGCAATGCGCTTGGGTGCCGCCACCGCGATGTAGCGGATCTTGCCGGACTTGTAGATGCCCTGGCTGGAAGGCAGGCTGGCAAAGCTCCAGGCGGGATCGCCGTTGGCCACCGAGGTAAAGAGCTGGCTGACTTCGCGGTAGGGTACGTGCGTCATCTTGCTGCCCGTCAGGTAATCCAGCCATTCGCCCCCCAGATGGCCGGGGCTGCCCACGCCCCAGGAGCCATAGCTGACCTTGCCGGGCTCGGCCTTGGCGGCCTTGATCAGGTCGCCCATATTCTTCCATGGCGAATTCGTGGGCACGGCCACGAAGAACGGTGTGAGGAATAGCGGGGCCACGGGATCGAAGTGCTCCAGCGGAACGAAATTGCGTTTCTTGTAGAGATAGGGCAGGGCCGAGACATGTTCGCTGTCCAGCTGCAGCAGCGTATAGCCGTCGGGCTTGGCGCGGCGCGCCGCCTCGATGGCCACAAAGCCGCCGCCGCCGGGACGGTTGTCCACGGTCACGCTCTGCTTCCAGCGTGCGGCCAGCTTCTCGCCCACGATGCGCAGCACCGCGTCGGGCCCGCTGCCCACGGCAAAGGCCGTGATCACGGTGACCGGATGGCTGGGGAAGCCGGCCGCCGGATCGTTCTGCGCCAGTGCCGGGCCGCCAAGCGAGAGCAGGGCGGCTGCCGCCAGCAGGGTGCGCCTTCCGGATGGTCTTCCGGATTTGATAGCGGCTGGCGCAGAAAGGGTAAGGGTTTGGTCGTGTTTCACAGCTTGTCTCCTGGTTGAAAGTTTTTCGGTACTGCGGATGGGCCAAACGGCGACCTGCCGGTGTGGCGGTCGCCTGGGTAAACAAGCCTGGCTTATGAAGGGGCTGGGCCAGGGCTTGGCAAGAGGCGAGGGGTGCTTGTCGTGGTTCAGTCCTTGCGCTTTTGCATGAACAGCACGCACACCGAGGCAAGCACTGCGGGTACGGCCACGACTTCGAATACGGTGGCTAGGCTCAGGCCTGCCGTCAGCATCCAGCCACCGGCCATGGAGCCCAGAATGGAGCCGATGCGGCCTATGCCCAGCGCCCAGGCCACTCCCGTGGCGCGGTTGGCCGTGGGGTAGAAGCCTGCAGCCAGCGCATTGCCGCCCACCTGGCCGCCCGAGGCGCAAAAGCCCGCCACGAACACCGCCAGCACCAGCAGCGGCGTGGAATTGGCGGCGTGGCCGATCAGCGCGATGAACACCGCGCCCACGATGTAGGCCAGCGACAGCACGCGCGTGGGGTTGAAGCGGTCCATGAAGCGGCCCAGCGCAATCGAGCCCATCGTGCCGCCCACCTGGAACATGGCCGTGACCAGGGAGGCATCCTGCAGGCTGCGGCCGGTGTTCTTGATCAGTGTGGGCAGCCAACTCGAGAGCAGGTAGATGATGAGCATGGACATGAAGAACATGACCCACAGAGTCATCGTGCCGCGGCGCAGTCCGGTGTCGAACAGGTGCCTGACCGGCGAGCCAGAGGGGGCTTTGTCGGCCACCGAGTAGGTGGCGCCGCGCAGGTCGGCCTCGGGGGCGATGCGGTTGAGGGTGCGGCTGATCTTCTCGGCGCTGTGGCCGCGCGTGACCATATAGCGGGCCGACTCCGGCAGCAGCCAGCCCAGCAGCGGCACCAGTGCCAGGGGGACGACTCCGCCTACCAGCAGCACGCCGTGCCAGCCCCAGTGCGCCACGATGTAGGCGGCCAGGATGCCGCCCAGGGCCGAGCCCATAGTGAAGCCGCAGAACATGGTGGTGACCAGCACGCTGCGATGCTTGTCGGGTGCGTATTCGGAACTCAGGGTGATGGCATTGGGCATGGCGCCGCCCAGGCCGAGTCCGGTCAGAAAGCGCAGCACCAGCAGTACCTGCAGATCGGGCGACCAGGCCGATACCAGCGAGGCCAGTCCGAAAAAGCCCACGCAAGTCATCAGCGTGGCCTTGCGGCCTATGCGGTCGGCCACGGGGCCGAAGCACAGGGCGCCGATCATCAGGCCGAACAAGCCGGCACCGAATACGGGCGCCATATGGGCCGGGTCCAGCCCCCACTGCTTGCCTATGGCTGGCGCGATGAAACCGATGGAGGCGGTGTCGAAGCCGTCCACTGCAACAATCAGAAAGCACAGCAGCAACGTGACGATTTGCGTGCGCGAGAACTTGTGCTGGTTGATGAATTGCTGAACGTCGATTGCGTTCACTGCTGTCATTTGCTTATCTCCTTGCATCCCGCGTTTGCTGCATTTCTAGTAGCCGCTGGCACAGGTGGCCGTGGCGCAACAGGCCGATATGGCCTGTTTCCAGCCGCGTGCATGGCTGACTTGCGCTACGGATTCCCCGATTCATGGGGTGACGGTGCTTACCGGGCCGCGTCGGGCTGGGCCAGGGGCGCCGCCCGGGCAAAGGCCGGCAGAGCACCGCAGGCCTGGTCCACGGCGCTGATCAGCGGCCATTGGGATAGGTCCACGCCGAAGCGGCGCGCGCTTTCCACCTGGGGGACCAGGTAGACATCGGCCATGGAGGGGGCGTTACCGAAGCAGAAGTCGCCGCGCGCCTTCTCCTGAGCCAGCAGGGCTTCAATGGCATCGAAGCCGGCCGTGATCCAGGTGGCGCACCAGGCGTTGACGGCGGCCTCGTCGGCGCCGAACTGTTGGCGCAGGGTTTGCAGGATGCGGCGGTTGTTAATGGGATGCACGTCGCAGCCCACGATGGCCGCCAGGGCTCGCACGCGGGCACGGGTCTCGGGCTCTGCGGGTAGAAGGGCCGGAGTGGGGTAGCGCTCTTCCAGCCATTCGATGATGGCGGGCGACTGGATCAGCGTCTCGCCGCTGTCCAGCGTGAGGGCCGGCACCAGGCCTTGCGGGTTCACGGCCTTGTAGTGCGCCTCGGCCTGCTCGTCCACGCGCAGGTCCACGGGGACGTAGTCGGGCGTGAGGCCCTTGAGGTTGAGCGCAATGCGCAACCGGTGCGAGGTGCCACTGCGGAAAAAGCTGTAGAGCTTCATGACTTCCCTCTTATTCGGGCTGACCCACGGTCAGGGCGATCTCGCCCACGCCTTCCACGCGGCCTGTGATCTTGTCACCGGGCAGCACGGCACCCACGCCTTCGGGCGTGCCCGTGTAGATCAGGTCGCCGGGCTGCAGGTGGTAGAAAAGGGACAGGTCGGCAATGATTTCGCGGATGTTCCAGATCAGCTTGTCCACATCGGACTGCTGCTTGACTTCGCCGTTGACCGACAGCTCGATGGCGCCGGACTCGATGACCTTGCCGGGCATGGAGACCACTTCGGTGGCGATGGAGGACTGCTCCACGTCCTTGCCCAGATCCCAGGGGCGGCCCTTGTCGCGCGCCACCAGTTGCAGGTCGCGGCGCGTCATGTCCAGGCCGCAGGCATAGCCGTAGATGTACTCATGGGCCTGTTCTGCCGGAATGCGAAAGCCCGCCTTGCCGATGGCAACCACCAGTTCCATCTCGAAGTGGTAGTTCTTCGTCTCCGGCGGATAGGCCACGGTGGCGCCAGAAGGCGTAAGCGTCTGCGGGGCCTTGGTGAAATAGAAGGGGCGTTCCACGCTCTTGTCCACCGGGCGCCCCATCTCGACAGCGTGGGCGTGGTAATTGCGGCCCACAAAGAACAGGCGGTTGACGGGCAGGCGCTGCGCGCTGCCGCGTACGGGCAGGGACTGGGCGGGGGCAGGGGCCCAGAGATAGTTGTCGTTGTAGTTGGCTTGGGTCATGGTGTGATTCCTCATGCGTATCGGTGACTAAGTGCTTGAAACTGGCGCACTCCATGCACGAGACAGCCAGCAAGGGCCGCCCCGCAGCAAGGGCTGTCGTCCCCCTTTAGGGGGAAGACGCGAAGCGGCTCAGGAGGTTTCTGTTCTATAGGCATGGACGGCTTCAAAGATGGGGGTGTCCGCAAAGCGGAACAGATCCAGCTGCGGCTGGTCGGCATCGCAGCTGGCGGCAAAGCTCTGCCACGAAGGCACGATGAACATGTCGCCGCGGCGCACCTGCCATTGCCTTTCGCCCACGGTGACCGTGCCCCGGCCGTCGAAGACCTGGAATACGGCAGAGCCCACTTCGCGTTTGGCGATCGTGCTGGCGCCGCTTTTCACGCGGTGCATTTCGCAGCGGATGGTGGGGAGCACGTCGCGGCCGTTGGTGGGGTTGGTGTAGCGCACGGCCGCATGGCCGGGGCTGACGGTGGCGGCATGGCCTTCGGCTTCCAGTGCCAACTGCTCGCTCAACGCGCGGTCGGTGTCCACCCAGCGGTAGGCCAGCAGCGGCGTGACCGGCGCCTCCTGCAGATGGGCCACGGGACGCAGGCCGGGGTGGGCCCACAGGCGCTCGGAGCACGAATGTTGCGGCGTGGTGCGCTCATGAGGGTCCAGGTGCAAACGGCCGTGTTCGAAGAACTGCGATTCGCCGTAATAGGCGAACGGAATGTCCAGGCCGTCGATCCAGGCCATGGGCTCGCTGGCCGCGTTGTGGTGGGCATGCCAGTTCCAGCCGCCCTGGGGCAGGAAGTCACCGCGCGACATGCGCACCGAATCGCCATTGACCACGGTCCACACGCCTTCGCCCTCGACCACGAAACGGAAGGCATGCTGGGTGTGGCGGTGCTCGGGAGCATCCTCGCCGGGCATCAGGTACTGGATGGCGGCCCACAGCGTGGGCGTGGCAAAGGGGCGGCCGCCCAGCGCCGGGTTGGCCAGCGCAATCGCACGGCGCTCGCCGCCGCGGCCCACGGGCACGATGCGGCCGGCCTCGTCGGCCAGCTTGAGCAGATGGTCCCAGCGCCACAGGTGGGGCGCGGCCTTGCTGTTCGGGTGGGCGGGCATGAGGTCGCCGATCTGCGTCCACAGCGGCACCAGCATTTCCTGCTCGAAGCCGCGGTATAGCTGCTCCAGCGCCGGCGTGGGCTCGGGCTGGCCGGGCGCTGCCACGGCCGAGAGTTTGACGGGGGAGGGGAGGGCCGATTCTAGGGGCATGTGTTTTTTACTAGTACTTGTTGAGGGTGGGGCCTTGTAATACCGGCGCTATGCGAGTCAGGGGCATCAAGCAAGAGCCGCCTCGCAGCGCAGATGCCGCCCCCCTCCCGAAGAGAGAGGGGGAAGCCGCGAAGCGGCTCAGGGGGTGATCGATTTTTCAACGGTCCAGCCATAGAGCCATTCCATGGCGTCGTAGAAACGCTCGGGCGTGCGGCCCTTCCACAGGTCGTTGCGCACCAGGCGCTCCACACCCTTGGCATGGAAGATGCGGCCCATTTCGCGTGCCGACAGCACCACGCGTGCCGTGCGGGCGATGCGCGAGCGCTCGTACAGCTGCAAGGCCCGGGGCCAGTCGTGATTGCAATGCTTGAGGGCTTCGCCCAGCGTCACGGCATCTTCCAGCGCCATGCAGGCGCCCTGGGCGATGTATTGCAGCGTCGGATGGGCGGCATCGCCCAGCAGCGTGGCGCGGCCGAAACTCCATTGACCTATGGGGTCGCGGTCGGCCGTGGCCCAGCGCTTCCAGCTCTTGGGCATGTCGATCAATTGGTGGGCGCGCGGGCAGCAGTCGCGGTAGTAGCTTTGCACCTCTTCGCGGCTGCCTTCGCGCACGCCCCATTCCTCCTGCTCGCGGCTGTGGAAGGTGACGACCACGTTGTATTGCTCGCCGCCGCGCAGCGGGTAGTGCACGAGGTGGTAGTTGGGGCCGACCCAGATGCTGGCAGCGTTCCAGCGCAGGTCTGCGGGGAAGTCGTTCTTTTCGACCACGGCACGGTAGACCACATGGCCCGAGACGCGGGCCGGATCGCCCACGTATTGCTGGCGCACCACGGACTTGACGCCGTCGGCCCCGATCAGCGCCTGGCCGCGATGGGCCTGGCCGTGCTGGTCGTAGACCGTGACGGTGTCGCCGTCCTGCTCCACGCGCTCGATGCGCGTGCCGGTCAGGGTTTCGATATTGCCCTGGGCCTGGGCGCCTTCGAGCAGCGAGGTGTGGATGTCGGCGCGGTGGATGACGGCATAGGGGTTGCCGAAGCGCTCGCGAAAGGCCTGGCCCGTGGGGATGCGGCCCACCAGGCGCTCGTCCAGCGCGTCGTGCATGACCATCTCGTCGGTATAGACGGCACGGCCGCGGGCCAGCTCGCCTATGCCCAGGGCATCGAAAGCCGCGAAGGCGTTGGGCCCCAGCTGGATGCCGGCGCCGATCTCGCCAAGCTGCGGTGCCTGCTCCAGCACCTTGACCGCATAGCCCTGGCGGGCCAGCGACAGGGCGGCCGCCACGCCGCCGATGCCGCCGCCGGCGATCAGAACGGGAAGGGTCGAAGAACTGGGGTTGGTGGTCATACAGGTCACTTTCTCGGGGGGGCTTGCGGAGCGGTTGATGCCAGGCGCCTATCGCGTTCTGCCTTCAACTGCTTTGTTCGAAAGCAAATAAACAGTGTGCTGATGATCAGTGTAGTTTTTATTTAATTCAAAAGTACATTGGGTAAACCCTAGGTTTGCGTCGTCTGGCTCTGGATGACGGGTTTTGTCGGGAACAGCACCCGAACGTGAGAACATCGCTGGGCCGCTGCATATCGCCCGCGATCCAGACTATTGGCGCGGCGCGGCCGTAAGACACCCTGGAGGAGAGAGCGTGAAGCGACTCAGGGCATTTCTCAGGACAACATGCAATACCAACCCGCAGAACTGGAAAACTACCCCGGCTATCACATTCGCCGTCTGCAGCAGATCGCTGTAGCCGTGTTCATGGAAGAGACCGAGGAATTTGGCGTCACCCCCGTGCAGTACGCGGCTTTGTCGGCCGTGCTGCGTCAGCCTGGCATCGACCAGCGTACGTTGGCGCGCAATATCGGCTTTGATACCTCGACCATTGGCTGCGTGATTGACCGGCTGGAAGCGCGTGGCCTGATGCTGCGCAGCACAAGCCCGTCCGACCGCCGTGTGCGCCTGCTGACCCTGACCGATGAAGGGCGCGAGCTGCTGCAGTTGGCAGAGCCTTCAGTGCTGCGGGCTCAGCGGCGTATGCTGGAGCCGCTTCCCGACGACAAGCGAGCCCTGTTCATGGAGATGCTGTCCCTGCTGATCCATGAAAATGACGAATTCGCCCGTGCACCCAGCGCCGTCGCCGATCGCAGCGCAGATGGCAAGCGCAGTGCCGCGCTAAAAGCCGTCAGAGGCCTGAGCCGCAAACCGGCAGCAGACTGAGGCTCTACCCATGGACTGGGACCATCTGCGTTTTTTTGGCGAGCTGGCGCGCAACGGCAGCATGGCCGCAGCCGCACGGCGCATGGGCGTGGAGCACACGACGGTATCGCGCCGCATTCAGGCGTTGGAAAAGCAACTGGGCGCGGTGCTGTTTGCGCGGGAGTCCGGGCAGTGGCGCCTGACCGAAGCCGGGCGCCAGTTGCTGGCGGTGACCGATGCCATGCAAAGCGCGGTTGATGGGTTGGAGCGCGGTCCGCTGGCGCAGCCCTCCGCCAGCGAAGGCCCGGCGGGCCTGGTGCGGGTAGGTGCGACAGAGGGGTTTGGCACGCAGATGCTGGCGGGGGAGTTGGCACGGCTCACCCAGCACTACCCTTTGCTCAGCGTGGACCTGCTGGCGCTGCCGCGCATGTTGCACTTGTCGAGCCGCGAGGCGGATATCGTGATTTCGCTGGAGCGCCCCAGGCGCGGCTCCATCATCGTGACCAAGCTGGCCGACTATCAGCTCTACCTGTATGGCCAGCGCGAATATCTGGCACGCAAGCCGCTGGTGGCTCGCACGGAAGACTTGCGCCATCACAGCTTTGTGCACTATGTGGACGATTTGTTGTTCACACGCGAGTTGCAGCTGCTCGATACCTTGCATCGGCCCGAGCGCTTTGCACTGCGCAGCACCAGCATTACCGCTCAGTACGAAGCCGTGCGCGCCGGTGCGGGGCTGGCCGTGCTGCCTGCGTTTGTGGCCGACAAGGATCCGATACTCAGCCGAGTCCTGCCCGAGCAGGCCTGTTTTACACGCACTTTCTGGATGAGCATGCCCGTGGAATCACGCCAGATTCCCCGTATCGCCACGACATGGAGCTTTCTGCGCGACGCAGTGCAGTCCATGCGTAGCCAGTTATGCCCTGCACGGTAGCAGGCAAGCTGCATCTTTTATAGCTGTTGGCGTATGCAATATATGGGGTTGAGCCTGTTTTCAGGTCTGCGCCAACATAGAGGTGGCGTAGCATGTGCGGCATTTATCTCTATCCCTAGGACCCATCATGATTGTGACAACGACTCCCAGCATTGAAGGCAAGCGCATCATCCGTTACTGCGGCGTGGTGGCCGGGGAGGCGATTCTGGGCGCCAACGTGGTCAAGGACTTCTTTGCCGGTATCCGCGATATCGTGGGCGGCCGCTCCGCTACTTACGAAAAGGAGTTGCAGCGTGCGCGCGAAATCGCGCTCAAAGAGCTGGAACAGCGCGCAAGCGAAGCCGGGGCCAATGCCGTGGTTGGTGTGGATCTGGACTTTGAAGTACTGGGGCAGGCCAATGGCATGCTGATGGTGTCTGCCAGCGGCACGGCCGTGGTGGTGGAGTAAGGCGGAGACCTCCGAACGTCGTTTTTGTGCAAGCGCACATTTTTTGACTACTTCGAAATTGGTAGCTGAAAGTCGTTGTACAATTACGTTCATCGTAGGGGAGTCGCCAAGCTGGTTAAGGCACTGGATTTTGATTCCAGCATGCGAAGGTTCGAATCCTTCTTCCCCTGCCAAAATTCAGAACCCCGTCCATGCAAATGGACGGGGTTTTTTGTTGCCTTGATTTTCCCAAGGCTTTTCTTGGGAAAAATAAAAGAGATAGCAGCCAGCGCAAAGCCAGTCTGCACTTTTGCCGGTTTTTGATGCTGCTCCAGGGCGTCAATGAGCAGAGGCAGATTGTCACGCCTGTCTGCAGGATTTGTCGGCCATATTCAACGATCTGCATGTTTCAGGTGACGAATCAGCGGGTGATGCGGGCTGTAAAACCCTTGCGTGCAGGGTCAAAAACATCAGTGGTATTACCTATATGTCGATAAACATTAGTTGATTTCATGCATATCGGCGACAAACTTTCGTCATATTGTTGCCTCTTTCACTTGGAAGTCTAAAAATGCTTTTAGACTTTGCGCACTTTGATTCGAGATGTGTTCGATTTTTTTTCGGATCAGATCGAAGTTGATTCTTGAAGCATGTGCTCTTCATGCGCGATGGCATGGCGGTGGAGGCAGAACCTCCGTCGCAAGTGCTAGACAACCCGCAACAAGAGGCCACCCGCAGTTTTCTGGCGCGGATTCTGGGCCGTAGCCTCGTGGCGGCCCAGGCCTGAGTTCCAGAACAAGAAACGGACAATTTATGGAATATCGACTCGACGAAACCGATCGCCAGCTGCTGCGCCTGCTGCAGACCAATGCGCGAGCCTCCACCGCGCACCTGGCCCGGCAGATGAATCTGGCCCGCACCACGGTGGTGGCGCGCATTGCCAAACTGGAGCAAGAGGGCGTGATTGCCGGCTATGGTGTGCGGCTGGGTTCGCGCATGGAGCAATCTGCCGTGCGCGCCTACTGCGGCATTCGGGTCTTGCCCAAGACGGCGACTTCCGTCATGCAGGCGCTCAACCGCTTTACCGAGGTGGAAGAGGTCTCTGCCGTCAGCGGGCAGTACGACTACATGGTGTTTGTACGCTGCGAAAGCAATGAAAAGCTCGATGCGCTGCTGGACCGCATCGGTCTCATCGATGGTATTCAGCAGACCTATACCTCGGTGGTGCTGAGCCGCAAGATCGACCGTCGCACCACGGCTGAAGTGGTGAACCAACCGGTATCCTGACCCGGTAGGTCGCGACCAGTCTCGAGAGCATTGAGCATGGATCAAAGCAGCGCAGGTGATCAGTGGCCCAGCGAGGAAGAGTATTGCTGCTATCTGGCGGCCGAACGCCATCTGTATGCTTTTGTGCTGCGTGAGCACGGAGGCTTTTCTGCGTTAGAGGCCGAGAAGGAAGCCCTTGAGCGCTACCCATATGAGTCGGCGGACGATGAGTACCGTGGTTTGATCTTTCACGATGAATCATGGCATTGGGCCATGCTACGCCTGCATGGTGAACGCTACTGGGATGACCGGTCGGAGTTGAGGCAGCCATCCGAGGCCTATCGCCGCGAAGCAGCTCGTGAGGATCTCTGGAACTTGCCGCTTGATTGATGGATGAGGCGGATGAAATGCGGTGGTCCACTCATCTTCATCTACTGCCCACTGCCGGCTTTTGCTTCGGCCAGAATCCATTGCACGAAGGCTTGCAGCGGCGCCTCGCTCAGGCCCAGCGGCTCGGGCAAAACCAGGCAAAAATTCTTGGCCACCGACTGGCTTTGGGGCCAGGGTGCCAGCAGCCTGCCTTGCGCCAACTCTGTCTCCACATAAAGGCGCGGCACCAGGGCCACGCCCAGTCCGCAAATCGCGGCCTCTATCAGCATGGTGTGCAGGTCAAAGCGCGCGCCCACGGCGGGGTTGCTCAGGCTGATTTCCGTCTCCTGCGCATAGCGCTGCCAGGCATCGGGGTTCTGCATGCGGTGCAGGCGGGGCAGGTCATTCAGCGTGCTGCCTTCGGGATACTCGGCCAGCAGCGTCGGGCTGCACACGGGTATCAGCAGCTCCTGCAGCAAGTGATGGCTGCGCATGCCCGCCCATGCAGGATGCTCGAAGTGCAGCGCTGCATCAAAACCGCTGCCCGCCAGAACAAAAGGCTCCAGCCGCTCAGCAATATGCACGGTGATATGCGGGCAGGCCTGCTGAAAGCGTTTGAGCCGGGGAATCAGCCAGCGCGTGGCAAAAGTGGGAATGGCGGCAATGGTCAGGCTTGCGCTGCCTGCGGGCTGGCCCATCAGGTATTGGCTCTCGCGCTCCAGCCGTTCCAGAATTTCGCGCACCTGGGCCGCATAGCGCACCCCGCTGGGCGCAAGGCGCACGCGGTTGCCCACGCGCTCGAACAGCGCCATGCCCAAAAACTCTTCCAGCCGCGCAATCTGCCGGCTGATGGCACCTTCGGTCAAGGCCAGTTCCTGGGCGGCGCGCGCAAAGCTGCCGTGGCGTGCAGCAGCCTCAAAGGCCAGAAGTGCGGAACTGCTGGGGATTCTGCGTCGCATGGTGACTCAAGCTGAATAGATCAGCTTGAGTAAAGATCAATGAAGGACGATTTTATATCGTTATATAGCTTTGAATCTTTTGCATAGCATGACTTTATTGCAATGAAACAGCAGCCCTTGCGCTGCCGTGATTCAGAAAGTCACCATGATCTATACCGTTGAATGCAGCTATGCAGATCCCCAAACCGAGGCTGAATGGAATGACTTCTACAGCCTGCAAAAGCTCCCTGCGCTGATCTCGGTCAGCGGTTTTCAGTCCTCCCAGCGTTTCAAGGCCTTGGGCAAGGGCTGCCCCGTCTACCTGGCCCTGCACACGATTGACGGGCTGGAGCTGCTGACTGGCGAGGAATATCGGGAAAAAGGCGGTGGCAACTTTGCCCGTTGGCAGTCGCATATCACCGACTGGCATCGCAATCTCTATGCCTGCGCAGTCGCGGCACCGGCAGTGCAGGAGGGTGAGTTGCTGCTGGTGTCCAACCAGGGCTCCGAGGCGCTTCTGCAATTGGGGTTGGTTCCGCAAGCCATGGAGGCCGTGGCTTTGGAGCGGTGCCCGGCCAGGCGCTGGCTGGGCAAGCTGCCCGCAGAAAAGCGCAAGGCAATGGCGGTGTTGCCTCAGGGGCTGGATATCTATGAAGCCATGACGCCGCAGTTGCGCAAAGCCGCCTGAGGCGTGTCATGCCCAATCTCACTTTCTATATCTCGGCAGCCATGCCGGCCGAGGCCCATTTGGCAAAGCTTTCAGACGACTGCATGCAGCTCTGTACCTCGGTCCTGGGCGCGCTGCCGCAAAACGTCCATGTGATCTATGTGGAGGCGTATGAAGGCTACGGTCATCCGGTGTTTGTCGATGTCCGCCATCGCCAGGAACTGCATCGAACCCACAGCGTGATGCAACGCTTTATGCAGGCGCTGCAAGACGCCATTCAGCGCCACACGGCGCTACAGGCACGTATTCGGTGCTTTGCTTATTCCGAATTCCAGATTTACGCCCTTCATTGAAAACACTCCGGGTTCTCCATGTCCATCTCCATCTTTCCCAGCTATCAAGTGGGAGACTTCAGCATCACGGCCATCAGCGATGGCTATCTGCGGGCCCCTCTTGGCCTTCTCTCGAATATTGATGTGGCTGATGCCACACGCATGCAGGTCGATGCGGGCCAGCAGCCGCCCGAGGCCATTCACATCAACTGCTATCTGATTCGCAGCGCCAGACATACGGTGCTGATCGACGCTGGTGCGGGCGGTATCAAACAATGGGGCGGGCGGCTGCTGCAAAACCTGGCGCTGGCAGGTGTGCGGCCCGAGGATGTTGACACCATCTTGCTGACCCACGCCCACCCCGACCATGTGGGCGGGCTGCTGGATGCTTCAGGCCTGCGCGTGTTTCCCCATGCCGAGCTGGTGGTTCACCGGCAAGAGCTGGACTTCTGGCAGGACGATGCCCAGCTGAGCCGCGCCAGCGAGCGTGCGCGCGGCAATTTTCAGATCGCCCGCGCGGTGTTTGGGAGTTACCGCCGGCAGCTGCGTCCTTTTGAAGCCGGCGAAGTTCTGAGCGGCGTGCTGGCCCTGCCATTGCCTGGACATACCGCAGGCCATACTGGCTATCTGCTGAGTTCTCAACAGCGGAATCTGCTGGTCTGGGGTGATATCGTGCATTTCCCGCAGATTCAGGTGGCGCGCCCCGAAGTCTCGATTGCTTTTGACCAGGACAGCGCCCTGGCGGCTAGCACCCGCTCACATTTGCTGGACATGGCTTGCACCGACAAGCTGGTGATTGCCGGCATGCACCTGGGCGAGCTGGGCTTTGCGCGCATCGCGCAGGAACGCCAGGGCTTCAGTCTGCAGTATGAGCAAGCCTGACCGCGCTTTGCAAAGATGCTTGCTTGGTCGAATAGATTGCGATCCACAAGGTATATGCGCTAAGGTGGGCCGCTTAGGTTGTTTCAGACCCCGATCCAGTTACCGGAGGTATATATGGCAGATGAGGCAAAGCCCAAAGGCCCGGCGTCTTACTTTCCGTCAATTGAAAAGACATATGGCCAACCGATTGCGCACTGGTTGGCGATTCTCGACGGGCTGCGTGACCAAAAGCATATGGAGCAGGTAGCACACCTCAAGCAGGAGCATGGCCTGGGTCATGGGCATGCAAACGCGCTGGTGGCCTTCCACCGTGCGCAGTCTGCTGCCTAGCTTTGGGGCTACAGATGAAAGTCGCCTTCGGCCTCGGGCTGGTAGAGCACTTTTTCGATCCAGATATGGCGTGTGCGGTCCGGCATGCGCCAGTCAATGGCGTCGCCTTCCTTGTAGCCGAGGATGGCCGTGCCGATATCGGAGCAGACCGATAGCTTTCCGGTGCTGTTATCCGCCTCCTCGGGATAGACCAGGAAGACTTCCATTGCCTCATCGTCCAGCCGCAGCAGGGCTCTGGAGTTCATGGTCACGATATCGGGCGCGACCTGTCTTGCGTCCACAACGATGGCGCGCTCGATCTCGTGTTCCAGCTCCATCACGTCCGAGTCATGCTCCAGCGCCACAATGGTTCTGAGTCTGGCCTCGTCGATTTCGGTAATGTAAATGCCCGCAGGGTCGTCCAGCGCACTTTCGCGCAGCTGGCGCAGATAGTGCTCGGACGACAGGGAAAAGGACTTGAGCGACGGGGTTTCATTTTCCAGCACAAAGCCGCAGCGCAAAAAAGCCTTGAGGGAGCGGGCATTGTCGACGTGAATCTTGGCGATGAGTTTGTCGGCCCGCATATCGAAGAAAGCCAGCTTCATGCCTTCGCGGATGGCGCTGGCGCCCAGCCTGCGACCCCATTGCTCGCGGTCGCCGATGACCAGGACCATTTCGCAGTCGGCGCCGGTCTTGACGAGGCGCACAAAGCCGACGGGCACATCATGCCGGTCATAGGCCATGAAGAAACGGCCACCCTGATTGAACAGATGGGTCAGTATGGGTAGCTGGACCCGACCCAAGACTTGTTCGATAAACCGGGAGACATGGCGGGAGTCGCTGAGGTAGCGGGTCACGCTCTCGTCTTCCAACCAGTCCATCAAATTGAGCGCGTTTGCCCGAGTGATCTCCGGACATAGCGAAATGAAAGGCTTGCTCATCTTCACCACAGTTGGTTGCAAGAATGAAAGCCCTTCATGGCCACGGCCATGACGGTTCTTTCTCAGAAGCGCCGATTCTACGGCGGTGTGTGAATGGATGGCTTGTGCTCGGCCATACCCCTAAAAAAGGAGCTGTCCGCGCTTGATGGATAAGCGCTAGAGCCTGATTTGGCTATTGATTTGAAATCGACTGGCGCAGGATAAGGCGGCGTGTGATGCCCATTGCCCCGGCTGGGTGGGTACGCCGCAGCGCAGGCATGCACAAAAAAAGGAGCCATCGGCTCCCTTTTTTCGGGTGGTTCAGACGCTTAATCGACCACAACCTTGGCTTCGCCAGCTTCCATCTGTCCCACGATGGCTGCATCTGCAAAGCCCGCATCTGCGAAGACCTGGAGCACTTGCGCGACGGCATCCGGTGTGCAGGAAACCAGCAGACCGCCCGAAGTCTGCGGGTCGGTCAGCAGCGTCTTTTGTGCATCGCTGACAGCGGAGCCCAACTCGATGGCCCCGCCATACGAGGCCCAGTTGCGACCGGAGGCGCCGGTGAAGATGCCTTGCTCGGCCAGTGCCTGCACGCCGGGCAGCACGGGCAGCCTGGCGCTGTGGATACGGGCCGTCAGACCCGCGCCGCGCGCCAGCTCCAGGCCATGGCCCAGCAGACC
Organism: Acidovorax sp.; assembly: GCA_031277855.1. Taxonomy (GTDB): domain Bacteria; phylum Pseudomonadota; class Gammaproteobacteria; order Burkholderiales; family Burkholderiaceae_C; genus Comamonas. Next base: position 12,256 of record JAITLO010000044.1, on the reverse strand, counting down.
AAAGCCGGTCACATCGGTCAATGCATGTACGCCGTCCAGCTTGGACAGGTCGGCGCCGGGGCGGTTGAGTTGGGTCGTGGCATCGACCATGGCGCGGTAGCCGGCGGCGTCCAGCAGGTTCTTCTTGAGCGCGGCCGACAGAATGCCCACGCCCAGCGGCTTGCCCAGAATCAGCACATCGCCGGCCTTGGCATCGGCGTTGCGCTTCATCTGTTTGGGGTTGACGATGCCGATGCCGACGAGTCCGTAGATGGGTTCGACCGAGTCGATCGAGTGGCCGCCGGCCAGCGGAATGCCAGCATCGCGACAGACCGATTCGCCGCCTTCCAGGATCTTGGCGATCACGTCATGGGGCAGCACATTGATGGGCATGCCAACAATGGCCAGGGCCATCAGCGGCGTGCCGCCCATGGCGTAGATGTCGGACAGCGCATTGGTCGCTGCAATACGGCCAAAGTCATAGGGATCGTCCACGATGGGCATGAAGAAGTCGGTCGTGGCGACGATGGCCTGCTCATCGTTGATGCGGTAGACGGCTGCATCATCGGCCGTCTCGGTGCCCACCAGCAGGTCGGGAAAGAATTGCTTGGGCAGATTGCTTTTGGCCAGCAACTCCGACAGCACGCCGGGCGCGATCTTGCAGCCGCAGCCGCCACCATGGGATAGGGAAGTGAGTCGGGGAGCTTGAGAGATGTCTGTGGTCATGGATGCAATCTGGCTGACGGCGTGAGCATGCCGGTCTGCGGATTCTGAACGGGATTCGGCATGCAGGCCGGTCGAAAGTGGTTCTATTATCGGCAGGCTATACATTCTCTGCGCGACAGAGGAGTAGAGAACCAGCAAGTATCCCGGAGGTGGTGCGCCAGGGCACCAAGTACAGGAGAACGACTTACATGGTTCACTCCAAGAAATGTGAAAAAATGTACAGAATTTCGGATGCGGGAATACATATCGTCATATAGGCATTACGCCTCCCGCCCAGAATCCGCCGTGTTCATGGAGTCGATATTGCCGGATTGCAAGTTTGGTCAAGACGGAAAAGCGCTGCCCGCCCGCCGCACTGGGGGATGGGCGTGGTTGCTGGCCGCGAGCTTGGCCTTGATGGCCACGACGGCCCGGGCGGATGCGGCGGGCGATGAGCATGTGCAGGCCGTGACGCGTACCGTGATCGGCATTCTGGGCTATACGCGGTGGCCAGCTGAGAGCGCGGTGCTGCATTTATGTGTGGTTGGAAGCACGGAATATGCGGCCGGGCTGATGCAGAGCTCCGGGCAGGCCGTTGGCGGACAGCGCCTTGATGTCAGGCGGGTGGACTTCGAGCGTCTGAAGACCGCTGATTGCGATGGCATTTATGCCGGTGAAGTGGACGAGCAGCAGTGGCGCAGCCTGATGAAGCAGGATGCCAGCCGCTCTCTGTTGACAATCAGCGAACGCAGTGCGCTGTGCCGTGTCGGCGCCATGTTCTGCCTCCGGCGTCAGGGGGAAGGGCCTGGCTTCGAGGTCAATCTGGATTCGGTGGCCCGCAGCAGCTTGCGCATCAGCCCCAAGGTGCTGCAACTGGCCCGAAGCAAGGCGGTGTCTCCATGACCCGCAACGCCTCATTGCATGAGGTGATCCGTCGCGCTCATCTGCGCATGGCAGGCATGGCGATTTCACTGGCTGGTGTGCTGCTGCTTCTGGTCGGGGTAGTGGTGCTGCGCCTGTATCTGCTCAACAACCTGCAACTGATGGCCCGCTCCCTGGCCTACACGGCCGAGGCTTCACTGGTCTTCAATGATCGCGATGAGGCGGGCCGGATGCTGGAGCAACTGCTGCGTGGCGAGGATGTCGCCAGGGCACTGGTGTTTGATGCCCAGGGGCAGGTTTTTGTACGCTGGTCATCCGGTAAATCCGCAACGAGTGGAGTCGGAGAGGTGCTGGCCGCCGTCATCGGCATGCGGCCTGGTGAGGCGGTGGTCAGTCAGGACAGCAAACCGGTCGGGCGTGTGGTGCTATACAGCGACGGTGCCGGGTTTGTGCGCTTTCTCTGTTCAGGTCTGGCGGTGCTGGTCTTGTGCGTGGGAATCAGCGGCTACCTGGGCATGCGCCAGTCGCGTCGCATGCTGGCGGATATCGGCGAGCCGCTGCAGCAATTGGCCAGAGTGGCCAGGGCGGTGCGGCATGACCGCTCCATGGAACAGCGCGTGCCACCGGCCCGCATTGCGGAGTTGCACGAGCTGGGGGACGACTTCAATGCGTTGCTGTCCGAGCTGCAGGTGCGTCACGAAAGACTGAAGCAGCAGAACTCGGCGCTGGAACTGCAGGCTTCACGCGACGGTCTGACGGGGCTGGCAAACCGCTCCCATTTCGAGCAGCGTCTCCAGCAGGCCTTGATCGAGGCCGAGGAGGCTGGCCGCAAGCTGGCCGTGCTGTTTCTCGACAATGACCGTTTCAAGCAGGTCAACGACGTTTACGGGCATGCTGCTGGCGATGCCTTGCTCAAGGCGGTGGGCGTGCGTCTGACGGCGCTGGTGCGCGAAGCCGACCTGGTGGCGCGCCTGGGAGGGGATGAATTCGCCATTCTGTTGTATCCGGTGGGCAACATGGCCGACGCCCAGTTGGTGGTGGACAAGATACAGGACGCAATGCGGGAGCCCGTGATCACAGGCAATGGCGTGGTGCTGAGTCCTTCGGTCAGTGCCGGTATCGCCGTTTTTCCGCAGCATGGGCGGGACATGGGGGCGTTGATGGACTATGCAGATCAGGCCATGTACGAGGCCAAGCTCGCACGCCGTGCCGAGCAAACAGAAATCAAGGAATGAATATGGGATGGACTATGGAAGCCAGCAAGGGTGGGCGATTGGGTGTCTGGGGGCGTTGGTGCGCGGCGACCGTACTGGCCTTGATGCTGGCTGCATGCCAGACCCCGCCACCCAAGGGGCTGACGCCTCATCAGCAGCAGGTGTTGCGCGAACAGGGCTTTGAGCCAGCGGAGCAGGGCTGGGAATTGCAGATGCCGGGCAAGCTGTTGTTCGAGTTCGACTCATCCGTGCTGGGAGAGGCTGCGCGTACCAAGGTCACGGAGCTTGCCCAGGCTCTGATGAAGGAGGGCATAGACCGGTTGCGCGTGGAAGGCTACACCGACGACAGGGGCAGTGATGCCTACAACCTCCGGCTGTCGTTGCGCCGGGCTCAGGCCGTGGCCGAGGTGCTGATGGAGGCCGGCTTGTCCAAGCAGAACGTTGAGATCAAGGGTTTGGGCAGTGCATCGCCAGTGGTTTCGGGTAATGCTGCGGAGAACCGCCGCGTAGCCATCGTGGTGCCCTTGCTCTGAGGGCGCAGAGTGGCGGAAAGCAGCTGGAGTCGAACCAACCCGGGAGCGGCTGACGCCCCCCACCGGGTTTGAAGCCCGGCCGCGCCACCGGGCACGATTGCCTTCCTTGAGCAAGCAGCGAAGGCTTGGCCTCACTCTTGTAGAAGATACAGGATTGTAGCCAGCATTGCGTGACGGAAAGAGCTGGCCGCAATATGGCCTGCATAACTAGTCTTCTATCAATCTCATAGCTGCTGGCGCAGGCGGGTCGTGGTTTACAGGCCTGAAGTGTTTGAAGTCTGCGAGCTTTGCCATTGCACGTCCGGGCGTAACATATGTGCGTCGCGCACGCGGCGGGTGTAGCCGATGCGGTCGAAGAACTCCAGAATCTGGATGGCCCGCTTGCGGCCCAGATCGGTGGCGTCGCGAAAGGCCCGCGCTTGCACTTCGCCATTGCTGCTGGCCCGGGCCAGCTCTGCGGTCAGCGCCGCCAGCTCATCCATGCGTGAGGGGGCGTAGAACAAGTCCTTGACCACCTGGAACAAGATGCCCTGGCGCGAGAGCTTTTTGAGCAACTGCCTCACCACTTCTTCGCCCGCGCCATGGTCGCGGGCCAGGTCGCGCACCCAGGGGGGATCGAATCGACCAGCGTCTATGGCTGGCAGCAGTTTCTGCGCCAGAGCTTGTTCGGCCTCGGAAAGCTGTACACGGTGCTCGGGCAGATGTAGCCAGGCACCGCTGCTGGAGAGGCGCTTTTGCGCCAGCAGGGTGTCGATCAGAGCCTGGTACAGCGCATCATGCGCGGCCTGCTGCAGGCCGGGCAGGGCCATGCGGCGCAGGCGGGCAGCGTTGACGCCGGGCTCGTCGGGCGACTTTTCGTGAAAGCGAGACAAGGTCTGCAGCGTCTGGTCCTGCAGCAACTGCCAGCGCTGTTCGTCCAACACCAGGGCGTCGCCGTTGTGGACAGGCAAGGTCACGGTTGCTGGCAGTGGCGTAGCGGCATCCAGCGCGTGGCCGCTCAGGCGCATGAGCTGGGACAGGGCAATGCCGTGCGGAGCTTGAGCGATCAGCGCCACACACTGGCCCTGGGTTGCCAGTTGCTCCATGGCGTCGAGGTACGCCATGCGCTCCGTGCTGCGGCGCTTGCGGGCCGGGGCGTAGGGGTCAAGCACCATGCCGCCGGCAATGGTGCGGCTGGCCTGGGCATTGCGCAGAATCAGGCGGTCGCCAGGGACGGTGGAGACGGGGCTGTCGAGCACCAGTTGCACGCGCGCTTCGGTGCCTGGGTCAATGGCCCCATCTTGCAGCAGGGCTACATGGCCCGTGGTGCGACGCGTGCCCAGGTGCACATGCACGGGCGTCCATTGCTGTATGGGGGGCGCTTCGGCCAGCAGGTGCAGATGAAGGTCGATACGCTGAGTGGCCTGCAGCACGCGTGCATCGGCGATCCAGTCGCCGCGCTCGATCTCGTCCTTGGCGATGCCTGCCAGGTTGAGGGCGCAGCGCTGGCCGGCCACACCAGTTTCACTGGCCTGATTCTGTGCGTGGATGCTGCGCACCCGCACGCTTTGGCCGGTGGCGGAATGGATCAGGGTGTCACCCACCTTGACCTGACCGCTGAAGACGGTGCCGGTGACCACCGTGCCTTGGCCGGGCAGGGTGAAGACGCGATCGACGGCCAGGCGAAACAGGCCATCGCGTGCCCGCGCAGGCATTTGCTGGGCTTGCAGGTCCAGGTGCTGGCGCAGCGCCCAGACGCCGGGGTCATTGGGTTGTGCGGCAGCGGTCTCGAATATTGGGGCATCCGCCAGAGCAGTGACGGAGAGAATGGCTGCGATCTCGGTACGCACTTCATCAATGCGCTCGCGTGGTACGCGGTCGACCTTGGTCAGGGCCACCGTACCTTGCTTCACGCCCAGCAGTTGCAGGATTTCAAGGTGCTCCAATGTCTGCGGCATGATGCCGTCGTCGGCTGCAATGACCAGCAGTGCATGGTCAATGCCCACGGCACCCGCTGCCATGGTGTGCACGAATTTTTCGTGGCCTGGTACATCGATGATGCCCAGCACATCGCCGTTGGGCAGAGGGGCGTAGGCGTAGCCCAGCTCGATGGAGATGCCGCGCGCTTTTTCTTCTTTGAGGCGGTCGGTTTCCACGCCGGTGAGCGCGCCCACCAGGGTGGTCTTGCCGTGGTCGATATGGCCTGCGGTGCCAATGATCATGAAGTCTGCCTATCGAGTGCGTGAAGTATTTTTAGATGAAATTGGCCTGCAGCGCTTATGTATCAGGCGCAAGCAGCTATTGTTTTTGAATCAAGCCTTGTGCTGCCTGGTCAGCGCTGGCAGTTGCTGCAGCCATGCGGCCTGGGCCGAGGCTTCAAGGCAGCGCAGATCCAGCCACAGCGCATCGTCGTGCAGCCTGCCAATGACGGGGCGGGGCAGGGCGCGCAGGCGCGCTTCCAACTCGGTCAGCTGGCGACCGGCCTGCTTGCCGCTGGCCGGATGGATCTTGAGCCCGTAGCTGGGCAGGCTTTCCACGGGCAGGGCGCCGCTGCCGATCTGGCTGGTCATTGGCGCTGTCTCTACGACAAACGAACTGCCCAAGGCTGCTTGCAGCGGTGCCTGCAACAGCTCGGCCTGGGCCTGCATCTCGGCGGCCTTGCGGGTGAACAGGCGCAGCGTGGTCAATTCCTGCGCCAGTTTTTCGGGGTTCAGGTACAGGCGCAGCGTGGGCTCCAGTGCGGCCATGGTGATCTTGCCCACGCGCAGTGCGCGCTTGAGCGGGTTCTTCTTGATCTGCGCAATCAGCGCCTTCTTGCCGACGATGATGCCGGCCTGGGGGCCGCCCAACAGCTTGTCGCCGCTGAAGGTCACGATGTCGGCGCCAGACTCCACAGTCTCGCGCACGGTCACTTCATGCGGCAGCCCCCAATCGCGCAGATCAACCAGCGTGCCGCTGCCCAGATCGACAAACGTGGGCAGTTGATGCTCATGCGCAATGTGGGCCACATCGGCATCGCTGACGGATCTGGTAAAGCCGGTGATGGCGTAGTTGCTGCAATGCACCTTCATCAGCGCTGCAGTGCTGTCGCCGATGGCTTCTGCATAGTCTTTGGCATGGGTACGGTTGGTGGTGCCGACTTCCACCAGCCTGGCGCCTGCGCGCGTCATCACATCGGGAATGCGGAAGGCGCCGCCGATCTCCACCAGCTCACCGCGGGAGACGATGACTTCCTTGTTCAATGCCAGAGTGGACAGTACCAGCAGCACGGCGGCGGCGTTGTTGTTGACGATGGTGGCAGCTTCGGCCCCCGTCAGCTCGCAGATCAGTGACTCGACCAGGTCGTCCCGGTCGCCGCGCCCGCCGTCTTCCAGGTCATATTCGAGGTTGGCCGGTGCGCTCATGGCCTGCACCACGGCATCAATCGCTGCCTGGGGCAGAAGGGCGCGGCCCAGATTGGTGTGCAGCACGGTGCCGGTGAGGTTGAAGACCGGGCGCAGGCGCGGGGCAAAGCGCTTTTCCAGCCGCTGCTGCGCCATGGCCAGCATCTGGGCGTGGTCCAGCTGCAGCGCCTCGCCAGCCAGCACGCGCGTACGCAGCTCGCCAATCACTTCTCGCACGGCCTGGGTACAGGCGTCCAGGCCGTAGTGCTGGCGCAGCTGCTGCATGGTGTCGCTCAGCAGCAGCTTGTCCACGGCCGGCAGTTGCGATGGGTGGTTGATGAGAGGCTGCTGGGCTGGCGAAGAATCGGCGATGGTTTGCATGAGGTGCGACAGAGGTGGGCAACTGAGGCGAGGCGGCTCAAGGAGCGGCTTCGGTAAAAAAGAGACCGTGCTATGCAAAAGGGCGGCTGGATTGCATCCATGCCGCCCTTGCTATTGTGGCTCAGAGCCTGAACGGTTCTGAATAGTGCCGAGTAGTGTCGTCAGGCTGCTGGATCGATCAGGCTGGTGTCGGCTTCGCCTTGGCGCTCTTCGGCAACAGCGACAAAGAGCAGAGGGTTGGCGCTGGCGCGCTGGAAGGATGTTTCGCTCATCAGCAAATCCAGCATGAGGCTGGCCAGGTCATCGGCCAGTGGGTCGACCATGGGGTCTTTTTCCTGGTTCACGATCTTGCGGTAACTGCCGCATTCGTCACATGTCTCGGCCAGCACGGCTTCACCTGCGCCGTCGATGCCTTGGTAGTGGATGCCCTTGGTCGATTCGCAGTGCGAGCACTTGACGCGCACCATCTGCCATTCGCAGGCACAGGTGCCGCAATGAAGATAGCGGTGACCAGCCATCTTGCCGCCGATGCGGATGACGCTGGCGACGGGTTCGCTGGCGCAGATGGGGCAGATGCTGGCCGGGTCGGTCATGGGCACATCGCTTGGAGCGATGCTGGCTGCACGTTTGGTGAACACGACTTGCAGGGCGGCCATGATGAAGGGTGCCATGCCGACATGGCGGGCAGCAACCTCCTTTTGCAACAGCTTTTTGGCGATGTCGTCGCGCGCTTGGGCGGGCAGGTTGCGTAGCTCCTGAATCAGGGGCTGCAGAGGGGCGGGCAGGGCCTGGTCGCCGGCCTGCAGGCTGTCGAGCATATTGATCAGCACGGCCTGCCAAGCGGGGTCGATGTGGTCGACGGCAGGCAGCAGGGGCATGGAGTGCTGCTGCGAGCGGGCAATGGTTTCGGCGTCTGGCGCGGCTACTTCGATGCTGGCCGCAGCCTTGTGCTGGGCATCCATGATTTGAGCGACAAATTGCAGGTAGTCGGCAATGGGGTTGCCATTGGCCAGCTGGCGCAGGCGCGCTGCACGCTCGGCAAACAGGCTGCCTGGCTGAGGCAGCAGAATGCGGGGAAAGCTGGTGTGATCCAGTGCTTCGATTTCACCGGGTTGGAGGATGCGTTGCATTGGCAGTGATTTCCAAAAAGTTCAGCCGCCAAGCGCCTTATGGACGCTTGGCGGCTGGATGGTCAGGACAATGGAGTGTCAGTCGTTATCGCCGGTGACCTTGCGGTACCAGCCGCGGTGGTGCTGCTTGGCCCAGGCTCGGGTCACTGTGCCATAAAGCATGGCGCGGATCGTGCCACGGGTCCAGATGGCCGCATAGATGTGCAGGATGATCAGGCCGATCATCCACACGGCTGCGGCTGCATGGACCAGCGAGGCTGCCCGAACCACGTTCACGGGCAGTGTCCACCAGGCGCGCCACATCACGAAGCCAGTGGCGACGATGAGCAGCATGCCGATGACGAGGCCCCAGAACAGCAGCTTCTGACCACCGTTGTACTTGCCCTGTTCGGGCATGTCGTGGTCGTCGCCGTCTATCATCTTGTCGACGTTCTTGAGCCATTCGATATCGCGGGATTCCACGACATTGAGCTTGGCAAAACGGCAGGCCATGATGACGAAGAACAGTCCCATCACCACACCCACGTAGGGGTGCAGGATGCGGGTCCATGGGCCGCCGCCGAACAGGTTGGTCAACCAGAAGAAGGCAGGGTGGAAGAACGCCAGTCCGGACAAGGCCAGCAGGATGAAGCAGATGCCTACGATCCAATGATTGGCACGTTCCGACGCGGTGTAGCGCACGAGGTCACGAGGGTTGCGTTGCATCAGCGGGCCTCCTTTCCGGCGTTATCCGCAGCTTGGTCCTTGCGGTCCATTTCATCTTCAAGTTCCTTGGACACGTCGTTCGGGCCCTTGGTGATGTAGTGGAACAGGCTGCCGACCGCAGCAGCGCCGAGAGCCGCCATGGCCAGAGGCTTGGCAACACCCTTCCACAGGGACACCATGGGGCTGATCGACGGATCGTCGGGCAGGCCCTTGTACAGCGATGGCTTGTCCGCGTGATGCAGAACATACATCACATGGGTGCCGCCCACGCCTTGCGGGTCGTACAGGCCAGCCTTGTCGTAACCGCGTTCCTTGAGGTCCACCACACGATGTGCGGCATGTTCCTTCATGGCCTCCTTGGTGCCAAACTGGATGGCTCCGGTAGGGCAGGTCTTGACGCAGGCCGGCTCCTGGCCGACGGCCACGCGGTCAGAGCACAAGGTGCACTTGTAGGCCTTGTTGTCCTTCTTGGAGATACGGGGCACGTTGAACGGGCAGCCGGTCACGCAGTAGCCGCAACCCACGCACTGGTCTTGCTGAAAGTCCACGATGCCATTGGCATATTGGACGATGGCGCCAGGAGAGGGGCAGGCTTTCAGACACCCCGGATCCTCGCAGTGCATGCAGCCGTCCTTGCGGATCAGCCACTCCAGGTTGCCTGTGGCCTCGTTTTCGTACTCGGTAAAGCGCATCACGGTCCACGAGTCCGGCGTCAGATCCGTCGGGTTGTCGTAGACGCCAGCAGCGACTGTGCCGATTTCGTCACGAAGATCGTTCCATTCCATGCAGGCTGTCTGGCAAGCCTTGCAGCCAATGCATTTGGAAACGTCAATCAGCTTGGCCACTTCGCCCGAATGGGCGCCACGCGCGCCAGGGGCGGGCGTGGTGGTGGCCGAGCGGCGCTTGATATCGAGAGACATGGTTGATGACATCAGCGTGGCTCCTTAGATCTTTTCCACCTTCACGAGGAAGGTCTTGGATTCAGGGGTCAAGCTGTTACCGTCACCCACGGAGGCTGTCAGGTTGTTCGCCAGATAGCCCTTGCGTCCCGTTGTCGAGAAGCCCCAGTGAATAGGCACGCCCACGTGATGGATGGTCTTGCCATCTATCTGCATGGGCTTGATGCGCTTGGTCACCACAGCCACGGCCTTCACAAAGCCTCGCTTGGACGAAACCTTGACCTTGTGGCCGGTCTCGATACCCAGCTCCTTGCCCAGTGCCTCGCCGATTTCCACGAACTGCTCGGGTTGAACGATGTTGTTCAGCTGAACATGCTTGGTCCAGTAGTGGAAGTGCTCGGTCAGGCGATAGGTCGTACCCACATGTGGATAGTCCTTGGGATCGCCCTGCGTGCCCTTGGCGGTTTCGAGAATACGAATGATGGGGCTGATGACCGCCAGCTTGTTTTGCGGATACATGGGGTTGTATCCCAGTGGGTTGTCAAACGCCTCGTAGTGCGTGGGGAACGGACCTTCGGCCATGCCCTTGCGCGCGAACAGTCGAGCCACCCCTTCGGGGTTCATGATGAAGGGATTGGTCGTCTCTGGCGGCATGGTCGGACCCATGTCGGGCACGTCGGCGCCACCCCAGGTCTTGCCATTCCACTTGACCAGCACGCGGTTCGGGTTGAACGGCTTGCCATCGCGGTCGCAGGATGCGCGGTTGTACAGCACACGGCGGTTGGCCGGCCAGGCCCAGGCCCAGTTCAGCGTATTGCCAATGCCCGTAGGGTCGCTGTTGTCGCGGCGAGCCATCTGGTTGCCCGAAGATGTCCAGGAGCCAGTCCAGATCCAGCAACCGCCCAGGGTGGAGCCGTCATCGCGCATTTCACCAAAGCTGGTCAACTGCTCGCCTGCCTTGCGGACGACCTTGCCGTCGGCATCGGTCAGGTCCACCAGTGCACGACCGTTGTATTCCTTGGCCACTTCTTCCGAGGAAGGGTGGGCAGCCTGGGCATAGGGCCAGTACAGGTTGGTGATGGGGTCGGGGAACTTGCCACCATCCTTCTGGTAGAGCCCCTTCATGCGCAGATGCAGGGCCGACATGATGGCGATATCGGTCTTGGCTTCTCCTGGTGGTTCGGCGGCTTTCCAGTGCCACTGCAGCACGCGGGAGGAGCTGACTACGGCACCGTCTTCTTCCGCGAAGCAGGTGGTAGGCAGACGGAACACCTCGGTCTGGATGGACGCAGGGTCCACATCGTTGAACTCGCCATGGTTCTTCCAGAACTCGGAAGTTTCGGTGACCAGCGGGTCCATGATGACCAGGAACTTGAGCTTCTTCAGGCCTTCACGCACGCTGTTGCTGTTGGCCAGAGCCGCCAGGGGGTTGAAGCCCTGCGCGATATAGCCATTGACCTTGCCCTGAGTCATCAGTTCAAAGATCTGCAGCATGTCGTACTGCTTGTCCAGCTTGGGCAGATAGTCAAATGCCCAGTTGTTTTCAGCAGTCGCAGCAGGGCCCCACCAGGCTTTCATCAGGCTCACATGGAACTTGGGCGTGTTCTGCCAGTAGTTCATCTGGCCTGGACGCAGGGTCTTGGGCGTGCGCGAGGCGATGTACTGGCCGTAGTCCTGTTCGGCTTCGTTTGGCAGCGTCAGGTACCCGGGAAGCGAAGCGGACAAGATGCCCAGGTCCGTCAGGCCCTGGATGTTGGAGTGGCCGCGCAGTGCGTTCATACCGCCGCCAGCGACGCCGATATTGCCCAGCAGCAGCTGGATCATGGCGCCGGTGCGCAGAATCTGAGCACCTGTGGTGTGCTGAGTCCAGCCCAGGGCGTACATGATGGTTGCAACACGGCCGGCTTCGGCGGTCGAAGCAAGCTTTTCGCACACGTGCAGGAACTTTTCCTTCGGCGTGCCACAGATCGATTCCACCTTCTCGGGGGTATAGCCTGCGTAGTGCTTCTTGAGCCACTGGTAGACGCAGCGAGGATGCTGCAGCGTGGGGTCGACCTTGGCAAAGCCATCGTCACCCAGCTCGTAATCCCACGACGCCTTGTCGTAAGTGCGCTTTTCGGGGTTGTAGCCCGAGAAGATACCTTCGTCGAACGCAAAGTCCTCGCGCACGATGAATGAGAAGTCCGTGTAGTTCTTCACATACTCGTGGTGGATTCTGTCGTTCGTCAGCAGGTAATTGATCACGCCGCCGAGGAAGACGATGTCCGAGCCGGAGCGGATCGGTGCATAGAAGTCAGCCACGGATGCCGAGCGGTTGAAGCGCGGATCGACCACCATGAAGTGAGCCTTGTTGTGCTCCTTCGCTTCGGTCACCCACTTGAAGCCGCAGGGGTGTGCTTCGGCGGCATTGCCGCCCATGATCAAAATAACGTCCGCGTTCTTGATGTCGACCCAATGGTTCGTCAT
>JAITLO010000041.1 GCA_031277855.1 Acidovorax sp. | reverse complement strand
CTCTCGCAAGAGGCTGGGGGTTTTGTCTTTGGGGCGCAGAGAAACAGCCTATCGATTGATTCACCAGCAGAGCAAAGAAAAACAGGAGCACGCTACGCGTGCTCCTGTTTGTTTATGGGGTGCTTGATATGGGGAATCCAGACCCGAAGCGCGGTGCTAGCTCCTCAAACGATAGTTTCTATATTTCCTCAGCACCGGGAAACTGCCCCGCCGCACAGCGTGGGCATAGGCAGGCCTGGCGGCGTTGGGCCTCTGGAATGGCGGCCAGGGCAGCGGCTGCGATATCGGCTGTCATGCACCAGCAGCTTTCTGCAGCCAGGCCGGCGCTGATGGCGCATTGATTGCTTTGGCCGCACAAAGGGCAGCGCAGGGGATCGAGATCGGTGGGCAGAGCTGTGTCCATGCGAGGAGTGTAGGACGCTTGGGCGCTGGTGCGTTCGCACAGCCGAAACGGCTTAACCGCCATGGGGTGGCACGCGAAAGTTTTCGCTGATGCGCTGCTCCGCACGCAGCAGCGCTGCGTGTACGCGGGCCAGCCAGGCGCAAAAAAATGCAGACCAGCCGTGGCGGCCAGGGAGCGTGTCGTGGTCCAAATGAGGCGGCGGGGTGTCATGGGGCATGGCCGCTATGCTCTATTTTGCCCTACCATCTGTAAAGTTGAATTAAGTGAATGTTCAATTCAGAAGTTCTGATGCGTAACCTCAATCTCGACCAATTACAGACCCTTGTTGCCATTGCCGATCTGGGTACGTTTGCTGCTGCAGCCCAGGCCTTGCACTTGGCACCACCCACTGTCAGCTTGCATATCAAGGAGCTGGAGACCAGACTCAACGCCGTGCTGTTATTGCGCGGACGGCGCCAGGCTGAGCTGACGCCAGCAGGTCAAATCCTGGTGGAGCAAGGGCGTAAGTTGTTGGCCGCCAGCGATGATCTGGTGGAGCAGGTGCAGCGCCGTGCCAGCGGGCAGGAAGGCCTGGTGCGTGTAGGCGTTTCGGCGGGAGTCAGCACCAGGCTGCTGCCGCTGATGCTGGAAGCACTCAGCCAGCGCAGCCCAGGTGTGGAAGTGCGGCTGGAGGCCGTGGGCTCTGCCGAGTCTATGCGGCGCCTGGGAGCCGGTACCTTGGATATCGCAGTCGTCGCCAGCCCGCAGCCAGCCGTTGCAGACATTGTGCTGACACCCTGGCGCATTGACCCTATGGTCGCCCTGCTGCCTTCTACCTGGGAAGTGCCCGAGCAGGTGACGCCACAATGGTTGTCGCAGCGACGCTGGGCCTCGTTTTCGGCGCCCACGCAAATGCATGGTTTGATCGCTTCCTGGTTTGGCCAAGCGGGTTACCGTCCCCGGCCGTTTCTGGCCTTGACCTACCCAGGCGCTCTGAAAAGCCTGGCAGCCGCCAGCCAGAGCGCAGCCCTGCTGCCCTTGGAAGAGGTGGAGGACCAGCGCCATGTGGCTGGCGTGCAGATTCGCCCGCTGGACCCACCGCTGCTGCGGCCCATGGCCGTGGCGCACCGCCAGACCGCCGTGCCGAATCCTGCGGTGGACAGTGTGCTGCAGGTGCTGGCCCAGTTCGGCAGTGATGCCCAGGCCATGGCATCTGCGGCTGCCGTGTAAGCCGCACGACTGCATGACACAACACAGTCACTACATCTGCAGCTAATGCATATAGATCGTACATAGTTTGCTTCTGAAAAAGAAGCAAAACGTTTTGTACTCCTCTCCGCCTATGTGAAGCTGTACCAGGCTGCGCAGCAGGGCTTGCGGCGCAGCCTTGTGCATTGCATAAGCAGGAGACAAATATGGATTCCCTTCGGAAAAGGCTTGCCGTGGCAGGCCTGGCGGTAGCGGCTTGTCTGGCGAATGCGGCGGTGGGCGCGGCAGTCCATTCGGATCCGGCGGTGGCCGACGCTGCTGTGCTGGCGGCGCAGCCCCAGCGTGCAGAGCAGCCCATGGACCGCATCGTGACGCAGCAGCTTTACCCGGTGCTGCATCGCTTGTTCGACATGGTGCAAAAGCAGGGCATGCGCACAGAGATGCAGGGCGTTGCCGTGTTCACCTCGCCCCGGCGCAACGACAAATTTCTGCCTGGCATGTTGGCCACGGGGTTCTCGTATGTGCTGCTGGACAGCGCTCTACCCCCAGACCAGCAGCGTGCCTATGTACGCGGCTACCGGGATATGGCCGATATGACGCTGGCGATTCCGATACAGACCTGGGGCATGGCCTATTACATGTCTGCGCTGTGGAGGCTCAAAAAGGCGGGCTTGCTGGAGGGGCCCGATGCCGCCATCCGTGCACAGACCTTGGAGGCGCTGCAGCGCAAGCTGGACTGGCGCGACTTTGTGGATCCAGAGCACTACACACTCAAACACCAATTGCCTACCAACTACTATGGTGTGGCCTTCAGCGTCGCCCGCTTGCGCTACCTCATGGGTTGGGAAGGCCCACAGGCCAGCGAGGCCTTGCTGCAAAAAATGATTCAGCACTACCAGCGTTTCTCGACGCTGGGCTTTTCGGACGAGACCAACGGCGACGGGCGTTTTGACCGCTACAGCATCTTGCTGATTGGCGAGATCATGCAGCGCCTGATCGAGACGGATATGCAGGTGTCGACCTCCGACCTGGCGCTGCTCAAGACCTGGTTGCGCCAATCGGTGGATGTGATCATGGTGCGCCTGAATCCGGCAGGCAATGGCATGGACTATGGCCGCAGCCTGAGCGCTTTTGCCGACACCGCGTTTGCCGAGGTGCTGTCTGCCGCCGAGCACTTCGACGTGCTGAATGCAGAAGAGAAAAAGCTGGCCTATGCCTTTGCCACCCGCATCACGGCCAAGTATGTGCAGTTCTGGCATGACGCGGAGCAGGACTCCCTGAATATGTGGAGCAAGGGGCGCCGCACCGATGGCTATCGCGATATAGGCCGCATCCTGGAGCAAAACCTCAGCCTGCTGAACCAGTTGCTCTATACCAACCAGCTGTGGAAGCAGGCCGGCTATGCCCAGCACCCACCCATGCCAACGGCGGACTTTCTGGCTGCATTGAGAGCGCTGCCAGCCAGCACATTGACCAAGTTTTCGGGTTTTGATGGCCAGCCCACCAGCTACGACCGCGCCCTGGTCACCTACCGCGATGGGCTGCGCATCATCAGCCTGCCCGTGGTCAATGGTGCTGCCAACTACCACCGCACCAACCCCTACTTTGCCATTCCCTATTCGTACAACATGCTGTCCGGGGCGGCCGATGCCCAATGGCCACAGCTGCAGCCACGCATCACGGTACGCAGCGCAGATGGCGAGGAGCAGGTGCTGATCCCGGCCGCCTACCAACAGCAGCTGCAAGTCCAATCCAGCGACGCAGGCCGCAAGCTGCAGGTGAGCTACCACCTGAGTGGCATGGACCGGGTCAGTGGCGCAGGCAGTGGCAGGCAGCCGCTGAAAGACGAGCGCTTCACGGTGAGCACCCAATACCGTTTTGAGCCTGGGCGCATCACACGCACCGAAACCTACACTCCGAAAACGACGCAGCATGTGGCCAAGATCGAGCTGGAATTCGCTTCATTTTCGGAAGCAGCCCGTGCCGATGGCAGCATGCGATTCCGCTTTGATCGCGGTGATGTGAGCGGTTTTGAACTCCAGGGTCTGGACCACTGTGTGCTGGCCGATGTCAGCCAGGATCAGAGCTACCACACGCCCAGCGGGGCGTTGAAAACCAGCGTCCGCTGCACCGCCTCACCCAAGACGGTGGATGGGCCCTTCACCATCCAGTGGGTGTTGAACTACCACAGCCCAGGGCTGGCGGGTATGGGGCCGCAATAAAGCAGGCGCATCAGGGCTTGCGCTCGGAGGCTGTGGGAGCCCCGGCTTTCCAGCGCTGTGCCAAGGCGGTGCAATGGTCCTGGGGCGCCACGGCAGGGGTGTGGACCAGCCAGTCGCGGTCGCCCGCCAGGGTGGGCTCAGCGCCTTGGGCCTGGGCCACGGCCACGCCGGTGCTGATATGGGGTGGCAGCCAGGTGGGAATGCCCACGCCACGCAGCACATGGCCGCGCCCGGCCACGATGAGCACGGTCTTGCCCGGCTGCAGCAAGGCCTTGGCCGTCTGGGCCAGGCGCTCGTCCTTGGCCAGCTGGATGCGGGCCATGGGCGTGAGCTGGCTTGCGGGCAGCAGATCGCAGTGGCCGCTACGTATGGCCTCACGCTGGCGCTCCCAGGCCTCGGCATCCAGGTGCTGTTCCCAATGGGTTTGCAGCATCACGCCGCGCATGGCCTCGCGTGGCAGATTGCCGCCGTATACAGGCACGCCAGCCTGCATAGCTGCCATCACCACGGGCGCGTAGCGGGCCCAGGGCCAGCCTGCGGCCTCCCATTGCAGCGCGGCTTGTACCTCGCTTTCGCTGGCGGTAGCCGGCAGTGCCCGGGTATCGCGGCCGGCATGGGCCATCTCCAGCACCACAGCGGCCAGATGGTTCTGGCGGGCCATGGCTTGCACGGTGTCACGTTCCCATTGCTGGTGTTCGGGGGCGTCATGTTGTTCGCCCAACAGCATGACTGCAGGCAAGGCCTGGGCGCGTGCGATGCGCAGCAGCTGTTGCTGCCAGCCGGGGGCATCCATCTCGCCAGAGGGCAGAGGCGCTACCGTCGGCTCCAGGCTGCTGCAGCCTGCCAGGCCCAATGCCAGCAGGGCGGTCAGTACACCGCTCACCCATGCGGGGCACTTTGTTTTGTGAATGAGAATGGTTTTCAACAGCATGGCGCATGCTAACGCCTGTCCATGGCCCTTGCGCGCAGGGGCCGAAAAAAAGCCCACCACGGCATGCCGTCGGCGGGCTTGGCGGAAACCGCAGTGCCTGATACGGCGTTGTCTTCAATTGTCTAACGTTGTTGGGTCGCCTTGTCGTGCTACAGCACTGCCTGCGGCTCCCCGCCTCGTTATCCCATTGAATGCAAAACCGTATGAGCGCGTCAGTTCTTGCTGTAGTGGGGCGAGCGTGGGCCGTACAACAGCCCGTCCGGCGTGCCCGCAGTCAGCAGGCGGTTGGTGGTTATGCCGGCTACGGGGTGGGCAGCATCGGTGGCCGAGCTGATCACCTGGTTGACCAGGGCCGTCACCAGCATGCCCAGCAAGCCGCCGCCGGAGTTGTTGTTGCCCTCCTGGTTGGAGGCGGTGGCGCGGCCGTCCCAGAGCTGGGCACCGGTGCGCAGATCGACCAGCTTGGCTTCGGCACTGACCACGGTGGCGCTTTGAATCACCTGGTAGCTGGTGCCGTATTTGGTGATGCGGATGTAGAGCGCGGCATCGGCACCAAAGATCTCCTTGAGCTTGGCAGGCGGCAGCTCGTGGATGTCGTGGGCGATTTCCATGCCGTTTTGGCGGAAGGTCTCGCTCACCAGCGTCACGGGCATGACGTAGTAGCCGCCCTCGGCCAATGGCAAGGTGGCCTGGGACAGCACGCTGGCGCTGGCCTGGAGCTCTGGCGAGTCATTGGTGGGTGGCAACACCAGAATGGAGGCCGGCTTGGCCGCGCGGAAGGCGCTGTAGTCCTTGCTCTTGGGCGCGGCGCAGCCCACCAGCCAGGCGCTGACGGCAAGCAGAGCACCGAACTTCAGCGTGCGTAAAAAAAAGGTGCTGGGCATCTCAGGTTCCGTTCTTCTTCATGTTGTTGACCAGGTAGTCGATGTACTGGGCCGATTCGGGGAACTGTGCTTTCTCTTGCGCCCATGCGGCCAGCGCCTGGTCGGTGCGGCCGGTGTTCAGGTACAGCAGGCCCAGGTGGGCCTGGTAGCCGGGAGGCAGTTGTTCTCCTTTGCCTGCTGCTTGCTGCACGCCTTTTTCCATGGCCTGAATTTGCTCTTCAGCAGCCGGTGCATCGCTCTTGAGATAGCTGTAGACCTGGGTCTGGTAGCCGTTCCAGTTGTAAAGCGGCTTGGGAGCCGCACAGCCCACCAGCAGCCCGGCCAAGACCAGGGCTGCACCCGCGCGGATGCTTGTGTCCATCTTCATGGTGGTCTGGCCTTTCAACGCTGGGGAGCAATGGCGGGCAGGGCGCCGGCATCCACGGCTTCGCCCAGGCGGTCCACAGCCTCGCGGATGGCCAGGTCCAGCACCTTGCCGTTGAGGGTGGAGTCATAGCTGGCCGTGCCGCCAAAGCCCACGATCTCGCGGTTGGAGAGCTGGTATTCGCCCACGCCCTGCACCGAGCGCACCACTTCCGAGGTGCGGATGTTGACGATGTTCAGCGTCACCTTGGCATAGGCGGTCTGGGTCTTGCCGCGGCCCAGCACGCCGAAGAATTGCTTGTCGCCCACTTCCTTGCGGCCGAACTCGGAGATGTCGCCCGTCACCACATAGTCCGCGCCCTTGAGCTGCTGCGCTGTGCCCTGGATGGCGGCTTCCTGCTTGATCTCGGCCATGTTGTCGCGGTCCAGCACATTGAAGCGGTTGGTCTGCTGCAGATGGGAGATCAGAATCGTCTTGGCCTGGCTGCCGAGGCGGTCCACGCCGTCCGAGAAGGCGCCGCGCAAATAGCTGGAGCGGTTGTCGAACTTGCCCACGGCAATCGGGCTGCGCGGGCCGTGGTAGCTGCGGGTGGCGCTCTGGGTTTGGGTTGCGTTCAGGGCCTGGGAGGTTTCCGTGGCGCAGCCCGCCAGCAGCAAAGGAGTGGCCACAACGGCAGCGAGAGAAAGCAGGTGAAGCGTGCGCATGTGTTTGTTTGGTGAGATGGAAAAAAGTGAATTCTCGCAATATGTAGCAGCGCAAGCTGCTTGCTGGCTGACAACCGAAAAGCAGACGCAAAAAAACGGCACCCGAAGGTGCCGTTTGTTGCGCTCTATCAAGCGCAGCGCAGGGCCTGCTTTAAGCGCCGGCCTTGACCTTCAGGCGCCAGGCATGCAGCAGGGGCTCGGTGTAGCCGGAGGGCTGGGCCACGCCCTTGAACACCAGGTCCAGCGCAGCCTGCATGGCGGCGCCCTGCGGGTTGGCGGCCAGGCTCTTGTAGGCGGCGTCGCCGGCATTTTGCTGGTCCACCACCTTGGCCATGCGGGCAAAGGTTTCACGTACCTGGGCTTCGCTCACCACGCCATGCAGCAGCCAGTTGGCAATGTGCTGGCTGGAGATGCGCAGCGTGGCGCGGTCTTCCATCAGGCCCACGTTGTGGATATCGGGCACCTTGGAGCAGCCCACGCCCGCATCCACCCAGCGCACCACATAGCCCAGAATGCCTTGCACGTTGTTGTCCAGCTCCTGCTGCTTTTCGGCATCGCTCCACTTGGGGTCTTTGGCCACGGGGATTTGCAGCAGGTCGGCCAAGATGTTGTCGCGCTCGGTGTCGGCGCTGGTTTTTTCCAGCTCTTTTTGCACATCGGCCACGCTGACCTGGTGGTAGTGCAGCGCGTGCAGCGTGGCGCCGGTGGGCGAGGGCACCCAGGCGGTGTTGGCGCCGGCCTTGGGGTGGGCAATCTTTTGCTCCAGCATGGCCTTCATCAGGTCGGGCATGGCCCACATGCCTTTGCCGATCTGGGCGCGGCCGCGCAGGCCCATGGTCAGGCCTACCAGCACGTTGTTGCGTTCGTAGGCGGCCAGCCAGGCGCTGGTCTTCATATCACCCTTGCGCACCATGGGGCCAGCTTGCATGGCGGTGTGCATTTCGTCGCCGGTGCGGTCCAGGAAGCCGGTGTTGATAAAGGCCACGCGGGCGGGGGCGGCGGCGATCGATGCCTTCAGGCTCACGCTGGTGCGGCGCTCCTCGTCCATGATGCCCAGCTTCACGGTGTTGGCGGCCAGGCCCAGCAGCTGTTCAACGCGGCTGAACAGCTCATCGGCAAAGCCCACTTCGGTGGGGCCGTGCATCTTGGGCTTGACGATGTAGACGCTACCGGTGCGCGAATTGCGGATGCCGTTGGCACCATGGCCTTGCAGGTCATGCATGGCGATGGCGGTGGTCACCACGGCGTCCATGATGCCCTCGGGGATTTCCTTGTTTTCCGCGCCCCACAGCACAGCGGGGTTGGTCATCAAATGGCCCACATTGCGCAGGAACATCAGCGAGCGGCCATGCAGCTTGACGGGCTGGCCATTGGCGCCGGTGTAGCTGCGGTCGCCGTTGAGGCCGCGGGTCATGGTCTTGCCGCCCTTGTCGAAGGACTCGGTCAGCGTGCCCTTCAAAATGCCCAGCCAGTTGCTGTAGCCCAGCACCTTGTCCTGGGCGTCCACGGCGGCCACGGAGTCTTCCAGGTCCAGGATGGTGGACACAGCCGCTTCCACCACCACGTCGGACACGCCGGCGGCGTCAGAGCTGCCAATGGGGGTGGACTTGTTGATGATGATGTCGATGTGCAGGCCGTTGTTGATCAGCAGCACGGAGGTGGGGGCTGCGGCATCGCCCTGGTAGCCCACGAACTTGGCTGCGTCCTTCAGACCGGTCTTGCTACCGTTCTTGAGGGTGACGGCCAGCTTGCCGCCTTCGACCGCATAGGCCGTGGCATCGGCGTGCGAGCCAGCGGCCAGGGGCACGGCCTGGTCCAGGAAGTTGCGTGCAAAGGCAATCACCTTGGCGCCGCGCACAGGGTTGTAGCCCTTGCCCTTTTCAGCACCACCGTCTTCACCGATCGCATCCGTGCCATACAGCGCGTCATACAGCGAACCCCAGCGGGCGTTGGCGGCGTTCAGGGCGTAACGCGCATTCAGGATGGGCACCACCAGCTGGGGGCCGGCGATTTGGGCCAGTTCGGCGTCCACGTTTTCGGTCGTGGCTTTGGCACCTTTGGGGGGCTCGACCAGGTAGCCAATCTGCGTCAAAAACTGCTTATAGGCCGCCATGTCGGCGATGGGGCCGGGGTGGGCCTTGTGCCAGGTATCCAGTTCGGTCTGCAGGCGGTCACGCTCGGCCAGCAGGGCCGCGTTCTTGGGCGCCAGATCGCTGACCAGGGCGCTAAAGCCCTTCCAGAAAGCGTCTTGCTGAACACCGGTGCCGGGCAGCACTTGGGTGTTCACAAAGTGGTACAGCTCGTTGGCCACTTGCAGGCCGTGGGCATTGGTGCGTTGGGACATGGAAACCTCGTGTGCAGAAAAGAAAACAGGATGAACCCGTAGGCGAGCCGCTCGTCAGGGTGCTGGATACACTGTATTAGAAATAATTAAGTTAATAAATCGGGCAAACATGTAGAAACTAATGACTTTTTTGCAAAAGTGACGCATGCTGCAAGCAGGCGCTGACATCGCCAGGTGCAAGCGCTCACAGGCATGGCTTGGTGCAAACTCTGTTTTGATAGCTGGCTGTGTAGATGCAGCAAGCGTTAGCGGTGTATTTCATGTGCAGGCCGTGGCCAAGGCCACTGCGCCGCCAGGGCGCGCATTGCATTGTGGTGTATGGACAAACTCAAAGCTTTTGAATCCTTCGTCTCCGTGGCCACCAAGGGCAGCCTCACGGCCGCCGCCAAGGCGGAGGGCGTGGCCCCCGCCATCATGGGCAGGCGCCTGGACGCGCTGGAAGAGCATCTGGGCGTCAAGCTGCTGGTGCGCACCACGCGGCGGATTTCGCTCACCCACGAGGGCAGCGCATTTTTGGAAGACTGCCAGCGTCTGCTGTCCGATGTGGCCAATGCCGAGGCCAGCGTCTCGGCCGGCGGGGTTAAGGCCACCGGCCATTTGCGGGTCACGGCGCCTGCCGGCTTTGGCCGCCGCCATGTGGCGCCGCTGGTTCCACGCTTTCACGACCTGCATCCCGAGGTGAGCCTGTCGCTCAACCTCAGCGACCGCGTGGTGGACCTGGCCGGCGAAGGCTATGACTGCGCGGTGCGCGTGGGCGATCTGCCCGACTCCTCCCTGGTCAGCGTGCGCATGGCCGACAACCGCCGCCTGTGTGTGGCCACGCCGGCCTATCTGGCGCGCCACGGCACACCGCGCCACCCGGGCGAGCTGGCCCAGCACCGCTGCCTGACGCTGTCCAGCGATGCCTCGCAGACCCGGGGCTGGGCGTTTCGCATGCCCCAGGACAGCGGCGGCAGCGAGGTGGTGCACATCAAGCCCGGCGGGCCGTTGGATTGCTCGGACGGTCAGGTGCTGCATGACTGGTGTTTGGGCGGCTGGGGCATTGCCTGGCGCAGCACCTGGGAAGTGGAGGCCGAGATCGCAGCGGGCCGCCTGGTGGCCGTGCTGGAAGACTTTGCGGCGCCTCCGAATGGTATTTATGTGGTGTTCCCCCAGCGCAAACATTTGCCGCTGCGTGTGCGGCTGTGGATCGACTACCTCAAAATGCACTACGAGCGTCCCGAGTTCTGGCGCGAAGGAGTGAATCCATGACCCTGGAAGCCGTGCTGGCCGCCCTGCATATCGTTGCCATCCTGACCCTGGTGGTGTTTTTGACCAGCGAGACCGCGCTGTGCCGCAGCGAATGGATGAATGCCGCTGTGGTGCAACGCCTGGCGCGGCTGGACCTGATTTATGGCATTGTCGCTGCCGTGCTGCTGCTCACCGGCGTGGCGCGTCTGGTCTGGGGTGCCAAGGGCATGGGCTGGTATGTGGGCCAGCCGCTGTTTCACCTCAAGGTCACGCTGTTTGTGCTGGTGGCGCTGATGTCCATCAAACCCACGCTGGCCTTTCGCCGCTGGGCCAAGGCCTTGCAGGCCGACGGCAGCCTGCCGCAAGAGGGCGAGGTGCGCGCCACACGCCGCTGGCTGATGTGGCAGTCGCACCTGATTCCGGTCATGGCCGTGATTGCCGTGTTCTGGGCGCGGGGCTGGTAAGCCTGCTGGCCGCCTCCCTGCGGCCCTTCCGCCACAAGCCGCCCTCTGGGGCGGCTTGTGCTTTCTGCGGCCTGGCATGCAAAGCGGGGGTGCTCAGAAGTTGCCGCGCAGGGTCAGCATCACATTGCGCGGATCGCCGTAGTGGCTGCTGTTCACCAGATTGCCTGCCGTGGTGTAGTAGTGCTTGTCGAACATATTGTTGAAGTTCAGCGAAGCCTGCCACTGGCGGTTGATCTGGTAGCGCACATAGCTGTTCCACACGGCCCGGCCGCCGGTGGTGATGCGCACCGTGCCCACTTTGCGGTAGGCCGCGCTCTGTGCATCTACCCCGCCGCCGAGGGTGACGGCGCTCCAGGCTCCGGGCAGTTGGTAGGTGGTCCAGGCACGCAGCATGTGCTTGGGGGTGTAGGTGTTGAAGTCCTGGCCCTGGTTGTTGATGTCACGCGCATAGGTGTTGCGATTGAAGGTGTAGCCGGCAAACAGATTCCAGCCCCGGCTCAGCTCGCCGCTGATTTCGGCATCCAGGCCCTGGCTGCGCACGCGGCCCGCGTCGCTGTAGCAGTAGTAGCCGTCACGGCAGTTGGGCCCTGAGGCAATGTCTTCGGTGGCACGGTTTTTCTGGTCCACGCGGTACAGGGCCAGCGAGGTGTTGGCGCGGCCGCCGAACAGCTCGCCCTTGAGGCCGACTTCATAGGTGGAGCCCACGATGGGCTTGAGGTTCTGGCCCGCCGCATTCAGCGACCACTGCGGGTTGAAGATGTCGGCATAGCTGGCGTAGGCCGACCAGCTGGGGCTGAGGGCGTAGATGGCGCCCGCAAAAGGCATGAAGCGCTTGTTGTCCTGCAAGGTCGAGGATGGGCTGGGATTGCCGAGCCGGGTGACGGTGGTGTCCCAGATAGTGCGATACGACGCAGCGCGCCCGCCAATCACCAGCTTGAGCGGATCACTGAGCTGCAGGCGCAGTGCGCCATAAAAGCCCAGCTGGCGAGAGGTGGCCAGGCGGTTTTCAGTGTTGGCGTAGCGGATCTCGGCATCGCTGGGCTCGGGCCTGAAGGGGTTGGGGGCGAACACATCGATGGGCGTGGCCGGTGTTTTGGAGCTGTAGTCGGTGTCCACCCGGGTGTGGTTGTAGCTGGTGCCCAGCACCAGCTCATGCTGGCGGCCAAACGCGGTGAAATCGCCGGTCACACTGGCATCGATGCCCGAGGCCTTTTGCCTGGCATCGGTGACATTGGCCACGGTGCCGCCCATGCCAGTGCTGGGCGAAACCGCCATCTGCGAAGAGGCGTATTTGAGGTAGACGTCTTCTTGCACATGGATGACCGACACCTTGGCGCGCCAATGGTCGTTGAACTGGTGCGACATATCGGCATACAGCGTTTGGGTGCTGCTGTCCTGGCGGTTCCAGGCAGCGCCCAGGAAGGTGGAGCGCGGCAGGCCGATGTCGCGGCCATCGCTGTAGCGCGGCAGGCCCGAGATGAAGGGCCTGCCCTTGAAGGTCTCGTGGCTGGCGCCGATGCTGAGCTGGGTCTGTGCCGAGAGGTCGTATTCCAGCGTGCCATACAGCGTGGTGTTGCGGCGGTTCACGTAATCGATGAAGGCGTGGCCGTCTTCCACATCCAGCACGGCGCGGCCGCGCAGCGTGCCCTCGGCATTCAGTGCGCCGCTGCCATCCACCTGCGCGCTATAGCGGTCCCAGGAGCCGGCCTTGGCGGTGACGCTGACACCCCCTTCCTTGAGCGGGCGCTTGCGTGCCAGGTTGACGGTGCCGCTGGGGTCTCCGCCGCCTTGCAGCAGACCGGCCGAGCCGCGCAGAATCTCCGCGCGGTCGTAGATGGCGCTGCTGCCCGCATAGTTGCTGGAGCGGCCATAGAGGCGCTGCACATTGACCCCGTCGTACTGCAAGGTGGTGATGTCAAAGCCGCGCGAATAAATGTATTTGCCGCCCTGCGGGCTTTGCAGCAGGGTGATGCCCGTGGTGCTGGCCAGTGCGTCGTAGACCGAGCTGACGTCTTGCTCATCCATCAGCTGGCGGGTGACCACGCTGATGGATTGGGGAATGTCTTTGAGCGCCTGCTCGCTTTTGCCCACGGTCACGGCGCGGGCCGTGTAGCTGCCGGTCTGCTCGGTGGTGGCGCTGGGGGCCGCAGCGGCTGTCACCCTGACTTCGCCCAGGATGGGGCCATCGGCCGGGCTGGTGCGTGCGGCAGGCGCGGCTGGGAGCGCCCGCAGCCCCCAGTTGCCGCTGCCGGTCTGCACCAGCTCCAGCCCGCTGCCGGCCAGTGCGGCGCGCGCGGCTTGTTCGGCGGTGTAGTGGCCCTGCACAGCTGGTGCGGTGCGGCCGCGCACCAGTTCGGCATCAATGCTGATTTGCTGGCCGCTGTCGGCCGCGATCTGGGCCAGGGCCTTGCCCAGTGGCTGGGCTGGCAACTGGTAGCTGCGCACGGCTTGTGCCGAGGAAGCCGATGTGGTGTTTTGGGCGTGGGCGCTCAAGGCGCAGACCAGGGCGGCAGCAGCCAAGGCACGCAGCGGCAGAGGGCAGGGGGAGAACATGCAAAAGCTTTCGACAAAGGTGGAGGAGGGCAGCGCCAAACGCTGTCCATGGCTTGTCGAACAGTCCGAAAAAAGTGTTCATCTTTTTTTCGGCAAGGGAGGCGGGGAGACTGTGTTGCTATGAATGCATGAGCTGCTGGAGCTTGTGGTGATTGATTTAGAGGCGATTTGGATGCCGTGTGCTCATTGGCGGGAGCTTCACTCGATCACCACCAGCCAGCCGCCGAGAGCGCGGTGCACGCGGATGGGCAAGGTCTCCGCCAACGCGGTCAGGGCGCGGTCGCTGTCGTCCAGGGCGTAGTTGCCATAGACCCGCAGGGCCGCAGCGCGGGGGGAGATGCGCAGCACGCCGGTGCGGTAGGCGCGCAGGGCTTGCACCACATCGGCCAGGGGCAGGTCATGGGCCTGCAACATGCCGTGCTGCCAGGCCGCGGTGGTGTCGGGGGAGAGGCCGTCCGCGTCCGCAATCTCGGTGGTGCTAAAGCGTGCGCTGTGGCCCTCATGCAGCTGGCGCTGCTGGCCGCCAGTGGTGGTGATTTCCACGCTGTGTTCCAGCATGCCGACCAGGCTGGCGCTGTCCTGCACGCGCACGGTGAAGCGCGTGCCCAGGGCGCGCACCTGGCCGTGGGGGGTGTACACGGCAAAGGCCGGGCCCTGGTGGGGTTGCGGAGCAGCCTCGGCCAGCAAGGCCCCCTGGCGCAGGCGCACGCTGCGGCGGCCGGTGCCAAAGTCTAGGTCCACGGCGGAGCGCGCATCCAGGGTGATGCGGCTGCCATCGGGCAGGGTGAAGTCGCGTCGCTCTCCGGTGCCGGTGTGCAAGTCGGCACTCCACTGCGTGATGGGCTGGTGGCGATCGGCCAGCCAGCCCGTCCCCACGGCCACGCCACCCAGGCACAAAGCTCCGCGCAGCACATGGCGGCGGCGTTGGGTGCGCGCTTCGGCACGGGCCAGGGTGTCGCTGAGCAGGCTGCCGGGGCGAGGGGTGGCCTGGGGCTGGGCTGCGCGCAACTGCTGCAGCGGGGCTTGCAGCCGCTCCCAGGTGCTGCGGTGGCGCGGATCGCTGTCCAGCCACTGGGCCAGGCGCTGGTGTCCGGCTGCGTCCATGGCGCCGGAGTGCAGCTGGACCAGCCAGTCCACCGCGGCTTCGGTGATGCTATCGAGTGCGGCGGCAGAGGGCTTAGGCATGCGAGACTACCCGGTGCACACCAGCTTGCTGCTGCAGCTGCGCGATGGCAATGCGGCGAAAGGCCTCGGCCATGTGGCGGCGCACCGTGCTGTGGGAAATTTCCAGTTCCTCGGCAATGGCGTGGTAGCCCAGGCCATCGAGCTGGCTGAGCACAAAGGTCTGGCGTGCCTTGAGCGGCAGGCCATCCAGGGCCTGGGCAATGGTTTCCAGCGTCTCCAGCAGCAGGGCCCGTTCTTCGGGCGAGGGGGCGAATTCATCCTCGCGCTGGGCCAGGGCTTCCAGGTAGGCACGCTCCAGCTCACGCCTGCGCCACAGCGTGAACAGCAGGCGCTGGGCAATGGTGGTGAGAAAGGCGCGTGGCTCATGCACCGCCAAGGGCTGGGGTGCGGCCACCACCCGCAAAAAAGTCTCGGCTGCAATGTCTTGGGCTTCCGCCGTATTGCGCAGCCTGGCCTTCAGGCGCGACAGCAGCCAGGGATGGTGGCCGACAAACAGCTGCTGGGCCTGCTGCATGGGATCGAAAGGCGGATGCGGCGAAGACATGGCCTGCATTCTAATTATGAATGAGAATTATTGTTATTTGTTTGTTGGCAGCACGGCCAACCCGAGCGAGAAAATGCGCGGCTTGTGGATATGGGGGATTAAAAAGAGGAGCGCCACTTGACCGTCCAGAAAGGGGAAGCAGTGGTTTTTCTGTGAATCCAGACCCGTGCTGCAGCCTGCGAGGCCGCAGCACTGCAAGGCTGTGGCACGGCACCGCCAGCAAGATGTGGGCGGGCACGTAAAATCCGCGGATGCTCTCCGTCAAACAGGAATTGCTCGCGGCCCTGGCTGCCGAGCTCGAAACACTCTCGCCCGGCGCTGGCGCCCGCGCTGCATTTGAAAACCCCAAGGTGGCAGCCCATGGCGACTTTGCCTGCACGGCAGCCATGCAGCTGGCCAAGCCGCTCAAGGCCAACCCGCGCGCCCTGGGTGAGCAGCTCAAGGCCGCGCTGGAAGCCACGCCCGCATTCCAGCAATGGGTGGACGCCATCGAGATCGCCGGCCCCGGCTTTTTGAATATCCGCCTCAAGCCGGCTGCCAAGCAGCAAGTGGTGCGCGAGGTGCTGGCCGAAGGCGCGAAGTTCGGCTTCCAGGCCGACCGTGGCGAAAACATTCTGGTGGAGTTTGTGTCCGCCAACCCCACCGGCCCGCTGCACGTGGGCCATGGCCGCCAGGCCGCGATTGGCGATGCCATCAGCAACCTCTACGCCAGCCAGGGCTGGAAGGTGCACCGCGAGTTCTATTACAACGACGCGGGCGTGCAGATCGACACCTTGACCAAGAGCACGCAGCTGCGTGCCAAGGGCTTCAAGCCTGGTGACGACTGCTGGCCTACCGACAGCGACAACCCGCTGGCCAAGAACTTCTACAACGGCGACTACATTGCCGACATTGCCCAGGCCTTTTTGGCCAAGGAAACCGTCAAGGCCGATGACCGCGAGTTCACCGCCAACGGCGATGTGGATGACTACGAAAACATCCGCAACTTTGCCGTGGCCTATCTGCGCAACGAGCAGGACAAGGACTTGCTGGCCTTCAATCTGGAGTTCGACGAGTACTACCTGGAGTCCAGCCTCTACCAGAACGGCCATGTGGAAGAGACCGTGAAGCGCCTGGTCGCCAGCGGCTACACCTATGAGCAAGATGGCGCACTGTGGCTCAAGTCCACCGAATTCGGTGATGACAAAGACCGCGTGATGCGCAAGACCGACGGTACCTACACCTACTTCCTGCCCGATGTGGCCTACCACATCCAGAAGTTCCAGCGCGGCTATGGCAAGGTGGTGAATATCCAGGGCACGGACCACCACGGCACCATTGCCCGCGTGCGCGCCGGTCTGCAGGCCGCCAATGTGGGTATACCCAAGGGCTACCCCGACTATGTGCTGCACACCATGGTGCGCGTGGTGCGCAACGGCGAAGAGGTGAAGATCAGCAAGCGCGCCGGCTCCTATGTGACGCTGCGCGACCTGATCGAGTGGACCAGCAAGGACGCGGTGCGCTTCTTCCTGCTCTCGCGCAAGCCCGATACCGAATACACCTTTGACGTGGACCTGGCCGTGGCCCAGAACAACGACAACCCGGTGTACTACGTGCAATACGCCCATGCGCGCATCCAGTCGGTGCTGCGTGCATGGCAGGAGCAAGGCGGCAAGCTGGAGCAGCTGCAGTCCGTGGACCTGTCCGCGCTGCAAGGCCCGCAGGCCCAGGCGCTGATGCTGCTGCTGGCCAAATACCCCGAGATGCTGACGGCAGCGGCCACCGGCAATGCGCCGCACGATGTGACTTTTTACCTGCGCGACCTAGCCTCCAGCTACCACAGCTACTATGACGCCGAACGCATTCTGGTGGACGACGAACAGGTCAAGCTGGCGCGTCTGGCCCTGGTCGCTGCCACGGCCCAGGTGCTGCACAATGGCCTGGCGGTGCTGGGCGTGTCCGCACCTGATCGTATGTAAGCATTGACTCGTAGATCTATGAAGACCAAGCAACGTGGCGGAACGCTGATCGGCCTGATCCTGGGCATCATCATTGGCCTGGGCGCGGCCCTGGCGGTGGCGGTGTATGTGACCAAGGTGCCTGTGCCCTTTCTCACCAAGACCCCCAAGGACAGCGATGCCAAGGAAGCAGAGCGCAACAAGAACTGGGACCCGAACTCGCCGCTGTATGGCAAGAATCCGGCTACCCAGCCGGTGACGCAGCCCGTCACGCAGCAGCCCACGGCACCGGTCGAGGGCACGCCCACCGCACCGGCCACTTCCGGCCCGGCCACGGGCGTGAGCACGCCGCCGACCACGGCACCCGTGCCGCCGGAGAGCAAAAAGCCCGACGGCAAGAGCACCTCCTCGGACCCGCTGGGCGATCTGGCCAACCAGAAGCTCAAGCAGGCAGAGGCCAAGTCCGCCGCGGCTGCCGATGGCTTTGACTATTTTGTGCAGGCCGGCGCTTTCCGCACCCAGGCCGATGCCGATGCCCAACGTGCCAAGCTGGCCATGCTGGGCTGGGAGTCCCGCGTGAGCGAGCGTGAGCAAAACGGCCGCACCGTGTTCCGCGTGCGTGTGGGCCCCTTTGGCAAGCGCGACGATGCCGAGCAGCTCAAGGGCAAGCTCGATGGCGCAGGCGTGGATTCGGCTTTGGTGAGGGTGGCGAAATAAGGGGCACCCCCTGAGACGCTGCGCGTCTTCCCCCTCTCTCACGCTGAGCGTGGGAGGGGGACGGCACCGGCGCGGCGGGGCGGCCCTTGCGCGGTGCCCAGGCGAAAGGGGGCTTGGCATGCGGTTGGGACTCTTGTTCCGCGCGCATCTGGTCTTTCTCCCTCGCCCGCTTGCGGGAGAGGGTGGGGGTGAGGGGGCTTCTCATCTTCACCACACCGAACTTTTTGCTTCGCCAGGGCTCTGACGTGGCACTACGCAAACAATCAACAGGAGTAGCTTTGATGAAACGCCGTGAGTTTTCCCTGGCCGTCACTTCGGTCGCATCCACCATGGCGCTGGGCGCCGCATCCAGCGTCCATGCCCAGGCGAATGTGCCCAAGGAGGGCAAGGACTATGTGAAGTTGGCCAAGCCCGCTACCACGGAAGCTCCTGCCGGCAAGGTGGAGGTGATTGAGTTCTTCTGGTACAGCTGCCCGCACTGCAAGGACTTCGAGCCCATGTTTGCCGCGTGGAAGCAAAAAGCCCCCGCCAATGTGAGCGTGCGCCGCGTTCCCGTGGCCTTCAATGCCAGCTTTGTGCCCCAGCAAAAGCTGTTCTTTGCGCTGCAGGCCATGCCCAATTTCGATGCCATGCATGCCAAGGTGTTCCATGCCATCCATGTGGAGCGCAATCGCCTGGCCAAGGACGAGGACATCTTCGCCTGGGTCGAAAAGCAGGGTGTGGATGCGGCCAAGTTCAAGGAGATCTACAACTCCTTCTCGGTCTCCAACCAGGTGCGCAAGGCCACGCAGCTGCAGCAGGAATATGACGTGGAAGGCGTGCCCGCCATGGGCGTGGCCGGCAAGTACTACACCGATGGCCCACGCGCCGGCAGCATGCAGCGCGTGCTGGCGGTGGTGGAGTTTCTGGCGGGGCAGAAATAAGGGGCACCCCCTGAGGCGCTGCGCGCCTTCCCCCTCTCTGGCCGCTGCGCGTCGGAGGGGGACGGCACCGGTGCTGCGGGGCGGCCCTTGCACGGTGCCCCGGTATGGACCGTGTCGTTTATAGGGTTTTGAAAAACCCCGGCGCTGCTGCGTCACCCAGACTTCCTGTGGGCACGGCGTAGGCCCTTGCTCGCTGTCCCTGACTTGGGCAGCGCCAGTTTCAGAAGTCGCAAGTACTGCCACTGTGCAAGCCCGCTGTTGTGCGGGCTTTTTGTTGTCTGCAAGGTGCTGGAGCAGACCGTAACATCATCGCTGGCCCGCAGATGCCGGGCCGATGTCCGTACCCCCTACAATGTCAGCAAGATTCATGCCTTCTATGACACGCAAACTCCTCCCGCTGCTTCTGCTGGCAGCCCTGGCTGGTGCCATGGGGCCGGCCCAGGCCGAAAAGGCCGACCGCAACAAACCCATGAACATCGAGGCCGACGCGCTGCACCACGACGAGTTGCAGCAGGTCAGCACCTTTACCGGCAATGTGGTGCTCACCAAGGGCACCATCGTGCTGCGTGGTGCCAAGCTGGAGGTGCGCCAGGACGCCGAGGGCTACCAGTTCGGCAAGGTCTGGGCCGAAAAGGGCAAGCGTGCCTTCTTCCGCCAAAAGCGTGACACCTTGCCGGGCGCGCCCGAGGAGTTTGTGGAAGGCGAGGGCGAAATCATCGAGTACGACGGTAAGAAAGATGATGTGCGCCTGATCCAGCGTGGTCAGCTGCGCCGCTACACCGGTGGCACGCTGAGCGATGACATCACCGGCACCATCATCACCTACAACAACCTGACCGATGTGTTCACCGTGGATGGCAACCGCCGTCCCACACCGGGCAGTGCCGAGGCTGCGAACAGCTCCGGCAGCCGGGTGCGCGCCGTGCTGGTGCCCAAGACGCCTCCGGCCGCAGCGCCTGCGGCATCGACCAAGACCGCGCCTGCGCTGCAGTCTTCCGACAACCTGACCCCGCGACAACCGTGACCACTGCCGCCGAGACCGCTTCCCCTGCCGCCAGCCGCCTGGAGGTCCGTCACCTGGCCAAATCCTATGGCAGCCGCAAGGTGGTCAAGGATGTGTCGCTCACCGTGCAAAAAGGCGAGGTCGTGGGCTTGCTCGGCCCCAATGGTGCGGGCAAGACCACTTCGTTTTACATGATCGTGGGCCTGGTGCGCAGCGATGCGGGCGACATCCACATCGACGGCCACTCGGTGGCCAATATGCCAATTCACCAGCGCTCGCGCCTGGGTTTGTCCTATCTGCCGCAGGAAGCCTCCATCTTCCGCAAGCTCAGCGTGGAAGAGAATGTGCGCGCCGTGCTGGAGCTGCAGCGTGACGCCCAGGACAAGCCTCTGTCCAAGGCCGAGGTGGAGCAGCGCCTGACCGATTTGCTCAAGGAACTGCGGGTGGACCATCTGCGTTCCTCGCCGGCGATTGCCCTGTCCGGTGGCGAGCGCCGCCGCGTGGAAATCGCCCGTGCACTGGCCACGCAGCCGCGCTTTATTTTGCTGGATGAGCCCTTTGCCGGTATCGACCCGATTGCGGTGATCGAGATCCAGCGCATCATCGGCTTTCTCAAGGAACGCGGCATCGGTGTGCTTATCACTGACCACAATGTGCGCGAAACCCTGGGCATTTGCGACCACGCTTTCATCATCAGCGACGGCCATGTGCTGGCGCAGGGCACACCGGAAGAAATCGTCGAGAACGCCGAAGTCCGGCGGGTCTATCTGGGCGAACATTTCCGCATGTAAGCCGGCTTTCTTCACCCGTCTTCACCACCCCACCACGCCACAGACACCGAGCAGGGAGCGCCACGTTGAAGCCAGGTCTGTCCTTGCGAGTCTCGCAACATTTGGCCTTGACGCCACAGTTGCAGCAGTCCATACGCCTGCTGCAACTGTCCACGCTGGAGCTGGCGCAGGAAGTCGAGCAAATGCTCGACGACAACCCCTTTCTGGAAGTTGCCCCTGAAGAGGCTGCACGCGAGGATTTCGGCCTGGCACAGGCGGATGCGCCAGCCCAGTCGGATGACTACAGCGCCGAGCATGCTGCGCTTTCAGGAGCTTCAGATGCAGGCTCCGACCCAGCGGAAGGCCAGAACAGCGCAGAAAGCACTGCCGAATTCGACACCCCCGATTGGGAGGGCGACGGCGGCCATGATCTGTTGCCCGATGACAGCGAATGGGGTGGCGATGCCCCGGCGCGTGGAGCGCTCAAGGACGGTGACGAAGGCATCAGCGCCCTGGATCTGGCGCGTGCCCATGAATCGCTGACCGACTACCTGCTGCGCCAGGCGCTGTCGCTGCACCTGTCCGAGCTCGATGGCTATGTGCTGCGCTATCTGATTGAGAACCTCAACGAAGACGGCTATCTGGAAGACACGCTGCAGTCTCTGGCCGAAGGCCTGGCCGGTGTAGACGACCAGGAGCGGCTGGAAGAGTTGCTGCACCGCTTCACGGTGGCGCTGCGCCTGCTGCACAGCCTGGAGCCGGTAGGCGTGGGCGCGCGCGACCTGGGCGAATGCCTGCAGCTGCAGCTGCAGCATTTGCGCCAGCAGCGTGAAGCCGAGCCTGCGGTGCTGGATGCGGCGCAGGCCATTTGCCTGCAGTCCATGGACTTGCTGGCGCGGCGCGATGTGCGCCGCCTGGTGCAGCTCACCGGCCTGGGTGAAGAGTACATCCGCGCAGGCATGGCCTTGATTGCCAGGCTGGAGCCCCGGCCCGGTCGGCGTTTTGCCGATGTGGAGCGCCACATCATCGTGCCGGACGTGATCGTTTCCCGCTCCAGCCGCCGCGCCAGCGAGGGCACGCCCCAGTTCAATGTGCAGCTCAACCCCGAGGTGATGCCGCGGCTGCGTGTGCATGACATCTATGCCGGCGCGCTGCGTGGCCACAAGGGCAGCGAAGGCCATGCCGGCCTGCAGCAGCGCCTGCAGGAGGCGCGCTGGTTCATCAAGAACGTGCAGCAGCGCTTTGACACCATCTTGCGTGTCTCGCGTGCCATCGTGGAGCGGCAGAAGAACTTTTTCGTGCATGGCGATCTGGCCATGCGCCCGCTGGTGTTGCGCGATATCGCCGATGAGCTGGGCCTGCACGAGTCCACCATCAGCCGCGTGACCACGGCCAAATACATGGCCACGCCCCATGGCACTTATGAGCTCAAGTATTTCTTTGGCTCCGGCCTGGGCACCGAAACCGGGGGCAATGCCTCCAGCACGGCGGTGCGTGCCTTGATCAAGCAATTTGTCTCGGCCGAGAGTGCCCAAAAACCGCTGTCCGACAGCCAGATTGCCGACATGCTCAAGGAGCAGGGCATTGATTGCGCCCGCCGCACCGTGGCCAAGTACCGCGATGCGCTGAAGATTGCACCGGCCAATCTGCGCAAAAAGCTTTGAATACAAGCGCAGGTAGCTACTAAAACGGTAGCTTTCACGAGCGCGGCCTGCTTGGTGCCTCGGCGCTGGTGTAGCTGATGCACTATGGGCATCCGGGGCGCCGTCGCCATGCCGCGTGGGCGTGGAACAATAGGCGCGGATGTTCATACGCCGGGAGCTTGCCCCCAGGCCCTGGTTTCACCCCCTTCGCAGGCAGGAGACAGACCATGGTTGCACCGCTTTCCTCCGGGGCCATGCCCCGACCGCACGCCGCCGCCGACAGGGCCGCCGATGGGCTGCCGCACAGCGTGGCGCGCGTGGCCGTGGTGGGCAGTTTGAATATGGATGTGGTGCTGACGCTTGCGCGCGTGCCCCAGGTCGGTGAAACCGTGCATGCCCAAGGGCTGCGCTATGTGCCCGGTGGCAAGGGCGGTAACCAGGCCGTGGCCTGTGCGCGCCATGGCGCACAGGTGCAGCTGTTTGGCAGCGTGGGCCGAGACCACCATGGCAATGCCTTGCGGCTGGCGCTGCATGGCGATGGTGTGGATGTGGAGCATGTGGAAGTGCATGAGGGCCTGCCCACCGGCTCGGCCGTCATCCTGGTCGAGCCCGATGGGCAAAACCGCATCTGCGTGGTGCCTGGCGCGAATGCCAGACTGACCTTGCCCGAAGACGCTTTGCTGCATGCGCTGGTACAGGCCGACTTTCTGCTGCTGCAGCTGGAAGTACCCGATGCGGTGATCGAACAAGTCTTGCAGGCGGCCCACAGCGCGGGCTGCCGCGTGGTGCTCAACCCTTCGCCCGTGCGCACGCTGCCCTCTGCATGGTGGCCCATGGTGCATACGCTGGTGGTCAACGAGGTGGAAGCAGCCGCCTTCAGCGGCCTGAACGTGGACAGCCAGCAAAGCGCCGAGCGCGCAGCGCGGGCCTTGCTGGCCCATGGCCCGCAGCAGGTGGTGGTGACCTTGGGCGCCCAAGGGGCCGTGGCCCTGTGCGCAGCCGGGTCGCACCAGGCGGCGCCGGTATGCAGCCGGCATGCCGCGCGCCAGGTGCAGGTGGTGGACACCACGGGGGCGGGCGACAGCTTTTTGGGCGCCATGGTCACGCGCCTGGCAGAAGGCTGTACCCTGGCCGAAGCCGTGGAATGGGGTATTGCGGCAGCCAGCCTGTGCATAGGTGTGGCCGGCGCCCAGCCCTCGATTCCGGCCCGCGCCCAGGTGGAAGCCTTGGTGCAGCCCGCAACAAAATTGGAATAGAAGATGAAAAAAGGTGTTTTGCTCAATGCTCCGCTGTCTGCCGTTGTGGCCAGGCTGGGGCAGGGCGACAGAGTGGTGGTGTGTGATGCGGCCCTGCCCATTCCCGATGGGGTGGAGCGCATCGACCTGGCGGTCTGCCCCGGCGTGCCCACATTGGCACAGGTGCTGCAGGCCCTGGCTGCCGAGATGCAGGTGGAGCGTGTGCTGCTGGCACAGGAAACCATGGCCGGCCGCCAGGCGCCGCCGGACTGGTTGCCTGCGGAATGGAGCGATCGTCTGGGCGCGGTGGTCCCGCATGAGGAATTCAAGCGCCAGTGTGCGGGTGTGCGGGCCGTGGTGCGCACCGGGGAATGCACGCCCTATGCCAATGTGATGCTGGTGGCCGGGGTGGTGTTTTAAGACCCGCTCACACAGACCTCTGCGTCAACGATTTCGGCGTTGTTTGCGATTGAAACCGTTGCTGTATCAGCTGTGACTGCTATGACTTTTCAAGCCATGCAGCATGGACTAGTGCCACTGCTTCAGGGCTTGGCGCCGTCGCAGTAGGCGTGCCAGCCTTCGGGGGTGTTTTCAAAACCGCGCTGCAGGGCCAGCTCCCAGGGACGCTCGCAGCGCTGGGTGCGCTGGCACCAGGCATGGCCGGTGGAAGGCTTGCAGCCATGGGCGTCGGTGTGGCCGCCCAGAATGGGCGCTTCCGGCTGTGGCGCCTCGGCCGCGTGCGATGCATTGACCTCGGCCGCAATCGGCAGCGTGGCCGCTGCGCCGGCCTGGGCCGGTGGTGGGGCGGACTGGCAGGCGCTGAGCAAGGCCATGGCCAGGGCGGCCAGCAGGGTGCGGGGCTGGGCCGCCGTGGAAAGCAAGGAGTGCAGTGGCATGCGTCTATCTTAGAGCGTGTTCAAAGTCTCTACGCAGTCGCTTTGGAGCGTGGAACTCAGCGCAGCTGCAGCGCCCGGCGTGGTGCGGCCAGGGTGGTGGCGCCATGGCCGGTATCGAGCTTGAAGCCGGCCACGGCATCGGCCAGTTGGTGGGCTTGCTGTTGCAACGCCTGGGCTGCGGCCGTGGCTTCTTCCACCAGGGCAGCATTTTGCTGCGTGCCCTGGTCCATCTGGGTGACAGCGCCACCGATTTCGGCAATGCCCCGGCTTTGCTCCTGGCTGGCATTGCTGATTTCGGAAACGATGGCGGTGACGCGGCGTACGCTGTCCACCACCTCTTGCATGGTGGTGCCTGCGTCCTGCACCAATCGGCTGCCGGTGCTGACCTGGCTGACCGAGTCATCGATCAGCTGCTTGATTTCCTTGGCCGCTTCGGCAGAGCGCTGGGCCAGGGTGCGCACCTCGCCAGCCACCACGGCAAAGCCACGGCCTTGCTCGCCGGCACGGGCGGCTTCCACGGCTGCATTCAGGGCCAGGATATTGGTCTGGAAGGCGATGCCATCGATGACGCCGATGATGTCCACAATCTTGCGCGAAGCCTGGTCGATGCCGCCCATGGTCTGCACCACCTGATCGACTACGGAGCCGCCGTGGGCCGCAACTTCGGAGGCGTTGGTGGCCAGCTGGTTGGCCTGCTGGGCATTGGCCGCGTTTTGCTGCACGGTGGCGGTGAGCTGCTCCATGGCGGCGGCGGTTTGTTCCAGCGCACTGGCCTGCTGCTCGGTGCGGGAAGACAGGTCCTGGTT
>JAITLO010000028.1 GCA_031277855.1 Acidovorax sp. | reverse complement strand
ATTGCCGATGTTGAGCTTGATGATCTTCTGGCCGTCTTCCTCCATCTTCTTCGCCGCGTCCATGATCGGCCCGCGGATGTCATAGCAGACGTTGGCTAACTTGGCAGATTTTTGGACGGTCTTCATAAGCGGATTCCCGGTTCTTCAGAGATGGCACCAAGGCGCGCCCGCACCCTGGTGAAACCTATAATTTGACCACAGTTCCGCGCGCACGCCTTGAGCGAGAGCGGAATGTGGCTGCGCCCGTTGGGACGGTGTGGCATCTTGATCGCAGAAGGAGCGCCCGCCCATGAAATTCCAGCCCGATAAATCCGACGCCCCCTCCATCACCGGCTATGGCCCCGGCTGGCTGGCCGTCAACCAGGCCCAGCAACACCACAGCCTGCTGGTGGGATCCAACGGCTTGCTGCAGGCATGGGACTGCAGCCGCTTCGAGGAACTGACGGCAGAGCATTTCGCCCAACTGGCCGAGCAGCCGGTGGAGGTGGTAATTTTTGGCAGCGGCGCCAAGCTGCGCTTTGTGCCCCCTGCCTGGCTGGCCCCACTGATGGCCAAGCGCATCGGCGTGGAAACCATGGATACATCTGCAGCCTGCCGCACATTTAACGTTTTGTCACAAGAAGGTCGCCCTGTGTTGGCAGCCCTACTTGTGGAGTAGACACCCCTGCGGATTCCTTTTTAGGGGGATTCAGGGTAAAATCTTAGGTTGCGGTCGGGGGCTTACAGAGTTTGATGCAGTACACCCATACCCTCGGCTTTTTTGTAGTTTATATCCTACGACTTACGCAAATCGGGTTGGGGCAGATGCAGGGCAAATGCTTCACCCAGGGGCACAGGCCATGCTCCATCCTTGTTTGTGTAGGTCCTATATCCGAGAGATAGAAGCGCATGGCGATCGTTGTCAACAAACCCCTTCCTGAATTTGAAGCCAACGCTACCGGCGGGATCAAGGTGTCCAACACCTCCCATACAGGCCAGATCGTAATCCTGTATTTCTACCCTAAGGACAATACGCCTGGCTGCACCACAGAAGCCATGCAGTTCCGTGACAAATACAAGGATTTCGAAAAGGCAGGCGCCGCCGTGTTCGGCGTTTCACGCGACAACATGAAGTCGCACGACGACTTCAAGGCCAAGCTCGAGCTGCCGTTCGAGCTGATTGCCGATACCGAAGAAAAAATGTGCCATATGTTTGGCGTGGTCAAGAACAAGATCATGTACGGCAAAAAGGTCAAGGGCATTGAGCGCTCCACCTTCTTGATCGGCCCTGACGGCACGCTGGCCCAAGAATGGCGCG
The DNA here is from genome assembly GCA_031277855.1 of Acidovorax sp. GTDB lineage: Bacteria > Pseudomonadota > Gammaproteobacteria > Burkholderiales > Burkholderiaceae_C > Comamonas. The sequence continues at coordinate 68,802 of JAITLO010000028.1, read as the reverse complement.
GCCTGAAGGTCCCCGGCCACGTGGACGAAGTGCTCAAGGCCGTCAAGGGCCTGAAAGCCGCCATCAAGAAAGCCGCCTGAATCGGCATCCCCTACTCTGGTGATCCAATCTTGGTCGCCAGATGTGCATAATGGGTCCATGCGTTTGCGCTTCGTGCTCTGCATTCCCTTCATCCGCTCCAAAGCCGCCTGGGTCCGAGATCCGGCGGCTTTGTGCTTTTTCAGCTCTGACATCAAGGCCTGAACACCATGCCCCTGCCTCCCGCACCGACCCGCCGCGCCTCCCGGCTCGCCAAGGAAGCTTTTGATGCGCCCGTGCGCACCACCAAGCGCGCGGCGGCCAATCTGGCCGAAGCGGTGGATGACGATGCCATCGCTCCCGCAGCCAGCCTGCCCGTCACAGCCAAGGCGCCAGCCACCGCTGGCCGCAAGACCGCAGCCAAAACCCGCAGCACTGCCGACCAAGCCAACCCCAGCCGCGCCACCACGGCCGCAGCCCAAAGCCTGGCCCGCCAGCGCGCCGCCTTGCTGAGCCCTGCAACTCCTGCTGCGGCACCCACCGCCAAATCTACGACCGCACCCACAACCAAACCAGCCAGCACACGCCGCCAGGACACCGAGCCCGTTGCAGCGGCCACCGCAGTTGCAACACCTGCCGACGCAGCAGGCCGCAGCAAAACCCATAAAAAGCGCAGCGGCACCACCACCTTGTTTGTGCTGGACACCAATGTGCTGCTGCACGACCCGACCAGCCTGTTCCGCTTTGAGGAGCACGACATCTTCCTGCCCATGGTGGTGCTGGAAGAGCTGGATGCCCACAAAAAGGGCATGACCGAAGTGGCACGCAACGGCCGCCAGGTCAGCCGTACGCTGGACGCTCTGGTCGCCGCCCAGGAAGGCACCGACCTGGTCGCCGGCCTGCGCCTGGATGCCACGGGCAACAAGAGCAGCACCGGCCGCCTGTATTTCCAGACCGAGCCGCTGGACTACCACCTGCCCACCAGCCTGCCGCAGGGCAAGGCAGACAACCAGATCCTGGGGGTGGTGGAAGCCCTGCGTGGCCACAAAAAAGGCCAGCAGGAAGTGGTGCTGGTGTCCAAGGACATCAATATGCGCGTCAAGGCACGCGCCCTGGGCCTGCCTGCCGAGGACTACCAGAACGACAAGGCCCTGGACGACGGCGATCTGTTGTACTCCGGCGCCCTGGCCCTGCCCGCCGACTTCTGGGACAAGGCCGGCAAGAAGGTGGAGAGCTGGCAGGAGTCCGGTCGCAGCTTCTACCGCATCACCGGCAGCTTTGCCCAGCAGCTGATGATCAACCAGTTCGTCTATTACGAAGCACCGGGCGCCCCCAGCCTGTATGCCCGCGTGGTGGAGATTCGCGACAAGACCGCCGTGCTGGAGACCCTCAAGGACTATGGCAGCAGCAAGCACGCCGTCTGGGGCGTGAGCACGCGCAACCGCGAGCAGAACTTCGCCATGAATCTACTGATGGACCCCGAGGTGGACTTCGTCACCCTCACCGGTACGGCCGGCACCGGCAAGACCCTGATGGCTCTGGCCGCCGGCCTGACCCAGGTGCTGGACGAGCGCCGCTACACCGAGATCATCATGACCCGCGCCACGGTCAGCGTGGGCGAGGACATCGGTTTTCTGCCCGGCACCGAGGAAGAGAAGATGGGCCCCTGGATGGGCGCCCTCGACGACAACCTGGAATTCCTGGCCAAGGGCGATGGCGGCAATCCCGGCGAATGGGGGCGCGCTGCCACCAATGAGCTGATCCGCAGCCGCATCAAGATCAAGAGCATGAACTTCATGCGAGGCCGCACCTTTTTGAACAAATACGTCATCATCGACGAGGCGCAAAACCTGACGCCCAAGCAGATGAAGACCTTGATCACCCGCGCCGGCCCCGGCACCAAGATCATCTGTATGGGCAATCTGGCCCAGATCGATACGCCGTATCTGACCGAGGGCAGCTCCGGCCTGACCTTTGCGGTGGACCGCTTCAAGGGCTGGCCCCACAGCGGCCATATCCAGCTGGCGCGCGGCGAGCGCTCGCGTCTGGCGGACTTTGCCAGCGAGGTGCTGTAAGCCATGGCCTTCTGGGTAAGCGCACTGAAAATGGTGCCATGGGGCGATGTCATCCAGGCAGCGCCCCATGTACTCAAGGCAGCCAAGGGGCTGCTGAAAAAGACCGATGAGGCAGATACTGCCGCAGCGGGCGAAGCGGCAGCCGCCATCAGCACCCCGCTGGTGGGCACACCCCACAACGCCGGCGAGCTAGCGCTGCAGCATGTTGCCCAGCTGGAGGCCCGCGTGGCCCAGTTGGAGCAGGCACAACGCGCCTCGGCCGAGCTACTCCAGCAAATGGCCGAGCAGCAATCACAAATCGTGCAGACCGTGGGCCTGCTGCGCACCGGCGCCACCCGCCTGGCCTGGGCCTGCGGGATACTGGGCATCGCCGTGGTGGGGCTGCTGATCCATCTCTGGCGCGGCTAAACGCCACCCCTTCACAACGAAAAGGCCCTATCTGCGCATAGGGCCTTTTCACATCTGCAGCATGCTGCGGCCGGCTGGGCCGCATCTGCTTTGCCAGGCACTGCCACAGATGCCCTGCCCTGCCTAGGCCCATGCAGGGCTGGCGTGCCCCGCTTTTTGGACGATAGGCCAGCGCATTTGCGCTTAAGGTTGCGCGCTGCGCCCAGCGCCCGACTTTTCAGCCTTTTTCCACATCCGCTATGCAAGAATTTTTCCGCAACACCGATATGTATTCATGGATATTGCTGGTCTCCATTTTTAGCGGATTGGGACTTGCGGCCTTCCTGGGAAAGTACACCTGGGGCCGCAAATTCAAGCGCGATGCGGTGGCCGAAGACGAGCTCAAGATCGTGCTGGGCGCTACGCTGTCGCTTTTCGGCCTGTTGATCGGCTTTATCCTGTCATTCGCCATCGGTGGCTACAACACACGCGTGGCTGCCGAAGAGAACGAAGCCATTGCCATAGGCAATGCTTTCCAGCGCACCACGCTGCTGCAGGAAAGCCACCAGGGGCAAGCCAAGCAAATACTACAGGACTACCTGACGCTGCGCATTCAGTTCTTTGATGCCGAAGACGATGCGCTCCGCGCCCAGACCCGTATGGAATCCATTCGCATGCAAACCCGCATGTGGACGCTGATCAGCAAAATCGCCAAGAACGACCCCAACCCCGTCATCGCCACGGCGCTGAATGCCTGCAATGAGCTGTACACGGCCCAGCAAAAAACCATGGCCAGCTGGCGACACCAGATACCCAGCGCGGCCTGGGCGATTTTGATCTTCTTCGGCCTGTGCTCGAACTTTCTGATTGGCTACAACATCCGGGGCAGCAGCGGCCGCAACAGCTTGATTTTTGTCATTCCAGCCGTGACGGCCCTGGCCTTGTTCATGATTGCCGAGATCGATGTACCGGGCAAAGGCCTGATCCACGTCACCCCCGACAACCTCAAGGCCGTGCAGGTCACGGTTTCCAGCGGCGGGCTGATGCCTTGATGCGGCAGGTGCTGCCCGTCTTGCGCAGCACTTACCTCGCCACCGGCGCGCTCAATACTCGCTGCCGGTGTCGTAGCCCATGGCCAGGTTTTCAAAGCGCGTCTGGTTCTTCTGGAAGAACAGCTTCACGGTGCCCGTGGGGCCGTTACGCTGCTTGCCGATGATGACTTCGGCAATATTGGGCTCTTTCGAGTCCTTGTTGTAGTAGTCGTCGCGGTAGATGAACATGATGATGTCCGCGTCCTGCTCAATAGCGCCGGATTCACGCAGGTCAGACATCATGGGGCGCTTGTCGGTGCGCTGCTCCACCGAGCGGTTGAGCTGAGACAGCGCAATCACCGGGCAGCCCAGCTCCTTGGCCAGCATCTTCAAGCCCCGGGAGATTTCACCCAGCTCGGTGGCGCGGTTGTCACTGCCGGCACCACCGGAGCCACTCATGAGCTGCAAATAGTCGACCACGATCAGGCCCAGCTTGCCGCCACACTGGCGCGCCAGGCGGCGGGCATTGGCACGCAGCTCAATAGGCGTCAGGCCCGGTGTTTCGTCGATGTGCAGCGACACCGTGCGCAGCCGCTCGATGGCCTCGGTCAGGCGCGGCCATTCCTCATCGGTCAGCTTGCCGGTGCGCAGATTGCCCTGGTTGACCTTGCCAATGGAGCCCACGATACGCACCGCCAATTGGGCGGCGCCCATTTCCATGGAGAAAATGGCCACGGGCAGGCCTTCATTCAGCGCCACATGCTCGGCAATATTCACCGCAAACGAGGTCTTGCCCATGGAAGGACGCGCGGCCAGCACCACCATGTCGCCGGCCTGCAGGCCGCTGGTCATGCGGTCCAGATCGGCAAAACCGGTGGGAATGCCGGTCACATCCATGGGGTTGTCGGCCATCTCCTGGACCTGGTCCAGCAGATCCACCACCAGGGTGTCCAGCGACTGAAAGCCCTGCTTCATGCGCGAGCCTTCTTCGCCGATGGCAAAGATCTTCTGCTCGGCCTGCTCCAGGATGTCCTTGACCGACTTGCCCTGTGGGTTGAAGGCGTTGGTGGAGATCTCGTCGCTGGCCGTCACCAGCTTGCGCAAGATGGAGCGCTCGCGCACGATCTCCGCGTAGCGGCGGATATTGGTGGCACTGGGCACATACTGGGCCAGCTGGTTCAGATACAGCAGGCCACCGATTTCCTCGGCCTTGCCCATGCCTTGCAAGCGCTCATAGACCGTGATCACGTCGGCCGGCTTGCTCTCGTTGATCATCTTGCCAATGGCTTCAAAGATCAGCTGGTGCTCAAAGCGGTAGAAATCACCGGGCTTGAGGATGTCGCCCACACGGTCCCAGGCATTGTTGTCCAGCAGCAGGCCACCGATCACGCTGGATTCCGACTCCAGCGAATGCGGCGGCACACGCAGTTGCGCCACCTGCAAGTCACCCGCAGCCGAGGTGGCTGGTGCGCCGAAAACATCATCTGAATCCAAAGGAGGCATCACGGAAGACATGGGGTTCCCAAACGAATAAGCCCCCGATCGTAGCGCCGCGCGCGCGCCACGTCATCCGGCAAGGCCATGCTGGCGGCACAAAGCGCCAACACTCACACCAGGCGCAGCCTGGCTTTAAAAAATGAGCACGCCAGGCTTTTGCAATCTGCTTCTCAGGCCTTTTTCGCCCCAAAAAAGCATGCTGCTGGCGAAGAAAAACAAAAGCCGCCCGAAGGCGGCTTTGGTGACAGACCGGAAAAGGTCGGCGCAAGACTTAGGCGTGGTCGCCCGAGACTTCCACGTTCACTTCCACGACCACGTCGGTGTGCAGAGCCACTTCCACGGTGGAGGCGGACACGGTCTTGATGGGACCGTTGGGCATGCGCACTTGCGACTTGTGCACTTCGAAACCGGCCTTGACCAGCTCAGCAGCCAGGTCGTGGTTGGTCACGGAGCCGAACAGACGGCCGTCCACGCCAGCCTTTTGGCTCATGGCGATGGTGAAGCCATTGAGCTTCTCGCCCACGGCTTGTGCAGCCACCAGCTTTTCGGCAGCAGCCTTTTCCAGCTCAGCGCGCTTGGCTTCGAATTCAGCCTTGGCAGCTTCGGTGGCACGGCGAGCCTTGCCAGCGGGGATCAGGAAGTTGCGAGCGTAGCCGTCCTTGACCTTGACGATCTCACCCAGGTTACCCAGGTTCACAACCTTGTCGAGCAGAATGATTTGCATGGTTGCGACTCCTTAGATCTTGTGCTGGTCGGTGTAGGGCAGCAGAGCCAGGAAGCGAGCGCGCTTGATGGCGGTGTTCAGCTGACGCTGGTAGATGGCGCGCGTGCCGGTCAGGCGTGCGGGGATGATCTTGCCGTTTTCGGCGATGAAGTCACGCAGGGTGTCGACATCCTTGTAGTCGATCTCAACCACACCGGCGACGGTGAAGCGGCAGAAGCGCTTGCGCTTGAACAGCAGCGACTGGTTGTTACGCTTTGGGCGCTTGTCTTTGTTGAATTTCTTGAACGTGGCCATTGCTGGACCTCTTGAAAATTAATTTTGTTGAATATCTTGGATATGGAACACCACAGACTTGCTGTTGCGCGGTGTGGCCAGAAAGCCCTGGAACGTCCAGCTGCTTCCCAGTGCCTGGCGGGCAATTCGCTCAGCCAATGCACCGAAGGCCACCGCCTTCACCGTTGCCACCACCTTGCGGGCCGATCCTGCTTCTTGCTGCTGCGACTCGTGATCGAGCCGCAGGTCCAAAGCAGGCAATCCGGCGGGCGTGTATCGCATGGTTTGCACCTCGGCGATACAGGCAGTCAGGACAACGTGGTTTTCCACCCCCAAGGGATCAGGAACTACCGCTCAGCTCAGGCCTGTTCGGCTTGGCTGGCCTTGCGAGCTTCTTCACGCTCGACGGTCTTCATCATCGAGGAAGCGGCCGTGTCGGCTTGCTTCTTCTGAACCGTCAGGTGACGCAGCACAGCGTCGTTGAACTTGAAGGCGTGCTCCAGCTCGGCCATCACAGCCTGGTCGGCTTCGATGTTCAGGCACAGGTAGTGGGCCTTGGCAAGCTTGTTGATCATGTAGGCCAGCTGACGACGGCCCCAGTCTTCTTCGCGGTGCACCTTACCGCCGCCGGCGGTAATCATGCCCTTGTAGCGCTCCAGCATGGCCGGAACTTGCTCGCTTTGATCCGGGTGGATCAACAAAATGATTTCGTAATGACGCATGAAAACTCCCTTTTGGGTTAAGCCCCCCGCTGCGCCTGTAGCGGTGTGGCAAGGTAAAACGTTCGATTATAGACTCAGGCTGGTTTCGCTGTACAGTTGCTGTCCACAAAATCCCCTGCGGTTTCCTGGCCCATAGGCCGGCCACCGCACCATTGCCGCGCGGCACGGTCAGGCGCTCTTGAATAACGCACCTGCGCCCCCACGCTAATGGGCATCTTTCTTTTTTCACATTGAGACACTGCATCCATGTCCGATCAGAACACCAACCCCATCCCGGCTGATGCCTCTACCGAAGAAGTGGAGGCCGCCATGGCCGCCCATGCCAGCGGCGAATTGGAGCGTCTGCAGGCGGAGCTGGCCGAACTGAAAACCAAGAGTGCAGAGCTGGCCGACCAGTTTCTGCGTGCCAAGGCGGAAGCCGAAAACGCACGCCGCCGCGCCGAGGAAGACGTGGCCAAGGCGCGCAAGTTCGGCATCGAGGGCTTTGCCGAAAGCCTGCTGCCCGTGATCGACAGCCTGGACGCGGCCCTGGCCATCCAGAACGCCACGCCCGAGCAGCTGCGCGAAGGCTCGGATGCCACGTTGCGCCAGCTGATCTCGGCGCTGGAGCGCAACAAGGTGGTGGCCATCAACCCCGCCGCCAGCGAGAAGTTCGACCCCCACCACCACCAGGCCATCTCCATGGTGCCTGCTGAGCAGGAAGCCAACACCGTGGTCAGCGTGCTGCAAAAAGGCTATTTGATTGCCGACCGCGTGCTGCGCCCGGCCCTGGTCACCGTGGCGGCGCCCAAGTAAGCGCCAAGTCAACGAAAAAATTAACCCTCAAGCTTGAAGCCCAGGCAATTGCCCTTAGTTACAAGCCAATCAGTAAATATTCACCAATTCGGAGCCTCAACATGGGAAAAATCATCGGTATTGACCTGGGCACGACCAATAGCTGCGTCGCCATCTTGGAAGGTAACAACACCAAGGTCATCGAAAACAGCGAAGGTGCACGCACCACCCCGTCCATCATTGCGTATCAAGAAGACGGCGAAATCCTGGTGGGCGCCTCGGCCAAGCGCCAGGCTGTCACCAACCCACGCAACACCATCTACGCTGCCAAGCGTCTGATCGGCCGCAAGTTCGACGAGAAGGAAGTGCAAAAAGACATCAACCTGATGCCTTTTGAAATCGTCAAGGCCGACAACGGTGACGCCTGGGTGCAGGTGCGCGACCAGAAGCTGGCCCCACCCCAGATCAGCGCCGAAGTGCTGCGCAAGATGAAGAAGACCGCCGAGGACTACCTGGGCGAGCCCGTGACCGAGGCCGTGATCACCGTGCCGGCTTACTTCAACGACGCACAGCGCCAAGCCACCAAGGACGCCGGCCGCATCGCCGGTCTAGAAGTCAAGCGCATCATCAACGAACCCACCGCTGCAGCCCTGGCCTTTGGCCTGGACAAGACCGGCAAGGGCGACCGCAAGATCGCCGTGTATGACCTGGGTGGCGGCACGTTTGACGTGTCCATCATCGAGATTGCTGACGTCGACGGCGAAAAGCAGTTCGAAGTGCTGTCCACCAATGGCGACACCTTCCTGGGCGGCGAAGACTTTGACCAACGCATCATCGACTACATCATCGGCGAGTTCAAAAAGGAACAAGGCGTTGACCTGTCCAAGGACGTGCTGGCCCTGCAGCGCCTGAAGGAAGCTGCCGAAAAGGCCAAGATCGAGCTGTCCAGCTCGGCCGCCACCGACATCAACCTGCCCTACATCACCGCCGACGCGTCGGGCCCCAAGCACCTGAACATCAAGCTGACCCGTGCCAAGCTGGAGTCGCTGGTGGACGAGCTGGTCGAGCGCACCATTGCGCCCTGCCGCACCGCCATCAAGGATGCAGGCATCTCGGTGTCCGACATCGACGACGTGATCCTGGTCGGCGGCATGAGCCGCATGCCCAAGGTGCAGGAAAAGGTCAAGGAATTCTTCGGCAAGGACCCCCGCAAGGACGTGAACCCTGACGAAGCCGTGGCCGTGGGCGCTGCCGTGCAAGGCCAGGTGCTGGGCGGCGAGCGTTCCGACGTGCTGCTGCTGGACGTGACCCCGCTGTCCCTGGGTATCGAAACCCTGGGTGGTGTCATGACCAAGATGATCACCAAGAACACCACCATCCCGACCAAGTTTGCCCAGACCTTCTCCACCGCCGACGACAACCAGCCGGCCGTGACCATCAAGGTCTACCAAGGCGAGCGCGAGATGGCTTCGGGCAACAAGATGCTGGGCGAGTTCAACCTGGAAGGCATTCCCCCCGCAGCCCGCGGCGTGCCCCAGATTGAAGTGGCCTTCGACATCGACGCCAACGGCATCTTGAACGTCTCTGCCAAGGACAAGGCTTCCGGCAAGGAAAACAAGATCACCATCAAGGCCAACTCCGGTCTGTCCGAAGATGAGATCCAGCAAATGGTCAAGGATGCGGAACTGAACGCAGCCGAAGACAAGAAGAAGCTGGAAATCATCCAGGCACGCAACCAGGGCGAAGCCGCCGTGCACAGCGTCAAGAAGAGCATGGGCGAGCATGGCGACCAGCTGGATGCATCCGAGAAGGAAAAGATCGAAGCTGCCATCAAGGACCTGGAAGAAGCCCTGAAGGGTGAAGACAAGGCTGCCATCGACGAAAAGACCACAGCCCTGATGACCGCCAGCCAAAAGCTGGGTGAGAAGATGTACGCTGACGCACAAGCCGCCGCCGGTGGCGCTGCAGGTGCCGAAGCTGCGGCCGGCGGCCAGCAGCAAGCCGCTTCCAACGCCGGTGACGACGACATCGTCGACGCCGAAGTCAAGGAAGTGAAAAAGTAATTGGAGTTGATGCAGCGGCCGCTTTGACCGCCTGCCGCCGCGCCCCATCCCCCTTCCCGGGGGTGTGCGCGGCTTTGTTGTTCTTGAGAGACTTCACCGCATATGTCCAAACGTGACTACTACGAAGTGCTTGGCGTTGCCAAAGGTGCTTCGGACGACGAAATCAAAAAGGCCTATCGCAAGCTGGCCATGAAGTACCACCCTGACCGCAATCAGGGTGAGAAGGCCAAGCAAGCCGAGGAGCAGTTCAAAGAGGTCAAAGAGGCCTACGAGATGCTGTCCGACGGTCAAAAGCGTGCGGCCTACGACCAGTACGGCCACGCCGGCGTGGACCCCAACCGCGGCATGGGCGCGGGCGCGGAAGGCTTTGGCGGCTTTGCCGAAGCCTTTGGCGATATTTTTGGCGATATGTTCGGCCAAAGCCGTGGTGGCGCCCAGGGCCGTGGTGGCCGCCAGGTCTACCGCGGCAACGACCTGAGCTACGCCATGGAGATCACGCTGGAAGAGGCGGCCAAGGGCAAGGATGCCCAGATCCGCATCCCCAGCTGGGAAAACTGCGACACCTGCCACGGCAGCGGCGCCAAGCCCGGCACCCAGCCCAAGACCTGCACCACCTGCGGTGGCCAGGGCTCGGTGCAGATGCGCCAGGGCTTTTTCAGCGTGCAGCAAACCTGCCCGCATTGCCGCGGCACGGGCAAGATCATTCCCGAGCCCTGCACCAGCTGCCACGGCCAGGGCAAGATCAAGAAGCAAAAAACGCTGGAAGTGAAGATTCCCGCCGGCATCGACGACGGCATGCGCATTCGCAGCGTCGGCAATGGCGAGCCGGGCACCAATGGCGGGCCCTCGGGCGATCTCTACATCGAGATCCGCATCAAAAAGCACGACATCCTGGAGCGCGACGGTGACGATCTGCACTGCCAGGTGCCGGTGAGCTTCATCACCGCTGCCCTGGGCGGCGAGATCGAGGTGCCCACCCTGTCGGGCAAGGCGGCGATCGACATTCCCGAAGGCACCCAGGCCGGCAAGCAGTTCCGCCTGCGCGGCAAGGGCATCAAGGGCGTGCGCTCCAGCTACCCCGGCGATCTGTACTGCCACATCGTGGTGGAGACCCCGGTCAAGCTCACCGAGCACCAGCGCAAGCTGCTGCGTGAGCTGGAAGACTCGCTGAAAAAGGGCGGCTCGCGCCACTCCCCCAGCGGCGCCAGCTGGACCGACAAGCTCAAGAGCTTCTTCAGCTGAGTACAGACAGAGCGCAGGCCTGTGCACCACGCATAGCGCCTGCCCTGCCCACTCCCAACCTACCGAACGCAGCCCCAGGGCTGCGTTTTTTTATAGCGCTACCTGCTCACCCGTGCTCCATCTCAATGCCAAAAGCATTTGAGAATCAAGACTGAAGCGTTCTGGCTGCTCCGCTTTTTTCTGCACCCCAGCAGCAAGCCCACGCCGGCAGCGATGACCAGCAGCACCGCCGGCCACGTCAGGCATCGCATTTGACGATGTCATCAAGGTGATTTACCATGGAAAATCATCAACACTTCTCCAAACGAGAAGATAACAACCATCTCCCCCCGCCATGAGAAATTCCGAGCGCAGTTTTGCGCGCCGCATCGATCTGACTTCGCTGCAGCTGTTTGTTGCAGTGTGCGAGTTGGGCAGCATTGGCCGTGCTGCCGAGCGCGAATACATTGCCGCCTCGGCCGTCAGCAAGCGCCTGTCCGACCTGGAAGCCGCCGTTGACACCGCCCTGCTCTACCGCCACAGCCGTGGCGTGACCCTGACCCCCGCTGGCGAAAGCCTGCTGCACCATGCCCGCAATGTGCTGTATGGGCTGGAGCGCATGCAGGGCGAGCTGTCCGAATACGCCGACGGCGTACGCGGCCATGTGCGCATGCACGCCAACATCTCGGCCATCGTGCAGTTTCTGCCCGAAGACCTGGGCGAATTTGCCCGCATGCACAGCCAGATCAAGATTGACCTGCAAGAGCATTTGAGCCCCGACGTGATCAGCGCCGTGGCCGAGGGCACGGCCGACATCGGCATTTGCTCGCTGAGCGCCGGCAGCGACAGCGGCCTGCAAAGCAAGCCCTACCGCAGCGACCGCCTGGTGCTGGTCTGCCCAGAAAACCACCCGCTGGCCGAGCGCGAGAGCCTGGCCTTCAGCGAGGTGCTGGACTGGGACGTGGTGGGCCTGCATGGCGGCAGCTCCATCAGCCTGGCCATGCGCGGCGCAGCCGCCCGCGCCGGCCAGCCCCTGCACCAGCGCATTCAGGTGACCAGCCTGGACGCCATGTGCCGCATGATCGACAACGGTCTGGGCGTAGGGCTCATCCCCGACCGCGCTTTTGAATTGATGCATGGCGTGGGCCAGCTGCGTGCCGTGCCGCTGACCGATGCTTGGGCCCAGCGCATGCTCAGCCTGGTGGCCCGCGACTTTGACACCTTGCCCGTCACGGCCCGCCTGCTGGTGGAACACCTGAGCCGCTCCGCGCCTGCCGCAAGCACGCAAGCAAACACACAAGCAAGCTAGTATTCACATACACAAACCCGCCACCACGAGAACACCATGGGACGCACCCTCTACGACAAGATTTTTGACGAGCACGTCATCCACACCGAGGAAGACGGCACCTCCATCCTGTACATCGACCGCCACCTGGTGCACGAAGTCACCAGCCCCCAGGCCTTCGAAGGGCTGCGCATGGCCGGCCGCAAGCTGTGGCGCGTCAACTCCGTGGTGGCCACTGCCGACCACAACACGCCCACCACGGGCTGGGAGCGCGGCTATGACGGCATCGAAGACCCCATCAGCAAGGAACAGATCACCACGCTGAACAGCAATATCGCCGAGTTTGGCTCGGCCGCCTTCTTCCCCTTTATGGACAAGGGCCAGGGCATTGTCCACGTCATGGGCCCCGAGCAAGGCGCCACCCTGCCCGGCATGACCGTGGTCTGCGGCGACAGCCACACCTCCACCCACGGCGCCTTCGGCGCGCTGGCCCACGGCATCGGCACTTCCGAGGTCGAGCATGTGATGGCCACCCAGACCCTGCTGGCCAAAAAGGCCAAGAACATGCTGGTCAAAGTGAATGGCAAGGTAGCCCCCGGCGTGACGGCCAAGGACATTGTGCTGGCCATCATCGGCAAGATCGGCACGGCCGGCGGCACGGGCTACACCATTGAGTTCGCCGGCGAAGCGATTCGCGACCTGTCCATCGAAGGCCGCATGACGGTGTGCAATATGGCCATCGAAGGCGGCGCCCGCGCCGGCCTGGTGGCCGTGGACGACAAGACCATTGCCTATGTCAAAAACCGCCCCTTGGCCCCCCAGGGCGCGGAATGGGATGCGGCCGTGGCCTACTGGAAGACGCTGCACTCCGACGCCGATGCCAAGTTCGACAGCGTGGTCGAGCTGAATGCAGCCGACATCGTGCCCCAGGTCACCTGGGGCACCAGCCCCGAGATGGTGCTGGGCATAGACGCCCGCGTGCCCGATCCCGACAAGGAAAAAGACAGCAACAAGCGCGGCGCCATCGAACGTGCCCTGACCTATATGGCCTTGGAGCCCGGCAAGCCGCTGAACGATATTTTTGTCGACAAGGTGTTCATTGGCTCCTGCACCAACAGCCGCATCGAAGACATGCGCGAGGCCGCCGCCGTGGTGAAAAAGCTGGGCCAGAAAGTGGCCAAGAACATCAAGCTGGCCATGGTGGTGCCCGGCTCCGGCCTGGTGAAGGAACAGGCCGAGCGCGAAGGTCTGGACCAAATCTTCAAGGCCGCAGGCTTTGAATGGCGCGAGCCCGGCTGCAGCATGTGCCTGGCCATGAATGCCGACCGCCTCGAGCCCGGCGAGCGCTGTGCATCGACGTCCAACCGCAACTTCGAAGGCCGCCAGGGCGCCGGTGGCCGCACCCATTTGGTCAGCCCCGCCATGGCAGCGGCTGCGGCCATCCACGGCCACTTTGTCGATATCCGCAAGTTCGCTTAAAACTGCTTTCACCTTCTCACTCAGCGAGCCACACCATGAAGCCCTCTATCTCGATTCTGTTGATCGGCCTGGCCTTCACCCTCGGCGCCTGCAACACCGTTCAAGGCATTGGCCAGGACGTGCAAAAAGCGGGCAATGCCATCGAGCGCGCGGCGCGCTGACCCTCTAGAACATTTGACCGCCATGCAAAAATTCACCGTGCACAAGGGCCTGGTGGCCCCCATGGACCGCGAGAACGTCGACACCGACGCCATCATTCCCAAGCAGTTTCTGAAGTCGATCAAAAAGACCGGCTTTGGCGTCAATGCCTTTGACGAGTGGCGCTATCTGGACCAGCCCGGCCAGCCCGGCGTGCCCGAGTCTGCGCGCAAGCCCAACCCCGACTTTGTGCTCAACCAGCCACGCTACAAAGGCGCCAGCGTGCTGATTGCGCGCAAGAACTTCGGCTGCGGCTCCAGCCGCGAGCACGCACCCTGGGCCCTGGACCAGTACGGCTTTCGCGCCATCCTCGCGCCCAGCTTTGCCGACATCTTCTTCAACAACTGCTTCAAGAACGGCCTGCTGCCCATCGTGCTGCCCGAGGCCACGATCGATCTGCTGTTCCACGAGGTCCAGGCCTTCCCCGGCTACGAGCTGACAATTGACCTGGAGCGCCAGGTGATTGTTCGCCCCCAGGGCGAAGAGATTGCCTTCGACGTCATCCCTTTCCGCAAATACTGCCTGCTCAATGGCTTTGACGACATTGGCCTGACGCTGCGCCACCAGGACAAGATCAAGGCTTTCGAGGCCGAGCGCCTGACGCAAAAGCCCTGGCTGTCGCGCAGCCTGGTGCAGGGCTGATCCCACTTCTATAAATAAGCATGAAAACTGGCGCTGATGCAGACAGGGTCTGCGTTAGCTGCTATCCAAACAGGAAAACAGGAAGCCTTATGACCCACAAGATTGCCGTACTGCCCGGAGATGGCATTGGCCCCGAAATCGTTGCCGAAGCCGTCAAGGTGCTGGATGCGCTGAACCTGGACCTGGAGCTGCAATCCTCCCCCGTCGGTGGTGCGGCCTATGCGGCCCACGGCCATCCCCTGCCCGAAGCCACTTTGAAGCTGGCACGCGAATCCGACGCCATTTTGTTCGGCGCCGTGGGCGACTGGAAGTACGACAGCCTGGAGCGCCACCTGCGCCCCGAGCAAGCCATTCTGGGCCTGCGCAAGGCCCTGGGCCTGTTTGCCAACTTCCGCCCCGCCATTTGCTACAAGGAGCTGACCCACGCCTCCAGTCTCAAGCCTGAGCTGGTGGCCGGCCTCGATATCCTCATCATCCGCGAGCTGACCGGCGACATCTATTTCGGTCAGCCCCGTGGCCGCCGCGTGGCCACCGATGGCCATTTCCCCGGTGCCGAGGAAGCCTTTGACACCATGCGCTATTCCAAGCCCGAGATCGAGCGCATCGCCCATGTGGCCTTCCAGGCTGCGCAAAAGCGCGGCAAGAAGGTGACCAGCGTGGACAAAGCCAATGTGCTGGAGACCTTCCAGTTCTGGAAGGATGTGGTCACCGAAGTGGGCAAGCAATACCCCGATGTGCAGCTGGACCATATGTACGTGGACAACGCCGCCATGCAGCTGGTCAAGGAACCCAAGCGCTTTGACGTGGTGGTCACCGGCAATATGTTTGGCGACATCCTGTCCGACGAAGCCTCCATGCTCACCGGCTCCATCGGCATGCTGCCCTCGGCCTCGCTGAACGACAAAAAGCAGGGCCTGTACGAGCCCAGCCACGGCTCGGCCCCCGACATCGCCGGCAAGGGTGTTGCCAACCCGCTGGCCACGATTTTGTCGGCCGCCATGATGCTGCGCTTCAGCCTGGGCCTGGAAGATGCGGCCCTGAAGATCGAAGCCGCGGTGCAAAAAGTGCTGGCCGACGGCCTGCGCACGCCCGACATCTACAGCGAAGGCACGACCAAGGTCTCCACCCGCGAAATGGGTGATGCCGTGGTCGCCGCGCTGCAAGCCTGATGAGGCGCTGCCTGCGGCGCTTACGCTTCGCAGGCAGCCTCACGCAGCAGCGCTTTTACAAATCGTCAAAATTTAAAACCTGTTTTCGTCGTTTTGACGACTGCATTCGACATTCCGGCCAGCACCCAGCGCGTGGTCTTGGCTAGAATGGCAACTCTTATGTGCGCCAACCGCTTCACCTCTTTGCTGAACCACGCCCCCGCCGCTCTGGCTGGCGTGATGGTCTGCGCGCGCATCTCCCCCTCCTCCACCACCATTAAGACGATTACAGGCTGACCCAGCCCGGTTCGTCTTGCGCCCTTGATCCGGCCTCTGACGAGCCGGGCGACAACAGTCTGCACACTGTTTTCACACTGAAAGGGCAATTTCAAATGAGCAAGCAACTGGTAGGCCTGGTCGGCTGGCGCGGCATGGTCGGCTCTGTGCTGATGGACCGCATGCAGGCCGAAGGCGATTTCGCGCTGATCGAGCCGGTGTTCTTCTCCACCTCCAATGCCGGCGGCAAGGCCCCGGCCATGGCCACGGTGCACACCCAGCTCAAGGACGCCGGCGACATTGCCGCTCTGTCCCAATGCGACATCATCATCACCTGCCAGGGTGGCGACTACACCAAGGAAGTCTTCCCCAAGCTGCGCGCTGCGGGCTGGAAGGGCCACTGGATTGACGCCGCTTCCTCGCTGCGCATGGAAGACGACGCCGTCATCGTGCTGGACCCGGTCAACGACGAGCTGATCAAGGCCAAGCTGGCGGCCGGTGGCAAGAACTGGATTGGCGGCAACTGCACCAACTCCATCTTGCTGATGGGCCTGGGCGGCTTGTTCAAGGCTGGTCTGGTGGAGTGGGTCTCTTCCATGACCTACCAGGCAGCTTCGGGCGGCGGTGCCAACCACATGCGCGAGCTGCTCAAGGGCATGGGCGTGGTGCACGCTGCAGTGGCCGATGAGCTGGCCACGCCGGCCTCCGCCATTTTGGACATCGACCGCAAGGTGGCTGCCACCATCCGCGAAGACGTGCCCACCGAGTTCTTCGGTGCCCCCCTGGCTGGCGGCCTGATCCCCTGGATCGATGTGCAACTGCCCAATGGCCAGTCCAAGGAAGAGTGGAAGGGCCAGGCCGAGGTCAACAAGATTCTGGGCACAGCAGCCGCCATTCCCGTGGATGGCCTGTGCGTGCGCATCGGCGCCATGCGCTGCCACTCCCTGGCCCTGACGCTCAAGCTCAAGAAGGACCTGCCCCTGGAAGAGATCGAAGCTCTGATCAAGGGCGGCAATCCCTGGGTGAAGTTCGTGGCCAACGACCGTGCGCTCACCGTCAAGGAGCTGACGCCTGCCGCCACCACCGGCGGCCTCGAAGTGGCCGTGGGCCGTGTGCGCAAGCTGAACATGGGCCCCGAATACCTGTCGGCCTTTGTCATCGGCGACCAGCTGCTGTGGGGCGCTGCCGAGCCGCTGCGCCGCATGCTGCGCATTCTGCTGGCAGCCTGATCCACTGCGACCGCAAGCACCAGAGGCCTTCGGGCCTCTTTTTGCATTCTGCGTGCACCGCACCACCCGAAAGTGCGCACAGGCTCTCACTGGAACAGACGCAGCAAGCGCCCTCCATGTCGCTTTGCCGCCACACTCCCTACGGCCATGGAGCAAGCCATGGAGGCCGCTTTGTGCAGGGCAGCATGCTGCAATCTGCACCATCCGCACACTGCGCTGGCCCTGCACTGCCAGGCCAGACAAGTCCCCCAGCCACCAAGTCAGCGCCCAGCTTGGTCATAATCACGGGGCCAGCTCACCCTAGCCTGCACAGACTGTGCCCTGTCCGCGCCCATCTGTCTGGCCTGTCAGGCACCAAACATTGCTGCTAAGGTGGGTCGACCGCCTCTGGAGGGGCCCACAAGCGCCCCAGGCGCTCCATGACTGCCGCCCTGCGGCACAACCTTACAAGAAGCACCATGCATCGTTGGAAACTCTCAGCCCTGGCCGCCGCGGCCCTTGTCTCTGCTGCATTGACCCCGACCGATGCCTCGGCACTGGCGCTAGGCCGCATCAGCGTGCAATCGGCCTTGGGAGAGCCGCTGCGTGCGGAAATTGATATCCCCCTTGCCACGCCTGCCGAGCTCCAGGCCCTGAAGGCCAAGATCGCCACACCCGAAGTGTTCAAAGCCCATGGCATGGACTATTCGGGCAGCGCCCGCCAGGTGCAGCTCGAAGTGGTGCGCCAGGCCGATGGCACGGCCAAGCTGCGCCTGAGCAGCCAAGGCCCGGTCAGCGATCCCTTTGTGGACCTGGTGATCGACGCCAACTGGAGCACAGGCCAGTTGGTGCGCAGCTATACCTTGCTGCTGGATCCGCCTGCCGCGCAGCAAGCCGCACCGGCCCCGCAGGTGACGGCCCCCCAAATCCGTGAGGCCGCAGCCCCTGCACCCGCACCGGCCTCGGCCACCGGCCGCAGCTATGGCAGCGAAGGCAGTACGGCTGCCCCTGCAGCGCCAGCCCCTGCCCGCGCTGCAGCGCCCGCCCGCACGGCGACCACAGCCAGCGCCAGCAAGGACGATGTGACCGTGCGCAGCGGCGACACCGCAGGCCGCATTGCCAACGCCAACCGCCCTGCCGGTGTGTCGCTGGACCAGATGCTGGTGGCCATGCTGCGCGCCAACCCCAAGGCCTTTGTCAACGGCAACGTCAACCGCCTGCGCGCGGGCAGCGTGCTCCAGCTGCCAGGCAAGGAAGAGGCCACAGCCACCTCGGCCAAGGAGGCCCGCCAGATGGTGGCGGCCCAAAGCCGCGATTTCAATGAATTCCGCCGTCGCCTGGCGGCCAAGGCCCCTGCGGCCAAGGTGGCAGCGGCCGAGCGTTCTGCATCCGGCCAGCTCCAGACCCAGGTGCAAGACCAAAGCGCGCGCGCTGCGGCCGAAGACAAGCTGACGCTGAGCAAGGGCACCGTCCAGGGACAGCATGCGGCCGAGGAAAAGCTGGCCCAGGCCAAACAGGCATCGGCGCAGTCCGAGCGGGTGGACGAGCTCCAGCGCAATCTGGCCGAGCTGCAAAAAGTGGCAGCCGCCTCGGATGCGCCGGCCGCAGCAGCTGCCACTGGCGCTGCCGATACGCCAGCCCCTGGCGTGACCGTTCCGCTCACACCTCCCGCTGCCGTGGAAGCCGCTGCGGCCGATGCCGCAAGCACCACTGCCGCCGAACCCCAGCCAGAGGCCGCTGCCCCCGACACCAAGCCCGCACCGGCAGCTCCCACGCCAGAGCCCGTACCCGATTTTCTGGATCAGATCACGCCCGTGGCATTGCCTGCGGCGGGCGGTGTCCTGGCACTGCTGCTCGGCCTGCTGGGCTGGAATCTGGTCAAGCGCCGCCGCAACAGCCCTGCTGCCAGCGATGCCGCAGCGCCAAGCAACCCACACATGCCTGAAGCGGCCACAGAGCCCCATGGCGAGCCTGCAACCAGCGCCCAGGCCGACACCTTGGCAATGGCCGCCCAAGAGGGCAGCGATGCCGTGGACCCCGTGGCCGAAGCCGAGGTCTATCTGGCCTATGGCCGTGACGTACAGGCCGAGGAAATCCTCCAGCAGGCACTGCAGACCCGCCCCGACCGCCTGGACGTGCACATGAAGCTGGCCGAGATCTACGCCAAGCGCCGTGACGCCAAGGCCCTGGAGGCCACCGCCCTGAACGTGCAGGCCTTGACCGAGCGCACAGGCCCGCACTGGGAACGCATGGCTGAACTGGGCTTGCAGGTCGATGCCAGCAACCCGCTCTACCATGACCCCGAGGCTCCATCCAGCAGCGCTTTTTCGGAAGCCCTGGCCAAGAGCCAGAGCGCAGCCCCCGTGGCCAGCGCGGCCGCCGCAGCTGCGAGCCTGGCGCAGCATCTGCCCCCGGACCTGGACCTGGACCTCCCTGGCAGCCAGGCAGACACCCGCCCCAGCGAAGTGCCCCAGGCCGAAGAAGCGGATAGTGCCGCCCTGGAGCCCAACTGGGACGATGCCCTGGCTGAATCCTCTACCCCCCCTGCCCCCACCCCGCTCAAGCCCCTGGACCTGAGCACGCTGGAGTTTTCGCTGGACACCCCACCTGCCAGTGCAGCACCCGTAGCCCCTCTGGATACCAATCTGGACCTGGGCGCACTGAATCTGGACCTGGGCGACACCCCTCCGGCCGCTGCCCCTGCCGTGGTGGCAGACGATCCGCTGGCCACCAAGCTGGACCTGGCGCGCGAATTCCACGCCATTGGCGACAGCGAAGGCGCGCGCACCCTGGTGGAAGAGGTGATTGCCGAGGCCACGGGCGAACTCAAGGAACGTGCCCAGCGCCTGCTGGCTGAAATCGACTGATATCGACTGATGGCTTCGTGTTTTTCCCTGGCGCACAGCGCCACAGCCGAGGGCAGGCCATGCGCATAGCCCTTGGTGTTTCCTACAACGGCCAGGCCTATAGCGGCTGGCAAAGTCAGCCCTCGGGCAACACCGTGCAAGACCATCTGGAAGCGGCCTTGGGCCGCTTCACTGCTCAGAAGGTCTCCACACTGTGTGCAGGCCGTACCGACGCTGGCGTGCACGGATTGATGCAGGTGGTGCATTTCGATACCGAACTGCAGCGCGCACCCAATTCCTGGGTGCGTGGTACCAACACCTTTTTGCCCAAGGACATTGCCGTGCAATGGGCGGCCGAGGTGCCCGACGGCCCCGAAGGCTTCCATTCCCGCGCCTGCGCCACGGCCCGCCGCTATGCCTATGTGCTGCTGCAGTCACCCGTGCGCCCCAGCGTGGACAGCGGCCGCGTAGGCTGGGTGTTCCAGCCACTGGATGGGGAGCGCATGCGGGCCGCAGCCGATGTGCTGCTGGGCGAGCACGACTTCTCGTCTTTTCGCGCCGCAGCTTGCCAGGCCAAGACCCCCGTCAAGACGCTGCACCGCATCGATATGCACTTTCGCCCTGCGGGCCAGGCCCCCATGCGTGACGGGCAAATGGACTGTGGCTACTGGCGTTTCGAGTTTGAAGGCAATGCCTTTTTGCATCACATGATCCGCAACATCATGGGCTGCCTGCTGTATGTGGGCCAGGGCGCCAAGCCGGTGGAATGGATGCAGCAGGTGCTGAACGCCCGCTCGCGCGAGGTGGCTGCGCCCACCTTCTCACCTGACGGCCTGTACTTTCTCGGCCCCGTCTACGATGCCCGCTGGGGCCTGCCTGACAGTGCGCCGCCCTTTGCCTGGCTGCCCTGAGCGGCCAGGCCGCTTTGTCCCCCGCTGACTGCCCTGCGCTGACCTCTCTGGGATTGCCATGTCTTTCTTCACACCCCGCACCCGCCTCAAGATCTGCGGCCTCACCCGCGAGGCCGATGTGGACGCCGCCGTCGCTGCCGGCGCGGACGCCATAGGCTTTGTGCTCTATGCCAAAAGCCCGCGTGCGGTATCGGCCGCACGCGCCGCAGAATTGGCGAAGCGCCTGCCGCCATTTGTGACGCCGGTGCTGCTCTTTGTCAACGAGACTGCTTCCAACATCGTAGCTGCCTGTGCAGATATACCGGGCGCTTGCGTGCAGTTCCATGGTGATGAGACAGCGGAAGACTGCCTTGCAGCCACCGAGGGCGGGCGCCGGCCTTTTCTGCGTGCGGCACGCATTCCCCTGGCCGGGGACACGTTAGGGCTCGACCTCGTAGAATACGCCCAACGTTATTCACAGGCCCAGGCCATCTTGCTGGACGCCCATGTAGAGGGCTACGGCGGCGGCGGGCAAACATTCAATTGGTCACTTCTGCCACCAAACGTCGCCTCTCACCTCGTTTTGTCTGGTGGACTCACGCCTGCAAACGTGACCGATGGCATCTTGCAAGTACGCCCGCGAGGCCTCTCGCTGGCGGTTGATGTCAGCTCCGGCGTCGAGGCCACAGGGCCTGACGGCAAGCCCATAAAGGGCATCAAGGACGCCGGAAAAATTCAACGCTTCGTTGCGGCCGTGCGTGCCGCCGATGCCCAACTTGCTTCTTTTACCGATGTTTGAATATTCCTATCCCGATGCACGCGGCCATTTCGGCCCCTATGGCGGCAGCTTTGCCAGCGAGACGCTGACCCACGCCCTCACCGAGCTGAGCCAGGCCTACGCCAAGTACTGGAGCGAGCCCGCATTTCAGGCCGAGTTCCGCTACGAGCTTGCCCACTTTGTGGGACGCCCGTCACCCGTCTACCACGCGGCCCGCATGAGCCGCGAAATGGGCGGCGCGCAGATCTACCTCAAGCGCGAAGACCTCAACCACACCGGCGCCCACAAGATCAACAATGTGATCGGTCAGGCCATGCTCGCCAAGCGCATGGGCAAGACCCGCATCATTGCCGAGACCGGCGCCGGCCAGCATGGCGTGGCCACGGCCACCATCTGCGCCCGCTACGGCCTGGAATGCGTGGTCTATATGGGCGCCGAGGACGTCAAGCGCCAAAGCCCCAATGTGTTCCGCATGAAGCTGTTGGGTGCCACCGTGATTCCGGTGGAGTCGGGCAGCAAGACGCTCAAGGACGCACTGAACGAGGCCATGCGCGACTGGGTGGCCAATGTGGACAACACCTTCTACATCATTGGCACGGTGGCCGGCCCTGCGCCCTACCCGGCCATGGTGCGCGATTTCCAGAGCGTGATCGGCAACGAGTGCCTGACGCAAATGCCCGAGCTGCTGCGCCAGCAGCAGCTCGCGGCCGACCAGCCCGATGCCGTCGTGGCCTGTGTGGGCGGTGGCAGCAATGCCATGGGCATCTTCTACCCCTATATCCCGTTTGAACGCACCCGCCTCATCGGCGTGGAAGCGGCGGGCGAAGGTCTGGATACGGGCAAGCATTCGGCCTCGCTGCAGCGTGGCAGCTCCGGCGTGCTGCACGGCAACCGCACCTTTATTTTGCAGGACGAGCACGGCCAGATCACCGAGACCCACAGCATCAGCGCCGGCCTGGACTACCCCGGCGTGGGCCCCGAGCATGCCTGGCTGCAGGAAATCGGCCGCGCCGAATATGTGGGCGCCACCGACCAGGAAGCGCTGGAGGCTTTCCACTATCTGTGCCGTACCGAGGGCATCATCCCGGCGCTGGAATCCAGCCATGCCGTGGCCTACGCCATGAAGCTGGCCAAGACCTTGCGCGCCGACCAGTCCATTTTGGTCTGCCTGTCCGGCCGTGGTGACAAGGACATCGGCACCGTGGCCGACCTGACCGGCAACGACTACTACGACCGCCCCAGCATGCGCGGTCACATCGTCAAGGGAGGACATGCGGCATGAAACGCATCGCCACCACATTCGAACAACTCAAATCCCAGGGCCGCCAGGCCTTGAT
Organism: Acidovorax sp.; assembly: GCA_031277855.1. Taxonomy (GTDB): domain Bacteria; phylum Pseudomonadota; class Gammaproteobacteria; order Burkholderiales; family Burkholderiaceae_C; genus Comamonas. Next base: position 45,927 of record JAITLO010000028.1, on the reverse strand, counting down.
TCCCTACGTCACCGCAGGCTACCCCTTTGCCGCCATCACGCCCGCGCTGATGCACGGCATGGTGGAGGCCGGTGCCGACATCATTGAGCTGGGCGTGCCCTTCTCCGACCCCATGGCCGATGGCCCGGTGATCCAGAAGGCCGGTGACCGCGCCATTGCCAACGGCGTAGACCTCAAGCAGGTGCTGGCCTATGTGGCCGAATTCCGCCAGAAGAACAGCACCACCCCCGTGGTGTTGATGGGCTATGCCAATCCGGTGGAGCGCTACGACCAGCTCCACGGCATGGACGCCTTTGTCAACGATGCCGCTGCCGCTGGTGTGGATGGCGTCCTGGTGGTGGACTACCCACCCGAGGAGTCCGAGGCATTTGCCGCCAAGCTGCAGGCCCGCAACATGGACCAGATCTTCTTGCTGGCACCCACCAGCACGGAAGAGCGCATGCAGCAAGTGGCCCGCGTGGCCAGCGGCTATGTCTACTATGTCTCGCTCAAGGGCGTGACCGGCTCGGGCGCACTGGACATCGACAGCGTGCAGCAAAAGCTGTCCGTGATCCGCCAGCATGTGCACATCCCCGTCGGTGTGGGCTTTGGCATCCGCGATGCCCAGACCGCCCAGACGATTGCCCAGTTTTCGGACGCGGTCATCATCGGCAGCAAGATCATCCAGCTGCTCGAAGACCAGCCGCACGAAAAAATCATTCCCCTCGCCATTGATTTCCTGCGCGGCGTGCGCAAGGCGATGGACGCATAATGCGGCACCGTCACCGCATCCCTCCTTCCGGGAGGATGCGGTGACCCTGCCTGAAAGAAGGAAGACACCATGTCCTGGCTCGAAAAACTCCTGCCCGCCACCATCCAGCAAACCAAGCCCACGGAACGCCACCAGCAGATTCCCGAAGGCCTGTGGATCAAGTGCCCCAGCTGCGAATCGGTGCTGTACAAGGCCGATCTGGAAAAAAACCAGAACGTCTGCCCCACCTGCGGTCACCACCACCGCATCGGTGCCCGCGCGCGCCTGAACCATTTCCTGGATGCCGAAGGCCGCTATGAAATCGGCCAGGAAGTCATCCCGGTCGACGCGCTCAAGTTCCAGGACAGCCGCAAATACCCGCAGCGCCTGAAAGAAGCGCTGGAGAACACCGGTGAGACCGACGCCCTGATCGTCATGGGCGGTGCCGTCAAGGGCATCGAGCTGGTCGTGGCCTGCTTTGAATTCGAATTCATGGGCGGCTCCATGGGCTCCGTGGTGGGTGAGCGTTTTGTGCGTGGCGTGGAAACCGCCATCGAACAAAAAGTGCCTTTTGTGTGCTTTACCGCCACGGGCGGCGCCCGCATGCAAGAAGGCCTGCTGTCGCTGATGCAAATGGCCAAGACCAATGCCGCACTGACACGCCTGGCCAAGAAGGGCCTGCCCTATATCTCCGTGCTGACCGACCCCACCATGGGCGGCGTCTCTGCCGGCTTCGCCTTTGTGGGCGATGTGGTCATGGCCGAGCCCAAGGCCCTGGTCGGCTTTGCCGGCCCCCGCGTGATCGAGACCACGGTGCGCGTCAAGCTGCCCGAAGGCTTCCAGCGCTCCGAATTCCTGCAGGAAAAGGGCGCCGTCGACATGATTGTGGACCGCCGTGAGCTGCGCCAGCGCATCGCCACCAGCCTGGCCATGCTGCAGCGCCTGCCCGCAGATGCCGTGGTGGGCGGCACCGAATAAGCGCCTTCTTTCACCCACAAAAAAGCGATCCCGAGGGATCGCTTTTTTTATGCCCGGCAGGTGCTCTGTCTCACATCACACTCATGCCCGCCACCATGCCGCCCAGCACGCTGAACTGCAGATGCGCCAACACCATCAGCAGCACCTGCAGCAGCACCAGGGCCGCCAGCGGCGACAGGTCCACGCCGCCCACCAGGGGGATGATGCGCTGCAAGGGGCGCAAGATGGGAGCGCACAGGCGCGAGAGCACGCCATAAATGGGCGAATGTGCTGCCACCCAGGAAAGAATGGCGTAGACGATAAGCAGGCCGATGAGCCCCGTCAGCACCATGCGCAACAGGCCGAACAGTGCCAGCAGCGGCACCAGCACCAAGGCCCCAGCGGCACCCGCCAGCGCCCAGAGCAGCGCATAGTGCACCAGTTGCACCAGGATGGCCCCCAGCAGGCTGGACATATCGTATTTGCCCGAGGGCTTGATGAGCTTGCGCAGCGGCATCACCAGCCAGTCCGACAGCGCGAACACCAGTTGCCCCACGGGGTTGGAAAACGGCACGCGCTGGGCCTGCATATACAGGCGCAGCAGGCAAGCACCGGACACCAGGCCGGCGGCCACTTCGAGAAGAAAAGACAGAATTTGAATGACCATGAACGGAGTAGCTCCACAAAATGCCAGGCTGGGGCCGCGCGAACCCACAATCTAGGCTAATGCCGGATGTAACAAGCTGAGACAAATGGGCTGTGCCAGCCGGCCCAGCCCCATGGGAAGATGATAGCGATGGAAAGCGCACGCTCATGACACACCCGCTGACCTTGACCTCGTTGCCGCTGTTTCCGCTGAACACTGTACTGTTCCCTGGCGGCCAGTTGCCTCTGCGGGTATTTGAGTTGCGCTACCTCGAGATGGTGCGCAAATGCCACCAGGCCGGTTCCCCTTTTGGCGTAGTGGCCTTGACTGCAGGGGACGAAGTGGGCCGCGCCGACCAGACCGAGTCCTTCCAAAGCGTGGGCACGCTGGCACAAATCACCCAACTCGACGCCACCCAGCCTGATTTGCTGTACGTGCAATGCCAAGGCCATGCCCGCATGCATGTGGACCACAAACAGTTGCTGCACCAGGGCCTGTGGGTGGCCGATGTGACCTTGATCCCCGTGGACCAGCATGTGCCCGTGCCCGACGATCTGCGCCCTGCCAGCCTGGCCCTGGCCCAGGTGCTCCACAATCTGCACCAGCGCCAGCAAGCCCAGGAAGACCGCCTGCACGGCCCCGCCATCGCCCTGCCGCAACCACTGCAGCTCAGCGACTGCGGCTGGGTGGCCAATCGCTGGTGCGAGCTCCTGCCCATTCCGCTGGCGCTCAAGCAATTGCTGCTGGAGCTGGACAGCCCGCTACTGCGACTGGAGCTGGTCAGCGATGTACTGGAGCGCACCGGTATCGTGCTGTGAACGCATAGGGGCATGGGTGCATGCCCCACATGCAAAAACCATAGCTGCTGATGCATACGGACCCATGGTTCAAAAGCTTTTCATGCTGCAAACACATGCGGCACAAGCGCTGCCTGCTCCTGATTTTTCAGACTTGACCAGCAACCTCACAGGCACACCACCCCATGGTGACGGCAGCGACAACACAGTACGGCCCGCTGCTATGCCGCACTGCCACACAGCTTTGGAGCAATAAACTTAAAATGGCAGGTTTTGACATCTGCAACACCAGCAACAACGGCCTTTAGGCTGCGCTTTTCATGTCTGACACCACCCATACCTCTGCGGCCGACGCGGCCGCACCCCAGGACGAAAACAAGCTCATCGCCGAACGCCGCGAAAAACTCAAGGCCCTGCGTGAGCAGGTCAAAGCCCAGGGCGGTGTCGCATTCCCCAACGACTTCAAGCCCGCCCACCGTGCAGCAAACCTGATCGCCGCACATGGCGAGCAGGAAGCCGAAGCACTGGACGCTGCAGCCACCACCGTCAGCGTGGCCGGCCGCATGATGCTCAAGCGCGTGATGGGCAAGGCCAGCTTCGCCACCATCCAGGACGCCACCGGCCGCATCCAGATCTATGTGACGCGCGACGCCGTGGGCGAAGAGGTTTATGCCGACTTCAAGAAGTGGGACCTGGGCGACATCATCGCCGCCGAAGGCCAGCTGATGAAGACCAAGACCGGCGAGCTGTCCATCAAGGCCAGCAGCATCCGCATGCTCACCAAGAGCCTGCGCCCCATGCCCGACAAGTTCCACGGCATGGCCGATCTGGAGCAAAAGGTGCGCCAGCGCTATGTGGACCTGATGATGAACGAGGACGCTCGCGCCCGTTTCGTGGCCCGCAGCAAGGCCGTCTCCGGCATCCGCGACTTCATGGTGCAACACGGCTTCCTGGAAGTCGAAACCCCCATGCTCCACCCCATTCCCGGTGGCGCCAATGCCAAGCCCTTCATCACCCACCACAATGCGCTGGACCAGGAGATGTATTTGCGCATTGCGCCGGAGCTGTACCTGAAGCGCCTGGTCGTGGGTGGTTTTGAGCGCGTGTTCGAGATCAACCGCAACTTCCGCAATGAAGGCATCTCGGTGCGCCACAACCCCGAGTTCACCATGATGGAGTTCTACGCTGCCTACTGGAACTACCAGGACATCATGGACTACACCGAAGCGTTGATCCGCGACACCGCCACCAAGGCCGTGGGCACGCTTTCGCTTACCTACGGCGGCAAGCCCGTGGACCTGGCTGCTCCCTTCGAGCGCCTGACCATTCCCGAAGCCATCGTCAAATACACCGACGCTGGCGACAACGTGACCAACCGCGAATGGCTGACCAATGCCCTGAAGAAGCTGGGCATGAAGGAAGACAAGGACAAGCTGTCCACCCGCACCCTGGCCAGCCTGCAGGTGCTGTACTTCGAAGAAGTGGTGGAAGAAAAGCTGTGGAACCCCACCTTCATCATGGAGCACCCCACCGAAATCTCGCCGCTGGCCCGTGCCAACGACGAGCGCCCCGAAGTGACCGAGCGCTTTGAGCTCTACATCACCGGCCGCGAATTCGGCAACGGCTTCTCCGAGCTGAACGACGCCGAAGACCAGGCCGCCCGTTTCAACGCCCAGGTGGAAGCCAAGGATGGCGGTGACGATGAAGCCATGTACTTTGACCACGACTTTGTCCGCGCCCTGGAATACGGCATGCCTCCCACCGGCGGCTGCGGCATCGGCATCGACCGCTTCATGATGCTGCTGACCGACAGCGCCAGCATCCGCGACGTGATTTTGTTCCCTGCACTGCGCCGCGAACAAAACGCTTGAAAACAGTCACGTTCAGCGGCTCAGGGTGGCCGCTGCCGTAACGAAACGCTACACTTGGCCGCACATCGCGGCCTTTTGTTTGCCCGTGCGGCGACGATATTTTTTCAGGAAATACAGGTCCCTCGGATGCCCTCTTCCACAGCGTTCAACCCGAGCATGTCCTCTCCGGGCGCTTCGCCCCCTTTGTCCAACAGCTTCACGGTGCTGGTGGTTGATGACCAGGCATCGGTGCGCCAATCACTGACCACCGAGCTGCGCCACGCCGGCGTCACCGAGGTGATGGAGGCCAATGACGCGCCCTCTGCCGTGCAGATGTTCAAGATGCGCCGTCCGGACCTGGTGCTGCTGGACATACGTCTGCCCACCCACGACGGTTACTGGGTGGCACAGCAGTTGCGCGAGGCCGAAACCGGTGACTGGACGCCGATTATTTTCTTGTCCGGACTGGATAACGACCTGGACATCTGGCGCGGCATCGAATCCGGTGGTGATGACTATCTGATCAAGCCCGTCAAACCGATTGTGCTGATCGCCAAGCTACGCGCCATGCGCCGCCTTTTGGACATGCGCCGCCGCCTGGTCAGCCTGTCGGCCGAGTTGCATCTGGCCAACCAGCGCCTGAACGAGATGGTGGAGGTCGATGCCCTCACCGGCCTGGTCAACCGCCGGGGCTTTGACCGCATTCTGCATTCCGAGATCGAGGCCGCGCGCCGCGAACAGCAGCCGCTGACACTGATGCTGTGCGACCTGGACCACTTCAAGCGCTTCAACGACACCGCCGGCCATGTGCAAGGCGATGTCTGCCTGCGCGAGGTGGGCCGCTTGCTCAAGGAGGTGTGCGTGCGCCCGCGCGATGTGGCCTCGCGCTACGGCGGCGAGGAATTTGCGCTGATCCTGCCCAACACCCCGCGCTCGGGCGCCATGACCTTTGCCCGCGCCCTGGGCAATATGCTGCGCCAGCGCGGCATTCCCCACCCTGATTCCCCTCTGGGGACCACGCTGTCGCTGTCAGGCGGCATCACCACCTGCATCCCCGACGCCGGCACCAGCGCCGAAAGCATGTTGATGCGTGCCGATGAAGCGCTCTATGCAGCAAAAGCCCAGGGCCGCAATCGGTTTTTCAGCTTTGAAATGCAGATGGATACCATTGAGCAGCGCCGCAATTGAGTGCCTGTTTATGATCGCGGCCACACCGCAGTAGCGACGTCCATGCGCGCTTTCTCGAGCGCTCTGCGTTTTCTCATCCTGGGCACCTCTGTGGTGCCCTGTTTTTTTGGCAAGAAAGGTTTTTTCCCTCGTGACCCTGCTGCAACGCATGAAGCAACTTCCCAGCCAGTTGCCCACCTGGATGCAGGACTGGCTGGACGTCGTGGTTCCTCTGCTCCAAATCGCGCTGATCATCGTCGTCACCTGGCTGCTGCACCGTCTGCTCAAACGCCTGATCCTGCGCGCCAGCGACCACTACCAGTTCCCCCACGAGCTGCTGATGCCCATCAACGCCGTGGTGCGCTGGCTGCTCATCGTCAGCGCCTTGCTGCTGACCCTGGAGCGACTGGGTTTCTCCGCCAGCGTGCTGTGGACGGCCTTTACCGGCTTTGCCACCGTGGGTGCCGTGGCCTTTTTTGCGGCCTGGAGCGTGCTGTCCAACCTGTTTTGCGCCTTTTTGATCTTCACTGTCGGCCCCTTCCGTGTCGGTGATCACATCGAGGTACTGGACACTGCCGAAAAACAAGGCGCGGTCGGCAAAGTGGTGGATATCAACCTGCTCTACACCACGCTGGAAGACAGCACAGCGCCCGAGCCTGGCACCTTGCTGCAGATTCCCAATGCGCTGATTTTTCAGCGCGTAGTGCGCCGCTGGCGCGCAGGCACCGAGCTGCCGCCCAACAAGCTGCACCAGCCAGTCCCCGCTCCCCCCAACGAAACGGCCGAGCCTGCCTCCGCGCCCAAAAGCCCAACGTTTCCTTGATGCTCCCTAAAAAAATCCCTGTTGAATACAACAGGGATTTTTTCTTTACCCTCAGTTTTTATAATTATTTTTTGAGGGCAGCTACGAAGAATTACAGGCTAATTAATCATACATAAAGGTGACTGTAGCTGCAGCATTCATTTTCCCAGCGCGAATGTTTCCCGGGCTAGCTCCCGGCATTTGCACATACTGCGCAGTGATGGGGACATAAAGGTCTGCCATACTCGCAGCCACCGGACCTTCCACTACAGCCGGGCGAGAAGGTAACGTAGCCCCTACTGGTGCAGGCCCCATCTGTATAGGAGTTTGGTTTTGCCCATGATACAAGCGAACGCCAACATCCGGATGGGAAGATTTCAAGTAATCATTGGATTCTGAAAGCGCTTTGGTATCTGTAAAAAATGCCTTGATCGTGGTTCCCTCAGGACATCTTCTTCCAATCAACTCAATATTAAACTCCCCCGCAGTTCCACTGCTTCTGTTACTTTCATAAGCAGAAACTTGAGAGACTATCACCGGATTCATTTTTACCGTTCTGTTGACTTCTGCTGATGCACAAGTCGGAATAACAGGCTTAGGGAGCTCAGGAATAGCATCATTCGATATTTCGGCCAAAAGCTCTACCTCGCCTCCTGAGCAACTATAGCTTTGACCATTTTCATTCACGCCAGTGGTCACCGCAGTAACATGCATCTCGTTCGTGATGATCAGTTTTCCACCTTTGTATTTATCTTTGTCAATCACCACAATTTCATAATCATAATATAAATTAATTGTATATTCACCATACCCCCTTGCCTTCCCCTTCAACATTTGCCTCCACTCAGGCCATGCAAGCCCCCAACCTATATCCATTTGATAGGAATGCGTGAACTCATATGCAGAATAATAGCCTCCCCATTTTATTCTTATGCCTACTCCTGGAGTTTTTGACATGGGGATGACTGCATAGTCATGGTAATCAGCATCTCTACTTCCTGCGTATACCACCGCAGTGTTTTTATCCCATGGGAAAAAGTAGGATGCAATTAATTTAGATCTTCCAATAATATCGCCATTATTGAATTCATTTCCAGATGGACTCATCGTCCAGCCATGCTTTGTAATACTATTCCTTTGGCAGTTCGATTCCTTAGAATAGACTGCATTACTCAACCCCAGCATCGTAAAAAAAACAATCAAAAAATCAAAAAATCCAATTTTTCTTATATCAAAAAATATTTTCATTGAATTCCCTTTCCATGAGAAAATCTCTCATTGATATCTCATTATCAAGGATGAGAACCAATGAGAATTTAGGATTATTCTGATAATTCCCCCTAAAATTTCATGGATAGAATTTTTAGCCAGATATGGCGATATGATTTCTATTTCACCTGCACGCAAAGTGCAGATGTTTTTGCTTTCTTCTCACACGCCGCTTGTACCAGACCTGAGATACGTTCAAAAACGGCATTGATGTGCTCTGCTCAAGGCGAGCGCCCTGCTACACAAGGCTTGACCCATGTTGAACTGCGATGCAAAAACAGGGCTGTGCAAACTCCCTGAGCCTTCTGCCCCTCCTTCCCCCCTGCCCTCGGAAGCGACGGCAGCGCCCACGGTCCGCTACATCGGCGACCCCATGTGCTCCTGGTGCTGGGGCATCTCCCCTGCCCTTCAAGCGCTGGCGGCTTACTGCCAGGCCCATGGCATCCACTTCAGCGTGCATGTGGGGGGCTTGCGTGCCGGTGGAGGAGATGCATGGAACACCCCCTTCAAGGATTTCTTGCGCCGTGAATGGGAAACCATACGGCGCGTCACAGGCCAGCCATTTGGTTTTACCCTGCTGGATGAAGCCGCATTCGATTACGACACCGAGCCGGCCTGCCGCGCCGTCGTGGTCATGTCGCAGTTGCTGGCCGAACGCAAAGACGCCAGCCAAGCCGTGCTGGCCTTTTTCTCCGGCATACAAAAACAGTTTTATGTAGATGGTGCTGACCCCAAGCAGGCCGCGTTCTATCGCCCTCTGTGTGCACAGGCCGGTGTGCCCTACGAGGAGTTTCTCCAGCGCTTTGCGTCCCCCCAAGCCCTGGCCGCCACCCGCGAAGAATTCCAGCGCTGCCGAAGCTGGGGCATACGCGCGTTTCCCAGCCTCTTGTTGGAACAAGACGGTGCGATGCAGCTACTGGCTTCCGGCCACACCACCGGCGCCGCATTGATTGACAGACTGACATCGCTGCTGGGCAATGCCCCTGCAAACTCCTGAGAAAAAATGCCTTATCTGCTGCAAGTCGACTTTCCCTACCAAGGCCCTTGGGGCGATGCCATGACTGCCGCCATGCGTGGCCTGGCCGAGTCCATCGCCAACGAACCCGGTTTGATCTGGAAGATCTGGACCGAGAACCCCGCTGCAGAAGAAGCCGGCGGCATTTATCTGTTCCAGGATTTGCCTGCTGCCCAGGCCTATCTGGCCATGCACACCCAGCGCCTCCAAGGCTTTGGCGTGCCCTCGGTGAACAGCAAGATCTTTCAGGTCAACCAGGCCCTGTCGCAGATAGACCGGGCAGCGCTGTAGCCACCTCTTCCCACACACCACGCACCACGCAGCACTCGGCAGCTGCCTCTGCGCCCTAGGCAGTCATAGGCAGCCATAGGCGATACCGCCATGCTGCCCACCACCCTGCAGGAAAGCGAGCCGCAACCAGCCTCTTGGAAGACGGCGCCCGCAATCCTGTAGCGCCGCAGCACAAGGTTTTTCTTTTTCTTATTTTGGTATACCATCAGACAATATTCAGAAAATGGCCCGCATATGACACAGCCCATCCCCCCCAAAGCGCCCCACGCCCACAAGCCCTCACCAACAAACGCAGCCAGCATGGCCGTTGAACGCAGCTACCCCACGTTGCGGCAACAGGCCTTGGAGAAGCTAAAGCACGCCATCGTGCAAGGGCAGTTGCCACCAGGCTCCCGCTTGGTGGAGCGCAAGCTCTGCGAGCTGCTGGATGTCAGCCGCTCCATCGTGCGCGAATGCCTGGGGCAGCTGGAGGCCGAAGGCTGGATCACCAAGGTGCCCTACAAAGGGCCCACGGTTGCCGTCATCGATGAAGACAGCATCCGCCAGATCTTCGAGATGCGCGCGGCCGTCGAAGGCCGGGCCGCCGCCCTCTGTGCAGAGCGTGCCAGCACAGAGCAAATGGCCGCGCTGGAAGCCACGGTGAACGCAATGCAGCAGGCCCAGGCTTCGGGTGATGTCGAAGCACAGATTGCAAGCATCGAGACCTTCTACGAAGTCCTCCTTGAAGGGGCCGACAACAGCTTGATGGCGGACTACCTCGCCTCGCTGCGCAACCGCCTCGCCCGGCTGCGCAGGCTTGCGCTCTCCCAGGGGCCGCGCGCCTCCAAGAGCGTGGAGGAAAAGCGCCACATCCTGGGCGCCATCTGCAAGCGCGATACCCAGACAGCCCAAACGCTCGCCGAGCAGCATGTCTGGAACTCATCGCAGACCCTGCTGGCGCTCACGCACAGCTGAGATCAACAACGCGAATTTTGAAAAAACCAATACGCCATAGCTAAAGGAGGCCAGGAGATGAAAAACGGTTTGTTTATTGCAGGAGAGTGGGTCCAAGCCGAGGAGCACTTTGACGCCATCAACCCCTATACGGGGCAGGCATGGACCACCATCCCGCAAGCCAGCACCGAACAGGTGGGCGCGGCCATCGACGCCGCACGCCATGCTTTTGAGCATGGCTGGAAGCAGACCACCGGACTGGAGCGTGCCCGCCTCCTGTTCCGGCTGGCCGATCTGCTGGAAGCGTCGGCCGACGAACTCAGCCAGATGGAGTCCACCGACAACGGCAAGGTGGTCCGCGAGACACGGGTGCAGATGGGTCTGGCCGCACGGCAATACCGGTTTTATGCCGGCTATGCGGACAAGCTCTGGGGCCAGGTCATTCCCTTGGACCAGCGCGATGTGTTTGACTATGTCAGCAACGAGCCCCTGGGTGTCGTCGCCCTGATCACGCCCTGGAATTCGCCCCTGCTGCTGCTGTCCAACAAGCTCGCCCCGGCCTTGGCTGCGGGCAACACCGTGGTGGTCAAGCCATCGGAGCATGCGTCGGCCACCACGCTGGAGTTCTGCCGCCTGATTGAGAAAGCAGGCTTTCCCAAAGGGGTCATCAATGTGGTCACCGGCGACTACCGCGTTGGCCAGGCCTTGGTGGGCAGCCGCAAGCTGGACCGGATCAGCTTTACCGGTAGCCCCGAGGTGGGCAAAAGCATTGCCGCCGTGGCGGGGCGGAACCTGGTGCCCGTGACCCTGGAGCTGGGAGGCAAGTCGCCCAACATCATCTTTGAAGATGCCAACCTCCAGCGCGCCACCGTGGGTGCGCTGGCCGGCATTTTTGCGGCAACAGGCCAGACCTGTATTGCGGGCTCACGCCTATTGGTCCAGAAGTCGGTCTACCCACAGGTTGTCGAGGCATTGAAGCAACGCGCCGAGGCCATTCGCCTGGGCAATCCACTCGATCTCAGCACCGAGATGGGCACCGTGGCCAACGAGCCGCAGTTTCTGCGGATCATGGGCAAGATTGCCGGCGCCATGGAAGAAGGGGCCCGCCTGGTCACCGGCGGAAGTAGAGCCTCCGGACCGGGCCTGGATCAAGGCTTTTTCGTGCGTCCCACCATCTTTGCCGACGTCGATAACGCCATGGACATCGCCCAGGAAGAAGTCTTTGGCCCCGTGCTCAGCATCATCCCGTTTGACACCGAGGAAGACGCCGTGCGCATCGCCAACGGTACACGCTACGGCCTGGCATCCGGGGTCTGGACCAATGACCTGGCCCGCACCATGCGCATGACGCGCGCCATCAAGGCCGGTACGGTATGGGTGAACACCTACCGCGTGAGCGCTGCACAAGCCCCCTTTGGCGGCACCAAGGAAAGTGGCTTTGGCCGCGAAAGAGGGGAAGCCGGGCTGGCCGAATTTTTGACCACCAAGAACGTGATGATCGATTTCTCCAACGATGAGCGCGATCCATTTGTGGTCAAAAGCTAGCCCTGCGCCTGCGCCTGCGCCTGCGCCTGCGCATTCGTAAGGGCTGCGTTCCAGTAGAAGCGGGCCGCCCACAGTGGGGAGTGGAGGTAGCTCGCAATCTCTGCTGGAACGCTACCCGTTCGGATATGTTTCCCCCTCCGCTGCGCCCCCCATATCAGCCACTACGCCAGCACTGCCTGCGGCATCTGCCCCACTGCGTGGACATGGTGCACGCAGTGGTTCACGGCATCACACCAAGGGCCGGAACAGCAGCAGCAAGCACAGCACCAGCATGAAGGCGGCAATACCTCCATCCAGCAGGCGCCATGCCAAAGGCTTGCGGAAAACCGGTTGCAACCAACGCGCACCAAAGCCCAGGGCCGAGAACCACACCACGCTGGCCACGCAGGCTCCCAGGCCAAACGCCCACTGCGCCATGCCCGGATAGCGGGTGGACAAGCTGCCCAGCAGCACCATGGTGTCCAGGTACACATGCGGGTTCAAAAAAGTGAATGCCAGGCAGGCCAGCAGCACGCGCTGCCAGCTGCGTTGCTGATCGGCTCCGGCCACCAGGGCGCCAGCGCCGCGCCAGGCCCGTTGCGCGGCCTGCACGCCATACCAGCCGATAAAGGCCGCACCGCCAAAGCGCAGGGCCTGCAACAACTCCGGCCACTCGCGCACCAGGGCGCCGACACCGGCCACGCCGCACAGGATCAGGGCGATATCGCTGAGCGCACACACCGCAACCACTAGGGCCACATGGCTGCGCTGCAGCCCCTGCCTGAGCACAAAGGCGTTTTGTGCGCCTATGGCGATGATGAGGCCTGCTCCGGTCACAAATCCGGCGGTGGCGGCGGCAAAAAGCATTGCGAGGTCCATGGGGCTAAAAAAGTGTGCCATGGTGCCGGCCAGGTGGTGTTAAGCAAAGCTATTTATTCTTTGCTTCATCAAGAAAATCTAATCTATCAGCACCATGGACCTGATCCACCCCCAACTGGCCGCATTCGCCGCGGTCTTGGAAGAAGGCAGCTTTGAAGCTGCAGGCCGCCGGCTCTGCGTGACCTCGTCCGCCATATCCCAGCGCATCAAAACGCTGGAAGACCGGCTGGGCCAGGTGCTACTGGTGCGCCAGCCACCCTGCCGCCCCACACCCGCAGGCGAGTTGCTGCTGCGCCGCGTGCGGCCCATGCAAACCTTGGAGGCTGAAGCTCTGGCCGACTTTTTGCCGGAAAAAAACCCAACGGCCCTGACCCGGCCGATTGCCATCGCCGTCAACAGCGACTCGCTGGCCACCTGGTTTTTGCCTGCGCTCTCTCAACTGAACCAGCAGCACGGCTATTTTTTTGATGTGCGCGTGGACGATCAGGACCACACCCTCAACCTGCTGCGCGACGGCTCGGTGCTGGGCGCCGTCACCTCCGAAGCCGCGGCACTGCAAGGCTGCGAGGTACAGGCCCTGGGCGTGATGCGCTACCAGGCCATCGCCTCGCCTGGCTTTGTGGCCCAGCACTTTTCGGCGGGTGTGAATGCCGCATCGCTGGCCCAGGCGCCCATGATTGTGTTCAACCGCAAAGACGAGCTGCAATGGCGTTTTGTACGCCGCGTCACCCGCGCCCGCCTTGCGCCTCCCATGCACTACCTGCCCACCGCCACCGGCTTTGTGGAAGCCGCGGCCCTGGGCCTGGGCTGGTGCCTGGCTCCCGAATCACTGGTGCAGCCCGCGCTTGTAGCCGGCAGCATTGCGCTCATCGCGCCCCAGCGGTGGCTGGATGTGCCGCTGTACTGGCAACACGCCGCCGTGCGATCGGCCACGCTGCAGCACATCGGCGCGGAGATGCGGCGTGCGGCGCGGGTGGGGTTGCGAGGAGGAGGCTGTAGATGAGGAGTGGCCAACAGCAGCGGCCACGGAGGGCGGCTGCCGACTCGTTGCTGTCGTTCGTGCCCCGGTGGCCAATGCCTTTGCACCATTACGAGCTTGAGGCTTGAAGCCGTCAGCTAGCATCTTTCCGTGGTCGGTCAACCGCGCTAGGAAAGTGAACGAACGGCCCAGAAAAACCTTGGGGTACAGAACCCCATTTAACGAGCGCGTTGCATTGATCAGTTGAATCCGCGACCCCAAAAGGTCAATCGTTCACACGCTTTTGTCACCCTTTGCGACGCAATATGCTCTCCAGTCGTTCCCGCATCCAGCGATGCCATGGGCTGCTCAAATGCCGATGCTGAAAATACACATTCAGGGTGTATGACGGCACCTCAAAAGGTGTCTTGAAGATCGCAATCGCTGCCGATGCCTCCAACTGTAGCGCCGCCATGCGGGGTAGCGTGATGAGTAAATCTGAATTTGCCACGATAAAAGGCGCGGCCATGACACTGGGCAGCTCTAGCGCGATCTCGCGAGTCCACCCGCCCTTGCTCAAAGCTAAGTCTATGACGCCTTTCTCCTCCTCCCAGGGTTTCACGACCACATGGCGTTCCGCCAGATATTGCGCTATGGAGAGCCTCTTGCTGATGCGAGGATGACCTCTGCGTGCAACGACGACATAGGCATCGGTATGTCCCTGCAAGACTTCCACGCCTTCTTGCGCGGGGCTGAATTCGTCCGAAAAACCCATGACGAAATGGGCTCCTTCTTGCATCAGGTCGCTGTAGGCATCTCGATGACGTGAATGGACTACTCGCAGGCGCACATGAGGAGCCTCATGCTCGATCCTGGAGGCCAAAGCAGGCATCAAAGCAAAGGTGGTGAAGTCGGTTGCAGCGAAAGTGAAAGACTGCGTGCTGCTGCCAGGAGAAAAGGCTGCCGGGTCGTCCAGTTGATCCGAAAGCGTCTGCAGTGCCAGCGTAATTCCCTCCGCCATCTCGATGGCTCGCGGTGTGGGCTGCATGCTGCTGCCTGCGCGAAAAAACAGCTCATCACCCAATCCCTCCCGCAGTCGGGCCAGAGCATGGCTGCACGCAGAAGGGCTGATGGCCAGCTCATCGGCTGCCGCAACGACACTGCGGTGGCGAAACAGTGCATCAAAGACCAGCAGCAAATTGAGATCGAGACGGCGCAAAACTGAATGCATGACATGCAGTATGCAATGAAAACAATGCACTACATGCAGCACTCATTCCAATTAGCATCATGAAATTGATGACTTATGCACCATGAAATGACCTCCGCCATGACACCAGATCTCACGTTCCGCCATGCCCAACCAGACGACGCCGATCGCTGTTATGCCATCGAAGCCGGTGCCTATGAGGGAGATGAAGCCGCCACGCTTGCCAAGATCAGCAAACGTATTCGTGAGTATCCGCATGGTTTCCTGATCATGGAAAACGGTGGGCAGATCATTGGCTTCATCAACAGTGGCTGCGCCTACGAGGTACGCATGTCTGACGAGGAGTTCAAGGAGCTGGTCGGGCATGACGCTGCCGCACTTAACGTGGTCATTATGTCCGTTGTGATCGATCCGGCTTTCCAAGGCCGCGGTTACGCCACCACCTTGATGCATACCTTTGTCGAGCAGATGCGTGCCGAGGACAAGAAAACCATCCACCTGATGTGCAAGGAGCAGCATGTGGGGCTGTACTCTCGCTTGGGATTCCAGTACCAGCGTCCTTCGGACTCGGACCACGGTGGCATGGCCTGGCACGAAATGGTCATGGCCCTGTGAACTGCACGAACTTCGAAGGCTTAAGGTCCTGGGAAATGACTGCTTCTGGCCTGACACAGTCACCGTTGGGAACACCTCTAAGGTCTGCGTCTGGCCGAAGCAGGGCCTAGTCAAAGATTGGGCGCAAGTTCTGCCTTACCGACAAGGATGTAGCGCAGCTGCAAAGCGCACGCGACCGAACTCCGGCTCAACCCATGGGCTTTGAATGATTTTTACCGGAGCGTTGAACACATAGACAAACCGTGGCGCTTCACGTCGAAGACATGGCGAACGGTTTTGGGAGTTAAACAGTGGCACGTCGCATCACCCCCGCCCCATAAAACCGGCGCGGCCCATACCAGGGCTGCCGCGCAAGGGCCGCCTTGTTCCCTTGATAGGCGCTGGCAGCGTCCCCCCCCTCCGCGATGCGTGAGCGGGGGCGTCGGACTAAGGGGAAGGCGCGCAGCGACTCAGGGGGGTGTCGACTAATAGATTTTCGGCACCATCATGTCCTCAGGCACCGGGTGGCGTATGTAATCTGCATGCCGCACGCGCTCGGGCAGGGTGATTTCGGGGCGCGGCACCTCGCTGTAGTCGAACTGCGACAACAGATGGCGTATGCAGTTCAGCCGCGCCTGTTTTTTGTCGTCGGCGGGCACCACCCACCAGGGCGCTTCGGGGATGTGGGTGCGCTCCAGCATGGTCTCTTTGACGCGGGTGTAGTCCTCCCAGCGGCGGCGTGACTCCAGGTCCATGGGGGACAGCTTCCACTGTTTGAGTGGGTCGTGGATGCGGCCCAGAAAGCGCAGGTGCTGCTCCTCGTCGGTGATGGAGAACCAGTACTTGATCACGCGTATGCCCGAGCGCACCAGCATGCGCTCGAATTCGGGCACGGAGCGGAAGAACTCCTCGTACTCATCGTCCGAACAAAAGCCCATCACCCGCTCCACGCCGGCGCGGTTGTACCAGCTGCGGTCGAACAACACCATCTCGCCCGCAGCCGGCAGGTGGGATACATAGCGCTGAAAGTACCACTGCGTGCGCTCTCGGTCATTGGGTGCAGGCAGGGCCACCACGCGGCATACGCGCGGGTTCAGGCGCTGGGTGATGCGCTTGATGACACCGCCCTTGCCTGCGGCATCTCGCCCCTCAAAAAGGATGACGGCTTTTTGCTTGGTACTGGCCACCCAGTCCTGCAACTTGACCAGCTCGCCCTGCAGGCGAAACAGTTCCTTGAAATAGGCCACGCGTGTGGCGTGGCTGGCTGGTGCCATAGGAGGCGCTCCGGGCACGGGTGGCAGCCCCTCCGTGCGGTCTTCAATCTCTAGCTCCAGCTCTTCGTCCAGGCTGTCCAGCAAATCGCTTTCGATGCGGCGCAGCAGTTCTTCGCGGTTGTCCCAGTTCATTGCATACCTTGTTATTCGCCACAGCTTGTGGCGGCTGCCACAAAGGCTAACCATGGTCTGCGACGCTTTGATGACAAGGGCCTGGACAGTAAAAAACCGCTGCACCTTTCAGTGCAGCGGTCCATAGCAATCTCAGCAGTCTTTCATGCCTCAAACACAAGCCCTATATACACAAGAAGCTCATGTTTTCGAAGCATAAAAAGCTTTGTTTACGGCTTGCGCGGCTTGACCTTGCTGGCCGCCAGCTTGGCCTTGCTGCGGGCCTGCTCCACATCGGCCGCACGCGCCAGGGCCACGCCCATGCGGCGCTTCACAAAGCTCTCAGGCTTGCCAAACAGGCGCAGATCGGTACCGGGAATGGCCAGGGCTTCATCCACGCCGTCAAACACCAGGCCTTCGGCATCCTGGCCGCCATAGATCACGGCACTGGCGCCAGGGTTGCGCAGGCTGGCGTCCACCGGCAAACCCAGAATGGCGCGGGCATGCAGCTCGAATTCGCTTTGCCATTGCGTGGCAAGCGTTACCAGGCCGGTGTCGTGGGGGCGGGGCGAAACCTCGCTGAACCAGACCTGGTCACCCTTGACGAACAGTTCCACGCCAAACAGGCCCAGGCCACCCAGGTTGTCGGTCACTGCCTTGGCGATCTGCTGCGACTTCAGTTGGGCTGCGGCCGACATGGGATGGGGCTGCCAGCTTTCCACGTAGTCGCCGGCCTGCTGGATATGGCCCACTGGCGCGCAGAAATGGGTGTCAACCTGGCCATCGCCACCCTTGGCGCGCACGGTGAGCTGGGTGATTTCGTAGTCGAAATCGATGAAGCCTTCCACAATGACACGGCCCTTGGCCACACGGCCACCGGCCATGGCGTAGTCCCAGGCTGTGGCCACATCGGCCAGGCCATCCAGCTTGCTCTGGCCCTTGCCCGAGCTGCTCATCACCGGCTTGACCACGCAGGGATAACCAATGGCGGCCTGGCCGTCGCTACCGTCAATGGCAGCCTGCAGCTCGGCCAGCGAGTCGCAAAAGCGGTAGGGGCTGGTGGGCAGGCCCAGGGTTTCGGCAGCCAGGCGGCGAATGCCTTCGCGGTCCATGGTCAGCCGCGTGGCGCGGGCCGTGGGAATGACGGTGACCACACCTGCGGCCTCCAGCTCCTCCAGCATGGGCGTGGCAATGGCCTCGATCTCGGGCACCACCAGGTCGGGCTTGATCTCTTCAATCAGCGCCTTGAGCTGTGCCGGGTCGCTCATGGTGATGGTGCGTGCATGGTGGGCCACCTGGTGGCCGGGCGCGTTCTCGTAGCGGTCCACGGCAATGGTTTCCACGCCCAGGCGCTGCAGGGCGATCAGCACTTCCTTGCCCAGTTCGCCGCTGCCCAGCAGCATGACTTTGGTGGCTTGGGGGGTGTAGGGGGTTCCTAAGGTGGTCATGAAAAAATCCAGCGGTTGGCGTGAGAACGGCGAAACCCTGGATCATAGGTGCCCACGATGGCCCATGGAGGCCCACGGCCCATGGACCGCAGGGCTCACCAGCCCTCGCCCAGCAAGATGCTATCGAAATAAAAGCTGCTGATGCTTGATGGCAAAGCGCTACAGCCTTTTTGAGCACTCCTCAGCGCATGACGGAATAGTGCTTGATCCGGCAAGGCCCTCGGTCTTTGCATTCCCCATCCAGATAGCGAAACCGCACCAGCACGGTCTGGCCTGGCTTGGGCCATTGGCGGCGCGGCAGCATGCTTTGGTAGTCCTCGGTTTCGGGGTGAAAGCTCAGGGCCGTGCCCGGTTGTGGGCATTCCGCAGCATTGGGCGTGCTGCTTTCCTTCACCCGGGTTTGCAGCTCGGTCGGGTTGTTTTGCTTGTCCCGCAGTTGCACCTGCAGATCGCAAATTTTCCACTCTGCGGCCTGAGCTGACGGGCTCAGGCTGCACACCATGGCGATGAAAAAACCCGCCATCCATGGCTGTCGTGTGAGACGTTCCGGCATGGTCTCTCCTTATTTCACATGCAAGGCCTGCTCCAGATTGCGCCGGGCCGCGGCCTCTAGGCGCTCGCGAAATACCGGCGTGCTGTAGATGACATCACGCTCCATGAAAGACTGCAACACGGCGCGACGTTTGGCGCGGTAGATCAAAGACGGCACCCAGCGGTACTCCGCGCGTATCTGCTGCTCGTACTCGGCAAAGCGCGGGGCATCGGCGGCCAAAATGGCCAGGTCGATATCCACCAGCAACTGGGCATCGGGCTGCTGCGGCTGGGCCGCATGGCAGGTGGCCATGATCAGGCTGTGTACGCGCTGCACGGCAGCCTCGTCCACCTCTTGCGCCCGCATCACCTTGGCAGCCCAGTCGGCACTTTGCAGCTCGTTGTCCTTGGCCTGGGGCTGGTAGACCGCGTCGTGAAACCATAGCGCCAGCTCCAGCTCGCCTGGGCGCTGCGCCTGGATCAGCACGGGCTCCAGCAGTGCAAGCATTTCCTGCACATGCTGCAGCGTGTGGTAGCTGCGCTGTGCCTCTTGGTAGGCGGCCAGCAGGCTGTCCAACACGGCCTGGGATGCAGGCATGCCCAACGCGGCCCAGGCCCTGTGCCAGGACTGGCGCAGCATGTCGGTGTGGACCACATGCTGCACCACTGGATTGCGCCGCGCTGGCCAGATCATTCAGGCCTCTGCGTCCAGGTACACATGGTCAAAAAAGGCACGCTCCAGCGCTACGGCTCGGGCGAAGAAGCTTGCAGCCTCGGCCCTGGCCGTTGCGTCCAGCTGCGGGCCCACGCGGTCCAGTTCGCTGCGCAGCCAGCCCACAAAGTCGCGGAAGAAGTCATTGGCGTGCAGCGTGATCCACTCCGCATGCTCAAAGCGCGCAGGCAGCGGAAGCTGTTGCTTGGCGGGCTGGTCGGCCCAGTCCAGGTACAGGCCTTCGGCCACGGCCAGCACGGCAATGCAGTTGGCGTAAGAAAGGCTTTGTGCGGCCTCGTGCATCAGCTGCTGAAAAGCCTGTGTCTGGGGGGTGAGCACCGGTGTCAGGCGCTGCTCCTGGTCCACGCCCAGCACGTCAAAGCTGCGCAGGAAATAGGTGTTCTCGTCGCTGGTGATCATGGCCGCGAACTGCGACAGGCGCACGCGCGGCGCAAACACATCGGCACTGGCAATGGCCGCGCCCAGCAGGGCCACAAAGCGGTTGATAAACTGGTAGTCCTGCACCAGATAGTGGCGCAGCACGGCGTCGTCCAGGCTGCCGTCAAAAATCTCATCGACAAAGCGGTGCTGCACGCAGGCATTCCAGTCGCTGATGCAAGCCTTTCGCAACTGTTCGGCAAAGCCTGGGGAAAGGGCCTGGTCGGCCGGGGTCAAGAAAGTCATGGCAATGCGGTATCCAGATTCAGTCGACGATGAACAGCTTGGCCCCCACGGGCGTGGACGAGCGATGCGGCTCGGCATTGTCGGCCACCTGGTAGCTCATGCCCGGGTACAGCACAAAGCGGCGGCCATCTTCCAACTCGGTGTGCAGCTCACCTTCCAGACACAGCAAGATATGGCCTTTCACACACCAGTGATCGGCCAGATAGCCCGGCGTGTACTCCACCATGCGCACGCGCACGGCGCCAAACTGGCGGGTGCGCCAGATGGCGTGCCCCGTCTCGCCCGGGTGCTCGGTAGCGGCCACATCGGACCAGTCGGTAGTACCAAAGGGGATTTGATTCAGTTGCATGGTGAGAAATACGTAAAAAAGGCAAGCAGCGTAGACCACGCTGCGCAGGCCGTGCTGTGCTCAATGCGTCAGCGTGGGTTTGGCCACGCCGCGTTGGGGGACTTCGCCGCTGGCAAAGTCATAGTCTGCAGACCAGACCAGATCGGCCCAGCTCCAGTCGGCACTGGCCTGTTCCAGGCTCAGCACATGCACACCGGACAGGTCTTTGACCCGCTCCTGCAGCCAGGCGATCTGGTCGCTGCGCACAAAGACCAGGGTTTGGATGTCCCATTCGGCATCGGTCACGCCCAGACCTTGCAGCTGCATCAGCAGCGGCGCATACCATCTGGCCACGCGCTCATTGAGCTTGCTGACTAGGCCCAGCGGAAAGCCCGAGGCCGAGACCTCCACCACATACAGCTGGCGCTTGGTGGGGCGCAGGGCCACAAAAGCCGGAGCCTGCCAGCCTGCTGCCACATCGTAGTGGTGGGCCACAAAGGTTTCGCCGTTGGCGGTGAGCAGCTGCATCACCGCTTCTTCATGTCGATCCATGGTGTGAGATCTTGCAAATTCAACAGCCTGCAACCTTAGCCGTTTTTGCGCCGTGACTGCCCCTTCCCTCACCTGCCATGTCGTAACCAAGGGTGTGAAGAATAAAGAGACCGGCTCCCACAGGGGTCGTTGTCCCCTCCGCAGCCCCGCAGCGCTGGTGCAGCCCCTCTCTCGCACGGCAAGAAAGAGGGGCACGGCTCAGGCGTGTTTACCCCGCCTCGCCCAGGCTGATGCCGATATCGCGCGCCATCACCAGCAGGCCATGCTGCAGCGGCACCTGACGCTGGGTGTTGGCGACCTGGGAGATCGCCACACTGCCGATGACGCCGCGCTCCAGCGTGACCATGCGGCCATAGCTGCCCTGCAGCACCAACTGGGCCGCATGGTGGCCGAATTGCGTGGCCAGCACGCGGTCGAAAGGCGTGGGGTCGCCACCGCGCTGCACATGGCCCAGCACCGTGGTCCGCACCTCGCTTTTGAGGTGGGGCTGCAGACGCTCACGCAGCACATGGCCCACACCGCCCAGACGCACGGGGTCGGGGCTGTATTCGATGCGCTCGCGCACCGTCAGGCTGGTGCCACTTTCCTTGGCTCCTTCGCCTATGCAGATGATGGTGTAGCGCTGGCGCTGCTCGCGCTCCTGGCAAACGCGGATGATGGTCTGCAGGTCGTAGTCAATCTCGGGCAGCAAGATGATGTCGGCCGCACCGGCAATGCCGGACTCCAGCGCCAGCCAGCCCGCGTGCCGGCCCATGGTTTCCACAATCATCACCCGATGGTGGCTGTTGGCCGTGCTCTCGATGCGGCGCAGGCTTTCCGTCACCGTGGACACGGCCGTGTCAAAGCCAAAGCTGCGCTCGCAGTGGGCAATGTCGTTGTCAATGGTCTTGGGCACGCCCACGCACTGCAGGCCTACCTGGGCCAGGCCGTGGGCCAGGCTCATGGTGCCGTCGCCGCCAATGGCCACCACCACGTCCAGGCCCAGGGTCTGCACATTGCGCCCCACCTGCTCCAGCGTGGCGGCATCGCGCAGCGGATTGGCGCTGTTGCTGGTGCCCAGCACCGTGCCGCCCATGTGCAAAATGCCCGAGACCTCGTCCCAGTACAGCGGCTTGACGCGGGGCTGGGCCTCCATCAGACCTTCAAAGCCATCGGCAATGCCCAGCACCTCGCACTGGCCATGGTTGATCAGGGATTTGGTGACCGAACGGATCACCGCGTTCAGACCCGGGCAATCGCCACCACCGGTCAAGACACCAACGCGCATAAAAACTCCTTTTGCTGTCTGTGCGAACAGAACGTCACAGCGTTTCTGGCTGCGGATTATCTGGCCTGCTGTACAAGGCGTAACCGGCGAGATTCCAATGCTGGCCGTTCCAGCGCTCGGCGGATACTTCTGGCATCAAATCTCTGAAACAGCCCCAGTTCAACACACGCAGCCGGGGCTGCATCTCCGGCAAGCTTTTAAGCTTGGCAGCATTGCAGGCCGGACCATGGGCATAAATCAACAGGCTTTCCACCTGATCGAGCAGCTGGGCAAAACCCTCCATGGAAGGTGGTTCCATGCCGCCCATACGCCCCACATAGATCTGCAAATTGTTGGCATCCCGATTGTCTTCCCACCCCTCTTGCGCAATTCGAACACCGAATGTCTGGCACTCGGCTTTGCCTATGTACAGCAGGCAATGGGGTCCATAGAGCGCATGCTTTCCATAGATTTGGTAGACGCCGTAATCCACACCTGCTCTACACAAAGCCTTCAGATCCTTCAGGCCATAAGGCCCATGCCACTCCAGGTGAACCATCGTCATACTGTCTCCCTCTTACGGTTGGTGCCGCGCTTTCTGGTAGCACCGGGCATGCCAGCATCATGCCCATGCAGCATGGCATGAAAAACACAGGAATTTGTCGCAATCCTGTATCAAAAAATACGGTCTATTCAGCCCTACTCACCTGCACTTGGTGCAGCCCCGACTGCAGCAGCCACTGTGTCTGGTGAAACGCACGCACGCTGTCGCGGTGGGCCACCGACACCAGGGCGCCACCACGCGCAGCCACCAACGCGCGCAAACGTTGGTACAGCAAGGCTTCCGTGGGCCCATCGAGGGCGCTGGTGCCCTCGTCCACCCACACCCAGGCGGGCTGTTTGAGAAACACCCGCGCCAGCGCCAGGCGCTGCTGCTCACCGCCCGAGAGCACGGCATTCCAGGCGGCTTGGCGGTCCAGGTGCGCGGCCAGGTCTGGCAGTTCGGCATCGCGCAAGGCCTGCTGCAGCTGGGCATCGGTATAGCGCTGCGCAGCTTCGGGATAGGCCAGCGCGGCACGCAAGCTGCCTTCGGGCAAATAGGGCCGCTGGGGCACAAACATGGCGTCTTGCGAGCGCGCCACCTGCCCCTGGGCATAGGGCCAGATACCTGCCAGGCTGCGCAGCAAGGTGGATTTGCCCCCACCCGAAGGGCCGCTGACCAGCACGCTGTCGCCAGGCTGCACCCGCAAGTCCGCCTGCTTCAGCAGCGGCCGGCCCTGGGGCAGGCGTACATCCAGCGCCTGGGCATGCAGGGCATTGGCATCTTGCAACTGCACACCGCCCTGCCTGGCCTGGGCTTGCAGGCTGTGGTCAAAACTGGCTAAGCGCTCGGTGGTGGCGCGCCAGGCCGCGATATCGGGGTAGTTGTTGACGATCCAACTCAGTGCGTCCTGCACCTGGTTGAAGGCCGTGGCAATCTGCATCAACTGCCCCAGTTGG
The DNA here is from genome assembly GCA_031277855.1 of Acidovorax sp. Taxonomy (GTDB): domain Bacteria; phylum Pseudomonadota; class Gammaproteobacteria; order Burkholderiales; family Burkholderiaceae_C; genus Comamonas. Next base: position 21,919 of record JAITLO010000028.1, on the reverse strand, counting down.
ATGGCCCCGCTGAAAAAACGCGGGGCGGCAATCAGAAACGGGAACACCACGGCCACCTGGCCAAAGAAATTGGTGAACCACACCAGGCGTTTTTGCTGCTTGAGCAGTTGCAGATAGTTGGCCAGCGCATCCGAAAAACGCAGCGAGAGCTGCGTCCCCTCCACGCGCTCGCCGCCATCCAGAGCAATGGCCTCGGCATGCTCGCGCACCCGGATCATGTGGTGACGGAAATTGGCCTCCAGCAATTGCTGGCGCTTGTTCAGCCCCACCTGGGGCTTGCCGATGAAGAAGGTGATGGCACTGCCCACCAGGCAGTACAAAACAGCCATCCACACCATAAAGCCCGGTATCTGCAGCACACCGCCGCCGAGCAACTGCGGCAGACTCACGTCCATCGCCGCACTCAGCCCCCACAAAATGCCCACAAAGCTGACAAAGGTGACCAGGGCGTTGAAGGCCCCCATCACCAGCGTGACGCTATAGCTGGTGAACAGGCTCAGGTCTTCCTGGATGCGCTGGTCGGGGTTGTCCGGCACCTGGCTGCCGGCCGCATCCTGGCCATAGCGCCCCAGCTCCAGTCGGTAGAACGCCTGCAGGGCCAGCCAGCGCTGCAACATGTGATCGGTCAGCCAGCGCCGCCAGTTCAGTTGCAGCAACTGGGTCAGATAGAACTTGTAGACCGCAATCACAATATAGACCAGGGCCAGCCACAGAAAGCGCCACAGCTGCTTCCAGAACACAGCGCTTTGCTTGTTTTGCAAGGCGTCGTAGAACACCCGGTTCCACTCGTTGATCTGCACCAGCATGTACACCGCACCCAGATTCAGCAGCACGATGGCCGCCAGCAGACCCCAGGCCCTGGTTTTTTCTTCGGACACAAAATAGGGCCGGGCCAGCCCCCAGGCATGGCGGAACACCGCCAGCCTGGTGCTGACCTGCGCTGGAGTCTGGAGGGTGGAGTGCATACGGTCTCGCTGGTGCAGTGAAGCCACCACGCTAAGCCGCCAGACTGAAGCCTGGCTTAAAAGCTCCGACACACGGCCGCGTTCGAGAAAAAACGCCCCAGCTTGATCTCCATACAATCTGCATTGCAATTTCTATTGCCCGCCTATTGCAGGAGCCCCATACTGGCCTGCAACCATGTACAAGCAAAACACCAAGGACAACATGCCAGAGACAGGGCCAGACTGGGTCATGCCGCTGCGCACGGGCAACGGCCCGCGCTATCTGCAAATCGTGCGCATGATCGCCCATGCCGTAGAGAGCGGCGCCCTCCAGGCCGGCGACCAGATTCCGACGCAGCGCGCCCTAGCCCAGAGGCTGGATGTGGACCTGACCACCGTCACACGTGCCTACGCCAAGGCCAGAGAGCAAGGCCTGGTCAGCGCCACCACGGGGCGAGGCTCCTTCATTGCCAGCCAGCCCCTGCATGCCCAGAGCAGCTTTACCGATCTGGGCATGAATGTGCCCCCCACGCCCAGCTGGCTGCACACCAGCCTGAGCCAGGGGCTGGACCAGTTGCAGCGCGCGCAAGGCATGCGCCAGCTCAGCCTGTATGAACCTGCGGCCCTGCAAACCCAGCTGCTGCAAGCCGGCCGCCAATGGCTGGCAGCAGCCCTGCCCGAGCTGGCATCGCAGCAGCCCATGCTGCTGGCCGCCGGCACACAAACCGCGTTGTGCGCCATCTTGCTCAGCCGCTGCCAGCGCGGTGATGCCGTGCTGTGCGACCACCTGACCTACCCCGGCTTCATACTCGCCGCGCGCAGCCTGGGGCTGCGGATTGTGACGGTGGCCAGCGATGCACAAGGCATGCGGCCCGATGCGCTGGACGAGGCCCAGCGCGCCTCCGGCGCCCGTCTGCTCTACCTCAACCCCACGCTGCACAACCCCACCACGCTGACCATGAGCGCCGGCCGGCGCCAGGAAATCGCCAGCTTGCTGGAGCAGCGCCAGCTCACGCTGGTGGAAGACGACCCCTACCGCCCTCTGCTGCCCGATGCCCCACCTCCGGTGACCGCATACACCCAGGGACGGCGCAGCTTCTACCTGGCCTCGCTGTCCAAGACGGTCTGGCCCGGTCTGCGCTGCAGCTTTGTACTGCTGCCAGACCAGGCCACGGCCGATGCCGTGCAGGACTGCCTGCGCGCCACGGGCATGGGAGCTTCACCGCTGCTGGCCGGCCTTACCGCGCAATGGATAGCCTCGGGCCAGGCCTTGCGCATTGCCAGCGAGATCCAGCGCGAAAGCCAGCTGCGCCAGGCGCTCGCACGCGAGCTGCTCCCCGCTGCGGCCCAGGCCCATAGCCATGGCCTGCATGTCTGGCTGCCCCTGCCCGCCCATTGGCCGCAGCAAATCTTCAGCCATGCCTTGCAGGAACGCGGTGTGGGCGTGGCAACAGCCCAGGCTTTTGCCAGCACAGAGCACAGCCCCGACTCCGTGCGCATTTCCCTGGGAGCGGCCGATAGCCTGGCCCAACTGCGCCCGGCACTGGAGCAGATTGCCACCCTGTGGCATGCCGGCCAGACCTGGGGCACACGCCGCCCCCTGGTCTGAAGTTCAGGCACTGCGCCCAGGCTTGCCGCGCCGGGCTCAGGCCAGCATGCCGCCCAAGGCCATCAGCTTGCGCATCAGCCAGGCCGCTGCGCCCAGCACGCCGACGCTGGCGCACCAGATGGCCAGCAGCCAGCCCAGCTGGCGCAGCCCCTTGTGTGTGGATGGTGTGGACATCAGTGATAAGCCTCGCCATGGCGGACCTTGCCGCGGAACACGTAATAGCTCCATGCGGTATAGCCCAGGATGATAGGGATGATGAACAGCGCGCCCACCAAAGCGAACCCCTGGCTGGAGGCCGGTGCTGCGGCCTGCCAGATCGTCAGCGAGGGCGGCAAAATCACCGGCATGATGCTGATCACCAGGCCCGTATAGCCCAGAAACACCAGCGCCAGCGCCAGACCGAAGGGGCTGCCATGGCGGCGCTGCGAACCCAGGGTGCGCCACAGCAAAGCCAGGCAGGCCAGCACCAGCAGGGGCACAGGCAGGAACCAGTAAAAGACCTGGGAGCCAAACCAGCGCTGGGCAATGCTGTCGTGCAGCAGCGGCGTCCACAGGCTGACCACCGCAATCGCTGCGGCCATGGCCACGGTGCTCAGCTTGGCCGCACGGCGCAGGCCTTGCTGCAACGGGCCTTCGGTCTTCATCACCAGCCAGGTACTGCCCAGCAACATATAGGCGGCCACCAGACCCAGGCCGGTGAATACGCTGAAGGGCGACAGCCAGTCGAATGCACCGCCGACAAAGACGCCGTTCTGCAGTTCCAGACCGCTGAGCAAAGCGCCCAGGGTCACGCCCTGCATGGCCGTGGCCACCAGCGAACCACCGGCAAAGGCCTTGTCCCAGATATGGCGGCGCTGGTCGCTGGCCCGAAAGCGAAATTCAAAGGCCACGCCACGCAGAATCAGGCCCACCAGCATCAGCATCATGGGCAGATACAGCGCGCTGAGCACGGCCGAATACACCACGGGGAAGGCTGCCATCAGCCCTGCCCCACCCAGCACCAACCAGGTTTCGTTGCCATCCCAGACGGGGGCGATGGTGTTCATCATCACATCGCGGTCATGGCGGTTCTGGAAGAACGGAAACAGCATGCCGACCCCCAGGTCGAAGCCATCCATCACCACATACATGAACACACCCAGCACGATGATGCCGGCCCAAATCACAGACATGTCGACTCCCATAGGGCGCTCCTTTAAAGTGCTTGGCCAGAGGCCGAGGGGTTGGCGCCCGAGATGGGGCGCATGGGCTGGTTGGGCTCGCCGGGGCCGCCTTCGGGTGGCTGCTCGCCTTCATGCGGGGCTTGTGCCAGCATCTTCAGCCCCATCCAGGTACCGGTGCCAAACACCAGCAGATAGACCACCACCAGCACGGCCAGTGACACCGCAAGGTGGGAGAAATCATGGTTGGACACGCTGTCTGCCGTGCGCATCACCCCATACACCACCCAGGGCTGGCGACCGGTCTCGGTCACAAACCAGCCGGCCAGCAGCGCCACCAGACCCGATGGCCCCATGGCCACGCAAAAGCGCTGGAACCAGGGCGCTGCATACAGGCGACCACGCCAGCGCAGCCACAGCCCGCACAGGCCCATGAGCAGCATCAGCATGCCCAGGCCCACCATCACGCGAAAGGACCAGAACACCGTGGCAACGGGCGGCAGGTCTTCCTTAGGGAAGTCTTTGAGTGCAGGGATCTCACCATCCCAGCTGTGGGTGAGCACCAGGCTGGCCAGGCGCGGAATCTCCAGCGCATAGCGGTTGGTCTGGGCCTCTTGGTCAGGCAGGGCAAACAGCACCAGGGGCACGCCCTCACCTTCGGGCAAATGCTCCCAATGCGCCTCCATGGCCGCCAACTTGGCTGGCTGGTGCTTCAGTGTGTTCAGACCATGCTGGTCCCCTATCAACGCCTGCAGCGGTGCAGCGGCCAACACCATCCACAGCGCCATCGAGGTCATGCGCTGCACGGCTGCGGTACGGCGCCCGCGCAGCAGATGCCAGGCTCCCGTGCCGCCCACGATCAGCGCCGTAGACAAAAAGGCCGCGACCACCATATGCGCCAGGCGATAGGGGAAGGAAGGGTTGAACACAATGGCCAGCCAATCCGTGGGCACCACTCTGCCGTCAACGATGTCATAGCCCACGGGTGTCTGCATCCAGCTGTTGGAAGCCAGGATCCAGGTCGCCGAAATCAGCGTGCCCAGGGCCACCATCAGCGTGGCAAAAAAGTGCAGGCGTAGCCCCACCTTGCTCCAGCCGAACAGCATGACACCCAGAAAGCCGGCCTCCAGGAAGAAGGCGGTCAGCACCTCATAGGTCAGCAGCGGGCCGGTAATGCTGCCGGCAAAGTTGGAAAAGCCGCTCCAGTTCGTGCCGAACTGGTAGGCCATGACCAGACCGGAGACCACGCCCATGCCAAAGCACAGCGAAAAAAACTTGACCCAGTAGTGGAACAAGTCCTTGTAGACCTCGCGGCGCGTCAGCAACCACAGGCCTTCCAGCACCGCCAGATAGGAAGCCAGGCCAATGGTGATGGAGGGAAACACGATGTGGAACGACACCGTGAAGGCGAACTGCACCCGGGCCAGATCGAGCGCACCTATATCGGCAAGATGGAACATATTTATTTACTGAAATTTCGGTAATTTCTGAAAAATTAGATCGCAATAGCTCATGCATGCAATCCAATTTGCAGGCATGCTATACGCTTTTTAAAACCATGCAATAAAGGCAATGATTTGCATGCAATATAAATTGCATGCAAATCTAGTCCATCAGCCAACAGGCCCTAGAGACAGAAACGTCGACCAGCGCAAACTGGTGCGTACTGCCCCATCAGAAGCAGCCACCAGGGCGGTACTCAGCCGCAGAGTGAAAAGCCGGACAGCAGTTGCAGCAGCGCGGCCGGCTGCAGCCACCCCTGCAAGGCCCAGACCAGTACGCTGGCCACCACAGCCGCCGCCATGGCAAGACAGCACAACTTGCCCAGCCTTTTCATAGGCCTGCGGCAGCCAGTCTGCCGCGCACAGGCTGGGCCGCTGGCGCATCGTTGATGGGCCAGTGCAGCACGGCCGCCAGCACACCCAGGGCGATGGAGGCCCACCACAACCACAGATAGGAATGGGTGGCTTCATACACCACACCGCCCAGCCAGGCCCCCAGAAAGCCACCCAGCTGGTGGCCAAAAAAGACCAGGCCAAACAGCGTGCTCAGATAGCGCACGCCAAACACCTGGGACACCAGGCCATTGGTGAGCGGCACCGTGCCCAGCCACAGAAAACCCATGACGATGGAGAACACATAGGCGCTGTTGGCCGAGACCGGCGCCCAGACAAAGCACAGCATGGCGGCCGAGCGAATCAGGTACAGCAGGGCCAACGCATGCTTGCGCCGCATGCGCCCACCCACCCAGCTGCACACATAGCTGCCCGGCACATTGGCCAGCGCCACCAGTGCCAGACAAATGCCCGCCTGCTGCGCACCCAGGCCCTGGTCCAGCAAATAGGCTGGCAGGTGGGCAGCAATAAAAGCCAGTTGAAAGCCGCAGGCCAGAAAACCGGCGTTCAGCAACCAGAAACCCCGGTGCGTCAGTGCCTGGCGCATGGCAGCACCCATGCTCTGCGCGCTGGGCTCCGCGATGGGCACATGACTAGCCGCAGCCGCCGGGGCACGCAACAGCGGGGCCATGGCAGCCATGGCCAGCATCACCAAGGCCAGCGCCATGACCACCTGCTGCCAGGACCAGGAAGCCAGCAGGCTTTGGGTCAAGGGCACCATCAAAAACTGGCCCAGCCCCCCCATGGCCCCCGCCACGCCCAAGGCCCAAGGCCGCTGTGCCGGTGCAAACAAGCGGCTCAATGCACCATAGACCACGGCAAAAGCCGTGCCCGACAAGGCCACCCCCACCAGCACACCATTGCCCCAGGTCAGCCACGCCGTATTGGGTGCCAGTGCCATGACAAGCAAGCCCAGGGCATAGAGCCCGGCACTGAGCAACAGCACCCGCACCGCGCCAAAGCGGTCGGCCACCATGCCGGTCAGCGGCTGGGCCAGGCCCCAGACCAGGTTTTGCAGCGCCAGCGACCAGGCAAAAGCCTCACGGCTCCAGCCCCGCTCCAGCACCACGGGCTGCATCAACAGACCTTGCACATGGCGTATGCCCAGGGCACAGCCCATGATCAGCCCCCCGGCCAGCACCAGCCACCAACGCTGCCGCCAGACCCAGCTGTCTTGCACCGGCGCGCTCATGGCCGGCCTCCTTGGTGGCGGCAGTGCGGTGCTCCAGTCGTGGGCCAGAGATGGCCTTGCAGGCCATAGCCTGTCGTGGTTGGAATGTGAACCGGCTGCAGCGCAGGTTGTAGTTTGTGGGAGGCGATGGTGTTGTGCATGACGGAGGCGATTGCGATAAATTGCCTGCATTACATGCGTTGTGCGCCCTGCGCTCAAACGAAGATTGGTCACCACTCACATGAGGCCAAGGAATGTCACATCCTCTTCCCCCATTGCCGCCCTTGCACCTCTTTCCCACTCTGGTGGCCGTGGGCCGGCGCATGAGCATCACGCAGGCAGCCGAGGATTTGTTTTTGACCCAGTCGGCCGTGAGCAAGCAAATGCGCCAGCTGGAAGAGGCCATAGGCCAGCCGCTCTTGGTGCGCGGCCACCGCAGCATTGCCTTCACCCCTGCGGGCGAGCGCCTGTTTCAAAGCGCCAGCAGCAGCCTGCGCCAGCTACAGGAAACCCTGGCCCTGATCAGCGGCCAGCAGGGATCGCATTGCGTGACCATCTCGGCCAGCGTGGGCATTACCGCGCTGTGGCTGCTGCCGCGCCTGGGGCGCTTTCAACAGCGCTGCCCCGATGTGGATGTGCGCGTGGCCGCAGACAACCAGCTGCACAGCCCCCATGCCCACGATATCGACCTGTCCATACGCTACTGCGCGGCCCACGACGCGCCGCCCGGGTCCATACGCCTGTTTGGCGAAACCCTGGTGCCAGTGGCCCATCCTTCACTGGGCCAGCTGCGACTGGACAGCCCCGAACAGGTAGCAGCCCAGGTGCTGTTGGAGCTGGACCTGCCCCATCGCCCCTGGCTGCACTGGCATGGCTGGCTACAGGCCAAGGGCTGGCCTACCAGCAGCGCCCAGCGCATGCTGCGCTACAACCAGTACGACCAGTTGATACAAGCCGCCATGGCCGGCCAGGGCATTGCCATAGGCCGCTATGAGTTGATTGCCCCCATACTGCAGGATGGCCGCCTGGTGGCCGTGGGCGACATGGACCACAGCCTCAGCCCCTACAGCCACTGGCTGGTGCAGTTTGCCGCGGCCAGCCAGCGCCACCCCGACGCCCAGCACGGCGCACTGGCACGCTTTGCGCAGTGGGTGCAGGAAGAGGCCGGGGCCGACGCTGCGGCCTCGCGATCCGCCGATTAAGGCAGCAAGTCCAGCGCCTGCAGGTAAGCAGGCTGGCGCATCAAATCGTCCCAGGCCTGGGGCTCGGTCTCGGGCAGCAGGGCCAGGCGACGGGATTCGGAGTCTTCGTCCGGCACCCAGCGGCCATCACGCAGCGCGGCGTCCATGCCGTCGAGCAACTGGTCCACATGCTCGCCAAAGCCCAGGCTCTGGTTGCACAGCAGCACCATGTCGCAGCCGGCGTTCAAGGCCTGCAGCGCGGCCTCGGTGTAGCTGATGAGCTGGCCATTGATACGGCGTGCGCCCTCCATGCTCAGGTCGTCGCTGAAGATGGCGCCGTCATAACGCAATTGGCTGCGCAGAATGTCTTTGAGCCATTTTTCGCTGAAGCCTGCGGGGCGAGCATCCACCTTGGGGTAGATGACATGGGCCGGCATCACGGCGGTGAGCACGCTGGACAGCCAGGGGTAAGGTGCTGCGTCTTCATCCAAAATGGCCTTGAGGCTGCGCTTGTCGACCGGAATGTCCACATGCGAGTCGGCCTTCACAAAACCGTGCCCCGGGAAATGCTTGCCGCAATTGCCCATGCCGGTTTGCAGCAGGCCATGCATCAGGCTCTTGGCCAGCGCAGCCACCACGCGCGGGTCACGGTGAAAGCTGCGGTCGCCGATGACGGAGCTCTCACCGTAATCCAGGTCCAGCACCGGCGTGAAGCTGAAGTCCACCCCACAGGCGCGCAATTCTGTGCCCAGCACATAGCCGGCCGCTGTGGCCGCATTCATGGCGCGCATGGCACCCGAGCCTTCGCGGTATTTTTTGCCCTTGCCGTCATCCATCCACATCTCGCCCAGGGCGCGCATGGGTGGGATATGGGTGAAGCCATCGGTGCGAAAACGCTGCACACGCCCACCCTCATGGTCCACGCAAATCAGCAAGTCGGGCTGCACGGCCTTGATGTCCGCGCACAGCTGTACCAGGGCCGCACGGTCGGCCCAGTTGCGCTTGAACAAAATAATGCCGCCCACCAAGGGATGGGCCAGGCGGGCGCGGTCCACATCAGTGAGGGCGGTGCCGGCAATGTCGATGATCAGAGGGGCGTGCAGGCGCATGGTGTTGATTCTTTAAAAGATTGCTAGTGATAGGCGCATGGACTTCGCATTGCCTGTACAGCCCCTTCCCCCATCGGGGGAAGGCGGGGATGGGGGCAGCCCCCACCCCACCCCTCCCCCGAAAGGGGAGGGAGCGTAATGCCCCATGCCTTTGCAGATGATGTCAGATGTCCGTTTTTTTCTCGACGACACAAAAGCTGGCGGCGTATTCCGACTCGTCAGACATGGTGATATGGACGCTCAAGCCCTGCGCCTCAAACCATTGTTTGAGCTCGCCATGCAAAACAATGCTGGGCTGGCCGCTGGGCAGATTCACCACCTCACAATGGCGCCAGGTCATGGGCATGCGCATGCCCATGCCCACGGCCTTGCTGAAAGCTTCCTTGGCCGAAAAACGCGTGGCCACATAGCGCACACCGCGTTCGGGCCAGCGTGCGCTGCGGCGGCGCCAAACCGCCATCTCGCCATCGGCCAACACCTTTTGGGCAAAGCGCTCGCCATGGCGCTCCAGGCTGGCACGTATGCGGCGGATATCGCAGATATCGGTGCCAATGCCGTAGATCATGGGACCGTCCTTTGCACAGATTCTGTGTAGTCAAACAGGCTGCAAACGCAACCACGACATGCTGAGGCAGCTACTAAAACCGGAGTCACACCCGGGCCGCCATGCCTGCGTCTATGGCGGCCTGGTAGGCGCGCACGGTTTCGGCATAGCCCAGCTCCAGCGCATCGGCGATCAAGGCATGGCCTATGGAGACCTCGGCCAAGCCCGGCACCTGGGCCACAAAAGCGGGCAGGTTGTCGCGGTTCAGATCATGGCCGGCATTCACCTGCAGGCCGGCAGAAAGCGCGGCCTGGGCGGCGGCGGCATAGATGCGCAGCTGTTCGGCATGTTCCGGCGTCCCCCAGGCTGCGGCATAGGGTTCGGTGTACAGCTCCACACGGTCGGCACCCACCGCCTTGGCAGCGGCCATTTGCTCGGGGATGGGGTCCATGAACAGGCTGACGCGCACGCCCAGTTGCTTGCACTCGGCAATCAAGGGGCGCAGGCGCTCGGCGTCTTGCGGGAAGGTCCAGCCATGGTCGCTGGTGAACTGGTCTTCGCTGTCGGGCACAAACGTCGCTTGGTGCGGGCGTGTCTGGCGGATGAAGTCCATCAGGTTCTGCGTGGGATTGCCTTCGATGTTGAACTCGGCGGCAGGCCATTGCTGCATAAGCGCAGCCAGCTCCGCCACATCGCTGGCGCGGATATGGCGCTCGTCCGGGCGCGGGTGGATGGTGATGCCCTGGGCTCCGGCCTGCAGGCACAGCAAGGCCGCGCGTGTGACGCTGGGAATGCCCAGGTGGCGGGTGTTGCGCACCAACGCAACCTTGTTGACGTTGACGGACAAAGCGGTGCGGGCATGGCCGGCAGCAGTGGAAGCGGCGGTGGAAGCAACGGTTGAAGCGGCGAGAGGAGCAGTCATAGCGATTGAAGGTCCAGCAACAGCTGGCGGGTGCGCAGCGGCGGACTGCCGCAATGGTATTGCAGCAGCGCGCGCAGCTGCGGTTTGAGCTTTGCTGCCCCCACTTCACAGGCGCGGGCAAGGGCGGCAAAGCCATCCGCACCGCCCTGGCCATACAAGGCTGCATGCAGCGCCAGCCATTGCGCACCGCTGAGGCTGGCACGCGCCTGGCCTGCGGCTTGCAGTCCGGTTTCGGCGCCCAGCACATAGTGGGTTTCGGCCTGCAGCGGCTGCAGGGTCTGGGTATCGCTGTCCAGCGCGGGCAGCAGCCCCACTTCGCGCAGCAGCAGCAACTCAAAAGCGCGCAGTGTGGGCTCTAACTGGGCGACCGCAGCCGCATCGGGCCGGCGCGGCGCCGAAGCAGCAGCCAGCAGACGCACCACGCTGGCATAGGCGTCAAACAGCAGGGCGTAAGGGTCTTCGCGGGCCAGCAGCCGCATCAGCAGCTCGTTGACATATATGCCGGTGAGCAGCCCATCACCCGTGGGCATGACATGGCCGCCCGCCCATTCCGCGCCCTTGAGCGTGTGGATGTCTGCCGTGCCATCGCCCGCCAGCGTCCAGTGCAGCTTCAAAGGCTGCAGCGCCAGCAGCACCGGCCGGAAGTTGGAGGTATGGCGCTTGACGCCCTTGGCCACCAGCGCCACCCGGCCACGGTGGCGGGTAAAGCACTCCAGAATCAGGCTGGATTCGCTCCAGTCGTACTGGTGCAGGATAAAGGCGGGTTCGTCAGCGACGCGTTTGGTGGCCACAGGAGTCAGGCAAGATCAGGCAAGCAAAAAGGCCTCAGCGAGGCCTTGTGAGTCTGGCAAGTAGAACATGTGGGTGGGAGACGGTTTCCGAGACGCGGCGCCCTTGTGCAGACAGTGGCAGCGCCACGGCCAGCAAGGGCAACAAAGTATCGGGAAGCGTATCCCACACACCCATTATTCATAGCCGAAAGACTTGACGCGGGCCTCATCATCCGCCCAGCCCGAGCGCACCTTGACCCACACTTCCAGGAACACCTTGGCATCGAACTGCTTTTCCAACTCCTGACGGGCTTCGGTGCTGATGCGCTTGAGGCGCTCGCCGCCCTGGCCAATCACCATGGCCTTGTGGCCGTCACGCTCCACCACGATGGTGGCGGCCACGCGCATAAAGCGCTTGTGGGTCTTGCTGGGCTCTTCCTCGAACTTGTCGATGACCACGGTCGAGGTATAGGGCAGCTCGTCGCCGGTGAAGCGGAACAGCTTTTCGCGCACGGTTTCGGCAGCGAGGAATTTTTCGCTGCGGTCGGTCAGCTCGTCCTGGCCGTAGAACCAGGGCTGCTGCGGCAGGTATTTGGCGCAAATGCCATACAGGCGCTCGATGTCCTTTTTGTTCTTGGCCGACATGGGCACGAACTCGGCAAAAGGATGGCGCTCCTGCATGCTTTGCAGCCAGGGGGCGATTTCATGGCGGCGGCCCACTGCGTCCAGCTTGTTGGCAATCAGCAATGTGGGAATACCGGGCTTGAACAGCGACAGCACCTTGGCATCGGCCAGAGTGAACTGGCCGGCCTCGACCACGAACAAGATCAGGTCCACATCGCCAATGGCGCCCATCACCGTCTTGTTCAGCGACTTGTTCAGCGCCGTGGAATGCTTGGTCTGGAAACCCGGTGTGTCCACAAACACAAACTGGGTTTCCTCCTTGGTATGGATGCCGGTGATGCGGTGGCGCGTGGTTTGCGCCTTGCGCGAGGTGATGGAGATTTTCTGCCCCACCAGCGCATTCATCAGCGTGGATTTGCCCACATTGGGCTTGCCCACGATGGCGATCAGGCCGCAGCGCTGCTGCTCCACCGGCACTTCGCGTGCGGGCTCGGCAGCAGATTCTTCTTCGCTGCGAATCGGCGTGGCGGCCGCACCGGGCTTGGCGCCGGCCAGCATGGCACTGATGTAGTCCAGGCTGGGATCGTTGATGTCAATTTGGCCTTTAGCACGCTCTGCGCCTGCTTTGCCTGCTACTTTTTTCTTCGCAGCGTCGGTCATGGATGTTTCGCTTTCAGTTGATCGAGCAAGGCAGCGGCTGCCGCCTGCTCCGCAGCACGGCGCGAAGCGCCGTTGCCGTTGGCATGGAGGTGCAGTTCCGCAATGGAACATTCCACCTCAAAGGTTTGCAAATGCGCGGCCCCGGTGATCGCAGCCACTTTGTACTGCGGCAGCTGCATGCGACGGCCTTGCAGCCATTCCTGCAGTGCGGTCTTGGGGTCTTTTTGCACCGCACGCATTTGCGGGTTGATGTCCACCCCTTCGTAGAGGTGGTGCACCAGGCGCTCTGCCTGCAGATAGTCTGCATCCAGATACACCGCGCCGATCAGTGCTTCCACCGCATCGGCCAGTATGGAGGGACGCTGCTTGCCGCCGGATTTGGATTCGCCTTCACCCAGGCGCAGCAGGCCGGGCAATTCCAGCTTCAGCGCGATCTGGTGCAGCGTGCCTTCCTTGACCAGGTTGGCGCGCACGCGCGAGAGATCGCCCTCGGGCAACGACTTCAGACGCTGGAACAGCAAGGTGGAGACGGCCAGACTCAGCACCGAGTCACCCAGGAACTCCAGGCGCTCGTTGTTGTCGGCCGAAAAGCTGCGGTGCGTCAGCGCACGTTGCAACAAGGCGGGTTCGGAAAATGTGTGCTGCAGACGCTGCTGCAGAGCAAGAAGACCAGGTAGCACCTAGAAAAAACCTAGAAAAACAAGGAGGGGGAATTCGGTAAACAAAAACAGGCCGGGCCTGTCAGCGATGGTCTGGCGACCACAAGGCCCACATTGTCCGCCAAACGCAAAAAACCGGCACAGCGATCACCCCGCAGGGGGCGAGCCGTGCCGGCTTGTGGGTGCTGGCGTTTAGTTGAAAGCGCCAATGCGTTTGAAGTTGCCGAAGTTCATCCAGACAAAAAAGGCCTTGCCCACGATGTTTTCGTCCGGCACAAAACCCCAGTAGCGCGAGTCCAGCGAGTTGTCGCGGTTATCGCCCATGACAAAGTAATGGCCTTCGGGCACCTTGCAGGTCACGCCTTCGACACTGTAGGTGCAGTTGTCGCGGTAGGCATAGTTGCTGGCGCCCTGCACAAAGGCCGGCACACCCTGGGTGTTGAGCAATCGGTGCGGGGACAGGCCCAGGGTCTCTTCGTACTGGTTGAAGTAGCGCATGGCGTCTTCATCGAAGAAGTCCGGCAGTTCCTTGGTTTCCACGGGCTGGCCGTTGATGGTCAGGCGCTTGTTCAGATAGGCCACGGTGTCGCCGGGCACGCCCACCACACGCTTGATGTAGTCCAGGCTGGGCTGGGGCGGGTAGCGGAACACCATCACATCACCGCGCTGCACGGGCGAGCCTTCGGTGATCTTTTTGTTGATCACGGGCAGGCGCACGCCATAGGTGAATTTGTTCACCAGGATCAGATCGCCCACCAGCAGCGTGGGAATCATGGAGCCCGAGGGAATCTTGAAGGGCTCGAACAAAAACGAGCGCAGCACAAAGACCACGGCGATCACCGGGAACAGGCCCGCCGTCCAGTCCAGCCACCAGGGCTGGGCCAGGGCTTTTTGCTGGCCCTCGGTGGTATCCACATCGACCTTGGCAATGCCCATGCGGTCCAGCTCGGCGCGGCGCGCGTCGGCGGCCTCGGCCAGGGCCTGGGCGGTTTGCTTGCGGCGCGGCCAGAAGTACAGGCGCTCCGCCAGCCAATAAGCGCCTGTGACCAGGGTGGCCACCAGCATCAGCAGGGCGAAATTGCCTTCGATGGCACCGGTATACCAGGCGCCCACATAGCCCACGAAGGCCGCCAGCACGGCGGCCGTAATCCATTGCATGGCTTGCATCAATCCTCCACTTGCAAGATGGCCAGGAAGGCTTCCTGCGGCACTTCGACCGAACCAATTTGCTTCATGCGCTTCTTGCCGGCCTTTTGCTTTTCCAGCAGCTTGCGCTTGCGGCTGACGTCGCCGCCATAGCATTTGGCCAGCACGTTTTTGCGCATGGCCTTGACGGTTTCACGCGCAATGATGTTGGCGCCGATGGCGGCCTGGATGGCCACATCGAACATCTGGCGGCTGATGATCTCGCGCATCTTGGCTACCACGGCGCGGCCGCGGAAGGTGGCCTGCGAGCGGTGAACGATGATGGACAGGGCATCCACCTTCTCGCCATTGAGCAAGATGTCGACCTTGACCACGTCGGAGGCGCGGTATTCCAGGAACTCGTAGTCCATGGAGGCGTAGCCGCGCGAGACGCTCTTGAGCTTGTCAAAGAAGTCCAGCACGATTTCACCCAGCGGCATCTCATAGGTCAGCATGACCTGGCGGCCGTGGTAGGCCATGTTCTTTTGCACGCCACGCTTTTGGTTGGCCAGCGTCATCACCGGGCCCACATAGTCCTGGGGCATGTACAGGTGCACGGTGACGATGGGCTCGCGGACTTCTTCCAGACGACCCTGGTCGGGCATCTTGGAGGGGTTTTCCACGTCGATGACCTCACCATCGGCCTTGACCACCTGATAGACCACGCTGGGCGCGGTGGTGATCAAGTCCTGGTCGAATTCGCGCTCCAGACGCTCCTGCACGATTTCCATGTGCAGCAAGCCCAGGAAGCCGCAGCGAAAGCCAAAGCCCAGGGCCTGGGAGACTTCGGGCTCGTACTGCAGAGCCGCGTCATTGAGCTGCAGCTTTTCCAAGGCATCGCGCAACTGGTCGTATTCGCTGGCTTCGGTGGGATAGAGCCCTGCGAACACCTGGGGTTTGACTTCCTTGAAGCCAGGCAGGGCTTTTTCGGCCGGGCCCAGGTTGTTGGGCAGCTTTTTTTCCAGGGTGATGGTGTCACCCACCTTGGCAGCCTTGAGCTCCTTGATGCCGGCAATGATGTAGCCCACTTCACCGGCCTTGAGCGCGTCGCGCGGCTCGTTGGCGGGGGTGAACACGCCGACGTTGTTAGCCTCATAGGCTGCGCCCGTGGCCATCATCTTGAAGCGCTCGCCCTTTTTCAGCTGACCGTCCACCACGCGCACCAGCATCACAACGCCCACATAGGGGTCGAACCAGCTGTCCACGATCATGGCGCGCAGCGGTGCATCCAGATTGCCCGTGGGCGCCGGCACCTTGGCCACAATGGCTTCCAGGATGTCGTCGATGCCCATGCCGGTCTTGGCCGAGCAGGGAATGGCGTCGCTGGCATCAATGCCGATCACGTCTTCGATCTCGGCCTTGGCGTTGTCCGGATCGGCGTTGGGCAGATCCATTTTGTTCAGCACGGCAAACACTTCCACGCCCAGGTCCAGGGCGGTGTAGCAGTTGGCCACGGTCTGGGCTTCCACGCCCTGGGAGGCGTCCACCACCAGCAAAGCGCCTTCGCAAGCGGACAGTGAACGCGAGACTTCATACGAGAAGTCCACGTGGCCCGGGGTGTCGATCAGGTTGAGGTTGTAGACCTGGCCGTCCTTGGCCTTGTACTGCAGCGCCGCAGTCTGCGCCTTGATGGTGATGCCACGCTCTTTCTCGATGTCCATCGAGTCGAGCACCTGGGCCTCCATCTGGCGCTCAGCGAGACCGCCACAACGCTGGATCAGTCGGTCCGCCAGCGTGGATTTGCCGTGGTCAATATGCGCAATGATGGAAAAATTTCTGATGTGCTTCATCAACGAAAAGCGTCTGGTGAGAGGAATGTGCCTTTTTCAAGGCATGAGCGGGGCATGGCAGGGCATGAAAAAAGGGCGCGTCTGCAGTGACGCGCCCTGAACCAACAATCTTTGGCAACTGCGATGGTTGGGCTGCTGATTGTAGGCAAAAGGCCTGCGCAAAAGCACCGTTTTTTTGCCGCCAGGGTCTTACCCCGAGGTCGACAAAATCATTTAACCACAGCTTATCCACAGATGCGATTCAGCGAAAAATCGCTTTCAGCAAAGCCCCTTAGCTCCTGGCACCGCAGCAAGCACCTGCTTGCCATGGTGCAAGAGCACAGGATAAAAGGGGATTCTACCTAAGCCTGTCCTACAGCGTGGCCGGCATTCCCCCGCCAGCCGGCGCGGCATCGCTGCCGCTACGGCCGGAAGGGAGATTCCAGGCCTTTAAGGCGCGGGGCGTACCAGCACGTACTGGGCCCATTCGCCACGGCGCACTAGCATGTTCACGGGCTTGCGCTTGTCGGCCTTGGCCAGGGCGGCCTCAAAGTCCTTGACGTCGGCAACCTCGGTATTGGCCACGGCCAGCACCACATCGCCCTCGCGCAGGCCGGCACGGGCTGCGGCGTCAGCCGCGCTGACAATGCGCACCCCGCCCTTGAGGTTCAGCTCTTTTTTCTGGGCGGCGTTCAGATCGGTCACCACCAAGCCCAGCGACTTGGCACTGGCCGTGGCTGCAGCACCATCACCGCCCTTTTTGCGGGCGGCGACGGCATCATCGGGCTCGACCTCGGCAATGGTGATGCTCAAATCCTTGGTGGCACCACGGCGGAACACCGTGAGCGTGCCCTTGCTGCCGGGCTTGGTATTGCCCACCAGGCGCGGCAGGTCGGAGACCTTGTCGATATCGGTGCCGTTGTATTTGATGATCACATCACCCGCTTCCACCCCGGCCTTGGCGGCAGGAGAGCCCGGCTCGATGGCAGACACCAGCGCCCCGCGCGGCTTGCCCAGGCCTATGGATTCGGCCACGTCCTTGGACACCGGGCCGATCTGCACGCCGATGCGCCCGCGCGTGACCTTGCCGGTGGCGCGCAGCTGGTCGCTGACGCGCACGGCCTCGTCAATGGGGATCGCAAAGCTGATGCCCATGAAGCCACCCGAGCGCGAGTAGATCTGGCTGTTGATGCCCACCACCTCGCCACGCAGATTGATCAGCGGGCCGCCCGAGTTGCCGGGGTTGATGGCCACATCGGTCTGGATAAAGGGCAGGTAGTCACCGGTGTCGCGCTGCTTGGCCGAGACAATGCCGGCCGTGACCGAGTTATCGAGGCCAAAGGGCGAGCCAATGGCCATCACCCACTCGCCCACCTTGAGCTTGCTGACATCGCCAATCTTCACGGCCGGCAGGCCCTTGGCGTCGATCTTGACCACGGCCACATCGGTGCGCTTGTCGCTGCCGATGATCTTGGCCTTGAACTCGCGCTTGTCGGTCAGGGTGACGATGACCTCGTCCGCACCTTCGACCACATGGGCATTGGTCATCACATAGCCATCGGGCGTGAGGATAAAGCCCGAGCCCACGCCGCTGGGCTGGGACTCGTCATCACCTTCGCCCTGGCCGGGGCGCTGCTGCTTGGGAATATTGGGTACAGGCAGACCAAAGCGGCGGAAGAACTCCAGCATGTCTTCGTCCATGCCCAACGCCGCACCGCTGTTCTTGCTCACTTTTTCGGTAGTGCGGATATTCGCCACCGAGGGGCCGACCTTGTCCACCAGGGCGGTGAAATCGGGCAAACCGCTCACCAGCGGTGCAGCAGCAGGCTGGGTCGCAGCCGGCGCACTGCCAGCGACCTGGGCCTGCGCCACCGGCAGGGTCCAGGCTGCGCCGCCAGCGGTGGCAGCCGCAATCAAGGCGGCCACACCCAGGGACTGCAGGGTTTTGCGTTGTGCAGGCATCTTCATCCTTTCCAATCGGTCTTGTAACTGGGTGCTTAGAAGACTGGCCGCTGTTTTGGTTCCACGCGGCAGACTTCGCATCATGCACGCAAGCGTCTGCGCTGCGGCAGCATGAGCATGTAAAAAAATGAGCGCCTTATGCGCTCATACAGGGAAATTTCCCAGGTTTTCACCCCAAGGCTGGCTCCGCTCATGCAGAAGCTGCTCCCCCATAGAGAGCAGCTTGAGAGCAGCTCGCCCCTCAATGCGGCTTGGCTGCAGGCATGGGGGTGCTGGCAAAGCTGGCATTGCGCAGAAAATCGGCCGGCATTTGCAGCGAGGCCTTGCTGCCAAAACGCTGGTGGGCGGCCAGCAGCTCGTCCAGGCGCGGATCACGCAAGATAACCTCGTTGCCATTGCCGGTGGCTACCGCAATCACGCTGCCGTCGGCCTGAGGCACAGACATCATGGGCGTCTGCCCGGGCTGCGAGGCAGCAGGCACCACTGCTGCACCGCCATCTGCCTGGGCCACCTGACTGCCCAGACCCACGGGGACCACCGCCAGATTCCAGCCCAGGGCCGCCACAGCGGCCACCGAGGCCACGCCTGCCGCCATCTTCCAGCGGAAGACCGAGGCATTGGCGACCGGATCGGCCACCCGGCCGGCCAGTGCCGAAGTCAGCGGAGGCTGCGCGGGAGCCAGCTGCGTCAGCTCTGCGGGCTGCAGAGCCAACGGAGGCTCCTTGGCCAGCTGGGCACGCAGACCGCTGAGCAGATCGTGCTGGCTGTGGTGGGCCAGCTCGGGCGAGCGCAGCACATCACCTACCAAATGGTAGAGCTGCCAGCTGCCATGGCCCTCGTGGCCTTGCGCCCACGTCAGCGCCTGGGCCAGCTCGTCGCCCTGCAGCTCACCGTCGACCAGGGCCGACAACAATTCCTTGTTTTTCAGATCATCCGTCATGGGGTTACCTGCTCAATCGGGCCTGCGCCCGCTCCGCGTTCCACACCACTTACCTACCACCGCTTGCCCGATTGGCGCTCCAGCAGCGGTTTGACGCGTGCGGAGATGGCTTCTCGGGCCCGGAAGATGCGCGAACGCACCGTTCCGATAGGGCACTCCATGGCGGTGGCAATTTCCTCGTAGCTCAGCCCTTCGATCTCGCGCAGCGTGACCGCCTGGCGCAAATCCTCGGGCAAAGCTTCCATTGCGGCATTCACAGCGGCGGCAATTTCCTGCGCCGCCAGCACCGTCTCGGGAGTTTCCTCATTGATTGGTTCGTTTGCGGGCCGAGAAGTTTCATCATCTTCACTGGCAGTTTGCAAAGCGCTTTCGGTGAGTACCGGATCGCGCTTCATATCCAGCAGTGCCTTCTTGGCCGTATTCACCGCAATCCGGTACAGCCAGGTGTAGAACTGGGCCTCACCCCGGAATTGGTGCAGCGCACGATAGGCACGCAAAAAAGTCTCTTGGGCAATGTCTTGCACCAAATCCGTGTCGCGCACCATGCGGGCAATCAGGCGCTCGATGCGGCGCTGGTACTTGAGCACCAGCAGCTCGTAGGCACGTTGATCGCCTGCGACCGTGCGCTCCACCAGTTGCAAGTCGGTATCGGAAGGAGCGGGAGGTGGGGCGATATGGGGGCTCATGCAGCGCGGATGGATTCAGACCCGCTCTTGCTGAAAGGCAGACACGGTGGCCGCCGAATATACAGCACGCCGCCAATCTCCCCAGATTGCTGCATCACTGCGGGCCTGCAGCCAGCTGAACCACCAGACCCCGTCTGCGGTCTGCCAAGCGATCCACATGGCCGATTGCAGGTCCAGACGCACCTGCACCGCATGCAGCGAAAGGGGCTCGGCGCCGCTCTGCGGCCACCACCACCAGGCCCCACCATCCCACTGCAACGCTCCCTGAGGGACACGGCGCAGGCTGCGCCACCACACAAGACCCACCCCAGCCCAGCACAGCCAGCCCAGCAACACCACCATCCAAGCCAAAGGCCCGGCCAACAACTGCCACAGCAGCAGCAAAACGGCCTCCAGCAACCACAAAGCCATGCCCAGCCACAACGGCCAGCGCGGCGTAGGGGCGGGATAGCGCACAGCAGGTGGTTGGTAGCGCAAAGAAGCCATGCACCACCATGCCCGAATGCAGCGCCCAAACAAAACCCGCAGGGCTGTTACCAGGCCTGCGGGTCTATGTGGGAGCGAAAAAATCGCTTTAGATGCGCTTGAAGATCAGCGAGCCATTCGTGCCGCCGAAACCGAAGTTGTTCTTCAGCGCCACGTCGATTTTGGCGTCACGCGCGGTATTGGCGCAGTAGTCCAGATCGCAATCTGGGTCCTGGTTCAGCAGGTTGATGGTCGGCGGGATCTTTTGATCGTGCAGGGCCATCACGGTGAACACGCTCTCCACGCCGCCGGCACCACCCAGCAGGTGGCCCGTCATGGACTTGGTGGAGCTGACCACGGTCTTGTAGGCGGCATCGCCCAGCGCTGCCTTGATGGCATTGCTTTCGTTCTTGTCACCCAGCGGGGTGGAGGTGCCATGGGCGTTCAGATAGTTGATCTGATCCGGGTTCACACCGGCATTGCGCATGGCGTTGAGCATGGCGCGGCGTGGGCCGTCCATATTGGGCGCGGTCATGTGGCCGGCATCGGCACTCATGCCATAGCCGCCCAGTTCGGCGTAGATCTTGGCGCCACGGGCCTTGGCGTGTTCGTACTCTTCAAGCACCAGCACGCCAGCGCCTTCGCCCAGCACAAAGCCGTCGCGGTCCTTGTCCCAGGGGCGGGAGGCGGACGCGGGGTCATCGTTGCGGGTCGACAGCGCGCGCATGGCAGCGAAACCGCCCACGCCCAGCGGCGAGACGGTGGACTCTGCGCCACCGGCGACGACGATGTCGGCGTCGCCGTATTCAATCATGCGTCCGGCTTCGCCGATGCAGTGCAGACCCGTCGTGCAGGCTGTCACCACGGACAGGTTCGGGCCCTTGAAGCCAAAACGCATGGAAACGTGACCAGCCACCATATTGATGATGGAGGCGGGCACAAAAAATGGGGTAATGCGACGGGGTCCGCGGCTCGAGAGCTCGATCTGCGTGTTCTCGATCAGGGGCAAGCCCCCGATACCGGACCCGATCACGCAACCGATGCGTGTCGACAGGTCGTCGGACAAGGCCTCGCCCGTGGGCAGGCCTGCATCCTTCACAGCTTGTTCCGCTGCCGCAATGCCATAGTGAATGAAGGTGTCCATGGAGCGCGCATCCTTGGCGCTCATGTATTCCTCCACATTGAATCCTTTGACCTCACCTGCGATGCGGCACGAAAAATTCGTGGCATCAAACTTGGTGATGTGGCCAATGCCGGACTTGCCGGCCAAGAGATTGGCCCAGGCGTCAGCCACCGTGTTACCCACGGGACTGATGCAACCCAGGCCGGTCACGACAACGCGACGACGGCTCATGCGTTCAAACCTTATTCTTATCGCTCGGTGCGCTCAAAAGGGCTTAGCCCTTTTGGTGGGTGTTGGCGTAGTCGATGGCGTTTTGCACCGTCGTGATCTTTTCGGCGTCCTCATCGGGGATCTCGATGCCGAATTCATCTTCCAGGGCCATCACCAGTTCGACCGTGTCCAGGGAGTCAGCGCCCAGATCGGCCACGAAGGCCTTTTCGTTGGTCACTTGGGACTCTTCAACGCCGAGTTGTTCAGCAATGATTTTTTTGACACGTGCTTCGATATCGCTCATGGTTTCCCTCAGGGGGTTGTGAATGAA
>JAITLO010000009.1 GCA_031277855.1 Acidovorax sp. | reverse complement strand
TCGTAACCCTTGGCTTCACCGCCGAAGGCCTTGGACAGAACGGTAGCGATAGCAGCCGTCAGAGTGGTCTTACCGTGGTCCACGTGACCGATGGTGCCCACGTTCACGTGGGGCTTGGTCCGTTCAAATTTTTCTTTTGCCATTGCAAATTCTCCAGAGAAAAGAGCAAACCTGTGTGATGTTTAAGGTCTGCACCCCATTGCTTGATCGCCCCGCACAGGTGACAGGACGGCATGAGATCGCAGACCGGCAAAAATTGCGGCAGCCCCGAAAGGGACGCCGCAATCAAATCAAAAGCTCGCGATTATACGTCGCAGCTTACTTGGCACGTGCAGCCACGATGGCTTCGGCCACGTTGCGAGGAGCTTCGGCGTAGTGCTTGAACTCCATGGTGTAGCTGGCGCGACCTTGGGTCATCGAACGCAGCGCAGTGGCGTAGCCGAACATTTCGGACAGCGGCACTTCGGCCTTGATGGCCTTGCCGCCACCAATCATGTCGTCCATGCCCTGCACCATGCCGCGACGGCTGGACAGGTCACCCATCACGGTACCGGCGTAGTCTTCAGGCGTTTCCACTTCCACGGCCATCATGGGCTCGAGGATCACGGGGTTGGCCTTGCGAGCAGCTTCCTTGAAACCGAAGATAGCGGCCATCTTGAACGCCATTTCGTTCGAGTCCACATCGTGGTAGGAACCGAAGGTCAAACGCACCTTCACGTCCACCACGGGGTAGCCAGCCAGCACGCCGGAGGTCAGGGCTTCGAGCACACCCTTTTCCACTGCGGGGATGTACTCGCGAGGCACCACGCCACCCTTGATTTCGTCGACGAATTCAAAGCCCTTGCCAGCTTCTTGCGGCTCCAGCGTGAACACCACGTGGCCGTACTGACCCTTACCACCGGACTGGCGAACGAACTTGCCGTCCACGTCCTTGACGGTGCTGCGCACGGTTTCGCGGTAGGCCACTTGGGGCTTGCCCACGTTGGCTTCCACGTTGAACTCGCGCTTCATGCGGTCCACGATGATTTCCAGGTGCAGCTCGCCCATACCGGCGATGATGGTCTGACCGGATTCTTCGTCGGTACGCACGCGGAAGGAAGGATCTTCAGCAGCCAGGCGCGACAGGGCAATACCCATCTTTTCCTGGTCGGACTTGGACTTGGGTTCCACAGCCTGTGCAATCACGGGCTCGGGGAAGACCATGCGTTCCAGCACGATGGGAGCGTCCACAGCACACAAGGTTTCGCCGGTAGTCACGTCCTTCAGACCCACGCAGGCAGCGATGTCGCCGGCACGGATTTCTTCGACTTCTTGACGCTCGTTGGCGTGCATCTGCACGATACGGCCGATACGTTCCTTCTTACCCTTGACGGAGTTCAGAACGGTTTCGCCCTTGGTCAGCACGCCGGAGTACACGCGCACAAAGGTCAGCTGACCCACGAACGGGTCGGTCATCAGCTTGAATGCCAGGGCAGAGAACTTCTCGCCGTCGTCGGCCTTGCGGCTCAGCTTCTTCTCTTCGTCATCGGGATCGGTACCGGCAACGTCGGGAATGTCCACGGGCGAAGGCAGCAGGTCCAGCACGGCGTCCAGCATGCGCTGCACACCCTTGTTCTTGAACGCGGTACCGCACAGCATGGGCTGGATTTCCGTGGCGATGGTGCGCTGACGCAGACCAGCAATCACTTCTTCCTCGGAGAGGGTGCCCTCTTCCAGGTACTTGTTCATCAGCTCTTCCGAAGCTTCGGCAGCCGACTCAACCATCTTCTCGCGCCACTCGTTGCAGGTGTCAACCAGTTCAGCGGGGATGTCGCGGTATTCGAACTTCATGCCCTGGGAAGCTTCATCCCAGTAGATGGCCTTCATCTTGATCAGGTCCACCACGCCTTCGAAGTTGTCTTCGGCACCGATGGGCACAACGATGGGCACGGGGTTCGCGTTCAGGCGGGTCTTCATGCCTTCCACGACCTTGAAGAAGTTGGCACCGGTACGGTCCATCTTGTTCACAAAGGCCAGACGAGGCACCTTGTGCTTGTTGGCTTGACGCCACACGGTTTCGGACTGGGGCTGCACGCCACCCACAGCGCAATACACCATCACGGCGCCGTCCAGCACGCGCATGGAACGCTCCACCTCAATGGTGAAGTCCACGTGGCCGGGGGTGTCGATAATGTTGATGCGGTGCTCGGGGCGGGACAGGTCCATACCCTTCCAGAAGCAGGTCACGGCGGACGAGGTGATCGTGATGCCGCGCTCTTGCTCTTGCTCCATCCAGTCGGTGGTCGCAGCGCCGTCGTGCACTTCACCCAGCTTGTGGGTCACGCCTGTGTAGAACAGGATACGTTCGGAAGTGGTGGTCTTACCTGCGTCGATGTGGGCCGAGATACCGATATTGCGGTAGCGCTCGATGGGAGTCTTGCGAGCCATGATGGATCCTTGATTGATCGTATGGGAGATCTGTCGCACCCGGCCTTGTGGCACCGGACGGACAGTTCAATATGGGGACGCTCTAAATCGAGACAAGGCCGCAGCAATGTTTTGCGTGCGGCCCCGTTCGCGAGAGCGAAATTCCGATTAGAAGCGGAAGTGGCTGAAAGCCTTGTTGGCTTCGGCCATGCGGTGCACTTCGTCACGACGCTTCATAGCGCCGCCACGACCTTCGGTGGCTTCCATCAGTTCGTTGGCCAGGCGTTGAGCCATGGACTTTTCACCACGCTTGCGGGCGGCTTCCTTGATCCAGCGCATGGACAGAGCCAGACGACGGACAGGACGCACTTCCACGGGCACCTGGTAGTTGGCGCCACCCACGCGGCGGGACTTCACTTCCACCATGGGCTTCACGTTGTTGATGGCGGTGGTGAACACTTCCAGAGCGTCCTTCTCGGGCGACTTCTTGGCGATCAGTTCCAGAGCACCGTAGATGATGCGTTCTGCAACAGCCTTCTTGCCGCCTTCCATGATCACGTTCATGAACTTGGACAGCTCGACATTGCCGAACTTGGGATCCGGCAGAATTTCACGTTTGGGGACTTCGCGACGACGTGGCATTTTTTACCTCTATCTTTGCTTCAGTTGGCGTCTTTTCAGACACCGCGAGAGTCAAAACTGGACTCCCACTTACTCGACCCACACAAAAAACTTGTGCTTTGGGTCACTACGCTGAATCTCGCGCCACGCGGGATACAGCACCTATTTGTTTGTTCAGAAACCAGGGCTTACTTAGCCTTAGGCTTCTTGGCACCGTACTTGGAACGGGCTTGCTTACGGTCCTTGACGCCTTGCAGGTCAAGAGAGCCGCGCACGATGTGGTAACGCACACCAGGCAAGTCCTTCACACGGCCGCCGCGCACCAGCACCACGCTGTGCTCTTGCAGGTTGTGGCCTTCACCGCCGATGTACGAAATGACTTCGAAACCGTTGGTCAGACGCACCTTGGCCACCTTACGCAAAGCCGAGTTAGGCTTCTTAGGCGTGGTGGTGTACACACGGGTGCACACGCCACGGCGCTGGGGGCAGTTTTCCATAGCAGGGCTCTTGGATTTGACAACTTCGACCGTGCGGCCCTGACGCACGAGTTGGTTAATGGTTGGCATTAATAAACGTCCCTAAACGTGAATTTGCTTCTTAAAAAGCGAAAACGTGAAACCCTTCGGAAATTCCGAAAAGCCCGCCACTGTACCAGTTCAGCCAGGGGCGAGCAAGTGCTGCGGCATTAGCCCCTGCATTGCGCTGCTGCTTGGCAGCACTGCGAAATCAAGGACTTAGCCCAGCCACCAGGCGCCGTCACGGCAGCGCCTGGCAAAGGCATTTACATGATCCAGAGGCGGATGGTGTCCCACAGGCGGCGGAAGAAACCGGCCTCAGGCACCTCTTCCAGCGCCACCACCGGCACCTCGGCCACGGTGTCCGCACCCAGCAGCACCTTCAGCGAGCCCACGGTCTGGCCCTTGGCAATGGGAGCAATCAAGGGGTCCTTGCGCACCACTTGCGTGGTCAGCTTGCCCGCGCTGCCTGCGGGCACGGTCACCACAATGGCGTTTTCCTGACCGATCTTGAGCACATCCTTGGCACCCTTCCACAGACGGGCCTCTTCCACGGGCTGGCCTGCATCAAACAGCTTCACGCCATCAAATGCGGTGTAGCCCCAGTTCAGCAGCTTCTGGCTTTCACCGGCGCGGGCATTCTCACTGGCGGTACCCAGCACGATGGACAGCAGACGGCGGTTGCCCACATTGGGCATGTCGCGCTTGGCCGTGGCCACCAGGCAGTAGCCGGCAGCATTGGTGTGACCGGTCTTCAGACCATCCACAGTGGGGTCACGGAACAGCAAGGTGTTGCGGTTGTAGCTGTTCGACGCAGGCGTGCCCGGATAGCGATACTGCTTGGTGGAGTAATAGTGCATGTACTGGGGAAAGTCATGCATCAGCCGCGTGGCCAGAATGGACAGGTCGCGCGCCGAGGTCAGGTGACCGGGTTCGGTCAGGCCTTCGGGATTGCGGTAGCTGGTGTTCTTCATGCCGAGGGCCTTGGCCTGCTCGTTCATCAAGCGCACAAAGTTTTCCTTGGTACCGCCCACACCTTCGGCCAGCGCCATGGTGGCGTCATTACCGGACTGCACGATCATGCCGAACAGCAGATCATTCACCGACACCTGCATCTTGGGGTCGATGAACATGCGCGAACCCGGCATCTTCCAGGCCTGCTCACTCACCGGCAGCTTTTGCTCCAGCGTGATCTTCTTGGTGCGCAAGGCATCAAACACCAGATAGCCCGTCATCAGCTTGGTCAGCGAGGCCTGCTCGATCTGTGCGTCTGGCTCCTTGGAGGCCAAGATCTGGTTGGCAGTGACATCAATCAACAGGTAGTTGCGGGCTGCAATTTCAGGCGGTTGGGGCTGGGCAATCTGCGCCAGTCCCCAGACCGGCACCAGGGCCGCACTCAAAACCAGGGCTTGCAGCTGCTTTTTCACAATTTTCATGGGAGAGGAACGCTCGGACGAGAGAAAGACAAAAAGGGAAGCGGAGAAGACTTGTTACACTGGACCATCATGCGCCGGCACAAAGGTGGCGCACGACCAAGCCTTTGAGCAGCGGCAATTGTCCGTGGAAGAAATGTCCGCCGCCGGGTACAACAGTTACAGGCAGTATCTGCGGGCGCGCCCAGTCCAGCACGGCGGCCAGGGGCACGGTGTCGTCCTGTTCGCCATGTACCACCAGGGTACGCTCATGGGCTTCGGCCGGCACCGGCGCCACCTGAAAACGGCTGGCCGCCGTACCCACCAGCACGGCCTGCTCGACCCGGCCTTCATGCCACAGCGTCGCCAGGGCATGGCTGGCCACAAAGGCGCCAAACGAAAAGCCAGCCAGGGCAATAGGACCTTCGGGCGCCACCTGACGCACCACAGCCAGCAAATCATCCAGCTCACCCCGGCCCGCATCATGGGTGCCGGCGCTGGCGCCTACGCCGCGAAAGTTGAAGCGCACCGTGGTCCAGCCGCATTGCACAAAAGCACGCGCCAGGGTCTGTACCACCTTGTTGTCCATGGTGCCGCCAAACAGCGGATGGGGGTGGGTGATCACGGCCACGCCGCGCGGTGCATGCAACCCGCCATCCAGGCTGGGCTGATCACGCAGGGCCTCGATGGTGCCCGCAGCACCAGTCAAGGTAAATTTTTCAGTCTGCACGTTCACGTACTGCTCTTTTATCAGGAGCTGCTCACGCAATCACAGCGCGCTCAGCAATGGTTTAAGCCCATAAAGGGTGTGAGCGCGTTTCAGCGGCCAAGTTCCGGCGGCACCAGCAGGCGCTCCACGATCTGGCCGTTTTTCAGATGGGAGTCGACGATTTCATCAATGTCCGCCTCATCCACAAAGGTGTACCAGGTGCCCTCGGGGTAGACCACGGCCACGGGGCCCGCCGCGCAGCGATCCAGGCAACCAGCCTTGTTCACGCGCACCTGGCCCTTGCCGGCCAGGCCTTCTTGCTTGATGCGCTGTTTGCAATGATCGAACCCCGCCTTGGCGCCGTGCAGCGCACAGCAGTCCTCGCCATTGGGGCGCTCGTTCAGGCAGAAAAAGATATGGCGGGCGTAATAGCCCGGCTGCGCCTCGGGCGCGCTGGAGTGATCGCTCATGCCGCCATTCTAGGAGCGGGGCTGCGCTGTGCCACATACCAGCCCACATAGGCGAGGGTGGCGTACGGCCACAGCCAGCCCAGCCATTGCGCCAGGCCGTAAAAGCGCAGAAAGCGGCCCTGCTCCCACAGCTGCAGGGTCTGGTCGAAATACGCATCCGTCGGTGCAAAGTTCATCCAGCTCAGGTGCAAGGTCAGCACCACCAGCAGCAACACGCCACACAGGCGGCGCGGCACAAAGACCAGCAGCAGCGCCAGCAGCCAACCACCCCAGATCGCTGCACGAATGGAAGGCAACAACCATTCCCAGGCGTGCACCGGCCCATAGGTCAGTGCAGCCGACAAAGCAGTCACCCCCACTCCCACCAAAACCGCCACCGTGGCAAAAGCAAGACGCCGCAGGCGATGGGTGATAACGCAATAACCCAGCAGGCAAGGCACCAGCAGACCGAACAGCACGCACAACAGCTCCGCGCCAGGGCTCAGGGGCAATGCGGGCGCATCCCACAGCGGCAACCACTGCACAAAAGGCGTGCCATCCAGCTGCTCACTCAGCCACAGATCCAGACGCTCCAGCACCTGGCCCAGGCCAAAGGGCAGCGCGGCCGGAAAGAGCAGCGCCGGCGGCCACAGCGCCAGCAGCGTCACCGCACCACCCGAGCCTGGCTGCAGCCAGCGCTCCCGAAAATGGGCCCAGCGTTGCAGCACGCCCAGCCGCTCCAGCAAGCCCGCCAGCATGGCGCCCAACAGGCCGCCTGCAGCATTCAAGGACAGATCCAGATTGGATGGCACACGCTGCGGCAGATAGATCTGCAAGAACTCCATGCACAACGACAGCATGGCGCCCAACAGCGCAGCCACGGGCACGGCCCAACGGGCACGGCGGCCATCGCGCAACATGCCCAGCGCCAGCAAAAAGCCCAGTGGCACATAGCCGGCGATATTGATGTTGACGTCAAACCAGGTCCAGTACGGCGGCGGAATGCGCGCCGTCAGAAACACCAGAGGATCCACCCCCTGCCCCCGCCAGCCATCAAACGGGAACAGGCTGGCAAAGACGATCAGCGCGGCATAGATCGCGGACAGCGGCCAAGCGGAACTGCGTGCCTGCATGGGCGGCGAGCCTCCTTTTCTTTTTCCGGGCGCCAGCAGCGCACCAGGCTTACCAGGGCTTGACCACCACCAGCACCACGGCCAGCACCAGCAGCAGCACCGGAATTTCGTTGAACCAGCGGAACCAGCGATGGCTGTGCGTGCACGCGTCTTGCGCCAGCTGCCGCAGCAGGCGGGCACACACCAGGTGATAGACCACCACCAAGGCCACCACCAGCAGCTTGGCATGCAGCCAGCCACCGGCACCACGCCACCAGCCCAGCCACAGCCACAGCCCCAGGCCCAGTGCCGGCACCGCCAGCAAGGTGGTGAAACGCAGCAACTTGCGCGCCATCAGCAGCAGGCGCTCACGCTCGGCCACAGAGCCTGGAGACACCATGGCCAGGTTGACAAAAATGCGCGGCAGATAAAAAAGGCCGGCAAACCAGCTGGCCACAAAGACAATGTGAAATGCTTTAACCCACAACATGGGTCCAGTGTACGGGGCAAAAAAAACCCAGCCAAAGCCGGGCGTGGAAATTCCTCGTAATGAGGACCTGCTCAGGGAGGAAAAGCAGGGGAGCTGGCGAACCGGCTCCAGGCCGCAATCTACCGGGCCAGCCCGCGCCAACAGCCGCTATTCATCCGAAGGTGGCGGCGACGCGCCCAATGGCATCCACCAACGGCCTGGCCCCATGCCAACGGCGCAGGCACATGACAGTGCCGATCTACGGGGGCACAATGGCCGGATGCATCTGTCCAATCCCACCCCTTTTCCACAAAACCGTCCCCGTCGCCTGCGCCGCGATGCCTTCACCCGCAATCTGGTGCGTGAAAACCGCCTCTCTGCGCACGACTTCATCTATCCGGTGTTTGTGCATGAAGGCAGCAATCTCCGCCAGGCCGTGCCCTCCATGCCTGGCGTGGACCGCCTGAGCCTGGACCTGCTGCTGCCCGTGGCCGAGGAATGCGTGAAGCTGGAAATCCCGGTGCTGGCCTTGTTCCCCAGCATTGATGCCAGCCTCAAGACCCCGGACGGCAGGGAAGCCCTGAACCCCGACGGCCTGATCCCCCGCGTGGTGCGCGCCCTGAAAAAGGAATTCCCCGACCTGGGCGTGATGACCGACGTGGCTCTGGACCCCTATACCAGCCATGGTCAGGACGGCATCCTCGATGAGACCGGCTACATCCTCAACGACGAAACCGTGGAAGTGCTGGTGGGCCAGGCCCTGAACCACGCCGAAGCCGGTGTCGACATGGTGGCCCCCAGCGACATGATGGATGGCCGCATCGGCGCCATCCGCGAGGCGCTGGAGCTGCAAGGCCATATCTACACCCGCATCATGGCCTACAGCGCCAAGTACGCCAGCGCCTTCTACGGCCCCTTCCGCGACGCCGTGGGCACGCGCGGCGCCCTGGGCAAGGCCGACAAAAACGTCTACCAGATGGACCCCGCCAACACCGATGAGGCCTTGCGCGAAGTGGCGCTGGACCTGGCCGAAGGCGCCGATATGGTGATGGTCAAGCCCGGCCTGCCCTATCTGGACGTGGTGCGCCGCGTCAAGGACGAGTTCAAGGTTCCCACCTTCGCCTACCAGGTGTCCGGCGAATACGCCATGCTCAAGGCCGCCGCGCAAAACGGCTGGCTGGACCATGACGCCGTGATGATGGAGTCGCTCCTGGCCTTCAAGCGCGCCGGTGCCGACGGCATCCTGACCTACTTTGCCATTGACGCCGCCAAAAAGCTGCGCCAGCAGGGTTAAGGCTGCACTGCCGCTCTAGGCGCTCCTTCTTCCAGAGCACCTAGAGCTTTCCCTGTCTGCTTTTGCAGCATTTTGAACTCCCTCTCGCTGTCCTGAACGCATGCAACTGCTGCGCATCCATCCCTCGGCCCATACCGTCACCCCCTTGCATGACAGCCTGCCCGACGCCGCCCCCGAGGCCGGCAGCTTCTGGTGGCTGGCCTGCACCCGGGCCGAGCTGGAAGCCCAGCTGCCCGCACTGCAAGCCATGCTGACCACGGTCTGCGGCGCGCCCTTGCTCGACCTGCACGTGGCCGACCTGCTGAACCCCAGCATCCCTTCCACCTACGACTACACCTCGCAGTACGACGTGATGCTGTTCCACCACTTGGTGGAGTCCGGCGCCAGCGATACCCCGGCCACCATCCGCGCCGCAGGCAAACAGGGCACGGCGCCGCCGCCGGCACCGGTGTTGCAGCGCGTGCGCACCCAGCCCATAGGTTTTGCCGTGTATGACCAGTTGCTGCTGACCGTGCACGCGCCCGGCTGCACCATGCAGCAGCAGTTTCAGCAGCGGCTGGAGACCGCGCGCGGCATGCCTGAAGGCCGGCCCAGCGCATCCAAGCTGCCGCACAGTCCGGCCGATCTGATGCTGCGCATGCTCAGCCATATGGTGGACGGCTACCTGGAACTGCGCCGCGTGATGACGCGCCAGCTGGACCACTGGCAGCTGTCGCTGCTGCGGCCCAATGCCCGCTTTCACGACTGGAGCGCCGTGCTCACCGCCCGCCTGGCTCTGCACCAGCTCGATGAAATCAGCGAAGACCAGCGCGGCGCCGTGCAGGACTGGATCGAGGCACTAGACGGCTGGGTCAACGCCGACACCCCCCACGCCCGGCGCGAGCACGAGCTGCTGCGCGTGCGCTCCCGCGATGTGCTGGAACACATAGAGCGGGTGATCCACCATGTGCGCCGCATGGAGCAAAGTGCAGAGGCCGCCGTGCAAATGCACTTCTCCACCCAGAGCAACCGGGCCAACGACATCATGCGCACGCTGACCACGCTGACCGCCGTGTTCCTGCCGCTGAACCTGATTGCCGCCATCTTTGGCATGAACTTCGAGTTCATTCCCTGGGTGCACACCGCCGATGGTTTCTGGTGGGCCATGGGCGCCATGGTGTTGATTGCCGTGACCCTGCTGGTGTTCTTTTGGCGTCGGCGCTATCTGGACAGGAATAGCTTGAAATAGCTCCCCCCTGAGCGGCTGCGCCGCTTCCCCCCGGGGGGCATACGGGCAACCGGCGACAGCCTCGCTGCGGGGCGGCCCTTGCTCGCTGTCTGCTGACTTGGGCTGCGCCGGTTTTGCGCGCTGTGCCTCCGGTTTTACTCCCTCGCCCCTTGGGGAAGAGGACAGGGGTGAGGGATGGCCTTCACGGCCCTTGCGCGGTGCCCTGGCTTGGGCTGCGCCAGTTTTATGCAGCCCTAGCCTACGCGCTAAACGAACGCAGCCTGTCCGCCGCTGCTGCGGCGGTAGCGCTGCAGCAACGGCAGGGCCAGCAGGTAGATGGTGGCGCCCAGCACCCAAATCAGGCCGGGCCACAGCCCTTGGCCCACGGTGTAGAGGCCGGTGACCAGCAGCGGGCCTATCACGCCTGCCAGGCTGGCCATGCTGGCCAAGGTTCCTTGCAACGCGCCCTGGTGGGCGTCGCTGACCAGGCGCGTCATCATGGATTGCAGGGCCGGCACGGCCATGCCCCCGGCAGCAAACAAGGGCAGCAGTGCAAAAGGCTCCCAGCCCGACACCGCAAAAGCCAGCAGCAACAGGCCTAACGCATCACAGGCCAGGCCCAACAACAGCGCGCGGGTCTCTCCCAGGCGGGCCACCAGCGGGCCTATGGCAAAGGCCTGGGCCAGGGCATGGCACAGACCGTAGCCCGCCAGAGACAGACCGGCCACCCAAGGGCTCCAGCCAAAGCGGTCCAGGCCGTACAAAATCCACAAGCTGCCCGGCCATTGCCCGCCCAGGGCCAACACGCCAAACAGGCACACCAATGGCAGCAGGCCAGCACTGCCCTGCAGGCGCTTGAAGGCGGCAAAGGCATTCAGGCTGGGGCGCTGTTGTGCATCATCCCCCTCTGCCCGGCGTGACTCCGGCAATACCCGCCAGACCAGCAGCAAGCTGATACCGTTGAGTGCGGCCGCTAGCCAGAACGGCGCCCGCAGCCATCCATCGCCCAGCCAGCCGCCCAGCACCGGACCGGCAATCATGCCCAGGCCCACGGCAGCCCCCATCTGGCCAAAACGGGCCGCCCGCTGCCCCTGCGGGGTGATGTCGGTCAGATAGGCCGTGGCCACGGCCATATTGGCGCCGGTAATGCCCGCCACCACCCGCCCCAGATAGAACCAGCCCAGGGTGGGCGCATAAGCCATGAGCACATAGTCCAGCGCGGCACCGGCCAGCGACAGCAGCAGCACGCGGCGGCGCCCGTAACGATCGCTGAGTGCCCCCAGCACCGGCGCACAGACGAACTGCATCAACGCATACAAGGCCAGCAGCACTCCGTAGTGCAGGCTGTTGTGGGCCGGGTCCTGACTCAGGCTGGCCAGCAGCCCGGGGAGAATGGGCATGATCAGGCCCAGGCCTATGGCGTCGATCAGCAGGATAAACAGAAGAACGTAGAGTGGTTTGGGCATGCATGAGCCCCTAGCAGTGATAGAGTTGGCGCATTATTTCACAAACTCTTTATCGGTGATAGAGAAATTGAACCACACTGCTCCCTCCCGCCTCAGTCGCGAATCGGTGATGCGCGCCGCGCTGGCCCTGCTCAACGAGGTCGGCATCGACGGCCTGAGCACGCGGCGCCTGGCCGACAAGCTGGGCGTGCAGTCGCCCACGCTGTACTGGCATTTCAAGAACAAGGCCGAGCTGCTGGAGGCCATGGCCGAGACCATCATGCAAGAGCAGCATCAGCAGGCCTTGCCCCACAAAGACCAGCCCTGGCAGGAATGGTTTGTGGCCAATGCCCACAGCTTTCGCAAAGGCCTGCTGGCCTACCGGGATGGGGCGCGCCTGCATGCCGGCACCCGGCCGCGCGGCGCCCACCTGGATGCCATCGAGGCCAAGCTGGGCGTGTTGTGTGCAGCCGGTTTCAGCCCCGAACAAGCCGTAGGCCTGATGGTGGCCATCAGCCGCTTTGTGGTGGGCTGGGTGCTGGAGGAACAGGCCGAGGCCGCTGCAGACCACACCGCTCCCGCCAACGCCCCTGACGCCCAGGCCCACCCCTTGCTGGTGCGCGGCTGGCAGCAACTGCTGCAGGAAGACCCGGACCAGGCTTTTGACCGCCATATCCGCTATCTGGTGGCGGGCGCACAAACGCCGCAGCATTGATTGAAGCAGCCGCTAGTGCTTACCCATCAAGCACTAGCAGCTATCAAAACAAAAGCGAAAAGCACAAAAACGCGGCCGACCTTAGCCACCCAAATGGGCATCCAGGAAAGCCAGCGTGCGGTCACGTGCCACCAGGGCTGAGGCATCGTCATAGCTGGCGCGCTGGTCGCAGTTGAAGCCGTGGTCGGCGTCATACAGCTGCACCTGCACCTGGGGCTGCGCCTGGTCAAAGGCCAGCACGCCATCCAGGGGAATATGGGCATCCAGGCGGGCGAAATGCGCCAGTACCGGGCACTGCGGGCTGCGGCTGCGTTCCTCGGGGCTGGTCATGCCGCCGCCGTAATAGCAGACGGCGGCCGACAGTTGCGGCAGCTGGCAGGCCGCGCGCCAGGCCAGCAGGCCACCCCAGCAAAAACCCACGGCGCCGACTTGCTGACCCGTGTTGCTGGCCAGCCAGTCCACCGCCGCACTGATGTCTTGCTGCATGCCGGGCGGCGGCAGGGCTTCGGCCTGGGCCTTGAAGCGCAACCCCGCTTGCACATCGGCCGGGGCATAGCCCAGCTCCACACCCAGCGGGTCTGAGGGTTCGAACTGGTGGAACAGCGCTGGCGCCAGCGCCGCAAAACCCCGGGTCGCAAAGCGCTGGGTGACGGCGCGGATATGGCTGTTGACGCCAAAGATCTCCTGCACCACCACCACCGCCCCGCGCAAAGGGCCTTCGGGCATGGCCAGCCAGGCCGGCAGGGCGCGGCCATCTGGGGGGTGGAGGGTCAGGGTCTGGCCGAGAGCGCGCATAAAACTTCCTTGGCAAAAAGAGGCTGGAACAGAGAAGGTGCCACATGCTGTAATGCCAGCGGTTGGCTGCATAACGATTTTTACAGGAGACCTCATGCCAGCGTCACCTATTGCGCTCATTACGGGCGCCAGCCGTGGCATCGGCGCCGCAACCGCGCGCCTGGCTGCTGCCCGTGGCTGGGCCGTGGCCGTGAACTACCAGCAGCGCCGCGATGCGGCCGATGCCCTGGTGCAAGACATCCACAGCGCGGGCGGCGAAGCCATCGCCATACAAGGCGATGTGGGTGACGAGGCCCAGGTGCTGGAGCTGTTTGCGGCCGTGGACCGACACTGGGGCCGGCCGCTGTCGGCCCTGGTGAACAACGCCGGCGTGGTGGACAAGCCTTGCCGCGTGGAAGACATGAGCGCCGTGCGGCTGGAGCGCATGTTCCGCATCAATGTGCTGGGCAGTTTTTACTGTGCACGCGAGGCCGTGCGCCGCATGAGCACCTTGCGCGGCGGCGCGGGCGGCAGCATTGTCAACGTCTCCAGCGGCGCGGCCCTGCTGGGCGCGGCCAACCAGTATGTGGACTACGCCGCTGCCAAGGGCGCCATGGACGTGATGACACGCGGCCTGGCCAAGGAGGTGGCGGGCGAGGGCATACGCGTCAACGCCGTGCGGCCCGGCCTGATCGACACCGACATCCACGCCAGCGGCGGCCTGCCCCACAGGGTGCGCGATCTGCAACACCTGGTGCCCATGCAGCGCGGCGGCACCGCCGAAGAAGTGGCAGCGGCTATTTTGTGGCTGATGTCCCCCGAATCCAGCTACACCACGGCCAGCTTCACCGAAGTCTCCGGCGGCAGGCTTTGAACCTTTACACCCATGGACCTCAAACCCCTCATCACGCTGGTGGCCATCGTCAACCCGCTGGCCATCGTGCCGTTTTTCATCCACTACACCCAGGGCTTTGACGAGGCCCAGCGCCGCCAGACCATACGCAGCGCCGCCATCAGCACCTGCGTGGTGATCTGTGCCTGCGCGCTGCTGGGCCTGCAGGTGCTGGACTTTTTCAATATCTCGCTGCAGAGCTTTCAGGTCGGCGGCGGCTTGCTGCTGCTGATCAGCGCCATGAATATGCTCAACGCCCGCCCGGCCGAAGACCGGCCCAACAACGGCACGCTGGAGGCCGGGGTCGAGAAAGCCGCCATGGGCAACAGCATTGCCGTGGTGCCGCTGACGATTCCGCTGCTCACCGGGCCGGCTGCCATGTCTACCGTGGTGATTTATGCCGACAAGGCCGCCAACATCTGGCAGCACCTGGCGCTGCTGGGCTATGGCGTGGTGGTGGCCGCTGCCGTGTGGGCCGCGTTCTCGCTGGCCGACCCCATCAGCCGCGTGCTGGGCAAAACCGGCATCAACGTCATGACCCGCTTGATGGGCCTGATCCTGGCGGCCCTGGCCGTTGAAGTCATGGCCGGTGGCCTGGGGAAGATCTTCCCTGGCCTGCTGGGCTGATGCTGCAATCTGTTTAGAGGGCCTGGGCTACCTGCTGGGCGCTCTCTTGCTGCCCGATATGGTCATCGCCCGTGGAGCAGGCGCCACCGCAGCCATGAATCGGCGCCTGGGGCAGGGCTTGCGGCTGGTGCACCACATCCGAGGCCGGGTCGAAATTCACGCTTTTCAGGTGCTGGGCCAGGGCCGCATCCATGGTCTGGGCATGGTGGACAAACCAGGTCACCAGCTCGGCCGCCATGCCGCGCATCACATGCAGCTCGCCCTTGGCGCCGCGCTCTGCCCCCTCGCGCATGATCTGCAGCACCGTGCTGTGCTGCAGGCTGTGGCAGTTGTCGGCCGCAAAACCGGTGCGCTGCATCCAGCGGTCTTCCTGGCCGAAATGGCCATCGGTGTGCTCCACCAATTGCTGCCACCGCGGCAGCAACTCGGCATCGGCCGCCGCTTCCACCTGGGCCAGCAACTCGACAAACTCCTGGTGCGTCTCGTCCATGGCGGGCAGCTCCAGCACCAGATCCGCAGTCCATTCCAATGTCGCCATGGCATCTATTCCCCGTTGTGCAATGCGCCGCAGCATAGGGCTGCAGCGGCAACAAGGGGCTGCGCTATATCAAGCGCCGGCGCGATCTGTGCGGTGGATTGCTCTTTTTCCAGGAGCTGCCTGTGCATACCCATCAAGGTCTGCAGCGCAAAAACACTGAAAACACCCCTCGCCCCCACCCTCTTCCCGAAGGGGCGAGGGAGTAAGACAAGGGCACAGTGCCAAAACTGGCGTGGCCCAACGCCAGGGCACCGCGCAAGGGCCGCCCCGCCGCGCTGGTGCCGTCCCCCTCCATCGCGTAGCGATAGAGAGGGGGAAGACGCGAAGCGGCTCAGGGGGTGCTTATCGTGCTCAACCAGGTCTGCAACTGCGCCCCCACCTGGGCCACGGCCTGGGCCAGGGCCTGGGTGCCACCGGCAGCGTTGGCACTGGCAGCGGGCTGCTGCACGGCAAACAGCTGCTGGCCCAGCAAGATGTCTCCGCTGCGCTGCGGCGCGATCAAGGTGGCGCGCAGGCGCAGCACACCGGCGCTGTGCTCGGCACTGGTGAAGGTGTGGGAAAACTCTTCCAGCGACAGCTGCAGCACGGGCACGGGGCGGCCTTGCACCAGGGGCGGCTGCATGCCGCTTTCTGCCGACAGCACGGTGCGGCCCTGGCTCAAGATTTCGCGCATGCGCTGCTGCACCAAAAGGGCCGGTGGCTGGCTCCAGCGTGCCTGACCATAGGCCTGCAAGGCCTGGCCGTCGGCGTAGGCCAGGCGGTAGAGCACCGCGGTGCTGGCATCGTGCTGGGTACGGGACTGGATGTCGGCCAGCGCCAGCACCGGAATCGCCGTGGCCGTTTTGGCGCCCTGGACCGGGGGCGGAACGCCCAGGTCATAGCGTGCGGGCTGGGAGGGAACCGACGGCAAACCGCTGCAGCCCACCAGGGCCGCAGCCAGCAAGGCGCCAACAGCAGAGACTCGAAACAAAGCAAAAACGCGCATGGGAACACTCCTCAACGGCTGGCGGCCGGTGGCGCAAAGCCGGGCTCACCCGGGCCGGGCCGCATCTGACCGTCGCCAAAAATCAGGGATTGCGGGTTGTTGGTAATACCGGAAGCTGCCTGACCCATGCTGCGCGCCGCGCGCGACACATCGCCTGCGGCCTGGCTGACCGTGGGCAGGGTGGAACGGCCCAGGCGGTCTGCGGCAAAGGCCAGCGACTGGCTGCCATGCTCCAGTTGGTCCAGGGCGCCACCGGGCTTTTGCATGCGCTCGGTCAGCGCCCGCATGTCCTGGGCCAGGTGCCCTGTTTCCTCACCGACCTTGACCATGGCCTGCATGCTGCGGCGGGCATCGCCCGTCAACTCGGGCAACTGGGCCATGGCCGGCGCCACATGCTCGGTGACGGTGCGGTTCAGGCTTTGGGTCAGCGTGTTCACACCCTTGGCCGCACCGGCAATGTCTTCCAGCGCTGCAGAAAAACGCCGCTGGTTGTCGCCATTCAACAGCTCGTTGACGCGGCGCGTGGCCTCGTCCACCCGGCCCATGATGAGCAGGCTCTGGTCGGCCAGCACAGTCAGCGGCGAGGAGCGCATGGGCAGGCGCGCCAGGCCACTCGGCCCTTCGGGCAGTGCCGCTTGTTTGCTGTCGCTGTCGTCCAGCTGGATATGGGCAATACCCGTCACGCCCTGATAGCCCAGTTGGGCAAAAGTGGTCTCGGGGCTGATGGGGGCATCGCTGTCCACGGCAATGCGGATCAGCACATTGCCACTGTTTTGCGCATCAAAGCCTATGCGGGTGACCTTGCCCACCGACACTCCCTTGTAGCGCACCGTGGCCTGGGGCTGCAGCCCGCTGATGGCGTCCTTGGTGGACATCTCATACTGCACATACTGGTTGCGGTCGCGGGTCAACCACATGGCTAGGCCGGCCAGCAGGCAGGCCACCACCACCACGAACAGGCCTGCGGCCATGGCATGGGACTTGTTTTCCATCACAAACCTCCCGCCGGGCCGGACCCGGCTGGTGCGGGTGCCATGGCCCGGCGGCCACGCTCCCCTTGAAAGAACTGCTGCACAAAGGGGTGCTGGAACTGGGCCACATCTTGCGGGGTTCCGGTGACCAGCACCTTCTTCTCGGCCAGCACGGCCACGCGGCTGGACAGGGCAAACAACGTGTCCAGATCGTGGGTGACCATGACCACCGTGAGATCGAGCTCGGCGTGCAGCTCGCGCAGCAGCGCGCAAAAATCGTCCGAGCCATTGGGGTCCAGGCCGGCCGTGGGCTCGTCCAGCAGCAAAAGCGGCGGGTCCATGATCAGCGCCCGCGCCAGCGCCACGCGTTTGACCATACCGCCCGACAAATCGGCCGGCATGCGCGTGGCGTGCTCGGGTTTGAGCCCTACCATTTGCAGCTTGACCAGGGCCGCCGCATCCACCAGCGCATCGGGCAGCGTGCCCAGCTCGCGCAGCGGAAAGGCCACGTTGTCCAGCACGCTGAAGGCAGAGTACAGCGCGCCGTGCTGGAACAGCATGCCCACGCGGCTGGCCGCGCCCTCGCCCCCCATCTCTCTGCCCGGGCGCCCCAGCACCTGAACGCTGCCCTTGCCCGGCTCCAGTAGACCCAGAATCTGGCGCAGCAGCACGGTTTTGCCGGTGCCCGAGCCGCCGACGATGGACAGCATCTCGCCCCGGTAAATGTCCAGATCCAGATCCTGGTGCACGGCAAAAGCGTTGTCACCGCTGCCAAAAATGCTCCACAGCTTGTCAATGTGCACCACGCGCTCGCCCTGTGCCCAGGGGGGCGTGGCGGCGTGGGCGGAGAGCACGGCGGACGTAGCGGAATCAGCCATCAAAACCCCACGTTGCGGAAAAGAATGGCGAACACGGCATCCACCACGATGACCATGGTGATGGCCGTCACCACCGAGGCCGTGGTGCCCTGGCCCAGGCTCTGGGTATTGGGCTTCACGCGCAGGCCCCAGTGGCAGCCAATCAGTGCGATGAACACGCCAAACACCACCGACTTGCCCATGGCCAGCCAGAGGTTGCCCACATTCACGGCGTCAGGCAGGGACTGCAGAAAATAGGCAGCAGATATGCCCATGGTCATGTCGGCGGCCAGCATGCCGCCGGCCAACGCGGCCAGCGTGGTCCACAGGCTGATCAGGGGCATGGCCAGCGCCAGCGCCAGCGCACGCGGCATCACCAGGCGATAGCCCTGGGGAATGCCCATGACCTGCATGGCGTCCAGCTCCTCGGTCACCCGCATCACGCCGATCTGCGCCGTGATGGCCGAGCCGGTACGCCCCGCCACCAAAATGGCCGCCAGCAGCGGCCCCAGCTCGCGAATCAGCGAAATGCCCAGAATATTGACGATAAAGGCCTCGGCGCCAAACTGGCGCAGCTGCAGCGACATCAGATAGGCCAGCACCACGCCAATCAAAAAACCCACCAGGGCGGTAATCGGCAGTGCCAGCGCGCCCATGTTGTAGAGGTGGCCCGACACATCGCGCCAGGGTGCCCGCAGCGGCGCACGCAACAGGCGCAGCACATCCAGCAGCAGCTGACCAATCAGCTGGACCATGGCACGCACATGGCCCAGGCCGGCGATCACCGCACAGCCCAGGGACTCGATGGCATCACCCATCCGGTAGCCCGGTTTGGGTTTGGGGCCTTCGCTGCCAAAGCGTTCCACCCGCTGCAGCATGGCTTTTTGCCCGGCGCTCAGCCGCAGGCGCTGGGGCCACCGGCCCTGCCAGTGCTGCCACAGCAACTGGGCACCCACATGGTCCAGCCACTGCACGGCCTCCAGGTCCCAGCCCAGGCTGTCCGAAGGTGGCATGTCCCGCAGCTGGCTGCGCACGCGCTGCCAGTGCGCGCGGTCGCCAAAGTCGGCCGCGCCCCAACGTCCTTGCAGC
Organism: Acidovorax sp.; assembly: GCA_031277855.1. Classification (GTDB taxonomy): domain Bacteria; phylum Pseudomonadota; class Gammaproteobacteria; order Burkholderiales; family Burkholderiaceae_C; genus Comamonas. The sequence goes on along the minus strand of JAITLO010000009.1, from coordinate 19,235 downwards.
ACAGCCCAGGCCCCTTCGGGTCGGTTCTGGCGTTGCAGCTGTGGCGAATGGGTGTTCATGGCAGAGGGGATGCGGGTTTTCCAGCAAGTCACAAAAGTACACAGGATAACGTCTGCCGCACACAACGCCTGGATTGCAAATAGCAGCAGCAGGCATATACCGCGTTGCAATATTTATCAAAACAGCGCTTTCACGCTGTCTGAAAGCGCTATAGCAGCTACTTTTTCAGGAGCAAACTGCCGTTTTCCCTCTCGACAGCAGGAGCCGCCCTCCGACAAGCTTGCCGCAGTTTTTCACTCGACTTGAGCGTCTTTTTCTGCGGCCCTGGCGGCCCATGCATCCATGAGCGACACCCTGTTTGACTACATCATCATCGGCGGCGGCACGGCGGGTGCCCTGCTGGCCAATCGCCTGAGCGCCGACCGCCAGCTGCGTGTGCTGCTGATCGAGGCCGGCCGCAAGGACGACTACCACTGGATTCACATCCCCGTGGGCTATCTGTACTGCATAGGCAATCCGCGCACCGACTGGCTCTACCAGACCGAGGCCGACGCAGGCCTCAACGGCCGCAGCCTGCGCTACCCGCGCGGCAAGACCCTGGGCGGGTGCTCCAGCATCAACGGCATGATTTACATGCGCGGCCAGGCCCGCGACTACGACGGCTGGGCGCAGCACCTGGGCGATGACGCCTGGAAGTGGGACCAGGTGCTGCCGGCCTTTCGCCGCCACGAAGACCACTGGCGCCTGGACCAACCCGAGGGCGTGAACGAGAACTTCAAACGCCTGCACGGCAGCAAGACCACGGGCAGCAGCGGCGAGTGGCGGGTGGAGAAACAGCGTTTGCGCTGGGACATTCTGGACGCCTTCTCGCAAGCGGCCCAGCAGGCAGGCATCCCCGCCACCGACGACTTCAACCGCGGCACCAATGAAGGCGTGGGCTATTTCGAAGTCAACCAGAAGGCAGGGCTGCGCTGGAACACCGCCAAGGCCTTTTTGCGCCCCACCTGCTATGGCCGGACCAACTTCGAGCTGTGGACCTGTGCCCAGGCCACGCGCTTGATCACCGAGCGCCAGGCCGATGGCAGCCTACGCTGCACCGGCGTGGAGGTGTGGACCGGCGAGGAGCGCGTCACCGCCCACGCCAGCGAGGAAGTCATACTCAGCGCCGGCGCCGTCAACTCGCCCCAGCTGCTGCAGCTGTCCGGCATAGGCCCGGGCGCACTGCTGCAGCAGCACGGCATTCCCACACTGGGCGACCTGCCCGGCGTGGGCGCCAATTTGCAGGACCATTTGCAGATTCGCGCCGTCTACAAGGTCCAGGGCGCGCCCACGTTGAACACCATGGCCAACAGCCTGTGGGGCAAGGCAAAAATCGGCCTGGAATACGCCCTCAAGCGCAGCGGCCCCATGAGCATGGCGCCCTCGCAGCTGGGCGCTTTCACCCGCAGCAGCCCTGAGCGCGAACACCCGAATCTGGAATACCACGTGCAGCCGCTGTCGCTGGAGGCCTTTGGCGAGCCACTGCACAGCTTTCCGGCCTTTACCGCCAGCGTCTGCAACCTCAACCCCACGAGCCGGGGCACGGTGCAGATCCAAAGCGCGCATTTCAAGGACGCGCCGGCGATTGCGCCCAACTACCTCTCCACGGCCGAAGACCGCCAGGTCGCTGCCGACAGCCTGCGCCTGACGCGCCGCATCGCGGCCCAGCCCGCACTGGCCAAGTACCGGCCCGAGGAATACAAACCCGGCCCGCAATACCAAAGCGATGAAGAACTGGCCCGTCTGGCCGGCGACATTGCCACCACCATCTTCCACCCCGTGGGCACCACCGCCATGGGCCGCGACGGCGACCCGCAGGCCGTGCTGGACAGCCGCCTGCGCGTGCGCGACGGCCGCGGCGGCCTGGTGGCTGGGCTGCGCGTGGTGGACGCCGGCGCCATGCCCCACATCACCAGCGGCAATACCAACAGCCCCACGCTGATGATGGCCGAGAAGGCTGCGGAATGGATACGCGCCGATTTGCAGGCCCGCCGCGCCACGCCGCAAGCGGCCGCTGCATTGGTGTGAAAAGGTAAGCGCATGTTGAGCCAACCTGCACGCAGATCTGCCCATGCTCTGCGCTGCATCAAGCCGAAAAACCAGTCCTGGTATACGCTGAGTGCTCCGGTATTTGCATAAGCCACTGCCTTGCAAACCGCTCCCCGCTGCGGCCGCAGTTCGCATTGCGTTGCATGCAAAACGTTTGCTGGCAGCCAGGTTTTGCTAGGCTGCGGGAAATCCCCGATGCACCATGTCAGTGCAAGTCTTACAGTAAACCTACTTCTGAGCGCACCGCGGTGCGACACGGAGGAGCCGAGGAGACGACTCGACACAACCAGACCAATATTCAAAAAAAGCATCCGTCAACGAGATTGCTTTCCAAGCGCCGCTAACCCCGGCGCTTTTTTATTGCCCAAACTCCACGGCACGCATATCTGCGCCTGCACCCATCCGGTGCGACAATGCGCGCCGCTATGGAATGGATACTCGTCTCTCTCGCCTCGGCGCTGGCCGGTTTTGTGGATGCCATCGTGGGCGGCGGCGGGCTGATCCTGATTCCTGCCATGTTTGCGGCCTTCCCCTCGGCCCCGCCGGCCACCTTGTTCGGCACCAACAAAAGCGCCGCAGTCTGGGGCACGGCCATCTCGGCCTGGCAATACAGCCGCAGGCTGCAGATCAGCTGGCCCACCATACTCCCCGGCATCATCGCCGCCTGCCTGGGTGCTTTTGCCGGCGCCTATGCCGTCACCCAGGTCGACCCCAGTTTTCTGCGCAAGCTGCTGCCCTTTATCTTGCTGGGTGTGCTGCTCTACACCCTGGCCAAAAAAGAGCTGGGCCGCGAACACGCGCCGCGCTACAGCGGCCGCACTGCACAAGGCATCATCTTCAGCATCGGCCTGGTGATCGGTTTTTACGACGGCTTTTTTGGCCCGGGCACCGGCAGCTTCTTCGTTTTTCTGCTGGTGCGCCTGCTGGGCTTTGACTTTCTGAACGCCTCGGTCAACGCCAAGCTGCTGAACATTGCCACCAATATCGCCGCCCTGGCCTTGTTCACACTCAAGGGCCATGTGTGGTGGCACTTTGCCGTGCCGCTGGCTGTGGCCAATGTGCTGGGCAGCATGCTGGGCACCTGGATGGCCTTGCGCCACGGCACGGGCTTTGTGCGCGGCATCTTCATCGCCGTGGTCAGCCTGCTGATTCTCAAGACCGGATACGACGCTTTCTAAGCGCGTTGTGACGCCCTCTACACAGGCGCTCCAAAGCGCAATCGTGAGGGGATAGGCCGCCTCCATCGCAGGGCACGAAAGCCGCCATCGGCAGTTGCGCAGCGCCACTTTTATAATCTCAAGGTTTTGCCACCCGGGCCGCAGCATTGGGAGAGCGCCAGCAACCGCGCTTTCTTTCGCCTGCGGCACAGCATTCGCCTCGCCTTTGGAGAGCGGCAGCTGTCGTCCCGCGTTGTTTGACCGCCGCGCCACGCGCGCTGGCGGCGCCCCATCCACATGGGGCCGGGGTGCTGCGTGCGGCAAGGTCTTCTGGAGCCTTTTTCCATGCAACGCTTTTCTCTGATTGCCGCCGCGGCGCTGGCCCTGCTGGGCACGACCGCGGTCCAGGCCCGTCCTCTCGATGCCATCCAGAAAGACGGCACCATCCGCCTGGCCACCGAAGGCTATTACCCGCCTTTTGCCTATTTCGAGGGCAAGAAGCTGGTGGGCTTCGAGGTCGATCTGGCCGAGCTGATGGCCCAGAAAATGGGCGTGAAGTTCGAATGGAAGACCGTGCCCTTCGACTCGCTGCTGACCGGCCTGTCCCAAGACCGCTGGGACTTGGTGATCTCCTCGCACGGCATCACGCCCGAGCGTGAAAAAGCCGTCACCTTCACCCTGCCCCACTACTGCTCGGGTGCCCAGGTGATTGCACGTGACGACAGCATCAAAAACGCCAAGGACCTGGCGGGCAAGGTGGTCGTGGCCCAGACCGGCACCACCTATCTGCAGTACGTGCAAAAGAATGTGCCTGGCGTGAAGCGCCTGGTGAACTTCCCCACCAACGAAGCTGCGCTGCAGGCCCTGATGTCCAAGCGTGCCGACGCCTGGGTGACCGAGCGCTTCCTGGCCAAGGAAATGCTGGCCAAGAACCCCAACGCCCACTACAAGCAGGGCGAGCTGCTGTTTGTGGAACGCATTGCCGCAGCCGTGGCCAAGGACAACAAGACCCTGGTGACCGCCTGGAACCAGGCGTTTGAGGCCGCCCTCAAGGACGGCAGCTACGCCAAGATCTCGCAAAAGTGGTTCAAGGAAGACATCCGCTGCCCCGAGTAAGCATCGCTGAGCGCACCCGCCTGCGCGGGTGACTGCACGGCAACACAGGCGGTGCTGCACTGCTTGTCAACATTGCTACACACCATTACACGCAAGCCGACACCCTGCCGGAAAAGCTGCTCTGTACCATGACATGCCCGCCATATGGACGGCGAAATTTGGGGCGGATCGGCTTTTCCTACGGGTTTAGACGCTTTACCTTCCCGCCCTGCTGCTCCCCATAATCTGCCTTGGCTGGCCTGCATGCTGGCCGGTTTTTTGCATAACCACACCACAAGGAAACGAGGAGTGCCCATGAAAGTGTTGAAGGCCTTTGCTTTGGTTGCTGCCCTGTGCGGCGCTGTCACCGTCCAAGCCCGCTCGCTGGAAGATATCCAGAAAAGCGGCACCATCATCCTGGCTTCCGAAGGCCAGTATGCGCCCTTCAACTTCTTCAAAGGCAAGCAGCTGACGGGCTACGAGATCGACGTGGCCGAGGCCGTGGCCAAGAAGATGGGCATCAAGTTCGAGTGGAAGACCGTGGGCTTTGACGCCCTGTTGACCGGTCTGGCCCAGGACCGCTGGGACCTGGTGATTGCCTCGCACGCCATCACCGAAGAGCGCGCCAAGGCCGTGACCTTCACCCTGCCCCACTACTGCTCCGGCGGCCAGATCGTGTCCATGACACCCTCCATCGCCAAGGCCGGCGACCTGGCCGGCAAGACCGTGGCCGTGCAAACCGGCACCACCTATCTGGAACACGTGAAGAAAGTGCCCGGCGTGAAGGAAGTGAAGAACTTCCCCACCGATGAGGCCGCACGCAATGCGCTGGCTTCCAAGCGCGTGGACGCCTGGGTGACCGACCGTTTCGTGGCCAAGGAAATGATGGCCAAGAACGCCAAGGCCGGGTTCAAGGCCGGCGATATGCTGTTCATCGAACAGGTGGCATCCGCCGTGTCCAAGGGCAACCAAGGCCTGGCAGACGCCTGGAACAAGGCATTGAAGGCCGCCATCGCCGATGGCAGCATCGCTGCCATCTCGCAAAAGTACTTCCAAGAAGACGTCACCTGCAAGTAACCCTCTGCCCCTGGCTGGGTCTGTCACCTCGCCAGGGGTTTTTGCTTTTTTTCTCCCATGTTTCTTCATCTGTGGCCCTCTCATTGGAGCCGAACCCAACGCAGCAACGCCACCCTGATTGCGGCCCTGTTGCTGATGGTGCTGGTGCTCTCCCTCCTGGGCCAACTCCTGGCCTCTTTCCCTGAGCCCATTGGCTCCAATGCCGCGCTGTTTGCCGAGGGCGCCCTCACCACGCTGAGCCTGACCCTGGTCAGCGGCGTCGTAGGCCTGCTACTGGGCGTGGGCGCAGCCCTGGCCCGCACCTCGCGTATGGCCTGGCTGCGCTGGATTGCCAGCTTCTACATCTGGGCCATTCGCGGCACGCCGCTGCTGGTGCAGATTCTGTTTGTCTACTTTGCCCTGCCGGTGCTGGTGCCCGGACTGAACCTGCCCGACTTTGCCTCGGCCGTGGTGGCCCTGGGCCTGAACGTGGGCGCCTACAACGCCGAAGCCGTGCGCGCCGGCCTGCTGGCCGTGCCGCGCGGCCAGACCGAGGCCGCCCGCGCCCTGGGCCTGCCCAAGAGCCGGGTGTTTCTGGACGTGGTCTTTCCCCAGGCCTTCAAGATTTCCCTGCCGCCGCTGGTGAGCAACTTTGTGGCCCTGCTCAAAGACTCCTCGCTGGCCTATGCCATTGGCGTGGTGGAGCTGACCAATGTGGGCAACCGCATCCAGTCGGCCACCTTCCAGCCCGTGGCCACGCTGACCACCGTGGCCATTACCTATCTGATCCTGACCACGCTGGTAACCCAGGTGACCCATGCGGTGGAGTACCGCTTCGACGTGGAAGGACGCGTGAAATGAGCACCACCGAAGCAAGCCCCTATATCGTTGCGCAGGATGTGCGCAAATCCTTTGGCAACCATGAAGTGCTCAAGGGCGTGTCCACGGTGTTTCGCACCGGCGAGGTGACGGTCATCATCGGCGCCTCCGGCTCGGGCAAGTCCACCTTGCTGCGCGCCATCAACCGGCTGGAGCCGCATGACAGCGGCACCATCACCATCGGCGGCATTCCCGTCACCGACGATGAATCCACACTGCTCAAGCAGCGCAGCGAAGTGGGCATGGTGTTCCAGCAGTTCAATCTGTTTGGCCATATGACGGTGCTGGACAACGTCTCCCTGGCGCCGCGCCGCATCCGCAAGCTCAGCCGCGCCCAGGCCAACGACAAGGCCATGCAGCTGCTGCAGCGCGTGGGCATGCAGGACCACGCCCACAAATACCCCTGGCAGCTCTCCGGCGGCCAACAGCAGCGCGTGGCCATTGCCCGCGCCCTGGCCATGCAGCCCAAGGTCATGTTGTTCGATGAACCCACCAGCGCCCTGGACCCGGAAATGGTGCAGGAAGTGCTGGACGTGATGCGCGAGCTGGCCAAGGCCGGCATGACCATGATCGTCGTCACCCACGAAATGGGCTTTGCCCGCGAAGTGGCAGACCGCGTGATGTTCTTCGACCAGGGCTGCATCGCCCACGACGCACCACCGGCCGAGTTCTTTGCCAACCCGGCCAATGACCGCATCCGCGCCTTCATTGGCCGCATGAGCGCATAACTCCTTTATCAGGAGCGTCCCGTGCTGGCACAGCACGGACCTCCAGCATGTTGAACACGGAGCGCCGCGCACCACCAGCGTCAGGCGCTCTTTTTTTGCCCGGTTTCGGGCGCAGAAAGTCTTTCATCCATGCGCACCGAACGCTGGGGCCTGGCGGCCCTGCTGGTTGTCACCATCGTCTGGGGCACCACCTTTCCCGCGATGAAGCTGCTGTCCGGCTCGCTGTCGGCGCTGGAGATCATCTGGCTGCGCTTTGTCATCGCCAGCTGCGTGCTGCTGCCGCTGTGGCGCGGCATACGCCGCAGCGAAGGGCGCTGGGGCCTGCTGCTGGGCACGCTGATGTTTGTGGCCTTCTGGCTGCAGGTCGAAGGCCTGGCCCACACCAGCAGCAACCGCAATGCCTTTGTCACCGGGCTGAACGTGCTGGTCGTGCCCATGCTGGCCATGCTGGTGCTGGGCCGGCGCTACGGCTGGCGGTTGTGGGCGGCCTGCGCCCTGGCCCTGGGCGGTATGTTCTTGATGTTCTTTGAAGATGCCCCCTGGAACTGGGGCGACACCCTGACCCTGGCCAGCACGCTGTTCTACGCCATCTACATCCTGGTGCTGGAAGAGGCTGCACGCCGCACCCTCGCCAGCCCACTGCGCGCCACGCGCATGGCCGCAGTACAGGCCAGCGTGATGCTGGGCTTCGCCACCCTGGCCCTGCTCATGCAAGGCGGCCTGAGCACCTTGTTGCACACCGCAGCCGCATTGGAAGCCCCGGCCTGGATGGCCACGCTCTATCTGGGCCTGATTGCCAGCGTGATTGTGGTCACGCTGCAGGCCTGGGGCCAGCAGCGCGTGGACGCCATGCGCAGCGCCATCATCTTCGGTCTGGAGCCCGTGTTCGCCGCGCTGACGGCCTGGGTGCTGATTGGCGAACGCATGGGCACCATGGCCATAGGCGGCGCCACCCTGATCGTGGCCGCGCTGATCTTCAGCCAATGGGCTCCGCCGATAGAAACACCCCCCTGAGGCGCTGCGCGCCTTCCCCCCGCTCTGCGCATCGCAAGCGATGCGGGCAGGGGGACGCTGCCAGTGCTGCGTAGCGGCGCTTGCGCGGTGTCTCTGGCGGAAGAGGGCATGGCATGCGGCGGGGCGACCGTTTTCCCTGCGCCTCGGGTATGACTCCTTCCCCCACCGGGGGAAGGTGGGGATGGGGGCCTGGGCCTGGGCCTGCCCCCGGCCTTAGCCCCTCGCCCTCTTAATCCTCTTCGACTTCCACCGGCCCACTGCTGGGCGCGGCGGATGCGGCGGGCGCGTTCCCGTCCTTGCGGAAGTCGGGCAGCGCATGCACCGGCAGGCCGGGCAGTTGCAGCACCTCGCCCGGCATGGGAATGTCGTTGGCATTGCGCGAGACGCCGATGGGCGTGCCCGCCTGGCCCTTGCGCATGGCGGCCAGATCGTCCTCGCTGGGGTAGCGACCCAGCAGCCAGTAGTCCATCACGCGGCGGGCGATAGGGGCTGCAGCGGCGGCGCCAAAGCCTGCGTTCTCCACGATCACGGCCAGGGCAATGGTGGGGTTGTCCGCTGGCGCATAAGCGATGTAGAGCGAATGGTCGCGCTGGTATTCGCTCAAGCGGGCCGCGTTGTATTTCTCGTTCTGGCGCACACCCACGGCCTGGGCCGTACCGGTCTTGCCGGCCGACTGGTAGCCCGCGCCGGCAAACACGCCGCGCGCCGTGCCTTCCACGGTCACCGCAGCCACGGCGCTGCGCACGGCCTCCACATTGCTGGGCTTGTAGCCCATGGACTTGGGGGCGTCATGGGCCAGTGGCTGGTATTCGCGCGTCACCGCGTCGATGCGGCCCAGGCCCAGCTGGGGCTTGTTCTTCACGCCGTGGTTGGCCAGCATGGCCGTGGCATCGGCCAGCTGCAAGATGGTGAAGTTGTTATAGCCCTGGCCAATGCCCAGCGAGATGGTCTCGCCGGCAAACCATTTCTTTTGCTCGGGGCGTTTGTAGGTGTTGCGCTTCCACTCGGTGCTGGGCAGCACGCCGCGCACCTCGCCCTTAAGGTCGATGCCCGTGGGCTGGCCAAAGCCCATGGGCGAGAGCCAGTCGTGGATGGTGTCCACCCCCATATCGTTGGCCAGCATGTAGTAGTACACATTGGACGACTTGATGATGGAGCGGCGCAGATTGGTGGGCCCGTTGGGGTGGCCGGAGCGGAAGGTGTGGCCACCAAAAGTCCAGCTGCCGTTGTCCTGGATGGTGGTGTCCACCGTGCGCTTGCCCGACTCCAGGCCCGCTATCGCCATAAAGGGCTTGTAGGTGGAGCCCGGGGGGTAGGTGCCGCGCAGCGCGCGGTTGAGCAGAGGGCGGTCAATGGACTCATTGAGCATGGTCCAGTTCTCGGTGTCGATGCCGCCCACAAACAGGTTCAGGTCATAGGTCGGCTTGCTGACCATGGCCAGCACCTCGCCATTGCGCGGGTCCAGCGCCACCAGAGCGCCACGGCGGTTGCCGTACAGCTCCTCCACCAGTTTTTGCAGGCGGATGTCCAGCGACAGCACGATAGAGTCGCCCGGCGTGGCGGGGCGGCTGTTGAGGCGGCGCACGGCATAGCCGCCGGCCGAGGTTTCCAGCTGCTCCCAACCCGTCAGGCCGTGCAGCTCTTTCTCGTAGCTTTGCTCTATGCCCAGCTTGCCAATGACCTCGGTGCCGCGGTAGTTGGCCGCGTCTTCCCAGTCCTCTATGGCCTCTTTTTCGCGCTGGTTGATGCGGCCTATATAGCCCACTACGTGGCTGCCCACGTTTTCCAGCGGGTAGGAGCGAAACAGACGCGCCTGGATGTCCACGCCCGGAAAGCGCCAGCGCTGGGCCGCGAACTTGGCCACTTCCACATCGGTCAGCCGGGTGCGGATGGGGATGGACTCAAAGCTCTTGGAGTCCTCCATCAAGCGCTTGAACTTGCGCCTGTCGCGCGGCGTGATCTCCACCACCTCGGCCAGGCCGTCGATGGTCTCTTCCAGGTTCTCCACCTTGGAGCGGGTGATCTCCAGCGTATAGGCCGAGTAGTTGGAGGCCAGCACTACGCCGTTGCGGTCCAGGATTTGCCCCCGGTTGGGCACGATGGGCACCACGGCCGTGCGGTTGCTCTCGGCGCGCTCCACAAAGGCGTCATGGCGCACCACCTGCAGCACCACCAGCCGGGCCACGATCACGCCCAGCAGCAGCATCACCACGATGGCGATGACCCACACGCGCAGGCGAAAGTCCTGCAGCACCGACTCGGTGTTGCGCACCTCGATGAAGTTCATCGCTCGCGCTCCCTCTCAGCGCCCGGCTGCGAATGCCCTGCCCATGCCATGGCTTGCCTCACAGCGGGCGGTTACTGTCCCGGTCTGGGGGACGGCGTTGCGGGGCCAGCAGCAGCCAGCTGGCCAGCGGCCACAGCAGGGTTTCAATCAGCGGTGCCACCAGCGTCTGGGGGCCGGGAAAAATGCCGCCCGCCACCATGCGCACCAGCACGGCCACGCCATGGGCCAGCACAAACAGCGGCAGCATATGACCGGCCTGAATCAGCACGTTGAACCACAGCATGCGGCGGCTGGCCATGCGGCAGGCAAACATCATCAGCACATAGGACAGCGCATGCTGGCCCAGCAGGGCCGACTGGTGCACATCCATGCACAGGCCCAGCACAAAGCCCGTGGTCATGCCCACGCGGCCGGACTGGTGCACGCCCCAGAAGGCCAGCACCACCAGCAGCAGATCGGGCATCCAGGCCCAGCCGCCCCAGGGCAGCATGTTCAGCGCCAGTGCAATGATGATGGACAGCGCGATGAACAGCGGGTTCACCGGCATCAGCAGTTCCTGGCCGCGCGGCATGATCATGGCGCAGTCTCCTTGCCGCCAGCGGGCTGGCGTTCGTCAGCATCTCTGCGACCGGGCAGACGCACATCGCTGGAGCGGCGGGTCACGGATTTGTCCTCGCGCTGCTTGGCTCCAGCGTCCATCTCGGGTGCATGCGGCGTATCCGGCAGCACCTTGTCCATGGGCGTCAGCAGCATCACATGGCGGGCGCCCTGCAGCCGGGCCACGGGCTCGCAATAAATACGGGCAAAGGCCGATTCAGCGCGGCGCTCCACCTTGGCCACCTTGGCCACCGGCAGGCCGGATGGGTAGACCCCGTCGACCCCGCTGGTGATCAGCAGGTCGCCCTCTTTCACATCGGCATTGCTGGGCATGAAGCGCAGCTCCATGCCGTCGCTGCGCAGCGAAGACGGGTCGCCATAGGCCACGCTGCGTTCGCCGGTGCGCTGGTTCAAAACGGGAATCGCCTGGTCGCGGTCCACCAGCAGGCGCACCTCGCTCAAAAAGGGCTGCACGCGTGTGACCTGGCCCAACACGCCGCGCTCGTCAATCACGGGCGAGCCCGGCAGCACGCCGGCCACCTGGCCCTTATCGATCACCACACGGCGGGTATAGGGGTCGGGGGTGTCGTAAATCACCTGCGCCGCCTTGGCCGGCACGGTGACGCGGTCGCGCAGGGTCAGCAGCTTGCGCAGCTGTTCGTTTTCCTGCAGCAACTGGTCGGACTGGGTGGCGCGCTGCGACATGGTCAGCATGGCCTGGCGCGCTTCCTGCGCCTCTTTCTGGGCGTCTTCCAGATCCTGGAAATACTGCACGCCGCCGCCAAAAAAGCGCATGGGTTGCACCATGGCCCATTGCACCGGGTACAGCACGGTGGAGACGGCCTGGCGCACGGGCTCGGCCACCTTGAGGCGGGCGTCCGCCACCATCAGGCCCAGAGCCAGCAAGCTGTAGAGCACCAGCTGCGAAATGGGCGATGCGCCCTGCTTGAACATGGAGGGCGCACTGCGCTCCAACGTTCCCAAACTCATGGCCGACCCTCCGGCAGACGAGCACCGGCCTGTGCGGCGTCGGCAACGCCGCGCGCTGCAAAATCAAAGGCGCTCAAGCTGATCATGGCAATGAGAAAAAACGCCCCGTCAAACCGGTCAAGGTAGCGGGGCGGGTTCAGGGCTTATTCGCTGGTAAAAATGCTGCCCTGGCGGTCCATGGACTCCAGGGCCATGCCGCAACCGCGCACCACGCAGGTCAGCGGCTCTTCGGCCACCAGCACGGGCAGACCGGTTTCCTCGGCCAGCAGGCGGTCCAGGTCGCGCAGCAGCGCGCCACCACCGGTGAGCATCATGCCGCGCTCGGCAATGTCGGCGCCCAGTTCGGGAGGGGTTTGCTCCAGCGCGTTCTTCACGGCCGAGACGATCTGGTTCAGCGGATCGGTCAGCGCTTCCAGCACTTCGTTGCTGGAGATGGTGAAGCTGCGTGGCACGCCTTCGGACAGATTGCGGCCCTTGACTTCGATTTCCTTGACTTCGGAGCCGGGGAAAGCGGAGCCAATCTGCTTTTTGATCAGCTCGGCCGTGGGCTCGCCAATCAGCATGCCGTAGTTGCGGCGGATGTAGTTGATGATGGCTTCGTCAAACTTGTCGCCACCCACGCGCACAGAGCCCTTGTAGACCATGCCGCCCAGGGAGATCACGCCCACTTCGGTGGTACCGCCACCGATGTCCACCACCATGGAGCCCGAGGCTTCGGACACCGGCAGACCGGCGCCGATGCCGGCGGCCATGGGTTCTTCGATCAGGTAGACCATGGAGGCGCCGGCCGCTTCGGCCGCGTCCTTGATGGCGCGACGCTCGACCTGGGTGGAGCCACAGGGCACGCAGATGATGATGCGCGGGTTGGGCGCCAGCACCGAGCGGGGGTGCACCATCTTGATGAACTGCTTGATCATCTGCTCGGTGATCACGAAGTCGGCAATCACGCCGTCCTTCATGGGGCGAATGGCTTCGATGTTGCCGGGCACCTTGCCCAGCATGGCCTTGGCTTCGGCACCAACGGCCTGGATCACCTTCTTGCCGTGCGGACCGCCTTCGTGGCGGATGGCGACCACGGAGGGCTCGTCCAGCACAATGCCCTTGTCACGGGCGAAGATGAGGGTGTTTGCGGTGCCAAGGTCAATGGCGAGGTCGGTGGAGAAGTACCGACGGAAGGCTCCGAACATTCAAATTCCTCTCAGGCACAGCATGCGCTTCGGCTTGCCATCGCCAGGATATGTATCTGCAGACAGGGGAGAACGGGGTATGGGCTCTTTTGCACAATGACGCCTTTTCAGGTGTCATTACGGCAAAGCCAAGATAATACCGTATCCCCTGTGAATAACTTCACTTCAGATGCAGTGCGCAGCAGCAATGCATCGGTTTTTTGGATCAGCTTTTCTTTATGCCACTCACCTCACACGACATCGACCGCATCGCCAATCTGGCGCGGCTCGAGCTTTCGCCCGCCGAAAGCGAGCGCATGCTCACGCAACTCAACGGATTTTTCGGCATCGTCGAGAAAATGCAGGCTGTGGATACCTCCGGCGTCCAGCCATTGGCCCACCCCGTCGCAGCCATCGAAGACGTCAGTCTGCGCCTACGTGAAGATTTGGTAACTGATTTCAATAACCGTGAGGCCAATATGCGGAACGCACCCGCGGCAGAGAAGGGTTATTTCCTGGTGCCCAAGGTCATCGAATAAACGCGCAAAGTTACAAAAACCATGAGCAACACCGAACTGCACCACCTCGGCGTGGCCGAGCTGGCCACGCAACTGCGCAACAAGCAGGTCTCCGCCGTTGAGGCCGCACAGCACTTTCTGGCCCGCGCCAAGCAGCACCAGAACCTGGGCGCTTTTGTCTCCCTGAACGAAGACGCCACCCTGGCCCAGGCCAAGGCAGCCGACGCCCTGATCGCCGCCGGCAAGGGCGGCAAGCTGGCCGGCGTGCCGATTGCGCACAAGGACATCTTTGTAACCAAGGACTTCCCCACCACCGCTGCCAGCAAAATGCTGGAGGGCTACCGCTCGCCCTTTGACGCCACCGTGGTCACCAAATTGGCCGATGCGGGCGTGGTCACCCTGGGCAAGCTGAACTGCGACGAATTCGCCATGGGCGGCGCCAACGAGAACTCGGCCATCGCCCCCGTGGGCTTTGACGCGGCCCAGCCCGTGCGCAACCCCTGGAACACCGAGCGCGTGCCCGGTGGTTCCTCCGGTGGCTCCGCCGCCGCCGTGGCTGCCGGCCTGGCCCCGGCCGTGACCGGCACCGACACCGGCGGGTCGATTCGCCAGCCCGCATCGTTTTGCGGCATCACCGGCATCAAGCCCACCTACGGCCGCGCCAGCCGCTACGGCATGATCGCCTTTGCCTCCAGCCTGGACCAGGCCGGCCCCATGGCCCGCTCGGCCGAGGACTGCGCGCTCTTGCTCTCCGAGATGTGCGGCCCCGACCTGGACCGCGACTCCACCAGCCTGGACCACCCCGCCGAAGACTTCAGCGCCAAGTTGAATGACTCTATTGAAGGCCTGCGCATTGGCGTGCCCGCCGAGTTCTTTGGTGAAGGCCTGTCTGCCGATGTCCGCGCCGCTGTGGACGCCGCGCTCAAGGAATACGAAAAGCTGGGCGCCAAGCTGGTACCCGTCACGCTGCCGCGCACCGAGCTGTCCGTGCCCGTGTACTACATCCTGGCGCCGGCCGAGGCCTCGTCCAATCTCTCGCGTTTTGACGGCGTCAAGTTCGGCCACCGTGCCAAGGACTATGCCGACCTGAACGACATGTACAAGCAGACCCGCGCCCAAGGCTTTGGCGACGAGGTCAAGCGCCGCATCATGATCGGCGCCTATGTGCTCTCCGAAGGCTATTACGACGCCTACTATCTGCAGGCGCAAAAAATCCGCCGCATGATTGCCGACGACTTCCAGGCCGCCTTCAAGGACTGCGACGTCATCGCCGGCCCTGCGGCCCCCACCACCGCCTGGGCCATTGGCGCCAAGGCCGACCCGGTGAGCAACTACCTGGCCGACATCTACACCCTGCCCGCATCGCTGGCCGGCCTGCCCGGCCTCTCGCTGCCCGCAGGCTTTGGTGAAGGCCACATGCCCGTGGGCCTGCAGCTGATTGGCAACTACTTCGGTGAAGCCAAGTTGCTGAATGCAGCCCATCGTTTCCAGCAAGCCACCGACTTCCACCTGCAGCGCCCCGCTGGCATCTAAATGGAACACCCCCTGAGTCGCTTCGCGCCTTCCCCCTCAAGGGGGACGACAGCCTCGCTGCGGGGCGGCGCGGCCGGCGTAGGCCCTTGCTCGCTGTCCCTGAGTTGGGCCGCGTCAGTGGATGCGCTGCATCCATAGCTACAGCCCAGGTATGACCGGCGAGAACCGCTCACTTTTAAAGTAAGAACATGACTGTGAAACTGATCAATGGCTACGAGGTCGTCATCGGCTTCGAGACCCACGCCCAGCTGGCCACCAACAGCAAGATCTTCAGCCGCGCCAGCACCGCCTTTGGCGCCGAGCCCAACACCCAGGCCAGCGCTGTGGACCTGGCCCTGCCCGGCACCCTGCCGGTGATGAACAAAAAGGCCGTGGAATGCGCCATCAAGCTCGGCCTGTCGCTGGGCTCGGTGATTGCACCGCGCAGCATTTTTGCCCGCAAAAACTACTTCTACCCCGACCTGCCCAAGGGCTACCAGATCTCGCAGTTCGAGATTCCCGTGGTGCAAGGCGGTGAGGTCAGCTTCTATCTGGAAGAAGGCAAAGAGAACGTCCTCAAGACCGTGCGCCTGGTGCGCGCCCACCTGGAGGAAGACGCCGGCAAGTCCGTGCACGACGCGTTCATCAGCCAGTCCGGCATCGACCTGAACCGCGCCGGCACGCCGCTGCTGGAAATCGTCACCGAGCCCGACATCCGCTCCACCGCCGAGGCCGTGGCCTACGCCAAGGAGCTGCACAAAATCGTCACCTGGATCGGTATCTGCGACGGCAATATGCAGGAAGGCTCCTTCCGCTGTGACGCCAACGTCTCCGTGCGCAAGCCCGGCCAGCCGCTGGGCACACGCCGCGAGATCAAGAACCTGAACTCGTTCCGCAATATGCAGATCGCCATCGATTACGAAATCCTCTGGCAGATCGAGCAGATTGAAGACGGTCACAAAATCCAGCAGGCCACGGTGCTGTTCAACCCCGACACCGGCGAAACCCGCGCCATGCGCACCAAGGAAGACGCGGCCGACTACCGCTACTTCCCCGACCCCGACCTGCCGCCCCTGGTCGTGGCCCCGGAATGGGTGGAACGCGTCAAGGCCGAGATGCCCGAGCTGCCCCGCGCCATGGCCGCCCGCTTTGTCGAGCAGTACGCCCTGCCCGAGTACGACGCCACCACGCTGACCCAAAGCCAAGCCATGGCCGCCTACTTTGAAGACGCCGCCAAAGGCTGCGGCCAGCCCAAGCTGGCCTCTAACTGGGTGATGGGCGAAATCTCCCGCCGCCTGAACACCGAGGAAATCGGCATGGAAGCAGTGAAGGTGAGCAGCCAGCAACTGGCCGCCATGATTGCCCGCATCTCTGACGGCACCATCTCCAACAACGCGGCCCGCACCGTGTTTGAGGCGCTGTGGAGCGGTGAAGGTCAGGACGTGGACGCCGTCATCGAAGCCAAGGGTCTCAAGCAAATGAACGACACCGGCGCGCTGGAGAAGATCATTGACGAGGTGATTGCCGCCAACCCCGGCAATGTGGAGCAATACCGCGCGGGCAAGGACAAGGCATTCAACGCCCTGGTCGGCCAGGTGATGAAGGCTTCCAAGGGCAAGGCCAATCCTGCGCAAGTCAATGAAGTGTTGAAGGCGAAGTTGGCGTAAGTCACATCCCGATTTACCATTTCTCGGATATAAATGCCTCCTTCGGGAGGCATTTTCATGGAGAAGTCATGCACAAATATTCAGTCCTAGCATTCTTATTTGCATCTATTTCCAGCTTTGCACAAACATCAATCAACAATATTGATATTGTTGGCAAATGGTCTTGCGCCACCAATTCCAGCCTAGGTCTCCAACAGAGCGATACCATCACGATTGGTAGCAATAATCGCTTTTCGACCAGCGGGGTTTTGACTGCTGCATTTAATTTTGCAACCATGCAACCGGACGCAATGGCCTACTATCTGAGCAGCAGCGGCACGTGGGCCATAAGAGATGGAGGGCTCTCAACGAGAGATGAAAAATTCACAGTAGAAAATTCCAATCCAAAAATAAAAGATGATGCCTTGCTTGATCTCATAAAAAAAGAAGTCAAAACAGGAGAAACTGATTTCTACTCTACAAAGTTCATTGATAATGAAATTTGGATTATGAAAGCAGATGATGAAAAAACATTTTTATTCTGCTTAAGACAAACACCTTAAAATTTCACCCGCTACTTAGTAACAGAGTAGTTGAGAGAATTTTCAAAAAATGAGAAAACATATTGCTTGGATTGGTTTATTTCTTGCAATACTTATCCCCCTTGTCTTTTTCTATAGTTGGTCAGAATTTGTTGGATATTCTCTAATTCAACTTTTTTCCACCTGGAATATTCATGCCTTTTTGAATAAAAAAAACATGTTTTCTCCCCCAAGGATGTCCGTCAATGTAAAAAAGGATGGTAACCAAGAAGATAGAGGGTTTTTATTTGTTTTTTCATGTCTTATTTTTATATTTATTTGCGTTGGCTGGGTCTATCGCAGCACTTCTATTTAATCAGAAAATATTTTCTCAAATACTCTGACACAGTAGTCATGCCGTTCCGCACACGGCAAGCCTCTTTTCAAAAAATTGGGTGGCCTATGCAAATACCACCAGGCAAAGAGGAATCTTCCACACCCGAGTTCATTGAGCAAAACATCTGGTTGCTGTAATCAGGTGAGGCCAACACGCTGACCCTGTGCACCAGAAAGCAGTCTTCATAAGCACTGCATCAGCGCCGTCTGCCCATAGGCATTCGGCCACAGCATCACCTGCGCCAAAACAAGAGCAGCCCACGCTTTTGTACTAAGCTTGCGCCCCATGTTGGAGCTCTCTCAGCGCACCAACGCATCTCCCAGGCCCTCTACAGAGCGGCCTCCCAGCCCAGGCATTGCGCACGCCATGAACATCCTCTCCATCCAATCCCATGTCTCTTACGGCCATGTCGGCAATTCCGCCGCGGTGTTTCCGCTGCAGCGCCTGGGGCATGAGGTGTGGCCGGTGTACACCGTCAACTTCTCCAACCACACGGGGTATGGGCAGTGGGGTGGCTCGGCCATTCCGGCCGGCGAGGTCACGGCCATTGTGGATGGCATGGACCAGCGCGGCGCGCTGGCGCAGGTGGATGTGGTGCTCAGCGGCTACCAGGGCGGTGCCGATATTGCCGATGCCATTCTGGCCACTGTGGCCCGCGTAAAGGCGCTCAACCCCAAAGCCACCTACACCTGCGACCCGGTGATGGGCAATGCAAAGTCCGGCTGCTTTGTGAACCCCGCCATTCCCCAGCTGCTGCGCGAGCGCGTGGTGCCTGCAGCCGATCTGGTGACGCCGAATCAGTTTGAGCTCGGCTATCTGACGGGCATGGAGGTGAGCGATCTGCCCAGTACCTTGGCAGCGGTGGACGCCGTGATGGCCATGGGCCCACGCGCTGTGCTGGTGACCAGCGTCTTCCAGCCCGATGCGCCTGCCGACACCATTGCCATGCTGGCGGTAGACGCCACCGGCGCCTGGCTGGTGAGCACGCCCCGCCTTCCCGGCAAGGTCAACGGCTCGGGCGATGTGACGGCGGCCCTGTTCACAGCCCATTACAGCCAGCACTTTGGCGCAGCAGGTTCTGCCAAGACCGCGCTAGAGCGCACCACGGCCAGTGTGTTTGAGCTGCTGCAGCGCACCCATGAGGCCGGCCAGTCCGAGCTGCAGCTGGTGCAGGCGCAGGAGAGCTATGTGCAGCCGGGCGTGCACTTTGCGGCGCGGCAGGTTCGTTGAGATTTTCTACTCTTTAGCACTCAAAAAAGTGAGCATCTTGTGCTTCTGGGATATGCATTAGAGGCTTATTTCATCTGAATAGACACTGTCGCGAAGCGTTCTTCCGAGGCCGGGACTCGCCCCGGCTGGCGAGGTACTTTTCTTTGCTTCGCCAAAGCAAAGTACCCAAAAGAAAGGCGACCCTACTGCCCATGTCCCTACGCTCTGCTCCGGGCAAGCTCGGTGCTCAATCCCAGGGCGGCGCCGCAGAACTCGTTGCGCGGCATGGCCGCTTCACTCGAACAACCGCGGCGAGTCAGATGACGAAGCAGCTGTGTCCTGCGGCACAGCTGCCCGCCCCGGGCTCTGCGCGCC
>JAITLO010000048.1 GCA_031277855.1 Acidovorax sp. | reverse complement strand
TCGTAACCCTTGGCTTCACCGCCGAAGGCCTTGGACAGAACGGTAGCGATAGCAGCCGTCAGAGTGGTCTTACCGTGGTCCACGTGACCGATGGTGCCCACGTTCACGTGGGGCTTGGTGCGCTCAAACTTTTCTTTTGCCATTTTTTCGACTCCGAAAAAAACCAAATGCCTAACTTGCTCTGGGCGCTACCATCTAACAGAAGCACCAGAAAGATGGTGCCCATGGGCAGGATCGAACTGCCGACCTCTCCCTTACCAAGGGAGTGCTCTACCACTGAGCCACATGGGCAAATATCTGCGCTTGCGCACAGATATTGAAATTCAAACCATTTGGAGCGGGAGACGGGAATCGAACCCGCGTCATTAGCTTGGAAGGCTAGGGTTCTACCATTGAACTACTCCCGCAAACCTTGCGTTTGCGCGCACTGCACATGCAGCGCTCTCTTCCAACCATTGCTGGTGGAGGGGACAGGATTCGAACCTGTGTACGCGTTAGCGGGCAGATTTACAGTCTGCTGCCTTTAACCACTCGGCCACCCCTCCGAAGAGACTCGAATTGTAGCACCGTTTTTCCGACAAAAAGAAAAACACTGCTTTTTTTGCTTTTCTTTGCTGGCGCATTCAAAGCTGGCGCGGCTGGCGGGGATCGAACCCACGACCCTTGGCTTCGGAGGCCAATACTCTATCCACTGAGCTACAGCCGCTCAAGACACAATTCACATGCCTTGCTAAGCCGCGCATTGTCGCACGACTTTTATAGCTTGCGTAGCACGCATCTTGCTTGCTGCCACCCGCATCTACTGCGTTCGCAAGCCCACACCATGCAAATAAGCATCCACGGCGCGCATACCAGCACCCGACAGATCAAACCGGGAGTGCGACATCAGCCAGCTCTTGATCAAACCATCAAACAGGCAACGCAATGCCAGCGCAGCCTCCTCTGCCGGCACCTGCAAACGCACCGACTGCTCCCGCTCCGCCGCAGCGATGTAGCCCGCCAACTTGGCTTCGAACGCAGCCCTGGCTTCCAGGCTGCGCTCCTGCACGGACAGCAGCTCGCCCACATATTCCACTTTGTTCAAGAGAATTTCAAAAACCCGTCGCGTCTGTGCATCACGCTCCAACTGCGCAAACACCAAGGCCATGACATGCCGCACCCGAGCCACCCCCGTCATGAGCACGCCCGCCGACTCATCGCTATAGGCCTCTCGCTCCAAGGGCAATGCCACCCGCTCCAGCATGGCAAAAAACAGGTCCAGCTTATCCTTGAAGTGCCAATAGACGGCACCACGCGTGGCTCCCGCTCGCTGCGCAATCTCGCTCAAGGATGCACGCGCAACGCCTTGCTCATAAAACACCTGCTCTGCAGCATCCAGAAGAGCAGCACGGGTCGCACCTGCATCTTCTTTTGTTCGACGTACCATGACGCTCTCCTTCTCTCGCGCTCCCAGCGACTTTTCCGCCCAACTTCGAGCTACTGCCCTACTTTTTTAGTCATTATACATTCATGCATGTATGTATAATGCCGCAGCACATTCTGAAAACATCTCTTACGCTTCGGCGCAGCGCAACGGCTCTGCGCCTTTTCTGCCTCCAACTCACTACCGGAAGGACTTTCATGCAGCCCGTGTATGAAGCAACCCCAGCGGCCCCTGCTCACTCCCGCACTTCGCCCCATGCCCTGCGTGCCATTGCCCTGGGCGTGGCCCTGGTCTCCGCCCTGGCGCTGACCGCCTGTGGTGACAAAAACAATGCAGCACAGCCAGCGCAGGCAGGTGCACAAGCCAAACCGCCCGAAGTGGGCGTCGTCACCGTGCAACTGGGCAGTGTGCCGCTGACCGCAGACTTGCCCGGCCGCCTGGAAGCCTTCCGCACCGCGCAGGTGCGCGCACGCGCTGCCGGCATCGTGCAAAAGCGCTTATTCAAGGAAGGCTCTGACGTCAAAGCGGGTCAGCTGCTGTTCCAGATTGATGACACCCCCTACAAGGCCAGCCTGCAAAGCGCGCAGGCCTCGCTGGCCCAGGCCGAGGCCAATCTGATGCAAGCTGCCGCCACCGCCCGCCGCTACAAGCCGCTGGTGGAAGCCAATGCCATCAGCAAGCAAGACTACGACACCGCCGTGGCCAACGAAAAAGCCGCCCTGGCCCAAGTCGCAGCCGCCAAGGCTGGCATTACCACCGCCAATGTGAACCTGGGCTATGCCGCCGTTACGGCCCCCATTGCGGGACGCATAGGCCGCGCCCTGGTCACCGAAGGCGCACTGGTCGGCCAGGGGGATGTGACCCAGTTGGCCACCATCCAGCAAATCAACCCGCTGTATGTGAACCTGACCCAGTCCTCGTCCGACATTCTGCGCCTCAAAGAAGCACTGGCCAGCGGCAAGCTGAGCAATGACGGCAGCAATGCCGCCAAGGTGCATGTCTATACCGACGACGGCAGGGAATATGCCCACACCGGTCGCCTGCTGTTCACCGACCTCACCGTCGATGAAGCCACGGGCCAGGTCAGCGTGCGCGCCGAGCTGCCCAATCCCCAGGCCCTGTTGCTGCCCGGTATGTATGTGCGCGTGCGCCTGGAGCAGGCCCTGGTCGACAACGCCGTGGCCATTCCCCAGCAAGCCGTCACCCGCAACGAAAAAGGCAATTTCGTGATGACGGTGGCCGAAGATGGCTCCGTGGCTCCGCGCCCGGTGCAAATCAATGGCTCGCAAGGGAATAACTGGATTGTCACCGGTGGCCTGAAAGACGGCGAAAAAGTCATGGTCGACGGCCTGATCAAGGTCGGCATGGGCGCCAAGAAAGTGACCCCTGTGCCATGGCAAGCCAAAGCCGCAGGTGCCGCACCGGCCGCAGCCCCTGCCGGCAAGCAAGAAGCGACGGCGGACAGCAAGCCTTCCGCCGCCCAATAAACGGAGCGCACTTCCATGTCGAAGTTTTTTATTCACCGCCCCATTTTTGCGTGGGTGATTGCCATCTTTGTGGTGCTGGCAGGCGTTGTCTCCATCACCCAATTGCCTGTGGCGCAGTTTCCGTCGGTGGCCCCGCCCACCATCACGGTGACGGCCACCTACCCCGGCGCCACCTCCGAGGCCATGACGGACTCGGTGCTCCAGCTCATTGAGCGGGAAATGAATGGCGCCACCGGCCTGATGTACATGGAGAGCAAGGCCCCTGCCGGGGGCCAAGGCACGCTCACCCTGACATTCGACCCCAGCACCAACCCCGACCTGGCCCAGGTGGACGTGCAAAACCGCCTCTCCCGTGCCCTGCCCCGCCTGCCCACCGTGGTGCAGGCTTTGGGCGTGCGCGTGGACAAGGCCATGAGCAACTTCCTGATGATTCTGGCCTTCCAGGCCGAATCCGGCGAAACCTCGCGCGACGACATTGCCGACTACGTCAACCGCAACGTGCTGCCCGAAGTCCAGCGTCTGGAAGGCGTGGGCAAGGCCCAGCTGTTTGCCGCCGGCCGCGCCATGCGTGTCTGGGTCGACCCCATCAAGCTGCAAGGCTATGGCCTGCCCATCAGCTCGGTGAATGCGGCCATTGCTGCACAAAACCAGCAAATCGCAGGTGGTGCGCTGGGCGATACACCCAACGTCCCCGGCACGACCATGAGTGCCACCATTGTGGTGCCCGGCCAGCTGACGACGCCGGAACAATTCGGCAACGTGGTGCTGCGCTCCAATGCCGACGGCTCGACCGTGCGCATCAAGGACGTGGCTCGCGTGGAGCTGGGTACGGAGACTTACTCCTTCAACTCCCGCCTGGACGGTAAGCCTGCCGTGGCTCTGGCCGTGCAGCTGACCTCGACCGCCAACGCCATGGCCACGGCCAAGCTGGTCTACGACAAGATGGGTCAGCTGGAGCCCTTCCTGCCCGCGGGCGTGAAGTGGTCTGCTCCTTATGACACCTCGAAGTTCGTCAAGATCTCCATCGAAAAGGTGGTGCACACGCTGCTGGAAGCCATTGTGCTGGTGTTCATCGTGATGCTGATCTTCCTGCAGAACATCCGCTACACGCTGATCCCCACCGTGGTGGTGCCTATCGCGCTGCTGGGCACTTTTGCCGCCATGCTGGCCGTGGGTCTGACCATCAACATCCTGGCCATGTTTGCCATGGTGCTGGTGATCGGTATCGTGGTGGACGACGCCATCGTGGTGGTGGAAAACGTCGAGCGCATCATGGCCGAGGAAGGCATCCCCCCGAAGGAAGCCACCATCAAGGCCATGGGCCAGATCCAGGGCGCCGTGGTCGGTATCACCGTGATTCTGGTGACCGTGTTCGTGCCCCTGGCCATGTTCAGCGGCGCCACCGGCAACATCTATCGCCAGTTCTCTCTGGTGATGGCGATTTCCATCTTCTTCTCCGGTTTCTTCGCGTTGACGCTGACACCGGCGCTGTGCGCCACCATGCTCAAACCCATTCCCAAGGGCCATGCGCATGACAAGAAGACCGGCCCCCTGGGCCCCTTCTACAACTGGTTCAACCGCAACTTCGATGCCGGCTCCAAGCACTACCAACGTGCACTGGGTGGTGTCGTCAAGCGTTCGGCACAAGCCGTGGTGGTCTATCTGCTGGTGATTGCCGGCGTAGTCTTCATGTTCATGAAGCTGCCCAGCGGCTTTCTGCCTACCGAAGACCAGGGCTATGTGATCTCGCTGGCCCAGCTGCCGCCAGGCGCTTCGCTGGACCGGACGACCGACACCATGGCCCAGCTGGAAAACTTTGTGCTGAGCCAGCCTGAGACCGACCACATCGTGACCATTCTGGGCTTTAGCTTTGCGGGCCAGGGGCAAAACGTGGGCCTGGCCTTCACCACCCTCAAGGACTGGTCGCAACGCACGGCCAAGGGCTCGGACGCGGAATCGTTTGCCGGCCGCACCATGGGTGCCATGATGGCCTTGCGTGATGGTTTCATCTACACCTTGGTGCCGCCCTCCATTCCGGAGCTGGGCACCAGCGATGGTTTCACCTTCCGCCTGCAAGACCGTGGCGCCAAGGGCCATGCAGCCTTGCTGACCGCACGCAACCAGTTGATCGCCCAAGCCAACCAAAGCCCCATCCTGGCGGGTGTGCGCTTTGACGGTGTGGATGACGCCCCGCAGTGGGAAGTCAAGATTGACCGTGATGCGGTGTATGCACAAAAGGTGAACATGGGCGACCTGGCCTCGACCCTGGCGACAGCCCTGGGCTCGGCCAACTCCACCGACTTCCCCAACCAAGGCTATATGCAGCGCGTCACCATCCAGGCCGACGCTACCCGCCGCATGCAGCCGGAAGACGTGATGCGCCTGACCGTTCCCAACTCGGATGGCAATCTGGTGGAACTCTCCACCATGGTGAGCGCCAAGTGGATTACCGGCCCCATGCAGGTGACCCGCTACAACGGCTACCCGGCCATGAGCATCACCGGCCAGGCCAAGCCCGGCTACACCAGTGGCCAGGCCATGCTGGAGATGGAAAAGCTGGCAGCCGAATTGCCGGACGGCTTTGGCTACGAGTGGACCGGGCAATCCCTGGATGAGAAGAAGGCTGGCTCCTCGGCCATGATCCTCTACGCCTTCTCCATCCTGGCCGTGTTCCTGTGTTTGGCCGCGCTGTATGAAAGCTGGAGCATTCCGCTGTCGGTGATGCTGGTGGTGCCCCTGGGCGTGCTGGGCGCATTGGCAGGTATGTTCATGCGCAGCATGCCCAATGACATCTACTTCCAGGTGGCGCTGATCACGGTGATTGGTCTGTCGGCAAAGAACGCCATTTTGATTGTGGAGTTCGCCAAGGATCTGCATGCCCAGGGCATGAGTGCCTACGACGCGGCGCTGGAAGCTGCGCACCTGCGCTTCCGCCCCATTTTGATGACCTCTTTGGCCTTCATCTTGGGTGTGGTGCCGCTGTACATCGCCTCCGGCGCCAGCGCGGCCAGCCAGAAAGAAATCGGCACCGGCGTGTTCTGGGGCATGGTGATCGGCACCCCACTGTCGGTCTTCCTGGTCCCTGTTTTCTTCATCGCGGTCTTCAAGCTCTTTGGCCAGAAGTCCGAACAAGACATGACACCTCCCCCATCGGCAACGCAAGGAGGCTCTCACCATGCATAAGCGATTGCTTCCCACCCTGCTGGTCGCGGCTCTGATGGCCTCGGGCTGCTCGTTCATTCCGACCTTGGACAAACCTGCCACCCCCGTGGCAGACCACTATGCCGTGGAGAACAGCGCCCAAGGCCAGGCTGCGGCCGATGTGCCCTGGCAGAACTTCTTCACCGACCAGCGCCTGCAGCAGCTGATCCAGCTCGCGCTGGACAACAACCGTGACCTGCGCGTGGCCGTGCTCAATATCGAGCAGGCCCGAGCCCAATACCAGATCCAGCGCGCGGGCCAGTTCCCCGAGCTGGGAGTGGCCGGCAACGGTTCGCGTGCAGCCAACACCCAGGGCACGGGCTATGTGAACACCTATATGGTGGGCCTGTCCATGCCCAGCTGGGAGATTGACTTCTGGGGCCGCATCAGCAGCCTCAAGCAGCAGGCCCTGGCCCAGTACCTGGCCACCGAAGAAGGCCGCAAGGCCACGCAGATCAGCCTGGTGGCCACCGTGGCCAGCTCCTGGCTGGGCTTGCAGGCGGATGAAGAGCTGCGCGCCATTTCGCAGCGCACGCTGCAAACACGCGAAGAGTCCGTGCGCCTGGCCAAGCTGCGCTTTGATGCCGGCACCGCATCTGAGCTGGACTACCAGCAGGCCCGCTCGCTAGTCGAAAGCGCCCGCGCCACGCTGGCCCAGCAAACGCGCCAGCGCGATCTGGACATCAATGCGCTGACGCTGCTGGTGGGCCAGACTCTGCCGACCGAGCTGGTCACCAGCTTGCAAGGCAAAAAGCTGGCAGACCAGCCCACGCTGGCCGATGTGCCGGCCGGGCTGCCCTCCGACCTGCTGCTGCGCCGCCCGGACATCCGCCAGGCCGAGCAGACCATGATCGGGGCCAATGCCAATATCGGTGCGGCCCGCGCCATGTTCTTCCCCACGGTCTCCCTGACTGCGGCGGCAGGCTATGCCAACACCGAGCTGTCTGACCTGTTCAAGTCCGGCTCCAAGACCTTCAGCATCTCGCCCTCGCTGTATCTGCCCATCTTCACGGCCGGCCGCAACCAGGCCAACCTGGAAGTGGCCAAGGCCAGCAAGCAGATCGCTGCGGCGCAGTACGAGAAAGCCATACAGACGGCCTTCCGTGAAGTCTCGGACGCCCTGGTCAGCCGCCAGACCCTGGTCGAGCAGCTCCAGGCACAGGAGGCCCAGCTGACTGCCGAGACGGCACGCCTGAAGCTGTCCACGCTGCGTTACGACAACGGTGTGGCCAGTTATCTGGACCTGCTGGATGCACAGCGCTCGCTGTTCACGCTGGAGCAAGCGGTGGTGCAGGTGCGCCTGACCCAGCTGCAAAACCAGGTGGCCTTGTACAAGGCCCTGGGCGGCGGCTGGACCGAGCCAGCGCCCGAGAGCAAAGCGACCACCGCCCCCTGAGTACATCCAGAGGTACATCAGCGCGAAGAAGGCCCCTTGCGGGCTTGATCAAGGCCCTGGCCCATGCCAGGGCCTTGTTGTTTTCTGGCTTCGGCAGGCCTTTGCTTGATCCACCTCATGGCATGTGCGCCCTCGGTGTCAAGCCCAGGCCTTGCCGGGTGGCCTGAAACAAGGGGCTGGATATAATCCGCCGTTACCTTTAAGCCCCCATAACTATTGAGGTCTTCATGAGCGCCACTCCCCACGAAGAAGCCCATACCGGCCCGGTCAAGAATCCCAAGCAACTGTTGATCGCGGTCTTGTTCTCGTTTGTCGTTCCAGTGTTCGTCATCATCGGCCTGGTGCAATTCGTGAACTCCTCCAGCAAGACCGGTCCAGGCGTGGGCAACCATGACCGCGCCCAGGCACAGCGCCTGCAGAAGATCGGCTCCGTGGAAATCCGTGACGCCAACCGCCCTCTGCGCGGTGGTGAAGAGGTCTACAAGGGCCAATGCGCGGCCTGCCATGCCACCGGCATGTCCGGCTCGCCCAAGTTTGGTGACGCCGCGGCCTGGGGCCCTCGCCTGGCCCAAGGCTTTGAAGCCCTGGTGCACTCTGCACTCAAGGGCAAGGGCTTGATGGGCGCCCAGGGCGGCGGCGAGTTCAACGACCTGGAAATCTCCCGTGGCGTGGCCTTTATGGCCAATGCCGGTGGCGGCAAGTTCGATGAGCCCCAGCCTCCTGCAGCGGCCGAAGGCGAAGCCAAATAAGACGGCTTGCCCCGCCAAACAAAAAGGACTGCGCTTGCAGTCCTTTTTTTATGTCAAACAGACCTCAAACGCAGCCCTGATGTGCATGGGCCGCTATCACATTGATATTTAAGCTGCGGCAGAGGTCTGGGCCTCCAGCTGCAAGGGACTGCGCACAAAGTGGAATCGCGCCTCCAGTTCAGTGCTGGATACGGCCCGCGGCGTGCAGCGGCCGGTTTCAATAGCCAGCGCTATACGCATCACATCCTGGGTATGCACCAGGCCCAGCACACCAGCCGCCACCAGATAGACATGGCCTTGCTCGTCCACTAGGCATTCCTCTGTCGAAACCAACATGCCGGTGTGAGAACGAACCGAGCCGTCTGGGTCCATTCGCCAAACCATGGGCGTGTCTTCCAGTTCCACATAGACGCGCTGCGGACCATTCTGAAAGTACCAACAGCCGCGGGCATCCACTTCGTAATTGCGGTTGATAAAGCCGAGCAGCTTCTCGTGCTGCAGCAGCGAACCCTTGCTATGCCGGAACGTGCCGCAGGCCTGCGTGGCCATATCGCGCAGAAACCAGCGCCCACGAGCATCCAGGCCCAGCCAGCCATAACAGTCCGCCACATTGGGCCATTTCAGCATGGCCTGTTTCACGATGTCATCCATAGCGGGAGCTTTCCTTCTCTCGGGTTGGCACAAACTGTGCACCCAACATGGACATTGCCAGTTTTGGGAATGTGTTGATGGCCAACGGCGCGAGAGTGACCGCGCGGCAATGCACCTCAAATCGCACTACCACGCAGGCGTTTCAACCATGAACACATGCTGAATGATAGTGTGAGCACAGCGCATTTTTCATGCCTTCGCTGACATGGCGCACTGCGCATGCTGCGAATGCTGCTAGCTGCTCCTCCCTCGCTCTGCGGCACAATGCGGGCAACCCTGTAACGATCCGAGGTCCGCATGAAACGTCTGATTGCCCTGTTCGCCCTGACCCTGAGCCTGAGCGGCTGCGGTTACAACGATTTCCAACGCCTGGATGAGCAAACCAAGTCCGCCTGGAGCGAGGTCCTCAACCAATACCAGCGCCGTGCCGATCTGGTGCCCAACATCGTGGCCTCTGTCAAAGGCGAAGCCAATTTCGAGCAAGAGACGCTGACCAAGGTCATCGAGGCCCGCTCCAAGGCCACCTCCATCCAGGCCACACCCGAGCTGGTCAACAACCCCGAGGCCTTCCAGCAATTCCAGCAAGCCCAGGGCGAGCTCTCCAGCGCACTGTCGCGCCTGATGGTGGTCTCCGAGCGTTACCCACAATTGCAGGCCAACCAGGGCTTTCGCGATCTGCGCGTGACGCTGGAAGGCACGGAAAACCGCATCACCGTGGCACGCAACCAGTACATCCAGGCCGTACAGGAATACAACGTGCTGGCCCGCAGCTTTCCCAGCAATCTGACGGGCATGGTGTTTGGCTACAAGGCCAAACCCAACTTCAGCGTGCAAAACGAGGCCGAGATTTCCCGCCCACCCACGGTGGACTTCTCCAGCGACAAAAAATAAGGCCAACATGCCTGTGACGCTGATGCTGCGCGCTTGGGCAGCACTGGTTTTGGTAGCACTGCTGCTGCCCTGGCACAGTCTGCAAGCTCAGGCGCTGCAGCCTGTACCAGCGCTCAAGGCCAGGGCCATGGACCTATCGGCCACGCTGAGTGCCCAGGAGCTCGCGGGGCTGGAAACCCAGCTCAAGACCCTGGAAGATGAAACCGGCGCCCAGGTGGTGGTCTTGATGGTGAGCACCACGGCCCCCGAAGACATTGCGGCCTATGCCAACCGCGTGGCCCAGAGCTGGAAGCTGGGCCGCAAGGATGTGGGCGATGGCCTGCTGGTCATCGTCGCCAAGAATGACAAGCGCATGCGCATCGAAGTGGCACGCACGCTGGAAGGCGCCATCCCCGACATCATGGCGGCGCGCGTGATTGATGGCGCCATGAAGCCACGCTTTCAGAGTGGCGACTATGCCGGCGGCCTGGGTGCCGCTATACAGCAGCTGTCCTTGCTGGTGCGTGCGGAGCAATTACCTGTCCCACAGGAATCGCCCTCTGCCCCCTCCTCCACACCATCCACACCCCAGCAGACCACGGATTCGGGCCTGGTGTTTCTGGGGCTGTCCTGGCTGTTGGGCGCGCCCTTGGCGCGCAAGCTGCTGGGTCGCTTCAAAGGCTCGCTGCTGATGGGTGCGGGCTCGGGCATTGCGGTCTTTGTGGTGCAGCGCAGCTGGGAGCTGGCCCTGGGCGCCAGCGTGGTGGCCATGCTATTCACCTTGCTGGGCTTTTTCCGACTGCTGAGTCTGCTGCTGTCCGGAGGCCGTGGCGGTGGAGGCGGCGGCCGTGGGGGTGGCGGCGGCGGTTTCAAATCCGGTGGGGGCGGCCGCTTTGGCGGTGGCGGTGCATCCGGAGGGTGGTGAGATGACAGCGGCTTCTTTGCTCTTGGTACGCGAACGCAAATGGCAGTCAATGCTCTGGTGGGCAGTGCTGGCCCTGCTGTGTACGCTGTGGCTGGGCCATGCCCAGGCCCAGACGCTGCAACCGGTTCCCGCACTGACGGCCCGCGTCATCGACCTTTCCGACACATTGACCCCGGCCGCCACACAGCAGCTCCAGAGCAAGTTGCAAGCCCTGGAAGTGGAAACCGGTGCCCAGGTTGTGATCTTGATGCTGGCCAGCACGGCCCCCGAAGACATTGCGGCCTATACCAACCGCGTGGCCAGCAGCTGGAAGATAGGCCGCAAAGCCGTCGGGGATGGCGTGCTCATCGTGGTCGCCAAGCAGGACCGGCGCATGCGCATCGAGGTCGCGCGGCGGCTGGAAGGCGCCATTCCCGATATTTTGGCGGCGCGCATCATTGACCAGGCCATGAAGCCTGCTTTCAGGAATGACAACTACGCGGGTGGTCTGGACGCGGCCATAGACCAACTCTCTCTCTTGATTCATGGCGAGCAACTGCCCGCGCCCGATGCGGGCCGCACGCACAAAAGCGGTGCGCATAACGGCGGCGCGCAATGGCTGCTGCTGCTCCCGCTTTCCTTTCTGGGCCTGCTGCTGGGGGCACCATTGAGCCGGGCCATCTTTGGTAAAGGCCTGGGCGCTCTGCTCATGGGAGCAGGCATGGGGAGCATGGGCTATTGGCTGTCACACAACGGGCCGGTGGCGCTCGCGACCGGTTTGATCGGCATGCTGTTTGTGGTGCTGGGCAATGCCAACCGCCGCAGCGCCGGGCGCTATGCGGGGTCTCGCTCCAAACGCCGCGGTACCGCATCGCGCGGCAGGCGCAGCAGTTCCAGCAGCAGCGGGTATGCCAGCAGCGGTAGCAGTTGGAGTTCCAGCTCCAGTAGCAGCAGTGACAGCTGGAGTTCGAGCAGCAGCGACAGCTTCAGCTCGGGAGGCGGTGGCAGCTTTGGAGGCGGCGGCGCCTCGGGAGACTGGTGAGATGCAGCGTATTTTTTCCCGTATCACAAGGTTGGTACGCCATCGTCTGGCCGAGCCAGGGCTGCAGCGGCACATTCCTGCAGCCACCCTGGAAAAGCTGGAAGCAGCGATTGGCGACAGCGAGCACCTGCACACCGGCCAGATCCGTATCTGCATAGAAGCTGGCCTGCCCTGGAGCTATATCTGGCGTGACGCCACGGCACGCGAGCGGGCCCTGTCCCAGTTCGGCAAGCTGCGCGTCTGGGACACCGAGCACAACAACGGAGTGCTGATTTATCTGCTGCTGGCCGACCACGCCATCGAAATCGTGGCCGACCGTGCGCTGGAGCGCAGCATGAACGCCGAGCATTGGCAAACGCTGATCAGCGATATGGGCTCGGCCTTTCGCACAGGCCATTACGAGCTGGGGCTGATGGCTGCACTGGAACGTGTCAGCCAACAGCTGAGCGCCTGCTTCCCATCCCACGGCGATACAACCCACCTGGATGAACTGCCCAATGCGCCGGTGGTACAGGGGCATGGTAGGCCCGACGCATAAGCCACGGCAGCATGGGTTTGCTCATCTAACAAGAGCAGCTCCAGTACATCACGCTTGCATTTGGGCCGTATCGCCGTTCAATCCACGGTCTCCCTCGGCAAGGCCTGTGGAGAACTGTGCTCAATCTCCGGTAGCAAACGCGGCTGCAAAATTCTTTTCAGACTTGTGCGGCATGGCCCCCGAAACGCGCACGCCATGGGTGCATTTTGCGTACAGGTGAAAAGATTTTTTCCTCACCACCACGACATACCTCCGACACACCGCGCGGCACAAAAAAAGCCACCTCGCGGTGGCTTTCTGGCGTCGCAGAAATCGGAAGAAATCAGCGCTTCTGACGGAACTTGCGCAGGGCAGCAATCTGGGCAGCCATGATGGCCAGCTCGGACTGGGCCTTGGCCAGGTCCAGCTCGCTCTTGGCGTTCTTCAGAGCTTCCTCTGCGGCCTGCTTGGCCTTCTGGGCCTTCTCGTCGTCCAGATCCTTGCCACGGATGGCGGTATCGGACAGCACGGTCACGCAGTTGGGTTGCACTTCCAAAATGCCGCCAGCCACGAAGACAAATTCTTCGCTGCCGTCGGTCATTTCGATGCGCACCGAACCCGGCTTGATGCGGGTGATCAGCGGTGTGTGGCGGGGATAAATGCCCAGCTCGCCGGCTTCACCGGGCAAGGCGACAAAGCGCGCTTCACCGGAGAAGATGGACTCTTCGGCACTGACCACATCAACGTGGATGGTGTTCATCTTTGCTCCTAGAAAAGGTAAGGCTGGAACCTAAAACTTGCATGGCTCAAGTCGGAGAGACCGAACAAAAGCCGCTCCCCCGCCCCTGGGAACAGAAACCCGGCAGCACCGGGCTCCTCTGTTCCAGGGGAAGCGGCAAAGCCGCTCAGGGGATGCAGGTCCGTTAGGCTGCCATCTTCTTGGCCTTCTCGAAGGCTTCGTCGATGGTACCCACCATGTAGAAGGCCTGTTCGGGCAGGTGATCGGCTTCACCAGCGCAGATCATCTTGAAACCACGGATGGTTTCAGCCAGGGGCACGTACTTGCCGGGGGCGCCGGTAAACACTTCGGCCACGTGGAAAGGCTGCGACAGGAAACGCTGCATCTTGCGAGCGCGGGACACGACCAGCTTGTCTTCAGGAGCCAGCTCGTCCATGCCCAGAATCGCGATGATGTCGCGCAGTTCCTTGTAGCGCTGCAGCGTGCCCTGCACTTCGCGGGCCACGGTGTAGTGCTCTTCACCCACCACTTGGGGGTCCAGCTGACGGCTGGTGGAGTCCAGCGGATCGACAGCGGGGTAGATACCCAGCGAAGCGATGTCACGCGACAGCACCACGGTGGAATCCAAGTGAGCGAAGGTGGTGGCAGGCGAAGGGTCGGTCAAGTCGTCAGCAGGCACGTACACGGCCTGGATGGAAGTGATCGAGCCCACCTTGGTCGAGGTGATACGCTCTTGCAGCTTGCCCATTTCTTCGGCCAGGGTAGGCTGGTAGCCCACGGCGGAAGGCATACGGCCCAGCAGAGCGGACACTTCGGTACCGGCCAGGGTGTAGCGGTAGATGTTGTCCACGAAGAACAGCACGTCCTTGCCTTCGTCACGGAAGGCTTCGGCCATGGTCAGGCCGGTCAGCGCCACGCGCAGACGGTTTCCTGGGGGCTCGTTCATCTGGCCGTAGACCATGGCAACCTTGGACTCGCCCAGGTTGGCCTGGTTCACCACGCCAGCGTCCGACATTTCGTGATAGAAGTCGTTGCCCTCACGGGTACGCTCGCCCACACCAGCGAACACCGACAGACCGCTGTGGGCCTTGGCGATGTTGTTGATGAGCTCCATCATGTTCACGGTCTTGCCCACACCGGCGCCACCGAACAGGCCCACCTTACCGCCCTTGGCGAAGGGGCAAACCAGGTCGATCACCTTGATGCCGGTTTCCAGCAGTTCCTGCGAAGGCGACAGTTCGTCGTAGGCAGGAGCCTTGCGGTGGATGGCGGCGGTCAGCGCGTTGTCCACAGGACCACGTTCGTCGATGGGGTTGCCCAGCACGTCCATGATGCGGCCCAGGGTCGCGGGCCCCACGGGCACGGTGATGGGGTTGCCGGTGTTGGTCACCATCAGACCGCGCTTCAGGCCGTCCGAAGAACCCAGGGCAATGGTACGCACCACGCCGTCGCCCAGCTGCTGCTGGACTTCCAGGGTCAGGGCCGAGCCTTCGAGCTTCAGTGCGTCGTAGACCTTGGGCACTTCACCGTGGGCGAATTCCACGTCCACCACGGCGCCGATACATTGAACAATCTTGCCTTGTACTTGAGCCATTTTTTGCTCCAATCTGTTTGTCTGTTAAAGCCGTTTACACAGCGGCGGCGCCGGCCACGATTTCCGACAACTCGGTCGTGATCGCTGCTTGACGCGTCTTGTTGTAGACCAGCTTCAACTCGCTGATGACGTTGCCGGCGTTATCGGTTGCGGCCTTCATGGCCACCATGCGCGCCGATTGCTCGGACGCCATGTTTTCCGCCACCGACTGGTACACGAGGGATTCCACGTAACGAACCAGCAGTTCTTCAATGACGCTCTGGGCGTCAGGTTCGTAGATGTATTCCCACGATGCACCCGTCTTCTCGGCTTGCATCTTTTCGGACGACAGGGGGAGCAGCTGCTCCACCACCGACTCTTGCTTCATGGTGTTGATGAACTTGGTGTACGACAGGTACACCGCGCTCAGCTTGCCTTCAGCATATTGGTCCAGCAGCACCTTGACAGGCCCGATGAGCTTGTCGAGATGTGGTGTGTCCCCCAGGCCTGTAGCGTGGGAAACCACCTTGGCACCGATGCGGTTCAGGAAACCCAGTCCCTTGCCGCCAATGGCCACTGCTTCTGTCGCAATACCCGCATCCTGCAGCTCACGCAGCTTGGTCGTGACAGCACGCAACACGTTGGTGTTCATGCCGCCGCACAGGCCCTTGTCGGTCGTCACCACGATGACGCCGACCTTTTTGGCATCGTTCACTTGCATGAACGGATGCACATATTCAGGGTTGGCTTGACCAAGGTTGGCTGCAATGTTGCGGATTTTTTCGCTGTATGGACGGGCAGCCAGCATCCGGTCCTGCGCCTTGCGCATTTTGGATGCAGCCACCATTTCCATGGCTTTGGTGATCTTCTTGGTGTTTT
>JAITLO010000026.1 GCA_031277855.1 Acidovorax sp. | reverse complement strand
CGCCACGCAGCAGCGCCTCTATATCTGCAAACTTCTCTCGGCTGATGTCGCTTGGGTATGGCTTTCTGTTCACCTGTCTATTGTCCTGCTCATCGAGATCGTAAACAGGCTCTAAGAGCGTGTTTACGATCTCCTCGCGACGCGCCAGTGTCTTTGCGGGATGGGATACAAGGCGCGATACCGCAGCAATAGCCGTGCTATTGCGAGGATTCGCAACACAGTAGACCGCCCGCAAAGGCACTGGCCCGAAGGGTTGGAGCGAAATCGGGCGATTTCTTCGCGCTGGCTCTTGCTTGCACACGGGTGCAAGCTGCGCTCCATCGGCTCGAGCTCATCCCGATTGCGCTTCAACGCGCCTGCGTAGAGATCGTAAACACGCTCTAGGGTGCGGCGTGGACGATGAGAACGATTTTCTGGGTCATGTGCATGTCTTTCCGAAAAGCCCGGGCGTAAAAAAGCCGCTGAGGCAGCGGCTTTTGAGTTTAGGGCGTGTCCTGAGGTCTCAGGCGGTGGGCAAAAAGCCTTCCACCGACAGATAACGCTCACCCGTGTCGTAGGCAAAGCCCAGCACCTTGGCACCTGCGGGCAGCTCGGGCAGTTTCTGGGCGATGGCGGCCAGCGTGGCGCCGGAGGAAATGCCCACCAGCAGACCTTCTTCGCGCGCCATGCGGCGGGCATATTCGCGCGAGGGTTCAGCCTCGACCTGGATCACGCCATCGAGCAAGCTGGTGTCCAGATTCTTGGGAATAAAGCCGGCGCCAATGCCCTGGATGGGGTGGGGGGCAGGTGCGCCGCCGGAGATCACCGGGGATTGCGTGGGCTCCACGGCAAACACCTTCAGATTTGGGAACTTGGCCTTGAGCACCTTGGCCACGCCGGTGATGTGGCCGCCCGTGCCCACGCCGGTGATGAGGGCGTCCAGGCCCTCGGGGAAGTCGGCCAGGATTTCCTGGGCCGTGGTGGCTTCATGCACGGCCACATTGGCCGGGTTTTCAAACTGTTGGGGAATCCAGGCACCCGGCGTCTGTGCGGCCAGCTCCTGGGCACGGGCGATGGCACCCTTCATGCCTTTTTCCTTGGGTGTCAGATCAAAGCTGGCGCCATAGGCCAGCATCAGGCGGCGGCGCTCAATGCTCATGCTCTCGGGCATCACCAAAATCAGCTTGTAGCCCTTGACCGCAGCCACCAGGGCCAGGCCCACGCCGGTGTTGCCACTGGTGGGCTCGATGATGGTACCGCCGGGCTTGAGGGCGCCGGATTTTTCGGCATCTTCCACCATGGCCAGGGCAATGCGGTCCTTGATGGAGCCGCCGGGATTGCCGCGCTCGGACTTGATCCAGACATTGGCCGCAGCGCCAAACAGGCGGTTGATGTGGATGCTGGGCGTGTTGCCAATGGTCTGCAGCACGTTGTCGAATTTCATGGTGGCTCCTGCAAGTTGGTGAGAGTGCGTGGGCCATTGTGGCGCAGTTGTTCCGTCTGATGGATATATGGATATATGCCCACTTCCCAGTGCCGGTGGCAGCCTGGCGGGGCGTGGCAAGAGCGCGGCATTTTCTTTGCGCTTGATATTGATCAAGACCTAGGGCTTATATGGGCGCTGTTTGCCGTTGGTCGCCGCACAATGCACTGCAGCAAAGTCTGCAAGGAGAAGCGCATGTTCCTGAACTACCACCCTGTTCTGTGGGTGTTGCTGCCCTGCTGTGTGCTGCTGCTGGTGGGCTTTTCCTACCGCGATCGGCGCTGGGGGCCCTGGACCATGTTGGTGGCCGTGGTGGCCCTGCTGGTGTTGATGAGTGGCACCATCATCAGCTTGCTGGACTGAGGCTGCTGCCGCGGACCGGGCGGAAGTTGCCGGTGGCCCTTGGCCTCGCCTGAGGCTGAAAGGGCTGGGGAGGCGATTGCGTCGTTAACATCGATGCATGAATCTACGGTTCCTGGAAACCTTTGTATTGCTGGCCGAGCTGCGCAATTTCCGCATGACGGCCGAGCGGCTGCACACCACGCAGGCCGCCGTCTCCAGCCGCATTGCCACGCTGGAGCAGGAGTTTGGCGTGCGCCTGTTTGACCGTGGCGTGCGCGAAGTCACGCTGACCACCGATGGCGCCAAGGCCCTGGTCCACGCCGAGCGCATGCAGCGGCTGATGCGTGAGATGCGCGAGGACATGCTGGACAAGCAGGCCTATGCCGGCGTGATCCGCATCGGCGCCATAGAGTCCATCGTCCACAGCTGGTTTCCCGAATTTCTGGCGCTGCTGCAGCAGCGCTATCCGCGCTTGCAGGTGGAGATTGCCTGCGACACCACGTTGCACATGTCCGAGCAGTTGGTGAAGGGGCAGCTGGATTTGTCGCTGCAGGCCAAGCCGGTCACGGCCAGTGGCGTGGGCCTGCTGTCCCTGGGTGAGTTTCCCATGGCCTGGGTGGGCAGCCCCAAGCTGGGCATAGGCGACGAGACCTTGAGCCTGGCCGAGCTGGCGGCCTTTCCCATCATGGGCTTTGCGCGCGGCTCCGAGCCCTATGCGGTGGTGGAGCAAATGTTTTCCGGTGAAAGCATTGCTTCGGTGCACCTGAACTGCATTGCCTCGGTGGCCACCATGATCCGTGTGGTGTGCGACGGCCTGGGCGTGGCTGCCGTGCCGCCGGCCATCATCCAGCGCGAGCTGGCCGAACAGCGCCTGCGCCTGCTGCGCGTGGACCGGGAGTTCCCTGCGCTGCCGCTGCTGGCCTGCTATCGCAATGACTTGCAAAACCCGCTGACCGAGGTGGTGGCACGCGTGGCCGAAGAAGCCGCAGCGGCCTTTGCCCTCAACCACGGCCAGGCCGTGGCGCGGCTGCCCCACGGTGGTCTGGCGGACTAGGGCCAGGGCCGCAGCGCCTGCGTAGAAAGCACAAACACGCTCTCAGGCCCGTGCCGGAGCGAGCAGCTGTTCCACGGCCAGGGCCGCGGACAGCAGGCGCTGGTCCTGGCCACCCAGGCCGGCCAGGCTCAGGCCCACAGGGGCCTCGCCCGCACGGTGGCAGGGCAGGGAGATGGCGCAGCCGTCGAGGAAGTTGATCAGCGTGGGGTTGCGCAGAATCAGTCCATTGGCGGCGAAATAGGCCTCGTCGCTGTGCGTGAGGTCGGCAATCTTGGGGGCCACCACAGGCACGGTGGGCATGATGAGCAAATCATGGTCTGCCATCTGGGCGCTCACGGCCGCAATCCACTGCTGGCGGCGTGCCAGCAGGTCGATGTAGTCGGCCGCGCTAATGTCCTTGCCGCGCAGAATGCGTGTGCCCACGCGGGGGTCGTATTCGGCCAGGCGGGCTTCGATGTGGTGGCGGTGCCAGGCCCAGGCCTCGGCGGCGGTGAAGCCGCCCTTGGCATTGATGCTGGCCAGCTCGCCAAAGGCCGGCACTGCTGCATGGCTGATGTAGGCGCCGGCCTGTGACAGCAAGGTCAGCGCACGTTCCCAGGCTGCCGAGACCGTGCTGTCCATGCCATCCAGCACCACATTGCTGGGGGCCAGCAGGCGCAGGCCTTGCAAGGGCGCGGCATGGAGCGTGGACAGGGGCTCGCCTGACAAAATGGCATCCAGTGTGGCGCAGCAGCGCACGCTGGGGGCCAGCGGGCCTATGGAGTCCAGATTGGCCGACAGCGGCAACACACCTTGCATGGAGACGCGGCGCGCCGTGGGCTTGAAGCCGGTGAGGCCGCACAGGGCCGAGGGAATGCGCACCGAGCCGCCGGTGTCCGAGCCAATGGCGGCCAGGGCCATGCCATCGGTGACCGAAATTGCTGCACCCGAAGAGGAACCGCCAGGAATGCGGCCGCCGTCCTGCTCGCGCTGCCAGGGGTTGCGCGGTGTGCCGTAGTGCGGATTGATGCCCAGACCCGAGTAGGCGAACTCGGTCATATTGGTGCTGCCCACAATGACGGCGCCGGCCTGGCGCAAGCGCTGCACCACCTCGGCCGTGTGCTGGGCGGGCGGGGCGTCGGCCAGCAGGCGCGAGCCGGCCAGCGTGGCAAAGCCCGTGATATCGAACAAATCCTTGACCGAAATCGGCAGGCCCTCGATGGGCGAGCGCGCCAGGCCTGCGGCGCGCAGCAGGTCGCTGGCGCGGGCTTCGGCCAGGGCCTGGTCGTGGAACACGCGGGTAAACACCTTGGGGCCTTCCCCTGCCGCGCTCCGGGCCAGTGCCAGCTCGGTCAGCTGCACCGAGGTGGCCTCGCTGTCATGCAGGCGCTGCGATGCCAGTTCCAGGCTGGGGAGGGAGAGGGCTTGGGTCATGGGGGAGGTCCTGTAGGTGAAAACGGTGAGTAGCAGTCCGGCGCGGTCTGTGGCTTAGGCCACGACGTCCAGCAGCTCGCTGCGGTAGCTGTGGCGGATGGCGCGCTGGCTGCGGGGATCGTACAGCTCCATGGTGAACTGCGCGGCGGGGCGGATGCCGCCAATGGCGCCCACCGTGCCACAGGTCATGCCGCAGCCCTCGGGCAGCAGGTTTTGGCCACCGGTAAAGCCGGCAATCAAGTCCTGGGGCGTGCGCAGGCTGGCCAATGTGCCTTCCTGGTAGAGCACCTCGCGGCCGTCTTCCTCGATCCAGGAGCGCACGATGAGCTCGTCCCAGTGGCCGGCCACGTCGGCAAAGCGCCAGGCCTGGGTGGCCACGGGCTTGACGCAGGCCTGCTTGGAAAAGGCCACGCTATAGGCCTCGAGCTTGCGGTCCGTGTGGTCGGAGGCCAGGCTGACAAACATCTCGCCCTGGTGGGTGAAGACAAAGACCTCGACCTCGCCCGAGGAGTCCGCACCCAGCACCTGCAGGGCGCTGCGCTGGCTCAGCTGGTTGCTGGAGATGCGGTAGTACAGCGGCACAGCGCTGGGGCGTGGAATGCCGATGGCGGCCAGCTCTTCGATGTGGTGTTCTATGGCCTCACGGTCGCGGCCGGCCCAGCCAGCCACGATCAAGGTGTCGAAATCAGGGGCGAAGGTCTGGCCTTCGGGGGTGGTGAACTGCAGTTGCATGCCAGTCTGTCCTGGAAAAACGGGGCCGCAGCCCCGGGGAATGGGAGGGGGGAAAAGAAGGGGGTAAAACCGGGATGGAAAGCAGGCCGCAAGGCCTGCCGTGCTCACTGCTTTTTGACGAAGAGCACCACCAGGAAGGCGGCCAGGAATTCCAGCGCAGCCACAAAATACAGACCCGAGGACAACGAGCCCGTGCTGGTCTTGAGGGCGCCGATCATGTAGGGCGCCACAAAGCCGGCCAGATTGCCAATGGAGTTGATCAGGGCAATGCCGCCCGCTGCGGCTGTGCCGGCCAGAAAGGCCGCAGGAATGGACCAGAACACCGGGAAGGCCGCCAGAATGCCGATGGAAGCCAGGGTCAGCGCGCACAGGGCGAGCACGGCGTTGTTCAGGTACATGCCGGTCAGAATCAGGCCGGCAGCGGCGATCAAGGCCGAGAAGGCGCAATGCAGGCGGCGCTCGCCGGTCTTGTCCGAGTGCATGCCGTTCCAGACCATGGCCAGCGTGCCGGCCAGGAAGGGAATGGCCGAGATCAGGCCGATCTGCAGCGTGTTCTGGATGCCGATCTCCTTGATGATGGAGGGCGCCCAGAAAGCAATCGTGGCATTGCCGCTGACGATGCAAAAGTACACGGCGGCGCACAGCCAGACGCGGTAGTTGCGGCAGGCATCGATAAAGGACACATGCTTGTGATCGCCCAGGTTTTCGGCCGCCACTGCGGCGGTGACGGCCTGCTGCTGGGCAGGGCTCAGCCACTTGGCGTTGGCAGGCTTTTCCGGCAGATACAGCAGCACGAAGAAGCCGGCAATCACCGAGGGAATGCCTTCCAGAATGAACAGCCACTGCCAGTTGGCCAGATGGCCCACGCCCTGCATGCTGTTCATGATCAGGCCTGCAATCGGGCCGCCCACGGCGCCGGCAATGGCGAACGAGGTCATGAACAAGCCGTTGACACGGGCACGGTGGCGGGCCGGGAACCAGTAGGTCAGATACAGCACCACACCGGGGAAGAAGCCGGCCTCCACCACGCCCAGCACAAAGCGCAGCACGTAGAACATGGCCGGCGTGGTCACATAGGCCATGGCCATGGAGGCCGCACCCCAGAGGATGGTGATGCGCGCCAGCGTCTTGCGGGCACCGATTTTTTCCAGCAGCAGATTGCTGGGGACTTCAAACAGAAAGTAGCCGATGAAGAAGATGCCGGCACCCAGGCCGTAGACGGCCTCGCTGAACTGCAGGTCGTCCAGCATCTGCAGCTTGGCAAAACCGACGTTGACGCGGTCTATCCAGGCCAGGATGAAGAGCAGGACCAAAAAGGGGATCAGGCGCCAGGCGATCTTGCGGTAGGTGGCGTCCATGTCGAGATGCGCGGCACTGCCGGCATTGGGGGTGAGAGGGGGGATAGAGGCCGGGCCGCTCATGTTTGTCTCCAGTTTCCGAAAGGGCTGCGGACACACAGGGCAAGGCCTGCGTGTCAACGGAAAGCCGGATGCGAAAAACGGAGCAGGACTGCTGCAGAGCCGTTGGCGCACCTCGGGGCTTCCAGGTGCGGCAGTATCAAAACGCGTATCGGTGCTGTCCAACAAGAAATTCTGAGCAGCGCTGAATGCAAATGCTTATGGGCAGCCCTGGTGCGGCCTGCGCGCCGGCAGGCTGTACCAGTGTACGGGGTAATCAAGGGAAAACCCCTAGATCACATCCTGTGCTGCTGCCTGCGCTGCGGCCATGCGGGGCGTGCGCAGCGGCTGCTTCCACAGCTCGGCCAACAGCAGGCCGGCAATGGTCAGCACACCGCCCACGGCGTGGTAGGCGGCCAGGGGCTCGCTGAGGGCCACATAGGCAATCATGGCGGTGAAGATGGGCACCAGATTGAAGAACATGCTGGAGCGCCCCGGGCCTATGCGGGCCACGGAAAGCATCCACAGCAGGGGAGCGGCAATCGAGGCCATGATGCCGGCAAAGCCCACCAGCGGCAGATTGGCCGCGTTCAGCCCGATCTTGGGCGAGAGCAGGTACAGCGGGAGCTGGGCCGCCACGGCCACCAGGATTTGCAGATACAGCAGCTGCACCGTGGCCAGGCGCGGCATGGGCCAGCGCTTGAGCAAGATGTTGTAAACAGCATAGGCCAGCATGGCGATGAACATCAGCACATCACCGCCGTTGATGCCCTGGGTCAGCAGGCTGGCCGGATCGCCCGAGGACACCACGGTGGCCACACCGAAAATCGCCAGCAGACTGCCCACCACCGCGCCCCAGCTCAGGCGCTGGCCCAGCATGATGGTGGACAGGGCCAGCACCATCATGGGCGTCAGCGACCCTATCAGCCCCATGTGCGTGGCCGATGTCATATGGGCCGCGTAATAGGCCAGGCTTTGGTAGACCACCATGCCCAGCGTGCCCAGCACGATGAGCTTGGGCAGCAGAGGGCGGATATAGCTGCGCTCGCGCCACACCGAGCGCAGCAGAAAAGGCGTGAACAGCACGGCCGCCACCACCCAACGGAAAAAACCGATTTCGGCAGCACCAATGCTGTCGGCCGCCAGTTTGCTGACCACGGTGTTGACCGACCAGATCAGCACCGCCAGCAGCGGGAATAAATAAGACCCCATGAAACAACTCCAGTAAGAACGTGTTCAAAGTCTCCTCGCGGCGCGCCAGTGTCTTTGCGGGATGGGATACAAGGCGCGATACCGCAGCAATAGCAGTGCTATTGCGAGGATTCGTAACACAGTAGACCGCCCGCAAAGCCACTGGCCCGAAGGGTTGGAGCGAAATCGGGCGATTTCTTCGCGCTGTGGCTTGCTTGCACACGAGTGCAAGCTGCGCCCCATCAACTCGAACTCATCCCGATTGCGCTCCAACGCGCCTGCGTAGAGACCTTGCACACGT
The DNA here is from genome assembly GCA_031277855.1 of Acidovorax sp. Classification (GTDB taxonomy): domain Bacteria; phylum Pseudomonadota; class Gammaproteobacteria; order Burkholderiales; family Burkholderiaceae_C; genus Comamonas. The sequence continues at coordinate 13,558 of JAITLO010000026.1, read as the reverse complement.
TCTAAGGCTGGCTATGATGAACCTGTCTTACTTGGAATGGATAGCTTGTTCCAGACAAGCCATAACGCAAGTCGGACCTTTGTTGAAAAAGAGGTGGAGATGCAGCGTCGCAACCAGCTCATGCCCGTCCAGAACGTGGAAGACGTGCAGGGCGATTATTTTTTTCGCTATGACGAATTCGGCGCCCATACCGAGGCGCCGCCCCACAGCCACAGCTGGGGCCATCTGAACTACGCCCTGCATGGCAGCATGCGCATGGACACCGAGCAGCTACGCTGGGTATCGCCGCCGCAGTACGGCATCTGGATTCCGCCTGGCATGGTGCACAGCTGCTATGTGCGCCAGGCCGTGGTCTACCGCGCGGTCTATCTGACGCCGGCGCTGAGCCAGGCCATGCCCCAGCAGGCCTGCTCGCTGCGCATCAGCCCCATCGTCAAGGCCATCCTGGCCGACTTTGCCGAGCGCCAGCTGCACATCCCGCGCAGCGAGGCCGATCTGCGCCTGGCCCGCGTGCTGTATGACCAGCTGCAGGCCACGCCGGTGGAGCGCGGCTATTTGCCCGCAGCCCAGCACCCGGCCCTGGCCCAGGTGCTGGACGCCATGTATGCCGCGCCTGACGACCACCGCAGCCTGGCCGAATGGGCGAGCAGCGTGCACATGACGGAGCGGACCCTGGCCCGCCACTGCCAGCGCGAGCTGGGCATGAGCCTGGGCGAATGGCGTCAGCGCATGCGCTATCTGCAGGCCATTGACGGCCTGCAGGCCGGGCGCACGGTGCAGCAGATCGCGTTTGACCTGGGCTATGGCACAGCTTCGGCCTTTATCGCCATGTTCCAGCGCGAAGCCCATATGCCCCCCGAGCAATTTCGGCGCGAGTTCTGTGCAAGTGCTTTGTGAACGCGACATAATGCGCGCCGTGAAGTTTGCTGGACTGCCGCTGGTACTAGCCGAAAGGCCGATGCTTGCATCGGGTGGAAACACCGTACTGGAGGAACGTCCGGACTGCATAGGGCGGCGTAGCAGCTAACGGCTGTCCACCGTGAGGTGAGGATCAGAGCAACAGAGACGAGTTTGGACGGAATCATTCCCCCCGGGTGTTCTGTGTGCCGGCGCAAGCCGAGCCGGATGGCGCAAGCCAGACGGTCCATGCGAAAGCATGGAGCACACAGCCACCTTGGACGGGAACCGTCCAAGGTGAAACGGGCAATCTCTACGCGCAGCAATACCAAGTAGGCACACGTTGACGGGGCCCCCGGAGTGTGCGGGTAGGTAGCATCGAGCCGTGGTGGCGACACCCGGCCCAGAGTAATGGCGGTCATGCAGCGGGAAACCGCTGTACACAGAATCCGGCTTATAGGCAGACTTCACACTTTGAATGCCACAAAAAACCGCGCGCCTCGTAATGGGGAGCGCGGTTTTTCTTTCGACGCGGAATCCATCCAAGTCTGGGCTCGGCGGAAAAGGTGAAAAGAATTTTTCAAAATTTGCAGCAGCCTGCGCAAGTGCGCAGCCAGCCTCAAAGCCTTTGTTGCTAAGGCTCTAGGCCTGGTGTGCGGTAGCTGCTATGTATTTGCAAGTGGCTGTTTGCGACGCCACTGAAAAGAATTTGCCGGTTTGGGGGGCTACCCCTCACCCCCACCCTCTCCCCGAAGGGGCGAGGGAGAAATACCGGGGGAGCCTCCATCCCTGCCTTACCCCGAAGAGGAAGGAGTCATACCGTTGCCCTGTCGCATGCAGAGACCACTTTCGCCAGGGCTGCCGCGCAAGGGCCGCCCCGCCGCGCTGGCAGCGTCCCCCTGCCCGCGAGCGCAGCTCGCGAAGAGCGGGGGGAAGGCGCCGCAGGCGACTCAGGGGGGTGTTCAGAACTTTTCCCAAGGCATCACATACCGCCACTGCCCTTCGGGCAGCTTGGCCAGCGAGATGCGGCCTATGCGCTGGCGCTTCATGCCCGTGACTTCCAGGCCCACGCATTCGCACATCTCGGCAATCTCTTCGGGGAAGATGCCTTTGAGGGCAAAGCGCAAATGGGTTTCGTTTTGCCAGCTGACCTTGATTTTGGGCAGGCGTTTGCCGGCAACCGCCGTGCCATTGCACAGGCGCTCCAGGCCGTCTTCGTCAATGTTGCCGCGCACCTGCACAATGCATTCCTGCTCCAGGTGCAGCGCGTCTTCCTGCAGCTTGCGGGCCACGCGGTGGTCCTGGGTGAAGACCATCAGGCCGCTGGCGGGCACGGGTACGGGCAGCAGGCATTCCAGGTTGCGGAAATGCTTGTCCAGCACCAGCAAGGGGGCGGGGGTGTCCATGGCGGCCAGGTTGTCTGGCACCAGCAGGTCGTAGGCATTGCCCACCTTGCCCCGGGTGTGGCCGCGCGCGCCCTGGGGGTTGCGCACGGTGTAGCCCGCAGGCTTGTGCAGCAGCAGGGTGACGGGGGGCGCCTCCTGCGGCTTGGCGCCTTCGCGCACGGTGACGGTTTGCTCCGGGCGCACGCGGCTGCCCAGGGCTTGGACGGTGAGGCCATCCACCTGGACGGCACCGTTTTCAATATAGATCTCGGCCTCGCGGCGCGAGCAGCCCAGCTGTTCGGCCAGGCGCTTGGACAGGCGTATGCCGTCTTGTTCGGAATGTTCGGGGGCAGACATGCGCGCAGTCTACGAGCCTGGCGATGGCTTGTGGCGAGCCAGGCATTCTTGGCGAGCGGTTATGGCTCGCCTTGCAGCAGGCGCAAGCGTTCCACATGGGCCAGCAAGCTGCGTTCGGCCAGCGGCCACAGCGCACTGGGGGTGTCGGCATAGGCGTGTTGCACCCAGTCCTGCATGCTGCCCTGGGGCAGGGCCTGCATGGCGGCACGCACCTTGGCTTCGCGGGCCAGGCGGTGGGCCTTGAGCCTGGCGATCACGCTGCGGGCCGCACCCAGCACATAGCCGTGGGCCGGCAGAATGAATTCCACGCCGCGCTCGGCACAGACCGCATCCAGCTTGTCCAGCGAGCGCAGGTAGGCATCCATATTTCCATCGGGTGGGTTCACGATGGGGGTGCTGCCGTTGAGGATGTGGTCGCCGCTGAACAGCAGGGCGTCTTCCTCCAGCAGCAGGCAGAGATGGTTGGCGGCATGGCCGGGCGTGTGGATGACGCGCAGCGTATGGGTAGTTTCGCCTTCTGACGTAGAGTGGGACAGCGTGAGCTGCTCCCCATCTTGTAGCGTGCGGTCGGGCGTGAACTGGGCCGATGGCGATGCCGTGGGCGCCGAGGCCAGGCCGTAAATCAGCGGCCGCGGCAGGCCTTGCTGTTCGCACAGCTGCTGCAGCAGAAAGGCGCCGGGGGAATGGTCTGCATGGGAATGGGTGCAGACGATGGTGCGTATGGCACCGTCTGCTGCGTCCAACAAACGCTGCACATGTTCGCTGTCATGCGGGCCGGGGTCGATGGCGATAAAGCCTGTGGCAGCATCGCCCACCAGATAGCTGTTGGTGCCAGGGCCGGTCATGACATTGGCGTTGGGGGCCGTCAGCCGCAGCAGGTTTTTGCGCAGCGGCACGGCGTTCTCGTGCTGCCAGTCGATGGTGTGCAGGCATTGGCCGTCGGGGCAGACCATGGCCAGCTCGCCGTAGGGGGCTTCGTCCTCGGTAAAGCGCGCTTCCTTGCCGGCGCGCAGGCCGGTGCGGGGGGAATGCTGCCACAGCGGGCCCTGGGCCACGGCCTGGAGCACGGCCTGGGTGTTGCCCAGTTGGGCCAGGCGCTTCAAGGTGCGTATGGTGGGGAAGATCATGGGCATCTCCCCGGCCTTGGAGCGCGCCAGCGCCTCGGCCGGCTGCACCCATACGGGCTCGAACTGCTCGCGGTTGTCCGGCACCGGCTCCTGACCCTGGGGCATGCGGGCCACGAAAAAGGGCACGGCAAAGCGCTTGGGCAGATTGCGGTCGGCGGTGAAATGGCCGATTTGCCAGGTGGCAGCCACATCCAGCTTCAGGCCGCGTGCGCGCAACTGGGGCCATAACGGGGCATGGCGGTCCATGGCGTCCACATCGGTCTGGGTGGCGGGGCGGCCATCGGCATGCAGGGCCAGCAGCAGGCCCATTTCCTCAAAGGTCTCGCGCAGCGCCGCCACGGCGGGGGCATGGCCGCCATGGCCCTGGCCACGCAGGTCGGGGCGGGCTTGCAGCACATCGTCTGCGGCCTCGGCATCCTGGGCTTCGATGCCGCCGCCGGGAAACACATACATGCCCGGTGCAAAACTGGCACGGTCGGAGCGGCGGGTCATCAGGACTTCCAGCTGGCCGTCGGCGCGGTCGCGCAGCAGCAGCAAGGTGGAGGCATCCAGCGGCGTGACGGGTACGCGCTGGGGGTGAAGAAGCATGGTGTCGCGGAGCATGGCCGCCATTATTGGGCCAGAGCCGGCAAAAGCGCTGTCGCATAAACACATGCCGGATTGCGTATGAAAGCCCGGCTACCATGGCCGCCCATTGATGCAGATCAGAATTTCTCCCGCTTCGCTATGACCGTTTTCAGCCGCCGCGCCCTGCTGGGTGCTCTTGCCGCCAGCGCCTTGACCGCTTCTGCCCCTGCCGCAATGGCACAGGGCGGGCAGGGCGCACAGAGTGGGCAGGGCGATTGGCCCAGCCACCCGGTGACCATCATCATGACCTTCAATGCCGGCTCGGGCGTGGACGTGGTGGGCCGCTTGATTCAGGAGCCGCTGGCCAAGCTGCTGGGCCAGCCTGTGATCATCGACTACAAGCCCGGTGCGGCGGGCAATATCGCCAGCGAATATGTCTCCCGCGCCAAGCCCGATGGCTACACCCTGGTGTTCGGCACGGCCGCCACCCATGGCACGAATGCGGCCCTCTACCCCAAGCTGGGTTTTGATGTGGAAAAAGACTTCGAGCCCGTGGCGCCCATCGTCGATGTGTCGAATGTGCTGACCATCAACCCTAATGTGATCAAGGTGAACTCGCTGGCCGAGTTCGTCAAGGAAATCAAGGCCAACCCCGGCAAGTACAACTTTGCATCGACGGGCAATGGCACGGGCACGCACATGGCGTTTGCCGAGCTGAACTGGCGCCTGGGGCTGGACATGGTGCATGTGCCCTACAAGGGCGGGCCGGACGCCATCACCTCGGTGCTGCGCGGCGAGACCTGCTGCATCATGAACCAGGTGCAGACCGTGTTGCCCCACTACAAAAGCGGCAAGCTTAAGCTGCTGGCCAGCACCACGGCCAAGCCCATTGCCGCCGTGCCCGAGGTGCCGCCCGTGGCCGCCAGCGGCCTGCCCGGCACCAAGGGCTTTGACAGCGCCATCTGGTTCGGCATCTTCGCCCCCAAGGGCACACCGGCCCCTGTGGTGGCCAAACTCAACAACACCATCCAGCAGGTGTTGCACCAGCCCGAAGTCAAAAAACGCCTGGAAGACAGCGGCAACACGCTGCGCTATGAAACGCCCGAGCAGTTCCGCCAGACCGTGCACCGCAACCGGCTGCAGTCCGCCGAAATCGTCAAGGCTGCCAAGATCACCATCCAGTAAGCAAATCGTTGAGGTGCGGCCTTCAGCCCTGGCCCATAAAACTGGCGCTGGCCCAGGTCAGGGACAGCGAGCAAGGGCCGCCCCGCAGCGAGGCTGTCGTCCCCTGGGGGAAGGCGCCGTAGGCGACTCAGGGGGGATTTACTTCCCTTTGCTGTAGCCCATGGCTACGACGATGGAGCAGATCAGGAAGAAAGCCTGCAGCTCCAGCATCCACCCCCCCGTCCCATTCAGGCTGAGAAACTGCCCCATGTGCGCCAAAAACAAGGCGAACAGCATGCTGCAGGCCATGATCAGCGCGGCCGGCACCACCCACAGGCCCACCAGCATCAGCAGCGGCGCCACCACCTCGCCCAGGTAGACGCCGTAGGCCACCCAGCCGGGCAGACCGGCCCTGACCGCCATGGATTCGATACCGCCCACGCCATGGGTGATCTTGGCCCAGCCGTGGAACAGCATCAGCACGGCCAGCGTGACCCGCAGCAGCACCATGGCGGCGCGAGGATGGTGGAAAAAACGCAGGAAATTCATGGGCATCCGTTCAGCAATCCAGTAGCGGGCGATAGTAAGGCACAGGCCCATGGGGTCAAGGTGTCAGCCAAACTCGGATAGGGCCTGTAGGCGATTGTCATGCTTTGTGTCGGCGCTGTGCGCAAGCATTGCGTCGCGGCTTTGGCGCCATCTCTTGCGTGGTAGAAAGATGGGACGAGACCGTACGGCCTTCGTACAATTTGGATGCGGCGGCACAGACATCCAAGCCGCTGGCTGCATCTTTCCATCAAGGTTTTCAATGAGGAGGTCTGATATGCAAAGAGTCCAGAACCGTTCGACCTGGCTGGCCGCTGCCGCTGTGGTGGCTGCTGTGGGAATGGTGGGTTGCACCACCACGGGTGATACCAAGGGCAAGGGCGGCGCCCCCTCGGGCAAGGCCGAGCTGGAGGCACAGTCCACCGCCGCGCTGAACCGTCTGTACACCGCCATGCCTGGCACCCGCGAGCTGGTGGCCAAGTCCAGCGGCGTGCTGGTCTGCCCGGCCGTCATCGGCGGCAGCTTTGTGATTGGCGCCGAGCATGGCAAATGCGTGCTGCGTTCGGCCGGCGTCACCCGCGGCTACTACAGCACCACGGCGGCCTCCATCGGCTGGCAGGCTGGCGGCCAGTCCAAGGCGGTGATCTATGTGTTCAGCGCCAAGGACGCCTACAACAAGTTCCTGGCCAGCGATGGCTGGTCCGTGGGCGCCGACGCCAATGTGGCCGTGGCCAAGGCCGGTGCCAACGGTGGCATCGACACCACCACCGCCAATGCGCCTGTCAGCAGCTATGTGCTGAACAACACCGGTCTGGAAGCCGGCGTGTCGGTCAACGGCAGCAAGATCAGCAAGATCAGCATGTAAGCCATGTGATCTGCGCAAAAAGACCGGCAACTGCCGGTCTTTTTTTATGTGGCTCAGGGCTGAATAGTCCGTAAACGCAAGGCTGGAAAGCTCTAAATGCTATTTAAAAAATAGCTGAAAAAGCTCAGGGCTGGTGCCAGCGGGTGGCGACGAGCTCGGATTCGCTAAAGGCCTGCAACTGCTGCCAATGCAGGTCGGCGTCTTCCACAAACAAATCGCTGACCAGGGCCTGCGCCAGGCGCGCGGCGCCAATGCCCAGGCCAGGAATGTCGCTGCCCAGGGCCGCATGGCTCATGGTGGCGCCCCAGTTGAACAAATGCAGGCGCGACAGGGCCTGGGCCTGCTGGCCGTCCGCACTTTGCAGTGCGAAGTTGGGCGCCAGATAGGGAAAGCGTGCAGGCTCGGGGTGGGCTGCAGCCTGCTCGGGCGTCACATGGCGGGCCCAGGTGTCGATATGCGGGGTGTAGCGGGCCAGCTCGGGCCGGCCCAGCAGGTCCACATCAAAACCCGTGCCCAGAATGACAGCGTCAAAGCGCTGCACGGATCCATCGGCCAGCGTCACCGCCACGCCGTCGGCCTGGGGCTGCACATCGCGCCAGCCGCAGCCCAGGTGCAGGGCAAAGTGGGCATGGGCATCGCAGCGACGCACGGTTTCCCAGGGCGGGGGGACCTGCTCGTCAAAGATATAGGTATAGGTCCGCCATTTGCGGGCATCGTCCAGGGCCGAGTAGCCGCGCAAAAAGCCGGGGAAGGACGCGGCCTTGCTCTTGTTGATCTGGGGCAGCACGGCGCGGCGGGCGTACTGGTCCACGCGGACGCCGGCCTCCAGTGCGCAGGCCGCGTTGTCAAAGGCCGAGGCGCCGGCGCCCAGCACGGCAATGTGGCGGCCGCGCAGGCTCTCGAAATCAATAGCGTCCATGGTGTGGAACACGCGGCCGGTGGCCTGCGGGTCGGTCATGGACAGCGAGGGGAAGGCTGGCCAGCGCGGCGCGCCGCTGCCGTCACGTCCCAGGGCCAGAATGATTTTGCGCGTGCGCACGCTTTCCTCGCCCTGGGGGCCTTGCAGGCGGGCGATGAGGGTGCTGCCTTCATCGCTGACTTCCAGCAGGCGCACGCCGTTGTCCACGGGAATGCGGGCGGCCTCGCGCACCCACAGCAGATAGTCACGCCAGTCCACGCGACCAATCTTGTGCAGACTGGCCCAGCCGGGCGTGGTCGCGTCAAAGCCGGACACCTCGCCCGTGCCGTGCTGGGCCTCGTACCAGGCGCGGAAGGTCAGGCTGGGCACACCCAGGTCGGGGCCCGTCAGCTGCTTGGGGCTGCGCAAGGTGAGCATGCGCGCATAAGTGGCCCAGGGACCTTCATCGCCACGGGGAGCAGCGTCGATCACGCGGAGATTGCGCACCCCTTCGCGCAGCAGTGCAAAAGCGGCGGTCTGGCCGCACATGCCGGCGCCCACCACCAGTACATCCAGGGTGTCGCCGCTGGCGCCACCGCTGACATTGGCGGGCATCCAGTTGGGGGCGGGGTAGTTCAGGCGTTCCAGGTCGCGGCGGGCCTCGGCCGTGAGTGCGTCGAGTGCGGCCTGGTTGCGGGGGCTGGAGAGAGTTTGCAGAGGCACCGGGGGAAGTTCGGTGCCCGAAATCGGAGAAAAGCTTTTATCGGTCACAGCCGGGAAGATAATCCATGGATGACCCGTCTGGACTGTTTCTATAGCCTTTCTTCGCCCTGGGCCTATCTGGCTGGCCCTCAGCTGCAGGACATCGTGCGCCGCCACGGTGTGCAGCTGGTGCTCAAGCCCTATGACTTTCAGCTGGTGGTGCCGCAAACCGGTGGCATCCCGCTCAAGACCCGGCCCGAGCCCCGCAAGACCTACCACGCGCAGGAACTGGCGCGCTGGAGCGATTACCTGGGCCTGCCGCTGAATCTGGAGCCCGCCCATTACCCCAAGGGCGTGGCCGCCGATGTGAACTGGAACAAAAGCCCCGGCTGGATGGTGATTGCTGCCCAGCTGCAGGGGCTGGACGCCTTCCCGCTGTCGCACGCGCTGCTGCGCGCCCTGTGGGCCGAAGAGCGCCAGACCTCGGACGCTGCCGTGCGCATCGCCATCGCCAATGAAGCCGGCTACGACGGCGCGGCCCTGCATGTCCTGGAAACCTCGGATGCGGTGCAGGCCCAGTACGCCGCCAACAGCGAAGAAGCCGTGGCCCTGGGCGTGTTTGGTGCGCCCACGTTTGTGTTGAACGGCGAGCGTTTCTGGGGCCAGGACCGCCTGGTCTTTGTGGACCGCGCGCTGGCCCGACTCAAGGCAGCCCAGGCCGCCGAGGCCTGAACCTTCACTCCACCGCACAGCCATGCACATACGCTTTACCAAGATGCAGGGCGCGGGCAACGACTTTGTCGTGCTCGACGAAACCCAGGGCAGTCTGGGCCTGACCGCAACGCATTACCGCTTTCTGGCCGACCGCCACTTTGGCGTGGGGGCCGACCAGATTCTGACCGTGCGGCCCTCGCCGGCCGAAGGCGTGGACTTTGAGTATCTGATCCACAATGCCGACGGTGGCGAGGTGGAGCAATGCGGCAACGGCTCGCGCTGCTTTGCCCGCTTTGTGCATGACAAGGGCCTGACCCAGAAAACCACCATCCGCGTGCAGACCATGAGCGGGGTGATTGCCCCACAGCTCATGGCCGATGGCCGCGTCACCGTGGACATGGGGGCGCCGGTGCTGGAAGCGGCACGCGTGCCCTTTGATGCCCAGGGCCTGCAGCCGGTGCAGCGCCACCGGGCCCAGGTCTGGCCGCTGGCGCTGCAAGCGCCTGCGCCGGCCCGGGTGGATGTAGTGGTCGTGTCCATGGGCAACCCCCATGCCGTGCAACTGGTGGATGATGTCGACCAGTTTCCGGTGGACGTGGTGGGCCCGCAGGTGGAACGCCATGTGCGTTTTCCACAACGCGTGAATGCCGGCTTTTTGCAGGTGCAAAACCGTGGCCAGACCCGGCTGCGCGTCTATGAGCGCGGCACGGGCGAGACCCTGGCCTGCGGCACCGGCGCCTGCGCCGCCGTGGTGGCGGGTATCCAGCAGGGTTTGCTGGATGCGCGTGTCGATGTACAAACCCGAGGGGGCTTGCTGACCATTGCCTGGGAGGGCGGTGCGCAAGACCATGTGTTCATGACCGGCCCGGCCACTACGGTGTTCGAAGGCCAGATCGAGATTCCTGACGCCTTATGACTTCCAACGTCTCCACCATGAATGAAGACAGCATTGCCGACTATCTGCGGCAGACCCCTGCATTTTTCGAGCGCCATGCGGAGCTGCTCTCCGCTGTGCAGCTGAACAGCGGCCATGGCGGCCGCGCCGTGAGCCTGCAAGAACGCCAGGCCGAGATGCTGCGCGACAAGATCAAGGGCCTGGAGCAGCGCATCATGGAGATGGTGCGCAACAGCAGCGACAACGCCAGCACGGCGCACAAGATTCACCGCTGGAGCTGCGCCCTGGCCAAGGTCCAAGACCCGCGCCAGCTGCCCCACACCATCAGCGAAGGCATTCAGCGCGAGTTCGATGTACCCCAGGTGGCCGTGCGCGTCTGGGATGTGGCAGGCCCCTACCAGAACGGCATCTACACCATGGGGGTCAGCGAAGACGCCAAGGCTTTTGCCACCTCGCTGACCATGCCTTTTTGCGGCCCCAATCTGGGCTTTGAGCCCACCAGCTGGCTGAGCAATGCCAGCGAGGTGCAGTCGCTGGCGCTGCTGACGCTGCGCGACGGCGCCAACGACAGCGCCGCACCGGCCTTTGGCCTGCTGGTGCTGGGCTCGCCCGACCCGCTGCGTTTTGATGCCACCATGGGCACGGAATTCCTGGCACGCATTGCCGAGCATGCCAGCGCGGCCCTGGGGCGCTTGCGCACCATGCCTGGGAATTGATGGCGTACATCCCCCTGAGGCGCTGCGCGCCTTCCCCCTTCTCTCACATCGCTGCGCGCTGTGGGAAGGGGGACGACGCCGGCGCTGCGGGGCGGCCCTTGCGCGGCGTCCCTGGCATGGGGCGCCGGTGGCAAATGGCGTGAGCGTTGTACTGATACGCACACCATGGCAGCCACAGGCAAACTTTCCTCAGGGCGGCCCCGGGCGGGGCAGCCCGCCATGCCCCATCCGGAGCTGGATGCGGTGGCGCAGCAGTATCTGGAGCATGTGCGGGTGGAAAAGCGCCTGTCCGCGCGCACGCTGGCCTTGTACCAGCTGGACCTGGAGCGGCTGAGCACCTTGGCCACGGCCATTCAGGTGCCGCTTTTGCAGTTGCAGACCGCGCAGTTGCGCCGCTTTGTGGCGCAGATGCACAGCCAGGGGCGCAGCGGGCGCGGCATTGCACTCATTCTTTCCGGCTGGCGCGGGTTTTTTCAGTGGGCGGCGGTGCAGGGCCTGGTGCCACACAACCCGGTGCAAGGCCTGCGCGCACCCAAACAGGCCAAGCCCCTGCCCAAGGCACTGGGCGTGGACGATGCCGTGCAACTGGCCAGCTACAGCAACCCCGAGGCCGATGCCTGGGCCGAGGCGCGTGACGCCGCCATGACCGAGCTGCTCTACAGCAGCGGTCTGCGCGTGGGCGAGCTGGTGGGGCTGAACCTGCTGCCCGGCGATGCCGCAGAGAGCGGCTGGATCGACTGGGAGGCCGGTGAAGCCCATGTGCTGGGCAAGGGCAGCAAACGCCGCAGCGTGCCCGTAGGCGCAGCGGCATTGGCCGCACTGGCGCGCTGGCGCCAGCTGCGTGCCCAGGCTTTTGCGCCGGGCTGGAGTGAGGCGGCGCTGTTTGTGGGCACGCGCGGCGCCCGCATTTCGGCCCAGACCGTGTGGGCACGGCTGCGCCAGCGCGGCCAGCAGGCGGGCCTGGCCCAGTCCGTGCACCCCCATGTGCTGCGCCATTCGTTTGCCAGCCATGTGCTGCAGTCCAGCGGCGATCTGCGCGCCGTGCAGGAGTTGCTGGGCCACGCCAATATCGCCACCACCCAGATTTACACGCGGCTGGATTTTCAGCATCTGGCCCAGGCGTATGAGTTGGCGCATCCGAGAGCTAGACGTAAGCCCCCCTGAGCGGCTGCGCCGCTTCCCCCCAAGGGGACGACAGCCTCGCTGCGGGGCGGCCCTTGCTCGCTGTCCCTGACCTGGGCCGCGTCAGGTGCATGGTGATGTGGAAATACATAGCAGCCAGAGCGCATGGGGTAAGCGCTGAGAGCGGAAAACGCTGTCGGCTTCGATGCCTGCTTGGTGGGCTTGACAGCTTGGCTACACTGATTTGAGCAGTGCTGCCTTGTATTTTGGGGTGGCGTCCCCATCTGCTTCAGGTTTCCTCTTTTTGGGCGCGGCCGCGTGCGGCGCTCTGCAGACAACAAGGCACATCACCATGGCATTGATTCCCGTCACCATCCTTACGGGCTTTCTGGGTTCGGGCAAGACCACGCTGCTCAAGCGCGTGCTGCACGAATCGCACGGCATGAAGATTGCCGTGATCGAAAACGAGTTCGGCGAAGAAAATATCGACACGGATATTCTGAAGACCGAGTCCAAGGAACAGATTCTGCAGATGAGCAATGGCTGCATCTGCTGCACCATTCGTGAAGACCTGCGCGAGGCCCTGCAGCTGCTGGCGGCCAAGCGCCGCAAGGGCCAGGTGGAGTTTGACCGCATCGTCATCGAAACCACCGGCCTGGCCGACCCCGGCCCCGTGGCCCAGACCTTCTTCATGGACGATGAGATTGCCGAGACCTATCTGATCGACTCCATCATCACCCTGGTGGATGCCAAGCACGCCAACCAGCAGCTGGACGATCGCCAGGAAGCGCGCCGCCAGGTGGGCTTTGCCGACCAGATCTTCCTGTCCAAGACCGACCTGGTCAGCGAGGGCGACAAGGACGCGCTGGTCCACCGCCTCAAGCACATGAACCCGCGCGCGCCCATCACGGCCGTGCATTTTGGTGAAGTGCCCTTGAAGGATGTGTTCGATCTGCGCGGCTTCAATCTGAATGCCAAGCTCGATATCGACCCCGATTTCCTCAAGGCCGACGAGCACGACCACAGCCACTGCGACCATGACCACGGCAAGTGCGAGCATGAGCATGATCACGGCCATGAGCACCACCACGAGCATGGCGAGCACTGCGACCACGACCATGACCATGAGCACGGCGAACACTGCAAGCACCCCCACCATCACCACCATGACGATGATGTGAAGAGCTTTGTCTACCGCGCAGAGCGCCCGTTTGATCCGGCCAAGCTGGAAGACTTTCTGGGTGCCATCGTCAACATCTACGGCCCGCGCATGCTGCGCTACAAGGGCGTGTTGAACATGAAGGGCACGGAGCGCAAGGTCATCTTCCAGGGCGTGCACCAGCTGATGGGCAGCGACTTGGGCCCCGAATGGACGGCTGACGAAAAGCGTGAAAGCCGCATGGTGTTCATCGGCATTGATCTGCCGCAGGACATCTTCAAGCAAGGCTTGGAGCAAAGCCTGGCCTGAGAACGTGTTCAAAGTCTCTACGCAGGCGCGTTGGAGCGCAATCGGGATGAGTTCGAGACGATGGGGCGCAGCTTGCACCGGGGTGCAAGCAAACCACAGCGCGAAGAAGTCGCCCGATTTCGCTCCAACCCTTCG
>JAITLO010000019.1 GCA_031277855.1 Acidovorax sp. | reverse complement strand
CGCACGCTTTGCACAATCTCCTGCATGCTCTGGCCGGCCTGCTCCACCTGCTGCGAGCCCGACTCCACATTGCTCACGCTGGTGGTGATCAAGGCCTTGATTTCCTTGGCCGCTTCGGCGCTGCGGCCTGCCAGAGAACGCACCTCGCCTGCCACCACGGCAAAGCCCCGGCCTTGCTCACCAGCACGGGCCGCTTCCACCGCCGCGTTCAGCGCCAGGATATTGGTTTGAAAGGCAATGCCGTCGATGACACCGATGATGTCGCTGATGCGGCGGCTGCTGTCGGTGATTTGCTGCATGGAGTGCACCACCTGCTGCACCACGGCACCACCGCGTTCGGCGGCCAGAGCCGCCGTGCCGGCCAGTTGGTTGGCCTGGCGCGCGGTTTCGGAAGACTGCGTCACCGTAGAGGTGAGCTCTTCCATGCTGGCCGCGGTTTCTTCCAGGTTGGCTGCGGTCTGCTCGGTGCGGGCCGACAAATCCTGGTTGCCCGTGGCAATCTGGCTGGAGGCCGAAGACACCGACTCCACGCCTGTGCGCACCTCACTTACCACGGTGCGCAGCTGGCGAGCCATGGCAGTCAGGCTGCGCAGCAATGCACCCAGTTCATCCTGGCGCGCATCGTGGATCTCCACCGTCAGATCACCTTCGGCAATCTGCGCCGTGACCGCGACAGCACGGCCCAGCGGCCGCGTGATCTGACGGATCATGCCGTACGCAACCCACATGGCCATGGACAACACCAGCACCAAGGCCGCTGCCCCAGCCCACTGCAGTTGGACACTACGCAACCGGTCTTCTTCCTGCACCGCATCACGCAAGCTTTCCTCCAGTTGCACCAGTGACTGCAAAGCCTGCACATAAGCAGACATGCTGGGCACAAAGCGGCTTTCCATCAGTTGCTTGATCTGCCCAACTTCTCCAGCCAATCGCAAACGCTCCACCTCCTGGCTCGCGGACAAGACCTGTTGGTGCGCGGTGTGGATGCGCTGCAGCGCCCCCTGCCCGGCCGCAGAGCTCAAACGTGTTTCCAGTTGCTGTTGCAGCACGGCCGAGCGGGCAGATGCTTGCTTGGCCCGCTCCATCAGGGCCCGGATCATCTCCGACTCCTGGGACATGGCGGCTACCGTCACATAGCTGGCCGCCAGCTCATTGAGCGCACGCCATTGCTCTGCCATGCGGATACGCTGCTCATAGTCCCGCACCTTGTCGCGCATCTGGGCATGGCTTTGTGCCATCACATACAGCAAACCGCTGCCCAGCCCTCCCATGGCCAACACCACAATGCCCACCAATGCCCAGATTTTTGAGGCCACAGAAAGGTTCTGGGTTTTCATGGCTGTAGCACTCCATGCCCTTTGTGGGTTCGCCGGTGCGGGAGATACCGCCCATCCGGAAAATCTAGCTTAATGCTCCCTTCTGCGCGCAGCAATTTGTAAGTACGTGTTCGCACTTCAAGCAAACGAGAAGACAAAGCCTTGATGCA
The DNA here is from genome assembly GCA_031277855.1 of Acidovorax sp. Classification (GTDB taxonomy): domain Bacteria; phylum Pseudomonadota; class Gammaproteobacteria; order Burkholderiales; family Burkholderiaceae_C; genus Comamonas. Next base: position 107,272 of record JAITLO010000019.1, on the reverse strand, counting down.
TCTCAGGCAGTGGCTTACCCCGCACTCCGCGACCTGATTGACGCCGCTCGAGACAGTACAGAATCGGCACTTCTACAATTGCCACCATCCATGCCCTATTTGAACGCCGACCTCCACAGCCACTCCACTTTCTCGGACGGCACGCTGACGCCTTTACAGCTGGCCCAACGTGCCCGCCAGGGTGGGGTGGATTTGTGGGCACTGACCGACCATGACGAACTGGCAGGCCAGGCCGCTGCCTGCGCTGCAGCCCATGCCCAGGGCATGGACTACCTCACCGGGGTGGAAGTCTCGGCCAGCTATGCAGGTCATACGATTCATATCGTCGGTCTGGGCTTTGACTCCGGGCATCAGGCGCTACAAAAAGGATTGCACGCTCTGCGCCACAGCCGCGGCCCGCGTGCCCAGGAAATGGCACGCCAGCTGGAAACGGCGGGCATCGCCGGCGCCTACGAGGGCGCGCTGCGCTATGTGGGCAACCCGGACCTGATCTCGCGCACCCACTTCGCCCGCTTTCTGCTGGAGCGCGGTGTCTGCACCAGCATGGGCGAGGTCTTTCAGCGTTTTCTCACCGAAGGCAAGCCTGGTTTTGTGCCCCAACGTTGGGCCAGCGTGGAAGAGGCGGTGGACTGGATCCGCGCCGGTGGCGGCGTGGCCGTGCTGGCCCACCCGGCGCGCTACGACCTGGATGCCACGCTGGAGCATGCGCTGTTCACCCACTTTGTGGCCTGTGGCGGCCAGGGGATGGAAACCGTCTGCGGCAGCCATACGACGGCCGAAGCGGCCCGCTACACCCAGCTGGCCCTGGACCTGGGGCTGCACGCCTCGCGCGGCAGCGACTTTCACAGCCCCGCCGAGTCCCGTGTTGACCTGGGCACATTGCCCAGCCTGCCTGCCGCCCTGCCCCCGGTATGGGATCTGCTTTCCTCCCGCATACAACGCGCCCCATTGAGCGGGCACAGCTCTCACTGAAAGCATGCCATGGCCCAGTATTTCGAGATTCACCCCGTCAACCCCCAACCCCGCTTGCTGCAGCAAGCGGTAGAGATTTTGCAGCACGGGGGCGTGCTGGCCGTACCCACGGACTCCAGCTACGCCCTGGTCTGCCACCTCGATGACAAGCACAGCGTGGACCGGCTGCGCCGCATCCGCCAGATCAATGACAAACACCATCTGACGCTGCTGTGTCGCGACCTGTCCGAGCTGGCCAACTACGCCCGCGTGGACAATCGCCAGTACCGGCTGATGAAGCTGGCCACCCCCGGGCCCTATACCTTTATTTTGGATGCCACCAAGGAAGTCCCCCGCCGTGTCAGCCATCCCGCACGCAAGACCATTGGCCTGCGCATGCCCGAGCACAAGGGCTTGCAGCAGTTGCTGGAGCTGCATGGTGCGCCCTTGCTGGGCACCACGCTGATTGCCCCCGGCGAGACCGATCCGTTGAATGACCCCGAGGACATCAGCGAACGCTTTGACAAGCTGCTCGATGGCATTGTGGATGCCGGTGCCTGCCCCATGCAGCCCACCACCGTGCTGGACCTGACCCCCATGTATGCCGGCGGTGATGCGCTGGTGGTGCGCCAAGGCCAGGGCAGTCTGCAGGCCTTGGGCCTCTAAGCACCCGTTTATTTCCTCACTTTTTTCACAATGACCGTGGACGCTTCCGCACTCGTACAAACCGTGCTCATTTATGCCCTGCCCGTGCTGTTTGCCATCACGGTGCATGAGGCCGCCCACGGCTATGTGGCACGCCATTTCGGTGACCCGACCGCCTCCATGCTGGGCCGGGTGACGCTGAACCCGATCAAACACATAGACCCCATTGGCACCGTCTTGATGCCCTTGCTGCTGTACTTTTCCACCTCGGGGGCTTTTCTGTTTGGCTATGCCAAGCCCGTGCCCGTGGACATCAGCCGGCTGCGCCACCCCAAACGCGATATGGTGTGGGTGGCGCTGGCGGGCCCGGCCGCCAACTTCATCCAGGCCATTTTGTGGGCGGTGCTGCTGGTGAGCCTGGTCATGTGGGGCATGCAGGAGCGCTTTTTTCTGGAAATGGCGCGCGCCGGCATTCTCACCAATCTGGTGATGTGGGCCTTCAATCTGTTTCCGCTGCCGCCTCTGGACGGGGGTCGTATCGTGGCAGGGCTGCTGCCGCCCCAGGCCGCGTATTGGTTCTCACGCGTGGAGCCTTTTGGCTTCTTCATCGTGCTGGCCCTGGTATTGATGGGCGTGGTGGGACAGTACTGGCTGACTCCGCTGATGTCCTGGGGCTACGAAGCACTGGACTGGATACTCACTCCGCTGACCCGCTGACTCACCCGACCAACCTGTCCCTGATAGAGTGCCGGCTCTCTGCCCGCCTGGCTTTCGACTGTTTGCATCCATGACGACTATTCGCTTTCTCACTGGCATCACCCCTTCCGGCACCCCCCACCTGGGTAATTACGCCGGCATGATGCGCCCTGCCATCGCCGCCAGCCGCTCCAAGGAAGTGGAGAATTTTTATTTTCTGGCCGACTACCATGCACTGATCAAATGCCAGGATCCCGAGCGCGTGCAGCGCTCCACGCTGGAAATCGCCGCCAGCTGGCTGGCCGCCGGTCTGGACCCGGCCCATGTGACCTTTTATCGCCAGTCCGACATCCCCGAGATTCCCGAGCTGACCTGGTTTCTCACCTGCGCCACCGGCAAAGGCCTGCTCAACCGTGCCCATGCCTACAAGGCCGCACAGGACAAGAACCAGGAAGCCGGCCGCGACAGCGATGACGGCGTCAGCGCAGGCCTGTTCATGTACCCCGTGCTGATGGGTGCCGACATCCTGGCCTTCAATGCCCACAAGGTGCCCGTGGGCCGCGACCAGATCCAGCACATCGAGATGGCCCGCGACATGGCCGCCAGCTTCAACCATTTGTATGGCGAGTTCCTGACCCCGCCCGAAGCTGCCGTGGACGACAACGTTGCCACACTTGCCGGCCTGGCCGGCCGCCAGACGAGCAAGAGCTACAACAACACCATTCCCTTGTTCACGCCGCCCGCACAGCTCAAGAAATTGATTGGCTCCATCGTTACCGACTCCCGCGCTCCGGGCGAGCCCAAGGACGTGGAAGGCTCGGCCCTGTTCCAGATGTACCAGGCCTTTGCCACCGAAGCAGAGACCGCCACCATGCGCCAGGCCTTTGCCGAAGGCATCAGCTGGGGTGATGCCAAGCAAAAGCTGTACGAATGCATTGACCGGGAAATTGCCCCCATGCGTGCCCGCTACGAGCACCTGATGTCCCACCCCGCAGAGGTCGAAGCCATACTCCAGGCCGGAGCCGAGCGCGCCCGTGCACACACCCGTCCCCTGCTCCTGCAACTGCGCAACGCCGTAGGCCTGCGCAATCTGGCCGCACTGGGCCAGGGCGCAACCAAGACAGGCAAGGCAGAGAAAACCGCCCTGCCCAGCTTCAAGCAATACCGCGAAAAAGACGGTCTGTTTTACTTCAAGCTCAGCGCTGCCAACGGTCAGTTGCTGCTGCAAAGCACGGGTTTTGCCCAGCCACGCGAAGCCGGTCAGTGGATTGCCCGTCTGCAAAGCGAAGGCCAGGCTGCGCTGGCGGATTTGCAAGCCCATCTGCAAGCCCTGCCAGAGGTCCAGCCTGACGATATTGCGGCGGCCTTGCAGCAGTTGCAGGACGCGGCGACGCAAGACTGAAAGAACGAAGGGCAATAGACCGCAGCGCGGCTTTTGCGACAATCACGACAAAATTCAGGGAGGTGGGCAGCATGCGCATTGCAGTTTTAGATGATGAACCACTGCAGCTGGAGTTGATTGAGCAAGTGGTAAGCCAGGCCGGCCATGTGTGCCGGCTGCATCGCAGCGGCGTGGCTTTTTTGCAAGATTTGCGCCGGGAAAGCTTCGATATGCTGCTGGTGGACTGGGAAGTGCCCGATCTGTCCGGCCCGGAAATCGTGCGCTGGGCACGCGAAAACCTCCCGCCCACGCTGCCGATCGTATTTATCACCCACCGCAGCGAGGAAAGCGATCTGGTCGAAGGCCTGGCCTGCGGAGCGGACGACTTTCTCGTCAAGCCCGTGCGCGTGGCCGAACTGCAGGCACGCATTGCAGCGCTGCTGCGCCGCGCCTACCCCCAAGCCAAGGATGATGTGCTGGAGTTCGGCCCCTACCGATTCACCCAGTCCACATTCACGGCCGAATTCCAGGGGCAAAACGTGTTGCTCACCCACCGCGAATTCGCGCTGGCCGTGCTGCTGTTCCAGAACGAAGGCCGGCTGATGTCGCGCGACCACCTGCGCGAAGCCGTCTGGGGCCAGAACGCCGAAATGCTTTCACGCACGCTGGACACCCATGTCTCGCGCCTGCGCCAGGTGCTGCAGCTACGGCCAGGCCAGGCCTATGCCATCTCGGCCGTCTACGGCCTGGGCTACCGCCTGGATGGCCAAAGCACCACCACCGTACTGCCTGAAGCGGCTCCCGCCCCTCCGTCAGCCTAACGCAGCCATGCCCTTGGCCGGGCATATGCTTCACGCCCATTGCATGTCCATGCCTTTTGTTCGCATCCACATCCGCTGGTCACAAGTCGCAGCAGCCAGCCTGATGGCGCTGACGATCTCCGCACAGGCCCAGCCCATTCCCGCCACCCACAGCAGCACCCGCCATCGCATCCACACCGGCGATACGCTGGAGCAATTGGCGCGCCACTACCTGGGCGACGGCTCTCTCTGGCCTGAGCTGCAACGCCACAACCAGGTGGGTAGTCCCTACCGACTGCGACCCGGCTCTGTGCTGGAGATCCCCTACCATCTGCAGCGCCTGGCTTCGGCCTCGGTGGACTTTTTGCAGGGCAATGCCACCGTACTGTCTCCGCCAGAGCGCAACCGCGCGGCGTCCGAAGTACAGCTGCAACCTGGCCAGAAACTCCCAGAGGGCAGCCGCCTGCGCGTGCCCCCCGACTCCTTTGTCAGCGTGCGCCTGGCCGATGGCACTCTGCTCAAAGTCCAGGCCGACAGCGAGATCCTGCTGCAACAGCTGCGCCAAAAGGGCCGCAACGGCAGCCTGCAATCCGTGGTTGAGCTGCAGCGCGGTGCCCTCGAAGCCGCCGTGCCCCCCAACAAACGCCGCCCCCCGGCACTGGATATACGCACCAATATCGCCACCAGCAGCGTGCGCGGCACGGAGTTCGGCGTCTACCACACCGAAGGCGGTGCCCATATCACCACCGTGCAGCGTGGCCTGGTACAGGTGCAATCCGCGCTGGCGCAAAGCGCCAATGCCCAGCTGCCCAAGGGCCAGGGTGCCGTCGTGGACCGCAGCGGCCAGCTGCAGCAAGCGGCCCTGCTGCCAGCGCTGCCCGCCAGCCAGTTGCCCCAGTTGGCCGAAGATGCCCAATGGTTGAACCTGCCCCTGCCCAGCCAGCCCACTGCAGCAGGCTATGTGGTGCAGGTCAGCGAAGATGCGGCCGGGCACCAGGTGCTGCGCAACGGCCGCTTCACAGGTGACACGGTCCGCTTCCCGGCCGTGCCCGATGGCAGCTATTTTGTGCAGGTCAGGGCCGTGGATGCACACGGTATTCCCGGCCTGCCGGCCCAGGGGCAACTGAAGGTCAAGGCCCACCCCGTACCGCCGCTCTACCAAACGCCTCCCGCTGCCGTGCTGCCCAGCGATGCGGTGGCACTGCACTGCACACCGGTACATGGCGCTGCGGCCTACCGCATCCAGATCGCAACCGCCGGCCAGGACTTTGCCACGCCGCTGCGTGACGAGGTGGTCGGTACCTGCGCGCTGCAAACCAACACCCTCCCGCTGGGGAACTATCGCTGGCGCACGGCCAGCATACGCACGCTGGACAACGGCAGCCCCGACCAAGGCCCCTTCGCTGCAGCCCAGGACTTCCGCGCGGCCGAGCGCCCACCTGTGCCCGACGCCGCAGCATTGGCCTGGGACACCGCTGGCGGCGTGCCCACCATGCACTGGCAGGGCGAGCCCGGGCAAAGCTGGCGTGTGGTGGTCGCACGCGAGCCCGAAGCCTTGCAACCGCTGCTGGATACCCGCGTGGACCAGCCACAATGGCAGGCCACCGAGCTGGGCACGGGCCGCTACTACCTGCGCCTGCAAGCACGTGATGCATCCGGCCTGGAAAGCACGCTGTCTGCCGCGCGCGAGTTCACATTGCTGCCCTGGGTGCGTGATGGCTCCGGCCGTGCACTGCGCAGCGGCAGCGGTCTGGACGTGATCGCCGAGTGAAGCACGACAGCGCCGCCCTTCATGCAGAAACACCCTCCATACCAGAGCACGCGCTGCGCACGCAATCTGCATGGGAGATGGAATTTCGTTGAAAACGCCCGCTCTATCTGCAGCGTACGCTATACATGGCATAGCACCAGGAACACACCATGCCAGCCTGGTTGAACAGGCTGCGCACCTGGGGGCGTTGGCCTGACAAGCGACCGGACCTGCGCCGCGAATGGGCGATTGTCAGCATCTGCCTGTTGGCCGCCGTTTGGTGGCTGGCCGGCCCCACGCAGCTGGAGCGCAGCAATCTGCTGGTGCAGGACTTGTCCGCCCGGCTGCTGCAGCGCCCTGCATCCAGCGAAGTGGTGCTGGTCACCATCGATGAGCGCAGCATAGAAGCCATAGGCCGCTGGCCCTGGCGCCGCGCCATCCACGCCCAGCTGGTACGCCATCTTTCAGAGCAGCAGCCCAAAGCCATAGGCCTGGACATTCTGTTCAGCGAAGCCGACCTGGACCACCCCGCAGACGATGCCCTCCTGGCACGCGCCATTGCCGACAGCGGCCGCGTGGTCGTGGCCGTGGCCGAGGACGCAGCCGGCCAGGCTGTGGGCCAGTTGCCAGCGCTGACCCAGGCCGCCGCCGCTGTAGGCCATGTACAGCTGCGGGTGGACAGCGACGGCGGCGTGCGCCGCTTTGCCCCCATCGCCGGCCAGCCAGGCCACCACCATCTGCATCTGGGTCTGGCCATGCTGTGCCTGGACCAAGCTGATGCTGCCTGGTGCCAGCCCCCGCTGCCGCCACGGCTGCAAATTGGCTTTGCCAAAGGCCATCCGCCATTCACCACCTACTCCTATATCGATGTGGTGCTCGGTCATATTCCCGCCAGCGCCTTCCGGGGCAAGTACGTGCTGGTAGGCCAAACCGCCCTGGGCCTGGGTCCCGCCCTTGCCACCCCCACCCAGCAAGGCATGCGCCACAGCCCCAATGTCAATCTGGTGGGGCAGATTCTCAACGGCGCACTGCAGCAGCGCCATGCTGCGCCGGCCTCGCCCCTGGCCAACCGGGTGTTCAACGCCGTGCCGGTATTGCTGGCCCTGGTGGCCCTTGCCGTACTGGGCCCTTCGGCCGCCCTGGCGGCCTGCGCTCTGTTGTGGGGCGGCACCTTGCTGCTGGCCGCCCTGGCCCCGCTGTGGTGGCAGGTGGCGCCAGCCCCCGCAGCCGCCTTGCTGCTGCTGACCCTGGCCTACCCGCTGTGGAGCTGGCGGCGCCTGAATGCCGCCGCACGTTTTCTGGAATATGAGATGCGCGATCTCTCGCGCAGCGGCGCGCTGGCCACCTTGCAGCCCATCGGCGTAGGCCAGGATATGCTGGCCCAGCGCATACAGGCCGTGGAACAGGCCTCGCGCCAGCTGCGCCAGCTGCACCATTTCGTCAGCGAAAGCCTGCTGCAGCTGCCCTCCCCCACCCTGGTCTGCGACCCGCAAGGCCATATCTTGCTGGCCAATAGCGCGGCCCACCGCTATGCCCAATCACTGGACCACAGCCTGCAGGAGCGCCAGGATGTGCAGCTGCTGCTGGCCGGCGCACGGGACAAGGAAACCCAGGGCCCGCTGTTTGACCCGCAGGCCCTGAAAGACGTGCAAGCCGCGTTCCAGCGCGAGGGCCAGGACCGCCTGGGCCGCCACCTGCTGCTGGTGGGTCGCCCTTTTTCTGCACCGCCCACCACGGGTTGGCTGCTGACCCTGGTGGACATCACCCATATGCGCCAGGCCATGGCCCAGCGTGACCAGGCCATGCACTTCATCTCGCACGATATACGCGCGCCTATCGGCGCCATCATCACCTTGCTGGAGATGGACCGCGCCTTTGCCACCGACCCTTCGCTGTCGCCGGCAACGCGCGCGCCCCGCGACACCACGGCCCGTATCGAGCGCTATGCCCGCAGCGCCCTGGAGCTGGCCGAAGACTTTGTCTATCTGGCACGTGCCCAGCAACACCCACCGCGCCAGGAAGCAGTGGAACTGGGCCAGCTGATAGACCAGGCGTTGGACGACAGCTGGACCCTGGCTCAGACCAAGCAGATCCGGCTGGAATGGCAACCCCAGGAGCGCGAGGCCCTGATCACGGGCGACCCCAGCCAGCTGCGGCGTGTGCTGGTGAACCTGCTGGGCAATGCCATCAAATACAGCCCGGTGGGCAGCTGCGTACGCTGCAGTCTGGAAGAGCGCCCGGCGCACTGGGTGGTGGTGCTGCGCGACGAAGGCGACGGCATCAGCCCCGAGCAGCAAGCCACGCTGTTCGCCCCTTTTGCCCGACAGGCCCAGCATGAGAACAGCCAGGTGCAAGGGCTGGGACTGGGGCTGGCTTTTGTCCACACCGTCATGCAACGCCATGGCGCTCACATCGAGCTGGACAGTGCCCTCGGCCAAGGCAGCAGCTTCCGCCTGGTATTTTCCAAACGAACAACCTAACGACTTTGCTCGTGAATCGTTTGAAGGCGGCCATACCGCGCTTCATACTTTGTTGCTCGCCCTTGCCGTAGACGACTACTGTCTGCAGGCGAGACGCCGCGCCTAAAGCACGGTCTGTCCGTTGTGGTGAATGGGTAGCGCCCACTGGACTGCACAGGCCCGCTCCAGCTTCCCAAGAAGAAACCAGAAACTCTTAACCTTCCACAGAGGCATACCGAGGCCCCATTCGCCAGGGACAGCGAGCAAGGGCCGCCCCGCAGCGAGGCTGTCGTCCCCCTCCCGAGCGCAGCGAAAGAGAGGGGGAAGCCGCGAAGCGGCTCAGGGGGTGCTTCGCACCCCATACGAAAAAGCCTCAGAGCGTTTCCACTCTGAGGCTTGTCGTTTTGGTGCGGCTGGCAGGAATCGAACCCACGACCCCTTGGTTCGTAGCCAAGTACTCTATCCAGCTGAGCTACAGCCGCCGAAGCCATGATTATATGCAGAAAAAATGGCGACTTCAGGGAAAACGAGAACTTTCTGCTTTTTCCCCTTCAAAAAATGCATTTCCCTGGCAGCAAATACCTGTTTATTTACACAGTTACTCATACTACTCAAGCCTTCTGAGTCTTACACTGCGTGCCTGTACTGCTATTTGAAAAAGAGCAGACATGGTCTGCCCCTTGGGGCAGTGCTTCTTTCCCCCGAGCCTGGCTGACAGCCTCCTGCGATGCCCCGCATGCAGCAGGTGGGTGCAGCTGCGTGTCCATGGCCTCCCGCAAGCGCAAGTCTTCCATCGCTCCCCTGCACTGGTTTCACCGCCTCCGGCAACGCCTGACCGGGCGGGCTGCCTGTTTTGTCTGGGGCGCCTTGTTCGGCAATGCCGTGCTGGTACAGACCTTGGGGCCCTGGGACTTGCTGACCCGCAGCCCCGAAAGCCTGCTGGGCGAGCGCTGGCGTCTGGTGCTGGGCGATGCCCGCCAACAGTTGCGCGACTGGGGCCAGGGCTGGACGGACGAAGCCACCCGTCTTGTCAAACAACGTGTGGGGGAATGGGCCAATGTTCCCGATCCCAGCCTCAGCTTGCCGGCACCGGCTGCCAGCACCGCCGACGACAGCACAGCCTTTGCCGCCTGCAACGAGCAGTTCCCCCAGCGCCGTGCCCTGCAGCCGGCCAGCGTGGATGCACTGTGGTCTGCCCGCGCCCTGTGCTCGGATGGTTTTGCCGTGCTGTACTCCGGCCGCACCAAGACCCCGCTGGTGGTGGTGGAGCGCCTGAATCGCCACCGTCTGCAGCAGGCCGCAGGCCTGGCACGTACCGACCGCTTCTATGCCGATGCCCGCGTGCCCGGCTCGCAGCGCGCCGATCTGTCCGACTACCAGGGCAGCGGCTATGACCGTGGCCATATGGCGGCTGCCGCCAACCAGTACACGGCCAGCGGCATGGCCCAGTCATTTGCGCTGACGAATATGGTGCCGCAAGACCCCACGAACAACCGCAAGGTCTGGGCCAAGCTGGAGGCCGATGTACGCAAATACGCCCAGCGCGCTGCGGGCGATGTATTTGTCTACACCGGACCGCTGTACGACATTGCACCCCAGCGCATTGGCAGCAACCAGGTCTGGGTGCCCAAGCAGCTGTTCAAGCTGGTGTATGACGCCAGCAGCCAGCGCGCCTGGGCCTATGTGCTGCCCAACACCGCCCAGGCCCAGATTCAGCGCCCCATGGACTATGCCGAGTTCGTGGTGCAAACCCACTGGCATTTATTGGCAGGCCTGCCGGTGCGGGCTGGAGTGCAAGCGGGGGTGCATTAGGGTCAAAAAAACCGCCTGGGCAGGCGGCTTTGGGATGAGTACGGCGAACGGTTCAACCCACGCGGCTGTCGTCGGCCGAAGCGGCCTGGGGCAGCTCCGCGTCGGTGCGCAGGCGCACACGCATCCAGAAACCGCGCGGCTCGCCGGGTTTGACCAGCTTGGTGCTGAGCTGAATGCGGTTGAGCGCAGGCACTTCCACGCCGTGCAGCGTGGGCATGCGCAAAATCGCTTCCTGCGAAGGCATCTTCCAGTACTGGTCGTAACCGGCGTGGTAGGAGACTTCCTCGCAGATGCCGATGCGCTGCAGATCGGCCATCATGCGAGCCGTCAGCACCTCGCCCTGGGCCTGGCCCAAGGCCTCGACCTTGATCACGCGCTGGGTATTGGGGCAGACAAAAATCCAGACTTCGCCCGGCGCCTGCAGCCCTTGTTCAACCGGTTTTTCCTGCACCGCACGTTCGGCGCGGCGCATGGCCTGGGACTCGTCCTTGCCCATAAAACGGCCACCCCCCACCTTGCCATCGTCAGCAGGTGCAGCAGCGGCAGCTTCGCTGCCAGGCAGATTGGATTTCAGTCGGTCGAAAATGCTCACAGATAACTCTCAGCGGTAGTGCGCTGCCTCCTCAGGCAAAGGCGTAGATCGTTCCAGCATTGTCGCAAAAACAACGCATCCCCGGGGCATATTGGCCTTTGTACATGGTCATTCCACCTGGGGACTGGGGCAAATAGGTGAACTATCCCACCTTCATGCGGATCAGCGATTGACCTGCGTCAAGCCCCAGAACTTACCCCGTCCACCAGCGCCAGCACCACCGCAGCAGCCGGAATGCGCACCGCCACGCTCTGGCCTTCCTGCCATGGTCCCTGCGCGCCAAAACCCACCACATGCACACCGCCGGGCAGGCGCACGGCCAGCTCGTGGTTGTTGCCATCGGCCTCGGCGTCCATGCGCGTCAGCGTGCCCAGCCACAAGGTGGCGGGAGGCTCGGCCTGCAGCTCGGCAGCCCCCGCCTCCAGCGGCAGCACCTGCACGGCCGTGGCCTTGCACATGGCCAGCAGTTCCTGACCTGGGGCCAGCGCCAGCAGCTCGGCGCTCTCGCGTGTGATCTGGGCCTGCAGCACGGGCTGGGCATGGCCGGCCGCCGCCGTGGCGGCGCAATGCAGCTGCACCACCACCCGGCTGCCTTCGAACGCCAGGGCATCCACCGTGCAAGGCCATTGGTTGCGCATGCTGGTGCGCACGGCCAGGCGCGCCAGCACCGGGGGCGCCAGGCCTGCGCCCTGCAGCCTGGCCAGCACCTCGGCCCTGGCCTGTTCCATGGCATCGGCCGCGCGCAGCAGAGCATGGCCGGCCGGCGTCAATATGGCGCCGCCGCCGCCTGCACCGCCCACGCTGCGCTCCACCAGCACCACGCCTGCCAGATTGGTCAAGGTATCCAGCGCCTGCCAGGCCGCCTTGTAGCTGATGCCGCTGTCGCGCGCGGCCTGGGAGATGGAACCATTGAGTGCCAGCTGGCGCAGCACCATGAGGCGCTTGTCGCTCATGCCATGGCCCAGGGCTTCCAGCAAAGCGGGGGCGGACAAGGTGGTGCAAACGGGGGAGTCAGAGGTATCGACCATGACCGTCATCATGCCCGTACATCTGCTGCTGCGCAGGCCTGCTGACCTATACTCTTCGTTATTCATCACTGGAATAACGAGCCATGACCACTTTTTCTCTGCGCCATCTGATCCTGCCTTCCGCCCTGTTGCTGGCCAGCGCCGCCCACGCCGACGAAGTCGCCGTGGCCGTGGCCGCCAACTTCACCGCGCCCATGCAAAAGATTGCTGCGCAGTTTGAAAAAGACACCGGCCACAAGGCCGTGCTGTCCTTTGGTGCCACCGGCAAGTTCTACGCCCAGATCAACAACGGCGCACCCTTTGGCATCTTGCTGGCTGCCGATGACAGCACGCCCGAGAAAATCGCCAAGGAAGGCAAGGGCGTGGATGCCAGCCGCTTCACCTACGCCATCGGCCAGCTGGTGCTGTGGAGCAAGCAGGCCAACTATGTGGACGACAAGGGCGCCGTGCTCAAGACCGGCGACTACAAGCACATCGCCATTGCCAACCCCAAGCTGGCCCCCTACGGCCTGGCCGCCATGCAGACCCTGGACAAACTGGGCCTGACCGCCCAGGTGCAGCCCAAGACCGTGCTGGGCGAGAACATCGGCCAGACCTACCAGTTCGCCGCCAGCGGCAATGCCCAGCTGGGCTTTGTGGCCCTGTCGCAAGTGATGGAAGACGGCAAGCTGCGCGAAGGCTCGGCCTGGGTGGTGCCCTCTTCCATGCACGAGTCCATCCGCCAGGACGCCATCGTGCTGAACTCTGCCAAGGACAATGCGGCCGCCAAGGCTTTGATGGAGTACCTCAAGGGTGACAAAGCCCGCGCCATCATCAAGTCCTACGGCTACGCGTTCTAAATTCACTGCTTCTGGCTTGGGTCAATCGTTTCAAGATGCCCATACAGCGCTTCATGCGGTGTTGCTGGCCCTGGCCGTACAACAGTACTGTCTGCGGGCCAGCGCCTAGCCTGAAGCGCTGTCTGGGCATTGTGGATGCATGTCCCAGCGCCCGGCTGCGCTGGGCAGGCCCGCTCCGGCATTCATAAAAGCCATAGCATTCAGTGCTTATAAAAAGCCAGTTTCCGGCCTGTTCGGCTTTGAGAATGGCTTTTTATCCGCATAGCAAGCTCTTTTTTCCATAGTGCGTTTGAGGCACTCCGCGCCGTGAACTCTCCCATCCTCAGCCCCGAAGACTGGGCCGCCATCACCCTCACGCTGGAGCTGGCCAGCGTCACCACCGTGCTGCTGCTGGTGCTGACCACGCCGCTGGCCTGGTGGCTGGCGCACACGCGCTCGCGCTGGCGTGGGCCGATCGGGGCCGTGGTGGCCCTGCCCCTGGTGCTGCCGCCCACGGTGATTGGTTTTTACCTGCTGATCACCATGGGCCCCAATGGCCCGGTCGGCCATCTGACACAGGCGCTGGGCCTGGGCCATCTGCCCTTTACCTTTCCCGGTCTGGTGATCGGCTCGCTGGTGTACTCGCTGCCCTTTGCCGTGCAACCGCTGCAGCGCGCCTTTGAATCCATAGGCAGCCGGCCGCTGGAAGTGGCCGCTGCCCTGGGCGCCAGCCGGCTGGACAGGTTCTTCACCGTGGCCCTGCCGCTGGCGCGGCCCGGTTTCATCACCGCTGCCGTGCTCAGCTTTGCCCACACCGTGGGCGAGTTCGGCATTGTGCTGATGCTGGGCGGCAATATCCCCGGCGTCACCCGCGTGGTCTCGGTGCAGATCTACGACCATGTGGAAGCCATGGAATACGCCCAGGCCCATTGGCTGGCCGGCGGCATGGTGGGCTTTGCCTTTGTGGTGCTGATGCTGCTGAACTGGCTGCAGCCCCGTGACAAGCACAACGCCTCGCCGCTATGAACCCGCATTCCATGAACGCCTCCCCTCAGGCCGAGCGCCACATCACCGCCCGCCTGCAGCTGCAGCGCGCCGACTTTGCGCTGGATGTGGATCTGCAGCTTCCCGGCCAAGGGGTGACCGCGCTGTTCGGCCCCTCGGGCTGCGGCAAGACCACGCTTTTGCGCAGCATTGCCGGGCTGGAGCGCGCACGCGGCGCGGTCACCGTCAATGGCGAGCGCTGGCAGGACGATGCCGCGCGCCACTGGCTGCCCACCCACCAGCGCGCCCTGGGCTATGTGTTCCAGGAAGCCAGCCTCTTTCCCCATCTGACGGCCGAGGACAACATCCGCTACGGCCTGCGCCGCACGCCCCAGGCGCGCCAGCGTGTGGCACTGGAGCAGGTGATCGAGCTGCTGGGCATTTCAGCGCTGCTGCCGCGCAAGCCCACCACCTTGTCCGGCGGCGAGCGCCAGCGCGTGGCCATTGCCCGCGCCCTGGCCACCAGCCCGCGCGTGCTGCTGATGGATGAGCCGCTGTCTGCGCTGGATGCCCAGCGCAAGGCCGAGCTGCTGCCCTATTTCGACAAGCTGCAGTCCCACCTCGACATTCCCGTGCTCTACGTCAGCCACTCGCTGGACGAGGTGGCCCGCCTGGCCAGCCAGCTGGTGCTGCTGCGCGCCGGCAAGGTGGTGGCCCAGGGCGATACGGCCGGCCTGCTATCACGCCTGGATCTGCCCCTGGCCCAGGGCGATGCGGCCGCCGCCGTGGTGCCTGCCACCGTCACCGCCCACGACGCGGCCCAGCACCTGACCACCGCCGGTTTTGACGGCGGCTATCTGCGCCTGGTGGGCAGCCAGGAGCGCGAGATTGGCACCGCCGTGCGCCTGCGCATACAGGCCCGTGATGTGAGCGTGGCGCTGACGGCACCCCAGGGCTCCAGCATCCTCAATGTGCTGCCGGTGGTGATTGCCGCCATACAGCCCGACGCCCAGGGACACGCCATGCTGCAGCTGCAAGCAGGCGCCACCACGCTGCTGGCGCGGCTGAGCCTGCATTCGGTGCAGCAGCTGGGGTTGCAAGTGCAGCAGCCGGTGTTTGCGCAGGTCAAGGGCGTGGCGCTTCTCGACTGAATTAGGATCCCCCCCCTGAGTCGCCTACGGCGCCTTCCCCCCGCTCTTCGCGAGCTGCGCTCGCGGGCAGGGGGACGACAGCCTCGCTGCGGGGCGGCGCGGCCGGCGTAGGCCCTTGCTCGCTGTCCCTGGCGAAAGGGATGCCGCATGCGTCTGCTATTGACGCGGCGCTCCTGGTCTCGCGCCCTCGCCCGCTTGCGGGAGAGGGTTGGGGTGAGGGGATGCCCCCCCTGCCTCGGGTCTTGCCCCTTCCCCCGCCGGGGGAAGGCGGGGATGGGGGCCTGCCCCCGGTCTTTCTCCCTCGCACCGAAGGGGAGAGGGTCGGAGTGAAAGGGCAGCGTCCAGCACCCAACCCCCCCCGCATTCGATAATGCAGCTGCCATGACTGATGCCTGCCCTCTGCCCTCCCCCTCCGCCCCCGACTCCATTGCCTGTGTGCTGCCGGTGACGGCGCAGCAGCTGCGGCTGGAGGAGGGTGCCGTGCTGCCCCAGGCCCAGACCCGGGTGCTGGCCAACGAGGTGCCCATGGCCCTGGTGTTCAATGGCATCTCCCATGCGGTGATGATGGGCACGCCCCAGGACATGGAGGACTTTGCCCTGGGCTTTGCGCTCAGCGAAGGCATCATCGACCGCGCCGCCGATTGCTATGGCATCGAGGTGAACACCGTGGCCGCCGCAGCGGCCGGCCTGCCCGAGGGCATGGATGGCATAGAGATTCAGCTGGACATTGCCTCGCGCTGCTTTGCCCGGCTCAAGGACAGGCGCCGCAATATGAGCGGGCGCACCGGCTGCGGCGTCTGCGGGGTGGACAGCTTTGCTGCTCTGGACCTGGACTTTCCCGCGCTGCAGCCCCAACCCTGGATTGCGCAGATCGACCTGCCCACGGTATTGCGTGCCATGGAACAGTTGCCGGACCTGCAGTTGCTGAACCAGCAGGCCGGCGCCATCCACGCTGCGGGCTGGGCCACACTGGATGGGCAACTCCACCATGTGCTGGAAGACGTGGGCCGCCACAACGCCCTGGACAAGCTGCTGGGTCGCATGGCACGCACGGGCCGGCTGGGCGAGCCCGGCTTTGTGGTGCTCTCCAGCCGTGGCAGCCATGAGCTGGTGCGCAAATGCGCCAAGCTGGGCGTGGCCGCCCTGGCCACCATCTCGGCTCCCACGGCCATGGGCGTGCGCATGGCCGAGCTCACAGGTCTGCGCTTTTGGGGCCTGTGCCGCCCGCCCCAGGCCGTGCTGTACGCGCCGGGCGCCAGCACGGCCCCGTAGCTTGACCGACTGAAACACGCAGAAACTGCCAGCTTCGTACAATCTCTGGTTCAGCCCCTGGATATACACCATGCCCCGCTGCCCCCTGTTTTTCTTGCCAGGCCTGCGCCTGCTGCGCCCCTGCACCACCGCCTTGCTGGCGGCCCTGCCCCTGCTCGCTCCGCTGTCTGCCGCCCATGGCCAGAGCGCGCCTGCCGTCTATGCCCAGGCCACGCCTGCCGGCACGCGCAGCTTTCCCGACACCGCTCTGCGTGGCGTGATGCAGGTCGCGCCTCTGCCCGAGCTCACCATCAATGGCAAACGCCTGCGCACCACGCCGGGCTTTCGCCTGTTCGACGCCCAGAACCGCCTGGTGTTTGCCCACACGCTGCAGGGCCAGACCTTCACCGTGAACTATGTGATCGAGTCCAACACCGGCTGGCTGCACCAGGTCTGGTTGCTCACGCCTGAAGAGGCCAAGACCAAGCTGCCCACGCAGCGCTAGGCCTCTGCGGCACCCGTGCAGCCGCCCCGATTCGTTCCTTTTTTTGACAGCCTCCTGCGCGCCCCGTATGCGTTAGCAGGCGATTCACCCCATAAGTGCTGCGCACCAGCGCGGCCGTCGCCCTCACTGCCATGACCACCAAAAAAGTCTTTATCAAAACCTTTGGCTGCCAGATGAACGAGTACGACTCGGACAAGATGGCCGATGTGCTGGGCGCCGCCCAGGGCTATGAATCCACGGACGACCCCGAGCAGGCCGATCTGATTCTGTTCAACACCTGCTCGGTGCGCGAAAAAGCGCAGGAGAAGGTGTTCTCCGACCTGGGCCGCTTCAAGCACCTGAAGGAAAAAGGCGTGCTCATCGGCGTGGGCGGCTGCGTGGCCAGCCAGGAGGGTGAGGAAATCATCAAGCGCGCGCCCTTTGTGGACGTGGTGTTTGGCCCGCAAACCCTGCACCGTCTGCCCGATCTGCTCAATGCCCGCGCGGCCAAGGCCAAGCCCCAGGTGGACATTTCCTTCCCCGAAATCGAGAAGTTCGACCACCTGCCACCCGCCCGTGTGGAAGGCGCATCTGCCTTTGTCTCCATCATGGAAGGCTGCAGCAAATACTGCAGCTACTGCGTCGTGCCTTATACGCGCGGCGAAGAAGTCAGCCGCCCGTTTGAAGATGTGCTGGTGGAAGTGGCAGGCCTGGCCGACCAGGGCGTGAAAGAGGTCACGCTGCTGGGCCAGAACGTCAACGCCTACCTGGGCAAGATGGGTGATACGACGGAGATCGCCGACTTCGCCCTGCTGCTCGAGTATGTGGCCGAAATCCCCGGCATCGAGCGCATACGCTACACCACCAGCCACCCCAATGAGTTCACGCCCCGCCTGATCGAGGCCTACGCCAAGATACCCAAGCTGGTCAGCCATTTGCACCTGCCCGTGCAGCACGGCAGCGACAGCATCTTGATGGCCATGAAGCGCGGCTACACGGCTATGGAATACAAGAGCACGGTGCGCAAGCTGCGCGCCATTCGCCCGGATATGGCCATGAGCAGCGACTTCATCGTGGGCTTCCCCGGCGAGACCGAAGAAGATTTCCAGAAGATGATGAAGCTCATCCACGATGTGCGCTTTGACAACAGCTTCAGCTTTATCTTCAGCCCCCGCCCCGGCACACCGGCCGCCAATCTGCATGACGACACGCCGCACGACATCAAGCTGCGCCGCCTGCAAGAGCTGCAGGCCGTGATCAACAACAACATCAAAGACATCAGCGAAGAGCGCGTGGGCACGGTGCAGCGCCTGCTGGTCGAAGGCGTTTCCAAGCGCGACGGCAGCGAGCTGATGGGCCGCACCGAGTGCAACCGCGTGGTCAACTTCCCTGGCAATGAACGCCTGATCGGCCAGTTGATCGATGTGAAGATCACCGAGGCCAGAACCTACACCTTGCGCGGTGAGGTGGTTGTTAAAGACACCCCCTGAGCCGCTTTGCGTCTTCCCCCTCTGTAGGCGCTATGCGCCGGAGGGGGACGGCACCGACGCTGCGGGGCGGCGCGGCCGGCACAGGCCCTTGCGCGGTGCCCTTGCGTGGTCTGCGCCATTTCAGCGCACCGCCCTGTATTGAAGCATTGGCGCTTTGCTTGGAGTGACTTGGGTACTCCTTGATTTCACCG
Source organism: Acidovorax sp. (assembly GCA_031277855.1). Classification (GTDB taxonomy): domain Bacteria; phylum Pseudomonadota; class Gammaproteobacteria; order Burkholderiales; family Burkholderiaceae_C; genus Comamonas. The sequence continues at coordinate 88,789 of JAITLO010000019.1, read as the reverse complement.
ACGCCGTAGCGCCTCAAGCACGGCGCACAAAGCGCCCGGCACGGGCGCCGGTGGCCCGGCCCTGGGCCGTGTAGCTGAGCTGGCCGTTGACCCACACCCGCTCTATGCCCTGGCTGAACTGCAGCGGGCTTTCGTAGCTGGCCAGGTCGCGCACACGCTGGGGGTCGAACACCAGCACATCGGCGTGAAAGCCCTCGCGCAGCAAGCCGCGCTCGGCCAGGCGAAAGCGCGAGGCCGACAGCCCCGTCATCTTGTGCACGGCCTCTTCCAGGCCCAGCACGCCTTTTTCGCGCCAGTAGCAGGCCAGCACACGGGGAAAAGCGCCCCACAGCCGCGGATGGGGACGCTCGTCATGCGGCAGGCCATCCGAGCCAATCATGGCCTGGGGGTGGGCGATGACGCGCTCCACATCTGCTTCGCACATCTGGAAATAGCAGGCCCCACCGGGTTGCAGGCGCTCGCAGGCCTCGCGTTCGCTGAGGCTCCATTCCCGCGCAATGTCCTTGAGGTAGCGCCCCACCATTTCGGGATGGGGCTGGCTGCCGGTGATCAGGATGTCGATCACCCCGTCCACCAGGTCGCTGCGCAGCACCGTGGAGCCGGCGGTATAGGGATAGACATCCAGGCTGATGGGCTGGTGCTGGCCCAGCGCATCAATCAGGCCCAGGGTCTCCCGCGTGCGGCCCCAGTTGGCCGCGCCCGCGCATTTGTGGTGGGATAGCACCAGGGGCAAACCGGCCTGGCGCGCAGTCTGGGCGGCCTCCTGCAAGGCAGGCAGTATCTGCGCCAGCTCGTCGCGTATATGCGTGGCATAGACACCGCCATGGCGGGCAGCGGCCGTGGCCAGGGCCACCAACTCGTCCAGGTCGGCCGCATAAGCCTCTTTGTAGAACACGCCCGATGACAGGCCCAGCGCACCGGCCTCCATGGCGGCGGCCACCTCCTCGGCCATGGCCTGGCGCTCGGCCGGCGTGGCCGCACGGTCCAGCTCGGCCATATGGCGCATGCGCAGCGCCGTATGGCCTATCAGCGCCGCTACGTTGACGGCGGGCTGTGCCGCATCCACGGCCTGGGCATAGGCCGCCATGCTGGCATGGCGGAACTGGCGTTTGCCCAGCAGCGACAGCGGCGCCTTCGGCGTATCGGTCACCACGGGGGCCAGCGAGATGCCGCAGTTGCCCACGATCACCGTGGTCACGCCCTGGGACAGCTTGGGCAGCATATCGGGGGCATCAATGGCAGCCGCATCGTCGTGGGTGTGTACATCGATGAAACCCGGTGCCACCACCATGCCGCTGCAATCGATCTCCTCCATGCCAGCGCTGCGCCAGGGCGCCAGTTGCGTATCGCTCAGTACAGCGCCCATGGCCACAATACGGCCCTGGGCCAGCAAGACCTCACCAGCCCAGGCTGCCTCGCCCGTGCCATCGACAATGCGCCCACCGCGCAACCAGCTTGCTGTCATGTCAATCGTCCTGTTCCATGCCTGGGGTGTGGTCCAGCACCCCCTCGTATTCGGCGCTGTCAAAGCCATGCTTGTGCAGCAGTTGCTTGAACTGCTGCAGGCCTCGGGTGGCCACAGGCCCCAGTTTTTGCGCCAGGCGCACGGTGAGAATTTCGATGATGACCAGATGGGCCAGATAAGCCTCGGTGCCCACACGCATCACCGCGTCCTGGGGCACGGACACGGCCAGCAGCAGGTCGGCCGCTTCGGCCAGCGGTGTGCCGGGCTGGGTCAGCGCCACCACCGTGGCGCCCTGGGAACGCGCAAAGCGCGCGGCCTCTATGGTGTAGGGCATGCGGCCCACATGAGAGATCACAAAGGCCACACCGCCCGGCCCCAGCGTGCTGGCCGACACCAGCTGCTGGTGGGCATCAAAAATGGCGTTGGCCGTGCGCCCCAAGCGAAACAAACGGCTTTGCAGCTCGTTGGCCATAAAGGTCGATGCTGCCCCCACGGAGTAGCAATCGATGCGCTGGGCCTGGGCCAGCTGCGTGGCCACGCGGTCGATCATGTCCACATCCATGCGCCGGCCCAGATCGGTGAGCGAGGACACGGCCGCGTGCACGATCTTGCTGGCCACGTCCTGCACCGCGTCCTCGGCCAGCACGCTGCGGTGGATGTAGGAGCCGGACACGGCCAAGTCCTGGGCCAGGGCCAGCATGAATTCGCGCACCGAATCATGGCCAAAGCTGCGGCAGGTGCGCACGATGGTGGGCATGGACACCCCGGCCTGCTGGGCCAGATGCTCCACCGTGGCGGCCACGGCCTCGCGCGGGTCTTGCAGCACATGTTGCACCACGCGGCGCTGGGCCTCGGGCAGTTGCTCCAGGCGCTCGCGCATCTGTTGCAGCAAGCCGGAGGCAGAAGAAGAAATCATAGATTCAGGCATGCATCAAAACCGGGTGTGAATGGCGCTGCACACGGCGCCGTCGTCTTCGATCACGGGCATCCAGCGCCATTTGTCAAACGTGGTGCAGGGATGGGAAATGCCCAGCTCCACCAGATCGCCCACCAGCGGCCAGGCCTGCTGCGGGGCCTTTTCATCAAAACGCAGATAGGCGTGTTGGTCATTGAGGGCGCTGATGCTCCAGCCCTGGGGGGCGGGCTGCGCCACGCGCTCACCGCGCCTTGCCAGCCCCACCGGCACGGGCATTTCCAGGTCATAGGAGATGTCGCGCCGCCCACAGGTCAGCAGCGCCAGCCCAGGTTCGGGCACGGACTGCACCATGGCCCAGACACTGACCGCGGGGCGCAGCGAGGCATCCAGGCCTTCGCGCTGTTCCACCAACTTCAAAAAACGCTGGTAGTTGCCATGGTCGTGGGTGATGTAGCAGCCCGAGCGCAACACGCCGTGCACGGAGCGAGACAGGTTCTGGGTTTGCAACAGGGGCACGACCAGATCGAACACGGCCGAGCCACCGGCCGTGAGCAAAACATGCGCTTCCCCTTCTGCCCACAGGCCTTGGGCGTCGCAGGCCTGTGCAGCCTCCACCACGCGGCGCACCAGGGCCGTGACCTCACGTGCATCATGTTCGCTGTCGCAGCGTGCCACGCCGCCCTCATAGCACTCTATGCCCCCCAGCCGCGCCACGGACGAAGCCGCAATCGCCTGTGCCAGATCCACCGCCTGCTCCAGGCTGCGGCAGCCCGTGCGCTGGCCAGGCACGCCCATTTCCAACAGCACATCGAACACGCGCTGGCTGCTGCGGCGTGCAGCCCAATCTGCTATCAGCGCCAGCTGCGCCCGCGAGTCGACCAGAAACCACAGGCGCAAATCAGCATGGCGATTCAGCAAGCCATCCAGCGCATCCAGGTCGGCATCGCAAACCACCTGGTTGGCAATGATGATGCGCCGCGCACCGGCCGCCACACCCACGCTGGCCTGGTAGGCCGTGGCAAAGGTCAGCCCCCAGGCCCCCTGGGCCAGTTGCCGAGCAAACAGCTCGGGCGACATGGTGGTCTTGCCATGCGGCGCCAGCAGCACGTTTTTGCGCTGCGCAAAATCCTGCATCCAGGCCAGGTTGTGCTCCAACGCCGAGCGACGCAACACCGCCAGCGGCAGCGGCAAATCACCGGCAAAAAGATTCCAGCCCCGCGCCGCAATCTCGCTGGCCCGGCAGGGCTGGGCCGTCAGCGGAAAACCTTTGCAAGCGGCATCCAGCAAAGGGTTTGAAAAATCAGAAGTCATGGTGTTGATCGACATTCGTTATCCATAGCGTTGCGCTGTGCGGCCCCCCTCACCCCCACCCTCTCCCCCAAGGGGCGAGGGAGCAAGGCCAAGGCGTGCCCCACAAAACTGGCGCAGCCCAAATGAGGGACGGCCAGCAAGGGCCGCCCCGCAGCAAAGGCCGTCGTCCCCCTTGAGGGGGAAGGCGCCGCAGGCGACTCAGGGGGTGGGAAGCTACTTCCAGCATGCGGTAAACCGCCCCGGCTGCACTTCGCGTAGCGCCATCTCGGCACGGGCGCAGGCGACTTCGGCCTTTGGGCAACGCGTGCGAAACACGCAGCCCGAAGGTGGGTTAGCAGGGCTGGGCAGGTCGCCTTGCAGCAGCGGAATGCTACGCCGCTGCGCGGGGTCTGGCAGCGGTGCCGCTGCAAGCAAGGCCTGCGTATAAGGGTGTTGCGGCTGGGCATACAAGGCCTCGGTGGGCGCAATCTCCATCACATGGCCTAAATACAGCACCACCACGCGGTCACACAAATACTCCACCACATCCAGATCGTGGGAGATGAAGAGCAGCGTCAACCCCAGCTGTTCCTTGAGCTCGCCCAGCAGGTTCACCACCTGGGCCTGTATGGACACGTCCAGGGCCGACAAGGGCTCGTCAGCGACGATGAAGCGCGGCTCCACGGCCAGGGCACGGGCAATGCCTATGCGCTGACGCTGGCCGCCTGAAAATTCATGCGGAAAGCGCTCGGCATGCTCGGGCCTGAGGCCCACCTGGGCCAGCAGCTCGTGAATGCGCGGCTGGCGCGCCGCGCCGCGTGCCAGGCCGTGGGTGTCCAACGCCTCGCCCAGCACATCGCGTATGCGCATGCGGGGGTTGAGGCTGGCATAGGGGTCTTGAAAAATGATCTGGATTTGCGAGCGCAGCGGCCGCATGCGGGATGCCGATAGCGCTGCCAGATCATGCGCTGCGCCGTCCGCGCCCAGGTAGCGCATCTGCCCCTCGGTGGGGTCGATCAGCCGCGTGAGCATGCGGCCTATGGTGCTCTTGCCCGAGCCCGACTCGCCCACCAGGCCCAGGGTTTCGCCGGGGCGCACATCAAAGCTCACGCCATCCACGGCGCGCACGGGATGCGTGCCCTGACCAAAGTATTTGCGCAGGCCGCGCACTTCCAACAGATTGGGACTGGCGTTCATGCCGTCACCTCCTCATGGGCATGGACGCAGCGCACCTGGCGCTGCGCATCCAGGGCTGCCAATGCTGGCATCTGCGCATCGCAGGCCGCGCCATGGCGGCTGCAGCGCGGGCCGAAGGCACAGCCCGGCGGCGGCGCCAAGGGACTGGCCACCTGGCCGGGAATGGCGGCCAGTTTGGGCCGGGTGCCGGCACGTACGCTCTCGCCAAAAGCAGCGCCGGCCTGGCGCCGCGCCACGCCGGGCAGGCAGGCCAACAGCCCCTGGGTATACGGGTGTCGGGGCTGGGCAAACAGCGCATGCACGGGCGCGGATTCGACAATGCGGCCGGCATACATCACGGCCACGGCATCGGCGTATTGCGCCACCACGCCCAGGTTGTGGGTCACAAACAGCAGGCTCATACCGGTCTCTTTTTGCAGCCTGCCCATCAGCGCCAGGATTTGCGCCTGTATGGTCACATCCAGCGCCGTGGTGGGCTCGTCGGCAATCAGCAGCGTGGGATTGCAGGCCATGGCCAGGGCAATCATCACGCGCTGGCGCATGCCGCCCGAGAGCTGGTGCGGATACGCGTGCACACGCTGGGCTGCGGCGGGGATTTCCACCAGCTCCAGCATGCGCAGCGCATGGGCGCGTGCGCCTGCGCGGTCCAGCCCCAGGTGCAGACGCACGCTTTCGGCAATCTGCTCGCCCACGGTGAGCACGGGGTTGAGGCTGGTCATGGGCTCCTGGAACACCATGGCAATCTCATTGCCGCGCAGCGCGCGCTTGTCGCGCTCGGCCAGGGCCAGCAGGTCCACGCGCTGGCCGTCACGCTGTACAAACCAGGCCTGACCGCCGACCTGGGCCTGGGAGCTGCGCGCATGCAGGCCCATCAGCGAGAGACTGGTCACGGACTTGCCCGAGCCCGACTCGCCCACCAGGGCCAGGGTTTCGCCGGGGCGTATGGCAAAGCTCACCTCGGCCACGCTCTGGATGCGACCGCCATCGGTGACAAACGAGGTGGACAGGCCCTGCACCTGCAGCCGGGGCGCCAGGGAATCGAATGTGCGGTGGTTCATGCGGCCTTCTTGAGCTTGGGGTCCAGCAGATCGCGCACGCCATCGCCCAGCATTTGCAGCGACAAGGCGGTGAACACAATGGCCAGGCCGGGGTAAAGAATGATCCAGAACGCCTTGTCGGCCGACTCCAGGCTACCGGCAATCATGGTGCCCCAGGTGGGAATATCGGGCGGCACGCCCACGCCCAGAAAGGACAGACCGGCTTCGGCCAGGATGGCATAGGCAAAGATGAAGGTGATCTGCACCAGCACGGGCGAGACCAGGTTCGGCAGAATGTGGCGCCACAGAATGCGCGCCGTGCTCACGCCCAGGGCGCGCGCCGCGTCCACAAACAGCAGCTCGCGCAGCACCATGGTGGCGGCCCGCACCACCCGTGCCACACGCGGTGTGTAGACGATGACCAGGGCCAGCATCACATTCCACAGCGAGGCACCCAGAATGGACACCAGGGCAATGCCCAGCAGGATGTCGGGGAAGGACATCATGGCGTCCACACAGCGCATGATGGGCGCGTCCAGCCGGCGGAAGAACCCCGCCAGCATGCCCAGCAGCGTGCCCAGCAGCACAGCGCCTGCGGCCGTGAAAAAACCGATCAGCAGCGAGTAGCGTGCGCCATGCACAATGCGCAGCAGCACGTCACGGCCCAGCTCGTCGGTGCCGCCCCAGTGGGTGGCCGAGGGCTCGAGCAGACGCTCGCTGACCGAGATGGCATTCGGATCGGCATCCGACACCCAGGGAAAAATCAGGGCCACCAGCAGCACGCCGGCCAGCAGCACGGCCGACAGCAGCACCACCTTGCGCGCGAACAGCCGCGCGGCCCATTTGCGCCAATCTCCCATCATTTGCCCTCCAGATGTATGCGTGGATCGACCAGGGTGTAGAGCAGATCGATGGCGAGGTTGATGAACACATAGACGCTGGCAATCATCAGCAGCGTGCCCTGTATGACGGGGTAGTCGCGCCGCAGCACGGCGCGCACCACCAGATTGCCCACGCCGGGCAGGTTGAACACGGTCTCGGTCACCACGGTGCCGCCAATCATCAAGGCCAGCGTCAGCCCCAGCACGGTGATGATGGGCACCAGCGCATTGCGCAGCACATGCTTGGTCATGACCGTGGCCTCACCCAGGCCCTTGGCGCGTGCCGTGCGTACATAGTCCTCGCCCAGAATGTCCAGCATGGAGGCCCGGGTGAAACGGATGATGAGGGCCGAATTCAGCACGCCCAGCACCAGGGCCGGCAGCAGCAAATGGGTGAAGCGCTCGGCAAACGACGCGTCGGGACTGCCATAGCCCGAGGCTGGAAACCAGCCCAGCTTGACGGCAAACAGCTGGATCAAAATCAATCCGAACCAGAAGCTGGGCACGCTGGCGCCCAGCATGGCCACGCTGGACAGCAGCTGGTCGCCCGGGCTGCCGCGCCAGATGGCAGCCGCCATGCCGCAGGGCACACCAATCAGCGCCGCAATGCCTACGGCCAGCAAGGCCAGCATCAGCGTGGGCTCGGCCCGCTCCAGCAGGGTTTGCGCCACGGGCTGCTGCAGAAAAATGGACTGGCCCAGATTGCCCTGCAGCAGCTCGCCCACCCAAAGGGCAAACTGCACCGGCAAAGGCTTGTCCAGGCCGTATTGCACGCGGGCCTGGGCAATGTCCTCGGCCGTGGCCTGGTCGCCCAGCAGCAGGGCCACCGGATCGCCCGAGGCCAGGCGCGCAAGCGCAAACACCAGCACCGCCACAATGGCCAGCACCACCAGCGCTCCGCCCAGCCTGTGGATGAGAAATTTCAACATCACATTCCCCTGACGGTGACCGCCTACTTGGCGAGACTGGTGTTCCAGAAGAAGGGCCAGAACAAAGGCGTATAGCCCTGCAGCTTGGCCGAGCGCGCCGAGAGGCTGTTGAACTTGCCCACCTCGATAAAGGGCACCTCGTCATACACCAGCTGCTGCACACGGCCCCACAGGGCGCCACGCTTGGCGGGATCGCTCTCCTGGTTGAAGCTCGTCAGCGCCGCTTTCTTGGCCGCTGTGTCCCAGCCCCCGGGCGCGCCCTCACCCAGTTGGGGCGGCGAGAGCATGGGCTCGGGAAACACCCCCGAGTGGGTGATGAACAAATCCCAGAGCTTGGCGTCGTTGCGGCGCTGCACCAGCGTGGCCCAGTCCACCACCTGCATCTCGGTCTTGAAGCCGGCTTTTTTCAGCTGCTCGTTCAGCACCAGGGCGATGTTGTAGTGAAACTCGTATTGCCGGCTGACCATGATGCGCAGCGGCTGTCCCTTGTAGCCGGCCTTGGCCGCCTGGTCCTTGGCCGACTGCGGGTTGCGCTGGTTGTATTGCTTGGCCCCGGCATCGGCGTAAAAAGGCGTGCCCTTGGGAAAGAAGTTGGGCTCGGCCGTGAAAAAGCGCGGATTGCCAAAACCGGCAGCCATCAGCTCGGCCTGGCCCGTGGCGGTCTGCACGGCCTGGCGCAGTGCGGTCTGGGCCAACACCCCTTCCTGGGTGTTGAGCACGATGTAGGGGAAACCAAAATTCGGCGTGACGATGGGCACCACGGCCGGTGCGCCCTTGTCCACGCGGCCTGCGGCCTCCACCGGCAGCAGATCGGCATAGTGAAACTGGCCGGACAGTGCCCCCTCGATGCGGGTGTTGGCATTGGGCACAGGCACAAAGCGCAGCTCGTCGATCAGCGCCTCGCGCTTGCCTGCATAGCCGCTGGCAGCCTCTTTGCGGGCGCTATAGCTTTCATGGCGTACCAGCACGATGAACTGGTCGGGCCGGCGTTCCTTGAGCTTGTAAGGCCCCGTGCCTATGAACTCTTTGATCTGGGGAGCCAGGCTTTCCTTGGCCATGATGGCCGCCATGCCTGTGGGCAGGGCCAGCTGTGCCAGCAGCGGTGCATAAGGTGCCTTGAGCTTGATCTCAATCGCCAGCGGCCCGCTGGCCGTCAATGCCTCCACCTCCTTGGCCACGGCCTTGCCACGCGGGGACACCTCCATCCAGCGGCGCAGCGAGGCCAGCACATCCTCGGCATTCAGCTCGCGGCCGTTGTGCAGCTTCACGCCCTTGCGCAGGGCGATCTGGTAGCGCAGCCCGTCCTTGGACACGGTGGGCAAGGCCTCGGCCAGCATGGGTGCAATCGCCCACTGGCCATCAAAGGTGTAGAGCGGCTCGTACACATGCTGCATCACCGTGCCCACCAGATCGGCCGTGGACACCATGGGGTCCAGACCCTGGGGCTCGCCAATCATGGCCAGGTTCACGGCCCCGCCCCGCTGCTGTGCCTGCGCTGGCCCCATGCCACACCACCAGGCCGTCGATGCTGCGGCAAGCCCCAGCAGATCACGCCGCATCAAGACCAGGCTCTGGGCTGGCAGCAAAGACTGGCTGGTTTTTTTCGTTTGCATCGCGTCCTCTTTGAGTAATAAAATTACATCGCAAATCGTATTTCATGGTTTGTTTTGTAAATAACAGGGTTTTCCTGTATTTTTTGAGTAATAACATTACAAAAGGAGATGAGCATGTCGAAAGTGAAAATGCTGGGTCAATCGCCGCTGGCCTCGGACCGTCAGGCCCGCCCCCTGTCTCCGGCCACGCGCGCCGGGGACTTTGTGTTTGTCTCGGGCCAGGTGCCCACCAACGACCAGGGCGAGGTCATCACGGGCGGCATCGAGGCCCAGACACGCCAGGTGTTTGAACGCGTCAAGGCCGCGCTGGCCCTGGCCGATTGCACGCTGGAAGATGTGGCCAAGGTCAGCGTCTGGCTGGCCGATGCCCGCGACTTCGGCAGCTTCAACCGCGTCTATATGGAGTGCTTTGGCGACCACCGCCCCGCGCGTTCCACGGTGCAATCGCTGTTGATGATCGACGCCAAGGTCGAGATCGACGTCACGGCCTACAAGCCCCGCAACTGAGTGGCCACGCCATGCAGCACGGCACACACTCCAAAACATGGGATCTGGTCACACTGGGCGAGGCCTTGATCGAGTTCAACCAGACCCATGCGGGCCAGCCCGAGTATCTGCAAGGCTTTGGCGGCGACACCAGCAATGCCGCCATTGCCGCGGCACGTGCAGGCGCACGTACGGCCTATCTGACCCGCGTGGGCCAGGACACTTTTGGCGATGCCCTGCTGGCACTGTGGCAGCGTGAAGGCGTGGACCACACGGCCGTGCAACGCGATGCCCACCAGTCCACAGGCATGTACTTTGTGACCCATGGCGAGGCAGGCCACCAGTTCAGCTATTTGCGCGCCGGCTCTGCCGCCAGCCATATGACGCCGGCCTGGGTCGAATCTTCTCCCGCCTTGCAGCTGCTGCAGGACTGCCGGCTGTTCATGGTCTCGGGCATTTCGCTGGCCATCTCGCCCACGGCCTGCGACACGGCATTTGCCGCCATGCGCATGGCCCGCGCCGCAGGGGCGCAGATTGCACTGGACTCCAATCTGCGCCTCAAGCTCTGGCCGCTGGAACGGGCCCGCGCCTGCATCGCCCATGCGGTGTCGCTGTGCGACATCTTTCTGCCCAGCCTGGAAGACATGGTGGCGCTGACCGGGCTGACCGCAGCGCAAGACATCATTGCCTGGAGCCATGCCCACGGCGCCGCCACCGTGGTCCTCAAGCTGGGCGCCGAGGGTTGCATGGTCAGCACGAGACTGGATGAAAACCACCACACCAGCACCCGCATCGCGGGCCGGCCCGTGGCCCTTACCGACGCAACAGGCGCTGGTGATTGCTTCGACGGCAATCTGCTGGCCCGCCTGGCCCTGGGCAACGACCTCGCCACCGCCGCACGCTACGCCAACACTGCGGCATCCCTTGCCGTGCAAGGCTTTGGCGCCGTGGCCCCGCTGCCCTATGCCGCCCAGGTGAATGCAGCACTGGTTCAGGAGGCCCTGGCATGAACAGCCCCAGCTCTGCGACCGCCCTCCCTTCCTTCCACACCCGGGTGCTGCCCGTCATCGTCATCGACCATCTGGCCCAAGCCGTGCCCCTGGCCCAGGCCTTGCTCGCCGGTGGTGTGGATGCCATGGAAATCACGCTGCGCACACCGGTGGCGCTGGATGCCATCAGCGCCGTGGCCCACGCCGTGCCGCAAATGTGCGTAGGTGCTGGCACGGTGCTGGACGCCCAGGATTTGCGCCGTGTGGGCGATGCCGGGGCACGCTTTGCACTTTCGCCCGGGGCAGGCCCCGGCCTGCTGGCCGCAGCCGCTGCTGGCTCTCTGCCCTTTATCCCCGGCGTGATGACGGCCAGCGAGGCCCTGGCCGCGCGCGAGCATGGCTTTGGCCTGCTCAAGCTGTTTCCGGCCGAGCAAGCCGGTGGCCTGGGCTTTCTGCAGGCATTGGCAGCCCCCTTGGCAGACCTGCGCTTTTGCCCCACGGGCGGGCTCACGGCCGCCAATGCCATGGACTATCTGGCCCTGCCCAATGTGGCCCTGGTCGGTGGCTCCTGGCTGGCGCCACGTGCGGCCCTGGCCCATGGCGACTGGGCCACCATCACGGCCCTGGCCCAGGCCACCACCCGACTGGCCACGCTCCGCACCGCCGACTGAGAGCGCAGGCCTTTGCAGGCCTTTGTGCCGGCATTCCAGCGGGCACCAAGCCGGGGCACACACCAAGCAAGCGCCCGCTTTTCACCCAGGCATTGCCTGGCAAAGATGGTGTTGGCTTGTTCGCATTGCGCTGTCCCGCCCTTGTTTGCAACAGAATGTGAAAATCAGCAAGAGCGCTGTGGCCTCCCTATGGCTCCCGCTAGGATGCGGGCTGTTTGGGGGCCACAAGCCCTTTTTTTCAGGGCTGGCACGCCCACTTTCTCGGCATTCACCATGCATTCACCACGCTCCGCGGCGGCACAGGCCTCCGCGCTGCAGGGCGACGCTCTGCACGCATTTCTGGAACAGGCCCACGAGCTGCTCCACGACGAATCCAGCACCACCATTGCCCATGCCGACCGCATCGCCGCCGTGGTGGAGCTGATGGCACAGCAAAGCTTTGCCCCCACCACGGTGACGGAGCTGGAGCGTGTGCACGACTTCTGGCTGATGCTGGAGCAGCCCGCAACCGCCAACGCTTTTTTGCAGACCCACCGCCAAGCCGCATGGCAAGGCGATGAGCGCCACCCTGCCGATGCCCAGGCACGCATTGCGCTCAGCGATATCCAAAGCCGTCTGGACTTTGACCGGGATTCGGCTGTGACCCTGCTGCTGCCCACGGCCCAGGCCCTGGCGGCTTTGCCTGACAGCGTGGACGCCAGCGGCTACTGGCAGGGCTGGCACTGGATGGCCCACAAGGCCCAGGCCTGGGAAATTGCCGCACAAGGCGTGGACCTGGAACGTGCCCAGGAACGCGCCGATCCCGACAACGAAGACCGCGCAGCCTATCTGGACGCCATGGCCCTGGTACGCAAGGCCGAGCTGGACCAGCGCCGTGGCGATGGCAGCCATGCCACCCGCCATGTGCAAGCCGCCATCGACCGGCTGCGCGATGCCGGCCCCGAACAAGGCGTGGACTTTGAGCAGTGGATGGAGCTGGCCGATCGCGTGCTGCCCATCGTCGCCTCCAGCCTGCCTGCGCTGCTGATGGCCTGCGAAAAACAGCTGGCCCGTGACGAGCAGCCCGCCCCTTCGCAGGCTGTGCGCGCCCACCGCAAGGTGCGCATAGCGCGCCTGCAGGCCCAGGCCTGTGCGCAAGCCGGTCAGCTGGACGCTGCGGTGCAGCTGTCGCCGCAAGGCCACTTCGGCCTGACCGATGACCACGGTGATGCCTTTGGCGCACTGCGGCTGGACTGGCTGGTGCAAGCCGGCCACATGGACCAGGCAGCGGCACTGGCGCTGGAAAGCGTGCTCCATGCCCGCCCGGGGTCGGCCCAACGAGGCTGCCAACTGGCCCAGGAACGCTTTGCCCCGGACAGTGCACATGCCACCACCTGGGCGGTGATTCTGGCCTGCGCCCGGGAAGATGAAGACATGCGCCAGATGCTGGCCCAGGAGCCGGGCGCCATGCCCCTCGAGTCGGCGGATTTTTACCTGGACTTTGTGCGCAGCCGCGAGCCGGACAGCGACCTGCTGGCCCTCATGCTGGGTCTGCGCCATGCCGCCAAACGCCAGATGCAGCAGGCCTTGCCGCTGCTGGAGCAATCCGTGGGGCGCCATCCCGAATGGGCCGACAGCGACAAGCTGCCCAAGCTCTGGGCTGCGCGCTTTGCTGCCCTGCCGCTGGAAGAAGCCCTGGCCCGCCCCTTCCCCAACGCCCTGGGCGGCCACTGGTGCTATGGCACCGGCGTGACCCTGGACGATGCCGACGATCTGGCCCCCCTCATGGGCGGCAAAAAGAAAGTGCCGGCGGACGAAGTACTGCTTCCGCTGGTGATCCGCTATTACGAGCAGGGCCTGGAACGCTTCGAGCAGTTCTGGGCCACAGGCCAGGGCCGCTTCAAGGATGCGGACTTGCATGTCTACTCCATGCTGTGCAACAACCTGGCCATCAAATACCGCTTTGCCGACCGCTATGACGAAGCAGCCGCCCTGCACCACAAGGGACTGGCCAGCAGCCCGTTTGCCGAGCATCAGGATGGTCTGCTGTGGTGCGCCATCGGCAAGGACGACGACACCGCCATCGTGGCCGAGGCCGAGCGCCTGTGGCACTTTGTGCAGCGCCATGGCTATGGCCGCCATGACCCGGCGAATTACTTTTCCACCATCGCCATGTCGCTCTACAAGCTGGACCGTGGCGATGAGATCAGCATCTGGCTGGAGCGCCTGGACCAGTGGTTTGAGGAGCTGGACGAGGAAGACCAGCGCGACCAGCGCCGCCGCTACCTGGCCGCGCTGATGTCCATGCTGGACTTCTTCTCGGTCTTTCGCCCGGAGCAGGTACTGCCCCGGCTGCGTGCCTACCAGCAAGAGGTGCGCGCCCTCAAGGAAAGCTATGCCCTGCGCCGTCTGGGCTGTGCGCTCGAAGCCTATCCCGAGCTACTGGAGGAATGCGTGGCCATGCACCAGGAGGCCGTAGGCAATCTGGGCAAGAACGACAACGAGGCCGAACACCGCATGGCCCACGAAGGCCTGGAACGCGCCCAGCGCCTGCTGGCCGAGCGCGACCAGCCCGCAGCCAGCAGCAAGCCGTGGTGGAAATTCTGGTGAGCCAGGCCATGCACACACCATCGACTGCCAGCGCCTACAAGGCGCGCGACGTGGTCAATGCCCCGGCCATCAAGGAGCGCATACAGGCCCGCAGTGCAGAGCGCGGCGATGCCCCCGATGTGGCTGCCTGGCTGGCCAACCACTTCTGCCGCCATGTGATCGGCAATGTGCAGGCCGAGCCACCGGCCGTGCAACCCATTGCCGACACGCAAACCCTGCAGCAGCTGCAGGGCCGAAAACCCGCACCCGAATGGGCGCTGGCACGACTGGCCAAGCAGGCCGCAGGCTTTGACCTGCCTGCACTGTGGTGGGTAGACGCTGACGCCCCCGAAGTGCTGGCGCTGGAGACCCGGCTGGTGGAGTTTCTCTCCACCCGCAAGGGCACCTCGCTGGAGGGCAAGCTGCAGCGCGTGAATGCCCCCCAGGCCCTGGCGCGCTGGACGCTGGAGCATCTGGCCTTCGAGAAAAAGCAAAACAGCGGCCGGGTGGAGCACAGCCCCAGCGCCGTGCATGGCCTGCTGCGCGGCCAGCACGGCACGTTTGTGGAGTTTGACGGTGCAAGCACCACGCTGCGCCAGGAAATGGCCTACGAGAGCCAGATGATGGGCCACTGCGTGGGGCAGTTTGCCGACCGCCAGCGCTTTTCCGGCGGCTATGGCGAGCACTATGCCGAGGCCTGCGAAAAAGGCCGTATGCGCCTGTTCAGCTACCGCACGGGATCGGCCCAGCCACGCATCACGGTCAATGCCTATCTCAAGGAAGGCGGCTTGCTGCAGATTGAGCAAATCAAGGGCAAACAAAACCGCCCGCCGATTGCCCGCTATGCGGCCGATGTGGTGGCCTTGCTCAACCATCTGCCGCTGAACGATGTGGTGCCCCACGACGCCCTGGCCATGGGCATTGTGCGCCGCCCGGCCCATTTGCTGGCTGCCGATGCCGCACGCACACCCTGGTGTGCCGCCGCAGATATGCACAGCGAAGCCGAGCAGCTGTGGCTGCTGCAGCAACACCCTGATCTGCTGGACCTGGGCATGCTGCGCTCTCCACTGGTGCAATGGATGGCTCTTGCCCGCAAGGACAGCGTGGGTGCCGAAGGCCTGGAGCGCATGCCCAAGACCCCGGCCCAGCAGCATGCGCTGGAGCAAGCCAAACGCCGCGGCATCACCCGCGCAGGAGTCGCTCTGTGATCAAGTCCCTTTTCATCGTGCTGCTGCCTTTTGCAGCCATCTACGGACTGATGCGCATCCACTGGCTGCTGGGCAGCCTGGCCCTGCTGGGCATGTTCTGGGTGATACGCAAAAATTGGCGCGAGGTCAGACAGGCCCAGCGACGCGGCGACATCAGCAGCTACAGCACCGGCAGCGACGCACTGAACTGGGCCCTGGCCCTGGCCCACCCCATGGCCTTCCACGCCATACAGGACGGCTTTTCCGGCTCGATTTCCGGCGCTGACGACGCACTCACCCAGCAGTTGCGCCCCCAGGTGCTGCACCACCTGGGCCTGCCCACCGACCTCATCGACAGCCATGCCCAACAGCAGCTGCCCGATGCCCTGCGCCAGCGCTGGTTCATGCTGGACCTGCAGCGCCCCCACCGCACAGACGATTTGCGCGCTGCCATGGCTTTTGCCTGCGCCCGCGTGGCCTTTTTTGTGCGCAGCGCGCGCATGCTGAACCTGTTGTCGGACGAGGCCCATCTGCACATCCTGCTGCTCAACGCCCAGCGCGCCCAGGAATGCTTTGGCAGCTGGCAGGACTTTGGCAGCGCCTACGCCCGTGGCCGTGCGCAATGGCTGGCCCAGGGTCGTGCCGATGTGCTGGGCAAGCTGTTCAGCGAGGACGATGTGGCGCAGTGGGTGGGTGAAGAAAAACACCCCTGGCATGCCATGCCTTGGCAGCAGCCGCTGATATAGCCCCTTGTATGCCATGCGCTCCGGTGCAGCACAGGCCAGGGACAGCGCGCTACAAGCCAAGCCGTAGCGCCCCTGGCACTGCGACGGCTGCGCCGAAGACGCCTTGGGGAATTAGATAAAAATGCTGCGCGCCTCGGTAAAGCGCTTGGCGAAATAGACGTTGTCCATGCGCACGCGCTGCACCGTGCCGCCGCTGGAGGGGGCGTGGACAAACTGGCCGTTGCCCACATAGATGCCCATGTGTGAATACGCGCCGCCCAGCGTATTGAAAAACACAAAATCGCCGCGCTCCAGACTGCGGTTCACCGGCGTGCTGGCCTGGGCCCATTGCGCCGTGGTGCGCGGCAGTCGGGCTGTGTGAATGCCGGCCACGGCCCACTGAATCAGGCCGCTGCAGTCAAAACCGCCTTCAGGATTGTTGCCGCCATAGGTATAGGGCGTGTTGACCACCAGCATGGTGCGGGCCAGCAAGGCTTCACGCAGATCGCTGTTCAGCGCCAGCGGATTCACGGCTGCGGCACCACCGCCGCGCCCCTTGGGAATGGCTGCCGTGCTGCCGCCACGCTTGCCGCTGCTGGCGCAACCCGCCAGCACGGCGGCCGCGCCCAGCAACAGCCAACGCCTTGTGGGCTGCATCAAAACATCGGGCGCTGCGGCACGGTCAGAACCGCACGCCGTGGAGGACGGAGTGGGAAAGTGCATGCGCCACATTATGGCGCGGGGCGCTATCGCCATGGGAGCATGACCCGGCCAGTCTGTTGGCTTTACGCCCTCAAACTGCCTGGAAACAGGCTGGGTACGGCGTCATGCGCTATGCCTAGTGCAAGCGCTATGCCTTGCGGGGATCCCCCTCACCCCCACCCTCTCCCCGACGGGGCGAGGGAGTAAGACACGAAACTGGCGCCGCCCCACGCCAGGGCACCGCGCAAGGGCCGCCCCGCAGCGCTGGTGCCGTCCCCCTCCCACGCGCAGCGTGAGAGAGGGGGAAGACGCGAAGCGGCTCAGGGGGTGTCAACCTGTATTCCTCAACGCCGCCGCAATCCCGTTGATGGAGATGTGTATGCCCAGCTTCACGCGCTCGTCCCCGCCGCCATCGCGCCAGCGGCGTACCAGCTCCACCTGCAGGTGGTGCAGCGGGTCGATGTAGGGGAAGCGATGGCGTATGGAGCGTGCCAGCGCGCTGTTGTGTGCCAGCCGGTTCTTGTCGCCGGTGACCATTTCCAGGGCCTCCACCGTGCGCTGCCACTCGGCCTGGATGGCGGCAAAAATGCGCCGGCGCAGCTTGGCATCGGGCACCAGCTCGCTGTAGCGCGAGGCCAGGGCCAGGTCGCTCTTGGCCATCACCATGTCCATGTTCGACAGCAGGGTACGAAAGAAGGGCCACTGCTTGTACATGCGCCGCAGCAGGGCCTGTTGTTTGGTCGCGTCCTGGCCCTTGGCATTCACAAAGTCATGCACCGCCGTGCCAAAGCCATACCAGCCCGGCAGCGTGAGACGGCATTGACCCCAGCTAAAGCCCCAGGGAATGGCACGCAGGTCTTCGATTTTTTGCGAAGGCTTGCGCGAGGCCGGGCGCGAGCCGATGTTGAGCTCGGCGATCTCGCGTATGGGGGTGGCGCTGAAGAAGTAGTCGGTAAAGCCCGGGGTCTCGTACACCAGCTTGCGGTAGCTGGCCATGCTGGCGCGTGACAGGGCTTCGGCCGCCACTAAAAAGGGCTTGCCCGCCGGCTTGGTGGGCTGCAGCAGCGTGGCCTCCAGCGTGGCCGCCACCAGGGTTTCCAGGTTGCGGCGGCCGATCTCGGGGTTGGAGTATTTGGAGGCAATCACCTCACCCTGCTCGGTCAGGCGGATCTGGCCGCGCACCGTGCCCGGAGGCTGGGCCAGGATGGCCTGGTAGCTGGGGCCACCGCCCCGGCCCACGGTGCCGCCGCGACCATGGAACATGCGCAGGCGAATGCCGTGCTGCGCGGCCAGCTGATCGAACACGTCCACCAGCGCCAACTCGGCCTGGTAGAGCTCCCAGTTGCTGGTGAAGATGCCGCCGTCCTTGTTGCTGTCGCTATAGCCCAGCATGATGTCCTGCTCGCCACCCGAACGCTTCCACAGCGGCGCGATGCCGGGCAGTGCGTAATAGGCCTGCATGATGGGTGCGGCCTGGCGCAGGTCTTCAATGGTCTCGAACAGCGGCACCACCACCATGTCGGCCACGGCATTGCCGCTGTCCAGCGTGCCGCGCATCAGGCCCACTTCCTTCATCAAGAGCAGCACTTCCAGCAGATCGCTCACGGTCTCGGTGTGGCTGATGATGCAGTGGCGCAAGGCCTCGGGTCCATAGTCGGCACGGGCCTGGCGGGCGGCCTCGAAAATGGCCAGTTCGGCCAGGCTGTGCTCCGAATAATCTGCCCCCACCACACGCAGCGGACGGGTGTCCTGCAGCAGGCGCAGCAGCAGCTTCTGGCGGGCGGGTTCATCCAGCGCGCTGTAATCGGCTTCCAGCTGGGCTGCGGCCAGCAACTCGGCCACCACGGCCTCGTGCTGGTCCGAGCTCTGGCGCAGGTCCACCGTGGCCAGGTGAAAGCCAAACACTTCCACGGCCCGCATCAGCGGCGCCAGGCGCTGGGCCACCAGGGCACCGCCGTGGTTGCGCTGCAACGAGTCTTCCACCGTGCGCAGTGCCTGCAAAAACTCCTGTGCGCTGACATAGGGGTTTTGCGGAGCCACCGCATGGCGTGCGGCCTCGCCGCCCGAGAGCTTGCGCAGCGTGGCCGCCAGGCGCGCATACACCCCGGTCAGGGCGCGGCGGTAGGGCTCATCGGCACGGTGGGGGTTCTGGTCGGGCGATGCATCGGCCAGGGCCTGCATTTCTGGCGAGACCTCGGCCAGACGATCCGCCATGGACAGCTCGGTGCCCAGAAAGTGCACCTCGGTCAGGTAGTGGCGCAGCGCCACCTCCGACTGGCGCTGCAGCGCCAGCGCCAGGGTCTGGGCCGTGACATTGGGGTTGCCGTCACGGTCACCGCCAATCCACTGGCCCATGCGCAAAAAGCTGTGGATGCGCTGGCCACCCAGTTGCTGCTCCATCTCTTGGTAGATGCGGGGAATCTCGCGCAGAAAAGTGGCCTCGTAATAGCGCAGCGCGTTTTCGATCTCGTCGGCCACCGTCAGCTTGGCGTGGCGCAGCAGGCGCGTTTGCCACAGCTGCACCACGCGGGCCTTGAGCTGGGCCTCGTTCTCGGCCAGCTCACGCGGGCTGAGCGCGTCCTTGCTGCTGGCATAAAGCTGTGCGCGGGCGCGGATCATGTCGCGCTCGCCCAACAGGCGGGCAATGCTTTGCTCGGCCGCCAGAATGCTTTGGCGTTGCACCTCGGTGGGGTGGGCGGTGAGCACCGGCGCCACATAGGCCTGGGCCAGGGTGTGTACCACGGCATCGTTTTCTATGCCTTCCCAGCGCAGGCGCGACAGGGCCACTTCCACGCTGCCTTCCTGGCTGTGGCCGGCGCGCTCGTGCACCTCGCGGCGGCGGATGTGGTGCTGGTCTTCGGCCAGATTGGCCAGGTGCGAGAAATAGGTGAAGGCGCGGATCACGCTCACCGTCTGGTCGCCAGACAGGCCTTTGAGCAGCTTTTTCAGCTGCTTGTCGGCGGCCTGGTCTTCATTGCGGCGAAACGCCACGGACAGCTGGCGCACCTGCTCCACCAGTTCATAGGCGGCGTCGCCTTCCTGCTCACGAATCACATCGCCCAGCAAGCGGCCCAGCAGGCGAATGTCATCTATCAGCGGCTGGTCCTTGTCCGTGCGGCGCACAGGAACAGCAGGGGTCTCGGAACGTCGACGGGTTGCAGCATTCATGCAAAAGACTCCAGGAAGCGGTTGAGGTCGGCGCGCATGCTAGCATTCCCCGTTGCCCCGAAGGCCAACAAGATATGACTGTGACTTCTTCTTTCTCTTCGCTTGTAATCGCCACCCGTGAAAGCCGATTGGCCCTGTGGCAAGCCGAACACGTACAGGCCTTGCTGCGCGCACGCGGCCACCAGGTCGAGCTGCTGGGCATGACCACCAAGGGCGACCAGATCCTGGACCGCTCGCTGTCCAAGGTCGGCGGCAAAGGCCTGTTTGTCAAAGAACTGGAAGTGGCACTGGAAGAGGGGCGTGCCCACATTGCCGTGCACTCGCTCAAGGACGTGCCCATGGAGTTGCCTGAGGGCTTCACCCTGGCCTGCGTGATGGAGCGTGAAGACCCGCGCGACGCCTTTGTCTCGCCCCGCTACGCCAGCCTGGCCGAGCTGCCTCAAGGCGCTGTGGTGGGCACCTCCAGCCTGCGCCGCCAGGTGCTGCTGCAAGCCCTGCGCCCCGACCTGAAGACCGAGCCCCTCCGCGGCAATCTGGACACCCGGCTGCGCAAGCTGGACGAGGGCCAGTACGACGCCATCGTGCTGGCGGCCGCAGGCCTCAAGCGCCTGGGCCTGGCCGCACGCATTCGCAGCGAATTTGCCGCCTCCGACATGCTGCCCGCCGCCGGCCAGGGTGCCCTGGGCATCGAGGTGCGCAGCGATCGCACCGACCTGATCGCCGCACTGCAACCCCTTGTGCACATGCCCAGCTGGTTGCGCGTGGCGGCCGAGCGCGCCGTCAGCCGCCGCATGGGTGGCAGCTGCTCCGTGCCACTGGCCGCCCATGCCTTGCTGGCGGATGACGGCATGCTGACGCTGGACGCCGCCTGGGGCGATGTGGACGGCGTTCTGCCCCTGGTACGCGTACGCCAGCAAGCCACCGTGACCACGCTGGAGCAGGCCGAAGCCCTGGGCACTGCCGTAGCCGAACAACTGCTGGCCCAGGGCGCACGTTGCGCCCCCAAGGCCGAAGTAGCCGAGTGACCGCCGAGTGATGGCCCCGCCATGGCCCAATCGCCCAGCGCTGTACTGACCCGCCCGCTGCCCGAGGCTCTGCACTGGCAGCGCCTGCTGCAGGCCCGAGGGCTGGACGCCAACGTGCTGCCGCTGATGGAGATTGCACCGGCCAGCGACCCTGCATCCCAGGCCGCGCTGCAGCGCATCGCCGGGCAACTGCAGCATTACCGCGCGCTGATGTTTGTCAGCCCGAATGCCGTGCGTGGCCTGCTGGCCGCACCCGGCATGGACCACGCCCTGCACCAGGCCCTGTCTGCGGGCCGGCTGCGGCTGTGGTCGCCAGGGCCTGGCACGCGCCAGGTGCTGGTGCAGCAAGGCCTGCCGGAAGCCGCCATCGACAGCCCGGCAGACGATGCCAGCCAGTTCGACTCCGAATCGCTGTGGGCCGTGGTGGGCCCGCAGATACAGGCCGGTGACCGCGTGCTGATCGTGCGTGGTGCCAGCGCACACAGCAGCCAAGACCCTCAGGGCTCCGGCCGTGAATGGCTGGCCCGCCAACTGCGCCAGCAGGGTGCGGAGGTCGAGCTGCTGGGGGTTTACCGCCGCCAATGTCCGGCGGCCACACCGGCGCTGCTGGAGGCCATTGCCGGCCATTGCCGCACCCGCAGTCTGTGGCTGTTCAGCAGCTCCGAGGCCGTTGGCCATCTGCAACAGCTGTGCCCCGCGCAAGACTGGCAAACACAGCGCGCCTTGGCCACCCACCCCCGCATTGCCGCCGCAGCCCGGGCAGCAGGCTTTGGTCTGGTGCGGGAATGCAGACCCGATGTAGCAGATGTGTCCGCCTCGATAGAATCGTGGTCATGAGCACCGACGGCGCACCACAACCCTCTTTCACACCGCCCCCCACGCCTGGCCCGCGCACGCCCTCCGGGCCTTCGCCGCTGGCCTGGGTAGCCATGGTGCTGGCCCTTGCAGGTCTGGGCAGCAGCGTGCTGCTGTGGCAGAAGGTGGGCGGCATGCAAGAGCAACTAGCCCGCCAGACCGCAGACTCCGGCACCCAGGCCACCGAGGCCCGTGCGCTGGCGCGCGAGTCCCAGGATCTGGTGCGCGAAGCTGCAGGTCGCCTGTCCGTGGTCGAGGCCCGGGTGCAAGAGGCCACGCTGCAGCGCACCCAGCTGGAGGACTTGATCCACAGCGTCTCCCGCTCCCGCGACGAAACCCTGCTGGTGGATGTGGAGTCGGCACTGCGCATTGCCTTGCAGCAGGCCCAGTTCTCCGGCAGCCTGGAGCCGCTGACGGTGACCCTCAAATCCTCGGCCCAGCGCATAGAGCGCGCGGCCCAACCCCGGCTGGCCCCGGTACACCGGGCCATGGAGCAAGACCTGGAACGCCTGGGCCGCGCCAATGTGATGGACACCGCCGGCCTGCTGGGCCGCCTGGACGAGCTGGTGCGCATCGTCGACGACATGCCCCTGCTCAGCAGCGTGGCCATGGTGCCTCCCTCGGGCGTTGCCAGTGCCGCAAGCGGCGTGGCACGCCCCGTCGCGCTGGATGAAGCCGTCACCCCCACCCAGTGGGCCTGGTGGCAGTACTGGGGCGCCCGCGTCTGGAATGCATCGGCCGACGAGGCCCGCGACCTGGTACGCATACGCCGCATCGACCATCCCGACGCCATGCTGCTGGCGCCTGACCAGGCTTTTTTCCTGCGTGAAAACCTCAAGCTCAAGCTGCTCAATGCCCGGCTGGGCCTGCTGTCGCGCCAATACGACGCGGCCCGCGCCGACCTGGGCGCGGCCAGTGCCACCGTGGCCAAGTATTTCGACGGCCAGTCGCGCCGCACGCAAAGCGCCCAATCCCTGCTGCTGCAGATCCAGACGCATTTGCGCCAGACCGAGCAGCCCTCTCTTAATGACACGCTGAGCGCGCTGGCCACGGCCGCGGCCAGCCGCTGACCAGGAGAGGGCTATGCGCGCTGCATTGTGGTTTGCTGGTCTGTTCTGCCTGGCCGTGGCAGGCGCCCTGTTTGCGGGTACCAACCAGGGCGCGGTCACGCTGTTCTGGCCGCCCTACCGGGTGGACCTGTCGCTGAACATGGTGATGGCACTGCTGCTGTCGGCCTTTGTCATTCTCTATGGCGCCTTGCGCGGTTTTGCGGCCCTGGTCTCCTTGCCTCTGCAGGCCAAGCGCTGGCGATTGCAGCAGCGCGAACGCAATATGCACCAGGCCTTGCTGGAGTCTTTGACCCATTTGCACGCCGGGCGCTTTCTGCGCGCCCGCAAGGCCGCGCTGCAGTCGCTGCAGCTGGAAGAAGGTCTGTCCCACGACAAGGCCACCGTCAGCTACAGAGAGCAGTTGCGCACCATCGCCCATATGGCTGCGGCCGACAGCTCCCATGCCCTGCAAGACCGCAGCACCCGCGACCAGCACCTGGAAGCCGCGCTGGAACTGGCGCCATTCAATGGCTCGGCCCAACAGCAGGAGCTGCGCGAAGGCGCACAAATGCGTTCGGCCCGCTGGGCCCTGGACGACCGCGATGCCGCCGGCGCCATGGAGCGCCTGGGCCAACTGCCCCACGGCGCCGCACGCCGCACGGTGGCGCTGCGCATCAAGCTCAAGGCCTCGCGCCTGGCCCAGCAAACCGGCCCTGCCCTGGAAACCGCCCGCCTGCTGGCCAAGCACAAGGCCTTCTCGCCCGAGGCGGCCGGCAGCCTGCTGCGCAGCCTGTTGCTGGAGCAGCTACACCAGGCCTATGACCCGGCCCAGCTGAAAACCGCCTGGGCCCAGTTGGAAACGCATGAGCAGCACATGCCCGAGCTGGCCATTCCCGCCGCGCGCCGGCTGGTGGCCCTGGGCGGCAGCAGCGCCACAGCGCGAGAGTGGTTGCTGCCGGTCTGGGAGGAGCAGTTGCGCAACCCCCAGGCGCTGAACCAATCGCAAAGCGTGCTGCTGTTCCTGGCCCTGCAGGAGTGCCTGGAAGATGTGGACGGCCCTTGGCTGGCCCGTATCGAAAACGCATTGCGCAGCGCCCCCCACCAGCCGCGCTTGCAATACCTGGCCGGCATGGCCTGCCTGCAGCGCCAGCTCTGGGGCAAGGCACAACAGCTGCTGCGCCAGTGCACGGCCCAGCTCAAGGACGAGGCCTTGCTGCACAGCGCATGGAAGGCCCTGGCTATTTTGGCCGAGCACCACGAGGCGCCGGACGAAGCAGCACACGCCTGGAAGCAGGCAGCCTTGCACACGAAATAAACGACACCCCCCTGAGTCGCTTCGCGCCTCCCCCCCGCTCTTCGCTCGCTGCGCTCGCGGGCAGGGGGACGACACCAGCGCTGCGGGGCGGCCCTTGCGCGGTGTCTCTGAGTTGGGGCGCGCCAGTTTTATGCGCAGCGTTCTCTTATTGATAGCTTATGCAGCAATGCTAGCGAAGCGGCTTCAGTCTTTCCAGTGTTCCAGCCAGCCTAACCTTCCCTGCCCCTGGTCGTTGAGGCGCTGCACCTGGGCCGCGGCTTCGCTTTCCGGCAACTGCCACTGCAGATGCACCAGGTTGTCATGCTTGACCTGCAGCAACTGGGCGCCGGCCTGGGCGATGTCGCGGCGCAGCCAGCCCTCCATGTCGTAGGGCAGGCTGCATTGCAGCGTGGCCATGCGCTGCAGCAGCACTTTTTCTGCCCCCAGCAGGGCCTGGGCCACGCTGTCGGTATAGGCCCGCACCAGGCCGCCAGCGCCCAGTTTCACACCACCGTAGTAGCGCACCACGGTGGCCAGCACGCCTTCCAGTTCCTGGTGGCGCAGCACGTCCAGCATGGGCCGGCCGGCCGTGCCGCCGGGCTCGCCGTCGTCCACGGCTGCGGACTGGCCACCCGCCAACAATGCCCAGCAGATGTGGGTAGCTGTGGGATGTTCCTTCCACAGCGCATCGACCGCAGCCTGGGCGCTGGCGCGGTCGGCCATGGGCTGCACGCAACCTATGAAGCGGCTTTTCTTGATGATGAGTTCGCTGTGTGCGGGGCTAGCAAGGGTCTGGGCCATAGGGCTGGTGAGCTTACCCGAGCCCGGCGGCCTGAACCGGCTCTGCGGGCATTCAAGCTTTTTGAACTGTCACGTCAATTCGCCTGAACTTTTTGGCGCTGCAGCTTTCCTACACTGCATACATGGCAGCGCTGCCTGCGCCGTTTTTTTTCCCGCTTGCCAGGCGCTTTCCCTTGCAAAACACATGTCCCCATCCACCTCTTCTTCCCGCTACAGCCTGACGGCCATGGCCCTGCACTGGGTGCTGGCCCTGGGCCTGCTCGGCCTGCTGGCCTTTGGCTGGTATATGACCGGCCTGCCGTTTTCTCCGGCCCGCCTGAAGTTCTATAACTGGCACAAATGGGCCGGCGTCACCCTGCTGGTGCTGAGCGTGCTGCGTCTGCTGTGGCGCCTCACCCACCGCCCACCGGCCCTGCCGGCCGCCATGACGGCGGCCATGCCGCGCTGGCAGCAACTGGCCCACCATGGCGTTCACCACCTGCTGTATGTGCTGTTCTTTGCCGTGCCGCTCTTGGGCTGGGCCTATAGCTCGGCCGCAGGCTTTCCCATCGTCTGGTTCGGTCTGTGGCAACTGCCCGACCTGGTGGCCGCCAGCCCCGAGCTGGCCGAAGCGCTCAAGCCCTGGCACGCGATTGCTGCCTACGGCCTGGCCGCGCTGATTGCCCTGCATATTGCAGCCGCACTCAAGCACCAGTTGATAGACCGCGACGGTCTGCTGGGCCGCATGTGGCCCGGCCGCGCCGCCTAAACACACTGTCTTCCTCTTTTTCGAACATCAGGAGATTGCCATGACCTTCACCGCCACTTTCCGCGCTGCCACCCTGGCCGGCGCCGCTCTGTTCGCCACCGCCGCCATGGCCGCCCAGACCCTGGTGCCTGCGCAAAGCAGTGTGAACTTCACCGCCAAGCAAATGGGCGTGCCCCTGCAAGGCCACTTCAAGAAGTTCGATGCCCAGGTGAACTTCGACACCGCCAAGCCCGAGACCAGCAAAATCCTCTTCACCGTGGACACCGGCAGCGCCACCATGGGCTCCAAGGAGACCGACAGCAATCTGCTGGGCGCCGACTGGTTCAACATCGCCAAATTCCCCAAGGCCACGTTCGAGTCCAGCACCGTCAAGGCCCTGGGCGGTGGCAAGTACCAGGTCGATGGCACGCTGACCATCAAGGGCAATGCCCAGAAGGTGTCCGTGCCCGTGGTGCTGACCCAGTCGGGTGCCACCACCACGGCCGCAGGTACCTTGCCACTCAAGCGCCTGGCCTTCAAGATTGGCGACGGCGACTGGGCCGACACCTCCATGGTGGCCGACGAAGTGAGCGTTCAGTTCAAGCTGGCATTGACCGGCGTGGGCAAGCTCTAAGCCCTGCCTGCTCCCTGCCACCACATTGTTTGTGATAGCGGCTTGTGCCCATGGCTGCTTGCTTTGAAAGCAGTTTTGCTTTGAAATCATTGCAGCCAGCGCACAGCAAGCTATCGATTCAGTAGTTTCCAGATTCGTTTTTCTCCCCTTTTTCATCTTCACAGGAGATTTCTTGATGCGTTCCACCCTGTTTGCCCTGGCCGCCGCCGGCCTGTTCGCTTCCGCTGCCCACGCCGCACCGGCCGCCTACGCCATCGACCCCACCCACACCTTTGCCACCTTCGAGATCGATCACTTCGGCGCCTCCACCAACCGTGCCCGTTTCGACAAGAAAAGCGGCATGGTGGAGTTCGACAAGGCTGGCAAGGCCGGCAAGGTGGAAGTGACGCTGGACATGACCTCGGTGAACTCCGGCACCGCCGCTTTTGACAAGCACCTCAAGAGCAAGGAAATCTTCAACACCGACCAGTACCCGGTGTCCAAGTTCGTCTCCGACAAGTTTGTGTTCGAAGGCGACAAGCTCAAGGAAGTCAACGGCCAGCTGACCATGAATGGCCAGACCCACCCCATCACCATCAAGGCCAACAAGTTCACCTGCTACGAAAGCCCCATGCTCAAGCGTGAGGTCTGCGGCGGTGACTTTGAAGCCACCATCGACCGCACCCAATGGGGCGTGAACTACGGTGTGGACTGGGGTTTCAGCAAGAACGTGCGCCTGGTGCTGTCCATGGAAGCCGTCAAGCAGTAAGAACATGTTCTGAGCCCCGCGCATCTTCGGATGCTGCAGCGCATGCTCTGACGCCCACAACCCGCACGCCACCTCGGCATGCGGGTTTTTTCTTGGCCGCTGCAGGGCCTGGTTTTTCTAAAATTACGATAAGTGCAATGCATTGCATATACGTAAAAGGAGAGATGCCATGGGTCACCACCCCACCACCTTGAGCCGCGCCGCGCTGGACGCACTGCCACCGCCCGCCGCCGTGCAGCAGCTGCACCACTACGCCTACAAGGCGCGCGATGCAGAGGAGACCCGCCACTTCTACGAAGACATACTGGGCCTGCCGCTCTACCACATCATCCAGAGCGACCATGTGCCCAGCACCGGCGAGTACTGCCCCTACACCCACTTCTTCTTTCGCCTGCGCGACGGCAGCTTTATCGCCTTCTTCGACATAGGCGACGATGAAAAAGCCCTGCCCTCGCCCAACACACCGCTGTGGATCAACCACATCGCCTTTCGCGTGGACACGGTGCAGGAACTGGAAAACACCAAGGCCAGGTTGCAGGCCCATGGCGTGGAGGTGCTGGGCGTGACCGACCACCACATCTTCAAAAGCATTTACTTCTTCGACCCCAATGGCATTCGCCTGGAGCTGTCGGCCCAGTTGGCCGACGAGGTGCAGATGGCGCGCGAAAGCCAGACTGCCCATGCCCGCCTGGCCGAATGGACCGCGCGCAAACAGCAGTGGCGCAAGGAGCGGGCCGAGGGCAAGAGCGCAGCCCCGCTCAAACCCCAGCACAACGACCGACCCGAATACGGCGGCGCACGCTGAACCTCTCTTTCCCCATACGGCATGGCGCAGACCAACGGCCCGCTGTGCATAGAATGGCTTGCAAGCATGTGCCCAACATGTGTCACACATTTGCCAGGAAAGGGAAGACCATGCATTACGCCAAACTCCTCTGTACCGCTGCCCTGCTGATGGCAGGCACCATGGCCCAGGCCCAAAGCACGCCCCACCACCATGGCGCGGCCGGGCCCGACCCGGCCCAGGGCATACAGCGGCTGTGCGCCAGCGAATGGCCCAGCAGCAACACCGCCCTGCAAAGCCACTGCATAGACAAGCAGACCGAGGCCAGGGCCAAGGCCCTGCAGTTCGAACCCACGGCCTCCCAGGCCAAGACCCGGATCTGGGCCCGCTGCGAGCGGGACTGGACCAGCAAACAAAGCGGTCTGGACTGGGTGATGATGGCGCGCTGCCTGGACTTTCAGGTCCAGGCCTATAAGGAATAAACACCTGCGCCAAGCTGCGACACTGCAGTTTTCATAGCTGCAAGTGCTTACAGCCATTGCGTTTTAACCGTATTACACATCCCTCATAGACCCCGGCACGTGCGCAGCCCGGGGGGCTGGCTAAAATCATTGGCAACGCGTCTTTTCATACAGGACGACGGCATCCCGCTTGCGGATGCCGTTTTTATTTCCAGCATTTTTGCCAAGCAGCCATGAGCGATACCCCTGCACAACCCGGCTTGTCCAGCCTTTCCAAGTCTTTTGAGCCCTCTGCCATCGAGGCCCAGTGGGGTCCCGAGTGGGAAAAGCGCGGCTACGGCAATGCCGGCTACCGTGGCACGGGCCAACCCGGCGCCGAAGCCGTGGCTGCAGGCCAGAACTTCGCCATCCAGCTGCCGCCGCCCAATGTGACCGGCACGCTGCACATGGGCCATGCCTTCAACCAGACCATCATGGACTCCCTCACGCGCTACCACCGCATGAAGGGCTTCAACACGGCCTGGATTCCCGGCACCGACCACGCCGGCATTGCCACGCAGATCGTGGTCGAGCGCCAGCTGCAAACCCAGGGCGTGAGCCGCTACGACCTGGGCCGCGACGCCTTCACCCAAAAGGTCTGGGAGTGGAAGGAGCAGTCCGGCAACACCATCACCACGCAGATGCGCCGCATGGGCGATACCGTGGACTGGAGCCGCGAGTACTTCACCATGGACCCCAATCTGTCCCAGGTGGTGACCGACACCTTTGTGAAGCTGTATGAGCAAGGCCTGATCTACCGCGGCAAGCGCCTGGTGAACTGGGACCCGGTGCTGCAGTCCGCCGTGTCCGACCTGGAAGTGGAAAACCAGGAAAAAGACGGCTCGCTGTGGCATATCGCCTACCCGCTCACCAGCGGTGAAGGCCAACTGGTGGTGGCCACCACCCGCCCCGAAACCATGCTGGGCGACGTGGCCGTGATGGTCCACCCCGAAGACGAGCGCTACCAGCATTTGATCGGCCAGACCGTGACCCTGCCGCTGGTGGGCCGCGAGATCCCCATCATTGCCGATGACTATGTGGACCGCGAGTTCGGCACCGGCGTGGTCAAGGTCACGCCTGCGCACGACAACAACGACTACCAGGTCGGCCAGCGCCACAAGCTGCCCATGATTTGCGTGCTGACGTTGACGGCCAAGATCAACGACGAGGCGCCCGAGAAATACCGCGGCATGGACCGCTTTGTGGCGCGCAAGGCCATCGTGGCCGATCTGGAAGAAGCCGGCCTGCTGGTCGAGACCAAGAAGCACAAGCTGATGGTGCCCATCTGCGACCGTACCGGTCAGGTGATCGAGCCCATGCTGACGGACCAGTGGTTTATCGCCATGAACCAGGTGGCCAAGCCCGGCACGGGCGACGCCACGGGCAAGTCCATCGCCCAAAAAGCCATTGACGCCGTGGACTCCGGCGCCGTGAAGTTTGTGCCCGAGAACTGGGTCAACACCTACAACCAGTGGATGAACAACATCCAGGACTGGTGCATCTCGCGCCAGCTGTGGTGGGGCCACCAGATTCCCGCCTGGTATGACGAAGACGGCAAGGTCTACGTGGCCAAGAACGAGGCCGAAGCGCAAGCCCAGGCCCCGGGCAAGACTTTGACCCGCGACCCCGACGTGCTGGACACCTGGTACTCCTCGGCCATGGTGCCTTTCTCCACCATGGGCTGGCCCCACCAGACCGATGCGGCGGACGACAACTACAACCTCTATCTGCCCTCTTCGGTGCTGGTCACGGGCTACGACATCATCTTCTTCTGGGTGGCCCGGATGATCATGATGACCACCCACTTCACCGGCCGCGTGCCCTTCACCCATGTCTATATGCATGGCCTGGTGCGCGACGCCCAGGGCAAGAAGATGAGCAAGTCCGAAGGCAATGTGCTGGACCCGGTGGACTTGATCGATGGCATCGCCCTGGAGCCGCTGCTGGACAAGCGCACCCAGGGCCTGCGCAAGCCCGAGACCGCCCCCCAGGTGCGCAAGAACACGCAAAAAGAATTCCCCGAAGGCATTCCCGCCTACGGAGCCGACGCGCTGCGCTTCACCTTTGCCGCGCTGGCTTCGCTGGGCCGCTCCATCAACTTCGACAGCAAGCGCTGCGAGGGCTATCGCAACTTCTGCAACAAGCTCTGGAATGCCTCCCGCTTTGTGCTGATGAACTGCGAGGGCTATGACTGCGGCCTGAAAGACCACACCGCAGCCGACTGCGCAAACGGCTATATGACGTTCAGCCAGCCGGACCGCTGGATCACCTCCCAGCTGCAAAAGGTCGAGGCCGAAGTGGCCAAGGGCTTTGCCGAGTTCCGCCTGGACAATGTGGCCAACACCATTTACGACTTTGTCTGGAACGAGTTCTGCGACTGGTATCTGGAAATCGCCAAGGTGCAGATCCAGACCGGCAACGAAGCCCAGCAGCGCGCCACCCGCCGCACGCTGATCCGCACGCTGGAAACCATTTTGCGTCTGGCCCACCCCATCATCCCGTTTGTGACCGAGGAGCTGTGGCAAAAGGTGGCGCCCGTGGCTGGCCGCGAGGGCGCATCGGTGGCGATTGCCGCCTACCCTGAGGCCCAGCCCGAGAAGATCGACGAGGCCGCTATCGCCTATGTGGCCCGCATCAAGCAGATGGTGGATGCCTGCCGTGCCCTGCGCGGTGAAATGGGTGTCTCGCCCGCCCAGCGCCTGCCGCTGCTGACCGTGGCCGGATCGGCCGATGGCGCAGCCTTCCTGCGCGCCAATGCCGATGTGCTGAAGAACCTGGCCAAGCTCAGCGAGGTCAAGGTGTTTGACGACGAAGCCGCCTGGGCCAACGAGGCCCAGCACGCACCCGTGTCCGTGGTGGGCGATGCCCGCATGGCGCTGTTTGTGGAAGTGGATGTGGAGGCCGAAAAGGCCCGCCTGTCCAAGGAAGCCAAGCGCCTGGAAGGCGAGATCACCAAGGCCAATGCCAAGCTGTCCAACGAGGCCTTCTGCGCCAAGGCCCCGGCCGCCGTGCTGGAGCAGGAGAGAAAGCGTGTGGCCGATTTCAGCGCCACGCTGGCCCGCATCCAGCAGCAGTTGGAACGACTCAAGTAACCCCCTGAGCGGCTGTGCGCCGCTTCCCCCTTTCTCGCTACGCGGAAGGGGGACGGCGCCTACGCTGCGGGGCGGCCCTTGCTGGGCGCCCCACATGGGGTGGTGTACCGTGCCCCGAGGATTTGAAGCAAGGAATCTGCATGAGCAACCAAACGCGCGTCAAAAAAGCCGTGTTCCCCGTCGCAGGGCTTGGCACCCGTTTTCTGCCTGCCACCAAGGCCTCTCCCAAGGAGATGCTGCCCGTGGTGGACAAGCCCCTGATCCAGTACGCCGTGGAAGAGGCCTATGAGGCCGGCATACGCGACATGATCTTTGTCACCGGCCGCAGCAAGCGCGCCATCGAAGACCATTTCGACACCGCTTACGAGCTGGAAAACGAGCTGGAGCAGGCCGGCAAGCAGGAGATGCTGCAGCTGGTGCGCAGCATCAGCCCGGCCGATATGAACTGCGCCTTTGTGCGCCAGCACCGTTCGCTGGGCCTGGGCCACGCCGTGCTGTGCGCCGCGCCACTGGTGGGCAACGAGCCCTTTGCCGTGATCCTGGCCGATGACCTGATGCGCGGCGAGGCCGGTGGCCCCGGCGTGATGGCACAGATGACGGCCGCCTTCCAAAAACAGGGCCGCTCGCTGCTGGCCGTGCAGGAGGTACCGCTGGAGCACACCAAGCGCTACGGCATCGTCAAGGGCGAGCCCGCAGGCGGCCCGCTGATGCGCATCGACGAGATCGTGGAAAAGCCCGCGCCCGAAAAAGCCCCGTCCCGCATGGGCGTGGCCGGCCGCTATGTGCTGACGCCTGCCATCTTTGACGAGATCCGCAACCAGCCCACGGGCGTGGGCGGCGAGATTCAGCTCACCGACGCCATCGAACGCCTGATGGCCAGCGAGGCCGTCTACGCTTTTCAGTACAGCGGCAAGCGCTATGACTGCGGTAGCAAGGAAGGCTTTCTGGAAGCCACGGTGGAGCTGGCCTTGCAGCACCCGCAGGTGGGCACGGCCTTCCGCGACTACCTCAAAAACCTGAGCATCTGACGCACTTATCTATTGCGTTTTGAATACAAAAGGCCTGCAGTTGCAGGCCTTTTGCGTTGCGAATGCTATGGTTTTAACGGCGGCGCAGCACGTGGATGAATTCGTTGCCCACGGTTTCCTGGTGCACCAGCTCGTTGCCAGTCTGCTTGGCAAAGGCCTGAAAGTCGCGCGTGGAGCCGGTGTCCGTGGCCACCACTTTCAGCAGCTGGCCGCTTTCCATGCCCGCCAGCGCCTTCTTGGCTTTGAGAATGGGCAGCGGGCAATTCAGGCCGCGGGTGTCGATTTCTTGGTCAATCTGCATGGGGTGATTGTAGAAAAGCTGCAGCAGCCTTGCTGGTGGCAGCGGTACGTGCACCACACAGCGCCGCTGCAGCATCAGTCCAGCTTCGGAGGGGTCAAAAAGCGCGGGTCTTCGCTCCAGAACTGCAGCGGCCATTTGGCCGGGTCAAGCTCGGGGCTTTGGCCAGGGCGAAACGCGCCAAACTGCGGCGCCAGGCCTTTGCTCTGCACCCAATGGGCCAGCGCATAACCGGTGCCCGAAGGCCAGCAGCGCGCGGCCTCGGGCGTGACCCAGCGGTACTCCAGCAGCTCAGGCGAGAGGCGCACCTCGCCTTCCACCCGCACATGGTAGGCAATCAAGACCTGGTTCATGCGCAAAAACTCCCAGCTGCCCAGCAGCCGCAGGCCCTTGGCACGCAGACCGGTTTCCTCCATCACCTCGCGGCAGATGCCGGCCTCGGGCGATTCGCCAGCCTCCATAAAACCGGTGATCAGGCCAAACACCCCCTCCTGCCACAGCGCATTGCGCGCCAGCAGGGCCTCGCCACGGTCGTTCTCCACCACGGCCGCCAGCACCGGCGTGGGATTGCCCCAATGGGTAAAACCACAGGCAGGGCAACGCAGCCGGCTGACATCGCCGCTGTCTTCTGCCTCGGTAATCCACTGCAACTCAGTTGCGCAGTTGCTGCAAAAACGGACTTCAAACGCCATCAAGGCTCTCCATCAAACCCACGCACCACGCGGGCAGCACCCGCCCCACCACGAAGCTTTCCCCCAAGAACAAGCATGCCCTGCCCATGGAGATTTCTGCGATTTTGCAAAGGCCCGCTTAGCCCACGCCGTATAAAACCGGCACGCCCCTCCGCCAGGGACACCGCGCAAGGGCCGCCCCGCCGCGCCGGTGTCGTCCCCCTTGGGGGAAGGCGCGTAGCGCCTCAGGGGGTAGCCAATTTACGCCGGAAAGACCCCAGTGGACAGATAGCGGTCCCCACGGTCGCACACCACAAACACAATGGTGGCGTTCTGCTCGCGTGCGGCAATCTGCTGGGCCACCCAGCAAGCGCCTGCCGAGGAGATACCGGCAAAAATGCCTTCCTCGCGTGCCATGCGGCGGGCCATGTCTTCGGCATCGTCCTGGCTCACATACACCAGCTCATCGACCAGGCTGGCGTCATAGATCTTGGGCAGGTATTCCTCGGGCCATTTGCGAATGCCGGGGATGCGTGAGCCCTCGGACGGCTGAGCGCCGATGATCTTCACATTCGGGTTCTGTTCCTTGAGGAACTGGGCCACGCCTGTGATGGTGCCCGTGGTGCCCATGGCGCTGACAAAGTGGGTGATCTCGCCACCCGTCTGCGCCCACAGCTCGGGGCCCGTGGCTTCATAGTGGGCACGTGGGTTGTCGGCGTTGGCAAACTGGTCCAGCACCACGCCCTTGCCCTGGGCCACCATCTGGTCGGCCAGGTCACGGGCGTATTCCATGCCACCGCTCTTGGGCGTGAGGATGAGCTCGGCGCCATAGGCCTTCATGGTCTGGGCACGCTCTATGGACAGGTCCTCGGGCATGATCAGCACCATGCGATAGCCCTTGATGGCTGCGGCCATGGCCAGGGCAATGCCGGTGTTGCCGGAAGTGGCCTCGATCAGCGTGTCGCCGGGCTTGATGTCTCCGCGCTCCTGGGCGCGCTGGATCATGGACACAGCCGGGCGGTCCTTGACGGAACCAGCGGGGTTGTTGCCCTCCAGCTTGCCCAGCACCACATTGCCCTGTGCTGTATTTGCGGCAGCGTTGATGCGCTGCAATGCCACCAGCGGTGTGTTGCCGATGACGCTTTCAATGGAAGGATACGTTTTCATGTCCATAAATGTGCCATAATCCATGCTTCTCTGATGCCAGCCCGGGTGGTGGAATTGGTAGACGCAGCGGACTCAAAATCCGCCGCCGCAAGGCGTGCCGGTTCGATTCCGGCCCCGGGCACCACAAGCATCAGAAAACCAGCGCGCTGCAGCAATGCAGGCGAACAATTACCGCGAGGTGGAGCAGTCTGGTAGCTCGTTGGGCTCATAACCCAAAGGTCGTTGGTTCAAATCCAGCCCTCGCAACCAATCAGTGCACCGCACTACAAAAAAGCCCACAGCATGTGGGCTTTTTTGTTTCTCTCGCCCATCTCTACCCCTCACCCGCTGCTGGGTTTGGCTACACCTCTTGCAAGATCATTACGGTCTGCCACCCAAGTTCACCCACGCCCTGGCTGCGCGCTGCACGCACCACCCCTTCCCATCAAGCGGGAATACCCCCTGCACCAAGCCTGCTTCGCCTCAAAGCCTTGCATGACGCGGAGGAGCACGCTTTTCACGACTGTCAAACCTCGTTACCAATTCGCACCAAAACAGTGCGACTCTGGCAAGGATATGCAGCAAAACTTGGTTTCTCATTTGTTTTGAGCATAATTCAGTCCAACGGCCCGGTTTGAAAACGCACCGTTTTGGTGCTTTCAACCCGGGCTTTGCCACGTCTGGACTCTGCATTCAGCGTGACCCCGACTCCACTGTCGGGTCTGACTTTTTCTTTTTTCAGCTAATTGCTCACCATGCGCCAAGAAAGCGACTTTTTGGGTCCCAAGGACATCCCCGACCACGCCTACTGGGGCGTTCACTCCGCCCGTGCGGTGGAGAACTTCCCCATCACCGGCCACAGCGTGGCCCATATGCCCCAGCTGATCCGCGCCTTTGCCTTTGTCAAAAAGGCCGCGGCCCATGCCAATCTGGCCATGGGTGCCATCAACGCCCAGCAAACCGAAGCCATCTCCAAGGCCTGCGACGACCTGGTCGCCGGCCAGCTGCATGAGCAGTTCGTGGTGGATGTGATCCAGGGCGGCGCCGGCACCTCGACCAATATGAACGCCAACGAGGTGATTGCCAACCGCGCGCTGGAGCACCTGGGCCTGGCCAAGGGCCGCTATGACGTGGTCCACCCCAATGACCACGTCAACGCTTCGCAGTCCACCAACGATTCCTATCCCACTGCCGTCAAGCTGGCGACCTGGTTCGGCATCCAGGAGCTGCTGGCCGCACTGGCAGCACTGCGTGGCGCCTTCCAAGAAAAGGCTACGGAATTCAAGGATGTGCTGAAGATCGGCCGCACCCAGCTGCAAGATGCCGTGCCCATGACGCTGGGCCAGGAGTTCACCGCTTTCGTCTCCATGATTGCCGACGACGAAAAGCGCCTGCGCGAATCTGCATCGCTGATGTGCGAGATCAACATGGGCGGCACCGCCATCGGCACCGGCCTGAACGCCCCCGTGGGCTATGTGGATGTGGTGGTGCCCAAGCTGGCCGAATTCTCGGGCGTGCCCGTGGTCAAGGCTGCCGACATGATTGCCGCCACCTGCGACACCGGCGCCTTTGCCGACATCTCCGGCATCCTCAAGCGCATCGCCGTCAAGCTCTCCAAGATCAGCAACGACCTGCGCCTGCTGTCCTCCGGCCCCCAAGCCGGTGTGGGCGACATCCAGCTGCCTGCACGCCAGGCCGGCTCGTCCATCATGCCCGGCAAGGTCAACCCCGTGATCCCGGAGGTGATGAACCAGGTCTGCTTTGAAGTCATTGGCAATGATGTAGCCATCACCATGGCAGCCGAAGGCGGCCAGCTCCAGCTCAACGCCTTTGAGCCTCTGATGGCCTGGGCGCTGCACAAAAGCCTGAACCACCTGGCCCACGCCTGCAAGACGCTGCAAGTCAACTGCGTGGAAGGCATTGTCGCCAACCGCAATGTGCTGGACGAGCGCATCGCCAGCTCGGTGACCCTGGTCACCGCGCTGAACCCGCTGATTGGCTACGAAAAGGCTGCCCAGATCGCCAAGGCGGCCATCGCCAGCGGCAAGCCCATTGGCGTGGTCGCCGAAGAGCTGGGCGTGATGAGCCAGACCCAGATGCAGCAGCTGCTGGTGGCTGACAAGCTGACCATGCCCGGCGCACTGACCGCCGCGTAAGCCTCCCTGCACGCAGGCTGCCGGCTCAGGCCGCAGCCCCAAAGCCCTCCAAGCGCCCGCACTGCCCTGCATGCGGGCGCTTTGCTTTGATGCAGGCCAAACCGCAGTGCATTTCATGCCCCGCCACCTGCAGCCACTCCCTGCGCAACTGCATACTGCTTGCGCATGCTCTTCATGAACTGAGTGACGCCATGGCCAAGAAATTTCCTGCAACGCCCGCCCACCCCGAGCGCCTGTGCTGGGGCTGCGATCTGTACTGCCCCGCCACCGACCTGCGCTGTGGCAATGGCTCCGACCGCACACCCCACCCCAGCGAGCTCTGGGGTGAAGACTGGCAAATCACAGACTCCGGCCTGCAGCCCGACGCCCTGCCTTCAGCAGCAGCTTCACCCTCTGACAAGCAGCCATAAAAAAGCCCGCCACTGATGCAGTAGCGGGCCATAGCCATGTGCTGAAAACAACAAAAAACGGAATACGAGTACTTCAGGCTTGCATATTCCATACGGGATTCGTATTTTTCAAATATAAAAAAATGCATCAAGCATTAATCAAAATTTGAAAAATATTCAATCCTTCGCATGCCTTTGAATATCTAAATTCAATCTACAGACTTATCCATATAAGAAAAATAGAATATCTGCCATGCTGATTTATAAAACAACATTAGCGGAATGGATAATCACTGCATAGATAGAAAAATTCAAAATCAAACTCGCACCCCATAGAAACCTTGGCAAGGCTTTTGTCTCACCAAGGTTATCTTGTCTTATTCATAAGACAGGGTATAGGCCACCAAAGCGCTTGCCGATCCCGCCTTGGCATCCGAAACCACCTTACCAGCCTGCAGCGTGTAGTAGGCCTTCAGCGGAATCTGGACCTTGCTGCCAGAAGATGCCTCCAAGATCACCTCCTTCTTCTCGCTGAAGTCCAGCACATTGCTACCGTTCATCAGCATGATCTGCACGCCCTGAGCGGTTCCGTTCACAGCAACACCCTTGCCCATCACCTGGGAAGGCTTCAACGACAGGAAGACCTTGGTGCCCTCCGTACAGTTCACATTCAAGTCAATGCTCTTGGCAATCGTGCTCAGCTTGCCAGCAGACATCGCCGGGTTGGCCTCAGTCCCCAGGGTCTCGGCCGAATGGGGACCCATGGACACCAGCATGTCAGCGCCCGAGGAAGTGGCTCCACCACTGGTGACCTGGCAGGCATCTACCGTGATACTGCCTTCAAAAGAGATTACCCCCATCGCGCCCACTGCGGGGGCTGCTTGAACACCAACTGCAAAAAGTGCGGACAAAATGGCGATGCTGACAAATGATTTTTTCATGGTCGAACTTCTCTTTCACTAAATGGATTGAAAACGTCTTCAATCCAGTGCCAAAGCCCCTAAGGGCCTACAAAAAAAGCGCTCTTGTGAAACACAACTTCTGCAAAAGACACAGATAGATACTAATCCAAGAAAATCACAAATAAATTAGAAACAAGAAGAAACTGAATAAAAAAAAATATCAAATGAAAAAATAGATTAACTATTTTCTCTTTGACATTTCACTTGGCTTGTAGTAAAGCGGTACACAAAAAAGCACAGGACATTTCCGCCTGACATAGGGACTTGCTCCCCTGCCCAATCGACGAAAGATCGGCACTCTAACCCCAATAGTGCTACCTGGCTATAGGACAACCACAAAGAAAAAACGGGTTACGACTACTCGTAACCCGTTGAATTCATTGGTAGGGCGTGACAGACTTGAACTGTCGACCAAAGGATTATGAGTCCTCTGCTCTAACCAACTGAGCTAACGCCCCTTGCCAGCCCTGCGTGTGCGGGGCGTGTGCATTGTAGCGGCTTAACGCCGGGTGCTCAGCGCATTGGTGACCAGTTTTGACGTGATGTCCACAATCTGGATCATGCGGTCGTAGTGCATGCGCGTGGGGCCGATCACACCCAGCGTGCCTACGACCTGACCGTCCACCTCGTAGGGCGCACTGACCACGGACAGCTCCTCGAAGGGCACAACCTGGCTTTCGCCACCGATAAAGATGCGCACACCTTCGGCCTGGCTGGAAAAGTCCAGCAGGCGCAGGATTTGGGTTTTCTGCTCGAACAGGTCGAAAGCCTTGCGCAGATTGCCCATGTCGCTGGAGAAATCGCTCACCGCCAGCAGATTGCGCTCGCCGGAGATGATGACCTGCTCCTGGGGCTGGGGGTTCATGGCCTCGGCGCTGACGTTCACTGCGGCCTGCATCAGCGCACTGACCTCGCTACGCAAGCGTTCCACCTCGGTCTGCATGCGCTCGCGCACCTGCTCTATGGCCAGGCCCGCGTAATTGGCGTTCAGGAAGTTCGATGCCTCCAGCAGCTGGGTGCTGGAAAAGTCGTGATCGGTGAAGATGACGCGGTTTTGCACATCGCCATCGGGCGAGACGATGATGACCAGCACCCGGCGCTCGGACAGTTTGACGAATTCAATGTGCTTGAACACCGAGCTGCGCCGCGGTGCCATCACCACGCCCACAAACTGCGACAGGCTGGACAGCATGTTCGCAGCGTTAGCTATCACTTTTTGAGGCTGCTCGGCCACCAGCTCGGGCGCCGGCAGCTTGTCGCGGCTGACGGTGAGCATGGTGTCCACAAACAATCGATAGCCTTTGGCCGTGGGCACGCGGCCGGCCGAGGTATGGGGACTGACGATCAGGCCGAACTCTTCCAGGTCGGACATCACATTGCGGATGGTGGCAGGCGAAAGCTCCAGACCGCAGGCACGCGACAAGGTCCGCGAGCCTACCGGCTGGCCGTCGGCAATGTAGCGCTCGACCAGCGCTTTCAACAACAACTTGGCACGTTCATCGAGCATGGAATGATTTTAATGATGTAATTTCCCTCATGACGTCCAAGTTTCGCCATGTGGCCCTTATCGGCAAGTATCGCGCCCCTTCCGCGGCGGGTACCCCCCCGGACTGCCCGCGCCAGGTGCTGGAAGACATTGCCGCCTTTCTCAGCACCCAGGGCTGCGAGGTGATTGTGGAGGCAGAGACTGCTTTGCAGCTCAGCCAGCCCTCACCTTACCGCAGCCTGGATGTGGATGCCCTGGGCCTGGCCTGCGACCTGGCCCTGGTCATGGGCGGCGACGGCACCATGCTGGGCGTAAGCCGGCATCTGTCGCGTTACGGCACACCGCTGATTGGCATCAACCAGGGGCGTCTGGGCTTTGTCACCGACATTCCCATGGATGAAAACCTGCTGCCCACGCTGCAAGCCATGTTGGAAGGTGAATATGAGGAAGACCCCCGCCCGCTGATTGAAGCCCGTGTCATGCGGGGTGACAGCTGCGTGTTCGAGGCCCTGGCCATGAACGATGTGGTGGTCAACCGTGGCAGCACCTCGGGCATGGTGGAGCTGCGCGTCGAGGTCGACGGCCGCTTTGTCTCCAACCAGCGCGCCGACGGCCTGATCGTAGCCAGCCCCACAGGCTCCACCGCCTATGCGCTGTCAGCCGGCGGCCCGCTGCTCCACCCCTCGGTGGGCGCCTGGGTGATGGCGCCGATTGCCCCTCACACCCTGTCCAACCGCCCCATCGTGTTGCCCGACCAGGGCGAAGTCATGATCGAGGTGGTGGGCGGACGCGACATCAGCGCCAATTTCGATATGCAATCCCTGGCCTCGCTGCGCCATGGCGACCGCATCTATGTGCGCCGTGCCCAGCATGGCATACGGTTTTTGCACCCCACGGGCTGGAACTACTACGCCACGCTGCGCAAAAAACTGGGCTGGAACGAGGGAGGCACCTGAGCCATGGCCCTGCGACGCATTGCGCTGCGCGACTTTGTCATCGTGCAGACCCTGGATCTGGAGCTGCACGCCGGCTTTACCGTGCTCACCGGCGAAACCGGTGCCGGCAAATCCATTCTGATTGACGCCCTGCAGCTGGTGCTGGGCAGCCGCGCCGATGTGGGCGTGGTGCGCGAAGGCCAGGCCCAGGCCGATATCACCGCCGAATTCGACTGTCCCGCCCATTTGCACACCTGGCTGGAAGAAGGCGGCTTTGCCCACGACGAAGCCTTGCTGTTGCGTCGCGTGATCGATGCCCAGGGCCGCAGCCGCGCCTGGATCAACGGCGCCCCGGCCACCGCCACCCAGCTGCGCCATGTGGGCGACTTGCTGCTGGACATTCATGGCCAGCATGCCTGGCAAAGCCTGACCAGACCCGACGCTGTGCGCGCCCTGCTGGACGCCTACGCCGGTGTGGAACTCCACACCCTGCGCGGCCACTGGAGCCACTGGCGCAACGCCCACCAGGCGCTGGAGCATGCACTGGCCGCCCAGGACACGCTGCAACGCGAACGCGAGCGCCTGCAATGGCAGATTGGCGAGCTGGACAAGCTCAACCCCGGCGCCGAGGAATGGGAGGAGCTCAACACCCAGCACACGCGCCTGTCTCACGCCCAAAGCCTGCTGGAGACGGCGCAAAGCGCGCTCTATCTGCTGGAAGACGACGAAACCGGCATCTCCGGCCCACTGACCCGCGCCCACAGTACGCTGCAAAATCAAGAGCATCTGGAGCCTGAATTTCAAGCGATTGCCGATGTTCTGGCCTCCAGCCTGGCCCAGGTCAGCGATGCCAGACACAGCCTGCACAGTTATCTGCGCCGCACCGAGCTGGACCCCGAGCGCCTGGCCGAGCTCGACGGCCGCCTGACGCAGTGGATGCAACTGGCGCGCCGCTACAAGCGCTCGCCCGAAGAGTTGCCCGGTCTGCTGCAAGGCTGGCGCGACGAGCTGCGCCAGCTGGACGCCGTGGAAGATGTGGCCCGCCTGCGCCAGCGCGAACGACAGGCCCATGAAGCCTATCTGGCCGCCGCACGCGAGCTTTCGCGCCAACGCACCAAGGCCGCGCCCAGGCTGTCGCGCGCCATCACCCAGGCCATGCAAGGCCTGGGCATGCAGGGCGGCAAATTCGCCGTCGAGCTGGACAAGCTGGAAGAGCCCAGCGCCAGCGGCATGGATGCGGTGCAGTTTCTGGTGGCCGGCCACCCCGGCGCCACACCACGCCCCATCGGCAAGGTGGCATCGGGCGGTGAGCTGTCGCGCCTTTCGCTGGCGATTGCCGTCACCACCAGCCAGCTGGGCCAGGCCGGCACCCTGATTTTTGACGAGGTGGACTCCGGCGTGGGCGGTGCCGTGGCCGAAACCGTAGGCAAGCTGATGCGCGCCCTGGGCCGCGACCGCCAGGTGCTGGCCGTCACCCACCTGCCCCAGGTGGCAGCCTGTGCCGACCAGCACTATGTGGTATCCAAACGGCGCGACAAGACCTGCACCACCAGCTCGGTGACGCCGGTACGCGATACTGAGCGTGAACAGGAGGTCGCCCGCATGCTGGGCGGCGAGCGCCTGTCTGCCACTACCCTGGCCCACGCCCGCGAAATGCTGGCACAGGCCAGCAGCCCCTGACCGCGGCAAGCGGTCGCACCTGGCCCGTCACAAGGAGGAACACAACGCCATGGCCCTGGAACTCGTGCTCATCACCGGCATGTCCGGCTCCGGCAAATCCGTGGCCCTGCATGCATTGGAAGATGCAGGCTATTACTGCGTGGACAATCTGCCGCCCGAGCTGCTGAGCGCCTTTGCCAGCCTGGACCACAGCCGCTATGGCCACAAGGTGGCCGTCGCCATGGATGCTCGCAGCCCCCGCGGCCTGCCGCAACTGCCCGAGCAGCTCAATGCACTCAAGGCCCAGGGCGTGGTGCTGCACTCCATCTTTCTGGATGCCTCCATAGGCACGCTGGTGCGGCGCTTTTCCGAAACCCGACGCCGTCACCCCCTGTCCAGCGAAAGCAGTGACGGCGCCCGGCTGGCCCTGGTGCAAACCATTGAGTCCGAGCATGAATTGCTGGCACCGCTGCGCGAACGCTCGCATGTGATCGACACCAGCGATCTGCGCGCCGCCCAGCTGCAAAGCTATGTGAAAAGCCTGATCTCCGTGCCTCCGGGGCAGATGACACTGGTCTTTCAGTCCTTTGGCTTCAAACACGCGCTGCCGGTGGACGCCGACTATGTGTTTGACGTGCGCATGCTGCCCAACCCCTATTACGAGCTGGAGCTGCGGCCGCTGACGGGCATGGACCAGCCGGTGATTGACTATCTGCGCCAGTCGCCCGATGTGCAGCGCATGCTCACCCACATCATCGAGTTTCTGGACCATTGGCTGGATGTACTCAACCAGAACCACCGCAGCTATGTGACGGTGGCCATTGGCTGCACCGGGGGACAGCACCGCTCCGTGTATCTGGTGGAGCAGTTGGCCAATCACTATCTGGGTCAA
The DNA here is from genome assembly GCA_031277855.1 of Acidovorax sp. Lineage (GTDB taxonomy): Bacteria > Pseudomonadota > Gammaproteobacteria > Burkholderiales > Burkholderiaceae_C > Comamonas. The sequence continues at coordinate 45,834 of JAITLO010000019.1, read as the reverse complement.
TGGACCACGCTACGCCGCCACCGAGAAATGGACCAGCGCCGGCATTGAACTTGTGCCTTCTGCGGCTTGGTTGGTTTCTTCGTTTTGAGACGGCCATACCGCACTTCATGCTGCTCGCCCTGGTCGTACAGGCGTACTGCCTGCGGGCAAGGCGCTGCGCCTGAAGTGCGGTCTGGCCGCTGTGGGGTGAGATTAGGCGCTAGCTACGCTTCGCTGGCCGACTCCGGCAAACCCAGCTTGCTTGGAGATCCCCCTGAAAACCGACATCCACGCTTCTTTTGATAACGCATCCAAGCTCGCCCTCAGCCTCCATGCAAGCCGCCACCAGTCCCCAAAGTCCCCAGGTACTGCTCGTCGAAGACGACCCCGCCATAGCCCGCACCATTTGCTATGCACTGGCGCGCGATGGGATTGCTGCCAGCCATTGCCTGCGGCTCGCCGATGCGCATGCACAGTGGAAGTCGCGGCGCTTTGATGCCCTGCTGCTCGACGTGGGCCTACCCGACGGCAACGGCCTGGACTGGTGCCGCGAGTTGCGTGCGGCCGGCTCCCATGCGCCGATTCTGGTGCTCAGCGCGCGCGGCGAGGAAATGGACCGCGTCTTGGGCCTGGAACTGGGCGCAGACGACTATCTGAGCAAGCCTTTCAGCCCACGCGAACTCGTGGCACGCACGCGGGCCCTGCTGCGCCGCGTGCAGCGCCTGCAGGCCGCCTCCAGCCAGGAGACACCACCTGCCAGCAGCGCCTGGTTCGAGCTGGACGAGCCTGGCCAGCGCATACGCATGCAAGGCCGGGTGCTGGATTTGACGCGACGCGAATACCAGCTGCTGGCCTGCATGCTGGCAAGGCCTGACCGCATACTGAGCCGCGAGTTTCTGCTGGCAAACATCTGGGGCCAGGACAGCGACAGCACGGACCGCACCGTGGACACCCATATCAAAACCCTACGCGCCAAGCTCCGAGCCCAGGCCAAGGAACAGGACTTCATCACCACGCACCGCGGCATGGGCTACAGCCTGCAGCTGCGGTCATAAACCCTCTTCACCATGCGCCTGGGCCTGCGACTGTTTTTTGCCTTTTTCGTGATCAATGGCCTGGCAGCCTTCTTTGTGCTGCGCGTCTTTATGGTTGAGATCAAACCCAGTGTGCGCAAGGTCACCGAAGACACCCTGGTCGAGACCTCCTACGCGCTCGCGGCCCTGGCCGCCCCGGAGCTCGCCAGCGGTGCACTGGCCCAAGATCCTGCCCACAGCCTGTTTGCGCGCCAGCTGCAAAGCTATACGGGGCAGCCCGTCAAAGTCTGGATCTGGGACACGCGCAAGGCCAGCCTGGATCTGCGCGTCACCGTCACTGACGAGAAAGGCCTTGTGCTGTTCGACTCTGCCGGTAGCGATGTGGGCGCAGATTACGCACGCTGGCGCGACGTCCACCTCACCTTGCGCGGCGAATACGGGGCGCGCACCACGCGCGACATCGCGCACGACGAATCCAGCAGCGTCATGTACGTCTCTGCCCCGATTGTTGACGGCGGCCGCATCATCGGCGTGCTCACCACCTCCAAGCCCGCGCGCTCGGTACAGAAAATTGTGGACAGCGCCGAGCGCAAGATGCTGCGCGGCGGGCTGCTGTTTTTGCTGCTGTCGGCCGGTGTGGGCTTTGCCGTCACCTGGTGGCTGGTACTGCATGTCCGGCGCTTGCGCCGCTATGCCCAGCAGGTCCAGGCCCCGACCTTGCAGGAAGAAGCTCTGCCCACGGCCGCCCCGCCCTCGCCCCAGGTTCCCCATATGCCGGGCGAGCTCGGTGAGCTCGCCACGGCCATGGAAAGCATGCGCCGCCGCCTCGAAGGGCGCGACTACATAGAAGGCTATGTGCGGGCCCTGACCCATGAGCTCAAAAGCCCCGTGGCTGCCATACGCGGTGCGGGCGAGCTGTTGCAGGAAGACCTACCCGAGCCGGACCGTCAGCTGTTTGCGCGCCAGGTCGTGGACCAGTGCCAGAGACTGCAAAATCTCGTGGACCAGTTGCTGCAGCTCAGCCGCCTGGAGCAGCGCCAGCAGTTGCAGACCCAGGGCCTATGCAGCCTGCGCGAAAGCGCCCAGCAGGCCATGGCACAGCTTGCCAGTGCGGCAGAGCAGTGCGGCATAGGGTTCGAGCTCAGCGGCGAGGACAGCCAAGGCCCATGGGAGGCCGGCCTCGTCGTGCTGGCCATCAGCAATCTGCTGCAAAACGCCCTGGATTTCTCACCCCGGGGCAGCCGCATCTTTGTGGAACTCGCCCCCTCTTGCATCAGCGTGCGCGACCAAGGCCCTGGCGTGCCAGCAGCCCTTTTAGGCCGGCTGGGCCAGCGCTTTTTCACCACCCCCAGGCCCAACGGCGAGCGCAGCGGCACAGGGCTTGGCCTGTCGATTGTTGCGCGCATCATGGCCTTGCACGGCGGCAGCATGCAGGCCTGCAACAGCGAGCCCGGGCTATGTGTGACACTGCATTGGGGCCAGAGGCGTGGCGCATAGAACTGGCACGACTCCACACGCAGACGCATCACTTCACATTCACTTCACAGACTTCATTCCCCGCGCACAAGCTCTACCGAAACTGCCGGTCTGATCAATAGCCGGAAGACGGAAATGAAGAACCGATTGCTGAGTAAAGGCCTGGCCCTGTGTGTCATGCTGATCGTCTTGATGCTGGGCATGTACCAGATCCAGGACGTGGTGCAGGACCGCATACGCAATCGCGATCATGCGGTGCAAAGCGTGGTCGCCAGCCTGGCGGGCCCGCAAACGCTGATGGGGCCGGTGCTGGTGCAAGCCTGCACCCGATATACCAGCGTGCAAAACGGCAAGAAAACCGAGACCAGCACCGAAAATTTCCAGCGCATGTTGCTGCCCGACGGGCTGCGCCATGAGGCATCCGCCCATATGGAGGAGCTCGCGCGTGGACTGCACAAGGTCAACGGCTATGTGCTCAAGGACAGCATCAGCGCCAGCTTTGTCAATGCCAGCGAGTACTTGAATACAGCCACGGACAGCAAGGCCGGCACCAAGGTCAGCTGCGAGCCATTGCAGATTGCACTGGCCCTGAGCGATGCCCGTGGCGTGCGCAGCGCCCGCATTCTTGCGGACCAAAAAGAGCTGACTGCCGAGCCAGGCACCGGGCTGGAGCGCTACACCCAGGGCATTAGCGCGACCCTGCCCTTGGCATTGCTCCAGAAAGGCAAGTCCCTGGAGCTTTCCGTACAGCTGGAGCTTGTGGGAACGGAGCGCCTGGCCTTTGTGCCGCTGGGCAGCCAAAGCCAGGTCAGTCTCTCGGCCGACTGGCCCCACCCCTCGTTTGGTGGCAGCTTTCTGCCCACACGCCGCGAGATCAGTGAGCAAGGCTTTAGCGCCAACTGGAATCTCTCGGCCCTGGCCTCCTCGGCCAGACAGTCGTTCCAGCAGCAAGCACAGCTTTGCCCTGCGGGCCGTGACCAGGAAACCTATTACGACAGCGCGGCACCTTCAGGCTGCCTGGAAACCCTGACCACGGATTTTGTGGACCCCGTCAACCCTTATTCGCTCAGCGACCGTGCCACCAAATACGGCTTGCTGTTCGTAGTACTGACTTTTGTGGCCGTAGCCATGTTTGAAGTGCTCAAAAAGCTCCGTGTACACCCGGTGCAATACCTTTTCGTAGGCTCGGCGCTGTGCAGCTTTTTCCTGCTGCTGATCAGTCTCTCCGAACACCTGGGCTTTGCCAGCGCCTATGCCGTGGCCGCTGCGGCCTGCGTGGCCCTGCTGGCCTATTACGCCAGTCACATCCTGGGAAGCTTCAGGCTGGGCCTACCGTTTGCAGCTGGTATTGCCGCCCTCTACGCCCTGCTGTATGTGCTGCTGCAACTGGAGCAGACCGCCCTGGTCGTAGGCGCTCTGGCCTTGTTCGCGGTACTGACCCTGCTCATGGTCTGCACACGCAAGGTGGACTGGTATGCATTTGGCGGCGAAGCAGCAAAAACGGCCCAGTCAGCTATTGCAGACAAGGCAGCGCAATCATGAGCGACGCACACCTGCAGGATCGCCAGCGCTGCGAACAAGTCTGGCAACAGGCCACACAAGCCCGTGACCGACAGGCCTTGCGCAATCTGCGCCTGTACATCATCGATGCCACCCGCCGCGCCCGGCGAGAACCCGGAGCCAGGGAGCAGTGGCAGGCATGGATGCTGCTGCGCTGTGTCTTGCTGCTGCCCAAAAAAAGGTTTTGACGGCAGCGGCTGCGAACGCCCGCAGCTACATCCTGCCCCGCACCCTGTGTTTACGCTCCCAGCTCTTCATCCAGCAAACGACGCACGGGTGCAGGTAGGCCCATGGCAGCCCATTCGGCCGCGCCGGCCCAGCGGCCGCCTTCGCCCGATTGGGCCGCTGCGGCCTCTCCAACGGAAACGAACACGGGGTGGAGGAACAAATCCTTGTGCGTCAGCACATGCAAAAAGGCTGGCAGCTCGCTGGCCTTTGCGGTCGATGGCCATTGCTGGGCCATGGCCTGCTCCAGTGCCGTGCGGCCGTCAAAGATGGCCGGGCTGTACAAGCCGGCCCAGATCCCCTGCTGGGGCCTGCGCTCAAGCCAGACGCGCTGCTGTGCATCCACCGCAATCAACAGCCACCAGGCTTCGGTGCTGCGCTTGGTCTTGCGCGTTTTGACCGGATAGTCCTGGGGATTGCCAGCGGTTGCGGCCTTGCATTGGGGCTGCAGCGGACAAATCAGGCAGTTGGGCTTGCGCGGCAGGCAGACGGTGGCGCCCAGGTCCATCAGTCCCTGGGTGTAGCGCGGCATTTGCACTTCCAACTGCTCCGTGGGCAGCAAGGCCTCGGCCTTGAGCCACAGGGCTTTCTCATTCTTGGCCTGGGACAAATCCTCGCCATAGGCCAGGGCCCGCGTCAGCACGCGTTTGACATTGGCATCCAAAATCGCGGCGCGCTCGCCAAAGCAAAAACCGGCAATCGCCGCTGCGGTGGAACGTCCAATCCCCGGCAACGTGGCCAGCAGGGTGCTGCTGCGCGGAAAGGCGCCACCAAAATCGCTCACCACCGCCTGCGCACATTTGTGCAGATTGCGCGCCCGGCTGTAATAACCCAGGCCGCTCCACAGCGCCAGCACATCGTCTTGCGGTGCGGCGGCCAGGCTGGCCACATCGGGAAAGCGCTGCAGAAAGCGATCGTAATAGCCCAGCACCGTGGTGACCTGGGTTTGCTGCAGCATGATTTCAGACAGCCAGACGCGATAGGGATCACGGGTCTGCTGCCAGGGAAGGTGGTTGCGGCCATGGCTGGCCTGCCACTGCACCACGGCAGTGGCCAGAGTCGGGGGCAAAGAGGTCACGCGGGATGTGGGGAATAAGGCGGCCATCGCTATCGATCACCGCTGGTTTGGAATTGCCCGGCATTGTGCGCCAGCGCCCCGCACCCTTTCGGGCCGGCGGCTATTTCAGGTTTTCAATGCCTGCCTGAGCGGGCCATCAAACGAGAGTGGGCACTGAATCAAACCCCACAACGGCCAGACAGCGCTTGAGGCGCGGCGTCTCGCCCGCAGACAGTACCTCGGTACGGCAAGGGCGAGCAACAAAGCATCAAGCGCTGTATGGCCGCCGTAAAACGACTCACCCACCAAGCCGCCAGGCTCTACAAAATTTATTTCTGGCAGTGGGCACAGTAATAGGTACTGCGCTGTCCTTGACGGAGTAAACGTATCGGCCGCCCGCAGCTGGTACATGGCTGGTCACCCCGACCGTACACATGGGCCTGTAATTGAAAATGCCCCGGCATGCCATGGGCATTGGAAAAGTCACGCAGCGTGGTGCCGCCTTGCTCCACCGCCAGCGCCAGTACCTCGCTGATCACGGCAAACAGCTTCTTGGCCTTGCGCGGGCTGACATCACGTGCCGGAGTCTCCGGATGAATACGTGCCAGAAACAGCACTTCCGATGCGTAGATATTGCCCACCCCCACCACCAGCTTGCCCCCCATCAATACCTGTTTGATGGGTGTACGACTGGACTGCAGGCCTGCCGCAAAACGCTCCCATACAAAGGAAGCGGGGTCCAGCGGCTCCATGCCCAGGCCATCCAGCAGCTTGCGGGCCAGGGGATCATCCTCGCCCGTGACATAGACCACTGCACCAAAACGGCGCGGGTCATGCAGACGCAACCGACCCTTGTCGGTCAGCAGATCAAAGTGGTCATGCTTGCCCGCCGGGCCCAACTCCCGGTCAAAGCGCAAGCTGCCCGACATGCCCAAATGCAGCAGCAACATGCCCTGGTCCAGCCACAGGCGCAGGTATTTGCCACGCCGGTCCACCTGCTGCACCACGCGGCCAGCCAGCGACTGGGGCGCAATGCCCAGAGGCCAGCGCAGGGGCTTGCCCAGCACCACAGCCCGGATACGGGCGCCGGCAATGGCCGCCGCAAAGCCACGGCGGGTAACTTCAACCTCAGGTAGTTCTGGCATGCGTAATGGAACGTTGAGAGAGCATGGGCATGGATTATTATGGGTTGATGCAGCTTTATTTCCGCACCCTGCGCTTGTCCCTGGCCAGCGCCTTGTTGATGGGCACTTTGACCACCTATGCCCAGCCTGCTCCGGTGGCCGCGCATGTGAATGCACCGCCCGTAGACGAGGCCGCACGCCAGACCGATGCAAAGGAGGCGTTGAGCGCCGAGCTGTTCTATGAAATTTTGGTGGGTGAAATGGCGTCCAGCCAGGGTGATATGGCCAATGCCATCGCCCTGATGCAAGAGGCCGCACGCCGTGCCAACAACGAGCAGCTCTACCAGCGCGTGACCGAGCTGGCCTTGCAGTCGCGCAGCGGCGAACGCGCACTGGCCGCAGCCCAGGAGTGGAAGCAGGCCTTCCCCCGCTCCCGCGAGGCCAATCGCTTTGTGCTGCAAATCCTGATAGCGCTGAACCGCGTTTCCGAGACCGTGCAACCGCTGCAGCAGGAGATCAACTCCACACCGAATGCAGCCAAGCCCACGGCCTTTTTGGGCATCGCACAGCTGTACAGCCGCGTTTCCGACAAGGCCTTGGCCGCTGCGGTGGTCGAGCAGGCGCTGACCAAGGAGCTGCGCAACCCGGCGACCAGCGCTGCAGCCTGGGCCACGGTGGGGCATTTGCGCCTCACCGCAGGCCAGAAATCACTGGCGCTGGACGCCTTGCGCCAGGCACACAAGGCCACGCCGGACAGCGGCGCCACCGCGCTGCTGGCACTGGAGCTGATGGAAGCCGGCCTGCCCGAGGCCGAATCACTGGTCCAGGCCTATTTGCAAAACCAGCCCTCGGCCGCCATCCGCATGGCCTATGCCCGTGTGTTGATGGGCTATGACCGCCGCGATGCAGCGCGCCAGCAACTGGACCTGCTGACCAACGAGAGCCCCGAGTTCACCGATGCCTGGCTGGCCTTGGCCGACCTGCAGCTGCAAAACCACGAGCTGGAGGCGGCCCAGCGCTCGCTGCAGCAGTTCATCCCGCTGGCAGAGCAGGTGCCCGACAGCCGCGCCCGCCAGGCGGGCCTGAACCAGGCCTATCTGATGCAGGCCAATATCGCATTGCAGCTGCGCGACGAGCAATCGGCCGGCCAATGGCTGGACAAGATCGAAGGCGGCCAGAACATGCTGAATGTGCAAAGCCTGCGCGCCAGCATTCTGGCCCGCCAGGGCAAGCTGGCCCAGGCCAGGGCGCTGATCCGCGCCGTGCCTACACAAAGCACCGACCAGGAAAGGCTCAAGCGCCGCGCCGAAGTACGCCTGCTGCGTGACGCCAATGCCCCCCAAGAAGCCTATTTGCTGCAGCGCACGCTGCTGGACCAGTCCCCGGACGACAACGACCTGGCCTACGACACTGCCTTGCTGGCCGAGAAGGCCGGAAAATTCGACACCGCAGAACGCCTGCTGCGCGACATCATCGAGCGCCAGCCAGACTACCAGCATGCCTACAACGCCCTGGGCTATGCCCTGGTGGAACGCAACGAGCGGCTGGACGAGGCCAAGGCCCTGATCCAGAAGGCACTGGACATGACGCCCAATGACCCCTACATCCTGGACAGCCTGGGCTGGGTGGAATTCAAGCTGGGCAATACCTCCCAGGCTCTGACCCTGCTCGAAAAAGCCTATGGCCTGCGCGACGACGTGGAAATTGGCGCTCACCTGGGCGAAATCCTGTGGAAGCAAGACCAGACTGCACGCGCACGCGCCATCTGGAAGCGCTCACTGGAGCGCGATCCCAGCAACGAGACCCTGCTGGAGACCTTGAAGCGCCTGGGAGTCAAGCCGTGAAATGGAGCGCCCCCGCCTTGCTGCAGCGCCGCCAGTGGCTGTGCGCTGCAGCCGCAGGCAGCGCCCTGTGGCTGGCAGGCTGCAGCAGCGCGCCGCGCAAGCAGGCAGATGACAGCTCTGCCACCGGCGTCCAGTTCTGGAGTGGCCGCATGGCCTTGCAGCTGCAGTCAGACAATCTGGTCACCGAGCAGGAACGCTCCTTCAGCGCCAGTTTTGAGCTGCGCGGCAGCCCCCAAGCAGGCAGCCTGCAGCTGTACAGCCCTTTGGGCTCCAGCCTGGCCTTGCTGAGCTGGCAGCCCGGCGGCGCCACGCTGCAACAAGGCAGTGACAGCCGCAGCTCGGCTTCGCTGGACGAGCTGGTGCGCGACACCCTGGGCACTGAGCTGCCTATTCCCGCCTTGTTTGCCTGGCTGCATGGCCAAGAACAGGCCGCACAGGGCTGGAACGTGGACCTCAGCCGATTTGCCGAAGGCCGCCTGCAGGCCCTGCGCCACACCCCTGCCCCCCGGGCCAGCCTGCGGCTGGTGCTGGACCGCTGATTCACCCTGCACCCTCTCCCATGCGCGCGCTCTACGATGTGCCGGCACCGGCCAAACTCAATCTTTTTCTGCACATCACCGGCCGCAGAGCCGATGGTTACCATCTGCTGCAGTCGGTGTTTATGCTCATAGACTGGCATGACAGCCTGCACTTGGAAGTCACGCAAAACGGTGGCATCACCCGCCAGGACTTGAACAGCCAGGCCCCGGCCCTGCCAGCCGATGATTTGATCGTGCGCGCAGCGCGAGCGCTGCAAGCCGCCACCGGCTGCACGCAAGGCGCCCATATTGCGCTGGACAAGCAAATTCCCGCACAAGCCGGCATGGGCGGCGGCTCTTCCGACGCGGCCAGCACGCTGCTGGCTTTGAACCGGCTGTGGGGTCTGGGGCTTTCGCGCCGCGAACTGGCCGCCATAGGCCTGCAGCTGGGTGCCGACGTGCCCTTCTTCATTGGCGGCAGCAATGCCTGGGTAGAGGGCATAGGCGAGCAAATCACAGCGCTTGAGGGCGAATACACCCTGCCCGGCGCACGTTTTGCAGTACTCAAACCCGATGCAGGGCTGGACACCCGCGGCATTTTTACATCACCACTTCTCAAGCGCGATACAGAGCGTGCTACAATCGCAGACTTTGCTGCAAATCACTTTGACTTTGGTCGCAACGACTTGCAGCCCGTAGCAGAGGCCTTGTGCCCCGACGTGAAAAAAGCCATAGATTGGCTGGAAGCACTCGGTTTGCAGGCTAGAATGACGGGCTCAGGAAGTGCAGTGTTTGCGCAAATCAAGCAAGCAGATTTTCCAACGACGCGACTAACACCGCCGCGCGACTGGACAATCAAAGTTTGCGAGAATCTGCCGCGCCACCCCTTGAAAGAGTGGGTAGCAGATGAAAGAACTACCGGCTGATTGCTTTGACCAAGGTTGAAGCAGCCAGCCTGTGTAGGGGAGTCGCCAAGTTGGTTAAGGCACCGGATTTTGATTCCGGCATGCGAGGGTTCGAGTCCTTCCTCCCCTGCCAGATATTCTTTGCGTACAGGTAACCCCCTAGCTGGGACGCACATGCACTCCAATCACTCCCAATTCAAGGTCTTCACGGGCAACGCCAACCAGCCCATGGCTCTGGAGATCGCCAAACACCTCGGCACGTCGTTGGGCGATGCCGATGTTGGTCGTTTCTCCGACGGCGAAGTCACGGTCGAAATCAAGGAAAACGTTCGCACCCGCGACGTCTTCGTGATCCAGCCCACCTGCGCCCCCACCAATGACAACCTGATGGAGTTGCTGGTGATGGTCGACGCGCTCAAGCGCGCCTCGGCCGAGAGCATCTGCGCTGTCATCCCCTACTTCGGTTATGCCCGCCAGGACCGCCGCGTGCGCTCCACCCGCGTGGCCATCACCGCCAAGCTGGTCGCCAATATGCTGCAGGCCGCAGGCGTGTCGCGCGTGCTGACCATGGACTTGCACGCCGACCAGATCCAGGGCTTTTTCGACATTCCCGTCGACAACATCTACGCCTCTCCCGTTCTGCTTGGCGATCTGCGCCAGAAGAACTACGAAGACTTGATCGTCGTTTCCCCCGACGTGGGTGGCGTGGTGCGTGCCCGTGCACTGGCCAAGCAGCTGGGCTGCGACCTGGCCATCATCGACAAGCGTCGCCCCAAGGCCAATGTGTCTGAGGTGATGCACGTCATCGGTGACATCGAAGGCCGCAACTGCGTGATCATGGACGACATGATCGACACCGCTGGCACCCTGGTGAAGGCTGCCGAAGTGCTCAAGCAGCGCGGCGCCAAAAAGGTCTATGCCTATTGCACCCACCCGATCTTCTCGGGCCCTGCCATCCAGCGTATCGCCGAAGGCGGCGCACTGGACGAAGTGGTGGTGACCAATACCATTCCGCTGAACGCCAACGCCCAGGCCTGCAGCAAGATTCGCCAGCTCTCCGTCGCCCCGTTGTTCGCTGAAACCATGCAGCGCATCTCGACCGGCGACTCGGTGAGCAGCCTGTTCTCGGACTAAGCCCCTTCAAGTCCGAAACCCCACAGCCTCCCTCGCGGAGGCTTGTGTGTGTTCCGGGGCACAGCAAAGACAGGGTCAGAAAATCTTTCTGCCCGTCTTTTTATTAACAGGGTGAGACTGGTCGCGGTCCACCCCATCTGGAGTTCATTATGAAATTCGCCGCTATTTCGCGCGCTAAGCAAGGTACGGGTGCGAGCCGCCGCCTGCGTAATTCGGGCAACACCCCCGGCATCATCTACGGTGGCGCTGCTGAAGCCCAACTGATCGAGCTGAACCACAACAACCTGTTCCACGCGCTGAAGAAGGAAGTGTTCCACTCCTCCATCCTGGACCTGGAAGTGGACGGCAAGGAAACCAAGGTCGTTCTGCGCGACGTGCAATTCCACCCCTACAAGCCCCTGGTTCTGCACGTTGACTTCCAACGCGTGGACGACAAGACCAAGGTGCACCTGAAGGTGCCTCTGCACTTCGTCGGCGTGGAAGAGTCCCCCGCCGTCAAGGGTGAGCAGTGCACTGTGACCCCCCTGATCCACGAACTGGACGTGGTGTGCATGCCCGCCGCCCTGCCCGAATTCATCAACGTGGACCTGAGCGCTCTGACCTCCAAGTCGGTGCTGGGCCTGCAAGCCCTGAAGCTGCCCCACGGCGTGAAGGCCGTGGTGCGCGGTTCCAACAAGAACCCCGCCCTGGTGTCCATCAAGCTGCCCGAAGTGGCTCCCGATGCATCCGCAGCAGCAGCCGCTCCCGCAGCCGCTCCTGCCAAGAAGGGCAAGAAGTAATTCTTGTGCCCGGCACTGCATAGCCCGCAAGGGCTATGCCATCCAATGGCCCACCTCGCGTGGGCCATTTGTTTTTTTGGGGCCTGCCTGCAGCGCGCTGCCACCACCGAGATAATCACCGCCATGATCAAACTGTTTGTCGGCCTGGGCAATCCAGGGCCGGAATACGAAGACACCCGCCACAACGCTGGCTTCTGGTGGATTGACGGCCTGGCACGCGAGCTCAAGGTGCAGCTCCACCCCGAGCGCAGCTATTGGGGTCTGGCCGCCCGCGCCAATGTGCAGGGGCAGACCGTGTGGCTGCTGCAACCCCAGACATTCATGAACCTGTCGGGCAAGTCGGTGGGCGCGCTGGCGCGCTTTTTCAAGATCCAGCCCGAAGAGATTCTGGTGGTGCACGACGAGCTGGACTTCGAACCCGGCGTGGCCAAGCTGAAAAAAGGCGGCAGCCATGGCGGCCACAACGGCCTGCGCGACATCCATGCCCAACTGGGCAGCGACCAGTACTGGCGGCTGCGCGTGGGCATAGGCCACCCCGGCCACAAGGGCGAAGTGGCCAGCTGGGTGCTGAAAAAGCCACCGCAGGAGCAGTGGAACCTGATTCAGGACAGCATTGCCCACAGCCTCAAATACTGGCGGGAGTTGGTGGAAGGCGATATGAGCAAGGCCACCAACCTCATCCACACCACCAAGCCCCCCCGCCCCAAGCCCGAGCGCAAACCACCTCCAAATCCAGAAGCCTGATTTTGGGATGGGGAGAGTGGGCCATATGAAGGCGCAGTCTGGCCGTTGTGGGAGGCGTTCAGCGCCCACAGGGCTGCTCAGGCCCGCTCCGGCAAACCCTGCTCCTTTGGGTTTGACTCCTTCTCCCGTCGGGGGAAAGTTGGGATGGGGGCTAGCTGTACACCCCAACACCCCAAATACGTAGCTGCTTGCGCGCTCCAGCTCTACGTAAGCAACTGTTTTAACTAGAGGCTTTTTGAAAAGCTCAGGACCGGTCAGAAACCGCCGCTGCGGCCTGCAAACGCAGGTATTTCTGCATCAGGGTTTCGCGGTCCTCCACATGCTCGGGGTTCACCGGAATGCAAGACACAGGGCAGACCTGCATGCACTGGGGCTCGTCAAAATGGCCCACGCACTCGGTGCATTTGTGCGGGTCTATCTCATAGATCTGCTCGCCCATATAAATGGCGTCATTGGGGCACTCGGGCTCGCAGACGTCGCAGTTGATGCACTCATCCGTGATCATCAGCGCCATGGCTTCACTCCCGAAAACAGCAGGCATTGGCTAGACATGGCTCTATTATCGGCGCCCGCTATGCACTTGGCTTACATACGGAAAAACCTCGGACCGCCTGTCGGCAGACGGGAATGTTTGTTTGCCGTTAAGCTCGACCTCGAAATCACGGCCATACGCAGCTGGACTACACGAAACGCTATTGTTTTATGAGCACATTTTTAACCAAACGCCTGCTGACCCTGATCGCCACCTTGCTGGGTGCATCCGTGGTGGTGTTTGGCGTGCTCGAAATCCTGCCCGGCAATGTAGCCCAGGTCTTGATGGGGCCCGATGCCGACCCCGAGGCCGTGGCCGCCATGGCCGAGCAACTGGGCTTGGGCCAGCCCGCCTGGCAGCGCTATGGCGACTGGATGCTAGGCCTGTTGCAGGGCCAGATGGGTGATAGCTATGCCTACGGCACCCCCGTGCTGGAGCTGGTGCTGGAGCGCCTGGCCATCACCATTCCGCTGGCCGTGCTGTCCATGCTGATTGCCGCAGTGCTGGCCCTGTTGGCGGGTGTGTACGCAGCGGCTCACCATAACAAGCTGGGTGATGTGGGCATCATGGGCCTGGCTCAGATCGGCATTGCCATTCCCAACTTCTGGCTCGCCATTCTCTTGATCCTTCTGTTTTCAGTAAAGCTGCAATGGTTTGCCGCTGGTGGCTTTCCCGGCTGGAGCGAAGAAGCGGGCGGGGGCTTCTGGTCTGCGCTGCAGGCCTTGATACTGCCAGCCGTAGCCCTTGCCGTGGTGCAAGCCGCCATCCTGGCCCGCATTACCCGCTCCGCCGTACTGGAAGTGCTGCGTGAAGACTTTGTGCGCACGGCCCGCGCCAAAGGCCTGTCCCAGCGCGCTGCTCTGTGGGGCCATGTGCTGCGCAATGCCATGGTTCCGGTCATCACGGTCATGGGCCTGCAGTTTGCCAATCTGCTGGCAGGCACCATCGTGGTGGAAAACGTGTTCTATCTGCCGGGCCTGGGTCGGCTGATCTTCCAGTCCATTGCCAACCGCGATCTGATCGTGGTGCGCAACTGTGTGCTTCTGCTGGCGACCATGGTGATTGTGGTGAATTTTGTGGTGGATCTGCTCTACGCCGTGATTGACCCTCGCGTCCAAGCATCTGACATCTGATACGTCCATGAGCTCTGTCATCACGTCCTCCTCTAACACGGCCGCACCTCCCGGCTTTTGGCAGCGCGCGCGCCGGCACCCCAGTTTTGCGATCGGCTGCGTGCTGACGCTGCTACTGACTGCTTGCGCCCTGCTGTCCTTTATCTGGACACCTTGGGATCCGTATGCCATGGACCTGGAAGCCAAGCTGCAAGCGCCCACCAGCAGTCACTGGCTGGGCACAGATGCCTATGGCCGAGATGTAGCCTCGCTGCTGCTGGTTGGGGCGCGCAACTCCATCTGGGTCGGCATCATCGCCGTGGGCATAGGCCTTGGCCTGGGCGTGGCCCTGGGCCTGCTGGCTGCGGCCCGCCGTGGCTGGGTGGAAGAAGCCATCATGCGGCTGGCAGACTTCACCTTTGCCTTTCCTGCCCTGCTGTCCGCCATCATGCTGACTGCGGTCTTTGGCCCAGGATTGGTGAACTCCATCATCGCCATCGGCATCTTCAACATCCCCACCTTTGCCCGCATCACCCGCGCCTCTGCCAATGTGGTGTGGACACGTGAGTATGTATTGGCCGCCCGCTCCTGCGGCAAGAACGCCTGGCAGATCACGCGCCAGCATGTGCTGCCCAACATCCTGGCTGTGCTGGTGGTGCAAGCCACCATACAGTTTGCCCTGGCCATTCTGGCCGAGGCCGCCCTGTCTTATCTGGGCCTGGGCACACAGCCTCCCATGCCGTCCTGGGGCCGCATGCTGAGCGAGGCCCAGACCTTGATGTTCCAAGCCCCGCTGCTCGCAGTCTTTCCCGGCGTGGTGATTGCGCTGTCGGTACTTGGACTCAACTTATTGGGTGACGGTCTGCGCGACCTGTTGGATCCGCGCCTGCGCCGCCGTTAAAGGAACACAGTCGATGGCCTTGTTGGAAGTGGAAAATCTATCCATCACTCTGCGTACCCACCGCGCAGAAGTAGCAGCTGTCCGCGGCGTCTCATTCACATTGGAGCGTGGCGGCACACTCGGCCTGATTGGCGAATCTGGCAGCGGTAAATCACTGACGGCTCTGGCGCTGATGGGCCTGCTTCCCGACAACGCCCTTGCCACTGGAAGTCTGCGCCTGCAAGGACAGGAACTGCTGGGCCAGAGCGAGGCGCAATGGTGCCAGCTGCGTGGCAACCGATTAGCCATGGTGTTTCAAGAGCCCATGACGGCCCTCAACCCCGTGCACCCCATTGGCCGCCAGGTGGCCGAGCCGCTGCGCCGCCATCTACGCCTGGATGCGGCCAGCGCCCAGCGCCAGGCCCTGGCCCTGCTGGAGCGCGTGGGCATACCGCGCGCAGCAGAGCGCCTGGGCGACTACCCACACCAGTTTTCCGGGGGCCAACGCCAGCGCATCATGATTGCCATGGCCCTGGCCTGCCAGCCCGATGTGCTGATTGCCGATGAGCCCACCACCGCGCTGGACGTGACGGTGCAGCAGCAGATCCTGGACCTGATGGCCGACCTGGTGGCCGAGCGCGGTATGGGCCTGGTGCTGATCTCCCACGATCTGGGCGTGGTCTCACAAAACGTGGACCAGATGATGGTGATGTATGGCGGCAGCGTGGTGGAGAGAGGCCCCACCGAAGCCTTGTTTGCCCACATGGCCCACCCCTATACCCGCGGCCTGCTGGCCGCACGCCCTCAGTTGCACACAGGGCGCCTGCCGGATGGGAGCATGCCACCGCTGCCCACCATTTCCGGCACCGTGCCCGACCTGGCCAACCTGCCCGCAGGCTGCGCCTTTAGCAACCGCTGCAGCTATGCCCAGGCAGCCTGCCACAGCCAGGTGCCTGCGCCCGTGGCCCAAGATACAGGCGGATTGCACTGGGCCCGCTGTTTGCACCCCAGCGCCACCGGAGCCCTTCAATGAGCCCCCCCCTGAGTCGCCTGCAGCGCCTTCCCCCCAGGGGGACGACAGCCTTTGCTGCGGGGCGGCCCTTGCTGGCTGTCCCTGACTTTGGAGCCTGCCCATTGAATGCGCCGCTGCTCTATGGAGCACTGAGATGACAAGCACCATGCCCCCCCCGCTGCTGGATGTGCAGCAGTTGTCACACCACTACCGCCTGCCGCGCCGCCAACTGTGGCGCGCACCTGATGCGGTGGTCGCACTGAGCGACATCAGTTTGCAGGTGCATGCCGGTCGCAGCTTGGGCGTGGTGGGCGAATCCGGTTCGGGTAAGTCCACCCTGGCACGGCTCATCATGGCGCTGGACCAGCCCACTTCTGGCCATATACGGCTGCTCGGTCAAGACCTGAGCGCCTTGACCGCTTCCGAATTGCGAGCACACCGACGCCATTTCCAGATGGTATTCCAAGATCCTTATGGCTCGCTCAACCCCCGCCAGACTGTGGCCCGCACCGTGGCCGAGCCGCTGGAAGCCTTGGGTACAAGCAGCCCGGAACGTCGCCAGCGCGTGGCCGAAGTGCTGGGGCAGGTAGGCCTTCGGAGCAGCGATCTGGACAAATATCCGCACGAATTCTCCGGCGGCCAGCGCCAGCGCATTGCCATTGCCCGCGCCCTGATCACCCGGCCCCAGCTGATCGTGGCCGATGAGCCCGTCAGCGCGCTGGACGTCTCGGTTCAGGCACAGGTGCTGAACCTGATGCAGCAACTGCAGAAAGACAGCGGGGTGACATTTGTCCTCATCAGCCACGATCTGGCCGTGGTCCAGCAGCTGTGCCAGGACGTGGTGGTATTGCACCGGGGCCGCATCGTCGAGCGCGGCAGCCCCGAGCAATTGTTTACAGCCCCCCAGCACCCCTACACCAGCCAGCTGGTGCAGGCCGTGCCCCGCATTGCCCCCGGCCTGGCACGCGTGCGCCGCCAAGCCCGTGCTGCGGCTGCCGCTAAGGGCTGAGCACCTGGCACGGGCAGTCAACTGGTGTACAAAGCGGCATGTGCTGCAGCAAGCGGCCTTTTCCCCTACAACAAGCTTTCGTCCGGAGACCTATCCCATGCTCAACCGCCGCCGCCTTCTGACCACGGGCGCTCTAGCGTCCGTTCCCCTGCTCACCCCGCTGGCGGGACTGGCACAGGGCAAGAAGGACAGCGTCACCCTGGCACTGACGCTGGAGCCCCCGGTGCTGGATCCCACAGCCAATGCGGCTTCGTCCGTGGCGGAAATTGCGCTCTACAACATCTTCGAGACACTCACCAAGATCAACAGCGACGGCAGCGTCTCGCCGCTGCTGGCCGAGAGCTGGGAGGTCTCACCCGACCTCAAGACCTACACCTTCCGCCTGCGCAAGGGAGTCACCTTCCAGAACGGCGAGCCTTTTGATGCCCAGGCCGTGAAGTTCTCCTTCGAGCGTGCGGCTGCCGACAAAAGCACCAACAAGGACAAGCGCAGCTTTGCCGCCATGAAGGTCAACGTGGTCGATGCCCACCAACTGACAATCATCACGCAAGAGATTGACCCGGATTTTCTGTTCCTGCTGGGTCAGGCCACGGCCATCATCGTCGAGCCCAAGAGCGCGGCCACCAACACCACCAAGCCCGTAGGCACCGGCCCCTACAAGCTGGGGCCGTGGAGCAAGGGCGCATCCATCACCCTGCAGGCCTGGCCAGAGCACCGTGATGCGGCCAAGATCCGCATTCGCCGCGCCACCTTCCGCTTCATCCCCGACGCGGCGGCCCAGGTCGCCGCGCTGATGGCGGGCGATGTGGACGCCTTCCCCCGCGCCACGCAGCGCAGCGTGCCGCAGTTCAAAAACAACCCACGCTTTCAGGTGCTGGTCAGCGGCTCACGTGCCAAGACCATTGTCGCCATCAACAACGGGCGCAAGCCGCTGGACGACGTGCGCGTGCGCCGCGCCATTGCGGCGGCCATCAACCGCAAGACCGTGATCGAGGGCGCCGCCGAAGGCTATGGCGTGCCCATTGGCAGCTATTACGTTCCCGGCGCCTTTGGCTATATCGACACCACCGGCATCAACCCCTACGACCCAGAAAAAGCCAAAAAGCTGCTGGCCGAGGCCGGCGTCAAGCTGCCGCTGGAGCTGAGCATGACGCTGCCGCCCACCCCTTATGCGCGCCAGGGCGGCGAGATCATCGCCGCCGAGCTGGCCAAGGTGGGCATCAAGCTCAAGCTGCAAAACGTGGAATGGGCGCAGTGGCTGTCCGGCACCTATACCAACAAGCAGTACGACCTGACGCTGATCTCCCATGTCGAGCCTTTTGACCTGGGCAATTTCGCTAAACCGGACTACTACTGGAACTACCACTCCGAGCAGTTCGACCGTCTCTACGACAAGATCAAGAACACCCCACGCCCGGCCGACCGTGCCCGCCTGCTGGGCGATGCACAGCGCCTGCTGGCCGAGGACTGCGTGCATGCCTACCTCTACCAGCCCCAGTGGGTGACCGTGGCGGCCAAGGGGTTGCGTGGTCTGTGGAAGGACATGCCCATCTTTGTCAACGATCTGTCGGCCCTGTCCTGGTCTTAAAACGCCTCACGGAAGGCATGCTGAGCTTCGCATGCATTCTCTTTGGAGGCGGCCATACAGCGCTTCATGCTTTGTTGCTCGCCCTTGCCGTACCGAAGTACTGTCGGCGGGCGAGGCGCCGCGCCTGAAGCGCTGTCTGACCGTTGTGGAGTGAGGCTCAGCGCCCGCCACACTGCCCTGGCCCGCTCCAGCAGTCCATGCAGGCCGGTTTTCCTTGTTTTGTTGACATGCAGAAGGCCTCCGGGCCGCCAAGGAGAGATATGAGCGAGTTGCACCATCTAAGCGCCACCCAACTGCTGCAGGCTTATATGGCCCATCAGCTGTCCCCTGTGGAGGTCATGCAGTCCGTCATAGCGCAGGTGGAGCGCTGGGAGCCCAGCCTGCATGCGACCTACCTCTACCGGCCCGAGGCCTCGCTGGCGCAAGCCCGCGCCAGCGAGGCCCGGTGGATGCAGCGCAGCCCCCAGGGCTGGCTGGATGGTGTGCCCACCACCATCAAGGACAACATCGCCACGGCGGGCGATCCCACACCGCTGGGCACGGCCGCCACCACCCTCACCGCGGCAGCGGCCGATGCCCCGCCCTCCGCCCGCCTGCGCGAGGCAGGCGCCCTGCTCTGGGCCAAGACCACCATGCCCGACTTTGGCATGCTGTCCTCCGGGCTTTCCAGCTTTCATGCCACGGCCCGCAACCCCTGGGATCTATCCAAGGGCCCGGGCGGCTCCAGCGCCGGTGCCGGCGCCGCAGCAGCCGCTGGCTATGGCCCGCTGCATGTGGGCACCGATATCGGTGGCTCTATACGCCTGCCCGCCAGCTGGTGCGGCATTGTGGGCTTCAAGCCCAGCCTAGGCCGCATCCCCATCGACCCGCCCTATACCGGCCGCTGCGCCGGCCCCATGACGCGCAGCGTGGAAGACGCTGCGCTGATGATGATGGTGCTGGCCCAGCCCGATGCCTGCGACTGCATGGCCCTGCCACCCCAGCACATCGCCTGGCAGCAACTGGCCCCCGGCCTGCAGCGGCTGCGCGGCCTGCGCATAGGCCTGCTGCTGGATGCAGGCTGCGGCCTGCCCGTGGAGCCCGAAGTGCGCCAGGCCGTGGAACAGGCCGCCCGGCTGTTCGAAGAAGCCGGCGCCATCGTCACGCCCATGGCACCGTTTTTGGGCCGTGACATGCTGGATGGCATGGACCACTTCTGGCGCATGCGCTCCCATATGGACCTGCAGGCCATGCCCGTCGCACAACAGGCCAAGGTTCTGCCCTTTATCCGCCAATGGGCAGACAGCGCCCATGCCTTGACGGCCACGGCGGTATTCGCGGCCCAGCACCAGTTCTTCCGCACCCGCCAGGCCACGGTGCAGGCCTGCGCGGCATTCGACTATGTACTCTCGCCCGTGGCACCCATCACCGCCTTCGATGCCGAGCTGGCCGCCCCCACCAACGACCCGCTGCGCCCGTTGGAGCACATTGCCTTCACCGTGCCCTTCAATATGTCGGAGCAGCCCGCGATTTCTGTACCCTGCGCCCTGTCCAGCCAGGGCCTGCCCATAGGCCTGCAAATTACCGGCGCCCGCTTTGATGATCTGGGCGTGCTGCAAGTCGCCCGCGCTTTTGAGCAGCTACGCGCACCGCTACCGGCATGGCCACAGCCTCCCGCTATGCAGACCACTGACTGAGCAGCGCCTGCCTCACCTGCGCCAGCAGGCTGGGGGCACCCGCGTGCAACGGTAGCAGCTGAAAACGCACGTCCGGCAGCGCCGGCCAGGCCGTCTTTGGCAGCGGCGTCTGCCAGAGTTCCATGCCCTGGCCCATGGCCGATGCATTCACACAGCCCACACCCAGGCCTGCGGCGATGGCCGCCTGCAGCCCTGCCACACCCGTGACCAGATGCACCACCTCATAGGCTTGGCCTTGGCTGGCCAGACACTGCACGGCCAAGTGGTGCAAAGCGCAATGCTCGGGCAACAACACCAGCGGCACAGGCCGGCCCTGCGGGAACACGGCATGTGGCGCGGCCACCCAGTGCAGTGCCTCGCGGCACAAGGTGCTGGCGCCTTCGACGGCCTCGTCCTCCAGTTGCATGCACAGCCCCAGGTCCAGCGCCCCTTGCAGCCACATGCTGCGCACCTGGCTGCTGTGCATCACCTGCACATGCAGCCGGAGCCCGGGATGGACCTCGGCCACATGGGCCAACATAGAAGCCAAGGCCTGGGGACGAAAATAATCGCTCACGCCCAGGCGCACATGACCTTGCAGCTGCGGGCCGCACAGATCATTCCAGGCTTGCTCAGACAGCGCCAAGATGCGCTGCGCATGGGCCAACAGCCGTGTGCCTGCCGGCGTCAACACCACCCCGGCCTTGCTGCGCAACAGCAACGGCTGACCGCAGGCAGCCTCCAGCTTGCGCATGTGCTCGCTCACCGCCGATTGCGACAAAAACAACCGCGGCGCGGCCGCCGTCAGGCTGCCGGCCTCGGCCACCACGCGCAGGCTGTACAGCTGGGCCAGATCGAATCCTTGCATGGTTTTATCCATCCGAAAAACAGGTGATATCCAACAAATCTTCCCGTTTTTCAAATGGATAGGCAAGCCGCACACTGCGGGCCTTCACCACCCTCCAGGAGCTTTCCATGCCCCATATCCAGTTGCAAATTTCGGGCAATGCCAGTGCCCGCAGCGCCCAGGCCGTGGCACATATCAGCGCGTTGACGGCAGAGCTATTGGGCAAAGACCCGGGATTAATTTCCGTGGCCCTGCAGCACATACCTGCCAACGACTGGTTTGTGGCCGGGCAGTCCCTGCAAGCGTTGCAGCAATCCGCCTTCCACCTGTGCATCACCATCACCGACGAGACCAACACCAAGGCCGAAAAAGCGGCCTATCTGCAAGCGGTCTACAGCGCCATGGCAGCGTTGTTTGAGCGGCTGCACCCTGTGTCTTATGCCCACATCGTCGATGCCCGTGCTACCGCCTATGGTTATGGTGGCCTCAGCCAAGAGTTTCGCTACCAACAGGCACAAATGGAGCGCACCAGCGCGGCCACGGTCTCCTCATGACCTGATCAGGCTCTTTTTGACCAACACCTTTGACACCTGCTGGTGCCACGCAGTGCTAGATCAGCGCTGCGTGGTGGCCAAACGCAGCGCCATGCCCAGAAACACCACGCCAGCCAGGCGATTGAGCCACCACTGGGCACGGGCCGAGCGTTGCAACATGGTGCCGAACAGCCCGCTGAAGCAGGCGATGGAGCCAAACACCAGCAAAGTGGCAGCCATGAAAACGGCACCATAGGCCGCAATCTGCGGCGCCACCGGGCCCAGTGCCGGGTTGGCGAACTGGGGCAAAAAGGCCAGAAAAAAGATCAGTACCTTGGGATTGGTGAGGTTCATCACCAGGCCGCGCCCCACCATGCGCAAGGCCTCGCGCAGCGACAAGCGCTGGTCGCGCACCTGCAGCGCCGGGCCTTCGCTGGCGGAAACCGGTGCCCGCAGCGCGCCCCAGGCCAGATAGCTCAGATAGGCCGCACCGCACCACTTGAGCACGGTAAAAGCCGTGGCCGATGCGGCAAACAGGGCCGCCAGGCCCAGGGCCACGGCCGTGGTGTGCACAGCCACCCCAGCCGTCAAACCCAGCACCACCGCCAGCCCGGCACGCCAGCCACGTTGGGCAGATTGCAGCAACACAAAAATATTGTCCGGCCCCGGCGTCAAAGCCAGCAACACGGCAATGCCAAAAAAGGTGGTCAGCGATTCCAAAGACGGCATGGACAAAACTCGGTTGATGCGCCCACTCAGCGCTGGCAATCGGAGCGCGTGAACGGCCCCTCGGCCCGCTCCCAACCCTGCTCCGGCATGGACTGGGCGCAAACCCGCTGCTCATCGACCTTGCTCACCCACCAATACCAGGGCGCAGGCGCGGCCTGGGCCACCGCACCCCATAAACCCAGCGCCAGGGCAGCTACATACACAGTCTGTCGTCGCATCATTCAAAAACTCCAAAAACCATAGCTATCTATGCAATAGGACAAAGCAGTACAAGCCATTTCATTGTTTTCACCCCTGGCGTTTCCTGGGCACCCATAACACATGAAACTGGCGCGGCCCAAAGCCAGAGACAGCGAGCAAGGGCCGCCCCGCCGCGAGGCTGTCGTCCCCCTGGGGGGAAGGCGCCGCAGGCGACTCAGGGGGGCTACCCCAGCGCCAACGCCGTCACCCCCAACGCAATCAGCAGCGCACCAAAGATGCGCACCGCGCGGTCGCCCTCGTTCAGCAGATGGCCGCCAATCAGCGCGGCAAACAGCATGGACACTTCACGCGCCGGCGCCACATGGGACATGGGAGCCGTCTGCATGGCATACAGCACCAGCACATAGGCAATGGGGCTGACCAGGGCCACCAGCATGGCCCAGCGCCATTGCAGCGCCCACAGGCGGCGGGCTTCGGGCAGGTCGCGCAGCACCACGGGGGCCAGCAAAAACACGCGCACAAAATTGCCCATGTAGTCGATCAAGATGGGTGACATCAGCAGCAGGCGCACGCCATAGCCATCCACCACGGTGTAGCTGGCAATAAAGATGCCGGTGGCCACGCCATACAACAGGCCGCGGCGCAGGCGCAGCCTGGCTTCGGGGTCGGTACGAGGGCGCAGCAGGGCCGGCCCGCCGGCGATGAAGAACACCCCCAGCACCACGCCGGCAATACCGGCCACGCCCAGGGCGGAGATCTGCTCGCCCAGGAAGAGAATCGCCACCATGGACGACATCAGCGGCCCGCTGCCCCGCGCCAGGGGGTAGACCACCGTCAGATCCGCATGGCGGTAGCCACGCAGCAAGATCACGTAATACGCCACATGCAGCAGCCCGCTGACCAGCACCACCGCCCACTCGGCCTGGCCCCAGTGCCCCACCACGTCCCGGCCCATCCACCAGCCCAGCGGAGCCCAGATCAGCATCATGATGAAGGAGGTGAAAAAGGCAAAGCGGGAATCGCCCCCCGCTTTCTTGGCCGCCACGTTCCACCCCGCGTGGATCAGACCGGCCACGATGATCAGCGCAAATGCCTGCAGACTCATAACAACGACACACCCGAGACAAAAAACAAAGGGGCCCATGGCCCCTGGACCAGCTTTGGCAGCTGGCAATGGAAAACGTCAGTGCTGCAACTTCATGCCCGGCCAATGATGGAGGCCGTGGCCATCAGCTCTTCCAGCAAGGCAAACGACACCTTGCCGGAGACGGCGTAGGGATCGAGCTCGGCTTTTTCGGAATATTTGAGCAAGATGGAATGGTTGAGCTTGTTCAGATTCACCACGCCCATGGTCCAGCCACTGAAGCGGCGCTCCTCGATCTCCTGGAACTGCAGCAGCTCCACATCCTTATGGCGGGCATCGTGCTGCAGCGTGCTAAAGAGATGGCTGACGGCGCTGCGCCCGCCTTCAATGGCCTGCAGGAACACACCGCCGCCATAGCACAACACACCGGTCAACCCCTTGCTGAGGTTGTGCTCGCGTGACTGGGCAAGAATAGCTTCAATGGCCGCTGGCGAGGCATCGACCGCGCGGCTGGCATAGAGCAGGCGCACCAACATGGCTTAACTCCTTCCAGGAATCAGCGACAAGAACTCGCGGCGCAGATTGGCATCCTTGAGGAAAGCGCCACGCATCACCGAGTTCAGCATTTTGCTGTCCATTTCGCGCACGCCGCGCCAGGACATGCAGAAATGCGATGCTTCCATCACGATGGCCAGACCATCGGGCTGGGTTTTCTCCATGATCAGATCGGCCAGTTGCACCACGGCCTCTTCCTGGATCTGTGGGCGGCCCATGACCCAGTCCACCAAGCGCGCGTATTTGGACAGGCCAATCACATTGGTATGCTCATTGGGCAGCACGCCAATCCAGATCTTGCCAATCACCGGGCACAGATGGTGGCTGCAGGCGCTGCGCACGGTGATGGGGCCGACAATCATCAGCTCATTCAGGCGCTCGGCATTGGGGAATTCGGTGATCGCAGGCGCCTGCACATAGCGGCCCTTGAAAACCTCGTTCAAATACATCTTGGCCACACGCCGGGCCGTGCTCTTGGTGTTGTGGTCGTTGGCGGTGTCGATCACCATGCTATCGAGCACGCCCTGCATCTTGACTTCGACCTCGTCAAGCAGCTTTTCCAACTCGCCCGGTTCAATGAACTCGGCGATATTGTCATTGGCATTAAAGCGCTTGCGGGCTGCCGTGATCCGCTCGCGGATCTTCACGGAGACGGGGGTACCCTCGTCCGGGTTCACAGGAGTCATGTTGTCGGCAGCCAGATCACTAAACATGCCCGGCATGGTACCAGTGAATCGCCAACATGTAAGCAACAGGGAATACACAGCCCACAGCAAGCCCACACTGCATTACAAGCTATTTATTTAATAGCAAACAACAGCCTGCGCGACAGTGCTGGCCAGCCCTGCGCTGCCAAGCTGGCGCGTGCAGTGAGGAAAGCCTGCCCTCACCCCTGCCCTCTCCCGCCAGCGGGCGAGGGAGACATACAGGGGCCGGGGCCAGCCCCCATCCCCACCTTCCCCCGGTGGGGGAAGGGGCAACACCCAAGGCTCCCCAGCAAGTCCTCAATCAGGCCCAACACATAAAACCGGCACGGCCCAAGTCAGAACTGCCGCGCAAGCGGCCTACGCCGGCCGCGCCGCCACACAGTGCTGGCACCGCCCCCACGCCAGAGACATCGCGCAAGGGCCGCCCCGCCGCGCCGGTGTCGTCCCCCTGCCCGCGAGCGCAGCGACGCGAGAGCGGGGGGAAGGCGCGCAGCGCCTCAGGGGGGTGTCCTTATATATGAAATTCCGCAATCAACGGCAAATGGTCGGACATGCGCCACCAGATGCGGCCCTGGGGCACGATCAAGCCGGTGGGCGTCATGCCGCGCACGTAGACATGGTCCAGCTGGGCCAGCGGCAGGCGCGAGGGGTAGGTCAGCGCGCTCAGGCCATCGGCCTCGAATTCGTACAGGCCGTAGCTGGCCAGCAGGCGCTTGATGTGCGTTCCCCAGTCGTTGAAGTCGCCCGCAACCACCAGGGGTGCACCGGGCGGCACCTCGCGTTCTATGAACTGCTGCAGCGCCTGGATCTGGCGCACGCGGCTGCCAGGGATCAGGCCCAGATGGACCACGATGGCATGCACGGCCCGGCCACGCACCTCCACCTCCACATGCAGCAGGCCGCGCTGCTCAAAGCGGTGGTCAGAAATATCGATGTGGTTGCTGCCCTTGACGGGCCAGCGCGTGAGCAAGGCGTTGCCATGCTCGCCATCCTTGGTGTAGGCATTGGTGCGGTAGACCGACTCATAGCCTTCGGGGGCCAGAAACTCGGCCTGCGACACCTTGGGCCAGCGCTCGAAGTACTGCTCTTCCTTGCGGTTCATCTTGCGCACTTCCTGCAGGCAGACGATGTCGGCATCGAGCTGCTCCACGGCGTGGCCCAGGTTGTGGATTTCCAGCCGCCGCGTGGGCCCCAGCCCTTGCACCCCTTTGTGGATGTTGTAGGTGGCCACACGCAAAACAGCCGGCTCGGGCGGCAAAACAATGCCCGATGCGGTGGTCAGCACGGATTTGGTGGACTCGGTCATGCGGGAAGATAGCAAGGCAGATGAAGAATGGCCTCGGCATTCGAGGGGGAGTAGCAGCGGTCGGCCGCTTCCCGCCAGTCATGCCAGGCAAAGGCGGTGTGCTCTCTAGGGCTCAGCACCACTTCGGTATGGGGTGGTACCAGCAGGCCAAACACCCGCTCTGTGTTCCACCATACACCGGGCGCATAGCGATGCAGCCATTGTGGGTAGATGGTGTAGCGGTTCTCAAGTTCCCAGTCTTGCAGCACGCAGCCCGGTGCCAGGGCATCGATACCGGTTTCCTCGGCCACCTCGCGCAAGGCGGTGGCACGCCAGTCCTCACCCTCAAAGTCTTTGCTGCCCGTCACGCCCTGCCAGAAATCCTGGCCCTCGGGTGCGGGCTGGCTGCGGCGCAGCAGCAGCACCTGACCATCCGCACGGTAGATGATGACCAAGACCGATTCGGGGATTTTGTAACATGGCTCCGCCGCCACTGCGGCAGACAGGCCCTGGGCTGATACATCCACATTCACCATGGCCCCATGGTAGCGCCGTGCTGCCATGGCTGCGTGACAAAACCTGTGCCCTGCCCTGGGTCAGCGCTGATGGCGCCAGCCCATGGGGGTTCTGCTCAGCGTGGCGCAGCCGGTGCCTGGGTGGCCACCGCCGGCGGCAGGGTCTTGGCCTGCAAGGCCCGCAGCTGGTGCACCAGCTGGTTGTGCGTGTTCAGAAATGCGGCGGCAATCACCTTGCCTTCGTTGGTATTGCTCCAGCCCGCGCCGCCACCGCCGCCCAGCTTACCCAGGATCAGGCCACCCACACCCAGGTCTGTGGTGCGGGCCGCGCCCGTGGCTGCAGCCACCTGTTCCGTGGTTTCTGTGTCGGTCAGAAACAGCGCGGTCTGCGCTTCCTTGAGCTTGACGTTCTCCACCAGACCGGCAAGCCCTGCAATATCGCGCAGCACAGGGATCATGGCGATGATGCCGGACAGGCCACCGCCCGCGTTCTGCTCGCTAAAGGTCAGGCTGGGCACCAGCTGGTATTGCGCCTCATAGCCCTTGCCCTTTTGCACCGTGCCGCCCTGGCGCAGCACACCGGCGTCGCGCAGCTGGCCTTCACGCAGCGTGCCCTGCAGGCCGGCATGGCGGTCCACCACGCGAAAGCAGCCGCTTTGCTGGGCCAGCAGCTTGACCAGGGGCACGGGCGATGGCGGCAGTTGGCCATTGCCATAGGGCATGACGTAGCCGCCGGGGTTCTCGACCAGGGCCACGGTGGCAATCGGCGCCTGGCATTTCTCCAGCGAGGCGGCGGCGTCCTGCGCGCCTTGCGGGCCGGCAGAGCCTGTGATTTCCGAGCCGCCCTGGCCCAGTTCGGTGCGTTTTTCGCCGCAGCCCGCCAGTGCCAAGGCAGCGAAGACGGCCCCACATACGGCCACCCAGCCCAGTGCGCTACGCACCATACGGTTCATCCGGATATCAAAAACCATAGCTACCCATGCCTTGTGTCGTGCGGCTCCATCGGATTTCAAGCTGAAAACCCCATGTCTTGTGCACTGTCAGCTCCCAAACAGAGAGTAAGAAAAAACGCCACCCAGCCGTGGGGCTGGATGGCGTTGGACTATCGCACAGGCCAGAAAGTGTTCAAAGCCTGTGCTGTGGTGGGATGCAAGCCTGCTCCCCACGCATGCAGGGCTTACTCGGCCGTGGTGGTAGTCACCGCCGTGTTGCGCAGGCGGATGTGCAGCTCGCGCAGCTGCTTTTCGTCCACGGGCGAAGGCGCTTGCGTCAGCAAGTCCTGGGCGCGCTGGGTCTTGGGGAAGGCGATCACGTCGCGGATGGAGTCGGAACCCGTCATCAGCGTGATCAAGCGGTCCAGGCCGAAGGCCAGGCCACCATGGGGAGGCGCGCCGTATTGCAGCGCGTCCAGCAGGTAACCGAACTTGGCACGTTGCTGTTCGGGGCTGATGTTCAGGGCCTCAAACACCTTGGCCTGCACATCGGCGCGGTGGATACGCACCGAGCCGCCGCCCAGCTCCCAGCCGTTCAAGACCATGTCGTAGGCCTTGGCAATGCACTTGGCCGGGTCGGTGGCCATCAGTTCCTCGTGGCCATCCTTGGGCGAGGTGAAGGGGTGGTGCACGGCGGCCCAGCGATCATTTTCCTCGTCGTATTCGAACATGGGGAAGTCCACCCCCCACAGCGGTGCCCAGCGGTCTTCGAACAGGCCGCTCTGCTTGCCGAATTCGCTGTGGCCCACCTTCAGGCGCAGTGCGCCGATGGAGTCGTTGACGATTTTTTCCTTGTCGGCGCCGAAGAAAAGCAGATCGCCGTCCTGTGCGCCGGTGCGCTTGAGGATTTCGGCAATCGCTGCGTCGTGCAGGTTCTTGACGATGGGCGACTGCAGACCGTCACGGCCCTTGGCCACTTCGTTGACCTTGATCCAGGCCAGGCCCTTGGCGCCATAGATCTTGACGAACTCGGTGTAGCTGTCGATCTCGCCGCGCGAGATCTGGGCGCCGCCGGGCACGCGCAAGGCCACCACACGGCCGCCCTTGGTGGTGGCGGGGGTGGAGAAGACCTTGAAGTCCACGTCCTTCATGCAGTCGGTCAGCTCGGTGAACTCCAGCTTGACGCGCAGGTCGGGCTTGTCCGAACCAAAGCGGAAGGCGGCGTCCTGGTAGGTCATGATGGGGAACTCGCCCAGATCCACATTCAGCTGGGTCTGGAAGACTTCGCAGATCATGCGCTGGAAGATGGCGCGGATCTCTTCTTCGTTCAGGAAGGAGGTTTCGCAGTCGATCTGGGTGAACTCGGGCTGGCGGTCAGCGCGCAGGTCTTCGTCGCGGAAGCACTTGGTGATCTGGTAGTAGCGGTCGTAGCCAGCCACCATCAGCATCTGCTTGTACAGCTGGGGCGACTGGGGCAGAGCGAAGAACTCGCCGTCATGCACGCGCGAGGGCACCAGGTAGTCGCGGGCGCCTTCGGGGGTGGACTTGCCCAGCATGGGGGTTTCGATGTCGATGAAACCTTGCTTGTCCAGGAAGTTGCGCACCTGGATGGCCGTCTTGTAGCGCAGCATCATATTGCGCTGCATCACCGGGCGGCGCAGGTCCAGCACGCGGTTGGTGAGGCGCACGGTTTCCGACAGGTTCTCGTCGTCCAGCTGGAACGGCGGGGTGACGGAGGCGTTCAGCACGGTCAGCTCATGGCACAGCACTTCGATCTGGCCGCTCTTGAGCTTGTCGTTGGTGGTGCCGGCGGGACGTGCGCGCACCAGACCCTTGATCTGCACGCAGAACTCGTTGCGAATGCCTTCGGCCGTCTTGAACATCTCGGCACGGTCGGGGTCGCACACCACCTGCACATAGCCTTCGCGGTCGCGCAGGTCGATGAAGATCACACCACCATGGTCACGGCGGCGGTTCACCCAGCCGCACAGGGTCACGGTTTGCCCCATCAGGGCCTCGGTCACAAGACCGCAGTATTCAGAGCGCATGGCCATCGGTTTATCTTCCTGCGCTCCTGTGGAGCGCGCTTGGGTTGTTTATCGGTTGGGTTCGTCGGGCACGGGCAGCGGTGGCGGAGCCACGACCCCCATGGAGACGATGTACTTGAGCGCGGCATCCACGCTCATTTCCAGTTCCACACAATCGCTTTTGCGCATCAGCACAAAGTAGCCGCCCGTGGGGTTGGGCGTGGTCGGCACGAACACGCTGACATATTCGTCACGCAGATAGCTTTCCACTTCCCCCGAAGGGTTGCCGGTGATGAAGGCCACGGTCCAGACGCCTTCACGCGGCCACTGCACCAGCACCGCAGTGCGAAAGGCGTTGCCGCTGTCGGAAAACACCGTGTCCGACACCTGTTTGACGCTGGAGTAGATGGAGCGTACCACCGGGATGCGGGTGATCACCGCATCGCCCCAGCTCACCAGCTTGCGGCCGATGAAATTGCTGGCCACAGCCCCCACCACCAACAAGATGGCCAGGGTCAGCAGCACGCCAAAACCGGGAATATGCACACCCAGCAGACGGTCGGGCTGCCAGGCTTCGGGCAGGATTTGCAGCGTCTGGTCCAGCGTGCTGACGATCCAGTTCAGCACCCAGGCCGTGATGACGCCGGGAACAATCACCAGCAGCCCGCTGAACAGCCACTTGCGCAAGGCGGCCATGGGCTTTACACCTCCGCTGCGGCGCAACCCGCAGCGCCGCAGGCGCTCGCTGCACCACAGGCGGGGGCAGCGGCTTCCGCCGGCTTGGCAGGCGCTGCGCTGCTGGCTGCGCCCTTAAAGTCGGTGGCATACCAGCCCGTACCCTTGAGCTGAAAGCCTGGTGCAGTGAGCTGCTTGGCAAATGCGGCTGCGCCGCAGGCCGGGCAGGCCGTCAGCGGCGCATCGGACAGCTTTTGCAGCACATCTTTGGCGTGGCCACAGGCGCCACACATGTATGCGTAGATAGGCATAGGGCGAAAGAAAAGGAGATCGCAAAACCTTTAATTATAGGCAGCCGCGCAGCCGCCGCCCCTGGCATGGCCAATCCCCATCAGCGCCCTACACCACTGCACGGCATCGCCTGGCCGCGCAGCGGTGCTGCCGGGCTGCATTCAAGCAGGGGTCATACCCGTGTCAGAGGTGTAGTGCACCACCTGGTCGCGGCGGTTGTTCACCCATTGTGGCAGCAGCGAGCCCGCCACCATGCCGAAGATGGCGGCCAGCAGACCGGCCAGTTGCTGCGGGAAGACCTCGGCCCAGCCCGGCACCATCATGAACAGCCCCCACACACCAATGCCCAGCACCACGGCGGCAAATGCGCCCTGGGTGCTGGCACGCTTCCAGTACAGACCAAAAATCAGCGGAGTGAAGGCGCCCACCAGGGGCACCTGGTAGGCACTGGACACCAGCTCATAAATGGGCGTGCCTTCCATCAGGATGGAGTAGGCCAGCACACAGACGGCAAACACCAGCACGCTGATGCGCATGGTCAGCAGGTTTTCACGGTCGCTGGTCCTGGGGCGCAGCTGGCGCCAGATGTTTTCGGTAAAGGTCACACTGGGTGCCAGCAAGGTGGCCGAGGCGCAGGACTTGATGGCCGACAGCAGCGCACCAAAGAACAGCACCTGCATGGCCAGCGGCATCTTCTCCATCACCAGCGTGGGCAGCACTTTTTGCGGGTCATCGGCCAGCAGGGCCGCGGTCTCGCTGGGCATGATGATGAGCGCACTGGCCACCAGAAACATGGGCACAAAGGCGAACAAGATATAGGCCGTGCCGCCGATGATGGTGCCGCGGGTGGCGGCTTTTTCGCTGTTGGCCGACATCACCCGCTGGAACACGTCCTGCTGGGGAATGGAGCCCAGCATCATGGTGATGGCTGCACCAAAGAAGAACAGCATCTCGTGCCAGCTGGGCTCGGGCCAGAACTTGAACAGATCACGGCTGGTAGCCAGATCAATCACCTTGTCGGCGCCGCCGGCCATGTCGGCCGCAAAGTACGCCAGCACCACCAGGCCCACCACCAGGATGATCATCTGGATGAAGTCGGTCACCGCCACCGACCACATGCCTCCCCACAGCGTGTAGATCAGGATCGACAGCACGCCAATGGTCATGCCCCAGGGAATGGTGATGGCACCGCCCGAGAGCAGATTGAACACCAGGCCCAAAGCCGTGACCTGGGCAGATACCCAGCCCAGGTAGCTGAGCATGATGATCAGCGAGCAGATCAGCTCAATGCCCCGCCCAAAGCGGCCGCGGTAGTAATCGCTGATGGTCAGCAAGGTCATGCGGTAGAGCTTGCCGGCGAAGAACATGCCCACCAGGATCAGACACATGCCTGCGCCAAACGGGTCTTCCACCACGGCGTGCAAGCCACCCTCGATGAACTTGGCGGGCACGCCCAGCACGATCTCGGAGCCAAACCAGGTGGCGAAGGTGAGCGTGATGATCATGTACATCGGCAAGTGGCGACCCGCCACGGCGAAGTCCGCCGTGTTCTTCACCCGTTTGGCCGCCCACAGGCCAATACCGATGGTGACCAAGAGGTAGGCAATCACCATAAAGAGCAGCATGGCTGATCCTCTCGCAGAAAAAATGGGGGGTTGGGTTTAAAAAATCAGACCTGTCGCGAGCAAGATGCGCACCAGCACCAGGCCCAGCACAAAACCCAGGGCGCCGTAGATCAGGGTCTGCAACAGGCGGTTGGTGCGTTTTTGCTCGGCTACCAAATCACGCAGGACTTGCGGGTCGCCATGACCACGGTGCTGCAGATAGTCGTAGAACAGGCGTGGCAGCTCGGGCAGCAGCTTGGCGTAGCGCGGTGCCTCGGCCTTGAGCTCGCGCCACAGGCGCTGCGGGCCCATCTGGTCCAGCATCCACTTCTCCAGGAAGGGCTTGGCCGTGCTCCAGAGGTCGAGATTGGGATCGAGCTGGCGACCCAGGCCTTCGATATTCAGCAGCGTTTTTTGCAGCAGCACCAACTGGGGCTGGATTTCCACCTGGAAACGGCGCGAGGTCTGGAACAGGCGCATCAACACCATGCCCAGAGAGATTTCGGCCAGCGGCCGGTCGAAATAGGGCTCGCAGACCGCGCGGATGGCGGCTTCCAGCTCGTTGACGCGGGTTTCGGGAGGCACCCAGCCGCTTTCGATGTGCAGCTCGGCCACGCGCTTGTAGTCACGGCGGAAAAAGGCCGTGAAGTTTTGCGCCAGGTATTCCTTGTCGAACTCGGTCAGCGTGCCGACGATGCCGAAGTCCAGCGAGATATAGCGGCCAAAGGTTTCGGGCTCCAGGCTGACCATGATGTTGCCCGGGTGCATATCGGCGTGGAAAAAACCGTCGCGGAACACCTGGGTGAAGAAAATGGTCACCCCGTCGCGCGCCAGCTTGGGGATGTCCACCCCGGCCTCGCGCAAGCGCTCGATCTGGTTGATGGGCACGCCCTTCATGCGCTGCATCACCATCACATCGGTGCGGCAGAAATCCCAGAACACCTCGGGGATCAGCACCAGGTCCAGGCCATCCATATTGCGGCGCAGCTGGGCCGCGTTCGAGGCTTCGCGGATCAGGTCCAGCTCATCGTGCAGATAGTTGTCGAACTCGGCCACCACCTGGCGCGGCTTGAGGCGCTTGCCTTCCGCCGAGAGCCGGTCCACCCAGTTGGCCATCATGTGCATCAGGGCCACGTCTTTGTCGATCACGCGCTTCATGCCCGGGCGCAAGACCTTGACGGCCACCTCGCGTTCTTTGCCGTCACGGTCACGCACCACGGCAAAGTGCACCTGGGCGATGGAGGCACTGGCCACGGGCTCGCGCTCAAAGCTGACGAAGATCTGGTCCAGGGGCTTGCGAAACGCGCGCTCAATCGTCTCCACCGCAATCTGTGGATCGAATGGCGGCACGCGGTCCTGCAGCTTGGCCAGTTCCTCGGCCACGTCGGGGGGCATCAGATCGCTGCGGGTGGACAGTACCTGGCCGAATTTGACAAAAATCGGCCCCAACTCTTCCAGCGCCAGGCGCAGGCGCACGCCGCGCGGCTTGTCCAGCTTGCGGCCCAGGGTGAGCACACGGCGCAGCAGACGCAACCAGGGATGGTCAAAGCCGGAGAGCACCAGCTCGTCCAGCCCGTACCGCAACACCACCCAGATGATGGTGACGCCTCGAAACAGCTTGCTCATTGCGGCGGACGGGTCTCGGAGTCCACCACCACCGGCGCATTGCCGGCTGCCTGTTGGCCGCCCATGCGGGCACCCACAAACTGGCGCAGGCCCTGGGCCAGCTTGCGCGCTGCGCTGCCAATCATGTGGGCCGGTGCATCACCGATGACGCGGGCCAGATCCTCTTCCACATCCCACTGCACGTTGTCCACCAGCCAGTGGATGTCGGCCGCCAGTTGCACATCGCCTTCGATGCGGATGGCGGGCTTGTCACCGCGCAGCGCGTTCTGGGCCAGCGCCAGCGGGTTGCTGTCGGCGATTTCCAGTTGCAGATCGGGGGCTGCGCCTTCAGGCGCCAGATTGAACAGACCGGCCGGCGTGATCAACAGCGCCATATTGAAGCTGCGCCATTGCACCCGTGCCACCCGGCCTTTTTGGCGTACCAGGCGCTCCATGGCCGCCTTTTCCTGCATCAGCACATGGTTGAGAAAGAGCACGACACGCTGCTGGGTTTCATGCACCAGCCACTGGGGCGGCTGCACGGTCTGCACCACGCGCTCGGCCAGGCCGTTGAGAAAAGAAAAAGGGGACTGTGTTGCCATAGTCCCCAATTATTCCTGAAATGCAGCACCCTCTGTGCGGCTATACCGCTTCCCT
This sequence comes from Acidovorax sp., assembly GCA_031277855.1. GTDB lineage: Bacteria > Pseudomonadota > Gammaproteobacteria > Burkholderiales > Burkholderiaceae_C > Comamonas. The sequence continues at coordinate 11,420 of JAITLO010000019.1, read as the reverse complement.
TTGGAGGGAGACGGCTGCTTTGCGCCCAGGCGGGCGCCAGCCAGGTGCCGCCAGGCTTTATTGCAAGGCCTGCAAACCGGCCACCAGCCAGCCGCTGGAGTTGTCCTTGGGCTTGGTCATGTTCCAGACCTCACGGAAGGGGCTGGGGCCTGCCGAGGCGTCTTCGCGGATCATGCCCGAGAACTCCACGCTGGCCATATAGCCGCGGCCCAGGTCTTCGATGCCCAGCAGTTGGGCTTCGATCATGACCACATCCGTCTGGTTGGCCGCGCCGCCGCTTTGGCCTTCGCGCTCTTGCAGCTGGGTCTTGATTTCGCTGAGCATCTCATCCGTCATCATGGCGCGCAGCGTGGCCACATCGCCCTTGTCCCAGGCCGCTTGCAGGCTGATGAAGTTGCGCTTGGCAGCCGCCAGAAAACCTTCGGCGTCAAAACCATCGGGCACGCTCCAGCCAGCGGGAATGCCACCACCGGCCAGACCGGAGCCGATCATGGAGCCGCCAGCGGGCACATGGTCTTGCTCCCAGGGACGGGCCGAGGCGTCATTGCCCACCTTCTCGGGGTTGTATTGGCGCGGCTGCACCACCTCGTTCGGAGCGGGGGGCGGCACGGGCGCACCAGCGCCCTGGAAGGCAAAAGGCGATGCCGCAGCCGCTGCGGCCTTGGGCTTGTTGCGGGCACGCATCACCATGCCGATAACCACCATGACGACCATGGCCAGCAGGCCAAACATCAGCATATTGGCAAAGGCTTCACCAAAGCCCAGCGAATGGGCCAGCCAGGCCAGGCCCAGGCCAGCAGCCAGGCCGCCGAGCATGGCACCCCAGGGCTTTTTGGGCTGCGCCGCAGGCGCTGCCTGTGCAGGTGTGGCGGGCTTGGCTGCTTGCTGCTGTTGCGCAGGCGCCTGTGCCGGACGCGGAGCGGCTTCGCGCTGCGTCACATTGCTGGACTGGCGCCCCACGGAGCTGCCACCACCCATGCGCTTGGCTTCTGCATCGGGATGCACCACGGCCAACGCTGCCACCAAAACCACTGCCCACACCTTCATCATCGCCTTGTTCTCCTTTTAATAGGAACCAATCTGAAAACTAACCAAAACCCTTGGTCCACGCCATGGTGAACCTGCTGTCTTTATCTGCGCCCATGTTCAGCACTTGATGCCCACATGCAGCGCCACCACGCCACCGGTCATGTTGTGATAGTCCACATGGCCAAAGCCGGCTTGCTGCATCAGGCCCTTGAGTGCCTCCTGGCCCGGGTGCATGCGAATCGACTCCGCCAGATAGCGGTAGCTCTCCGCATCGCCCGCCACCATCGAGCCCATCTTGGGAAGGATGTTGAAGGAGTACCAGTCGTAGACCTTCTCCAGCGGCTTGGCAATTTTGGAGAACTCCAGCACCAGCAGCTTGCCGCCGGGCTTGAGCACGCGGTTCATTTCCTTGAGCGCCGCATCCTTGTGCGTCATATTGCGCAGGCCAAAAGCCACGCTGACCAGGTCGAAATGGGCATCGGGAAACGGCAGCTTCTCGGCATCGCACACCAGGGTCGGCAGCACCACGCCCTTGTCGATCAGGCGGTTGCGGCCCACGCGCAGCATGGCTTCATTGATATCTGTGTGCACCACCCGGCCACTGGTTCCCACTTTTTTGGAAAAAGCCAGTGACAGATCGCCCGTGCCGCCCGCGATGTCCAGCACCTGATCGCCCTCCTTGAGGTTGGCCACCATGACGGTGTAGGCCTTCCAGGCGCGGTGCAGACCGGCGGACATCAGGTCGTTCATGACGTCGTACTTCGAGGCCACGGAATCGAAGACACCGCGCACGCGGCCGGCCTTCTCGCTCTCGTCGACGGTCTGGAATCCAAAGTGTGTGCTGCTCATAGGACAGGAATGTAAGCAGCCCCATGCAACAGGTACAGCGACAACCCCGTAGGACTACAGGGCATCACCACCGGCCACAGAGGCGGTCAACGCTGATGCCATCTACAGCAACAGCTACTTTAACTATAGCACCATGCTCTATGCTGCATGGCAGCAAGCACACATGGCACCCTCGGGTTTGGGACAAGAAGCGGCTACAAGCCGGCTACCGATCCCGATTCGCAGATGCATGCAGGCACCCGCAATGCTGGCAGCCAGCGCCACCCATGCCAGGGCGCCGCGCAAGGGCCGCCCCGCCGCGCCGGTGCCGCCCCCCTCCGGCGAAGCCAGAGTGGGGGAAGCGGCAAAGCCGCTCAGGGGGTGCTCAACTCTTACATCCACAAGAACCACTACCGCAGCCACCGCCGCTGCTTTGCGCCGGCGCTGCGCTTGCACCGCCCGTGCCGCAGCTGCCACCGGCCTTGGCGGCCATGGGCTGGTCGCGGTCCACGCCGGCGGCCGCCAGGCGCGCCAGGTAGTCGGCCCACAGGGCTTCTTGCTTGCTGCCCAGCTCGTACAGATAGGTCCAGGTGAAGATGCCGCTTTCATGCCCGTCGCTGAAGATGGGCTTGATGGCGTAGTGGCCCACGGGCTCCAGCGCGGTGATGTCCACATCGCGCTTGCCGGTCTGCAGCACTTCCTGGCCGGGGCCATGGCCTTGCACCTCGGCCGAGGGCGAATGCACGCGCAGGAACTCGAACGGCAGGCGGTGCACCGCACCGCCTTCATAGCCCAGCTCCAGCAGACGCGAGGCGCCGTGCAGGGTGATGGATTGGGGAATGGGCAAATCGGCCATGGGATTCCTATCTAAAACCATAGCTAGCTGAGCGCCTGTGCCGCCAGACTCCAGGTGATATCACCTGGAAATGCAGCCTGAACAAGCATCGCTAGCTCACATATTCTCAAGTACGCGCCTGCAGCGCCGCTGCCATGGCCTGGTCCACGGCCTCCAGCCGGGCGGCGATCTCCGCTTCGCGCGCCAGGTCGCGCGGGCGCTGCTGCGCGGCCCAGACCGAACCGGGGAAATGGCTGTCCCAGCGCCAGCGTGCAATCACATGCCAGTGCAGATGGGCCACCATATTGCCCAGAGCCGCCAGGTTGATCTTGTCCGCAGAAAGCTGGGCACGCAACACGGTTTCCACCGTGGCCACCAGCTCCATGCATTCGGCGCGCTCGGCCGGACCCAGATCGGTGAACTCCGGCGCATGCGCCGTCCACACCACCCGGTAGAAAGCGGGAAAGCCCGCTTCCTGCGCGCGGATCACGCGGGCCTTGCGCCCCTGCCAGACCAATTGACCGCCCAGTTCATCGCACAGCGGGCAATCGGGCTGGGCCGGGAAGGTGTTGGGGGTCAGGTCGCTCACAGCAGCACTCTTTCGATACCGCCATCGTTGGCGCGCTTCACATATTCGGGCAGCCAGTTCTCGCCCAGAATCTGCTTGGCCATTTCGATGACGATGTAGTCGGCCTCCAACAGGCCGTCCTTCAGGTCATTGCCATAGCGCGACAGACCTTGCAGGCAGGCCGGGCAGCTGGTCAGGATCTTGACGTTTTGCTTGGCATCCACCGCGCCATTGGCGCGCAGCTCGGCCTCACCCTTCAGGATTTCCTGCTCCTTGCGGAAGCGAATCTGGGTGGAGATATCAGGGCGCGAGACGGCCAGGGTGCCGGACTCGCCGCAGCAGCGGTCGCTCTTGATCACGCCGTCGCCCACCAGAGCCTTCACCGTCTTCATCGGATCCTGCAGCTTCATGGGGCTGTGGCAGGGGTCGTGGTACAGATACCCGCCCTGGCCCGCCGGCAGCGTAATGCCTTTTTCCAGTAGGAACTCGTGGATGTCGATGATGCGGCAGCCCGGGAAGATCTTGTCGAAGTGGTAGCCCTGCAACTGGTCATAACAGGTGCCGCAGGACACGACCACGGTCTTGATGTCCAGGTAGTTCAGCGTGTTGGCCACGCGGTGGAACTGCACCCGGTTGTCGGTGATCATCTTGTCCGCCACGTCGTACTGGCCGCTGCCGCGCTGGGGATAGCCGCAGCACTGGTAGCCAGGCGGCATCACGGTCTGCACGCCGGCATGCCACAGCATGGCCTGGGTCGCCAGACCGACCTGGCTGAACAAGCGCTCCGAGCCGCAGCCGGGGAAGTAGAACACCGCCTCGGTATCGGCCGTGGTGGTGGCCGGGTTGCGGATGATGGGCACGTACTCCTTGTCCTCGATGTCCAGGAGCGCGCGCGCCGTCTTGCTGGGCAGGCCGCCGGGCAGCTTTTTGTTCACGAAGTGGATCACCTGCTCCTTGAGCGGTGCCTTGCCCACGCTGGCGGGCGGGCGCTTCATCTGCGGCTTGGCCACGGCGTGCAACAGGTCGGAGGCCAGGCGCTGGGCCTTGAAGCCCACACCCACCATGCCCTTGCGCAGCAGCTTGATGGTGTCGGGATTCGTGGCGTTGAGCATGGCCATGGCCACCTTGTTGCCCGGGTTGAAGCTCTTCTTGCCCATTTTGCGCAGCAGATTGCGCATATTCATGGTCACATCGCCAAAGTCGATCTTGACCGGGCAGGGCGTAAAGCATTTGTGGCACACAGTGCAGTGGTCGGCCACGTCTTCAAATTCCTGCCAGTGCTTGAGCGACACGCCACGGCGCGTCTGCTCCTCGTAGAGGAAAGCCTCCACCAGCAGCGAAGTCGCCAGAATCTTGTTGCGCGGCGAATACAGCATATTGGCGCCGGGCACATGGGTGTTGCATACCGGTTTGCACTTGCCGCAGCGCAGGCAGTCCTTGACCGAGTCGGCAATGGCACCGATGTCGGACTGGCGCATGATCAGCGACTCGTGGCCCATCAGGCCGAACGAGGGCGTGTAGGCATTGGTCAGGTCGGCATACATCAGCGCCTCGCGCGGCGAACGCGCCGGCACCAGGCCGTTCTTTTCGCGGATCAGCTTGCCGCGGTTGAAGCGCCCTTCCGGGTCCACACGCTGCTTGTAATCGGCAAAGGGCTGCAGCTCTTCATCGGTGAGGAATTCCAGCTTGGTGATGCCAATGCCGTGCTCGCCCGAGATCACGCCATCCAGGCTGCGCGCCAGCTCCATGATGCGTGCCACAGCCTCGTGGGCCGTCTGCAGCATCTCGTAGTCATCGGAGTTGACGGGGATGTTGGTATGCACATTGCCGTCGCCGGCGTGCATATGCAGCGCCACCCACACGCGGCCCTTGAGCACGCGCTGGTGAATCTGCACCGTCTCGGCCAGGATGGGTTTGAAGGCCTCGCCATGGAAGATCTGGGCCAGCGGCGCCTTGATCTGCGTCTTCCAGCTGGAGCGCAGGCGGTGGTCCTGCAACTGCGGGAACAGCTGGGCCACATCGCCCAGCCAGCCAGCCCACAGGCCACGCACCTCTTGCACCAGGGCCACGGCCTGCTGCACGCGGTCGCCCAGCAGCTCGGCACTGGGGATCTCGCCCGCATCGTCCTGCTTGCCCAGGGGCAGGCTGCCGTCCTGGAAGAAGGCCAGCAGCGCATCGCACAGCTTGAGCTTGTTGCGCAGCGAAAGCTCGATATTGATGCGCTCGATGCCGTCTGTGTACTCGGCCATGCGCGGCAGCGGAATCACCACGTCTTCATTGATCTTGAAGGCATTGGTGTGGCGCGAGATGGCTGCCGTGCGCTTGCGGTCCAGCCAGAACTTCTTGCGCGCCTCGGCGCTGACGGCGGTAAAGCCTTCACCGTTGCGCGAGTTGGCAATGCGCACCACCTCGCTGGCCACGCGCGCCACCTCATCGGCGTCATCGCCCACGATGTCGCCAATCAGCACCATCTTGGGCAGGTGGCCGTTGCCTTTCTTGCTCTTGGTGGCATAGCCGACTGCCTTCAGATAGCGGTCGTCCAGATGCTCCAGTCCAGCCAGCAGCACGCCCGAGCGCTTTTGCTCGGCGAACATGTAATCCTTGATCTCGACGATGGAGGGCACGGCGTCCTTGGCATTGCCAAAGAACTCCATGCACACCGTGCGCGTGTGCGCCGGCATGCGGTGCACCACCCAGCGTGCGCTGGTGATCAGGCCATCCGTGCCTTCTTTTTGCACACCAGGCAGACCGGAGAGGAATTTGTCCGTCACGTCCTTGCCCAGGCCTTCCTTGCGGAACTTGTGGCCGGGAATGTCCAGGCGCTCGGTGCGCACAAAGGTCTTGCCGTCAGCCTCGAAATACTTCAGCTCGAAGCTGGCCATCTCGGCGTCGTGGATCTTGCCCAGGTTGTGGTTCAGTCGCGTGACTTCCAGCCACTGGGCATCGGGCGTGACCATGCGCCAGGAGGCCAGATTGTCCAGGGCCGTGCCCCACAGCACGGCCTTCTTGCCGCCGGCATTCATGGCAATGTTGCCGCCTATGCACGAGGCCTCGATCGAGGTCGGGTCCACGGCAAACACAAAGCCGGCGCGCTCGGCCGCATCGGCCACGCGCTGGGTGACCACACCGGCCTCGGTCCACACCGTGGGCACGGGGTGATCCACGCCGGGCAGCTGCTGCATCTGCACCTCGGTGATGGCGTCCAGCTTTTCGGTGTTGATCACCACCGAACGCCAGGTCAGCGGGATGGCGCCACCGGTGTAGCCCGTGCCGCCTCCACGCGGAATGATGGTCAGACCCAGCTCGATACAGCCTTTGACGAGGCCTGCCATCTCGACTTCAGAGTCGGGCGTCAGCACCACAAAGGGGTATTCCACGCGCCAGTCCGTGGCATCGGTGACGTGGCTGACACGCGACAGACCATCGAACTTGATGTTGTCCTTGTGCGTGAGCTTGCCCAACGTCTTGCGCACGCGCTGGCGCAGCTTCTCGGCCTCGTCGAAGGTGCGGTCGAATTCGAGCACCGCGTTGTTGGCCGCCTCGATCAGCTCGCCCACCAGGGCGTCACGCTGGGCATCGGCCTCGGGCACGCGGCGTTTTTGCACCTCGGCCATGCGGTGGGACAAGGCCTCCACCAGCTGCTTGCGGCGGCCAGGGTTGTGAAAGAGGTCGTCTTGCAGATAGGGGTTGCGTTGCACCACCCAGATATCGCCCAGCACTTCATACAGCATGCGGGCGGAGCGGCCAGTCTGGCGCTCGCTGCGCAACTGCTCCAGCACGTTCCACGCGGGCGCGCCGAGCAGGCGGATCACGATTTCCCGGTCGGAGAACGAGGTGTAGTTATAGGGAATTTCGCGGAGTCGGGCAGGTTCGGCCGACTTGCCCAACAAGGCGGCCTGCGCAATCGGTGCATTCATGTGGGGACCGGGGGGATGGGCGCCCTAGAGGGCGCTCCTGAGCCATGGGGACGGCAATTTTATGCCAGGGGGCCAGATCCTGCCGGGCTTTCCCTGAAGCCATGCCACGGCTGGGGGCCAAGCGCCACGCCGCGATCTCTGTGCAGATCGGTTGCAAGCGGGTTAACCGCTACAGAACGCCATTTCAGCCAGCGCCCTGGCAGCAGCGCGTTCATGCTCCTATTTTTTCGTTTCTGTTTTGTTACAGCGCCACAGGCTGCTGTGTCTTTGGTACCTGTTTGCAACCTCGAGACATAGAATGAACCACCGTTTGTGACGCTGCAGCCCCCAAAGCTGCACCGTCAAGGTGCTGCGCGTTTCGGTACGAACCGGCGCCAGCCGCGTCACATCAACGCCATTCGGGCCCACTACCGTGGGTTACACAACTCTCCCCCTGCATTGCACACAAGGAGTCCTGCATGCAACTCAAGCGCCTGGCACTGTCTGCCGCGATTGCCTCCGCCGCCATCGGCACCGCCCACGCGACCACCGAAATCCAGTGGTGGCACTCCATGACCGCCGTGAACAACGAGTGGGTCAACGATCTGGCCAAGCAGTTCAATGAAAGCCAGAAGGAATACAAGGTCGTGCCGACCTTCAAGGGCGTGTATGACGAGTCCATGACCGCTGCCATCGCTGCCTTCCGCTCCGGCAATGCACCCCACATCCTGCAGGTGTTTGAAGTGGGTACGGCCACCATGATGGCCTCCAAGGGCGCCACCGTGCCCGTGGCCAAGATCATGGGTGACGCCGGCGTGGCCTTCGACCCCAAGGCCTATATCCCCGCCGTGGCCGGTTACTACACCGCCCCCAACGGCCAGATGCTGAGCTTCCCCTTCAACAGCTCTACCACCATCTTCTACTACAACAAGGACGCCTTCAAAAAGGCCGGCCTGAACCCCGACAAGGCCCCTGCCACCTGGCCTGAAGTGTTCGAAGCCGCCAAGAAGCTCAAGGCCAGCGGCCACAGCTGCCCCATGACCCTGGCCTGGCAAGGCTGGACCCAGCTGGAGTCCTTCTCCACCTGGCACAACGTGGAGTTCGCTACCGAGCACAACGGCCTCTCCGCCAACGGCTACAAGGCCCGCCTGAAGATCAACTCGCCCCTGCACGTCAAGCACATCGACAACCTGGCTGCCGCTGCCAAGGCCGGCGAGTTTGTCTACAAGGGCCGTGGCGCCATCCCCCAGGCCTCGTTCACCGCCGGTGAATGCGCCATGATCCAAACCTCCTCCGGTTACTACGGCGACGTGGCCAAGAACGCCAAGTTCGCCTACGGCCTGGCCCCCCTGCCCTACTACCCCGATGTGAAGGGCGCGCCCCAGAACACCGTGATCGGTGGCGCTTCGCTGTGGGTCATGGCTGGCAAGAAGGCCGAGGAATACAAGGGCGTGGCCAAGTTCTTCGAGTTCATCTCCCAGACCAAGGTGCAGGCCGCTTCGCACCAGCGCACCGGCTACCTGCCTGTGACCATGGCCGCTTACGACCTGACCAACAAGTCGGGCTTTTATGAAAAGCACCCTGGCACCGACACCGCCGTGACCCAGATGGTCCGCAAGGTCACCGACAACTCGCGTGGTATCCGCCTGGGCAACTATGTGCAGATCCGCACCATCGAGGACGAAGAACTCGAACAAGTGTGGGCTGGCAAGAAGACCGGCAAGCAAGCCCTGGACGCCATCGTGAGCCGTGGCGATGAGCTGCTGGCGCGTTTCGAGCGTTCGTACAAGAAGTAATTAATTCCCTTCTTTTCGAAAGACCAGCCGCTGTGCCTCTGGCGCAGCGGCTTTTCGCTAGGCACAATACGCGAAAATTCGACTACAAAGTGTTTCGTCTCGATTCGTTTCGACTCGCTTCCCTGCTATCTCCCGGCAGCAGTCGACCCTAGACCTCCGCAGTTCCTTCCCTGGGCACGGCGGCTTTCTTGTTTGTGAACCCCATGGAAAAACGCGTACTTTTCCGATCCAAATGGCTGCCCTGGTTGCTGATTGCACCCCAGTTGCTGGTCATTGGTATCTTCTTCTTCTGGCCCGCAGGCCAGGCCGTGCTCCAGTCCTTCCAGATGGAAGACGCCTTTGGCATGAACACGGAATGGGTGGGGTTGGAGAATTTCCGCACCCTGTTCTCCGACCCGACCTATCTGGACTCCTTCTACCGCACCGCCATCTTCTCGGTGCTGGTGGCCGGCATCGGCATCGCAGCCTCGCTGGGCCTGGCCATTTTTGCGGACCGCATCGTGCGCTTCGCCATGGTCTACAAGACGCTGCTGATCATTCCCTACGCCGTGGCGCCCGTGATTGCCGGCGTGCTGTGGATCTTCATGTTCTCGCCCTCTCTCGGTGTGGTGGCCTATGGCCTGGAAAAGCTGGGCTACGGCTGGAACCACCTGATGAACGAGAACCAGGCCATGGCGCTGATCGTGCTGGCCTCGGTGTGGAAGCAGATCTCCTACAACTTCCTGTTCTTCCTGGCCGGCCTGCAGTCCATTCCCAAAGCCCTGATCGAGGCTGCCTCCATCGACGGTGCCGGTCCCTGGCGCCGTTTCTGGAACATCCAGCTACCCCTGCTCTCGCCCACCACGTTCTTCCTGCTGGTGATCAACATCGTCTACGCCTTCTTTGACACCTTCGGCATCATTGACGCGGCCACCCACGGCGGCCCCGGCCAGTCGACCTCCATCCTGGTCTACAAGGTGTATCTGGACGGTTTCAAGGCCCTGGACCTGGGAGGCTCCGCAGCCCAGTCGGTGATCCTGATGCTGATCGTCGTCGTGCTGACCGTGATTCAGTTCCGCTATGTTGAAAAGAAAGTGCAGTACTGAAATGGGCCACCCCCTGAGCTGCTGCGCAGCTTCCCCCTTGAAGGGGGACGGCACCAGCGCGGCGGGGCGGCCCTTGCGCGGTGCCCCTGGCCTGGGGCACGCCTTGCATACGCCCATGACTTTCACCACTTTTTTTCTGAACCCGGAGACCCCTCGTGGTTGATAGAAATCCCTGGCTCAATTTTTTCTCCCACGCCGTACTGATTCTCGGCGTGGCCATCGTGGCCTTTCCGCTGTATCTGGCACTGATTGCGTCCACCCACACGGCCGACGCCATCGTCCAGGCCCCCATGCCGCTGCTGCCTGGCTCCCATATGTGGGAGAACTACAAGGAAGCACTGATCGGCTCCGGCAAGCTGGGCTCCAACACCAATGTGCTGCACATGATGTGGGTCAGCTTCTGGGTGGCCATGATCATCACCGTGGGCAAGATCGCCATCTCGCTGCTGTCGGCCTTTGCCATCGTCTACTTCCGCTTCCCGTTCAAGATGATTTGCTTCTGGGCCATCTTCTTGACACTGATGCTGCCGGTGGAAGTGCGCATTCTGCCCACCTACAAGGTGGTGGCCGAACTGGGTCTGCTCAACAGCTACGCCGGCCTGACGCTGCCGCTGATTGCATCGGCCACGGCCACCTTCCTGTTCCGCCAGTTCTTTCTGTCGGTGCCGGACGAGCTGGTGGAAGCCGCCCGCATTGACGGTGCCGGCGCCATGCGTTTCTTCAAGGACATTCTGGTGCCCTTGTCCAAGACCTCGATTGCCGCCCTGTTCGTGATCCAGTTCATCTACGGCTGGAACCAATACCTGTGGCCGCTGCTCATGACCACCTCGGAAGACATGTACCCCGTGGTGATCGGCATCAAGCGCATGCTGGCCGGTGGCGAAGCTGCCGTGGACTGGAACATCGTGATGGCCACCGCCATCCTCGCCATGCTGCCGCCCACAGCCGTGGTGATGCTCATGCAAAAGTGGTTTGTCAAAGGCCTGGTGGATACCGAGAAGTAATCCCCGCCTGTCCATCCACCATCTTTTGACCGATTGAATACAACCCTGTTATGGCCTCCATCTCTCTCAAGAACATCGTCAAGCGCTACGGCACCGGCAAGGCCGCCGTGCCCGTCATCCATGGCGTGAACGTCGAAATCAAGCACGGCGAATTCATCGTGCTGGTCGGCCCCTCGGGCTGCGGCAAGTCCACGCTGCTGCGCATGATTGCCGGCCTGGAAGAAATCACCGGTGGCGAGCTGTGGATTGGCGACAAGGTCGTCAACAACCTGGAGCCCGCCAAGCGCAACATCGCCATGGTGTTCCAGAACTACGCGCTCTACCCGCACATGAGCAACTACGAGAACATGGCCTATGGCCTGAAGCTCGCCAAGGTGCC
>JAITLO010000049.1 GCA_031277855.1 Acidovorax sp. | reverse complement strand
GATTCCGAGGAATCGCGTATGCGCACCAGCACCGAGGCGATCTTGTCCACAAACTGGTTGAAGGCACGGGCAATCTGGGTGAGCTCGTCATTGCCCTCGGTGCCCAGGCGGCGGGTGAGGTCGCCCTCGCCGGAGGCGATGTCGTTGAGCGCATCGCGCACCACGGCCAGGCGGCGCAGCTGGTGGCTGACGGCAGCGGCCACCAGCACGATGGCGGCCAGCACACACAACACGGTGATCAGTATGGAAACCTGCAGCAGCTCGCGTACGGGCAGGGTGGCCGCATCGCGGTCCACGGCCATGGCCAGCACCCAGGGTGTGCCCTCCACACGCGCGGCATACAGCATCTGGGTAGCACCCGCGATCTGCACCTGGGTGTGGCCGCCGCTGTCAGCCAGGCCATTGAGCAGTGCAGGGGTCAGCTCTGGAGCCAGGGCGGTGGAGGGCTTGAGGATGAGGTCCGCCTGGGCATGGGCCAGGATGTTGGACTGCCCATCCAGCAAAAAGGCAAAGCTCTTGGCCAGAGGGTGGATGGTGGCCACTTTTTGCACCATGCTGTCCAGAAACAGGTCTGCGCCCATGACGCCGGCCACGGCCTGGCCGGGTTGGCTCAGGGGCGCGGCGAGGGTGACGGTCAGCTTGCCCGAAGTGGCGTCCACATAGGCCTGGGTGACGATGGGCTTGCCGGCTTGCACGGCCTGCCGGTACCAGGGGCGGGTGGTGCCATCAAAGCCTTCGGGGGGCGGAGAGGTCGAGACATGGCGATTGTCTGCATAGGTCAAAAACGCGGCATCAAAGCCTCCGGCCTGCTGTATGGCACGTATCAAAGGCTGGGGGTCTGCAGCGTCGGAAACATGGCGCATGGCGCCGACCACGCGCTGTTTTTCCTCCAGCCAGGTCTCGATTTCATGGGCGTGTACCTGGGTGAGCTGGCCGACACGGTCGTCCAGAGACGACAAGGTGTTGCTGCGAACAATGAAAAAGGTCACCAGGGCCAGGGCCAGCAGTGACAGCGTGGTGATGGCCACGCAAATACCAATCAGACGAGCACGCAGGCTTTGAAACATGGTGGCGATTCCGGAATAGAGAATGAAAAAAGAACTCCGCGTGCGATTCACTGTAGCAAGATATGGATAAGCGGTATTGACGGAATTGGGCGCATAAACACGCGTCTTATGTCGTGATTTCGCCCTGCCTGGACGACACCTTGACCAGGAGGGGCCACCCGGGCAAGAACTCCAGCGCCTGCCGCGGCCAGGGCGTCTCGCGTATCCTTGGCGGCTTGCTATGAACCAACTGCATTTGTTTTTGCCCTGCGCCGCCGGCGTCGAGGGCTTTTTGGCCGACGAGGTCCACGCCATCACCGGCGCCACCGGGCAAGACCTGCTGGTGGGCCGGGGCGGGGTGATGCTGCGCGGCATGTGGCGCGACGCCATGCTCTTGAACTTGCACAGCCGCCTGGCCCAGCGCGTGCTGATCGAGCTCTCGCACAGCATGTACCGCAGCGAGAACGATTTGTACCGTGCCGCCAGCGAGGTGGCCTGGGAGATCTGGTTCTCGCCTAAGGAGACCTTCAAGATCGAGGTCACGGCCCAGCACAGCCCGCTGACCAGCCTGAACTTTGCCGCCTTGCGCGTGAAGGATGCGATTGCCGATCGCTTCCGCGCCAAGCGCAATGGCGTGCGGCCCAGCGTGGAAACCCACCACCCCGATGTGCGCGTGCACCTGCACCTGACCACCGACGGCGCCACCATCTATATCGACACCTCGGGCGAGGCGCTGTTCAAGCGCGGCTGGCGCGAGGACAAAGGCGACGCCCCGCTGAAGGAAACCCTGGCCGCGGCCATGATTGCCGCCTCGGGCTGGGACCCGCATGGCCCCAATCCCCAGCCGCTGTACGACCCCTGCTGTGGCAGCGGCACGGTGCTGATCGAGGCCGCGCAGATTGCCCGCAAGATTCCCGCCGGCATCTTGCGCCGCTTTGCGTTTGAAAAGCTGGTGCCCTTCCAACGCCATGTGTGGGAAGCCATGCTGGACGAGGCTGAGAGCCAGATCCTGGCCAAGTCGCCCGTGGGCATTTATGGCTCGGACATTGCCTTCCGCATGGTGGACTTTGCCCAGCGCAATGCCGAGCGTGCCGGCGTGGCCGACACCGTGGAGCTGCGCGGTGGCGATGCGCTGCAGCGCATGCCGCCTTGCGAGCAGCCCGGCATGATGCTGCTCAACCCCCCCTATGGCGAGCGTATCGCAGCGGCCGGTGCTTCCGGCCGCAATGCGCGCGAACGCATGGGCGTGGTGGAACGTGCTGGCCGCGAAACCGCGCAGACCGAAGACGGCGGTGAATTTTTTGGCCAACTGGCCAGCCACTGGAAGAAGAACTACAGCGGCTGGAGCGCCTGGATGTTGACGCCCGACCTCAAGTTGCCCGGCAAGATGCGCCTCAAGGAGTCGCGCCGCACGCCCATGTGGAACGGCCCCATCGAATGCCGGCTGTTCTGCTTCGACATGGTCAAGGGTTCGACCAAACCGCGCAAAAACGAGAGCAGCAACAGCATGACTGAAGGGCCTGAGGCATGAAAATCGTGCTGAAGTGGCCGTCCTGCAACGACGGCTACGCGGGCCCACTGCCGCGCCCCGTGGTGCTGGACACCAATGTGGTGCTGGACATGCTGATTTTTGACGACCCGCATATCCCGCCCATTCGCGAGCTGGTGGCCCAGGGCGCCATACGCTGGATTGCTGACCAGGCCCAGCGCATCGAGCTGGAACGCGTGCTGCACTACAGCCAGATCGCGCCGCGCGTGTCTTTTTACGGCAAGACGCCCGAGGGCGTGCTGGCGGCCTTTGACGCCGCCGTGGAATATGTGGCGGATGCGCCCAAGATCCGCTTTACATGCACCGACCCGGACGACCAGCATTTCCTGGACCTGGCCAGCCAGCACCAGGCGCTCTTGGTCAGCAAGGACAAGGCCGTGCTCAAGCAGCGCAAGCGCGTGGCAACCTACTATGGCGCCACGGTGGGCAATATGGTGGTGTTGGCCGATACCCCGGCCATGGCGGGCGCCGCTGCCTAAACCGCAGCGCTGCGCAACTGTGGCGCAGCAACCACCCAAGCCCGGCCCGGGCATGCCGCCATCACCTGCGGCCCGCAGCAGGCAACGTTAAGATTCAGTCTCTTTCGGTGTGCAGGGACGACCTTGCACCACAGCCCGCAAGGGGCTGGCGCCGGCAGCCGGGACGACCTGGCCATCCACATCTTCAGGAGTTGGTTATGGCATGGGTTTATCTGTTGATCGCGGGCGTGCTCGAAGTGGTCTGGGCCTTCACCATGAAGCAGTCCCATGGCTTTACCAATGTCAAATACAGCGCCATCACCATCGTGGCCATGATCGCCAGCTTTGGCTTGCTGTCGGTGGCCATGCGCACGCTGCCCCTGGGCACGGCCTACACCATCTGGACCGGCATAGGCGCCGTGGGCGCGTTTGTGGTGGGCATCACCGTGCTGGGCGAGCAGGTGAGCACCATGCGCGTTGCTGCTGCGGTGCTGATCGTCAGCGGCCTGGTGCTGATGAAGCTGTCCTCGGAGTAAGACCCGCAGACACAACCCTTGATACGTCGTTGCTCCGTCTTGTCGTACCTCTGTACTGCCCGCGACTTCGCGCCTCGTCTCAAACGCAAATCTTCGATTTGCTGGGCCGTGTCAGCGGCTCTCAAGCAGTGCTTACCGTAGTGGGAGATGGGGGCAGCCGCGAGACGCGGAGCAGGCCGTCGTCGACAATAGCAGGATGACTTCCTCCACGACGCCCCTGCCTCCTTCTGCTGCACCGGCCCGCAAGGCCGTGCCCGCCGCTCCCAAGCTGAGCACCCTGGACAAGACCCGTATCGACGACACGCGCATCAAGATCGTGCGCCCGCTGCTGACTCCCGCACTGCTGGAAGAGTGGCTGCCGATTCCGGACGCGGCCTACCACCTGGTGGAGTCCAGCCGCGCTGCCATCTCGCGCGTGCTGCATGGTCAGGATGACCGCCTGATCGTGGTGGTCGGGCCTTGCTCCATCCACGACCATGACCAGGCCATGGACTATGCCCGCCAACTCAAGGTACAGGCCGATGCGCTCAAGGACGACTTGCTGGTCGTGATGCGCGTGTACTTTGAAAAGCCGCGCACCACCGTGGGCTGGAAGGGCTATATCAACGACCCCTACCGTGATGGCAGCTTTGCCGTCAACGAAGGCCTGGAGCTGGCGCGCCGCCTGTTGCTGGATGTGCTGGAGCTGGGCCTGCCGGCCGGCACGGAGTTTCTGGACCTGCTCTCGCCACAGTTCATCAGCGACCTGGTCAGCTGGGGCGCCATCGGTGCGCGCACCACCGAAAGCCAGAGCCACCGCCAGCTGGCCAGCGGCCTGAGCTGCCCTGTGGGCTTCAAGAACGGCACCGATGGTGGTGTGAAGGTGGCCAGTGACGCCATGCTGGCAGCCGCATCCTCGCATGCCTTTATGGGCATGACCAAGATGGGCCAGAGCGCCATCTTCGAGACCCGTGGCAACCAGGACTGCCACATCATCTTGCGCGGCGGCAAGGCGCCCAATTACGACGCGGCCCATGTGCAAGCCGCCTGCGAGATGCTGGAAAAAGCCGGCCTGCGCCCGCAGGTGATGGTGGACCTCTCGCACGCCAACAGCAGCAAGCAGCACCGCCGCCAGATCGATGTGGCCGCTGATGTGGCCCAGCAAATCGCGGGTGGCGATGCCCGCATCACCGGCGTGATGATTGAAAGCCATCTCCACGAAGGCCGCCAGGACATTGTGGACGGTGCCGAGCTGGCTTACGGCGTGTCGCTGACCGACGCCTGCATCAGCATGGAGCAGACCGTGCCCGTGCTGCAGCAGCTGGCCCAGGCTGTGCGCACGCGCCGCGCAGGCCGTAACGGCTCTTGAAACGATAGCGGCCTGCGCAGCCAGGCCGCCAGCTCCAGACCCCAGAGCATCTGAAACGCTGTGCATTCAAACGGCGCTCGCTTCGCATAAGTGAGCGCCGTGCTTGTTGCCGCCCCGTAGTTCACGGACACCGGCATGGCCGGCTTCACCTTGGCTCCACGCCCCCGTCACCCCAGACCACCCCATCCCTTCACCTGCCTGGCGTGGACGCAGATGGGCGCTCCCATTTCCACTTTCCCCTTCTCGGGCATGCCCACTCCACCAGGCATTGGCGGCCAGCTCGCCGTTTGGCGCTGCGTTCCCCGAAGAGGGTGCACAAAAAAAGATTGTGGTTTATACTTAGACCTAGGGTTAACACTTAGAGGGTTAACCCAGGGTTGGTTGATCGAGATGCAGCCATCCCCCACCCGCAGTGGAAGTGCATCTCTCTCCGTAGTCTTACGAAAAGGTCTGTTATGCGCCAAGCTCTGAACTCCCTGATCCACTTCATCCAAGAAGCTCGCGAAGCCCATCTGGAAGTCGCCAGCCAATAAGTCTGGAAAGACTGGATCACTGCCGCGTAGAGCGCGCGGCCCGAAATAATGCCCTTCAGCGCTGGCTGCAGGGCATTTTTTTATGGCGGCTATAAAAAACGGGAGCTGCTTATGCAGATGGCTGCTGGCTTTTAATGTCGTATGGCATTGAAGCAAAGCACCCATCAGCATGAAGTGCTATTAAAAAATCTTCGGTGCAACAGGCCTCAGGGCGATGCCGTGGCGGCAGCGCCCCGGGCCGCGCTGGGCGGGTGGCCGATGATGCGTTTGAAAGCGCGGCTGAACGAGGCCTCGGAGTCATAGCCCAGCCGGTCGGCCACGGTGGCAATGCGCAGCTGGTCCTGGGCAATCCAGCGCCGGGCCTCGAACATGCGCACTTTGGCCACGTATTTGGCCGGGCTCTCACCCATGGTGCGGGTAAATGACTCGGCAAAGCTGGAGCGCGAGGCGTTGATCAGCCCGGCCAGCATGGGCACGGTCCAGTTGCGTTCGGGCTCGGCGTGGATGGCGGCAACCACCTTGCCGATCTTGGGGCAGCGCACGGCGGTGATCCAGCCGCTTTCGGTGCAGTTGCCGCTGTTGCGTGACTCCAGCCAGCCGCGGATGACGGTGGCGGCCAGCACATCGGCCAGCCGCGCCAGGATGCCGCAAGCACCTATGCGGTCAAAGGCCACCTCGCGCTCCATGGCTTCCAGCAGCGCGGGCACGGCCGGGTCGCGCGCGGCCAGATCGCTGGCCTGCATGGCCTCGGGCATCATGGCCAGCAGCGGGTGCAGAGGGTCGAGGTTGAAGCGCAGCGCTCCCGAGAACACCACGCTGGGTGGCGCCAGGCCCGCCTCATCGCCAGCATCATCACCGACGATTGCATGCCCATGCTCACCATGTCCGGCATGGTGCAGATGCCGGCCACGCACGGCGCCGCAGGGGCCTACCAGGTGGATGTTGTCCGTGATGGTGGTGCGGGCCAGCGCATCCATGTCCACGGCCGGCACATCGGGCGCGCTGGCCAGTATGTGCAAGCTGCCGCGCGGCAGCAGCACGGCGTCGCCCTGGCGCAGTTGCCGCCACTTTGCATTGGGCGTGCGCAGCCAGCAACTGCCGCTGCCCACAAAGTGAAACCGCGCCCAGCTCTGCGCCGGGTGGGCCACGGCCCAGGGACCGCTGAGCTCGCAGCGGTTGTACTCCACGCCATCCAGACGCAGGCCGACCAGGATTTGCGAGAGCAAGTCGTGGGCGCTGTCGGCGGGCAGGGCATTGTTTTTGGCCTCGCAGATGACTTTGGAGGAATTGCCAAGCATTCAGGGCTTTCTGTCATGGAAACGCTGAAATCTTAGCCCTAAGCTTGGCATCCCTTCATTATGAAAGTGATTGCTCCCATGCCGTCTTCCAATTGCACTGCCTCTTTGGATGCCAGCACGGCCGCTGAGCCGCACCCTGTCTCTTGCACTGGGGCGCCGAAAGCGCACAGCGCCCCCCAGGCCGCAGATTGGCCGGCCGTGGTCTCCATGGCCCTGGGCGTTTTTGGCCTGGTCACGGCCGAGTTCTTGCCCGCCAGTCTGCTCACCGGTATTGCCGCCAGTCTGGAGGTCAGCGACGGCACAGCCGGCCAGGCAGTGACTGCGACGGCCATGGTGGCCGCCATTGCCGCGCCCAGCATGCCGCTGCTGACCCGCAAGCTGGATCGGCGCCTGGTGATGATTGCCCTCACCGTGCTGTTGTTGGCCTCGAATGTGTTGTCGGTGCTGGCCACCAGCCTGCCGACGCTGCTGCTGGCCCGTGTGATGCTGGGTGTGGCCCTGGGCGGTTTTTGGGCCATGTCGGCCGCGCTGACCATGCGGCTGGTGCCGGCTTCGCTGTTTGCACGGGCCATGTCCATCATCCTGACCGGGGTGTCGGTGGCCACCGTGTGCGCGGCGCCCATCGGCGCCTGGATGGGCGAGGTCTGGGGCTGGCGCAGTGCCTTTGTGGCGGCAGGTGTGGTCAGCGTGATCACGCTGCTGGCCCAGATCTTCACCTTGCCGGCCCTGCCGCCGCTGGACAAGCCCAATCTCCGCACCCTGGGCCAGTTGCTGCTGCGTCGCAAGGTGCAGGTGGTGTTGCTGGCCGTGGTGCTGGTGATTGCAGGCCACTTTGCCGGCTTTACCTATATCCGCCCGTTGATGGAGCAGGTAACGCAGCTGTCTGCGGCCGGCATCTCTGCCGTGTTGCTGGGCTATGGCATAGGCGGATTTCTGGGCAATTTCGCCGGCGGCTGGCTGGCGGGGCGCAGTGAGCGGCTGGCCATTGTCTGCGGTAGCAGTCTGGTAGCGCTGCTGGCCGTGGCCTTGCTGCTGGGTGCCAGCGCGGTGGGGGTGACGGCCGTGGCCATCACGCTGTGGGGCTTTGCCTTCGGAGCCTTCCCCGTGGGCTTTCAGACCTGGATGGTGCGCACCGCGCCGGACCAGGCCGAAGGTGCTGGCGGTTTGATGGTGGCGGGTTTTCAGATCGCCATTGCCACGGGTGCTGTGGTTGGCGGGCTGATGGTGGACCATTGGGGTGCTCTGGGCGCGCCGGCGTTCTCGCTGGTGGCTATGACACTGGGGGCCCTGCTGGTGCTGGGCCATGGTCCGAAATCAACCAAGGGGTGAGGGTGGTAGATGAGCGGGGGCGGCATGGTGGCGATTTTCTGATCCAGGCCAGCGCCGGAATGCCAAGGCCATGGCAGACTGCCGCCATGCTCCCCCCCACGCTCTTGGTCGCAGACGACCACCCCCTGTTTCGCGCCGCAGTGATTCACATGCTGCGCGAACATTTGCCGCAGTACGCCATTGTGGAAGCCGCCAGCGCCGCCACCCTGGGCCAGGCGCTGCAAGCCCATCCCGAGGTGGAGCTGGTGCTGCTGGACCTGGCCATGCCTGGCGCACGCGGTTTTTCTGCGCTGCTGCATGTGCGGGGTGAGTATCCGGAGATTCCGGTGGTCATCATCTCCTCCAATGACCAGCCCCGCGTCATCCGCCGCGCCCAGCAGTTTGGTGCGGCCGGCTTTATCCCCAAATCCGCACCGGCCGACACCATGGCCGCCGCACTGGATGCGGTGCTGGCCGGGGACAACTGGTTCCCGCCCATGGAGGCCGAGCGCTCCGAGGCCGATGCCGCCCTGGCCGCCCGCCTGGCCCAGCTCACGCCCCAGCAGTTTCGCGTGCTGCTGTGCCTGGCCGACGGCCTGCTCAACAAGCAGATTGCCCACGAGCTGGGCCTGGCCGAAAACACCGTCAAGGTACATGTGACGGCGATTTTGAAAAAGCTGGAGTGCTACTCCCGCACCCAGGCTGCGGTGCTGGTCAAAAGTCTGGAAAACGACCAGGAGCTGTAGACGCTGCAGCTGTGCATTGCGGCATTGCCTGTGGCCTCAGTGCTGGCCGCTGCCAGTGCCGGAAAAGACCTTCGATGTCGCCCGCGCAGAGCAGGGGCATGGCAGCCTTGATCGCCTCCAAGGGCCAATCCCACCACTGCATTTCCAGCAGCATGGCGATGTGTTCGTCGGAGAAGCGCTTGCGGATTTCCTTGGCCGGGTTACCGCCAACGATGGCATAGGGTGCAACGTCTTTGGTGACCAGGGCACGGCTGCCAATCACCGCGCCATGGCCTATGGTGACACCGGCCGCAATCATGGCCTCGGAGCCTATCCAGACATCGTTGCCGACCACAGTATTTCCCGCAGCCTGGTAGGCGTTGATGGCCTCGCCAAAGGCCGGCTCTTCCTGCATGTAGAAAAAGGGAAAAGAGGACACCCAGTCATGCCTGTGTCCCTGGTTGCCCGCCATGATGAAGGCGGCGCCGCTGCCAATCGAGCAAAAGCTGCCGACGATGAGCTGGTCCACATCGCTGCGATCAGGCATCAGATAGCGCGCGCAGTCGTCAAAGCTGTGGCCGTGGTAGTAGCCCGAGTAGTAGCTGTATCGGCCCACACGGATATTGGGGTTGGTGACCTGCTCGCTCAGCAGCTTGCCTTTGAAGGGACTTTCAAAATAGTTGTGCATGGCCTGCATGGTAGCGAAGCGGCGTTTGTAGTGACTGCACTGGTTTTGATAGCTGCCTTTGCCCGCCCAGACTGCATGAGAGGCATGAAGTATTCAAGTATCCAATGGGGCTTGGGCCGCACATGTGGCGTGCGCTCCTCACCCACCGTCTCTGACCCGCACCAGGGTCTGGCTCATCAAGGCGCGCAGCGCCGGTGGCCGTACCGGCTTGGCCAGAAAGCCCCAGCCGCGTTCGGCGGCCTGGCGGCGCAAGGTGGCGTCGCGCTCGGCGGTGAGCAAGATCACCGGGGGGCAGCTGCCCCAGCGTTCGCACAGCAGGGTGTAGACATCCGGGCCGTAGTGGGTGCCCAGGTGCACGTCCAGCAGCACCAGCTGGGGGGCATTGCCGGGCATGGCCTGGGCCAGGGCATGGGGTGCATCGCCGGCAAAAGGCAGCTGACAACCCCAGCGCTGCAGCAGGGTGCAGGTGGCGTCGCGGGTGGCGTGGTCGTCCTCCACATACCAGACGCAGGCGCCCTGTAGCGGGCCGGTGTCGACCACGGGGTCGTTGGGCGATGGGGGGGCGGGCAGGGCGGCGATATGGCCCAGAGGCACACGCACCCAAAACACGCTGCCCTTGCCCAGTTGGGAGCGCAGGCCCACCTCATGGCCCAGCAGCCGGCCCAGGCGCTCGACAATGGCCAGGCCCAGGCCGGTGCCACGGTCGTCGGCATGGCCTTCATCCAGGCGGCGGAATTCTTCGAACACCTCTTGCTGCAGGCTTTCGGGAATGCCTGGGCCCTGGTCGTGGACCTCGATGCGCACGCAGTCGCCGTCGCGGCGGCAACCCACCACGATGCGGCCTTTGCGGGTGTAGCGAATGGCGTTGGAGACAAAGTTCTGCAGTATGCGGCGCAGCAGTGCCTCATCGCTGCGCACCACGGCACGCGTGGGCAGGCAGCGCAGCTGCAGGCCTTCGCTTTCGGCCTGCATGCCGAAATTGTTGTGCACCACTTCCAGCAGTGCGCCCAGGGCGAAGTCGCGCACATGGACTTGCAACTGGCCGGACTCCATGCGGGCAATGTCCAGCAAGCTGGTGAGGATGGCGTCCTGCGAGGCCAGGGCCTGGTCAATGCTGTGCGCCACCTGGCGGCCGCGGTCGTCATGCAAATGGGCGGGCAGCAGGCTGGTGTACATGCGCGCTGCATTCAGCGGCTGCAGCAAATCGTGCACGGCGGCATTCACAAAGCGGGTCTTGTAGCGGTTGGCGCGTTCTGCCTCTTCGCGCGCGGCATCCAGGTCGCGGGTGCGCTCGGCAATGCGCTGCTCCAGCGCATCGGCCAGGGAGCGCAGCTCGCGTGCAGCGTTTTTGTAGCTGGTGATGTCGGCATAGCTGGTGACAAAGCCGCCCCCGGGCAAGGGGTTGCCGCGGATTTCCAGCACGGTGCCGTCGCCCTTGGCGCTCTCGTGCAAGTGGGGCTTGCCGCTGCGCAAATGCGCAAGGCGGCGCTGTATGGCCTCTTCCATATCGCCACTGCCCAGCAGGCCCCGGCGGGCGTTGTGGCGCAGCAGCACTTCGATGGACTGGCCCACGCGCATCAACGCCTGGGGGTAGCGGAACAGCTCTACATAGCGGGAGTTCCAGGCTACCAGCAACAGATCGGCGTCGACGATGACCACCCCCTGGGGCAGATGCTCCAGGCTGGGGGCCAGGCCGGTGTCGGTGGTGCGTGCTGCCTGTTGTGCGGCCTGCACAATGCCGTCCTGGGCGGTGCGCAGCTCCTGGGCATGCTGGTGCAGCACGGTTTCCAGTTCCTGGCGGCTGCGCTGGCGCAGCCGGGCCAGGCGGCTGCGTTGGCGCACAAACAGCCACAGAAGGCACAGGGCCAGCCAGGCACCACCTGCTGCTGCGGCGGCCCAGCGGCTGGTGACGGTGCTGGCATCGGTGTGGTGCAGCAGGTGCAACTGCCAGCGGCTGCCGTGCAAGGGCAGGGTCTGCCACAGCGTCAGGCCGGGCAGGGCGGGCTCATCCAGCCGGGCCAGCATGCCGCCATCCTCCAGTGAGGATTCCAGGCGGTACCCCATGGGGCGCAGCGGCTGGTTGGCGTACTGGCGGGTGGCACGCATCTCGGCCTCATCACTGGGCGAGAGCGGGCGCAGCAGGCGGTAGCGCCAGGCGTCGGCACTGGCCAGAAAGACCACGCCATGGGCGTCGGACACCAGCACCGTGTCATCAATCTGCAGCCACTCGCGTTCCAGCTCGTGCAGCAGGATTTTGATGGCCACCAGGCCGGTGACGCGGCCTTGGTCATCCTGGATGGAGCGCGACAGAAAATAGCCCGCCAGCCCGGTGGTCATGCCTATGCCGTAAAAACGCCCGCTGCCCTGGGCCAGGGCTTGCTGCACATAAGGGCGGTAGCTGTAGTCCTCGCCCACATTGCTGTTGGCATCGCGCCAGTTGCTGGCGGCCAGGGCGCGGCCGCTGCGATCAATCAGCGTCAAGGTGGAGGCCTGGCTGGCGCCGTTGGCCTGCTCCAGCTTGCGGTTCAGGTGCTCCACCTGGGCCGCTGAGAGCGGCTGGTCCAGGGCCAGGCTGAGCGCGCTGCGCAGCTCGGGGTCCAGCGACAGCACCTCGGGCAGGGTGCGGTAGCGGTCTATGCGCTGCAGCAAGGCCTGGGCATACAGATCGAGCTGGCGCTGCACATTGGCACTTTCGGCATGCAGGGCATGGCGCCAGGCCAACTGGCTGGCCAGAGCCATGCACAACACCATGCCGCCCACCAGGACCAGCAGGGTCCACAAGGGATGACGGCGGGGAAAAAGCAGTTCGGAAACCATGGCGTGGGGCTGCAGGGCGATGGAGGTGTTCGTGTGAGTTAGGTGTTTACCCTTGGATGCTGGCATTTTGCCTAGGGAGGCGGGCGCACCTAATACCAATAGGTTATCGGCAGGCGAAACAGGCAGCAGTCCAATGCGGGCAGTGACGCACCGAGGTGGTGCTTTTTTTGCGTTTTTTGGAGCCTGCACCATGCATGCCATTCCCGCTGAAGTCGCCCATCCGGTGCGCCTGCCTTTCTACCGCCAGCTGTATTTCCAGGTGGTGTTCGCCATCATTGTTGGCGTGCTGCTGGGGCACTTTGAGCCCGAATACGGCGCGGCGATGAAGCCTTTTGGCGATGCCTTCATCAAGCTGATCAAAATGATCATCGCGCCGGTGATCTTTTTGACCATCGTCACCGGCATTGCCAGCATGACCCACCTGAGCGCCGTGGGCCGTGTGTTCGGCAAGGCCATGGCGTATTTCCTGACCTTCTCCACGCTGGCGCTGATCGTGGGCCTGATCGTGGCCAACGTCATGCAGCCGGGCGCTGGCATGCACATCAATGTGGCCGATCTGGACCAGACCGCCGTCAAGGGCTATGTGGCCAAATCGCACGAGATGACGCTGACCGGCTTTGTGATGGACATCATCCCCAAGACCCTGGTCAGCCCCTTTGTGGGCGACAACATCCTGCAGGTGCTGCTGGTGGCCGTGCTGTTCGGCGTATCGCTGGCCATGACGGGTGAGGCAGGTAAGCCCATTCTGAGCTTCCTGGAATCGCTGACCAAGCCGGTGTTCAAGCTGGTGAACATCGTGATGAAGGCAGCCCCCATCGGCGCCTTTGGCGCCATGGCCTTCACCATTGGCAAGTTCGGTCTGGGCTCGCTGGTGAATCTGGCCGAGCTGGTGCTGACCTTCTACATCACCTCGGCGCTGTTTGTGCTGGTGATTCTGGGCGCCGTGGCGCGTGCCTGTGGCTTCTCGGTCATCAAGCTGATCCGTTATCTGAAAGACGAGCTGCTGCTGGTGCTGGGCACCTCTTCGTCGGAATCGGCCCTGCCTTCGCTGATGCACAAGATGGAAAAGGCCGGCTGCAGCAAGTCCGTGGTGGGCCTGGTGGTTCCCACCGGCTACTCCTTCAATCTGGATGGCACCAATATCTACATGACGCTGGCCGCGCTCTTCATCGCCCAGGCCACCGACATCAATCTGACGCTGGGCCACCAGATCGCCCTGCTGCTGGTTGCCATGCTGTCGTCCAAGGGCGCGGCAGGTGTGACCGGTGCCGGCTTTATCACCCTGGCCGCCACCCTGGCCGTGGTGCCCGAGGTGCCGGTGGCCGGCATGGCCCTGATCCTGGGTGTGGACCGCTTCATGAGCGAATGCCGCTCGCTGACCAACTTCATCGGCAACGCCGTTGCCACGGTGGTGGTGTCCAAGTGGGAAAAAGCCCTGGACCACGACAAGCTGGATGCGGCCCTGGCCGGCCAGGACATGCCGGAGCCTGATGCGCACCATGCCTGATAGACACTGATCACGGAATAGAAAAACCGCCCTGGCTGGAAAGCTGGGGCGGTTTTTTTTCGGCTATGCGTGGGAGGCGCTGGACCCTTTGCACAGCATGTTTCGCACAGGCTTCTCGGAACCCAGGCTGCGAGGTTGGTGCCAGCAGGCGGTCTGGGTACATCTGCGTACGGCGATGCAGGTGGCAATTCAAGCATGGCATGGTGTTGCGATGCTTTGCAAATATTTGCAAAACTTCAGGTGAGCAAGTGGGGGTCTGCTGCTTGCTGAATGCTTGGCGTCCCTCTGTAAGGCCATTGAAAAATGAAATTAAGGGTTTTTAATTAGTGTTTCATGGATGTTCGCGTGTTTTTGTTTGCTGAAAATGACGTAGATAAAAAGTAAAAAAAGAAATACAATTTGTCAAATCGATAGCGAAAAACAATCGATACTGGGTCTTGGATACGTGATGCTTTGGGTCAAGAACCGGGCATGAATCCAGGTGACTCTGAACAGTGAAGCTATTTCCGTACGCCGCTTGATGAGCGGTCGCTGTGCTCCGCTGCTCTGAGTTGATGTATAGGCCCAGGGAGGGCTGTGCATGCACAGCATGGATTTGTGTAACAACGTGGCAAGTAGTTGAATCCAGAACTTTCCGTCTTTCGGCGTGGTGGCGATGCCAAGCCTCGACGCGCAGGCTTTATGCAAGGCTTTCTGGCCGTTTCGCGGCTGGTGCACGGCGTGACTGCGATTGCCCCAGCCTTGGTGCTGCTTTTTGTGGTCGACAGCGTGCCAGCAGGTGTGCGGCACGATGTGTTGTGGTTGCTCGTTTTCTTCGCCGCGTTGACTGTGGTCATGTTCCAGGCGCAGGGTGTCTATACCGAAGATATTTTCAGCAATCAGTGGCGCTTGCGTCTGACCGCCACCGCCTGGACTTTGGCTTTTTGTCTACTGCTCTTCATGTACCAGGCGCTGCAGTTGCTGCCCTATCTCAGTCTGCGGCAACTGGCTTTCTGGTTCCTGGGCAGCTTTGTGCTTTTCGGTATGCAGCGCATGCTGGTGCTGCGTCTCTATCGACGCTGGATGCGCAAGGGTCTCTATCTGCATCGCACGGTTATCGTCGGTTGTACCGATAGTGGTATCCAACTGGCAGAAAGTCTGCAGCGCAGCCCGGACATCCGTTCGGAGCTGATTGGCTTCATCGATGAGCGCACGGACCGTGTGCACCACGGTTTTCGCACGCTGCCGTTGTTGGGGAATATGAAGCAGCTGGAGCAACTGGTTCGTTCGGAGGCAGTGAGTCAGGTGCTCATCGCCTTGCCATGGTCTGCAGCAGGTCGTATCGCCTCCATTGTGCGCCGGTTGCACCAGTTGCCAGTTGATGTGCTGGTGGTGCCGGACCTGGGGTCTTCTCGTCATATGCACCGTATCGTTGATGTCAACGGTATCCCGATGCTGAGTGCGTCGGAGCTCCCGTTGCGTGGCTGGGCGCCAATGGTTAAACGTATCGAGGATTTGCTGTTGGCAAGTTTGGCGCTGTTGCTGGCAGCACCGTTGATGCTGCTGGTGGCGGTGGCCATCAAGCTGGATTCGCCGGGGCCCGTGCTGTTTCGTCAGCGACGTTATGGCTACAACAACCGGTTGATCCCCGTTTACAAGTTCCGCTCCATGTATGCGGACCAGGCCGATGCCGATGCCCAGCGTCAGACCACGCGTGGCGATACACGTGTCACACGGGTTGGGCATTTCATCCGCCGGACCAGCCTGGACGAGTTACCGCAGTTGCTGAATGTGCTGGATGGGTCGATGTCCATGGTCGGGCCGCGCCCGCATGCCACCGCCACCAAAGCTGCAGGCATCCCCTTTGAGGACGCGGTGCAAAGCTATGCCGCACGCCACCGCGTCAAGCCAGGCATTACCGGCTGGGCACAAATCAACGGCTATCGCGGCGAGACCGACACGCTGCACAAGATACGCCGCCGTGTGGAGTACGACCTGGAATACATCGCCAAATGGTCGGTGTGGTTCGACCTCTACATCCTGGCGCGGACGTTGCCCGCACTTTTCTCCAAGGAGGTCTATTGATGGCCAGCGTTGTCGCTTCCGCTCCCCTGATTCCCTGCATTGTGTCCGGAGGTGCGGGCATGCGGCTCTGGCCGCTATCGCGTGAGGCCGAGCCCAAGCCTTTTATTCGCTTGGCCGATGGACAAAGCCTGCTCCAGAAATCGCTGCTACGTGCCGCAGCGCAGCCGGGCACGGGCCGCGTGCTGACGGTGACCAACCGCGAGCTGCTGTTTCGCACGCTGGACGACTACCGTACCGTTGCTCCCGAAGGGTTGGCGCTGGATTTTTTGCTGGAGCCCATGGGGCGTAATACGGCGGCGGCTATTGCTGCCGCTGCGCTGCATGTGCAGGCACATTTCGGTGATGCGGTCCAACTGCTGGTCTTGCCTGCTGATCATTTGGTATTGGACGCAGAAGCGTTTGCCGCTGCGGTGCGTAGTGCGCGCGAGCTGGCGGCCATGGGCCAGTTGGTGACTTTTGGCATACGGCCGGATCGTGCAGAGACGGGCTTTGGCTATATCGAGCAGGGCGATGCTCTGGGGCCGGGCTTCCGTGCAAAACGCTTTGTGGAGAAGCCCGATGCCGTCACGGCACAGACTTATGTGGACGGCGGCCGTCACCTATGGAATGCCGGCATGTTCTGTTTTCAGGTAGGTAGCTTGCTGGAGCAGCTGCAGTTGCACGCACCGGCCGTGCTGGCCGCCTGCCGTGGTGCATTGGAAGGCGGCAGTCGCTTGGAAAACACCCAGGGCTGCCAGCGCGAACTGGCAGCCGTTGCCTTTGCTCAGGCGCCGGACATTTCCATAGACCATGCGCTGATGGAGCACTCGGACCGGGTCGCCGTGGTGCCCTGTGATATCGGCTGGAGCGATATCGGCTCCTGGGAAGCATTGCGTGCACTGACGCCTGCCGACGCCGATGGCAATCAGGTCCGCGGCGACTGTGTGCTGCACGATGTGCACGACTGCTATATCGATGCCCATAGGCGCACCGTGGGGGTGGTGGGCGTGCAGGGGCTGGTCATCGTCGATACGCCGGATGCTTTGCTGGTTGCCGATGCCAAGCACAGCCAGGATGTGCGTTTCATCGCGCAGACACTCAAGCGCCGCGGAGACGCCAGCTACCGCCAGCACCGCTCGGTGAACCGGCCGTGGGGGGTCTATACCGTGCTGGAGGATGCCGAGCGCTTCAAGATCAAGCGCATCGTGGTGCACCCCCAGGCAGCGCTGTCGCTGCAGATGCACCATCACCGCAGCGAACATTGGGTGGTGGTCAGCGGCACGGCCCGCGTCACCAATGGCGAGCGCGAGTTCTTGCTGCACACCAACGAGTCCACATTCATCCCTGCTGGTCATCGTCACAGGCTGACCAATCCCGGGCTCATCGACTTGGTGATGATCGAGGTGCAAAGCGGTGAATACCTGGGCGAAGACGACATTGTGCGTTTCGATGATGTCTATGGCCGGGCGCCAGCTGAAAAACAGGAGATTGTGTGACACGCACTGCGCTGCTCATCCCGACGCGCAATGCCGCGCCGTACCTGGAGAGGCTGCTCCCGGCCCTGGCCATGCAGAGCCTGCAGCCGGATGAATTTCTGGTGGTGGACAGCAATTCCAGTGATGGGACGGCAGAGCGCTTGCGCGCTGCCGGTGCCCGGGTCGAGGTGCTGGGGAAGCGCCCTTTCAACCATGGTGGCACGCGCCGATGGGCCAGTGAGCTGGTGCAGGCTGAAACGCTGATTGTGATGACCCAGGATGCCATCCCAGCCGATGCCGACAGTTTTGCCAATCTGGTGCATGAGCTGCATGCGGAGCCCGATATCGGTGTGGCCTATGGCCGTCAGCTGCCGCACCCGGATGCAGGTCTCTTGGGTGCCCAGGCGCGGCGTTTCAACTATCCGGAGCAGGGCAGGACCAAGCGCCTAGCGGATGCTGAACAACTGGGAATCAAAACCTGTTTCAGCTCGGATTCCTTCGCGGCCTATCGTCGCTCGGCGCTGGAGCTGGTGGGCGGTTTTCCGCAGGATGTGATTGGCAGCGAAGACGCCTATGTGGCGGCGCGTATGTTGTTGGCCGGGAAAGCCGTTCGCTATGCAGCCAGCGCCTGTGTTTTCCACTCGCATGATTACCGCCTGGTGGAGGAGTTTCGCCGCTACTTTGACATCGGCAGCTTCTATGGCCGAGAGCGCTGGATTGCCGAGGCCTTTGGCCAGGCAGGAGGCGAGGGTCGACGCTTTGTGCTGGCCGAGCTGAAGGCCTTGCGCGCGGCAGGTGCCCTGTACCGCGTGCCCGAGGTGCTGCTGCGCAGCACGCTGAAATTGCTGGGCTATCGCCTGGGTTATCACGGACGGTTGTTGCCACGTGCGGTTAAACGCAGCCTCAGCATGTTCCCACCGTACTGGAATTGATGTATGCCTTTCCTTTCTCTTTCCTCCATTGGGCGAGCCGCCGCTTCCCCTGGCTTGCTTGTGCTGGCCGCGCTGCTTGCTGGCTGCTCTACGCCTGCACAGGTCGCGCTGCCTGACAAGGATGTGCTGCAGCTGCGCCATGCCGAGATCTATACCCTTGCCGACTTGCCACCGCCCGAGGTGCTGGTGCAGCCGGGCGACAGCCTGCGTATCGTGCGCGATGCGCAGGAGCCAGCGGAAAAAGACGATATGACGCTGTTTGTCGTGCGCCCCGATGGCCTGATCTCCATCCCCAAGGTGGGTCTGGTCAATGTGGCTGGCCGCACACCGCAGCAGGTGCAGGAAGAAATCACCGGACGCAATGCGCGCATTTATCGCGAGCCCCAGGTCACGGTGAATATTGCCGTTGCGCCCAGCAACCGGGTCTTCATCGGCGGCGCCGTGCCCAACCCGGCCTTCTTCAACCTCTCCGGCACGGTGACGGTAGAGCAGGCGCTGCTGTCTGCCGGCGGCGTGCTGCCCACAGCCGATAGCCACAACGTGGCGCTGATGCGGCTGGGGGCAGACCAGCGCTACAAGCTGTATTTCTTTGACCTGGCGGCACTGCTGCAGAACACCGACAGACCTGCAGTGGCGCTGCAGCGCGGTGATCTGATCTTTGTGCCGACCTCGGGCATTGGCCGCACGGTGGAGGCCATAGACCTGTACTTCACCAAGCTGATTCCGATCAACAAGGGGGTAGGTGTGGGCTTTAACTACGACCTGAGACGTAATAACTATGGGAACTAGCCGTGATTGATATTCGCTCACTGCGCGATCTGTTGCGCCTGTTCTTTATCTTCCAGCGCGAGTTCCGCTGGGCTGTTCTGGTCACGGTGTTGGTGGCTGTGTTGGGGGCGTTCTTGTTGCCGGCGCGTTACGAGTCCAATGCCCGTTTGCTGGTCAAACCAGACCGGCAAAACACCACGCTGCCCATCGAGGCGCAAAACCGCCAGACCCTGGTGGCGCCCAGCACCCAGCGTGATCCCATCGTCGATGAGGAAAAGCTGCTGACGGGGCGCCCCATCGTCTATCAAGTGGCGCAGCGCTACCTAGAGGAAACCGCAGCCCAGCAGCCCACGGGCTTTTGGAAAACGCTGAAGCACTATGCCAAGCGTGCAGGGAGTGCCGTACTGGAGGGGCTGCGCAGCGTTCTGCAGATGCTGGGCATTGTCGAGCCGCAAAGTGACGAACAGCGTCTGGCCCGCAAGCTGGAAAAAAACTTCCAGGCCAGCCATGAAGCAGGCTCGGCAGTGATCGATGTCCGTTTTGTTTGGGATGACCCAGAGGTCGCGCAAAAGATCTTGCATACATGGATTGAGGTCTACATGGCCGAGCGTGTCCGCGTGCTGGGCCGCACTAGCCTGCGCGGCTTCTATCAAGAGGAGATGAACCAGACGGCTGAGCGCATTCGTTTGTTGAAAGAACAGCGCCAGCAAGGGCTGAAGCTGATTGATTCGATCAGCGCCAAGGCGCGGCTGGAGAATCTGACCAACCAGATTGACCGACTCACCGATGCCCGTGTGGCCGCGCAAAACGAGCGTGCCGGGCTGTCCAGCCTAGCCGGAGGGGCTCGCCAGCAGATTGGGCGTCAGCCTGCCGAGGTGGTGACCGAGAGGGAAATCAGCCTGAACCCTACGCAGCTCGACCTCAAACGCCAGCTCAATGCGCTGCAGGTGGAGCGCACGCGCTTGCTGCGCACCTACACTGACGATGCACAGCCGGTGCGCCTGATCGAGCAGGACATCCAGAATGTGCAAGCCCTGGTACAGCAGGAACAAGAACGGCTGGAACGTTCGCAAAACCGGGCGCCCAATGCGCTGGTGAACAACGCACGCCAGCAACTGATGGATGCCGAGCTGCGTCAGCAGCAATTGGCGGCGCAAATCGCTGAATACGACCGTGAGCTGGCTGCGCTGCGCAAAGAGCGTGACCGTGTGTTGGGCGACGAGCCCGAGCTCAACCGCTTGCAGCTGGAGCTGGAAACCGCAGAAAAAAGCTTTGCGCTGTATGCCGAAAACCTGGAGAAGGCGCGCATAGACCATGCGCTGGACACCAGCCAGATCAGCAACATCGCGCAGATTGAGCAGGCCACGTTGAACCCCTCGCGTGTCTTTCCCAAGAGCCTGATGATTCTGCTGGCGGCCTTGCCTGCCGCGATTGGCGTTGGCTTGCTGGTTATCTATGTCTGCTATTTGTTGGACCAGCGCATCCATGACGGCGCGCGCATTCAACAAAAGTTCGGTGTGCCGCTGTGGGCCAGCATTCCCGAGCGTGACAGCGCCGACCGACATGCATTGGATGCCAGCGTCTACCGTCTTTACGGCTTGCTGCCGCTGGAGCAAATTCGTGCCCAGGGCATGGCACTGGCGTTGACCTCGGCGCGCTCTGGCGAGGGCGTGAGCTTCATCATGGACCAGCTTGAGCCGCTGCTCACAGAGCATGGTTTTGTGGTTCGCCGTGGTGGCGATGCACCACCGGCGCCGGGTGAGCTGCTGCTGCTCAATGTCTCGGCCCTGCTCAGCAAGCCCGACGCATTTATCACCTTGCGCCGCGCCGATCTGATCGCCCTGGTGGTACAGGCGCGCACCAGCACTGTGCCCATGGTGGAGAACGCGCTATCCCTGCTGCTGACAGCGTTCAAAAAAGTGGATGGCATTATTTTGAACCGGCGTCGCTTCGAGGTGCCGGCACGGGTCATGGCAGCCATGCAACGCTGGGGAGGGGTGCAGTGATGCGCATTGTCATGCTTGCCCCTCTGCCCCCGGAGCAGACCGGCATTGCCGACTATGCAGCGCATTTTCGGGAGGCCTTGGCTGGCCATGGCATTCAGGCAGAGACCCCGCTGTTGGGTTGCCATGACGCAGCCGAGCGTTTGGCGCGGCTGCGAACACTCGATTGGAGCGCTTTTGCACTGGTGCATGCCGAGTTGGGGGGAGGGCGTACGGGCGAATTCCAGGCATTGCGCTATTTGCAGCGCCAGCAGCCTGGGCTGCCGCTGACGGCCACCGTACATGACCCGGAGCGTCTGGTCTGGCGCAGGGCACAACTGCCCTGGCTGCTGCGGCCGGCCGAGCATCTGCCGGCACCGCTGCCGCAGGCCGCAGCGCTGCTGGCAGATCCCTTGACGCTGCGCGAGGAGCGTAGCCTGGCCTGTGGTCTGCGGCGCTTGGTGACCCTGACCGAGCTGGGGGGGCAGCGTCTGCAGCGGCGTATGGGGTTGCGAAACGGCCAACTGGCAGTGATTCCACATGGCAACCTGGAGATTGCACCACAGCCGTTGCCAGCGCTGCAGCCGCTGCGTTTGCTGTACTTCGGCTTTATCTACCGTGGCAAGGGGATTGAAGATCTGCTGGACGCGTTGGCACTGGCGCTGCAGGCACAACCCGAGCAGCGGGGGCGGCTGCGACTGACCCTGGCCGGTGGTACCGCGCCGGACATGGCTTTCCAGGGTCATGGCAACTACCTGGATCAACTGCGGCAGCGTGTGGCGCAGCGTGGGTTGGGTGATGTCATCGACTGGTTGCCAGATCTGCCATCAACGCAGATCGCCGCCACCATCCAGGCCCACCACGTCATGGTGCTGCCCTATCGCGAGTCGCGCAAACTGGCATGGTTGGGGGAAATGCGTGGTACTAGTGGCGCGCTGTCCTGGGCCAATGCCTGCGGACGCGGAGCCATTACCTCGGACGCCAGGGCTTTTGGAGAGGAGGTTGCCAGCGGCAACGGAGCTACCTACGCCCAGGGTGATGTGGCTGCGTTGGCCGCCGTCATCGGACAGTTGCTGCAGCAACCAGAAAAGGTTCAGCAGTGGGCTGCGCGGGCCGAGGCCATTGGCCAGGAGCGTCGCTGGCCGCAAATTGCCGCACGTTTTGCGGCAATGTTCCGTCAGGTTTGCGCGGTGGAGGGGCGTTGAGATGCGACGCCGCAGTTTTCACGGATTGATTTCGGCCACGGTGTGGCAGCTTGTCGGCTGCAGTGCAAAGGCCGCTACTCCGCCGGCAGCGGCACGGCTGTTACGGCCGCAGCGTCCAGTGCGCTGGAAGGATTTCCTGGGCGTGAATGCCCATTTTCTGTGGTTCACGCCCCAGCAATACCAGCAACAGATTGCGCAGTGGAAGGCTTTAGGCCTGGAATGGCTGCGTGTGGACTTGCACTGGGACCGCGTGGAGCCCGAGGTGCAGCAATACCGCTTGGACGAGCTGGATACGCTGGTGCGTACGTTACAGACGCAGCAGCAAAAATCGGTGTTTTATTTGGTGGGTTCAGCACCATTCGTCACCAGTGCACCGAGGTTTTCGAGTACCCCGGACCAATACCCTCCGCGTGATGTAGAGGCTTTTGCTGAGCGCATGGCCTTATTGGCCCAACGCTACCCTTCAGTGGATGCTTGGCAGGTCTGGAATGAGCCCAATTTGCCATCCTTTTGGCGTCCCCGCGCCAATCCAGAGGCGTACGCGAAGCTGTTGCAGGCATCTGTGTGTGCGCTGCGACAGGCTGTGCCGGGCAAGACCGTGGTGATGGGAGGCATGGCCTATTACAGCCAGATGCCGGGGCGCGGAGGGCTGATGCTGGAAGCATTGGGCCGTTTGGGCGTGGTGGGACTGGATACGGTGGTGGCCTATCACCCGTACTCGCTGCAACCCGAGGGTGACGTGCCGCGCGACAGTGATTTCACCCTGCGCGTGTACCAACTCAACCGCACGCTACGCGCGGCCGGTGTGCGCCAGATCTGGGCCACCGAATGGGGGTGGTCCAGCTACGCAGGCCCCAAGGAAGAGCAGGACATCATCGGCGAGCAAGGGCAGGCGGACTACATGCTGCGGCGTTTGGCGCTGATGAGTGCGCTGGATTTTGACCGGATCTTTCTGTTTGCACTGTCCGATCTGGATAACCGTGCCACGCCGCGTGACCGCAGCTATGGACTGTTGGATTTGCAGGGGCGGGCCAAGCCCGCGTATCTGGCGCTGCAGCGCTTTCTTCGGTTGACGGGGCCCGCACTGGAGCCCATCGCGCTTCCAGTGATAGAGGGCGCTGGTGATGATTTACACGCCGTTGCCTGGCGGCGCGAGGATGGTCGACGGTTGCTGCTGTTCTGGAAAGCCTCTGGTGGACAGCTGACGCTGCCCGGTCTGATGCAGGCCGAGGTTCACCATCCGCTGGATGGCGCGCGGCGAGGCCTGCAGGGAGAAAAAAGCCTGCAACTCACAGCGCTGCCCAGCTTGCAGATCCTGATTTGGTAAAGAACGCATGAAGGTCCTTTGGATACTGCCTTATCTTCCCTGGCCCACCAGCAGCGGTGGCAAGACACGCCAGTACCACTTGCTGCGCAGCCTGAGCGCGCGTGGTCACCGCATTACCCTGCTGGTGCAGTCCAAACAGGCGTTGGATGTGCAGGCGCGTCAGGCGCTGGAACCACTGCTGGAGCGCCTGATTGTGCTGCCTCGCCGGCCGTTGCGGCACCCCAAGACATTGGCTGCCGCCTTGTGTGCACCCTGGCCTTTGCTGGCAACAGTGAATGGCTTGGCTCCGGCACTGAGCCAGCGCTTTGACGAGCTGTTGCAGGAGCATTGGGATGTGGTGCAGATCGAGCACAGCTACAGTTTTCAGCCCTATGCGAAGCTGTTGCGCAGCCATGAACAACCTTTTGTGCTGACCGAGCACAATCTGGAGTCCAGTTTGGGAGGTGCGACCTATGGCCGCTTTCCGCGTTGGGCCTGGCCTTTGGTGAAATGGGACCAATGGCGCTGCAGACGTTGGGAGCGCCAGGTCTTTGATCAGGCACAGCGCGTGGTGGCGGTGACAACGGCAGATGCAGGCCGTATGCAACAGCTCACGCACACGCCGGTGGATGTGGTGGTCAATGGCGTCGATTGCCAGTCTTTTGCAGCAGTGCAGCCGACTCTGCAGTCGCGGCGCATTCTCTTTGTGGGCAATTACGAGTACGCACCGAATATTGACGCGGTGGAATGGTTGCTGCAGGACATCGCACCATTGCTGTGGGAGCGTCAGCCTGAGGCACGCCTGGCTATTGCGGGCTATGCACTACCGACAGAATGGGCGCAGCGCTGGCCTGACGCACGTATCGAATGGCATGGTTTTGTTGCGGAGCTGCCTGCACTGCAGCGTCAGTGTGCGGCCTTTGTGGCACCGCTGCGCCATGGTGGTGGCTCCAAGCTGAAGGTGTTGGAGGCCTTGGCCGCAGGGCTGCCCTTGGTGAGTACGGGCCAAGGGGTGTCAGGCTTGGACATCGTGTCGCCCGAGCATTACCTGGCGGCCGAGAGTGCACAAGCCATGGCCGAGGCATTGGACCAGTTGCTGAATTCGCCGCAGCAGGCTGAGCAGATTGGTGAGGCTGGGCGTCACTATGTGCGTCACAACCACGACTGGGAGAGCGCTGCCATTGCATTGGAGCAGGTCTATCACCGTGCCTGTTCTGACGCGGCTGACGGGGAGGCTGTATGCGTATAGGTCTGGATTACCGGCCAGCCATGGTGGCGCCGAATTCCGGCATTGCGCGCCAGGTGTTGGCGCTGGAGCAGGCGCTGCGTGCTCATGCAGATAGCGAGGTGCTGCTCTTTGGCGAGGCACCACTGGATGCACCAGAGCGCCAATATGTCCAATGCCCTCCATGGAATGGGGCATTGCAGGGCGTACAGCGACCGCAGAGGCGCTGGGCTTTCGAGCGTCGCTTTCTGCCACGTGCATTGCGCCAGAGTGATGTGACGTTGTATATCGCGACGGCCAATATGGGCCTGCCCATAGGCCACAAGCCGGCTGGCGTGCGCCATGTGTTGCTGCTGCATGATCTGTTTCAGCTGACCGAGCGCAATGCCCACCGTTCCTGGCTGCAGGCATTGGCCTATCGCGGCATTGACAGCCTGTCCATTGCCTGGTCTCTATGGCATGCCGACCAGGTGTGGTGCCCGTCGCTGTTTTCCTGTCGTGAAGTGGCTCGCCATTTCCCGTGGGCACAGGAGCGGCTGCGCCTGTTGCCCAACCAGGTAGAGCCGTTCTCTTCAACTGAGGATGCTTTGCCAGCGCCGGCGTTGAAGGATCTGCCCGAGCGCTTTTGGCTGTTGGTGGGCACACGTGAGCCTCGCAAGAATATCCCGCTGTTTCTGCGCAGTTGGTGGAAGGCGCGGCAGGAGTCGTCCAAGGTACCTGATTTGGTGTTGCTCGGTCACCCCGCCGATGTGCCCGCTGAACTTGCATCCATGCCCGGTCTGCACTGGCAGCAGGGCATTAGCGATGCCCAGTTACAGCAGCTGTACCGGAGCGCGCAATGTCTGTGGCAGCCATCGTATGCAGAGGGCTTTGGCCTGCCGGTGATCGAGGCCTGTGGTGTAGGCACTCCCGTGGTGGTGGCCAGTGGCTCCGCGTTGGATGAAGTCGCGCCAGGAGCGGCACCGCGCTTTGCTCCGCATGATGAGGCGGATCTGTTGCTGTGCATGCTGCGCAGCGTGAACCTGGACTATCCGCTGTCTGCCGAGCAGTTGCGTCGGTGGGCGCAACGCTTCAATGCGGAGGCATACCGACAACGGCTGTATCAACTGCTGCAGGAGGTGTATGCATGATGCCCGCCGGCTTGTTGGTCGCCATCCTCTGCGGTCTGGGCTTTGGTGCGCTGCTGCTGATGACGTCTGCCAGCGGTGTGGCATTGCTGTTGGTGGGGGCGGCACTGGCATTGACCTTGCTGCGGCGGCCACTGTGGGGACTGTTGCTGTTCGCGCTGCTGGCCACCAGCATCCCCTATACCACGGTGAATCTTGGCGTGCGCACCACAGTGAGCGAGGCCATGCTGGCACTGACCTGGGGTGGGGTGTTGTTGCAGGCAATATTCTCCCCGCCAAGTGCTGCGGCACCATGGCGCGCGCCAGAGCGCATTCTGGGCTGGTTGATGCTGTTCAGTCTTGTGCCACTGCTGGCCGGCATGGTCATGGTGAAGGCCGAAGGGCCGGGACTGTCGAACTGGTTGCGCTGGCTGGGTAATCTGTCGCCGCTGTTGTTGGTGTCGCAACTGCTGCGCAGCCCGCGCGAACGTGAGCAATTGGTGGTGGCACTGCTGCTCGGCAATCTGTTGATGTTGTTGCTGTCGGTGGGCAT
Organism: Acidovorax sp.; assembly: GCA_031277855.1. Taxonomy (GTDB): domain Bacteria; phylum Pseudomonadota; class Gammaproteobacteria; order Burkholderiales; family Burkholderiaceae_C; genus Comamonas. The sequence goes on along the minus strand of JAITLO010000049.1, from coordinate 88,307 downwards.
GTTCCTCAAGGAGCGCAACGCCATGAGCATGATTCCGCTGCTGGAAAGCCTGCGCTATGCCCACCCTGAAGCGGTGCGCGATATCTTCTCAGCCAACTACCAGCGCATGGCCTCGCCCTGGGTACACCCGAATCTTACGGGCGGTGTGCTGGCACTTTTTATTCCACTAGCACTGTTCTATGGCTGGACGCGTAGCGGCTGGCGGCGCGCCCTGGGAATGGCTGTGGCGCTATTGGGTTGTGCGGGCCTGCTGTTCAGCATCTCGCGCGGCGCTATCCTGGCCCTGGCTCTGGTGTTGCTGTGGCTGAGTTATCGCCGTGTTCCCTACAGTGGCCGTATTCTGGGATTGGGCATGGTGCTGGCGTTGGCGCTGTTGCTGTTTTACCCGCCGCTACAGGCACGACTGGCCACCATGTTCTCGGCCAGCAATGCCAGTACCGAGATTCGCTTTGATGAGTACGCACGATTTCCTGAAGCCATGGCACGTTACCCGTTGGGCATTGGCTTCAAGACTGAGCCACCGGTGCCTGGCAGTGGTTTGCTGGGCATCTCCAATCTGTGGTTGAACTTCATCTACAAGATCGGCGTACCTGGCATGCTGCTTTTTGTCGCGGTGACGGTGGCCTGGTGGCGTGAGGTAAGACCACGCGGCGCCGTGCGCCGCATCACTGCCGACAACGCCATCTGGCTGGGCTGCACGGCAGGCGTGATGGCGGCCTTGCTGACTGGCCTGTTTGACCATTACTTCAGCTTTACCCCGGTGCTGGTGGCACTGTTCTGGCTGTTGCTGGGCATGGCCCTGCAGCAGGCCAGGCTGGATCCCGCTGCCACTGTGGGCCTGTCATTGCACGCAGGCAAGGAGTCACCATGAGACATCGTATTTTTCACTCCACGGACTTGCGCGAACGCTTGCCGCAACTGGCGCAGGAGCTGGGGGTCGCGCCGGACGTGCTGCAACAGTCCTTGGAGTGGTGCTTGGAAAACGAGGTCATTTTTGAGGAAGGCGAAGGGGTTGGGCTGAGCTATTCGATCTGCTCGGTGGACATCACGCCACGCATTGCCGACCCGCTGGGCCGGCGCCTGTACCAGCGCCTCAAGCAGGACATCCCCACAAGGCTGGTGCCTTTGTACGGACTGAACTGGATCACGCTGAAGGACCGTTGCTTGCGTGTCTGGGAGCAGGTCTACAACATGTTGATCAACAAAATCCCCAGCCACAATATACGTCTGGCCTGGTTGCGTCTGGGCGGGGCGCGTATAGGCAAGGGCTCGAGCATCTGGCGCAACACCGAGGTGCTGGGCATGGAAAATCTGCGCATGGGCGAAGACAGCGTGATTGCCTGGCACTGCCAGGTGGATGCACGTGCGGGATTGATCATCGGTGACCATGTGGCCGTTGCCTCCCATGTGCTCATCATTGCCGGCACTCACGACTTGGCCGCACCTGAGTTCTGGTCGGTGTCGGCGCCGATACGCATAGATGACTACGCCTGGATTGCCAGCCGTGCGCTGATAGGCCATGGCGCCCACATAGGCCGTGGTGCCGTGGTCACGGCCAACACCGTGGTGGCCAAGGCCGTGCCACCGTACAAGATCATCGGCGGCAGCGGTGCGCGGCCCATAGGCGAGCGGCCCCACGACCTGAATTACAAGGTGGGTGGCAAAGGCCTGTTCACCTTTTTGCACTGAGCGACCACGCGAATGGGTGGAAAAACGCTGTGGCTGACGCTGGCCACGCTGGCCGGGCTGGCTGCCGGCTTTGCGCGCGAATGGCTGTTGGTGGCCGCTTGGGGTGGAGGTCGGCACAGCGATGCCTTTGTGCTGGCCCTGTTCGTCCCCGAAGCCGTACGCATGACGTTGGCAGGAGGCCTGCTGGCTTCGGCTGCGTTGCCCTTGTATCGCCAGCGTGATCTGGCAGGGCAACGTCAGTGGCTGGCCATGCTGACACCACAACTGCTGCTGGTCGCGCTGGCACTGGCGGCTACGCTGACCGTAGGGGCCTCGCTGTGGGTGATGCTGCTGGGGCCGGGGCTGGATGCTGCGGGGCGACAGCAGGCCGCAGCCAATCTGCAATACCTGGCCTGGACTTTGCCGGCTTGTGTGCTGCATGCGCTGTTCGCCATTCCACTGCAGGCCCGTGAGCGTTTTGTGCTGGCTGGCCTTGGCTCGCTGCTTTTCAATCTGCCTCCGGCCCTCTACCTGGCCTGGCGTGGCACGGCCAGCAGCGATCTGGCGCTGGCCGCCAACTGCGTGTTGGGCAGTGTGTTGATGCTGCTGCCGCTGCTGGTTGCGAACTGGCGACTGGGCTGGCGTCCTTGGCAAGCCAGTTTGCGCAGCGAGGCGCTTCGCGAACTCGGTGGCAGGTTGTTGCCCCTGCTGGGCAGCAATGTGGCCAGCCAGGGGCTGGCGTTGTTGGAGCGCTTGATCGCCAGTCTGTTGGGCGAGGGCGTGCTGACCTGGGTGAATCTGGCACGCAAGCTGGTCAACCTGCCCTTGGTGGCACTGATGAGCTTGAACCAGGTCTTGCTGGGTTTGATGAGCGGGCAGGCCGGCGCGCAGCGCCTGGCGCTGCTGCAGCGTGGCATCGCCATCACCTCGTTGCTCAGTCTGCCGGCTGCCGTGGGCATGGTGGGGGCGGCTCCTGCCCTGGTGTATTGGCTGCTGCCTGCATCCAGTAGTACCGGTCCCTTGCCCTTGTTGCTGGCCTGGTTTGCGGTGCCCCTGGTCTTTGGAGCCTGGAACGCCATGCTGGCGCGCTACGCCTATGCCGATGGCAACACGCAGCTGCCGCTGCATTGCGAGCTGGCTGGTAGCGCCGCCAATGCCGTGCTGCTGCTGGCCTTGCCGGTGCTGCTTGGGCCTGCCGGCATTGCACTGGCAGCCTGGGGGGGGGCATTGCTGACCGGCTGGTTGCTGATGCGCAAAATGGGCTTGTTGCAGTCCCTGCCTTGGTTGCAGCATTGGGGTTTGAGCCTGGCGCTGCTGGCGCTGGCACGTGGGCTGCTGTTTCCACTGACATCACCGCTGTGGCAATTGCTGCTGACCACGCTGTGTGCAGCCGTGCTGCTGCTGGCCTTGCTGGCATGGCTGCGGCCATGGCAGACAGTGGGGGCGAGGAATAGATAGGTCCTGCGACCTAGCGTTTGCAAAAGGCGTTATCTGGCGCCCATTACACTGAGCAAAATGCCCCGCACGACCGCGTACCTTCCACGCCAGAACCGATGACGATGCCCCGCAAACGAGGCCCCACAATTCGCGATGTAGCCAAGGCTGCAGCCGTGTCCACGGCCACGGTTTCCAAGTTCATGAGCGGCAGCCAACGCTTCAGCGCTGAGGTGGAGGCGCGGATCGCCGCAGCGGTGCAGCAACTGGGCTGGTCGCTCAATCCCATGGCGCGCAGCATGGCCACGGGGCTGACGGGCAATGTGGGCATGGTGGTGCTGGATATCTGCAACCCGCATTTCACCAGCATGGTCAAAGGCGCGGCGCGGGCAGCAAAAGTGGCGGGACTGAACCTCATCGTGGCCGATGCCGCAGAGACCCAGGCCCCGGAGCTGGCGGTGCTGCAGGCCCTGGCACGCAGAGTGGATGGGCTGATCGTCAGCGCGCGTCTGCCCCGGCCCATGCTGGAAGCGCTGTTTGCCGCCGGAACGCCCGTGGTGCTGTATGGGGGGCCGTCTCCACAGCCCAACTATCAAAGCGTCAGCTGTGACAACTTTCTGGCGGGTCGCATATTGGGCATGCATTTGCGCGAGCGGGGTTTTCGCCGCATCAGCTACATCGCGTTTCCGGTGGCGCCGTGGAGCGAGGAGCGCTGGCGTGGTCTGCAGCAAGCCTTTGACGGCGTGGAGGCAAGTTTCACCGTGTTCCACGCCACATCGCCCACGACCGAGGAAGGGGAGCGTTTGGCATCACAGGTGCTGCTGTCGGGCGAGATGCCTGAGGTGGTTGTGGGCTTCAACGATTTGATTGCCCTGGGCCTGTTGGCCGAAGCGCGTGCACTGGGTGTGAGCGTACCGGCGCAAGTGGCGGTGGCGGGCTTTGACAACACGGCCTATGGACGGCTGCAATCTCCATCGCTCACCAGCGTGGACATGCTGAGTGAACAGGTGGGTGAGCAAGCCATGCTGCGCCTGGCCGGCATCATCGCGGGCACCCCCGTTGATGGTGACAGCGTTCTGCGCAGCAGGTTGGTGGTTCGCGAGTCCACGGCTGCACCGCAGGCTATGGTCTGAGTTGGTGCTTGCTATTGTTGATTCCCTTTCTCCTAGGGAAAGTCCCGGCGTTGCGGCGTTGACCGCGAGGGCCTTGTCGCGCACCATGGCGGCCCATGGCTTCGGCTGATTTTTTTGCCAAAAAAGTTAACCGGTTTCCTTTGTTTTTAAAACGTAGTTGCTTGTTTTGTTTTCGCTAAAAAAGCATGTGTTTTGTTTTGAAAGTTAACCGGTTACCTTTTCTGAAAAATACCCCACATATCCCAGGAACAGCTTCAGCCGTAGCGCGGTGTCCTGCCCGTTTTCTCGCAGGTCCAGTGATCTATCGACCCCGATTTTTCAAGGAGACTCAAGTGCCCACTCGTTTTCAGTTCAAGCCCATGGCGCTGGCCGTGGCCATGGCTTTCATCTCGGTTCTTCCTGCACACAGCATCGAAGCACGCACCGCTGTGGCGAGTGTCGATAGCGTGCGTGGTGTGACCACCTTGGCTGCTGGCTGGAAGTTCATTCAGGACGATGATTTGACCGATGCGCAAGCCCTGGCCAGTGATGGCGCCAACTGGAGCCGCGTGACGGTACCCCATACCTGGAATGCACTGGATGCGGCCAGCACCGCCCAGACCACCTCCGCCAGCGTAGGCTACAAGCGCGGCATTGGCTGGTATCGCCTGGAGATGGATGTACCTGCATCCGGTGCTTCCACGCACGGCGCGACCCAGTGGCTGCAGTTCAACGGCGCCAGCCTGGTGTCGGACGTGTGGCTCAACGGTGAGAAGCTGGGCCAGCACAAAGGTGGTTTTTCTGGCTTCCGCTACGACGTCAGCCACAAGCTGCGCCCGGGCCAGCGCAATGTGCTGCTGGTCAAGGCGGACAACAGCGCGGCCAAGAGCAATGCCGCCCCCACGGCCATTCCCCCTCTCAGCGGGGACTTCAATGTGTCCGGCGGCTTGTACCGGGAGGTGCAACTGCTGAGCACGCCCAGCCGCGTCCACATCGCTCTGGATGATTTGGGCAGCTTGGGTGTGTATGCCCAGACCACGGCGGTCAAGCAAGGACAGGCCACGGTCAAGGTGCGCACCAAGCTCCAAAATGGATGGGACTCCAGCACACCTTTGACGGTGCGGACGCTCTTGCTGGAAGCCGATGCCAAGACCGTCAAGAGCACCAGCGTGCATTCCCAGGATGTAGCCGCTGGTGCGCAGACCGAGGTGGAGCAGACCCTGGCTGTGCCCGAGGCCCATTTGTGGCAAGGCCGAGCCGATCCCTATCTCTACAAGCTGGTGGTCGAAGTGCAAGACGCCAGCGGCAAGGTGTTGGACCGGGTGGTGCAGGACTTTGGCATTCGGCAAATGGTGTTTGATCCGAAAAAAGGCTTCATCCTGAATGGCAAGTCGGTGCCACTGCGGGGTGTGAACATGCACCAGGACTTTTTGCACAAAGGCTGGGCCATCAACAAGGCCGATACCGACCAGTCCATGGCCTTGATCAAGGAAATCGGCGCCACTACGTTGCGCCTGTCGCATTACCCCCATTCCCAATACACCCTGGAGCAAGCCGACAAACTGGGCCTGGTGGTGATCGCCGAGATTCCCTTTGTGAATGCGGCATCGGTGGCCTCTCCTGGTGTGTCCTGCAATGTGGACCCGGAAACCACGGGCTTTGCCGCCAATGCGCGCGAGCAGTTGAAAACATCGATTCGCCAGAACTTCAACCATGCCTCCATCGGTCTTTGGTCCATAGGCAACGAGGTCACCATGGACCCCCACAAATGTGGGCAAAACGATGCCAGCAACAATGTGCAGGGCCTGCTGCGGTCGCTGCACGCCCTGGCCAAGTCTGAGGACCCGGCACGCATCACTACCCTGGCCTCGGAAGGCGGATCCAACGCGCCGGCGGTGACCCTCAGCCCCATTCCGGATGCCTACAGCGTCAACCGCTACTTTCTTTGGTATGGCGGGGATGATCCGCAGGAGCTGGGCCGGTTCTTGGACAAGCAGCATGCACAGTTTCCGACCCAACCGCTGGGCATCACCGAGTACGGTGCAGGTGCCGCACTGAGCCATTACACGGACAACCCCTTGGGAGGGCGCATCTGCGCCAGCAACCGCGCGGCCAAACGCATTTGCTACCAGCCCGAGGGCTATGCCAACTATGTGCACGAAAAAAGCTACGAAGCCATTGCGGCGCGGCCTTTCTTGTTCGGCACTTATGTATGGAATATGTTTGATTTCGGCTCGGGCACACGCCACGAGGGCGATATCGGCGGCACCAATACCAAGGGCCTGGTGACCTTCGACCGCTTGGTCAAAAAAGATGTCTTCTACTATTACAAAGCCCAGTGGTCCAAGCAGCCTGTGACTCACATCACAGAGCGCCGCTACACCGACAGGGCCTATCCGGTGGCCGATGTGAAGGTTTATTCCAATGCCCAGTCGGTGACGCTCAAACACAACGGCACCACCGTGGCACGCATGCAGGCAGCGCAATGCCCGCTCAAGGTCTGCACTTTCAAGGCCATGCCCTTATCGGCTGGCCGCAATGAGCTGGTGGCCGAAGGCCTGCATGACGGCCAGCTACAGACCGATAGCGTGGTCTGGCATGTGTCACCTGAAGCCATGCGCCACCGCTTTATTGCCGCAGGCCAGCTGGCTTCGGGCTTTGTCTCTAGCGATGCACTGCTGGGCAGCCACAGGTTTGGCTCCGACCAGTTCTTCCAGGGCGGCAGCCCTAGCGGTTTCTCGCTGGCCCGCAGCATCAAGGGCCTGGGTCTTGCCGACATGCCGGAGCAGGGGCTGGTCTGGGATGCCTACCGCCATGGGCAGGCGTTCAGCTATGACATTCCGTTGGCCAATGGCGATTACGCCGTCACGCTGGGCTTTTTTGAACCCACAGCCAAGGCTGTTGGCGAGCGTGTATTCAACGTGAAGGCCAATGGTGCCAAGGTGGTTGCCGATATGGACGTTTTTGCCCGCGCTGGCGATAGCAACACGGCCACGGCGACCAGCTTCAAGGTGGCGGTCAAAGACGGGCGGCTGCAGCTGGACTTTGAAGGCGTGAAGGGCAATGCCATCGTCTCCAACATCTCGGTGATCAAGCAATAAGGCAGCGGGTAGTGCTCCGCTTGGAGGTGCACTGCCCTGCTTGTTGTCTATTCAAAGAAAGGAGCTGTCTCAGCTTATGGGTTCTGCGTTAGAAGCCCAAAACGCTGATGATTCAGATGCCTGCGTAGAGGCAGAAAACACGCTCTCAGGGCCGCAGCAGCTCCCAGGCCATGCGTATGCGCTGTGCATCCCGTCCCAGCTTTTGGTTGTCTGGCAAACGAGCGGCCCAGGCCATGCGGGCCACGCTGTCCGACAGGGTTTGCTGGGCGTCAGGCGACAGCGTTTGGGCCCAGGCCTGCCATTGGGCGCGGGCGGTGGGCAAGGCCGCTGCGGCTTGCAAAATCCAGGCCGTGGAATGGGCAAAGCACAGCGCATCGCGGGCGTGGCACAGCGGCAGGGGCAGGGCGGCTGCGGGGTCGTCTTCAAAGTCGATGTAGCCGATCACGCCATCCGGGCAGCGCACCAGGTTGCGGGCAAAAGCCTGACTCAGGCAGGTTCCGGCCTTGTGCACCTTGGTGATCGATTGCAGGCCCTGCTTCCACAGCGCCAGCACGGCCGCGCTGCCACGCGTGGCGGCCTGCTCCATTTCATTGCCCAGGCTGGGCGTGTCCTCTCCGGGGGCGCCCAGGTGGCGCATCAAAAAACCATCGTCGCAAGCGGCCAGCACCTCGGGCACGCGCAGGCCACGGGCGGCCAGATCACGCAGGCGGCTGACCTCGGTAGCGATGGCTGCGTGCCCACCCGGATTGGGCACGGGGGCCAGCACCGGCATGCGCAGTCCGCGTGCCACGGCGCCCAGCAGGCGGTAGCGCCAGGCACCATGGCTGCTGCCTGCGCGCTTGAGCCACAGGGTCTCCGTGGGCTGCACATAGCGCATCACCGCATGGGGCTGGCTGCGCACATGGCTTTGCAAAAAAGCGTCGTAATCCAGGGCAGTAGAGGGCAAGGCAGTAGAAGACACGGTCAGCAGTCCGGGAGCAGGGCAAGGCGTGCCGCAACAGCGGCGCGAAATGGGGGATTGTGCCGTGTTGGCAGTCGTTGCACGCCATGCTGGCATAGCCCACAGGTCGCGCCCCGCAGCAAAGGCTGCCGCCGGTTGCCCGTATGCCCCCTGGGGGGAAGGCGCCGAAGGCGACCCAGGGGGGCGCTAGGTCAAGCAGGCACGCTTTGTGGGCGCTGCGCCGAAGGCACCATAGGGGGCGGTGTGATCTGAAAGCTCTCGGCGCTGGTGTGCGGCCAATACTGCTTGAACACGCTGTGCTGCTGTTCCAGCGGGCCCAGCAGGGCACCGGGCTCCACGTGCATGACCAGATTGGACAGGGCATGAACCTGGCTGTCGCTGGTGCGGCGCACGATGTGGTGGGGTGTGAAGTCTTGGGGGTGCTGCAGGCCGGAGGCCTGTACCAGCTCCTGCAGGGCATGCAGCGTCTTGCGGTGATAGGAGGCCACGCGCGTGGCCTTGTCGGGTACCACCAGGGCTTTTTGGCGCAGCGGGTCCTGGGTGGTCACGCCGGTGGGGCACATGCCGGTGTGGCAGGCCTGAGCCTGGATGCAGCCCAGGGCCATCATGAAGCCGCGGCCGCAGTTGCACCAGTCGGCACCCAGCGCCATCATGCGCGCGATGTCGAAGGCCGTGATCACCTTGCCCGCAGCACCCAGCTGGATGCGGTGGCGCAGGTTCACGCCCACCAAGGTGTTGTGCACCAGCAGCAGGCCTTCTTGCAGCGGCACACCCACGTGGTCGGTGAATTCCACCGGTGCGGCGCCAGTGCCGCCTTCGGCACCATCGACCACGATGAAGTCGGGGGTGATGTCGGTTTGCTGCATGGCCTTGACCATGGCAAACCATTCCCAGGGGTGGCCCACGCAGAACTTGAAGCCCACGGGCTTGCCGCCGGACAGGCGCCGCAGCTGGCCGATGAAAAGCATCATCTCCAATGGCGTGGTGAAGGCGCTGTGGCTGGAGGGCGATATGCAGTCCTGACCCACAGGCACACCACGGGCTGCTGCGATTTCAGGAGTGACCTTGGCGCCCAGCAGCATGCCGCCGTGGCCGGGCTTGGCACCCTGGCTGAGCTTGAGCTCAATCATCTTGACCTGTGGGTCACAGGCATTGGCGCTGAATTTTTCGGCGTTGAATGTGCCGTCATCGTTGCGGCACCCAAAATATCCCGAGCCGATTTCCCAGATCAGATCTCCTCCATGCACGCGGTGGTACTGGCTGATGGAGCCCTCGCCCGTGTCATGTGCAAAACCACCGGCCTTGGCACCCTGGTTCAGTGCCAGCACGGCATTGGCAGACAGCGCGCCAAAGCTCATGGCCGAGATGTTGAACACGCTGGCGTGGTAGGGCTGGGTGCAGGCGGCAGCGCCCTCCAGCGGCTGGCCGGGCTGGCCACCAATCCAGGTGCGGAAGTCATGGCTGCCCAACTGGGACGGCTGCATGGAATGGTTGACCCACTCGTAGCCATCCGCACTCACATCCATTTGCGTGCCGAAGGGGCGGCTGTCGGGCTCACCCTTGCTGCGCTGGTAGACCAGGGAGCGCTGGGCACGCGAGAAAGGCAGGTTTTCGTTGTCCGACTCGATGAAGTACTGGCGCATCTCGGGGCGGATGTACTCGAACATAAAGCGCAAATGGCCCAGCACCGGGTAGTTGCGCAAGATCGAGTGGCGGGTCTGGCACAGGTCATACAAGCCCAGCGCGGACAGCGCCAGCAGCACGGCGGCGGCCAGGCCCCACCACAGCGGTGCATAGTTCAGCGCCATTGCCAGGCAGAAAAAACCACCCAGCAGGCACAGCACCAGCGTGGTGTAGCGCACCGGAAAAAGACCCGCGCTGCGGGAAGAGGGGGAAGCCATAGCTGCTCGAACTCCTGTGTAGGGTGCACGGTCATGGGTGGCCGGCTACACTGCCGGCCTTCGGCTGGCGCGGAAAGCGCGTGCGGCCCATGCCCGGCGGGAAACCAGGTCAGCTGACCTGTCGATGTCTGCGGGGCGATCATAAAAGCCTTTGACGCGCAGGACTTCGCCATGGAAAACCACACACCAACCACCTCGGATAACGAGACCGACACCGCCCAACACGCCCTCAGCAACGAGGAGCTGCAAGAGCTGGACGAGCTGCTGGACAGCCTGCGCGAGCGCTCCGAAGAAGTGCCGCAGTGGGAATTCTGCGACGGCTTTCTGACCGCCGTGGTCTGTACCCGCCGCCCTATCTCCGTGGGCGAATGGCTGCCCATGCTACTGGGCGACGGTGAAGACCTGGAAGTGGCCGACGGCCAGCCCCTGCCCCAACTGGAAGTGTTTGCCAGCGCCGAGCAGCAAGCCCGTTTCCTGGAGCTGGCGCAGCGCCGCGTGGACGAAATCCGCACCCAGCTGGACACCGAGGTGAAGTCTCTGGCCGATGACACCGCTTTCCAGCCCGAAGTGCTGGATACGCGCGGCGCCATCCTGATGCTGCCCGAGGCCGAGCGCAAGGAAGTGGAAGACGAGGAAGTGCCCTCCTTCGCCCAGGTCTGGGCATTGGGCTTTATGTTCGTGGTGGAGAACTGGGCCGAGGAATGGGCCGCACCCCGCGACAAGGAAGCCGCCCAGTGGCTGGATGCCGCCATGGAATTCGTGGTCGATCTGACCGAAGACGACACCGGCGAGCCCGAATTGAATCTCTACGACGAAGCCGGCCCGGCCTCCACCAGCCAGGAGCGTGTGGATGCATTTGGCGAAGCCGTCTGGGCCGTCTATGACCTGCGCCAGCTGTGGCGCAGCATGGGCCCGCGCGTGGAGGCCGTGGTCAAGGGCGAACAGCCCGGCCGCAACGACCCCTGCAGCTGCGGCAGCGGCAAGAAGTTCAAGAAGTGCTGCGGAGGGGCTTGATATAAGCACCCCCTGAGTCGCTAACGCGCCTTCCCCCTCTCTGGCTTCGCCGGAGGGGGACGACACCAGCGCGGCGGGGCGGCCCTTGCGCGGTGTCCCTGGTTTGGGACATGCCGGTTTTAAGTACTGTGCGTTGAGTGGGGCGCGTCAGTTTGCATGCGCTCCCCCGACCTAGGCGGCGTCCTGGCTTTTCTCCCTCGCCCCTTTGGGGAGAGGGTGGGGGTGAGGGGGTGGTCAAGCATGCGGCTCGATTGCGGGCGCATGGCCCACTCCAAATAAAAACTGCCAGTGCGGCTTGCTGCACTGGCAGTTTTGTTTGGGGAGCAGTCCCAGCGCATGGCTGTAGCGCCAGGGCTGAAAAAGACTTTGCATCTACGCACTGGATAAACCAGGTGCTGCGTGTCTACGCAGAGATGCAATGTCTGGATGTTGCTGCGATATGAAAAGATTTTTTCAGGCCCGCAGTCTCAAGGAAGATCTACGGGCGAGTGAGGTCACTCCTCGTCAGCCCATTCCACGCGCGCGCCCAGGCTGCGCAGGTTTTCGACAAAGTTGGGGTGGGCGCGGCGTATGGGCGTGGCGTGGCGGATTTCGGAGCGGCCTTCTATGCTGGCCGCGACCATGAACAGCGCGATGGCCACACGGATGATGTAGGGGCTATCGACCACGGCCGGGGTCAGTGGGCCACCGCCAAAGGTGACCACGCGGTGGGGGTCGGACGAGAACACATGGGCGCCGAATTTGGACAGTTCGCTGGTCCAGCCCAGAGCGCCGTCGTAGACCTTGTTCCAGAACATGGCGTTGCCCTGGGAGCAGACCCCCAGCGCTATGAAGATGGGGAGCAGGTCGACCGGGAAATACGGCCAGGGCGCGGCCTCGATCTTGGTCAGTACATTGCTGGTAAAGGGTTGCTGCACCTGAAGCGGGCCGGAACGCACGGCGCGCGACCAGCCGTTTTCGTGGACGATGCGCACGCCGAACTTGGCAAAGCTGCGGTCCAGCAGAGGGAAGTTGGCGGGCGTGCTGTTTCGCACCTGGATATCGCCGCCGGTGATGGCGCCCAGGGCCAAAAAGGTGGTGATCTCGTGGAAGTCTTCCTCGAAGTGGAACACGCCGCCCTGCAGCGGGGCGCCGCCACGCACCGTGAGCCTGGAGGTGCCAATGCCATCGATGTCCGCCCCCATCATGGCCATAAAGCGGCAGAACTCCTGCACATGGGGCTCGGAGGCCGCATTGGTCAGCGTGGATTCACCGGGGGCGGCGGCCGCACACAGCACAAAGTTTTCGGTGGTGGTGACCGAGGCATAGTCCAGCCAGTGGTGGTTGGGCGTGAGCTTGCCTGCACTGCGGATCAGCAGCGAGCCGCTGCTGCGCTCGACCTGGCCACCAAAGCTGCGGAAGATCTCCACATGGGGGTCGATCTCGCGCACGCCCAGGGTGCAGCCCTTGACGTTGTCCTCCAGCCGGGCCACGCCAAAGCGGGCCAGCAGCGGCGGCACCAGCATGATGGAGGAGCGCATCTCCTCGGGCAGGCGATGCAGGGCGGCATCAAAACGGGTATCGCGGTGGTGCAGCTCCAGCACCCGGGTGGCTTCGTCCAGCTTCACCTCGCTGCCCAGGGTTCGGAAGATCTCCAGAATCTTGCGCACATCGGTGATGTCGGGCACGCCATGCAGGCGCAGCGGCTCGGACGTCAGCAGCGTGGCGCATAGCACCGGCAGCACGGCATTTTTGTTGGCGGAGGGAATGATGCGGCCATGCAAGGGCGTGCCGCCGTGGACGATGAGACTGGGCATTGCGAGGAGTCAGGGAAAAGAAGACAGCAGCCTGAATGGCTGCGAGCTGTGCAGCATAAGCCCTGAAAGGACCGTTCGTCGTTCCCAAATTTGCAAGATGTTGTGGGAAACGGCTGGCATGGCCGCTTTCCACTCTTTTCCCGCTCGGTGCTTTGCGTGCTGTGTGCCTATGCGGGCAGCAGGGCCAGCAGCCGGGTCAGCGCATGTGCCACCGTGGCCTGGCGCACGGCGGCGCGGTCGCCGGCAAACAGCATGCGCTCGCTGTGCAACTGGCCTTGCACCCACCAGCCAAACCACACCGTGCCCACGGGCTTGTCGGCGCTGCCGCCATCCGGGCCGGCAATGCCGGTCACGGCCACGCTGGCTTGCACCGGGGCATGGGCTGCGGCACCGGCCGCCATGGCACGGGCCACGGGCTCGCTGACGGCGCCGTGCTCGGCAATCAACTCCGCCGGAACGCCCAGCAGCTCGGTTTTGGCGGCGTTGGAGTAGGTGACAAAGCCGCGCTCAAACCAGCGGCTGGAGCCGGCCACATCGGTGCAGGCCGCGGCAATCAGGCCACCGGTGCAGCTCTCGGCCGTGGCCATCATCCAGCCGCGTGCCGAAAGCGCCTGGGCTAGCAGGGGGACTGGGTACATGGGCAACTCCATGGGGCTGCAGGCTTTAGCGCCGCTCACGCAGCTGCATATCGCCGGGCCAGCTGATCTGGTGTTCGGCGCTGATGCGCGTGCTGCTGCCAGGGGCCAGGGGCAGCTCCCACAACACGCTGCCGGGCTGCTCGTTCCAGCTGGTGCTGGTGGGCTGGGGCTGGTAGTGCGACTGCACGCGGATGTCCTGCTGCTCGGCCACCGGGGCGGCATCCAGCAGCTGCAGCGTGATGGGCTGGCGGTGCTGGTTGCGCACTTCCCAGGCCGTGCGCACCTCGCGCTGCTGGCGGCTGCCCAACAGGCCGCTGCTGCCTTGCTGCTGGCTGGCGGGCAGGGCTTGTACCTGCACGCGCTCGTCGCGGCCAAAGCCCAGGCCGTTCTTGGCCACATCGGCGGCCTGCAGGCGGCCCTGGCCCACATAGGCACTGTCGCGGTAGAGGGTCACTGCGCCATCGGGCCACACGCCTTCGGGCAGGGTGAAGCTGGCGATCAGATAGGCACCCAGGTCACGGGCTGGCACGGTGCGCACCACCATGCGGCTGTCCAACTGCTGCGTGCCCAGCGACAAGGTGAGCTGCTCGCCGTGCGACGGCAGGCTGATGCGCTGGGGCAGCACAAACAAGGTGGCATGGCTGCCTTCAAACACGCTGGCGTCAAACGATGGCTCGGCGGGCGCATCGGCGACCGCCATTTCAGCCATGACCATGGACTTGCCCGCACGGGCCATGGGGGCCGGGGCCGGGCGCGGTGGCTCGGGCTGGGCCTGGGCAATGCGCCAGGGGCGGGGCAGCGGGGCCACGGTCTGGGCCGTGGGCTGGCCGGTGGACAGGGTCAGCGGTACATCGCTCCAGTCTTCGCCGCTGCTTTGGGCCACCAGGGCCGTGCGCTCCAGCTTGACCTGCTGGCTGTTGGTGTCCAGCGTGGCGCGGTAGCCGGGCTGCCAGCCCGGGCCGCGCACCTGGTAGCGCAGCTGCAGGGCACCGCCTTGCGGGGCCGACAGCGTGATCTGTACCTGGCTGACCAGGGCGTTGCGTGCGGTGCGTTGCTGCTCGGCCTGCAGCGGCTTCAGCTGGGCTTCCAGGGCCTGCTGCTCACGTGCCAGTTGGTGCTGGCGCAGGGCCACGCTCTGGCCGGAGCGGCGTAGCGCATCGGTGGTGGCCGCAATCTGGGCCGCGCCCGTGGGCTGGGTGTAACGGGTCAACCAGCCGCTGGCCTGCTCCAGCCCCTGGGCCTCGGCCTGCAGCGCGGCAATCTGGTCTTCCAGCGCGCGCACGCGGGCCTCTTGCGGGCTGGCGCAGCCCGCCACCTGGGCACGGGGCAACTGGCGCACAGCAATCTCACCCACGGCCACACCGGGCGGGGCGCTGATTTGCAGCGCCTGCGTATCCAGCCCGGCTGGCAGACAGCCCAGCACGGCCTGGTGTGCGCCGGCGGGCAGTTGCAGCGTGCGCTCCACAGTGGCGCTACCGGGGTAGAGCGTCACCTGGGTGATGCGCGATGGGCTGGAGGTTTGCTGTGCCTGGACCGCAAAACTCAGACAGGTCAGGCAGGCGAGCGAGAGAGTGGACAGGGCTGTGTGCATAAGCGAATCCATCAGTGAACAAAGTGGCGCCACAGCGCCATGACCAGCAAGGTGCAGAAAGCGGCCACCAGGTCATCAAACATGATGCCGAAGCCGCCCTTCCAGCCAAAGCCCTTGAATTGCCGATCCGCCCATTTCACGGGCTGGGGTTTGACGGCATCAAAGAAACGGAACAGCGCAAACGCTGCCAACTGGCCCCAGAAGCCCATGGGCATGGCCAGCCACAGCACGATCCAGATGGCCAGGATTTCATCCCAGACCACGGAGCCCGGGTCGGCCACACGCAGATGGCGTGCGGTCACCGTGCAGGCCCACCAGCCCACAAAGAAACCCACCACCAGCACCCGGCCAATCTGGGCGGGGTCCAGCCACTGCATCAACACCAGAAACGACAGCCAGCCCCACAGCGTGCCCACGGTGCCCGGGGCCACGCGGCTGAGGCCGCTGCCCAGGCCCATGGCGATGAAGTGGGCGGGGTGGGCCATCATGAAGCCCACCGAGGGCCGGAGCGGGTGAGGTGCGGAGCTGCCTTGCGGTGCAGCGGCTGTGCCGTCGGCTTCCATGATGCGCTTGGGTTCGACGTCGGAAATGTCGGAAAAAGACTGGTCCATGGAAGGCATTGTAGAAAGCTCGCATTCCGCTGCCGGGCAGCGACAGCATGCTCACAAAAACTCGGCGCGGATGCGGTCCAGCGCAAAAGGGGTGATGCCCTGGTGGACGCCAAACGGAACGCATTTCTTCCATGGCATGGGGGTCTTCTTGATCGCTGCCAGACGGCTGCTATCAAGCTTGGAGGTGTTACCCATGTCCTTGAACTGATGTGTTACCTATGAGTGTGAGCCATACACCCCGCCCGAAAGGACTGCCGCTGTGCAGTCCTTTTTTATGGTGATTGGGGCCTCTGGCGCTACGTGCAGGCGCGCAGGTGGCTATGTAACCAGGAGTGCTTGCGACGGTTGCAAGCGGGCGCAGCGATGGAGGTGTCGTGGGATGGCGGGTGGGCGAAAAGAGCGGGCCCATCCCCCCCAAATACCTAATTTCAGTGATAGGCAGATCCCATGTATTTCGTTAGATTGCGCGATTTGTAAGATCTTGTTTACATTTTTGCCGGCAATCTACACGGTGGCAGCAATGGTGGCAGCGAGGTCAGACCCACACAACACGCCATGCACCGAGGGAGCCCTGTATGAACCGCATTTACCGCACGATCTGGAACGCCACGCTGGGCGCCTGGGTGGCTGCACCGGAGACCGCACGCACCGGTGGCGGGGCCTGCCACAGCGCAAGCGGCTCACCTGTGCGGCCAGCGCAGGGGCTTGCAGTGCGCTTGCACCATCTGGCGGCAGCGCTGGCTGCAGTGTGGGGGCTGGCAGGGGCACTGCCCCATGCCTTGGCGGCGTGTACGCCAGCCTTCGGTGCCGGCGCCAACGTAACCTGTACCGGTTCGATCTTCGGCATCGACTCCACGGCCAACAATATGATCGTCACCGTGGCTGCCGGTGCCTTGGTTCAGGCGGCGGTGGTCAACCCGGGCTATGTGGTGAACCTGACCGGCAACAACATGACCTTCAACAACAACGGCACGGTCGACCCGACATTGCTGGCGGGCCTGTCGTTGCTGACCTCGGGTGCGAGGATCGGCGGTACCAACAACAGCTTCGTGACCGTCAACAACACCGGGATTCTCAAGGGCACATCGACCCTGGCCCTGGGCCTGCCGCTGGCCAACCTGACCGGCCTGTCCCTGGATGTGCAGAACGGTGCCAGCGGGCAGAACACCCTGACCAACAGCGGGACCATCGGCTCAACCGCGATCCTTGGCGTTGCGGTCTCTGAAGCCGATATTCCGGTGATTTCCGTGCGCGGCGGCAGCCCGACCACCTTCACCAACACCGCCACCGGCACCATCACCGGGCGTATCGCCTTCCAGGGCTCGAGCCTGGGCAACAAGTTCATCAACGCGGGCATCCTGAACGGTAGCCTGCACATGGGCACCGGCGGTATCGCCAACACCTTCACCGCAGTCACCGGGTCGCAGGTCTCGCAGGGCGATGGCGTAGGTGGTGTCCTGTCGGTCACGCTCTACCCGCTGCTCACCTTCGCCGCTACCGGTACTGTCGATGGCGGTGGCGGCACGCTCAACAACCTGATCCTGCAGAACTCAGCCAGCGGCACCGGCTCCGGTACCACCGGCACTGGCACCATCTCCAGTGCCAACTACATCAACTTCAGCAAGCTGACGGTCAACAGCGGTACCTGGACCCTCTCGGGGCCAGTGCTGACCGGCACCACCAGTACCACGCTGAACGGCGGCATCCTGTCCTTCGACAACGCCCTTGGCATGGGCAGCGGGCAGATCACCAGCAACGGCGGTACCCTGCAGGCCGGCGCGTCCAGCCTGGCTATCAGCAACGTCGTGAATATCGCTGCCGGTGGGCTAAGCATTATCGGCGGCAATACCCTGGCCCTGACTTCGGCCACCACCGGCTCGGGAGTCCTGACCAAGAGCGGCATCGGCACCCTGGTGCTCAGCGGTGCCAACACCCATTCCGGCGGTACCACCCTTGCCGGCGGTACCATCCAGCTGGGCAACGGTGCAGGGCTGGGCACGGGAGCGCTCAACGTCACCGGCGCGTCCACCCTGCAAAACAACTCGACCATGACGGTCACCAACGACATCCAGCTCAACGCCGGGCTGAGCGTGAGCAACACCAGCGGTTCCGTTCCGCTGACCCTGACCGGCGTGATAAGCGGCACCGGCGCTCTGACCAAGACCGGTGCGTCCGATCTGACCCTGACCGGCAACAGCAACTTCAGCGGTGGCTTCAACCTGACGGCCGGCAAGGTGATCCTCGGCAGTGCCGCGTCCATCGGCAGTGGCGTGATCACCGCATCGGGCGGTACCAGCCTGGATACCCAGGCAGCCCTGACCCTGAACAACAACCTTGTCCTCAACGGCGCCCTGACCCTCACCGGCAGCAATAACCTGGCCCTGAACGGACAGACCAGCGGTACCGGTAGCCTGGTCAAGGCCGGCAGCGCCACCCTGACCCTCAATAGCGCCAACAACCACAGCGGCGGCGTCAGCCTCGGCGGCGGCGGCCTGATATTGGGCAACAGCGGTGCACTGGGCACCGGCGCCCTGGCGGTGACTGCCAACTCCAGCCTGGATGTCACCGCCGCCAGCACCCTGGCCAACAACATCGTCCTGAACAGCAGTGCCCTGACCCTGGGGGGCAGCAACGCCCTGACCCTTGGCGGCACCATCAGCGGTGCTGCCAGTGGCAGCCTGACCAAGAACGGCACGGGAATCTTGACCCTCAGCGGTGCGAGCAGCAGCTTTGCGGGCGGCGTCAACCTCAATGACGGTAAGCTGATCGTTGGCAGCAACAATGCCTTGGGGAGCGGCCTGTTGCGAACGGCGGCAGGTACCACGCTGGACTCCGCCAAGGCGGTGAGCTTGGGCAATGACGTCAGTCTGGGCGGTAACCTGACCATTGCCGGCAGCAGCAACCTGGGCCTGGGTGGAGACATCAACGGCACGGGCGGCCTGACCAAAGCAGGCAATGGCACGCTGACCTTGGCGGGCAACAGCAGTTACACCGGCAACACGACGGTCAACGCCGGCACGCTGCAGGTGGACGGCAGCTTGGGCAGTGGCACAACGGTTGCCGTCGCCAGCGGTGCCACCTTGGGCGGCGAAGGGAACATTGCCGGCGCTGTCACGATCGACAACGGCGGTCATCTGGGTCTGCGCACGGGCAAGACGCTGAGCCTGGGCTCGCTGGTGCTGAACGCCACTTCTGCCGTCGATGCGGCTTTGGGCGTGCCCGACACCACGGCCTTGGCCAATGTCAGCGGCAATCTGACGCTGGATGGCACGCTCAATGTTTCGGATGCCGGTGGCTTTGGTCTGGGGGTGTACCGCCTGTTTAACTACGGCGGCACCTTGACCGACAATGGGCTGACTGTGGGCACCTTGCCGACGGGGGTGCAAGCTGCAGACTTGCAGGTGCAGACCAGTGTGGGTAACCAGGTCAATCTGGTGGTGGGGGGGGAATCGAATGTGCGCTTCTGGGATGGTGCAGGCACGGCCAATGACGGTGTGGTGTCCGGAGGGGCCGGCGTGTGGAACAGCAGCCTTGCAAACTGGTCCACGGCCAACGGGGGCTTCAACCAGGCATGGAACGATAGTTTTGCGGTGTTCCAAGGCCAGGCTGGCACGGTGACGGTGCAAGGCACACAGCGCACCACGGGCATGCAGTTTGCCAGCGACGGCTACCATTTGGTGGCCGATGCCAGTGCCACGGGAGGGCAGCTGGAGCTGGTCAACAACGGCAGCGGCTATGCGGCCATCCGTGTGGACGCCGGCAATACCGCCACATTGGATGTGGCGCTGAGCGGCAGCGCCACGCTGGCCAAGTTCGACAGCGGCACCCTGGTGCTCAATGGCGACAACAGCTACAGCGGTGGCACTCGCCTGTATGGCGGCACGCTGGAAGTGGGTCACAACAACGCGCTGGGAACGGGCGCTGTGCAAGTCGGTGGCGCCAGTGCGTTGCAAAGCAATACGGCGGTGGCGCTGGGCAATGCCATCGCGCTGGATGCGGATCTGACCCTGGCCGGCAGCCACGATATGACCTTGACTGGGAGCATCAGCGGTGGTGGCGAACTGATCAAGCAAGGATTGTCCACCGTGACGTTGGCCGGTGCCAACAGCGGCACGGGTCGAACGACCATTCAAGCCGGCCGGCTGGTGGCCTCTGCTGCGAGTTTGGCCGCCGGCGCCATCACCAACAACGCGACGCTGGAGCTGAACCAGGGCAGCGACGCCACCTTGACCCAGGCGATCAGCGGTACGGGCAGTTTCACCAAGACCGGTGTCGGCACGCTGACCTTGGCTGGCGCCAATACCTCCACGGGCACAACCACCATCAGCACGGGCGGCCTGGTGGCTTCCGTCGCCAACCTGGGCAGCGGTGCCATCACCAACAACGCGGCCTTGGAGCTGAACCAGGCCAGCGACGCCACCTTGACCCAGACGATCAGCGGTACGGGCAGCTTCACCAAGACCGGCGCAGGCACGCTGACCTTGGCCGGCGCCAATACCTCTACGGGCACAACGACCATCGATGCTGGCGGCCTGGTGGCTTCCGTGGCCAATCTGGCCAGCGGCGCCATCACCAACAACGCGGCCTTGGAGCTGAATCAGACCAACGATGCCAGCTTGCTCCAGGCGATCGGCGGCAGCGGCAGCCTGACCAAGACCGGCGCCGGCGCATTGACGCTGAGTGGCGACAGCAGCGGCTATACCGGCCGCACCAACGTGGTAGCAGGCAGCTTGCGGCTGACCAGCACCGGCCAGTTGGGCGGTACCGTCACGGTAGCCAGCGGCGCCACGCTGTCGGGCACCGGAACGGTGGGCAGTGCGGCAACATCGGGCAGCCTTGGCACGACCACCACGGTGCAAAGTGGCGCTGTGATTGCGGCGGGAGATGCCTCTACACCCTACGGAGCGCTGCATGTGGCGGGCGATCTGACATTGGAGCAAGGCGCCATCTACAAGGTGAAGGCCGATCCCACCTCTACCAGCAGCAGCCTGATTCAGGTGGCGGGCAAGGCTACTTTGGGCGGCAGCGTGCTGCACGTGGGCAACGAATCCAATGCCGCCAACGATTTCCAGGTGGGAAAAACCTACACCATTTTGCATGCTGGCAGCATTGTTGGCGCGTTTGATGCCGCCACCTCGAACTACGCCTACCTGGACGCCAACCTGGGCTATACATCCACCGATGTGACGCTCAAGCTGCAGCGCAATGACACCGCATTTGCGACGCTAGCTACCTCCAGCAACCAGGTCGCCGCGGCCAATGCCATCGAAAACCTGCCGAGCAGCCATGCGCTGTTTCAGTATGTGCAAGGCCTGACCAAGGATGCGGCGCATGTGGCGTTCGATAGCCTCTCGGGTGACACCCACGCCAGCGTGGTGGGCAGTTTGACCAGCCTGGGAGCGCGTGCCCCCAGCATCAGCAGCAACCACCTGCGCAGCAACCTGACGGCCGGCATGCACCCCGGCGCCCCCGTGGCGCAAAGCGACGGCCCGCTGCCCGCATCGGCCTGGCCGTCGTCCAAAGCCTTGCCCGCCTGGGCCGAGGTGGTGGGCCACTGGCAGACCTACAACGGCGACGGCAATGCCGCGCAGCTCAAGCAGCGCACCTATGGCCTGTTCCTGGGCATGGACCAGGAGGTGGGCGCCAGCGGCTGGCGCCTGGGCGGATCGCTGGGCTACACCAACGCCGACGGGCGGGTGGCCGATCGCTCGTCCACCTCCAAGGTGGACAGCTATAGCGGCTCGGTCTACGGCGGCAAGAGCTTTGGCACGGGCACCGGCCCGCGCATCAATGTGCTGGGCGGCTTGGCCTACACCTGGCACGACATTGAGACCACCCGCAACCTGACCAGCCTGGGACAGACCCTGAAGGCCAACTACAGCGCCAATACGGCCCAGTTGTTTGCTGAAGTGGGCTATGCCATCGGCCAGTACGACAAGCTGGGGTTTGAGCCCTTTGTGGGTGTGAGCTTGGGCCAGCAGCGCACTGGCAGCTTCCAGGAAACAGGCGGCTTTGCGGCGCTGAAAGGCCAATCTAGCACCGATGACCTGGCCAGCACCACACTGGGCCTGCGGGTGCACAGCGACTTCCAAATCGCTGGCAAGGACACTCGTGTGCGCGCCACCGTGGGCTGGCGCCATGCCTTTGGTGATGTGGCCACCCGCAAGACCATGGCGTTTGAAGGCGGCCAGAACTTCACCGTGGCCGGGGCACCGTTGGCACGCAACACGGCGGTGCTGGGGCTGGAGGGCGAAGTGGCTTTGTCGCGCAGGGCTGCGTTGGTGGTGGGGTACCGGGGGGAAGTGGGGAGTGGACAGCGGGACCACTCGGCCAATGTGAAGCTGCGCTGGAGCTTCTAGTTTTTGCAGCCAAATGGGCTGCTGCAGCATTGTGTGAGTGCTGGGAAAGCTATGGTTTGGGAAGTTTTTGCGGCTTTGTTGCTCGGAGCTGGGAATTCGCCCCGGCGGGCGGCCTCCCTTTGGGCTTAGCCCAAAAGGGAGGCGAAAAAGCGGCCCCTACTGCTCGCCTCCTCTCCGCTCTGCTGTGAGGCGAGCTGCGCCGGCAACATGTTCTTGCTGTGCGGCAGAACTTGGATGGTGAAGGCGTTGGGGTGGAGAGGCCTACAGAACCATCGAACGCACAAACGTATCGACGACGTGAGACCTCTCCCATCCTGCCACCAGCGTCGATTAGAAACTGCGTGGCGCGTTGATGCGACCACCGATCTCCAAGCAAGTCAACGCGGCAGCGGTTTGGCCACCCTTGGCTCCATCTTCCTTGTCTTTTTTGCAAGTCCTTGGTGTCAACGCTATTCAGGACGGGTCATATGGCAAAAAAAAAGAGCACCTGCATTGCTGCACGCGCTCAGAGCAAGAGGATGGAGAGCGCAGACCCTAGATTACAAAAGGAGAAGGAAGGATCTGCATAGCCACCCGCTTGCATCATAGCGGGGTTCAGAGCGTGTTTCTCAGGTTGCGAAATGGTCGAAGGAAGTGAACGCCGCAGTCACTGGCAGGCCCTCACCATCAACCACCCGCAGGCCGGGCTCGGCTTCGATGCGGCCTATGCGCGTCACGGGCGTGGCGCTGCTGGCACCGGCCTGTAGCACGGCATTGCGGGCTGCGGCCGGGGCGGTGAAGCACAGCTCGTAATCATCGCCGCCGGCCAGGGTGCAGCTACGCAGAAAATCACGGTCAAAAATGGTGTCGGAGCGCTGTATGTCTGCGTAGGCAGCTATCAATGGCGTAGTGAGACTGCAGTCGATGCGGGCGCCCACGCCGCTGGCTTTCAGGATATGGCCCAGGTCGCCCAACAGGCCGTCACTCACATCCAGCGCGCTGCTGGCAATGCCGCGCAGCGCCAGACCCAGGGCCACGCGGGGCGCGGGCGCTTCCAGCCGCGTGCGGGTCTGGGTTAGCAGATCGGCAGGCAACGGGTGCTGGCCTAGCAGCGCCTCCAGCGCCAGGCGGGCATCGCCCAGGTGGCCGCTGACCCAGATGTCATCGCCCGCGCGCGCGCCGCTGCGCAACAGGGCCTGGCCGGCGGGCAGCTCGCCAAAAACGGTGATGCAGATGTTCAGTGGCCCGGCCGTGGTGTCGCCTCCGACCAGCTCGCAGTCATGCTGCTCGGCCAGGGCAAACATGCCTTCGGCAAAGGCAGCGCACCAGTCCGCATCGGCGCGCGGCAGCGACAAGGCCAGGGTGAAGGCCAGCGGCTTGGCGCCGCAGGCAGCCAGGTCGCTGAGGTTCACGGCCAGTGCCTTGTGGCCCAGCAGGCGCGGGTCCACATTGGCAAAAAAATGCCGCCCCTCTACCAGCATGTCGCTGGAGATGGCCAGCTGCATGCCAGGCGCCGGGGCCAACAGCGCACAGTCATCGCCCACGCCCAGGGCTGCACGGCGCACGGGGCGCTGGAAAAAACGGCGGATCAGATCGAATTCACCCATGGCGGTGATTGTCGGGGTTTTGTTGTGGGGCAGGGTGATGGGGGGGCTGCCCCTCACCCCCACCCTCTCCCGCAAGCGGGCGAGGGAGAAACGCCCAAGCCAAGCCCCCATCCCCGCCTTCCCCCGGCGGGGGAAGGGGCAACACCCAAGACAGGGGGCGAGCCCACCCCTGCCGCATGCCATGCCCCTTTCGCCAGGGACACCGCGCAAAAAACTGGCGCGTTCCAGGCCCGGGACGGCGAGCAAGGGCCGCCCCGCAGCGAGGCTGTCGTCCTCCTCCGGCGCAGCGCCTAAAGAGGGGGAAGCGGCGCAGCCGCTCAGGGGGAGCCTCTGAATCTCAATCCCGCTTGCCGCACGACTTCGGCCAGCAACTGCTCCTCCTGCTGGCGCTCGCGCAGCCAGCGGGCGTCGTTGTGGCGGCGCTGGATATCGGTGCGCAGTGCCTGCAGCGCGGGCGTGGCGCCCAGGCGTTCGGCCTGGGGGGCGATCAGGTCCATGGTTTGCAGAATGTGATCCGCCAATGGCAGATGGCCGCCGGTGGCGGGGTCCACATAAACCGCATCCAGCCCGAAGCGGCAGGCCTGGAAGCGGTTGTAGGTGTAGACTAGGTAGTCGTCTTCCTGCGGCGTAAAGGGTTGGGTGTCGATAAACCAGGCCGCCAGCGATTGCACATAGCCGGCCAGGGCGGCGGCGCGCTCGATGCTCAGCGGGGTGTCGAAGACGCGGATTTCGATGGTGCCGAACTCGGGCTTGGGGCGTATGTCCCAGTAAAAGTCCTTCATGCTTTTGACCACGCCGGTGGCGGTCATTTTGTCGAAGTACTGCTCGAATTCCTTCCACGTCAGCACGCAGGGCGCGCGGCCCGACAGCGGAAAGGCAAACACGGAATTCAGCCGCGCCGAGTCAAACGCCGTGTCCTGGCCCTGCACATAAGGACTGCTGGCCGACAGTGCAATGCAGTGCGGTATGTAGCGGCTCATGCGGTGCAGCATCAGCAGGGCCTGGTCCGGGCCGGGGCAGCCTATGTGCACATGCTGGCCAAAGATGGTGAACTGCTTGGAGAGGTAGCCATACAAAGCCGACAGCTCCTGAAAGCGCGGCTTGTCGTAGATGCGCTGCTGGTGCCACTGTTGGAAGGGGTGGGTGCCGCCGCCAATCACGGCGATATTGAGCTTGTCTGCACTCTTGACCAGGGCGTCGCGTATGGGGGTGAGCTGGCTCAGCACCTCGGCCGCGCTGTGGCAGATGTCGGTGGAGATCTCGATCATGCTGCTGGTCATCTCCGGCACCACGGAGCCGGGCAGCGGCGTTTTGTGCATCAGCCGCAGCATGTCCTCGGCATAGGGCGCCAGGTCATAGTCATGGGTGTTGACCAGCTGCAGCTCCAGCTCCACGCCCAGGGTCAGGGGCTCCGAGGTGTGAAAGGTTTCAAGCGCCATGGCGGTCTCCTTCGGTGGGCTGCGACTGGCTGTGTCGCATGCCGCGCCGGCCCACGCCTTCGCCTGCGCGGTACAGGGCCAGTGTGGCCAGCATGGCGCCTGCCAGCTCCAGCAGCAAGATGGCGGGCAGTGACAGGCTGGCGATCAGCTGGCCTGCTTCGGGGGATGCATGGGCAAACTGCGAGGTCAGCAGCAATGCCACGGCCGACATGGGGGCCATGGCACCGGCCACCCATACCGACTGGCGCCAGCTGCTGCCCGAGCCGATATTGCCCAAAGAGACACCCACGGTCTTGGCCAGCAGCCGCACGGCCACCAGGGCCAGCACGGCCAGGGTGACCGACAGATTCCACGGCGCGCTGGCAGCCACGCTGGCCACCAGCACAAAGCTCAGCATGGTCAGCAGGCTGGCGGCGGTGCCCAGTTGGCGCGGCCAGACCCAGGGGCGGGGGTGCAGCTGCTTGAGCACCATGCCGGCCAGCAGTGCGGCCAGCGGAGCCGAGCCGCCCAGGTGGGCGGCCACGGCAGAGGCCGCGGCAATCAGCGCCAGGATGAGGATGGAGGTGTTCTCGCTGCTGGGGCTCATCACCCGCAGTGACAGCCGTATCAGCGCTGCCAGCACGGTGGCCATCAGCACCGACACGCCCAGTACCACCAGCACGGGCGAGATGTCATCCAGCAGCGAATTGGCGGGGCGGGCAAAGATTTCTGCCTTGGCGCTGCCCAAGGTCAGCGCATACAGCGTGGACAAGGTGGCCAGCACCATGGCGCGGTCGGTGACCGGGCCGCTGGCATGCATATCGTCACTCAGACGCCGCAGCAGCAGCGGAGACGAAGCCATGGCAATCATGCCCATGGCGGAGGCAACAGGGACCGGCATCTCCAGCCAGCGCAACGTAAAGAACACTGCGGCATAGGCCAGGGCCGACTCCAGCACGCTTTGCACCAGCACCATGGGGTTGTGGCGAAACCAGCGCAATGTGATGCGTGCGCCACATTCAAACAGCACCACGGCCACACCCAGCTCCAGCAGGAACTGCACCGGCCCATGCAGCGGCCATTGGGCCTCGGTCATGCCCAGCAGGCCGGCCAACGTGCCCACCACGGCATAGCCCACCACCTTGGGAACGCCGGTAAAGCGTTGGCACCAGTAGCCACCAATCGAAGCCAGTGCCAGCAGCAAAGCCCACTGCACGGTGGGCAGGCCCGCCGAGGGGCGCAGCCACTGGGACCAAAAACTCAGCATATCGCTCATGGCACCTCCTTGTTTGTCGTTGTATACGGGCTCACCGCCATCCCGCAAGGGAAGGCGGCGGGCGCCATGAACTACCGCACTGGTGCAAGGTCACCACCGCAGCCCTCCGGCAGAGGGCGATGGAGCACGTCAGGGAGCGAAGAAGCTCAAAGGCCTGGTGCGCAGACGGTGACGGATGGCCGCATAAATGCGTGAACGCTCCTTGCCCGTGACGTTGTGTGCCCGCAAGGCGGTGCGGAACGCCAGGGAGAAGCTGACCAGCACGTTCAGTGCGCCGTTGAAGGGCAGCATGGCCACAGCCCACCAGAAAGCGGACAGGTGCAGCACCCCTAAACCCAGCGAGGCCGTGGCCACGCCGATCTGGCCTGAAGACAGTGTGACATGGCGCACCTCCAGGCCCAGTCCGAAAAACCCCGCAATCGCGGGCGTGAGGCCCAGCATAAAGCCCAGCGAAATATTGGAGGTGAAGCCCGAGATGTTCTGGCGCAGAAAGTCGGACCAGCGCTGTGCGCGCTTGCGGCCCAGCAATTGGGTGATGCTGGGGTTGTAGCGAATGGCAGAGTCCATGCGCCGCAGCACAAACCAGTTCTCGGCCCAGCCACCGAGAATACTGCTGGCATACAGCAGCACGCCGGTAAAGGCGGCAAATAGCACCGAGGGGCCCAGCAGGCTCAGCGAATCCAGGGTCTGCATGGCATGGGTCGCATCCAGTGGTGCATGCCCCCAAAAGCGCAGACACAGCAGCGACAGGCCCAAGGCCGCCGGAGCCACCACCAGCACATTGCCCAGAATGGCAGCCACCTGCGAGCGGGTGAGGTTGGCGACTTCGTCGACAAACTCTTCGACGGCGTTGCTGGCCTCCAGGTCCTTGAGCTTGGCCGCCATGGCGGGGGCCGTCATGGCCGGCTGCTTGGTGGCGACGGTGAAATGCAGCAGCTGGATCAGCACAAAGCTGATGGCGTAGTTCACCCCGGCAATAAACCCGCCCCAGAACGCCGACAGCGCCAGCGCGTGCAGGGCCAGCTTGATCAGCGTGGTGAAGGACATCACCAGACCGCCGCCCGCAGCACGGCGCACCATGCCCAGGTATTCACGCGGGGTGCGGGTGATGTAGTGGTCGCCGGTTTCCGCGCTGCGCTCGGTGATCTTGGCGGCCAGCAGCGAGGAGTTGGCGTCATACAGCGCACGCAGGCTGTGGCGGTCGCGGCCCACGGAGACAAAGCCGGCCAGCAGGCGGGCGGCCTCTACCTGGGGGCGCTCGGACAGCAAACAGTCCAGCAGCTGGCGCACGCGCACGATGCGGGTGCGCAGCTGGCGCAGGCGGAACACCAGGCCCACGGAAATGCCCTCGGAGGCAAAATGCGCATACACCGAGCCCACGGCGGCGCGGCAGGCGTCCAGTCGTTCGCGCAGGCGGGCCTCGGCCTGCTCCAGCCGGTCAGGTGTGCGCAGGCCGTGCACCACCTCCACGCGCAGACTTTCCACGTCGTGGATCAGGGCGTGAAAAGGCTGGGCGTCGCGAATCTCTTCGCTCATGCGCAAGCGCAGTTCGGGCGCAAAGCCGGTGGACAGGATCTGCCCTGCGCAATAGGTGATGGCGCCCAGCAGCGCGTGCTGCCAGAAGCCGGCGCCGGCGCTGCCCTCGGGCTGCAGCAGCGCGGACAGGCGCAGCAGCAGGGGCTCATCCAGCGCCTGCAACCAGCGCACATCAAAATCATCGTGCAGGGCCAGTACAAACAGCTCGGAGGCGTCTATGGTCTCCGGCGTGTGCGGCAGCAGCTTGTAGCGCAGTCGCTCGGTGACTTCGCTGAAGAAAGCCGTGCGCGGCGCAAAGCCAAAATCGGCCAGCAGCGTGGTGATGTCCACCGTGTTGATGCAGTGCTGCCACCACAGCTGTAGCCGGGCTGCTGCGTCGGGGTCGGCCTCCAGCGCATCCAGCAGCAGGCGCACGCGCTCCACGGCCGCTTCGGTAGAGGGGCGCGCGGCGCGCACCCAGGCAATGACATGAATCAGCCACAAATGGCGCTGGGCCAGCTCGGCATGGGGGTCTAGTTCCGCCAGCAGGCGGGGCAGGTCATAGGTATTGCGCTTCATGCGTTCCAGTGCATGGGGGCGTCAGTGCAGCACGCGCGATGGCGGCGGAGCGAGGGGGCTAGACCCGTCGCTGGCGTCTTGTGCGTCCAGCACGAACAAGGGAATGGGGGTGTGGAAGATTTCGGCCTCTTCGTTCACGCACAGATAACTGCCGTGCATGCTGCCCTGGGGCGTGGGCAGCTCGCAGCCACTGGTGTAGCGGTGCGATTCACCGGGCTGCAGCAAGGGCTGTCGCCCCACCACGCCCAGGCCGCGCACCTGCTGCTCGCCCCCTTTGGCATCCAGAATATGCCACTCGCGTGCCACCAGCTGCGCAGCCGTGCTGCCCAGATTGGTGATGGTAATGGTGTAGGCGAAGCGGTAGACACCCTGCTCCGGATCGGACTGCATGGGCAGGTACTGGGTGTCTACTTCCACCTGAAACTCGTTCGTCGGCATGGCGCAATGGTAACTGCGACAATGTCCGGCCATGAGCCCCACCTACCGCATTGCCCCTTCTATCTTGTCTGCCGACTTCGCCCGCCTGGGTGAAGAAGTGCGTAACGTCATTGCCGCCGGCGCCGACTGGATCCACTTTGACGTGATGGACAATCACTATGTGCCGAACCTCACCTTCGGCCCCATGATTTGCCAGGCCGTCAAGCCCCATGCAGTGACTCCCGATGGCAAGCCCGTGCCCATCGACGTGCACCTGATGGTCCAGCCCGTGGACGAGCTGGCAAGCGCCTTTGCCAAGGCCGGCGCCGATTTCATCAGCTTCCACCCCGATGCTTCTGCGCACGTGCACCGCAGCATCCAGAACATCAAAAGCCATGGCTGCAAGGCCGGCCTGGTGTTCAACCCCGCAGCCTCCCTGGAGGTGCTGGACTGGGTGATCGAGGACATCGATCTCATCCTCTTGATGAGCGTGAACCCCGGTTTTGGCGGTCAAAGCTTTATTGATAGCACCTTGCGCAAGGTGGAGGCCGCTCGCAAGCGTATTGAAGCCTCTGGCAAGGACATTCGCCTGGAAGTGGATGGCGGCATCAAGGAAGCCAATATCCGCGCCGTGGCCAATGCCGGCGCCGACACCTTTGTGGCCGGCAGCGCCATCTTCGGCAAGCCCGACTACAAGGCCGTGATCGACACCATGCGTGCCAATCTGGCGGCTTAACAAGCCAAGCACAGCCTCCACACGCTCTTCGCCCGCCGGCAAAGGGTGCGCGGGCTCAGCCTGGAGCCAGGCTGAGAACATGGCCATGGGATGGTGCAAGGCCATCCCTTTTTCTCTTTGGCGAGATGGGGCTTGGAGCCCGAGCTGAAAGGCCCCCGGACTCCCGCGCACATGGCTCATGCCGCTCGCCATGCACATCTCGCACCTCACTCCCCGAAGCCCGTGACCGGGCAGCCTCAGGCCCTGTCAAAACCTTGTGACAGTTCAAAGAATGCACACAGTGTGCAGTTCTTTATTTTTCGTATTTGTTCGAAATATTCTTGTTTACGCGTTCTTATCTTTTCGTCAACATAGTAAGTGTTGTTAAACAGTAGAAAGTTCAGTATCTAAAAGTCAAAAATTGTGTCTTTATAGACATCGTCCTACATGTAAATCAGACAATTCCTAAAATTCGAGCCAATTGTCGGCCCGCTGGTCGATTGATGGTCCACGCCTGACGTGTGGCCATTCCGTTCCTTTTTTCGTTTTGTCTTGCCTGGGTGATCGTGCGCGTGATCACTTTGGGTTGCTGAAAGCTTTACATGTTGAACTCCCCGCCTTCTTGGGTCCGTCGACGGTTGCTGCCCCTTGTGGCACAGCTGTATGCCGTTGTCTGCGGGGGGCTGCGACGCATGCGGCGCTCCATCCATGGAGGGGCTTTGGCGCTAGGCCTTTTGGTCGCTGCCGTGTGGGGCATCAGCGTGGCGGCGTCGAACTCTCCTGTGTCCGTGACGCATTATCTGGTTGAGTCAGCGGAGGTTGGCGTAGGGGGTATCAGCACGCTGAAGGCCTCTATTCAATCGATGAAAACGGTTGCGCCGACTTATGTGCTGTTGACTGTGCCACCTCATTTTTCGCCGGGCACAGCGCCTTCGGGTTGTACCTTCGGTTCCTATGATGTGTTGGCTGGGGATCCCAATCGGCAGATGCCTCCCAAGGAGGACATGATTGGGTCTGGGATGCTGGCGGATATGAGTGAGCTGCAGCAAACCACGATGCTGTATTGCCAGCGCGATGAGGTCTTGGTTCCCGGCACTACTTGGCCTATTGAATTCACTGCCAAGGGGGAGCGTGTTGGCAATCGCCGCAGCTTTGCCTTTGCTGCGGCAGGCAAGCCTTTGGATGGTGGCTGGGCCACGGAAATCACGCAGAGCGAATTGACTGTGGTGCAAACGGTGGATTTGGGCGTCACCAAGACGGCGTCCCCCAATCCTGTGAATGCTGGTGACATGGTGACCTACACCATGGTGGTTACCAACCACAGCACGGACGTGGCTGCGCCCTCGGTTGTTCTGATCGATGCTTTGCCCGCAGCCAACAACCTTGAAGTCTCCACTGTGCCAGGCGGCTGCAGCCGCAGCGGTACTACAGTGACCTGTGAGGTGGGTGCGCTGGCGGCTGGCGCTCAAAAAACGATTGCCATCACGGGCCGCGTGCTGCAAAGCAGTGGCACCCAGATCAATGACGTGACGGTCAAATTGGGCGATGGTGTGACCTCCGTGAAGGAGACCAAGCTCGATAACAACAAGGCGTCGGTGACGGTGAATGTGACGCCTGTGATCAAGCTTGCAGCGACCAAGACGATGGAGGGAAGTACCGGGAAGATCGTTGCGGGGCAAAGCGTGACCATGAAGTTGGGCGCGAAGAATACAGGGGTGGTGACGGCAGACAATGTCATCGTCACGGATACCGTGCCTGCGCATTTCACCGACGTTAAAACGTCGGACAACCGCTGCACGGTGGGGGCTTACAGCGCAAGCACTGGCACTTCCATCAGCTGCTTGGTGGGCACGCTCACTAAGGACCAGGACCAAAGCGGAGCTTTCCTGTTCACGATGAAGTCCCAGGAGTCGACGACAGCGTTGTCTGGCACCAATACGGCCAAGGTCAGCGCTTCCAAGCCTGCCAATGTGGATCAGCTTCTGCTGACGGATGCCGTGGTGGCTTACACCATTCACCCGTTGCAGCCGATGCTCAGCATCGGGAAGAGCAAAAAAGCATCTATTGGTGGAAAGTGGCGTGATGACATTCCCGCCACTTGGAACGACAAGCTGCAAAGCACGATCACCGTGAAAAACGATGGGCAGACGGCTACGGCGGCAGTGCCCAAGCTGGATGCCTCCGGAAATCCACGCGTGATCACCGTGACAGAACAACTGGGCCGCTACGAAAAATACACGGGCTACCAGGGAGTGGGGTGGGCGTGTACGGACCCTGCAGGTGCGATGGCACCGATGACGGTTATTTGTCGCTACACGCTGACGGAAGATTTGGCTATCGGCGCCGCATTACCTGTTTTGCTGATCGATGCTCTGGCTGAGGGCACGGGAACCCAGTCCATTACCAACACTGTTTCAGTCGATCAAGTGGTAGCAGGGTTGCCGCCTGCGACGTATAGCGCCACACTGAAAGGTGTGCCGGGTACGGCGGGATTGGGCCTGGGGAAGACCGGGCAGCTGAACCAACCGGATTCCAGTGATCCGACGAAGGACACCATTGTCTATACCTTGACCATCAAGAACGATGGGCCGAACGCCGCATCGGGGGTCAAGGTGGTCGACACCTTGCCTATGTGGTTCAAGCCCAAGGTCGGCGATGCGACCAAGGTGACAGTGGATGTCTCGGGGGCACCTGCGGGAACCACCTGCCCAAAAAAGGCGGTGACCGACCCTGTGGTGGAGTGCACATTGGGCATGCTGTCCAACGGAGCAACAGCCTCCATCAAGATCACGGTGGGCCGTCCTTTTGATGTGACCAAGCTCTCCAATACCTTCAGTGTGAGCTCGGTGGATACACAGATCCCCAATGAAGGTACAGAGTCTCCAGGTGGTGCACCGGGCACAACGCCCACTGCACTGGCAGATGTCACCGTCAGCCAAGTGATTCCACCGTCCACGCCCATGCAAGTTGGCGTGGCCTCTACATTCCGCACGGATTTTGCCAACCTGGGCGCCAATGCAGCGGACACTGTCGTGGTTCGCCAGTCGGTTGATTTGTCGCTGATGGATGCGAAGAATCCGCGGCTTTCCGATGGCAATGCAGGGATATGTTCTGTCGAGTCAGGCACACCGTTGAGCAATAGCTTTGTGGTGTGCAAGATGACGCGGTCACTGATTCCCAATGAAGGCCTGCAGATGCTGGTCGAGCTGACCCCCAAGTTTGGCGATGCTTATGGCAATCTGGCTTTGGACAAGACCTGCACGGCTCCTGCTGGCCGGATGGCGCGCATGGCTTTGGATCGTAGCGAGTGTGCAGACTATCTCTCCGTATCCACGATCGAAACCAGCACGAAGCAGTCCGATACCACCAACGATAAGAACGATGCTATCGCCAAGGTGAAAAAGGAAAGCGTCGACCTGCTGATCACCATCGAGGACAACTACGGCAGCTTGGTTCAAGACCCATCGCCGCTGAATGGTGAGGTGAAGTACGAACTCATCGTCAGCAACAAAGGTCCGTCGATAGCGACCAATGTGAGCTTTTATCTGAAGGGCATTCCTCCGGAGGAGACGGGCTTCAGTATGGAAAGCGTTTCTTTCCCTGCCGGCTTGGCATGCTTGCCGATGACGCCTGCAGGTGGGGAATGGGCCTGGAAATGTGCATTGACAGATGACGGCGGTGTGCTGGAGGCCAATAAAAACAAGAAATTCATCTTGCCATTCAAGGTGGCAGCCTCTGACAACGTGGCAGAAAGCCTGTCAGGCTTCAAGACCTATGCCCTCAAGGGCAAAGTGTTTTCCAGCGAAACCTATGTAGGCGCGGAGGAAGGCGGTATTGCGTCGGACTCCAACCCGAGCAACAACGAAACCACCCAAAAAACTGTGGTGGTGC
The DNA here is from genome assembly GCA_031277855.1 of Acidovorax sp. GTDB lineage: Bacteria > Pseudomonadota > Gammaproteobacteria > Burkholderiales > Burkholderiaceae_C > Comamonas. Next base: position 54,724 of record JAITLO010000049.1, on the reverse strand, counting down.
CGCGTGCCGTGCTGAAGGTCGAAAAAAGTGTCAATCCAGACACAGTGACTGTGAGCCAACCGTTCGAATACCTGATCAAGGTCAGCAACACAGGGCCATCTGCTGCGGCCAAGGTGGTGGTGAAAGACACCTTGGATGGGAATCTGGAGCTGGTCCCTGGGGGAAAAGTCAGCAGCACATTGAACGGGGTGTGCACCACATCAGGTCAGACGGTGACCTGTGAGCTGCCGTTAGTGAAAAAAGACGAGATGGCCACGGTCACCATTCCGGTACGTGTCAAGCTGGGCTACACCGGCACCTTGTTGAAGAACAAGGCTCTGGCAGGACCCACGGTGGACAAGGAGGGTATCCCCAGCTTCTTGCCGAAAGAACCGGTGGAGACGCCCGAGGTGAAGGTGAGCGTGCAGCCCTCCACATTGAGCGGCAAGGTTGTGGTGGCCCCCCCCCATACCGACCTAAGCACCAACCCTGACTTCAAGTCCTGGCCTCCAGTGCCTGCCTCGGATGTGTCCATCACCCTGAAGGGCAAGGACAAATGGGGCAATGACGTCGAAATCACGACACCCAAGATCAATGGCGGCAGCTTTAGCTTCGAGGGCATTCCGCCGTCGGATGGCAATGGCTACACCATTACCCAGAAGCAGCCCACAGGCTATCTGGACTACAAGGATTTCACCCCGGTTGGCACGGTGCCCACTTCCTTTGCGGAAGAGGGTAAAGATGACTCCATTACCAAGGTCGTTGTACCCGACGGTGGCAAGGTGGAGGGCATCGTCTTTGCCGAGGTGAAGCCCGGCTCCATCAGCGGCAACACCTTCCAGGACATGGACGGCGATGGCGTGCGTAACGCCAGCAAGGATCAGCAGCTGAGTGCGCAGACCATTACCCTGAAGGGGCGCGACTACACCGGCGCCGAGGTCTCTGTTCCGGTGCAAAAAACCGTTAACGGAGCCTACAAGTTCGACAAGCTCAAGCCTGGCAGCTATACGGTTGAGGTCACATCGTCGACCGCACTGACCTATATTGGCGCCTCGGTCGCGGCGGTCAAGCAAGCGGATACGACGTCGACGTCCATTGCTGTCAACTTGGGCAGCGAGGAGCAAAAGGCCGAGCACAACTTCGGCTTTCAAACCAGTGGTGGTGCCGGTGCACGCAGCATTTCCGGTCGTGTGTTTGTGGAAGGTGGTTCCGAGCCCGGTATTGCCGGCGTCAAGATCACACTGTCTGGCAAGACCTCGAATGGCGTGGATATCTGCTTGGAGCTCGGTGCGGCACGCTGCACCGTGACCACGGCTGCCGACGGAAGCTATGTGTTCCCCGAGCTGCCCTTGAGCGATGCCACGGGCTATACCGTGGTGCAAGAAGCCGGGGCGGATAACTCTGCTTACCCGCTGAATGACTATGCGGACGGCACCACACGCAAGAGCGGTAGCCCGAACGTGGTTGTGGAAAACAACAAGTTCAGCAAGATCGTGCTGGATGACGCGACCAAGCACGGCAGCTTTGACTTTGGTGAGCGCCTGTATTCGCTGGCGGGCAAGGTTGAGGCCGTGAGCAAGCCTGAGCAAGAGGCATTCAACAAGCCCTTGGAAGGTGTCAAGGTCTACATCACCGGCACCTCGGGTACGGGCGCGCAGATTTGCGCAGCACCTTCGGAGAGCTATACGACCTTGCAAGGCAGCAAGCCTTGCCAGGTGACTACTGACGACAAGGGCGTGTTCAAGTTCCCTGACCTGCCCGCAGGCAGCTACCAGGTGGTGGAAGTTCAGCCCGCAGGCTACGGCAGTCTGCTCAACAAAGAGGGCAGCCATGGTGGCAAGCCCAGCAATGCGGCATCGGACAGCACCAGTTCCAAGATCGACACGGTGAAGCTGCAGCCCAAGCAAGTGGGCGGCAGCGTGGATGCCGTGGACTATCTGTTCCAGGAAAGTGCCAACACGCTTTCGGGCTGGGTGTATATCGACACCGACAACAATGGTGACCGCTCTGGCAACGAGCCAGGTATCGGCGATGTGACGGTGACCTTGGTGGATAAGAACAATCCGTCCAAGTCCTATGAGACCAAGACGAAGCCTGATGGTTCGTTCAGCTTCTCGGGCATTCCGGATGGCGACTATGACTTGGTAGAGAGCCAACCTTCCGGCTATCTGGATGGCCGTGACAAGGCCGGCACGGGTGGTGGCAAACCGTCAACAGAGCAGTGCAACGAAGCACGATGCAACACCATCAGCGACATCAAGCTGTCTGGAGGCAAGGCCTATACGGACTATCTGTTCGGGGAAACCGGCGCCACCATCAGCGGCAAGGTCTATGTGGAAACATCGGGCACGGCACCAGAGGCCGCTCCGGGCCTGGAAGGCGTGGAGGTTAGGCTGGTTGACAAGTCGGGTGACCCGGCTTGGTGTGCAGCACGTGCAGACAAGTGCGTGACCAAGACCAAGGCCGATGGCAGCTATGCATTTGAAGGCGTGCCACCCGGAACGTATGACGTGGTGAAGAACCAGAACCAGTTGACCGAGTACTACACCGGCAAGGGTAAGGATTACACCGACGGCATCGAGACAGCGGGCAAGGCCGACGGTACGGTGGAAAACCGCTACTTTGGCACCCAGCCAGGCTACAACACCATTGGCAGCATCGTGGTCACGCCTGAAAAAATCGCGGCGCACAGTGGTCAGTTGAGTGGCTATATGTTTGGTGTGCGCCAGGGGTCTGGCTCCCAAGGCCTGGTGCCTCCCATCGTGAACGGCTATGTGTACATGGACCACAGCCATGACCGCGTGCGCGATCCGATGAACACCGATGGTCAGCATGGATGGACCGTGCGCCTGAGTACCAGCACGGGCCAGGAAATCTGCACGGTGCAGACCAATGCCGATGGCTTCTACCAGTTCGACAATCTGCATTGCCCCGGCCATGAAACCGGTCTGCCGACTTCGGACAGCCTGAATGGTGCGACGTTCAACATCCATTTCGCCAAGGATGGCAATGTGCTGCCCAGCATGGCATCGTCCGGTGATGGTGCCGGTACGGCCGGTGGAGGTCAGATCACAGGCCTGAAGCTGAAAGCAGCCGACCAGGTGGTGGAGCAAAACCTGCCGCTGGACCCCGAGGGCGTGGTGTATGACGCTGTGACGCGCAAGCCGGTGGCGGGCGCGGTGGTGGGCATCACCTTCAATGGTTCGGGTGTGTTCGATCCATCCACCCACCTGGTGGGCGGCGCAAGCTTCCAGAACCAGACCACGGGCACGGATGGTCGCTACAGCTTCATCCTGCAGAACAACTACCCCAGTGGTGAATATGTGCTGACCATCCAGTCGGCGCCTGCAGCCTATTTGCCCGGTCAGTCGGTGATGATTCCGGCCTGTGTGAATACGCTGAATGTGACGATGCTGCCCGGCGGTGTGCCGGCACTAATCCAGGGCCAACGTGATGCGCCAGGTCTGTCGCAGGTGGCGCACGACCCGCTGGCATGCCCGGCGACTCCCACAGGTTTTGCTAGTGCGGCGCCGTTTGCAGCATCGCAGCAAAGCACGCAGTACTACCTGCGCTTCAACATCACCCGTGGCGGTTCTTCGGAAATCCTGAACAACCATATTCCGCTGGACCCGGTGCTGGCAGGTGGTGCCATCTTGGTGACCAAGACCACGCCCAAGGTGAATGTGGCCAAGGGTGATCTGGTGCCCTACACCATCACGGCCACCAATATGAGTGGTGGTGCGCTGGCCAATGTGCGGGTGCGTGATCTGCTGCCTCCGGGCTTCCGTTACCGCAAGGGATCGGCCACCTGGAACAAGATGCCGGTGGAGCCCGAGGTCAATGGCCGCGAGCTGACCTGGCCTAACCAGGGCTTTGCCACCAACGAGAAGAAAACCTACCAGCTGCTGCTGGTGGTGGGTGCCGGTGTGGGCGAGGGCGAATACGTGAACCAGGCCTGGGCGCTGAACAGCCAGGTGAACGAGCGCATCTCCAACGTGGCCAGTGCACTGGTGCGTGTGACGCCCGACCCGACCTTTGACTGCTCCGACCTGATCGGCAAGGTGTTCGATGACAAGAACGCCAACGGCTACCAGGACCAGGGCGAGCCAGGCATTCCCAATGTGCGTGTGGTGACGGCGCGTGGCCTCTTGGTCACCACCGATGCCGACGGCCGCTTCCACGTGGCTTGCGCAGCGATTCCGCAGGCGGACCGCGGCAGCAACTTTGTGATGAAACTGGACGAGCGCACCCTGCCTTCGGGCTACCGCATGACCACGGAAAACCCCCGTGATGTGCGTGTGACCCGCGGCAAGATGGTGAAGCTGAACTTTGGCGCCACGGTGCACAAGGTGCTGCGTCTGGAAGTGGATGGTCGTGCCTTTGCAGACGATGGCAAGCAGCTGTCCGCGCAGTGGGACGAGCAAATTGCCCAGTTGCTCACGCAACTGGCCGAGCGCCCCACGGTGCTGCGTATCGCCTATCGCATGACGGGCGAAGACAAGGGTGTGGCCGAGCAGCGTCTGAAGGCGCTGACCCAGCGCATCCAGGATGGCTATGCCCAACAGGCACAGCAGAAAAAGCAACAGGAGGACGACACACCACCGCTGGTGATCGAGACGGAGTCCTTTGAACAGAGCAAGGCAGAAGGAGTCCGTTAATGAACCCGTTGAAGCAAAGCGGGCGCGCTGCGGCGCGTCCCGAGTGGAGTCGTTCGTCCATCGCCTGCGCAGCGGCCCTGCTGCTACTGGGTGGTGGTGTGGCCTGGGCCGATGCGGCCGAGACAGAAGCCGACAAAGGCAAGCGTGTGGACAACGCGCGCCAGATGATGGTGGCCATGCCGCCACCGTCCGAACAGGTGCCGCAAGGCTTTGGCTACGCCCTGCCTTCCGGGGTGACGCGTGCCGAGGCCGAGGCCATGCGCGCCGCCAATGCCACGCTGCCCCTGGCCCCGGCCCAGCAGGCCGTGGCCTTGGCCGAGTCGGATACATCGGGGGCCTTGTTTGCTTCCGGCAAGGCCGATCTGACGCCGGCCGCACTGGCTGCGCTGGATGCCGTGGTGGCCCAATTGAAGGGCAAGCAGGGCGTGCGCATTGCCGTGGTTGGCCATACCGACAGCCAGCGCCTGGCACCGCAAACCAAGCGCTTGTTCCGCGACAACCAGGGCCTGTCTGAAGCGCGTGCCCTGGCCGTGGCCAGCTATCTGCGCCGTGGCCTGGGCCTGCCGGCCGAAGCCGTGGCCATGAGCGGCCATGGTGAGACCCAGCCTGTGGCCAGCAATGCCAACCCCCAGGGCATGGCCCAGAACCGCCGCGTGGCCATCACGCTGTGGTGGGATGAGGCCGCCGCACCCGTGGCAGCCCCCGTGCCTGCCGTGGTCGCACCTGCCGACGCCTGTGCCCCAGTGCGGGATACGGCCGATCTGCCCTTCCGCATCACCGTGGATGGCGAGGACATGTCAGGTGCCGCCGTGAACGAGGCCGACCGCCAGCGCTGCGTGGACGTGGCCCTGGAGCGTGCCGACATCCAGATCAAGTACGACGATCTGGCCGCCAAGCCGGCGCTGAACGTCTGGGCCACCACCGATGTGACGCTGCGCGGCGAGGCTGTGCAGTTCCGTGGCTGGAGCAACTACCTCAGCTGGATTGAGCGTGCCGAGGTGCGCGTCTTCCGCAAGGGAGAGCCCACCGATGGCAAGGCCCTGGCCGTGCTGCCGCTGCACTGGGAAACCACCACGGCCTGGACCGTGCCGGTGGAAGGCCAGGACGAATACATCTATGTGCTGCGTGTTTACGACCGCAAGGGCCGCTTCGATGAAACGGCCACCAAGTCGCTGAACATCGCCACCCGCGCGCGGCCTTTGAACGATCTGGACAAGCCCAGTCGCGAGGCTCTGGTGGGCTGGGGAGAGAACGCGCTGCAGGTCAGCAACATCCCCGTGCGCGGCGGCACCATCACCGTCAGCGGCACCAAGATCAAGCCCGGTGAAACCGTCACGGTACTGGGCCAGCAGATTCCCGTGGATGACAACGGCCGCTTTGTGGCGCGCCAGATTCTGTCCACCGGCCCACATGGTGTGGATGTGAGCGTAAAGGGCACGGACGGCCGCACGGCCACCTTCCGCCGCAACGTCTCCATTCCCGACAACGACTGGTTCTATGTGGCCGTGGGCGATCTGACCATAGGCCAGAACAAGACCACCGGCCCGGCCGAGCTGGTCACCAACGATCTGCAGCACTACCGCGACAACACCTATGTGGACGGGCGCGGTGCCTTCTACCTCAAGGGCAAGATCAAGGGCGAATGGCTGCTGACGGCCGCCGCCGACACGCGCGAGCAGCCGCTGAAAGACCTGTTCAGCAACTTCACCGCCAAGGACCCGCGCTATCTGCTGCGCCGCATCGACCCGGACACCTACTACCCGGTCTATGGCGACGACAGCACCACGGTGGACGATGCGCCCACCCAGGGCAAGTTCTTTGTGCGCCTGGAAAAAGGCGACTCCCAGGTCATGTGGGGTAACTTCCAGACCTCGTGGAGCGGCTCGGAGCTGATCCAGTATTCGCGCGGCCTGTACGGCGCGCGCGTCAAGCTGCGCTCGGAAGACGCCACGGCTTTCGGCGAGCGCCGCACCGGCCTCGACGCCTTTGCAGCCGACCCCGGCACCATGGGCGCACGTGAGGAATTCCGTGGCACGGGCGGCTCGCTTTACTACATGCGCCACCAGGATGTGACCGTGGGTTCGGAACGCGTGTGGGTGGAAGTGCGCGACCGCGACTCCGGCATCGTCATCGAGCGCCGCCAACTGGCACCCGGTCAGGACTATGAGGTCAACTACCTGCAGGGCCGCATCATGCTCAGCGCGCCCCTGCCGTCCACGGCATCGGCGGGCAGCATCGTCTACACCAGCGCGCTGTCGGGCAATCCGCTGCACCTGGTGGTGACCTATGAATACGTGCCGGGCGTGAGCGCGGTGGACTCCATGGCCTATGGCGGCCGTGTCAGCCACTGGGTGAACGACCATCTGCGTGTGGGCCTGACGGGCTACCGCCAGGGCGAGCACGAATACCGCCAGACGCTGCAAGGCATGGATGCCACGGTACGCGTGGCAGCCGGCACCCAGGTCAAGGCCGAGGTGGCCCGTTCCAGCGGCGTCAGCGACATCACCACCACCTCGTCGGTGGATGGTGGCTATGGCTTCAACCCCGTCAACGGTGCCAGCGCGGCAGATGCCAAGGCCTACCGCGTGGAGGCCACGGTGGACCTGGCCGAGGTCACCGACAACCACAAGGGCACGGTCAGCGCCTATGTGCAGGACCGGGAAAAAGGCTATTCGGCCCCTGGCCAGATTGCCTACAACGGCGAGGCCATTCGCCAGATGGGCCTGAAGGCCCAGCTGCCGCTGACCGAGCGAACCACGCTGCAGGCCAAGGCCGATGACCGCGAGGGCGACTACCAAAGTTCCAACAACGCCGAGCTGGGCTTGCGCCATCAGCTGGGTGAGGAATGGGCCGTCACCGCCGGCATGCGCCACGACAAGCGCCATATGAAGTTGGCCAATGCCAGCCCCACGCTGTCGCAAAACGGTGCCCGTACCGACCTGCAGCTGCGCGCGGATTACGTGCCGCTCAAGGATGGCGGCAAGCCCGGCGAGAAGGAAGACTGGTCCCTCTACGGCTTTGTGCAAGGCACGGTGGAGCGCACGGAAGAGCGTGATGCCAACAACCGCGTGGGCGTGGGTGGCCAGTTGCGCCTGAACGATCGCTGGGCGCTGAATGCCGAAGCCTCGGGCGGCAATCTGGGCACCGGAGGCATGCTGGGCGCGGACTACCGCATCAGCGACCGCAGCAACGCCTATTTGAACTACCGCCTGGAAAGCGAGAATCCGGACAGCAACTACCGTGGCCGTTACGGCAGCTGGGTGACGGGTTCCAACTACCGCCTCAACGACACCACGCGTTTGTTCGGCGAGGTGCGCGCCACCGACGGCGCCGGCTCGCAAAGCCTGGTGCAGGCTTTTGGTGTGGACTTGGCACCCAACGACCGCTGGAACTTCGGCACCAAGATGGAGTTCGGCACCATCACCGATGCACTCGGTGGTGACTACGACCGCAAGGCCGTGGGCTTCTCGACCAGTTACAAGCACGAAGGCCTGAAGTACGCCGGCGCCGTGGAACTGCGCCGCGACAAAAACAGCAATGGCCAGACCCGTGACACCTGGCTGCTGCGCAACAGCTATGGCCAGCAACTGAGCCAGGCATGGCGCCTGCTGGGCAAGTTCAACATCTCGCGCAGCAGCAATTCGGAAGGCGCTTTCTACGACGGCAACTTCCACGAAGCCGTGCTGGGTGCTGCCTACCGCCCCGTGGACAACGACCGTTGGAACACCCTGGTCAAGCTGACCAGCTACAACAACGTGCCCACGGCCGGTCAGCTGGACAGCAATGGCCGCATTGCCGACTACGCACAGAAAAGCCAGATCTTCTCTATCGACACCATCTGGGACGTCAAGCCCTGGCTGTCGCTGGGCTTCAAGTACGGTCTGCGTGTGGGCAAGTTGCGCATGAACAAGACCGAGGGCGAATGGTTCTCCAGCCGCGCCGATCTGGTGGTGGTGCGTGCCGACTGGCACTGGGTGCGTGAGTGGGACATCGTGACCGAGGTGCGCAATCTGCGCGCCAAGGAAGCGCAAGATGCCCGCGCCGGCGCGCTGGTGGCCGTCTACAAGCATGTGGGCAAGCATGTGAAGGCAGGCGTGGGCTACAACTTCACCAACTACTCGGATGATTTGACCGACCTGTCCTACCGCAGCCGGGGTTGGTTTATCAACGTGCTGAGTACCTTTTAACCTCCCCCCTGAGTCGCCTGCGGCGCCTTCCCCCCAGGGGGACGACAGCCTCGCGGCGGGGCGGCGCGGCCGGCGTAGGCCCTTGCTCGCTGTCTCTGATCTGGGGGCGCTGCCAGCGCTGCGCTGGTTTTATGCGCTGCGTCCTGGCTCTACTCCCTCGCCCCTCCGGGGAGAGGGTGGGGGTGAGGGGCTGCTTGTAGCTTGATTTGCGATCCGCTGTGACAGCGGGAAAAAGCCTTCCAGGCCTGGTGCTGGAAGGCTTTTTTTTGAGTTGGCGGTGCTGTACCGGTTTTGCAGTGTTTTGGCTGTCTATCGCAAGCCTGGAAGGCTTTTGTAGCTCCTCTTTGAGGAGCGCTGCTGGCGCTTCATGAGGGGCGAAGACTGCTCGCCAAGGCCTGGCTGGCTTTCCGATTTTTCATGCGCTGGCTTCACGCAGATGGGCCATGCTGCCCATATCGACGGCGATCAGTACCTCGTGCTTTGCAGCCTGATGGACGATGGCCAGAAGAGTGCGCTTGCGCATGGAAAGGCCGATGGATATGGGTGTTTTTTATTATGAGCAGTGTTCATTGATATGTGAGATAAGACCATTTTACTTCATGGATTGGCTTGCCTAGCATGCGGGCATTCCTTCTCAGCAACCGTATCTGTGAGCCTGCCATGACGACCATCCACAACCTCGGCTTTCCCCGCATCGGCGCCCAGCGTGAACTGAAGTTCGCGCTGGAGTCCTATTGGAGGGGCGAAACATCGCGTGATGCCTTGAAGCAATTGGGCGCCGAACTGCGTGCCCGCCACTGGGCCGACCAGCAAGGCCTGGATCTGGTGCCCGTGGGCGATTTTTCTTTTTACGACCAGGTGCTGGACACCAGCTTCACCCTGGGCCATCTGCCCGAGCGTGTGCAGGGCTTTCATGGCGATGTGCTGGACAACTACTTTCGCGTGGCCCGTGGTCGCTCGGCTGAGGACGGGGGGGAGCACAGCGCTTGCTGCGGTGGTGTGGCCGCTGGCGAGATGACCAAGTGGTTCGACACCAACTACCACTACATCGTTCCCGAGTTCACCGCCACCACCCAGTTCAAGCTGGACGCCTCGCGCCTGCTGGAGCAACTGGCAGAAGCCAAGGCCCAGGGTGTCAAGGCCAAGCCCGTGCTGATAGGCCCCGTGACCTATCTGGCCATAGGCAAGGCCAAGGACGACTCCAACAAGCTGGCGCTGCTGGAGCGCATGCTCCCGGTATATGCTGAGCTGCTGGAACTGTTGGCAGCCCAGGGCGTGGAATGGGTGCAGATGGACGAGCCGATTCTGGTCACCGAGCTGGACGCCGACTGGCAGCACGCCTTCAACCTAGCCTACCACCAGCTTAAAAGCGCCAAGCTCAAGATTCTGGTGGCCAGCTATTTCGGCCCGCTGCTGGACAACAAACACCTGGCGGCCAATCTGCCCGTGGCCGGCCTGCATGTGGATGCGGTCAACGGCAGCCGTGACGATGTGCAGCAGCTGATAGGCCTGCTGCCCGGCCACAAGGTGTTGTCGGTGGGTGTGATCAGCGGCCGCAATATCTGGAAGACCGATCTGGCTGCCGTGCTGGACTGGGTGGAACCGCTGGCCGATCGCCTGGGCGAGCGCTTGTGGATTGCACCCTCGTGCTCGTTGCTGCATGTGCCGGTGGACCTGCGCAGCGAGCAAAAGCTGGATGCGGAAGTGAAGTCCTGGCTGGCCTTTGCGTTGCAAAAGCTGGAGGAGCTGCGTGTGCTGGGCAAGGCGCTCACGCAAGGCCGTGATTCAGTGAGCAACGAGCTGGCTGCCAATGCCGCCGCTCTGGCTGCACGCCGTGCCTCGCCGCGTGTGCACAACCCGGCGGTGCGCGCCGCTGTGGCACAGATCACGGCCCAGCTGGGTCAGCGCAAGCAGCCCTATAGCGTGCGTGCGGCCAAGCAGGCTGCGCTGCTCAAGCTGCCTGTTTTTCCCACCACCACGATTGGCTCTTTTCCGCAGACCGTAGAAATCCGCCAGGCCCGCAGCGCCTTCAAGGCCGGCCGCCTGGATGCCTCTGGCTACCAGGCCGCGATGCGCGCCGAAATCGCGCGCAGCGTGCGTGAGCAAGAAGCCCTGGGCCTGGACGTGCTGGTGCACGGCGAAGCCGAGCGCAACGACATGGTGGAGTACTTTGGCGAACAGCTCGATGGCTATGCCTTCAGCCAGTTCGGCTGGGTGCAGTCCTATGGTTCGCGCTGCGTAAAGCCGCCGATTCTGTTTGGCGACATCAGCCGGCAAAACCATGGCAGCAAGGCCATGACGGTGGAGTGGACCACCTACGCCCAGTCGCTGACGAGCAAGCCCATGAAGGGCATGCTGACCGGCCCGGTCACCATTTTGAATTGGTCATTTGTGCGTGATGACCAGCCGCGCTCGCTGTCCTGCTACCAGCTGGCGCTGGCGATGCGGCAGGAGGTGCTGGACCTGGAGCGAGCCGGTGTGCGCGTGATCCAGATCGACGAGGCAGCGCTGCGCGAAGGCCTGCCGCTGCGAAAATCGCAGTGGAAAACCTATCTGGACTGGGCCGTGGAGGCCTTCCGCATCACCGCCAACGGCGTGCAGGATGAGACGCAAATCCACACCCATATGTGCTATTCGGAGTTCAACGACATCATTGCCTCGATTGCCGATATGGATGCTGATGTCATCACCATCGAAACCTCGCGTTCGGATATGGAGCTGCTGGCCGCCTTCGAACATTTCCAGTACCCCAACGAGATCGGTCCCGGTGTCTACGACATCCACTCGCCCAACATCCCGACCGAGGCGCATATCGTCAAGCTGATGCAAAAGGCTGCCGAGCGCATACCGGCGCAACGCCTCTGGGTGAATCCGGACTGCGGTCTTAAGACGCGGCAATGGCCGGAGGTGGTGGCTGCGCTGACCCAGATGGTGGCCGCCGCCAAGACGCTGCGCCAGAGCGTTTGATTCAGGCTGGGGCTGTGAGCCGTATTACGGCGGCCATACAGCGCTTGATGCTTTGTTGTGCGCCCTTGCCGTGCGAGAGCACTGCCTGCGGGCACACGTCGCGCCTCAAACGCTGTCTGGCCGTTGTGGTGTGGGCTTGGGCCTCGGGCTAGCCTTTGAAGGCCCGCTCCGGCAGAGCGTAAAAGCCCCCGTTTTGGGGCTTGTCTTGCAACTCCATGGCCCCGATTTCTGGGGCCGGTTCAGCCAGGGGCTTACGATAGACCGCTTTGCATTTGCTCTGTCTGTACCGTGACCCTGATCCGTTTCCCCCATTCCCATGTTCCCCACGTTGATGTGGACGCCGCCATCGTGGACCTGGATGGCACCATGGTCGACACCATCGGTGATTTCGCCGAGGCCATACGCCGCATGCTGGACGACCTCAAGCTGCCCGGCCTGCTGGCCACGGCGGTGGAGCATATGGTGGGCAAGGGCACCGAGCATTTGCTGCGCAGCGTGCTGGCCCATGTGCTGCCGCGCTGCGGGCAGTCGGATGCGGATATGGCGGATGCGGTGCAGGCCTTGTTCCCCACCGCGCTGGCACGCTACGAGCACCACTACATTGCCATCAACGGCGACTACTCCGCCGTGTATGCCGGCGTGAAGGAGGGCTTGCAGGCGCTGAAAGCCGCAGGCCTGCGCCTGGCTTGCGTCACCAACAAACCCATGGCCTTTACCGTGCCGCTGCTGGCAGCCAAGGGTCTGGATGGCTTGTTCGAACAGGTGTTTGGCGGGGACTCATTCCCGGTGAAAAAGCCCGATCCGCTGCCCTTGCTCAAAACCTGTGAAGCCCTGGGCAGTGCGCCCGCGCGCACGCTGATGCTGGGCGACTCCAGCAACGATGCCCAGGCCGCGCGCGCTGCGGGTTGCCCGGTGGTGCTGGTGTCCTATGGCTACAACCACGGCCAGCCCATTAAAGGTGTGGATGCCGACGGGTATGTGGACAGCCTGACTCAGCTCCAGGTCGTGTCCGCCACTGCTTGAATCGGGCTCCCAAAAGCCGCCTGCTGGACCAGAGTACTGGCAGGCACTGTGCGTGTATCGGTGGCTATATCTTTTTAAGTTGTTAGCATCTTGCGTTTTTGTGCGTTTTTTTCTTGCGCTTGGCGTGAGAAAGAGCACGCACGGTGACACAAGGAGAACCCACCGACATGCAAGGCTTGCACCTGACCGCCGACCTCTACCACTGCCGTTGTTCCGATGACTTGATGCTGGATGACGCCCAGATCGCCGCCCTGTGTACCGCACAGACGCTGAGCGCGGGGCTGACCGAAGTGGGCGCACAGTGGGTGAAGTTTCCGTCCTACCAGGGCCAGCCCGGCGGGGTGACAGGAACGGTCTTGCTGGCCGAGTCGCACCTGGCGATTCACACCTGGCCGGAGACCGGCAACGTCACCATTGACGTCTATGTGTGCAACTTCTCGGGCGACAACACCGGCAAGGCCCAGGCCTTGATGGAGGGTGTGGTGGCGGCCTACGCGCCGCGCCGGGTGGTGCGCCAGCAGCTGTGGCGTGGCGACATCAGCGGTGCGGGCGAGGGTGAAGGCAGCCAGGTGACGGAGGCTTTGACGCCGGACGCCAGCTTTGGCCTGCAGGCCGAGCTGCTGCAGCGGCGCCAGACGGCCTACCAGCAGCTGGAGCTGTTGGACACGCCGCGCTTTGGCAAGGTGTTGCGCCTGGATGGTCGCTTCATGACCTCGGAACGCGAGGAATTCTTCTACCACGAGGCCCTGGTGCATCCGGCCACGCTGGCCCACCCCCAGCCGCGAAAGGCCTTGATCATTGGCGGTGGCGACGGTGGTGCGGCCGAAGAGCTGCTCAAGCACAACACGCTGGAACAGGTGGTGCTGGCCGAGCTGGACAGCGAGGTGATCGCCATCGCCAAGACCGAGTTGCAAGCCGTGCACCGCGGCGTCTGGGACGACCCGCGCCTGCAGGTGCTGGAGGGTGACGGCATGGCCTTTCTGGACCAGACCGAGGAGCGCTTTGACCTGGTCTTTATGGACCTGACCGACCCCGACACGCCGGCCGAGTGCCTGTACACCGGCAGCGCCTGGCAACGCATACGCCGGGCCATGGCGCCGGGCGGGGCCCTGGTGCTGCACCTGGGCAGCCCGGTCTTCCACCCCGAGCAGGTGCAAGACCTGGTGGCCGAGCTGCAGCAGCAATTCCTCAAGGTGCGCTGCTACGGCCTGTATGTGCCGCTGTATGGGGCGTACTGGGGCATGGCCGTGGTGTCCGACAGCCTGGATGCCTCGCGCCTGACGCCCGCCGCTGCGGCCCAGCGCCTGCAGGCCCGGGGTGTGGGCGATCTGCAGTACTACAACCCCGAGGTGCATGGCGCCCTGTTTGCCCTGCCCAATTACTACCGCGCCCTGGTGGGGCAGGCCGCCTATGGGGTGGTGGAGCCGGTGGACGCCATGGAAGCGGTGGAGGCCTAGCTCTAGCCTTAGCCCTTGCCGCCTGGGCCGCGTTGCATTGGCTGACAAGCCCGTCACAGGGCTTGCCTCCACACAGCGCCCAGGTTTGCTACACTTTGGCGCTATGTTCATTCACCACGTGTTCATCACAGGTTGCGCAGACCGGGGAGCCTGGCCCTGGCGCAAGCCATTCATGACCGCCTGAACCGCACGCGGGTGCCCTGCCGCGCGTGCACCCTCAGCCCCTGCACCGCAGCGGGGGCCATGAATGAACCCGCGGCGCTGCGCCGGCTGAATCCGCCTTTTGCGTACAGCGTCGCCCGCGATGGGAATCCTGTCCTGTGATCACGGAACTCGAATTCAAAAGCCTGGCCAGCGAAGGCTATAACCGCATCCCCTTGGTGACCGAGGCCTTTGCCGACCTCGAAACCCCGCTCTCCCTCTACCTCAAGCTGGCCCATGCCAGCGGTGACGGCAAATACAGCTTTTTGCTGGAGTCCGTGGTGGGTGGCGAGCGCTTTGGGCGCTACAGCTTTATCGGTCTGCCGGCACGCAGCTTTTTGCGCGCCAGCGGTTTTGGCGCTGAAGCCAAAACCGAGGTGGTGAGCGATGGCGTGGTGGTGGAGACGCATGCCGGCAACCCGCTGGACTTTATTGCCGACTACCAAAAGCGCTTCAAGGTAGCCCTGGTGCCCGGTCTGCCGCGTTTTTGCGGTGGCCTGGCCGGCTACTTCGGCTATGACGCCGTGCGCTATATTGAAAAAAAGCTGGAGGCCTCCTGCCCTCCGGACTCGCTGGGCACGCCCGACATCATGCTGCTGCAGTGTGAGGAGGTGGCCGTCATCGACAACCTCTCGGGTCGGCTGTACTTCATCGTCTACGCCAACCCGGCCGAGGCCGAGGCCTATAGCAAGGCCAAGCGCCGCATGCGCCAGCTCAAGGACCAGCTGCGCTACTCGGTGAGCGCGCCACAGATCAAGGGCGGCGACAGCCACCCGGCCCAGCGCAGCTTTGCCAAGCAGGACTACCTGAAGGCCGTGGAGCAAGCCAAGGAGCTGATTGCCGCCGGCGACTTCATGCAGGTGCAGGTGGGCCAGCGCATCCACAAGCGCTATACCGAGTCGCCGCTGGCGCTGTACCGCGCGCTGCGCTCGCTCAATCCCTCGCCCTATATGTACTACTACCACTTTGGAGACTTCCAGGTGGTGGGGGCCAGCCCCGAAATCCTGGTGCGCCAGGAGAAGATGAGCGAGGCCGAGGGCGGCGGCGAGAAAATCACCATACGCCCCCTGGCCGGCACCCGCCCGCGCGGCGCCACACCTGAAAAAGACAAGGCGGCCGAGCAGGAACTGGTGAACGACCCCAAGGAGCGTGCCGAACATGTGATGCTGATCGACCTGGCGCGCAACGACATAGGCCGCATTGCCAAGACCGGCACGGTCAAGGTGACCGAGGCCTTTGCGATCGAGCGTTACAGCCATGTGATGCACATCGTCAGCAACGTAGAAGGTGTGCTGCAGGACGGTATGACCAGCATGGACGTGCTCAAGGCCACCTTCCCGGCTGGCACGCTGTCGGGTGCGCCCAAGGTGCACGCCATGGAAATCATCGACAGGCTGGAGCCCACCAAGCGCGGTATTTATGGCGGTGCCGTGGGCTATCTGAGCTTTGCCGGCCATATGGACATGGCCATTGCGATTCGCACCGGTGTGATCAAGGACGGCATGCTGTATGTACAGGCCGCCGCCGGCGTGGTGGCCGACTCCATTCCCGAGATGGAGTGGAAAGAAACAGAACACAAGGCGCGCGCCGTGTTGCGCGCCGCAGAACTGGTGGAAGAAGGACTCGAGTGATGACGCGCGCAACCCCCAAGGCAATAGACAAAGTGAAAACCTGCAGCACCATGGCCGAGGTGCGTGCCGGCGTGAATGCGCTGGACGACATTCTGGTGCCGCTGCTGGTGGAACGCAGCGGCTATATGACCCAGGCCGCCACGGTGAAGAACGATGAAAGCCTGGTGCGTGACGAGGCCCGCATCCAGACCATCATCGACCGCGTGCGCCCCATGGCCGAAGCCCAGGGCGGCAATGCCGACCTGATCGAGCGCCTGTACCGCGCCATGATGGAGTGCTACATCGCCTACGAGCATGACGAGCTGGCCCGCCTGCGCGCCGAGGGCCTGCAACCCAGAGGAGAGCCGGCATGAAGCTCTTGATGATCGACAACTACGACAGCTTTACCTACAACATCGTCCAGTACCTGGGCGAGCTGGGCGCTGACGTGACCGTGGTGCGCAACGACGAAACCACGCTGGAGGCCGTGATTGCGCTGGTGGCCGACAAAGGCATTGAGCGCATCGTGGTCTCGCCCGGCCCCTGCTCGCCGGCCGAGGCCGGCATCTCGGTGGCGGCCATCCAGCATTTCGCCGGCAAGCTGCCGCTGCTGGGCGTGTGCCTGGGCCACCAGGCCATTGGCGCGGCCTTTGGCGGCGACATCATCCGCGCGCAGCAGCAAATGCATGGCAAGACCAGTGTCATCACCACCGACCAGCAAGGCGTGTTTGCTGACTTGCCGGGACAGTTCACCGTCAACCGCTACCACTCGCTGGTGATAGACAAAACCACCATTCCCGACTGCCTGCAGATCACCGCCACCAGCGAGGATGGCGAGATCCAGGGCGTGCGCCACAAAACGCTGGCGGTGGAGGGCGTGCAGTTCCACCCGGAAAGCATCCTGACCGAGCATGGCCACGCCATGTTGAAGAACTTTCTGGAACAGAAATAAACCACCCCGGGCCGCGCTGCACCACAGCCGGCCCTTCAGTTTTTAGATAGCAGTTTCTGCGCATGCGGCCTGGTTTTCAAAGCAAAAACAATCGCATATCCAGGCGTAAAGCGCAGCGGAAGCTGCACAAGCAATAGCAAAGGAATCGGGCCATGGCGAGCATCAACACCATCACCCCCCAGGAAGCGCTGCAGCGCACCATCGAACACCGCGAAATCTTTCACGACGAAATGCTGCAGCTGATGCGCATGATCATGCGTGGCGAGCTCTCGCCCGTGATGACGGCGGCCATCGTCACCGGCCTGCGCGTGAAGAAGGAAACCATTGGCGAAATCGCCGCCGCCGCCGAGGTGATGCGCGAGTTCTCCAACAAGGTGCAGGTGCATGACAGCACCGGCCTGGTGGACATCGTGGGCACGGGGGGCGACGGTGCCAACACCTTCAACATCTCCACCTGCTCTACCTTTGTGATCGCCGCCGCTGGCGGCAAGGTCAGCAAGCATGGCGGGCGCAGCGTCAGCAGCAAAAGCGGCAGCGCCGATGCCATGGAAGCCCTGGGCGTCAACATCATGCTGCAGCCCGCGCAAATCGCCGACTGCATACGCGATGTGGGCATAGGATTCATGTTCGCCCCCAACCACCACCCGGCCATGAAGAATGTGGCCCCGGTGCGCAAGGAGCTGGGCGTGCGCACCATCTTCAATATCCTGGGCCCGCTGACCAACCCGGCTGGTGCACCCAACATTCTGATGGGCGTGTTCCACGAAGACCTGGTCGGCATCCAGGTGCGTGCCCTGCAGCGCCTGGGCGCCGAGCATGCGCTGGTGGTCTATGGCCGTGACGGCCTGGACGAAATCAGCCTGGGCGCCGGCACCCTGGTGGGCGAGCTCAAGGACGGCGTGGTGCGTGAATACGAAATCCACCCCGAGGACTTTGGCCTGCGCATGGCAGGCACCCGCGCGCTGAAGGTGGAGAATCCCGAAGAATCCAAAGCCATGCTGCTGGGCGTGCTGCAGGGCGAACAAGGCCCGGCGCGCGACATCGTCTGCCTCAACGCCGGTGCCGCGCTGTATGCGGCCCAGGTGGCCTCGTCGATTGAAGACGGGCTGCAACGTGCCCAGCAGGCGCTGGACAGCGGCGCCGCGCTGCAAAAACTGCAGCAGCTGGTGGATTACACCAGCAAGCTATGAGTCTGCTGGATGCGCCCATCTGGAACGATGCCGGCACCTGTATTGTGCTGGGCATCTCCCTGCTGTTCACTGTTGTTGGCCTGATCGTTCCCTCAAAAAGTGAAGTTCTTAGCTTTGTTGTAAATCTCGTTTACGGAGCAAAAAGATCGAGCAGGCCATGCACCGCTCCGTGACTAGAGCATCACACTACAGCCGCATGCTTTGTTGCAGCCGAGAATTAGACAAGAAGCAAAAAATTAGGAGGCGCTGGTGCGCGATCTGTTTTTGAAAATCCGGCATGGCGTTAACGCGATGATCGCAGTGTGTGTATTCACTGTGTTTGGCGCAGTGGGAGCGGAATTACCGCCTCTAGCTGCTATCTCAGAGGGTACTGCATCGCAGCAGGATTTACTGCGTCAGTTTGCGCAGGCCCAAGAGGCACAACGCTTTGCAGAGATGAGTACGTTCAAGGTGCAGGTTGAGAAAGAGGTGGGATTGCTGGGGGGGCAGGTGCAGAAGCTGTCTGAGCAGGTGGTGCAAGCCGTTAATAATTCTCAGAAGGCCGCAGATTGGTGGATTGCAGGAGCTGGAATGCTTTTGGCTGCACTGGGGATTGCGGTGACGATCTTTGGCGTGGCCGTCCCTTTCTTTTTGACACGCAAGCAACGCCAAGACTACAGTGATCAGCTAAAAACCATCAAAGCACATGAGGCTGAAATGACGAAGATGCGCAGCAAGCTGGAAGAACTGCTTGCTCAGGCGGAGCAATCATTGCAGCGCACACACGCAGCCCAAAGAGGTGCAGAAGATGGGTTGGCCCACATAAAGGCAGTGGTGGCCAGCATAAATGCTGTCGATGTTGAACCAGGAACTGAGCAAGCGCGCAAAGTCCAGAGTGCTATGCAAGATGCAGCGGCCAAGATAGAGCTGCTACCTCTGCATGAACGGTTAAGGCTTAACGCACTGGATGCACAGGCCCGGAATGATTGGCACACGGCTCTGTCTTTATGGCAGCAGCGTCTACAGCTAATGCCAAATGATGGTGAAACTGCGTTGGCGTTTGGAAATGCATGCCTCCGAGATGCTAGTCAGCAATCCAACCCTGATATTCAGTTTGCAGGGGAATTACAAGCCCTCAAGAGTTTCACGCAGGCTGTTCAGCATCTCAGTGGGGCTAGATTGGGCGATGCGTTGCATAGCCAAGGTGATGCGATGTGGACGTTGGGCTACAGGAATAAAGATACGCAGATGCTGAAGGGCGCTGAACAAGCCTACCGGTCTGCATTGCAGGAGCGCACCCGAGAGCGTGTGCCCATGAGTTGGGCGGCGATCCAAAGCAACTTAGGCAATGTATTGAGTGTGTTGGGCCAGCAGCAGGGCGATGCAGGCCTACTGCAGCAGTCGGTAGATGCCTACCGGTCTGCGTTGCAGGAGCGCACCCGAGAGCGTGTACCGATGGACTGGGCGTCGACCCAAAACAACTTGGGCAGTGTGTTGCGTGATCTGGCCAGATTAAGTAGTGATGAGTCGTTAGAGCAAAGAAGGTATCTCCATGAGGCTAAGGGCTGCCTTGAAGGCGCGCTAGTTGCGTTTACAGCGGGCACTGACTGTGTAAAAGAGAAAAATTGCCGCCAAGCGTTAACACAAGTGCAGGAATTAATTGAGCAGCGCCAAGCGCACGAAGGTGAATAAAAATGTCCGACATTCTGAAAAAAATCTGCGACGTCAAGGTCGAGGAAGTGGCAGCCGCCAAAAAGCGCATGCCGCTGGAAGCCATGCGCCGCGACGCCGAAAGCCGCGTCAGCACGCGCGACTTCATCGGCGCCATGCGTGCCAAGATAGAGCAGGGCCAGGCTGCGGTGATTGCCGAAATCAAAAAGGCCAGCCCCAGCAAGGGCGTGATCCGTGCGGACTTCGACCCCGCCGACATCGCCCAAAGCTATATGGTGGGTAATAGCAACACCAAGGCCAAGATCCACGGCAATGCCACGGCGGCCTGCCTGTCGGTACTGACCGACCGCCAGTTCTTCCAGGGCGAGCCTGACTTCTTGAAGCAGGCCCGCGCCAGCACCTTGCTGCCGGTGCTGCGCAAGGACTTCATGGTCGACCCCTATCAGATCTACGAGTCGCGCGTAATGGGTGCCGACGCGGTGCTGCTGATTGCCGCCTGCCTAGACGACGCGCAGACGGCCGAGATGGAGCAGATCGCCCGCAGCCTGGACATGGCGGTGCTGGTGGAGGTGCACGACGGCGCCGAGCTGGAGCGTGCGCTCAAACTCAAGACCCCGCTGGTGGGCATTAACAACCGCAATCTGCGCAGCTTTGAAGTCGACATCCAGACCACGCTGGCGCTGCAGAAGAATGTGCCGGCCGATCGCCTGCTGGTGACCGAGTCCGGCATCCTCACCCGCGACGATGTGAAGACCATGCGCGATGCGGGCATCAATGCCTTCTTGGTCGGCGAAGCATTCATGCGTGCGGATGAACCGGGTGAAGCCCTGGCCGCGCTGTTCGCCCACCCGAAGAAGTAAACCCGGTCGCGCCGGCATGCAGGCAAGCCGCACCCAAAAAAAGTGAGCGGCCTGTGCCTGCCTTTCTTGTTCTTGAGTATGAATGTGGCCTGAAATGACCGATACAAACGCAGCAGCTGCTACGCAATTGATGAGCGCCAATCCCAGCGATTGGGCCGTGGCGCCGGGCTGGCAGGATGCGGTGGATACGTTCTTCTTCTCGTCCACCGGCCAGCAGCTGCTGGACTATCTGCAGCAGCGCCTGGACGACGGCGCCGCCATCTTTCCGCCGCAGCCGCTGCGTGCGCTGGAGCTGACGGCGCCCGAAGATGTGCGCCTGGTCATACTGGGGCAAGACCCCTACCACGGCCGGGGTCAGGCCGAGGGGCTGGCGTTTTCCGTGGCTTCGGGTGTGCGCCTGCCGCCTTCGCTGCAAAACATCTTCAAGGAAATCCAGCGCGATCTGGGTCAGCCCTTTCCGCCCTTTCCGCAACCGGGCGGCAGCCTGGTGAAGTGGGCGCAAAACGGTGTGCTGCTGCTCAACACCTGTTTGACGGTGGAAGAGGGCCAGGCCGCCAGCCACAGCAAGCGCGGCTGGGAGCTGCTGACCGATGCCATCATTCGCCAGGTGGCCGAGCAGGGCCGGCCCACGGTGTTCATGCTGTGGGGCAGCCATGCCCAGTCCAAGCGCGTGCTGATTCCCCAGGACCGTGGTCACCTGGTGCTGACCAGCAACCACCCCTCGCCGCTGTCCGCGCTGCGCCCGCCCGTGCCCTTTATGGGCAACGGCCACTTTGGCGCGGCCAAGCGCTTTCGCGAGCAGCACGGTTATTGAGCGGGCAGGCGCTGCTGCAGCAGCGCCAGAAATGACTGGGCCGCATGCGGCAGGTGGCGCCCGGCCAGTGTTTGCACCTCGATGTCGCGCAGCTCCATGCCACGGTCGCGCAGCGGCAGCACATGCAGTGCACCCGTGGCCTGGAGGTGGCGGGCCGCAATCTCGCTGCCCACGGCCAGGCCGCCACCTTCGGCGACGAAGCGCAGCAAGGTCTGGGCATGGTTGCTTTCAATCACCGGCTCCAGCAGCAGGCCCTGGCGGCTGCAGGCCATGTCCAGAATCTGGCGCACGGCCGTATCGGCCGGCGGCAGACCCAGAGGGTGGCGCGAGAGCTCGGCCAGCGTGGTGTTGCGTTGTGTGGCCAGTGCATGCCCGGGTGGAACCAGGGCCACCACCGGTGCGGGCAGGCGGCAGACCACGGCCACACCCGGCGCCGGTGCCCGGCTGAAGCACAGGCCGATATCGGCCTCTCCCAGGCGCAGCCGTTCGGGCACCTGGGGCGTGGGCCAGACCTGGATGTCAAAGCGTATGCCCTGGTGGCTGCCTTGGAACTGGGCACACAGCCGCGGCAGAAACTCGCTGGCAAAAGCGTCCGATGTGGCAATGCGCACCCGCCCGCTGCGCAGGCCTTGCAGGGCAGCAATGTCTTCCAGCGCACGCTCGGCATCCAGCGCGGCATGGCGGGCGTGGCGTGCCAGCACTTCACCCGCGGCCGTCAACACCATGCCGCGCGGATGGCGTTCGAACAGGGCGCAGCCCATGCGCTGCTCCAGCCCGGCAATCTGCCGGCTCAGGGCCGAGCTGGCCACATGCAGGCGTTCGGAGGCCTCGGTCAGCGAACCGCTGCGGGCCACCTCGGCAAAGTAACGTAGGGCCGTGTCCTGCAGCAGTTCGGAGCGCATGGGGAGTGAGGTTTGCCAAAACAGCAATGGTAGATTGCAAAAATGCTGCTGGTCTGCATGGCAGGGCTTTTCTAAGATGCCCGCTACCGGGTGCACCACAAGCCCGGATGCACAGGAGACATATGCCTTTTCCCTCCCCTTTCCGGGCCCGCCGGCGGGCTGCCATGGCCCTGGCCTGCGGATTGCTGTGGCCGGTGCTGGCGGTTCAGGCGCAAACGCCTGCCTGGCCCAGCAAGTCTTTACGGCTGGTCGTGCCCTTTCCCGCTGGTGGAGCCACCGATGTGGTGGCCCGTGTGGTTGCCCAGAATGTGGCCGTGGCGCTGGGCCAGTCGGTGGTGGTGGACAACCGCACCGGCGCTGGCGGCACCATTGGCGCGGCCGAGGTGGCCAAGGCTCCGGCCGATGGCTACACCTTGCTGCTGACCACCACCAGCACCCATGCCATT
Organism: Acidovorax sp.; assembly: GCA_031277855.1. Taxonomy (GTDB): domain Bacteria; phylum Pseudomonadota; class Gammaproteobacteria; order Burkholderiales; family Burkholderiaceae_C; genus Comamonas. The sequence continues at coordinate 31,828 of JAITLO010000049.1, read as the reverse complement.
TCTCCGCACCTGATGCCGCGCCTGGCCTATGACCCGGTGCGCGACTTCACGCCCATTGCCCATCTGGCGGATGCGCCCAATGTGCTGCTGGTCACGGCCGGGCTGCCGGTGAAATCCGTGGCCGAGCTGATCAGCTATGCCAAGGCCCACCCGCGCCAGCTGAATTACGCCAGCAGTGGCAATGGCACCATTGTTCACCTGAACGGGGCGGAGTTTGCCGCCCGCGCCGGTATGGAGCTGACTCATGTGCCCTACAAGGGCACGGGCCAGTCCATCACAGACCTGGCGGCGGGCCAGGTGCATGTGCTGTTTGATTCCATCGTCACCGCCATGCCCCAGGCACGCGCCGGGCGCGTGCGGGCGCTGGCCGTCACCAGTGGCCAGCGTTCGCCGCTGGCGCCGGAGCTGCCCACGGTGGCCGAGTCCGGCCTGCCGGGCTTCACTGCCGTCACCTGGTTTGGCTTGTACGGCCCTGCGCGGTTGCCAGCACCGCTGGTGGCGCGCATACACCAGGCCTTTGCCCAGGCGGTGCAGGCGCCTGCGGTGGTCCAGGCCATGGCCCAGGTGGGCGCTGTGCCGGCCTCCGGCAGCCCGGCTGCATTTGCGGCCATGGTGGCGGCAGACAGCCAGCGCTGGGCCCAGGTGATACGCGAGCAAAAAATTTCTCTGGAGTAGTTGTGATGACCGATTCGACCGCTGCGTCGCCCGTGCGTGATTGGGCCTTGCCCCATGCCTCCCGCCGCTCGCCCGTGCTGGGCCGCAATGTGGTGTCCACCTCGCAGCCTCTGGCCGCGCAGGCCGGGCTGCGCATGCTGCTGGCAGGTGGCAATGCCGTGGATGCCGCCATTGCCTCGGCCATGGCGCTGACCGTGGTGGAGCCCACGGGCTGCGGCCTGGGCAGCGATGCCTTTTGCATTTTGTGGGATGGCAAGGCGCTGCATGGCCTGAATGCCTCGGGCCGTTCGCCGGCGGCCTGGACGCCGGAGTATTTCGCGGCACGCGGCGGTATTCCGGAAAAAGGCTGGGATGCCGTCACCGTGCCGGGTGCGGTGTCGGCCTGGGTGGAGCTGTCGCGCCGCTTTGGCCGCCTGCCGTTTGCGCATCTGGCACAGCCCGCCATTGACTACGCCCGCAATGGTTTTGCGGTGTCGCCCACCATTGCCACGCTGTGGCAGCTGGGCGCGCAGAAGCTGGGTGGGCAGCCGGGCTTTGCAGAGTGCTTTATGCCCGAGGGGCATGCACCGCGGGCTGGCGAGATTTTTCGCAGCGAAGCCCATGCGCGCACGCTGGAGCTGATTGCCGCCACCGAGGGCGAGGCCTTCTACCGTGGCGAGCTGGCCGAGCGCATGGCAGCCCATGCAGCCGCCTGTGGCGGGGCGATGACGCAGCAAGACCTGGCCGCACACCGCTGCGATTGGGTGGGCACCGTCAGCCAGCGTTTTGGCGACAGCGTGGTGCATGAGATTCCACCCAATGGCCAGGGCATTGCCGCGCTGATGGCCCTGGGCATGTTGGATATCCACGGCGTGGGCCAGCACCCGGTAGAGGATGTGGAAACCGTGCATGCCAGCATCGAGGCCATGAAGCTGGCGCTGGCCGATCTGCAGGCCTACAACGCCGATGCCGACGCCATGCAGGTGGCGCCGGACGAATTGCTGGCCGCCGACTATCTGCGCCGGCGTGCTGCCTTGATCGACACCGAACAGGCCGGCGACCCGGGCTGTGGTGCTCCGCGCCCCGGTGGCACGGTCTATCTGGCGGCGGCCGATGCCGACGGCATGATGGTCTCCTTCATCCAGTCCAACTACATGGGCTTTGGCTCGGGGGTGGTGGTGCCGGGCACCGGCATCAGCCTGCAAAACCGCGGCCATGGCTTTACCACCGAGGCCGGCCACCCCAACCAGGTGGCGCCGAACAAGCGCCCTTCGCACACCATCATTCCAGCCTTTGCCATGGGGGTGGACGGGCAGCCGCAAATGGCTTTTGGCGTCATGGGCGGCCCCATGCAAAGCCAGGGCCACACCCAGATGGCGCTGCGCGTGCTGCGCTATGGACAAAACCCCCAGGCTGCGGCCGATGCCCCACGCTGGCGTGTGACCGGTGGCAAGGGCGTGGCGGTGGAGCCTGCCTTCGACCCCGCCGTGGTGGAAGCACTGCGCGCGCGCGGCCATGCCGTGACGGTGGAGGAAGGCCATGGTGTGTTTGCCTTCGGCGGTGCCCAACTGGTGCTGCGCGATCCGCAGGGCCACTACATTGCCGGCTCTGATCCGCGCAAGGATGGCTGCGCAGTGGCGTATTGAGGCCTGATGGGTTCTGAGAGCGTGAACACGCCTTGAGGGGGAGAGGGCGCTGGGGCGGCCCAGCGCCTCGCTACCCAGGCCTGCGCTGTTGTGTGCATGGTCCCAGGGCCTGGTGCCTGCACCCTCTGCGCTGGTTTTGCAGCGGGAGGCATGGATATCGCACATCCTGCATTGGTATTGAACTTTTACTGAGAATGATTCTCATAAAATTGTTTCAAGGGGCTGCAAGGCCCGGTGCAATGCAAAGGATGGAAGCTATGCAAGGTTTGTGGACGCGCCGCCAGACGCTGGCGGGATTGGGCTTGGCATTGACGCTGTCGTGGTCGGCGGCGCAGGCGGCCGATGTGACGGTGAAGGACAGCCGGGGCGAGGTCTCGCTGCCGTTGCAGCCCAAGACCGTGGTGGTCTATGACCTGGGCGCGCTGGACATCATCCAGAGCCTGGGTGGTGCCGTGCACGGCGTGCCCAATCAGGCGTTGCCCCCATTACTGGCTGCGTACAAAGACCAGACCAAGTACCCCCACATCGGCAGCCTGTTCGAGCCCGACTATGAAAAGCTCAAGGCGCTCAAGCCCGATCTCATCATTGCCGGCAACCGCACCCTGCCCAAGATTGCCGAGCTGTCCAAGTTCGCACCGGTGCTGGATGTGACCGTGGGTGACGGTGACCAGCTGACGCAGATCTACCGCAACATCCGCGCGATTTCCACCATCTACGGCGTGCCGCAAAAGGGCGAGGCGGAGATCAAAACCATTGAATCGGAGATCGCCGCCGTCAAGGCCAAGGCGCAGCAACAGGGCTCGGGCCTGATGCTGATGACCAATGGCGGCAAGATGAGTGTTTATGGTCCGGGCTCGCGTTTTGACATGCTGTATACGGTGTTTGGTGTGCAGCCGGTCAAGGACAAGATCGAAGTCTCCAAGCATGGCCAGGCCGTGTCTTTTGAGTACCTGCTCAAGACCAATCCCGATTGGTTGCTGGTGCTGGACCGCGATGCCGCCATCGGCCGCGAAGGCGCTTCGGCGCGCAAGCTGCTGGACAACAAGCTGGTGCACGCCACCAAGGCCTGGCGCAACCAGCACATCATTTATCTGAACGCGGCCAACTGGTATTTGCTCTCCAACGCCGGCCCGGGCGCGCTCAGGGAGAACCTGAAGCAGCTGTCCGATGCCTTCGGCCGCTAAGCCCTTCGTCTCTTCGCTCTCTTGCAGCCACGCGCGCGCGCCGCAGCGCTGGTTGCAGGGCGGCATCCGGATTCTGCTTGCCGCAGTCTTGTTGACCGCTTTGGCCGTGGGCAGCCTGGCCGTGGGCGTCAGCGATGTGCACTGGGACACGCTGTGGAGCAGCAGCGAAGACGACCTGGTGGCCCAGGTGCTGATGTACTCGCGCGTGCCGCGCACCATGGCCCTGGTGCTGGCAGGTTCGGCCATGGCCGTGGCCGGGCTGTTGATGCAGATGCTGGCACGCAATCACTTTGTGGAGCCTTCCACCGTGGGCACGGTGGAGTCGGCCACGTTGGGCATGCTGGTGTGCATGCTGTGGGCGCCGGACTGGCCGGTGATGGCCAAGATGGGAGTGGCCGCGCTGTTTGCGCTGGCGGGCACGGGGTTGTTCATCGGTGCGCTGTCGCGCATTCGCCTGCGTTCGGCCTGGATCGTGCCCCTGGTGGGCTTGATTCTGGCCGGGGTGATCGAGGCGGGCACCATGTTCTTGGCCTACCAGCACGAGATGATCCAGTCGTTGCGCGCCTGGTCGAATGGGGACTTCTCCGCCATTGTCGATGGCCGCTACGAGATGCTGTATTTGTCGCTGGCCGTCACCGTGATGGCCTGTCTGGCGGCCGACCGTTTCACCGTGGCAGGCCTGGGCGAGTCTTTTGCCACCAATCTGGGCCTGAACTACAAGGCCCTGGTCTGGCAGGGCCTGGTGGTGGTGGCCGTGGTCACGGCCTGTATTGTGGTGACGGTGGGTAGCATTCCTTTTGTGGGCCTGATCGTGCCGAATGTGGTGCGCCTGCTGCTGGGCGACAACGTGCGCCGCAGCGTGCTGTGGGTGGCTGCGGCCGGTGCCGGCCTGACCCTGGCCTGCGACCTGGTGGGGCGGCTGGTGATTGCGCCCTATGAGATCCCCGTGGGCACGGTGATGGGTGTGGTGGGCAGCGCGCTGTTCCTGGTGATTTTGCTGCGCCAAAGAAAGCGGGAGGGCTAGGCCATGCAGACAGCGAATGCAGCTCCAACTGCGGTATCTGCCAGCGTGGGCCTGTTACCCGGTTTGTGGCAGCGCACCGGCTGGCGCCTGGGTGTATTGGCCGTGCTTGCCCTGCTGGCCGTGACCGCCTTTATGACCGTGGGCGTGGAGGCCGACTGGGCCTTTGTGCTGCAACACCGTGGCACCAAGCTGGCGGCCATGGTGGTGGTGGCTGCGGCCCTGGGCATGTCCACCGTGGTGTTCCAGACCGTGACGCACAACACCATTCTCACGCCGGCGGTGATGGGGCTGGATGCGCTCTACCAGCTGCTGCAGGCCGTGCTGGTGTTGACGCTGGGGGCTGTGGGCGTGGTGGCCCTGGGCATGGTGCCCAAGTTTGGCCTGGAGATTGTCTGCATGGCGGGGCTTAGCGTGCTGCTGGTGCGCTGGCTGTTTGCCGGCCATGCCAGCAGCCTGCATCTGATGCTGTTGGTGGGCATGGTGGCGGGCATTTTGTTTCGCAGCCTGACCAGCTTTGCCATGCGCATGATCGACCCCAATGAGTTCGCCACGCTGCAGGACCGCATGTTTGCCAACTTCAACACCATACAGACGCCGCTGCTGCTGCCTGCAGGTGCTCTGCTGCTGTTGGGCGGCCTTTTTTTCTGGCGACAGCGCCATGTGCTGGATGTGCTGGCGCTGGGACGTGAGGCTGCCATCAACCTGGGGCTGAACTATCGCCGCCAGGTGCTGCAACTGCTGGTGGTGGTGTGCACCATGGTGGCCATATCGACCGCCTTGGTGGGGCCGGTGACCTTTTTTGGCCTGCTGGTGGCGAACATGGCCTACCAGTGGATGGGCACGCGCCGCCACGCCTGGGTGTTGCCGGCCGTGGTGCTGTGGGGCGCCATCATGCTGCTGGGTGGCCAGGTGGCGCTGGAGCGGATCTTGGGATTCAACTCGGCGCTGTCGGTGGTGGTGGAGTTTGTGGGCGGCCTGGTCTTTATCGCGCTGCTGATGCGCAAGGGAAAGCAATGATTCAGACGCAGGACATCGTCAAGCGCCATGGCAGCACCACGGTGCTGCACGGGGTGACGGTGCAGATTCCGGAAAAACAGTTCACCGCCATCATCGGCCCCAATGGTGCGGGCAAGAGCACGCTGCTGTCGCTGGTGAGCCGGCTGATGCCGATCAGCAGCGGCAGTGCCAGCGTGGCAGGTCTGGATGTGGCCTCCACAGCCAGCGATGCGCTGGCGCGGGTGATGGCCATTTTGCGCCAGGACAACCAGAGCACGCTGCGCCTGACGGTGCGCGATCTGGTGGGTTTTGGCCGCTTTCCGCACAGCAAGGGCCGCATGACGGAGGAAGACCTGCGCCATGTGGACGAGGCTCTGGAATATTTGCAGCTGCAGGAGCTGGCAGGGCGCTTTCTGGACGAGCTTTCCGGCGGCCAGCGCCAGCGCGCCTACATCGCTATGGTGTTATGCCAGGACACGCCTTACATCTTGCTGGACGAGCCGCTGAACAATCTGGACATGGCCCATGCCGTGACCATGATGAAGCTGCTACGCCGCATGGTGGACGAGCGTGGCAAGACCGTGGTGGTGGTGCTGCACGACATCAACTTTGCCAGCTGCTATGCCGACCACATTCTGGCCATGCAGGCCGGCCGCATGGCCCATGCCGGTCCACCCGAGGCCGTGGTGCGTGGCGAGGTGCTGAGCCAGCTTTACGGCATCCCGGTCTCGGTGCATGAGATCCAGGGGCAAAGGCTGTGCCACTATTTTGCATGACGCAGTTGCTGCCCCGTGCAGCAACTGTGAAGGCGTGTCGCTAGGCTAGGGCTTGCGGCCGAAGGCGGCGCGCAAGCGTGCGATTTTTTTGGCTTGCTCCGGTTGCTGCCAGCTGTTTTGCACGGCATGGCGTGCCAGTACAAACAGCAGTAGCAGCATGGCGCTGGTCAGCGTGGCCATGGTGGCAATCAGCAGGGGTTTGGGTTTGACAGAGCGCTCGGGCAGCGTGGGCGTTTGCACCATGTCCTCATCGGTCAGCCCTTCCATCTGGGCTTGCAGCGTGACAATGGCACGCATGCGATTGCTGTTGGCATCCAACAGCTCGCCATATAGCCTGGCCAGCTGGTCGGTGACATGGCCTTTTTGCAATTGCTGGGTAATGGTTTGCTCCAGCTGATTGCCCTCGGCCAGGCGATCCTGTTCGGTCTGCAAGAGTCCTTGTAGCCTGCGCAGCTCGTCTCCACGGGGAACAGAGAGTGGACGCAGATGACGCCATACCGCCGCATTGAGTGTTTGCGCCTCTTCGGGTGATGGGCCAAAGGTGCGCAAGGTCACCAGTTTGTCCTGGCGCCCCATGCTGGCGCTTACCAATTGGGTCATTAGCTTGTTTCGTGTGGCTTTCGACCGGTCTTGGGCAATACCCAGATCGAGTGCAACAGCCTCCAGAAAGTCGGCTGAATTGCTCAGGCTGACGATGGCGGAGGGGGAGACGCTGACACCGGATTTGTCGGCATCCAGTATGGACACACTCTCAAAACTTCTCGGCAGCCACAGGCTCACCAGCAGACAAAGCAGACCGATGAGCAGTGGCGTGATAGTGAGCAACTTGAGGTGCTCGGCCAGCACGATCAAGAGATCCAGCAGGTCAATCTCATCCGTTTTTTCTGCTGCGTCTGGGGGCGCTGGGACTGCGGGTGTGCTACGTGGCATGGGTATGGAATACCAAAACGGAAAACGCCCAATCTAGCATTCCACTTTACTTTCTCCGCGCTAATTTACATTGAATTGCAACATCAGGATTTTTATTTGTAGCCGATATTTTTGGCTACTAATTTCCATTTTTCCTGGGTTTTTTTGTCCAAAGACTGCATGCGTATGAAATGCAGAATCAAAATCCATGGAAGAGCAAGCACCATGCCGCCTATAGCCCCCAATATGATCTTTATGCTCGTTTTTGTACCGGCTGGTTGGGTAGGTAGATTAGGGGCTTGTATAACGTTGTTGCGGGTAATTCCCTCGATGGATTCTTGCAACCGGATGATGTTGATTTCTCGGTCTGTTTTGTAGCGCAATAGGTTTCCTATAATCTCTTCTTCTATGTCTTTATTCGAATTTTCTTTGGCTTTCAAGTTGCGAGCGGCTGCCTCTATTTGAACAATACGATTTTTCTCGTTATCTATGAGTGTGCGCACGTACTCATGTTTTTGACTTTGAGACATGGTGTAGGCATAGATTTTTTCGAGGACCAACTCATTGAGCTTCTGAGACCTCGAGGGACTGCTGCTGGTAGTAGTGATGATGAGCAGGCGATCCCTGGGACTGACGGAAGCCGTAATGCTGGCATGTTCACCCCATTCTTCTTGAAGCAGGTCCCGAAAATCTTGATTGACATTCACCAGACTTGCGATGACCTCGCTTTTGAACTTAGGTGATTTCTCATCTTGCTTCAGCGCTTCCACATTGAGCGAGGATATGCTGCTGTATATAGTAGCTTGGGCATATGCCAAAATCCAAGCTATGAAAGCCCCCAGTATGGCGCACAATAAAATCAGCTTGAACTGGCTGGAGATAATGACCAGTACATCAAGCAGATCAATGTCTGCATCTGGGTTGGTATTTTCGGATTTCATGGGGCGCGGGCTTAAATAGTTTCTTATTGTTACGAGATTAACAAAACTGTCAACACCTGGCAATGTTGTGCCCACCGGGTGGCGCCAGACGGCGCGGCCTGTATCCCATTTAATGGACTGCCCTGGAAAGCAAAAGCAGTGAGAGTGGTTTCTCACTGCCTTTGGAGGTCAATTTTCGGAAAGCTGCGCTTATAAAGCCTTGGCTGCTTCCGTTTTTAATGGAGTTTGGGCTCTCAGCGGCGTCTCTCCAGCAGCATGGAGTCGCCATAGCTGAAGAAACGGTATTCGTTCTGCACCGCGTGCTGGTAGAGCTCCATGATGTGTTTGTAGCCGGAAAAGGCGCTGACCAGCATCATCAAGGTGCTCTTGGGCAGGTGGAAGTTGGTGACCAGGCAGTCCACCACACGGAACTCAAAGCCGGGGGTGATGAAGATGTTGGTGTCACCCGAAATCTGTCCGGTGCGGGCCCAGGACTCCAGCGTGCGCACACTGGTGGTGCCCACAGCAACGATGCGGCCTCTGCGCTGACGGCAGCGCTCCAGCGCGGCCAGCGTGGTCAGTGGAATGTTGTACCACTCGCTGTGCATCTGGTGCTCGGCCAGGTTCTCCACCTTCACGGGCTGGAAGGTGCCGGCACCCACATGCAGGGTGACGGAGGCGGTTTCCACGCCTTTGTCCTTCAGCGCGGCCAGCACCTGGGCATCGAAGTGCAGGGCGGCGGTGGGGGCTGCGACGGCGCCAGGGTGGCTGGCGAACACGGTCTGGTAGCGTTCGGAGTCTTCAGCTTCGTCCGGGTCTTCGTCGCTGTTCTGGTTGCGGGCGATGTAGGGGGGCAGCGGCAGATGGCCGAACTGCTCCATCAGCTCCCAAGGGGTTTCGCCATGATCGCCTTCTAGCGCGAAGCGGAACAAAGGACCGCTTTCATCGGGCCAACGGCCCAGCAGCACGCCATCAAAGCCGCCATGGCCCTTGCCGCCATGCAGATGTATTTTGGCGCCGGGCAGCGGCTTTTTGCTGACCTTCATATGGGCCACGACTTCGTTGCCTTCGAGCACGCGCTCTATCAGCAGTTCCAGCTTGCCGCCGCTGGCCTTTTCGCCAAACACCCGGGCCTTGACCACTTTGGTGTCGTTGAAGACCAGCAGATCACCCTCGTGCAGCAGCTCGGGCAGCTCCTTGAACACGCGGTCCACAAAAGGCTGCTGGCGGCCATCAAGCAGGCGCGAGGCGCTGCGTTCGGCGGCAGGGTGTTGGGCAATCAGGTGCTCGGGCAGAGCAAAGTCGAAATCACTGAGGGTGTGGGCGCGGGGACTGAAAGACATGCGTGTTCTTGAGGGCTGGACAAGCCCGTTCCAAGGTCTGAACCGAAAGGGCAATTGTCGCAAATCCCTGTCCCTGTGCAGGCCTGAGTCCAGGGAATTACCCTGAGATCGTAGTGATGATGAGGGTGAAAAAAGCAGCTTGTGCACGCTTTTTGCGCAGCATCAGTGGACGCAGGCCATCGCACGATAGACTGGATGGTTACTTATTGAAACAAGTGCTGCGCATGGCCATGGACACCACTTTTGTCTGGGACGACAACTTCATCACCGAACTGGACTCGGTCGATGCGCAGCACCACGCCTTGGTGGACTTGTTCAATGAGCTCAATGCGGCGCTGTTTCGGCAGGAAAGCGATAACGATGGCTTGCTGGAGGATATTTACCGCCGTTTGCTGGCCTATACCGAATACCACTTCACCGAGGAAGAGGCGTTAATGGTGGAGCATGGCCTGGACGATAGACACATCGTGCCCCACCGGCATCTGCACCAGCAATTTGTGGAGCAGGTGGCGCTGCTGTGGCGCCAACGCAAAAAAATGAGCGACCCCGGCACCACACTGGTGGGCTTTCTCACCTCGTGGCTTGGCTTGCATATTCTGGGCATAGACCAATCCATGGCACGGCAGATCGCTTGTGTGCGTGCGGGCATGCCACCCACCCAGGCTTTTGATCTGGAACGCGAAAACCATGACAACGGTACACAGGCCTTGCTCAAGATGATTGGCAAGCTCTACACCGTGCTGTCGCAGCAGAACATGCAGCTGGCCGAGGCCAATCTGCATCTGGAGGAACGTGTGGCGCAGCGCACCCAGGAGCTGGAGCAGGCCAATGCCAGATTGGAGTCCATGTCCCGCACCGACGGGCTGCTGCAGATCGCCAACCGCGCCTATTTTGACGAGCGTCTGCGACAGGCCTGTGCACAGGCTGGCCGCAGCGGCCGGCCTGTGGGGCTGGTCATGGTCGATGTGGACCATTTCAAACGCTACAACGACCACCATGGCCACCAGCAGGGCGACCGTTGCCTGCAGGCTGTGGCCCAGGCGCTGTGCCGCAGTGTGCACCGCGTGACCGACCTGGTCGCGCGCTATGGGGGGGAGGAGCTGGCCGTGATCTTGCCCGATACCGATGCCGAAGGCGCCTTGGCGGTAGCCAAGCAGATGGTGCGCAATGTGCGGGCGCTGGATCTGGTGCACGGCGCCTCGTCCGTGTGGCCGCATGTGACCGTCAGCGCTGGTGCTGCCAGCCTGGTGTCACCGGCAGGTCCATCGGGCCGCATCTCAGCGGGCGACCTGGTGGCGTTGGCCGATGCCGCCCTCTATCGCGCCAAGGCCCAGGGCCGCAACGGCTGCCAACTGGCATGCGCGGAGTCAGAGGGCTCAGTGCCGGTGCTGTAGCGGCACGGTCTTGTCTTGCCGTGCTGGTGTTTTCCGCTTGCCTTACCGGGCGTCACCAGCGACTCAGGACTATTTCAAGCCGTGGCTGCTACCCCTTTGTGCCACAGACTGTCCAGGTTGGTGAAAGGCCAGTTGGCAGGGTCTTCCTGGGCCACGATGCGGTCTTGACGGGTCTGGGCCAGGTCCAGGAGCTGAGGGTTGAGCAGCTTCTCGCTTTTGGTGCAGTAGAAGGCCACCACACGCGGCGCCGTCAGGCTTTTGGCAGAGGGCTCGCTGACCACGGCCAGCCGGCCTGATTGCAGACGTACCAGCGAGCCCACGGGGTAGATACCCACGGTACGCACAAAGGTCTCGAATAGGCGCTTGTCCAGATGGGTGTCGGTCCACTCCGCCATGCGCTTGAGTGACACCGCAGGTGGCCAGCCTTTTTTGTAGGGACGGTCCGAGGTGATGGCATCGTAGACATCGCAGATGGCCGTCATGCGAGCCAGCAGACTGATCTCTTCTCCGGCCAAACCGTCGGGGTAGCCACGACCATCCAGGCGCTCATGGTGGTGCAAACAGGCATCCAGCACGGCCTCGTCAATGCCTGCGCTGTCCAGCAGCATCTCGTAGCTGGCGCGGGGGTGGCCTTGCATATGGGCAAACTCTTCGTCGCTCAGCTTGTCGGGCTTGTTCAGAATGGCGGGGTCCATGCGGGCCTTGCCCAGATCGTGCAGCAGGCCGGCCAGCCCGGCGCGCCGGGCCTGGGCCTCATTCATGCCCAGGTTGCGGGCCAGTGCCACCATCAGGCCGCTGACGGCCACGGAGTGCATATAGGTGTAGTTGTCGGCGGTCTTCAGCCGCGCCACGCTGAGCAGGGCGTCGGGATTGCGCAGCACGGAGCCGGTGATCTCGTTGACCAGGCTCTCCGCCATGTCCATGCTGATGGCGCTGCCCATGCGGGCCTCGCTGAACATGTCCAGCATGGCTTCACGCGATTGTTCGCACAAGGCCATGGCCTGGTGCAGTTCCTTGCCGAGTGTGGCTGGCGTGGTGTTGATGATGGCCTGTGGCGGTGCTGCTGGCGGTGCCGCCACAGGCTCAGCCTGAGGGCTGCCCTTGTCGGGGTCCCAGACCACGCAGGGCACATCGGATGGAATGTCCTTGCCGCGACGTATGTCGATCCAGACCTCGGTGACAGGGCTTTGCCGCAGGCGCTGCAGATCGGCTGGCGAAGTCAGCAGAAAGGCCCGGCGCCAGAAGGGATGGGACATCCAGGGGCCGCACATCTCATAGATGTACATGCCCGTGGTGAGGTGTTGGACGGAGATGCGCTTGAACATGCAAAGCAAAACACTTTGGCCAAAGCCAGACGAAGGCCATGGTAGCCTGTCCTCCCGTATTTGTGTCGCAGCTTGTCTGCCCTTTGATCCGCCTCATGTCCGCTTCAGTGCCCGCCAAAAAAACCACCCCCAGTGCAGCCCAACAGGCTATGCACAAACTGGGCTTGGTGCGCGACATTGACCTGGCCTTGCACCTGCCGCTGCGCTATGAGGACGAGACCCGCATCATTCCGCTGAAGAATGCGCGCGACGGCGACACGGTGCAGATCGAAGCCACGGTGACCCATAGCGAGGTGCAGTTGCGCCCGCGCCGCATGCTGAAAGTCACCGTGGATGACGGCACGGGCACTTGTGTGCTCACCTTCTTCAGCTTCTACCCTTCACAGCAAAAAACCATGGCCGTGGGCGCCGTGCTGCGCATACGGGGTGAGGTCAAGGGCGGCTTCTGGGGGCGGCAAATGCTGCACCCTGCCTTCAAGCTGGCCGGCGGCGAGCTGCCCCAGGCGTTGACGCCCATCTACCCCACGGCGGCCGGCCTACCACAGCCCTATCTGCGCCGGGCCATCGCCAGCGCCTTGCAGCGCGTGCAGCTGCCCGAAACCCTGCCGCCGGGCACGCCGCCACCGGTGCTGCCTTATTGGAATGAAACCGGGCTGCAGCCCTTGATGGGTCTGCGCGAGGCGCTTCTGTTTTTGCACAACCCCACGCCCGATGTGGCGCTGGCCACGCTGGAAGACCACAGCCACCCGGCCTGGCAGCGGCTCAAGGCCGAGGAGCTGCTGGCCCAGCAACTGTCCCAGTACCAGGCCAAACGTGAACGCGCGCGGCTGAAGGCGCCGTCGCTGACCGTGCCCCAGTCGCAAGCCGGTGCAGCCACGCTGGTGGAGCAATTCCTGGCGGTGCTGCCCTTTGGATTGACGGGCGCACAGCAGCGGGTTTGCCGCGAAATCGCCGACGACATGGCGCGCCCCATGCCCATGCACCGATTGCTGCAGGGCGATGTGGGCTCGGGCAAGACCGTGGTGGCCGCCATGTCGGCCATGGTCTGCATTGCGGCCGGCTGGCAATGCGCGTTGATGGCGCCCACCGAAATCCTGGCCGAGCAGCACTTCGGCAAGCTGGTGGGCTGGCTGGAGCCAATTCTGGCGCCGCTGGGTAAGAAAGTGGCCTGGCTGTCGGGTGCGCAAAAGAAAAAGGAGCGTGCTGCCATGCTGGCCCTGGTGGCCAGTGGCGAAGCCGCCCTGGTGGTGGGCACGCATGCCGTCATTCAGCAGCAGGTGGAGTTCCACAACCTGGCCCTGGCCGTGATCGACGAGCAGCACCGTTTTGGCGTGGCCCAGCGCCTGGCGCTGCGGCAGAAACTGGCCCATGTCGGGCTGGAGCCACATCTCTTGATGATGAGTGCCACGCCCATCCCGCGCACCCTGGCCATGAGCTATTACGCCGACCTGGATGTGTCGGTGATCGACGAGCTGCCGCCGGGGCGCACCCCCATCGTGACCAAGGTGATCTCGGACAGCCGCAAGGATGAGGTCATCGCCCGCATCGGTGCCCAGGTGGCGGCGGGCCGCCAGGTGTACTGGGTCTGCCCGCTGATTGAGGAAAGCGAGGCCCTGGATCTGTCCAACGCCACGGCCACCCACACTGATTTGAGCGAGGCCCTGCCCGGCGTCATGGTCGGCCTGCTGCATTCACGCATGCCCCAGGCCGAGAAGAAGGCCGTGATGGAGTTGTTCACCGCCGGCATCATGGGTGTGCTGGTGTCCACCACGGTGATCGAGGTGGGCGTGGACGTGCCCAATGCATCGCTGATGGTGATCGAGCATGCCGAGCGCTTTGGCCTGTCGCAGCTGCACCAGCTGCGTGGCCGCGTGGGCCGCGGCGCGGCCGCCTCGGCCTGCGTGCTGCTCTATGCGGTGAATGACAACGGGCGTTTGTCTGACACAGGCAAGGAGCGCTTGCGTGCCATGGTCGAGACCAACGACGGCTTCGAAATTGCCCGGCGTGATCTGGAAATCCGTGGTCCGGGCGAGTTTCTGGGGGCACGCCAGTCCGGTGCCGCCATGCTGCGTTTTGCCGATCTGGAGCAGGACGTTGCCCTGCTGGAATGGGCGCGGGAGCTGGCGCCCTCCATGCTGGAGCAGCATGCACTGCTGGCAGAAATGCACATCTCACGTTGGCTGGGCGGCAAGGCCGAATACCTGAAGGCATGAGGTGTCCACACCTCTGCCTGTATGGCTATTTCCCATGGGTTGACACCTGTGGCAAAAAAAAAGGTATTTGATGCCCGCACTCCATGGCTGCATGCACAATGAGCAGCTCTCTTTACATGCCAAGAACCCCAAGACGCTATGACGCTCACAGAATTGAAATACATCGTTGCGGTTGCCCGAGAAAAGCATTTCGGCCGTGCGGCTGATGCTTGCTATGTTTCGCAGCCCACGTTGTCTGTGGCGATCAAGAAGCTGGAAGACGAGCTGGATGTGAAGCTGTTCGAGCGCAGCGCGGGTGAAGTCACCGTCACGCCGCTGGGTGAGGAAATCGTGCGCCAGGCGCAAAGCGTGCTGGAGCAGGCAGCGGCCATCAAGGAAATCGCCAAGCGCGGCAAAGACCCGCTGTCGGGCGTGCTGACCCTGGGCGTGATCTACACCATCGGCCCTTATCTGCTGCCCGACCTGGTGCGCCACTCCATAGACCGCACGCCGCAGATGCCGCTGATGCTGCAGGAGAATTTCACCGTCAAGCTGCTGGAGATGCTGCGCACCGGTGAGATTGACTGTGCCATCGTGGCCGAACCTTTCCCCGACACCGGCCTGGCCATTGCCCCGCTGTATGACGAGCCCTTTATGGCCGCTGTGCCCAGCAGCCATCCGCTGGCACAGAAGAACACGGTATCCACCCAGGACCTGAAGAACGAGACCATGCTGCTGCTGGGTGCAGGCCACTGCTTTCGCGACCATGTGCTCGAGGTCTGCCCCGAGTTTGCCCGCTACGCCAGCAATGCCGAAGGTATTCGCCGCACGTTTGAAGGCTCGTCGCTGGAAACCATCAAGCACATGGTGGCGGCCGGCATGGGCGTGACCCTGGTGCCGCGCCTGTCCGTGCCCAAGGATGCGCTGGACACACCGCGCCGACGCAAATCGGACGAGCCCCATATCCGCTATCTGCCCATCGTCGAGGAAGACGGTGTGCCGCCACCCAGCCGCCGCGTGGTGCTGGTCTGGCGCCGCAGCTTCACCCGCTATGAAGCCATTGCCGCGCTGCGCAATGCGGTCTATGCCTGTGCACTGACCGGGGTGAGCCGGCTCTCTTAAAGCATGTTTGCGAATCGCCGTCATAGGCAAAAACTTGACGGCGCGCAGCATCTGCCGCGCAGGTGGCGCTACAGTTTTGCATAGCCCTCGACAGGGGGCGCTTTTCAAGGAGTGTGTATTCATGGCCAAGGATTCCCGCAAAACCCCCAGCAAGATCAGCAAGCCCGATAGCATCGCCACCAGCGTGCCTGCCATCAACATCGGCATCAGCGAGAAAGACCGCGAAGCCATTGCCAAGGGCCTGTCGCGCCTGCTGGCCGATACCTACACCCTGTACCTGACCACGCACAACTTCCACTGGAATGTGACGGGGCCCATGTTCAACACCTTGCACACCATGTTCATGGGGCAATACACCGAGCTGTGGAATGCGGTGGACCCGATTGCCGAGCGCATCCGCTCGCTGGGCCACTATGCGCCCGGCTCCTATGCCCAGTTCGGCAAGCTGGCCACCCTGCCCGATGTGCCAGCCACACCGCCCAAGGCGGGCGAGATGGTCCGCATCCTGGTGCAAGGCCATGAGGCCGTGGCCCGCACGGCGCGCGAATTGTTCCCCCTGGCCGACAAGGCCAGCGACGAACCCACGGCCGATCTGCTGACCCAGCGCCTGACAATCCACGAGCAAACCGCGTGGATGTTACGTTCGCTGTTGGAAGACTGAGCGATTTATCGGCACACTGCATCCCATGATGCAGTGGATCGATACCTATGCAGCGCCCCTGCTGGCGCTGCTTTTGATGGCCGCCGTGGGCGGCTTTTTTGTGCACCAGCGCCTGGGATTGCGCAGCTATCCTGCCCATGTGCAAGGCCCGGCATGGCGCTGGCTGGCCCTGGGGGTGCTGGCTTCGCTCACCATGGGTGGCATGGCATGGAGCATGGCGCAGGGGCTGGAGCCTGCGGCCGTGCCGAGCAGCGCCAGTGCGCAATGGATGGCGCTGGACCACCGGGTTCAGGCCTGGGTGCAAACCCAGGGCGATGCTTTCTGGATGCCCCTGGCGCATGTCTGGACCCAACTAGGCCATGTGGGCTGGATGGCGGCCCTGGGCGCGCTGGCCTGTCTGTGGCTGCTGTACCGCCGCTCCTGGCTGCTGCTGGGTGCCTGGGTGGTGGGGGTTGCCGGTGTGGGCCTGTGGATACGCATCATCAAACACCTGGTGGCCCGTGCGCGGCCCGAAATGGGCTGGGCTGTGGAGCAGGGCTATAGCTTCCCCAGTGGCCACAGCGCTGGCACCTTGGTGTGCTACGGCCTGCTGGCCTGGGTGTGGCTGCTGTTGGCGCGGCCTGCAAGGCCCGCAAGTCCCTATGGGGTGGTGGCGCTCACCGTGGCCGTGGTGCTGGGCGTGGGCATCAGCCGTGTGCTGTTGGGCGTGCACTATGTGAGCGATGTGCTGGCTGGCTGGCTGCTGGGCCTGGCATGGCTGGCCCTGGTGATTGGCGTGACCGAGCTGGCACGCAAGGCGGCTGCGCGCCGCAACAGCCTGTTTGCGGTTTGATGCCAGGCTCTGGGTACTGCATGTGCGATGCACAATCCCCCACGGTCTGCGCCATGGTGTGCATGTGCAGCGGGCCGGTTTTTGAATGGTTTGAGATATGAATGCCTCCCCGTCCACTGCTGCCCCACGTCGCAGCCGTTTTGCGCTGTACATGGACCTGGTCCGCTGGGACCGTCCCGCTGGCTGGCTGGTGCTGGTCTGGCCCACGCTGGTGGCACTGTGGGTGGCGGCCGATGGCTTTCCCGGCTGGCATCTGCTGACCGTGTTTGTACTGGGCACGGTGCTGATGCGCAGCGCCGGCTGCACCATCAACGACATCGCCGACCGCGACTTTGACAAACATGTGAAGCGCACCACGCAGCGGCCCATCACCAGCGGCCAGGTCAGCGTGAAAGAGGCAGCAATGGTGGGGCTGGTGCTGACCCTGGTGTCCCTGGGTCTGGTGCTGACCACGCGCTGGGAGGCCGTGGCCTGGTCGGTGCCGGCCGTGCTGTTCACCATCCTCTACCCATTCACCAAGCGCTTCTTCTCCATGCCCCAGGCCTTTCTGGGCATTGCCTTCAACTTTGGCATCGTCATCGCCTTTGCCGCCGTCATCGGCACGGTGCCGGCCACGGCCTGGGTGCTGTGGCTGGCGAATATGTGTTTGGTGCTGGCCTATGACACCGAATACGCCATGGTGGACCGTGACGACGACCTCAAAATCGGCATGAAGACCTCGGCCATCACCTTGGGCCGTTTTGATGTGGCCGGCATCATGGCGTTTTTTGTGCTGTGCTGGGGGCTGATTGCCTGGGTGCTGGCACCTTTGCAACTGGGCTGGCCCTTCTGGCTGGGCATGGCCGTGGCCGCAGCGCAGATTGCCTGGCATTTCACGCTGATCCGCCACCGCACGCGCGAGGGCTGTTTTGTGGCCTTCAGCAAAAGCCACTGGATTGGCGCTGCCATCTTTGCCGGCGTGGTTGTGGGCTATGGGTTGAAGTAATGCGGTGAGGCGCTATGCGCCTTTTCCACCGGGGGCGATGGTCGCAGCCTACAGAGCTCCTTGCTGGCCGTCTCGCGGTTTCTCTCCGCCGCATGCTGAGCCCTCTTTCGCGAGAGACACCGCGCAAGGGCCTATGCCGGCCGCGCCGCCCCGCCGCGCTGGTGTCGTCCCCTTGCCCGCGAGCGCAGCGAGCGAAGAGCGAGGGGAAGGCGCGCAGCGACTCAGGGGCGTGTCTTTATTTCCCGAATTCAGCCGCCAGCTCCTTGGCCCGGCTTTCGGCATTGCGCATGGCCTGCACAAAATGCTCTGGCACCTGGGTGGCTTGCATATGGGTGATGGCGGCATGGGTGGTGCCGCCCTTGCTGGTGACGCGCTCGCGCAGCACGCTGGCAGGCTCGTCGGAGCGGGCCGCCAGTTCCGATGCGCCTTGGAAGGTGGCCACGGCCAACTGGTAGGCCTGGGCTTGCGGCAAGCCCATGTCCACGCCGGCCTGGGTCATGGCTTCGAGGAACAGAAACACATAGGCCGGGCCGGAGCCGGACAAGGCCGTCACGGCATCCAGCTGGTCTTCCTGCGCCACCCAGACGAATTGGCCGGTGCTGGCGATCACGCCTTCCACCTGGGCGCGTCCGGTAGCTTCCACCTCGGCACGGGCATACAGGCCGGTCATGCCCTTGCCCACCAGGGCTGGGGTGTTGGGCATGGCGCGCACCACGCGGTGGCTGCCCAGCCACTGGGCCACGCTGTCGGTGGTGATGCCGGCGGCCACGCTCAAATGCAGGGCCTGGCCGGTGAAAGGGGCGACGGCCGCAGCCGCGTCCTTGAAGGTCTGGGGCTTGGTGGCCCAGACCACCAGCTCGGCCGCTTGCAGTGCGTCGGTGGCCGAGGGCAGGGCTTCTATGCCGAACTTGCTGCGCAGCGCATCGCGTGCGGCCTCAAAAGGCTCGACCACGGTGATGCGTTCGGCCGGCAGGCCCTGGGCGATCAGGCCACCGATGATGGCGCTGGCCATATTGCCGCCGCCAATAAAGGCGATGGCGCGGGGAAGAGAGGCAGGAGTGCTCATAAAGGGCTGGTGATGAGAAAGGACTGCAGAGCTTCCATTGTGGCGCGGCACGGGCAATAGTGCTCAAGAAAATGGTAGCGATATATGCGCTTGGCTTATGGGTTTGGAATAAAAATCTACGACAAACCCAATACATGCACGCGATAGATGCTCTGCTTTTAGACAAGCTGTGCAGGCGCCGTTGGCCAACCCTCTCCCCTCTCCCCTCTCCCGCAAGCGGGCGAGTGAGACCGAAGGCAGGCCCCCATCCCCACTTTCCCCCGGTGGGGGAAGGGGCAACATCCAAGGCACAGGGCAAACTGTCCCCTGTCGCATGCAGAGCCCCTTTCGCCAGGGCTGCCGCGCCAGGGCCGCCTTGTAACCCAGGTCAGCGCTGGCAGCGTCCCCTTGCCCGCGAGCGCAAGCGAAGCGAGAGCGGGGGCGCCGGGCTACGGGGAAGGCGCCGCAGGCGACTCAGGGGGGTGTCACTCCATCACCGTCTGCGCGACGGCATGCTCCCAGCGCGCCATCAGCTCCTCGGCGCGTTGCTGGTCCATGGTGGGCATAAAGCGGCGCTCGGCCTGCCACAGCGCGGACAGCTCTTCGGTGCTTTGGTAGATGCCGGTGGACAGGCCGGCCAGATAGGCCGCGCCCAGGGCGGTGGTTTCCACGCAGGCCGGGCGCACCACGGGAATGCCCAGCAAATCGGCCTGGAACTGCATCAGCAAATTGTTCACGCAGGCGCCGCCGTCCACACGCAGCTCACTGACGGCAGCACCGCCGTTGGCCACGGCGTCGCGGCTCATAGCCAGCAGCAGGGCCGCGCTTTGGTAGGCAATGGATTCCAGCGCCGCGCGGGCGATATGGGCCATGGTGGAGCCGCGGGTGAGGCCGGTGATGGTGCCGCGGGCATCGGGCTTCCAGTAGGGGGCTCCCAGGCCGGTGAAGGCGGGCACCAGCATCACACCGCCGCTGTCGGGCACGGACTCTGCCAGCTGCTGCACCTGGCCGCTGTGCTCGATGGCGCGCAGGCCGTCGCGCAGCCACTGCACCACGGCGCCGCCCACAAACACGCTGCCCTCCAACGCGAATTGGGGTGTGGTGCTTGCCTGGGCCGCCGAGGTGGTTAGCAAGCCATTGGCGGATTGCTGAAAGTTGCCACCGGTGTGCATCAGCATGAAGCAGCCCGTGCCATAGGTGTTCTTGGCCATGCCGGCCGAGAAACAAGCCTGGCCGAAGAGGGCGCTCTGCTGGTCGCCGGCCACGCCGCCGATGGCGATCTCGCCACCCAGCACATCGGCTGCGGTGCGGCCAAAGTCGGCGGCCGAGGGCAGGACTTCGGGTAGCAGGCTCTTGGGAATGTGCAGGGCGGCCAGCAGCTCCTCGTCCCACTGGTTGCTGTGGACGTTGAACAGCATGGTGCGGCTGGCATTGCTGACATCGGTGACATGGCGCTTGCCACCGGTGAGCTGCCAGACCAGCCAGCTGTCTACGGTGCCAAAGGCCAGATCACCTGCCTCGGCCGCGGCGCGGGCACCGGGCACATGGTCCAGCAGCCACTGCAGCTTGCTGCCGGAGAAATAGGCGTCGATCAGCAGACCGGTTTTTTGCTGAATGCTCTCGGCCATGCCGGCTTCGCGCAGGGCTGCGCAGATGGGCTCGGCGCGGCGGTCTTGCCAGACGATGGCGTGGTGGATGGGCTGGCCGGTTTTGCGGTTCCACACCACCGTGGTTTCGCGCTGGTTGGTAATGCCCACGGCGCGGATGTCGCGGGCTGTGAGCCCGGCCTTGGCCAGGGCCTCTTTGGCCGTGCTCAGCTGGGTGCGCCAGATTTCGCGCGGGTCATGTTCCACCCAGCCCGGACGCGGGTAGATCTGGGGCAGCTCCAGCTGGGCCGAGGCCACCAGGCGGCCCTGGGCATCAAACACAATGGAGCGGGAGCTGGAAGTGCCCTGGTCCAGGGCAAGCAGATAGGTCGTCATAAATCGGGGTTCACACAGGCCAGCGGCGGCCTGAAATTCAGATGGATGTCAGAGGCAGTACAAAGCGTGCCATCTGGCTTTGCTCGCTCCAGCCCAGCTTGGCGTAAAAGCCGCGCTCGTAGGAGCTGCGTTGGCGGTTGTTTACCAGCCAGATGCGCGCGCAGCCTTGCTGGCGTGCGGCTTGCACGGCCGTATCCAGCAGGCGGCTGCCCAGGCCCAGACCGCGTGCGGCATCGGCCACAAACAGCTCGCTCAGATAGGCTTCCCAGCCCTGGATGATGGCGGCGGGCAGCCAGTGCACGGCGCAGTAGCCCACAATGCGTTGCTGGGCGTCTTGGGCCACCAGCAGCAGGCTGCGATCGGTCTGCGCCTGGGCCTGCAGCAAGGCCTGCACGGCCTCGGCATTCTGGGCCGCGCTGCGGCCTTCATAGGCGGCAAACCAGCCCATGTTCTGCAGCAGGGCGCTGATGCCTGCGGCATCGGCCAGCTGCGCGGGGCGAATATGGTGGGTGGCCGTGCCAGGGCCCGAAGCGGCAAGCAGATCGGTCTTCATGGCTGGAGGATAGAGGCAAACGCGTTGCAGGTGGCTAGGTGCTGTCCGCAGACCACAGTGCAGGCGCTCAGCTTTTGCTGGCGACGGTGTATTCCACCTCGGCCTGCTCCAGCAAAGGAATGAAGTGCGCCGGCGGCGGCGCATCGGTGAACAGCCGGTCCACCTGCTGCAGCGTGGCCATTTGCACCATGGCCTGGCGGTCGAATTTGCTGTGGTCGGCGGCCAGCCAGAGCTCGCGCGACTGCTGGATGATGGTTTGCGCCACTTTCACCTCGCGCAGATCGAAGTCGCGCAGCGAGCCATCGGCCTCGATGGCGGAGATGCCGATCACGGCAATGTCCACCTTGAACTGGCGGATGAAGTCCACCGCTGCCTCACCCACGATGCCGCGGTCGCGGGTGCGCACCACGCCGCCGGCGACGATGACCTCGCAGTCCGCATTGCTGCTGAGGATGGCGGCCACGTTCAGGTTGTTGGTGATCACGCGCAGGCCCTGGTGGCGCAACAGCGCCTTGGCCACGGCCTCGGTGGTGGTGCCGATGTTGAGGATCAGCGAGCAGCCATTGGGAATGGACTGGGCAATCGCCTGGGCAATGCGGGCCTTGCCCTCGGCATTCATGGTCAGGCGCTGCGGGTGGGCAATGTTTTCCACGGTGGCGCTGGGCATGCGCACGCCGCCGTGAAAACGCACCAAGAGGCCCATGTCCGCCATCTTCTGCACGTCCCGGCGCACGGTCTGCAGGGTCACCCCCAGGATATCGGCCAGTTGCTCCACGGTGGCGGATTGGCGATGGCGGACTTCTTCAAGCAGTTGCAGTTGGCGGGGGTTGGAGTTCACGGCGCAAAAAGGGCAAAGGGTGGAAAAAAGAAAACCCGGCTGCTTTATAGCGCACGCAGCAGTGCAATTGCGGCATGTATGTGCAATGTAGACCGAAGTAAAACGAACATGTCCTAGGGTAATTTTCTATGGGGTAGCGGCGAAAAAGAACAAAAACTCATGCAAACCGAAAGCAACAGCTTTCTACGACGTGCAAGTACACAGAGGCTCCCGGTGCGGAGCAGAGAGGTGGCGATGCAGCTGGTGTTGGAGAACGTGGTGCAACGCGTTGGGGGGCAGACCTGGCTCTACCCCTTGAATCTTGCCTTGCAAAGCCATGCCGTCACCGTGCTGCTGGGCGCCACCCAGGCCGGCAAGACCAGCCTGATGCGCATCATGGCCGGGCTGGATGCACCCACCAGCGGCCAGGTGTTGGTGGATGGGCAGAACGTGACCGGCATGCCGGTGCGCCAGCGCAATGTGGCCATGGTCTACCAGCAGTTCATCAACTACCCGGCGATGACGGTGGCACAGAACATTGCCTCGCCGCTGAAGCTGCGCGGTGAGTCTGATATGGAAAGCAAGGTACGCGCGCTGGCCAAGCGTTTGCACATTGATATGTTCCTGGACCGCCTGCCCGCCGAACTCTCCGGCGGCCAGCAGCAGCGTGTGGCCCTGGCCAGGGCCTTGGCCAAAGACGCCCCGCTGATGCTGCTGGACGAACCCCTGGTGAACCTGGACTACAAGCTGCGCGAAGGCCTGCGCGAGGAGCTGGGCCAGCTATTCGATGCAGGCCGCTCCACCGTGGTCTATGCCACCACCGAGCCGGGCGAGGCCTTGCTGTTGGGCGGCTATACCGCCGTGCTGGATGCGGGCGAGCTGCTGCAATACGGCCCAACGGCCCAGGTCTTCCATGCGCCGCGCTCGCTGCGCGTGGCCAGAGCCTTTAGCGACCCGCCCATCAATTTGGCGCAGGTGCAATTGGTGCAGGGTGGCAGGCAGATGCAACTGCCTGATGGCAGCGTGCTGGACCTGCTCCACCCCTTGGACCCGGGCCAGAACCAGGGCACAGCGGTGCTGGGGGTGAGAGCCCATGCGCTGCGGCTGCAGGCCGGGCCCGGCGATGTGGCGCTGCGTGGCCAGGTGCATCTGGCGGAGATTTCGGGCTCCGACACCTTTGTGCATGTGCAACTGCCCTGGGGCGACTGGGTGGCGCAGCTGACAGGGGTGCACAAGGTGGAAATCAACCAGCCCATCAGCGTTTACCTGTCGCCCTTGGACTGCTATGTGTTTGAGAGCGAGCAGGCCAATGGCAGCGGTGGTGGCCTACTGCAACTGCCGCAGGCAGAAAGCCGGAACTAAGCCATGGCACGCATTACCCTGGACCTGGCCCATGCCTATGGGCCCCAGCCACAGCAGGACAGCGACTACGCCCTGCTGCCGCTGCAGATGGAATTTGCCGATGGCGGTGCCTATGCGCTGCTGGGGCCTTCGGGCTGCGGCAAGACCACGTTGCTGAACATCATGTCCGGCCTGCTGGCGCCCTCGCATGGCAAGGTGCTGTTCGACGGTCGCGATGTGACGCGCGACAGCCCGCAGCAGCGCAACATCGCCCAGGTGTTCCAGTTCCCGGTGATTTACGACACCATGACCGTGGCCGAAAACCTGGCGTTTCCGCTGCGCAATCGCCAAGTGCCCGAGGCCGAAATTCGCCAGCGTGTGGGCGCCATTGCCGAGATGCTGGAGCTCAGCGGCCAGCTGAACCAGCGCGCTGCCGGCCTGGCGGCAGACGCCAAGCAGAAGATCTCGCTGGGCCGCGGCCTGGTGCGCTCGGATGTGGCGGCCGTGCTGTTTGATGAGCCGCTCACCGTGATCGACCCGCACCTGAAATGGCAGCTGCGGCGCAAGCTCAAGCAAATCCACCAGGAGCTCAAGCTCACGCTGATCTACGTGACCCATGACCAGGTGGAGGCGCTGACCTTTGCCGAGCAGGTGGTGGTGATGTCACGCGGGAAAGTCATGCAGCTGGGCACGCCGGATGCCTTGTTCGAGCGGCCCCGCCATGTGTTTGTGGGGCATTTCATAGGCTCGCCCGGCATGAATTTTCTGCCGCTGCAATGCAGGGATGGCGCCCTGTGGGTGGGGGCGCAGTCCATGCCCATGGCCCAGGCGCTGCAGGCTGCGGCCGGCACACAGCCACAGTCCTTGCATCTGGGCATTCGGCCGGAATACCTGCGGCTGGCTCAACCCGAGGCGCCCGGCGCCTTGCCGGTGCAAGTGCTGCGGGTGCAAGACCTGGGTGCCCATGTCTTGCTGAGCGCCCAGGCCGGCGCCCATGTGCTCAAGGCCCGTTTTGCCGCCGGCACGCCCTTGCCTGATGTGGGGCAGAACATGTGGCTGCAGCTGCAGGGCCCGCACACCTGCTACTACCGCGACGAGGAGCTGCTGGCATGAACCCGATGAACAAACCGGTAAACCAGCGCGCCTGGTTGCTGATCCTGCCCGTGATGCTGTGCGTGGCGTTCTCGGCCATCGTGCCCTTGATGACGGTGGTGAATTACTCGGTGCAGGACATCATCAGCCCCGAGCGGCGGGTGTTTGTGGGCACGGAGTGGTTTGCCACCGTGATGCGTGATGAAGAACTGCATGCCGCGCTGTGGCGGCAACTGGGCTTTTCGCTGGCGGTGCTGGCGGTGGAAATACCGCTGGGCATTGCCCTGGCCCTGTCCATGCCGGCCCAGGGCTGGAAGGCTTCGGCCGTGCTGGTGGTGGTGGCCCTGTCGCTGCTGATTCCCTGGAATGTGGTGGGCACCATCTGGCAAATCTATGGCCGCTCGGACATTGGTCTCTTGGGAGCGGCATTGAATGGCCTGGGCGTGGACTACAGCTATACCGGCCATGCGCTGGATGCCTGGCTGACGGTGCTGGTCATGGATGTCTGGCACTGGACGCCCTTGGTGGCCTTGCTGGGCTATGCCGGCCTGCGCTCCATACCCGATGCCTACTACCAGGCCGCGCGCATCGACGGGGCCAGCAAATGGGCGGTGTTTCGCTACATCCAGCTGCCCAAGATGCGCGGGGTGCTGATGATTGCCGTGCTGCTGCGCTTTATGGACAGCTTCATGATCTACACCGAGCCCTTTGTGCTCACCGGTGGCGGGCCGGGCAATGCCACCACCTTTCTGTCCCAGTACCTGACGCAAAAAGCCGTGGGCCAGTTTGACCTGGGGCCGGCGGCGGCGTTCTCGCTGATTTACTTCCTCATCATCTTGCTGCTGTGCTTCATCCTCTACAACTGGATGCAGCGCGTGGGCACCCAAAGCCCGGAGGTGGGCCATGACTGAAAGCCGCTTTCATAAACGCAGCCTGTTTCTGCTGCTTTACCTGGTGTTTGCCGTGTTGCCCATTTACTGGATGGTGAACATGAGCTTCAAGACCAATGAGGAGATTCTGTCCAGCTTTTCGCTGTGGCCCCAGCAGTTCACCTGGGCCAATTACCAGACCATTCTGACCGACCCCTCCTGGTATGGCGGCTATATCAACAGCCTGATCTATGTGGCCATCAACAGCGTGATCTCGCTGGCCGTGGCCCTGCCTGCGGCCTATGCTTTTTCACGTTACCGCTTTCTGGGCGACAAGCATGTGTTCTTCTGGTTGCTCACCAACCGCATGACGCCGCCCGCCGTGTTTTTGCTGCCGTTTTTCCAGCTCTACACCACCGTGGGCCTGATGGACACGCACATTGCCGTGGCGCTGGCGCATTTGCTGTTCAACGTGCCGCTGGCGGTGTGGATTCTGGAAGGATTCATGAGTGGCATACCGCGTGAAATCGACGAAACCGCCTATATCGATGGCTACAGCTTTCCGCGCTTTTTTCTCACCATCTTTCTGCCTTTGATCAAGGCCGGCGTGGGCGTGGCAGCGTTTTTTTGCTTCATGTTCAGCTGGGTCGAATTGCTGCTGGCACGCACGCTGACCAGCGTGAATGCCAAGCCGATTGTGGCGACCATGACGCGCACGGTGAGCGCCTCCGGCATGGACTGGGCCACGCTGGCCGCCGCCGGTGTGCTGACCATCCTGCCCGGTGCGGTGGTGATCTGGTTTGTGCGGCACTACATCGCCAAGGGCTTTGCGATGGGGAGGGTCTGACCATGTTTTCTTGGATGGCTTGGACCACGCCGGTGGCGGTGTTTTTTGTATGCATCGCGCTGATGCTGGTGGGGATGACATGGTGGGAGATCAAGTCCCCCACCACGCTGCGCAAGGGCTGGTTGCCCATGGCGACCACGCGGGGTGATCGCCTCTTCATGGGCCTGCTGCTGGCGGCCTATATCAATCTGGCCTGGGTGGGGCTGGGCGAGAAGATGGTGCAGTGGTTTGCCTTGGCTGAAGAGCCTTCGGTGTGGATCAGCTTTGGGCTGTCCATGCTGGTGCTGGCCATCGTGATGAGAAAAGGCTGACCCCCTGAGCGGCTGCGCCGCTTCCCCCTGGAAGGGGGACGACAGCCTCGCTGCGGGGCGGTGCGGCCGGCGTAGGCCCTTGCTGGCTGTCCCTGATGGGCTCGCCGGTGTGGGTATGGGTGGTGGTCCGCGCAGTAAGTATCGGTTTTCAACAGGCCCGATTCTCCCCCGTGGCCTGAATGTGAATAAAGGCGGGGAGTGCTTGCTAAATACACCAACAGGAGACAGCTATGAACGTGCAATTTCGGGCCATTGCCTTTGCCGCTGCGGCATTGGTGGCGGGCCATTCCGCCTGGGCCGGCGAAGCCGAGGCCAAGCGCTGGGTGGACAGCGAATTCCAGCCCAGCACCTTGAGCAAAGACCAGCAAATGGCCGAGATGAAGTGGTTCATCGAGGCCGCTAAAAAACTGCAGGCCAAGGGAGTGAGGGAAATCTCCGTGGTGTCCGAGACACTGACCACGCACGAGTACGAAAGCAAGACCCTGGCCAAGGCCTTTGCCGAGATCACCGGCATCAAGGTGACGCACGACCTGATCCAGGAAGGCGATGTGGTGGAGAAGCTGCAGACCTCTATGCAGTCGGGCAAGAGTATTTACGACGGCTGGATTTCCGACTCCGACCTGATTGGTACCCACTACCGCTACGGCAAGATCATGAACCTCACCGACTACATGGCCGGTGAGGGCAAGGAATTCACCAATCCCGGGCTGGACATCAAGGACTTCATCGGCACCAGCTTCACCACGGCGCCCGATGGCAAGCTCTATCAGCTGCCCGACCAGCAATTCGCCAACCTCTACTGGTTCCGCGCCGACCTGTTTGCGCGCAAGGACCTCAAGGACAAGTTCAAGGCCAAGTACGGCTATGAGCTGGGCGTGCCCTTGAACTGGAGCGCTTACGAAGACATTGCCGAGTTCTTCACCAACGATGTGAAGAACATCGACGGCAAGCCCATTTACGGCCATATGGACTACGGCAAGAAAGATCCATCGCTGGGCTGGCGTTTCACCGATGCTTGGCTGTCCATGGCTGGTGCGGCCGACAAGGGCATTCCCAACGGCATGCCGGTGGATGAATGGGGTATTCGCGTGGCCGATGACAAATGCACGCCCGTGGGGGCCTCTGTCTCGCGCGGCGGCGCCACCAACTCGCCGGCTGCCGTCTATGCACTGACCAAATATGTGGACTGGATGAAAAAGTACGCGCCCAAGGAGGCCATGGGCATGACCTTTGGCGAGTCCGGCCCCGTGCCGGCCCAGGGCCATATTGCCCAGCAGATCTTCTGGTACACCGGCTTCACGGCCGACATGACCAAGCCCGGCCTGCCCGTGGTGAATGCCGACGGCACGCCCAAATGGCGCATGGCGCCCGGCCCCAACGGTCCGTACTGGAAGCAGGGCATGCAAAACGGCTACCAGGACGTGGGCAGCTGGACCTTCTTCAAAGACCATGACGCCAACCGCAAGGCCGCCGCCTGGCTCTATGCCCAGTTCGTCACGGCCAAGACCACCAGCTTGAAAAAGACCATGGTCGGTCTGACGCCGATTCGCGAGTCCGACATCCGCTCCAAGGCCATGACCGATATGGCGCCCAAGCTGGGCGGGCTGGTGGAGTTCTACCGCAGCCCCGCGCGCGTGGCCTGGACGCCCACCGGCACCAATGTGCCCGACTACCCCAAGCTGGCCCAGCTGTGGTGGAAAAATGTGGCCCAGGCCGTGACCGGCGAGAAAACGCCACAGGCCGCCATGGACACGCTGGCCGAGGAAATGGACCAGGTCATGGCCCGGCTGCAGCGCGCCGGCATGGCGCATTGCGCACCCAAGCTCAATCCCAAGGGTGACCCCAACAAGTGGTTGAGTGACAGCCAGGCGCCCTGGAAGAAGCTGGCCAATGAAAAGCCCAAGGGCGAGACCATTGCCTATGACAATTTGCTGAATGCCTGGAAAAACGGCAAGGTGCGCTGACAGCTGTCATCTGGAGCAGGTAAAAACAAGCGGCGGTGGGCCGCTTGTTTTTCGTATTGTGGGTTTTTTGCCTGATAACGATCACAAACGAAACATGTGGCAGGCGAAATTCGCACAAAAACCGAAAAAGAGCGAAAATGCAAAAACACTTGCAATCGCCGCTCACCGTGCGGTCCGTACCGCAGCACGGCGCTTCTTCTGATTTCTGCCCATGAACACCTCCACCACCCCTTTGTCCACCGACCGCGCTGCCCTGCTGGAGCGTTTGGCTGCTCCCGAGACCTATGACCTGGCCATCATCGGCGGTGGGGCCACGGGCCTGGGCACGGCCCTGGATGCGGTGGCGCGTGGCTTCAAGGTGGTGCTGCTGGAGTCGGACGACTTTGCCAAGGGCACGTCTTCGCGCGCCACCAAGCTGGTGCATGGCGGCGTGCGTTATCTGGCCCAGGGCAATATCGCCCTGGTGCGAGAGGCTTTGCATGAACGCAGCACGCTGCTGAACAATGCCCCGCACCTGGCGCAGCCGCTGCCGTTTGTGATGCCGTCTTACCGCCTGCTGGATACGCCTTTCTACGGCGCCGGGCTGAAGATGTATGACGCCCTGGCAGGCAAGGACGGCCTGGGTCGCACCGAATTCCTCAGCCGCGACAAGACCTTGCGCTATCTGCCCACGGTGCGCAGCCAGGGGCTCAAGGGTGGCGTCAAGTACTGGGATGGCCAGTTTGACGATGCCCGCCTGGCGCTGGCGCTGGCCCGCACGGCCGCAGCCAAGGGTGCGCTGCTGGTGAACTACTGCCCGGCCAAGGAGCTGGTGCATGAGGCCGGCAAGGTGGCTGGCGTGGTCTGTGAAGACGCTGAAACCGGCCGCCGCTTTACCGTCAAGGCACGCTGCGTGGTGAATGCCACCGGGCCCTGGGTGGATCTGTTCCGCCAGCAGGATGCCGAGCTGCTGGGCAAACCCGTCAAGCCCATGGTGGCGCCCAGCCAGGGCGTGCACGTGGTGGTGGATCGTGAGTTTCTGCCGTCCGATCACGCTCTGTTGGTGCCCAAGACCGCCGATGGCCGCGTGCTGTTTGCCGTGCCATGGCTGGGCAAGGTCATTCTGGGCACCACCGACACCCCACGCCACGACCTGGCGCGCGAGCCGCTGGCCTTTCCTGAGGAAATTGATTTCATCTTGCGCGAGGCCGGCAACTACCTCAGCCGCAAGCCCACGCGTGCCGATATCCGCAGCATCTGGGTGGGGCTGCGTCCCCTGGTCAAACCCCAGGACGACGATGGCGAGAACACCAAGAAGATCAGCCGCGAGCACACGGTGCTGACCAGCAAGTCCGGTCTGGTCACCGTCACCGGCGGCAAGTGGACCACCTACCGCGCCATGGCCGAGGATGTGCTCAAGGAGTGCTTTACCAGCGGCCTGCTGGATGCCCGCGCCGGCGGCGTGACCGTGCACCTGCCGCTGGTGGGTGCGCCCGCAGCCGCCGTGGCGGTGGGCGCCCGCCAAAGCATGGCGGACAAGCAGGGCCTGCACAGCTACGGCACCGAGGCCCAGGTCGTGCAAGCCCTGCCTGGTGCAGGTGTGGCCTTGGCGCCAGGCCTGGCGCTGGACGAAGCCATGGTGCGCTTTGCCGTGCGCCATGAGTACGCGCGCAGCGTGGAAGACATGCTGGCCCGCCGCAGCCGCCTGCTGTTCCTGGATGCGCAACTGGCAGCCCAGGTGGCGCCGCGCGTGGCGGCCATCATGCAAGAAGAACTGGGCCGCGATGTGGGTCTGGATGCCTTCCTGGCGCTGGCCCAGCAGTATCTGCCGGTGTAAGCCCGGGCGAGGGGCCTGAGGGCCCTTCAAGAACAGGAGCAGTCACAGTGCTTGTAGATTGATTTTCAAGATGAAAATTCTTTGAAATCAATAATCCGCGCACTGTGGTTGCTCTCTTTTTTATGGAGATGTGTGCAGCGTTGCAGGCGTGTTCCGAAGGTGCCTCTGGAGTGGCGTCTGGCAGGGCTGCAAAGCACGCCATATTCAAGGTAAGGGATTGACGCACAAAGGGATTTGTGCGACACTACTCTGCTTCACGTGTAAAAGCGTGAAAGTTTCTGCCCAGCGGGAAGCCTTTCGGAATGAGCCGAGAGGTGGACGACGGGCCCAAGACTGACTGGCTGCTTTGTTCGGCCCTTGAGAAGTTCTCTGGGGCTGTTCGGAATAGCTGGAGCAAGTTGGGAATATTGAAATGATCCAAACAGAATCTCGTTTAGAGGTTGCCGACAACACCGGCGCGAAGTCTGTCCAGTGCATCAAGGTGCTGGGCGGCTCGCATCGCCGTTACGCAAGTGTTGGCGACATCATCAAGGTGAGCATCAAAGAAGCCGCTCCGCGTGGCCGCGTCAAAAAAGGCGAGGTTTACAGCGCTGTGGTGGTGCGCACTGCCAAGGGCATTCGTCGTGCAGACGGCTCGCTCGTGAAGTTCGACGGCAATGCCGCCGTGCTGCTGAACGCCAAGCTGGAGCCCATCGGCACCCGCATCTTTGGCCCCGTGACCCGTGAACTGCGTACCGAAAAGTTCATGAAGATCGTGTCCCTGGCGCCTGAAGTTCTCTAAAGGAAAGCACATCATGAACAAGATTCGCAAGGGCGACGAAGTCATCGTGCTGACTGGCCGTGACAAGGGCAAGCGTGGCGTGGTTTCGCTGCGCAAGGATGACTCCCACGTGGTCGTGGAAGGCATCAACCTGGTGAAGAAGCACGTCAAGCCGAACCCCATGAAGGGCACTACCGGCGGCATCGTGGAAAAGGCCATGCCTATCCACCAGTCCAACGTGGCCATCTTCAATGCTGCGACCGGCAAGGCCGATCGCGTGGGCATCAAGGTGAACGCAGACGGCACGCGTGCTCGCGTGTTCAAGTCCAGCGGCGCTGAAATCAAGGCTGCCTGAGGAGTAACACATGGCACGACTGCAAAAACTCTATCGCGAAAAGATCGCGGCTGAACTGAAAGAAAAGTTCGGCTACACCTCCGCTATGGAAGTGCCCCGCCTGACCAAGATCA
>JAITLO010000039.1 GCA_031277855.1 Acidovorax sp. | reverse complement strand
CGGTTCATTTCTTCGCGCACGATGGCCTCGACCTTGCGGATCACACGCAGGCCCATCGGCATGTAGTTGTAGATGCCGGCGCCAAGCTTTTTGATCATGCCGGCGCGGGTCATCAGCTGGTGGCTGGCGATTTCAGCGTCCGCAGGCGCTTCTTTCAGGGTCGAGATGAGAAATTGCGAAGCTTTCATAGTCTATGACAATGGACCTAGTAGTTGCCCCCTTGAAGATGGCTTCAAGGCGCAGGCATAATGGACACAGTTTAAAAAATTGGGGTTAGATTATGCTGGACCGAGATGGCTTTAGGCCAAACGTCGGCATCATCCTGCTCAACCAGCGCAATCAGGTGTTTTGGGGCAAGCGCATCCGCACCCATAGCTGGCAGTTTCCGCAGGGTGGTATCGACCGTGGAGAAACCCCCGAGCAGGCGATGTTTCGAGAGCTGCATGAGGAAGTGGGCTTGCGACCGGAGCATGTACGTATTGTGGCTAGAACGCGGGATTGGCTACGGTACGAGGTGCCCGAACGCTTCATCCGCCGCGATGCCAGAGGCTATTATCGCGGACAAAAGCAGATTTGGTTTTTGCTCCAGTTAACGGGGCATGACTGGGACCTGAATCTGCGTGCCACCAACCATCCTGAGTTTGATGCCTGGCGCTGGAATGACTACTGGGTGCCGCTGGATGTGGTGGTGGAGTTCAAGCGCGGCGTCTACGAGATGGCTCTGACCGAGCTGTCGCGTTTTGTGCCACGCAATGACCCGCGCAACCGCTATTTGCGCAGCAATGCGCGTACGCGCGATGGTGAGATGCATGAGTCGGAGCATGCGCCGACCGAAACCTTGCAGGTGTCGGTGACCACCACGACCGTGGTCAGCTACCACTCGCCACTGCGCATGATGCAGGAGATGGAGCTACCGCCTGGCGCCAGCTTTGACCCGGATCCGGGGAATGCCGGGCGTGATCCGCGCCAAAACGGCTGACCACTGACGAGTAGCCAACATGCAAAAAGCGTCCCTCGGGACGCTTTTTTGTGCTTGCGCGGCAGGCGTAGACCCACCACTAACGGCGCGATCAATGCCCCGTCAGCACCATATTGTCACGGTGCAGCATCTCGGGCTCGCCGGTATAGCCCAGCAGCTGCTCAAACTCTGCCGATGGCTTACGGCACAGGCGCCTTGCTTCAGCACTGCTGTAATTGGCCAGGCCGCGTGCCAGCTCGGTACCTTGCGGATCGCGCACGCCAATCACCTCGCCGCGCGAGAACTCGCCATGCACACTCACCATGCCGATAGGCAGGAGGCTCTTGCCTTCGCCGCGCAGTTTCAGCGCAGCGCCCTCGTCCACCGTCACATAGCCATGCATCTGCAGATGGTCCATCATCCACTGCTTGCGCGCCTGGTTCTTGTGGGTATCGGCCACCAACAGCGTGCCAATGGCCTCGCCGGCAGCCAGACGCAGCAGCACATTCTGCTCACGCCCCCAGGCGATCACCGTGGAGGCGCCTGAACCGGCAGCGCGCTTGGCCGCCAGGATCTTGGTCAGCATGCCGCCCTTGCCAATGCCAGAGCCTGCGCCGCCGGCCATGGCCTCCAGCTTCAGGTCGCCAGCCTGCGCCTCGTGCACAAATTCGGCGTCGGGGTTCTTGCGGGGATCGGCGGTGTACAGGCCCTTCTGGTCGGTGAGAATCACCAGCGCA
Source organism: Acidovorax sp. (assembly GCA_031277855.1). GTDB lineage: Bacteria > Pseudomonadota > Gammaproteobacteria > Burkholderiales > Burkholderiaceae_C > Comamonas. The sequence goes on along the minus strand of JAITLO010000039.1, from coordinate 251,240 downwards.
TCGGCCTCGACCAGGTTGGCCACCAGCGCCCCCAAGGTGTCGTTGTCGCCAAACTTGATTTCGTCGTTGACCACGGTGTCGTTTTCATTGATCACCGGCACCACGCCCAATTGCAGCAACGTCAGCAGCGTGACGCGGGCATTCAGATAGCGCTCGCGGTCGGCCAGGTCGGCATGGGTCAGCAGCACCTGGGCGCTGCCCACGTTTTGCTCGCGCAGCTTGGTCTCGTACATCTGCACCAGGCCCATCTGGCCCACGGCTGCGGCCGCCTGCAGCTCGTGAATTTCCTTGGGGCGGGTTGCCCAACCCAGGCGTTTCATGCCTTCGGCCACGGCACCACTGGAGACCATGATGAGCTCGCGCTTGACGCCATCATCGCCATGCACCAGGGACGCCAGCTGGCGCGACCATTCGCTGATGGCGGCCTCGTCCAGGCCACGCCCTTCGTTGGTGACCAGACTGGAACCGACCTTGACCACGATGCGACGGGCATCACGCAACACACTGGAAGCCATTTTTTTATCAGCGTTTAGGGCTGTAAAGCAATGCACACATGCTTTGACAGCTACAAGTTCAGAAGCAAAACAGCATCACCCCAGGGAGTGATGCTGTCAAGCTGTGAATCTTAATCGCTCTGTGGCCGCGCGTTAGTCGTTATCGCGTGGCGCAAAGCGGGGATCGGTCAGATCCAGGCCGGCGTCGTCCTCGGCATCCACAAAGCGGGGGTCGATTTCCTTGGGCCCCTGCTCCAGCAACTGCTGGGCATGGACATGTTCGTAAATCTTGCGAATCAAGGGCTCGCAGCCTTCGCGGGTCAGTGCCGAGATCTCGAACACCGGGCCCTTCCATTTGAAGCGCTTGACGAAGTCCTTGACCTTGGCCGCACGCTCTTCGGCAGCCACCATGTCCAGCTTGTTCAACACCAGCCAGCGCGGCTTGCTGTGCAGGCCTTCATCGTATTTGCGCAGCTCTTGCACAATGGCCTTGGCCTGCTCCACCGGGTCCACGCCTTCGTCGAAAGGCGCAATGTCGACCACATGCAACAGCAGGCGGGTACGCTGCAGATGGCGCAGGAACAGATGGCCCAGGCCAGCACCTTCGGAGGCTCCCTCGATCAGGCCCGGGATATCGGCCACGACAAAGCTCTGCTCGGCCGCCACGCGCACCACACCCAGATTGGGGTGCAAGGTGGTGAAGGGGTAGTCGGCAATCTTGGGGCGAGCATTGGACACGGCCGCAATAAAGGTGGACTTGCCCGCATTGGGCATGCCCAGCAGGCCCACGTCTGCCAGCACCTTGAGCTCCAGCTTCAGATTGCGGCGCTCGCCGGGGTAGCCCGGTGTCTTCTGGCGCGGCGCACGATTGATGGCGCTCTTGAAACGCAGATTGCCAAAACCGCCATCACCGCCCTTGGCTATGGTGATCTTTTGGCCGGCTTCCAGCAGCTCAAACAACACTTCGCCGGTATCGGCATCGGTGATGATGGTGCCCACTGGCATGTTCAGCGTGATGTCGTCGCCCGCGGCACCGAACATGTCGGAGCCCATGCCATGCTGACCGCGCTTGGCCTCGTGGCGGCGCGAGTAGCGGTAATCCACCAGGGTGTTCAGATTGGGGTCGGCCACGGCGAACACATGGCCACCACGGCCGCCATCTCCCCCATCCGGACCGCCGAATTCCTTGTATTTCTCGTGCCGGAAAGACACGCAGCCATTGCCACCATCACCGGCGGCAATGTCAATAAACGCTTCATCGACGAACTTCATGGGGTATCCCGCTACTGAAAAAGCCGGCGCATCCGGCACCGGTTGAGCATACCGCCGGCATGCAAGCCAGTGGCAAGGCCGGGTTTTTGACCCGGTTGAAACAGCAAAGCCCCGACAGGTCGGGGCTTTGCTGGGGGTCTGGTGAAGACCGTCGCTTAGACGGGAGTCACGCTGACCGTGTGCTTGGACAGGGCGCCCTTGGTTTCAAAAACCACGTTGCCTTCGACCAGAGCAAACAGGGTGTGGTCCTTGCCCACGCCGACATTGGTGCCGGGGTGGAACTTGGTGCCACGTTGACGCACGATGATGGAACCAGCGCTGATCAGCTGACCACCAAAGGCCTTCACACCCAGCATTTTTGGCTTGGAATCACGTCCGTTGCGCGTAGAGCCGCCGCCTTTTTTCTGTGCCATGACTAAGCTCCTTCAGAATTAAGCAGCAACCGCCACGATTTGCAGTTCGGTGAACTGCTGGCGATGGCCTTGAGACTTGGCGTAATGCTTACGACGACGCAGCTTGAAGATGCGCACTTTGTCGTGCTTGCCGTGAGCAACCACAGTTGCCTTCACAGTTGCGCCGGACACCAGGGGCGTGCCAACCTTCAGTTCAGCGCCGTTGCCGACTGCCAGAACCTGGTCGATCACGATTTCCTGGCCTACGTCCGCAGCAATCTGTTCTACTTTGATTTTTTCGCCAGCAGCAACGCGATATTGCTTGCCACCGGTTTTTATGACCGCGTACATGTAAACCTCTTTCAAAGGGGAATCATCCATGAACAAATTTCCATGGAGCCAAAAAGTATACCACTCCCCAAATTTTTCTGCACGCTGCAATGCACCCAAGCCCCGCACACCAGCCTACGGTCGCACCGGTCTTCCTATAATCCCAGCCTCTTGAAGGCGGCATATTTTGACTACAGCTCATTCCAACACCAATCCGCTGGCCCTCATCGCGGACGATATGCGCGAGGTGGACCGCGTCATTGCCCGGTGCCTGACCACCAGCGTTCCGCTGATCGGACAGATCTCCCAGTACATCATCGCTGCGGGCGGCAAACGCCTGCGCCCCGCCCTGCTGCTGCTGGTAGCACGCGCCCTGTCCTGTGACGACCAGCGCCGCTTTGACCTGGCTGCCGTGGTGGAGCTGATTCATACCGCCACCTTGCTGCACGACGATGTGGTGGACGAATCCACCATGCGCCGCGGCCGCCCCACGGCCAACGAGAACTTTGGCAACCCTGCCAGCGTGCTGGTGGGCGACTTTTTGCACACCCGCTCCTTCCAGATGATGGTGGCCGCCGGCAATATACGCATCTTGCAAGTGCTGTCGGATGCCACCAACATCATTGCCGAAGGTGAGGTGCAGCAGCTGATCAACACCCATGACGCCTCGCTGAGCGAAGCAGGCTATCTGCACGTTATTCGCTCCAAAACCGCCAAGCTGTTTGAAGCCAGTGCGCAGATCGCAGCCATTCTTGCCGGCGCTACGCCCGAGCAGGAAGCCGCCAGCGTGACCTATGGCCAGGCCCTGGGCACGGCCTTCCAGATCATCGACGATGTACTGGACTACGACGGCGATGCCGCCGAAATGGGCAAGAACCTGGGCGATGACCTGCGCGAAGGCAAATGCACCCTCCCCCTGATCGTGGCCATGCAACGCGGTAGCGCCGCAGAGTCCGCGCTGATCCGCGAGGCCATCGAGCAAGGCTCTACCGACAAGCTGGCCGACATCGTGGCCATCGTCCGCGCCACCGGCGCGCTCGACGTCACACGCCAAACCGCACACGACGAAGCCATGCGCGCCATTGGCGCGCTGGACGCACTACCTACCCACGAAAGCACCACAGCCATGCGCCAACTGGCATCCCAGCTCTTGCTGCGCCGCACATAAATTGGGATTACAATTTCGGTTTTCGTGGACGTATGCGCTGCGAAAAGACCCAAGTCGGGGTGTAGCTTAGCCTGGTAGAGCGCTACGTTCGGGACGTAGAGGCCGGAGGTTCGAATCCTCTCACCCCGACCATCCATTTCTCCTTGTGGGCCAAGGATTTTTCGAAATCCTCTGCTACGACAAGGCAGTCTCAAGTGGTCAATCGGTGGACACGCTTTCGAAGAATCTTTCGAAAGCGTGCTTCGGTTTCGGCCCAATTTCGCTATACGGGGTTCCAGTTCTCAAGGAACCCCCTCATGGCATCCATCGAAAACCGCTCGCGAACAGAGGTCCTGGTCAAAGACCGCCCAGACCTGACTCGCCTATTCCCTCACAGCAAGCCGCACGAAGCCCAAAGCTACGTCACAGCGCTACGCACAGCCGGACACAAACCCTCCGTGTCCGTCTTGGACGAAGCATACATGGTGCGCTTCCGTGTCAATGGAAAGCGCTGCCACTTCACCGCCACCACTGCGGCCGAAGCCCTGGCCACCAAGAAGCGCATCGAGTCCGAGCAGCACCACAGCCTGTTCGTGGACTACACGAAAGCCCATCAAACCAAGTTTTCTGACTTGCTCGTTCGCTACCTCCACGAGGAAGCCCCCCGCAAAAAGGGGTTCCTGGTACTGGCTTACCAGATCAACAAGCTCCTGGAGGATGCAGGCCTCCCGCGACAGGACATTGCGGCTATTCATTTTGCGCACCCCAACCCGCAATCCTCCAGCCTGCATATTCCCAAGCCGACGGGGCGCCGCATGTCCCCCCCCTCCGAATCAGCATCTTTCATTCGGAGTCCGTTCGCCAGCTTGAAGCCTGAGGACTTCCGCGAGTACATGGATGAGCGACTCCAGACCGCCAGCCCCGCAACAGTCGATCGGGAGCTCGATGTGTTCCGCGCTGTTTGCACAACAGCGGTGGACATATGGCGCATTCACGTTCATATCGATCCCATGAAGGGGGTACAGCGCCCAAGCTACTTCAACGAACGTGACCGCCGCCTGCGTGGCAACGAAGAAGCCCGCCTGATGTCTGCCGCGCAAAAGGAGGATCGCCGATGGTCCACCAAGGTCTTGGGGAACCAGCTGTTTGCCCAGGCTAGTGCGAGCACCAAGTACCAGCGCCTGAAGTCACTCAAGGAAGCCCGGCAGACGCTTGTAGACACCCAGTTGGCACCAGTATTTTCAACGTTTCTTCAGTTCCAGCTGATGACGGGGGCCCGCTTGGGCGAAACACTCAAACTTCGCTGGGATCAACTGCAACTGGATCAGCAGACGGCCTTTCTGCCTGAAACGAAAAACGGACGCGCCCGCGCCCTCTCTCTTCGCTCCGGCCTAGTCGAGCTACTTCGCACCCTCCCCCAGAACACAGAACACGTGTTCCCAGTCCCGAAAGACTATTTGCGCAAAGCATGGAAGCGCATGTGTGCAGCGGCAGATATCCCCGCTGAAGGTCTCGACAGCCTGCGCATTCATGACCTCCGCCACGAAGCAATCTCGCGTGTTGCAGAGGCAAGCAGCCAACTCCCCGGCGGGTTCTCGTTATTGGACCTACAGGCTTTCAGCGGTCACCGCGACCCTCGCATGCTGATGCGCTATACCCACCTGACGCCAACAGGTCTGGCCAAGCGCCTGGATGCTGCTTTCGCAAAGCCTGAGAACGTCACTCTGCACCGTGGTCGAAGGCGGCTGACTGAAGCAGCCGAGTTGCCCATTGCAGAGATCATGTCTACCCCCCTCTCACCTGAAGCGCCACACCCCTCTAACGTGGTGAGTCTCTCCATGTATCGGAAGGCCGCAGCATGACCAGGTCCGCCTTGACGAAACATGCCAAGATAGCCCCTGGCGTCATACACATGCTTGGCCTATTCGTGGTTGCTAGCCCGTGTATGGCACCGCAGCTCAATGTCAGCCAAAAGGTCGGGGAGATGAAGTGCCAGTTCACCGGCCCAGAACAATTGACCGTGGCCGACTTGGAGGTTCTCCTCGGCCTCATCGCATTAGCCGGAGTCCAGACCGATAGCTTCAAGTCGCATCGACAGCTGACAGGCTCAAATCCCGATATTCGCTTGCGTCAAATGCTGACTATGCAGTTGGTGGTGCGAACAACATACAGCGAGCTAGCCCGTGAGTTGGGGCGCTCTACTGGGGGTGCAACATGGCCCCTGCTCAAGCAGTCGATTGCCCGACTGTCAGCTGTCCGCGTCATCATCAAACCGATCTATGGCACAGCATATGATGAGAGCCCCCTGTTTGCCCCCCTTCGGACTGATGGAAGCAAAGACTCAATTGCCCTGAACCTATCCCCAGTACTTGCAGCAGCGGTTCTGGGTGGCCCAGGCGAGTTCGTTCAAGTCAGCATGGAGGTCTTCCGCTCTCTGAAAGACAAGTCCGGGGTAGCTTGCGCACTGTATTTCCGCTTGCATAGCCTCCATGCAGGTCAAGACCACACGATAACAGTCGACCGACTGGTCAAGTTGGTCTATGGCGATGACGTACCTCAAGCCTCCCTGAGGAAATCCCGCAGCCGCGTCAAAGCTGCAATGCTGAAGATTGCTGTCCGGACAGGCTGGTCGGTGGAGGTTGAGAATGGGGTCTGCCGTTTTCACCGCCCAGGCAAGGCCGCAGTGAAAGACACAGAAAGTTCGTAGTTCCTTGCACAAAGCTCGTAGTTTCCCGTGCATTTCTCGTAGTTGTAGGTGCGAAAGCTAGTTTGATTCGTAGCTTCTGGCACACCTCTCGTAGGAACTGGAACAGCCCCCTCGAAAACTCCGTGCATAGCGCGGAGGTTTCGAGGGGGAATTGTCTTAATAGATATAAGTAAAGCAGGCTGGCTTCGCCGCGCCTGCGACTGAGACGCCCCTCGGGACTGAATCGCGCGTGCAGCAGCACGCGCCTCCTAAGGCGAAGATGCTCCCCTGGCCATGGCCAATCCCAACCCTTGCAGCGGCCGCCCAATCACATGCGATGCGTCTTGACGGCGTTCACCTTCGGATTGGCCGGGCGGCCTCGCAGGGGACTTGTCTCACCCTCATCAGCAAGGACTATAGGCTGACCAGGGGCGGAGGTGCGGGAGCGCAGCGACCGCACATCAACTCGTTCCATGTCGGGTGGAGACAGGCCGGTAGAGCGGCAAGCGCCAGAACCGTACTGGCGGAGCTGAAACCAGCACCCCAATTTCGCGGTGAGCCTGAGCGTTAGGAGGTGACGAGGGGGACCTGGGTCCCCCTGCTACTTATCCTCATCGCTGGCCAACAGTAGCTCGGCGTCTGCCACGATGTCCGCAGCAGAGCAGCCCAAGCTCATCGCCAGCTTCACCATCATCTGGAATGTCGGTTGCCGATTGCCGGTCTCCAGCAAAGAGATGTAGACACGCTCGATTCCCGCATCCAAGGCCAGGCTCTCTTGGCTTAGACCCGCATCTCTTCGCCGCTGTCGCAACGCGCGACCAAACGCTTGTCCTGGCTCCATGCGATCCTTGCAAAAGCCAGGACGCTATTAAGAGTGCACGCATGTGTCCTTATACTATTGATTACATTTTGTAATTCACGAGTCGAGAGAGCATGCAAACCAGATCCCCGAAAGCGAAGTTAGCTTTGTTGCTGAAAGCCAAGCTGGTCATTGGCACGGTAGCCTCCATCGCCGGGTGTGCAACGGCGCCATCCCCAGCCGCGCTTAGTGCGAGTACCAGTCTTCAAGGAAGGGCGGTCACAGTGAACACCGCCCGCTCGATCAGGAATAACTGGGGTGGAGACAGGCTGTTCGCCCTCATAGAAAGCAAGGGAGACCGATGGGAGCTTCTCCGAGTCTCGGCAAGCTATCCCCAGCGAGCACGCCAGCAGGAGGTCTTCCTTGTGACTAGGAGCCTCGGGCAGTGGGAGACCACGATTCCCCCGCAAAAGCACTGCCAGGATGATGAAGTGGAGTACTCGGTATGCACCAGCATCTTGTCGAAGTCCGGCTTCTTCGGCGTCAAACGCTACGACTTCGCTACTGTGAAACAGGCTGTGAATTCGATTCCCGATCAGCAAGCGCAAGCCGTCATGGCCCAATTCATCAGTGCGGAATCCAGCGCTGCCGATCGCAAATACGAGCAAAACCTCAAGAGTTGGACGGCTTGCGCTGAACGTTATCGCGCTGACGCAAACGAAACTGAGCAAGCGGCAGGGAAAGCGATGGCTGCCGCAATTGCCGGGAAGCAATTGAGTGCCATGGACATGAATGCGATCAGAAGATCGCAGCATCAGCAGTCTTTTGAGTCAGTGTGCGGCTTCAAGCCCCAGCCGCCTCGCAAGTAGCCTCATGCAACGGCGATGCGCTCGCCGTGGCTGACTTTGGTCATGTAGTAGAGGAAGGGCAGCTCTCCAGGGTAGCCATGCTTGCATGCCTCTTGGCACAGGCGCCAAGTCTGCTCCCGCACCCCATGGAAGCCTGGCTGGCGGGCTGCACGCTCCAGCAGCTCGCCAACCGCATCCCAGCGCCGCCGCTTTGCGTGGTGGCCCAGCATCACGTAGAACTCCTCCATCTCGCTACGGGTGCGGCGCCAAGTCCAGCGCGTACCGCCCTGGTAGCTGTGCCGGGTCAGCTCATACCCTTGCCATGCCATCCAGGGCTTATCGAAGATGCTGTAGAGCTTCTCGTGAGCTTTCAACTCCCCAACCGTGAACAGCATCATCCAGTGTGCCTTGTCAGCCCACTCCGGCAGGTACAGGGCCAGCACGGCGTTCGCCTGACCACGTTGCTTGCGCATGATGCGCTGTGCGGGCGATGCCCCGACCTGGTGGATGCTGTGGAGCTTCTCAACGAGACGCTGGACCTTCTCCTTGGCAACCACCCCGCAGGTGTACCGCGAGTACCCACGCGGGATGCTGTCCAGCACCCGGGAGAGTGCCGCAGCGTGGGTTCTGGAGAGTGGCGTCGTGGGTGTGGGCATCGAAGGCTCCTGTGAGTTTGGATACCTTCGTATAGGCCGACGCGGGGCGAAAAATCACACGGCTGGAGCGTGTGAGTGGGCTGGGGAGACTGAGACGAATAGATGTTCCTGCCAGAGGCAGTCACCTACTAGGTGATGAGCATCACAGCGTTGTCCATTGGCTGCACGCGACCCATCGCTGTCGTCCGTGAGACGGCGCTTTTGGACCGCTTTGCAGCGATACCCTGCCAGCGATCATTTCTGAATGGTCTGTCGTTATCGTCTCCCGCCTAGGGCTACATACCTTCAAATCGCATGGCGCTCGACTTCGAGTAATATTTTGATACGTGTAAGAACACATTGAATGCACATATTCAAGATGGCGCTTGTTGGTCACGATCGCGCCGTATTCAGGTTTGGTAGAGGAGCAAGCGTTGACGATTCTTCAAGAGATCCAAAAGTGGTCCCAAGGCTTACCTGATTGGCAGCAGGATGCAATTCGTAGGCTGTACGTCAATAGAGAGCTTTCGGTTGCTGATCTCGACGACCTCTTCGCAATGGCCAAGACCATCTACGGTATTGAGGACCAGGAGAGGCGCGAGGCGGCCAAACTCGCTGCGGCGGAGGTTGCAGCACCACAGGTGCCTGAACGTCTAGTGCAAATCGTCGCCATCAAAAACCTAGTCAACGTCAACGCATTGGCAGAAGGTCAACTCCTTCCCATCGCGCCAACAGGACTCACGGTCATCTATGGAGAGAACGGCGCAGGGAAGTCCGGCTACTCCCGTGTGCTGAAAAAGGCGTGCAGAGCCAGGAGCCAAGCTGAGCCGATCCTGCCAAATGCCCGCAAGGCCGACGCCAAACCCGGCCTGCCGATGGCAGAGTTCGACGTAATTGCGGACGGCACGAAAATGCAACTGGCTTGGGTGGGCGGTCACGACTCTCCCGAGCAATTGTCGGAGATCGCAATCTTCGATTCACACTGCGCACGCGCTTACCTCGACAATGAGGGCGACTTCGCCTATGTGCCCTACGGCCTGGATATTCTCGAAGGGTTAGTTAAGGCATGCAAAGCCGTGAAGGCGATGGCAACCAAGGAGATGGCGGCCAATAGGCCTAACCTTGAGCCCTTCGCGGTGCTGTCCAGGACAATGACTCCGGTTGGGCGCAAGTTGTCTACCTTGTCGCATTTGACGAAGGCGAAGGAGATCGAAGACCTTGCTGCGATAGATGATGAGGACCTCGCCAAGCTCACAACCCTTAACAAAGCCCTCGCGGAGCAGGACCCCAAGCAAAAAGCACTGGCCCTGCGGAATCGCGCCAGTCGCTTCACGGGGCTGGCGAACCGTATCGACGCTGCACTCGCCACGGTCGATGACGGCAAGGTCCAAAGGCTGCACGCGCTCGTGACGAAGTCGAACCAGGCCAAGCAAGCTGCACAGCTCGCCTCCAAGCAGTTCCGGGAAACTCCTGGACTGCTCCCTGGAACCGGTGGAGAGCCTTGGGAAGTGTTATTCGAGGCGGCCCGAGCCTACGCAACGATCTCGCACGCCGACCACTCATTTCCTGGCCTACCTACCGACGCCTCCTGCCCGCTTTGCCAGCAGCCCCTCGGTGAAGACGGCGTTGCGAAGCTGGTCGCTTTCGACACGTTCATCCAGCAAGAAGCCGAGAAGGTTGCGAAGAGCGCGAAGGCCGCAGCAAAGGAGGCCTACCTCGCCGTCCAGAACGCGGCCCTGGATCTCGGGATCGACGAGGCGCTAGGCAAGGAATTGCAGGAAGCATTCCCCGACACGTTTGACGATTTCGTCGCATTTCAAAAATCTATGCAAGAACGCCGAGCCGCTGCGATGCAGGCTTCTGGATCGGCCATCCCTTGGGAATCTATCGCAGCCCTACCCGTCTGCCCCAGCGCCTGTTTACGCGACAAGGCCGAGGCATTGTCAAAGGATGCCAAGTCGCTCGAGGATGCGATGAATGTCAAGGCGCGCGCTGAGATGGTCATCCAGCAAGCAGAACTTGACGCTCGCGCAAAACTCGCCGAAATCAAAAGCTCCGTGCTGGAAGCGCTGGAGAAGCTTGTTCACAACGCAAAGCTGAAAGCCTGCGCCGACGGAATCGTCGTGACTGGCATCTCGCGCAAGTCGACCGACTTGTCGGAGAAGATGGCAACCCAGGAGGTGGTGGACGCCCTCAACGCGGAACTCCGCGCACTCAACGTCCACGAGCTGCAAGTTGCGATGAAGCCCGAGTCGCCCAACGGCAAGACTCAATACAAACTGCGGCTGCAATTACCTGGCGGCGGTGCACCATCCGCAATTCTCAGCGAAGGTGAGCAGCGAAGCATCGCGATTGCATCATTTCTGGCAGAGGTCAAACTGGGATGTGGACGCGGGGGCGTTGTTTTTGACGACCCAGTCTCTTCACTCGACCATAGACGCCGGTGGCACGTCGCTGCTCGGCTCGTTCAGGAGTCCAAGGCTCGGCAAGTCATCGTATTCACGCACGACGTCTACTTCCTTCGCATCGTCCAACAGCAGGCCGAACTGGAGCGCACGAACATATCAACGCAGTGCATCGGGCGAGGGCCTGCCGGCTTCGGAATCCAAACGGACCGTTTGCCCTTCGACACGCTTAGTACTTCGAAGCGTGTGAAGGCGTTGAGGTCGATGCAGCTTGAGGTGGCAAGGGCGTACAAGGCTAACGAAGAAGCCGAGGCAACACGCCTCAGCCGCGAGGCCTACTCGCATTTGCGCATGGCATGGGAGCGAGGGGTTGAGGAGGTGCTGTTGGACAACACCATCGTTCGCTTTGACGAAGGTGTGTCGACTCAGCGGCTGAAGGGTGTAGTCGTTGAGGACGCGGATTATCACGAGGTGAACGCAGGCATGACAAAGAGTTCGAAGTTCTCAGGGCACGACCCAGCGATGGCGGCGCAAATTCCGACACCACACCCCGACGAACTTCGTGATGATATAGACAGGCTCGAATCCTGGCGGGCCAGCGTAGAGGCTAGGAAGGCGACAGTCCAGGCGAGACGAAAGCAACCTTCCGTTTGAGCCTTTGACACGAGCTTGAGCTCTAGTCTTTTGGACGCTCATAGAAACAGGCCTCTCGCGCTATACACAAGCGAGGCAAGACATGACGCGGGGCGTATGCCCTGCGGCTTGCAGTCGGCGGTCCTGCCCTATGCGTCTTACTCCATGAGGGTGCACAGGGCAGGACCGCCAGCTTGCAACAAACACACAGGGGGAAACCCCGCGCGAAGAGACGCCACCTTTTCGCAAATCGCCTTAGCTGCATACCGGGTAACGCTGGTTGGTGCGGCTGAAACGGGCGCCGAGGTACGACAGTACCTCCTCGACCCACTATGGAACCGAGAGGTTGGGCGACACGGACACGGGAGCTGCGGCAACGCAGACCAACCCGGTCCACGTGGACAACGGTAACCAATCCGTCCGTGGGATAGCTGAAACCGAACGGCTATGACGCGGGCTCGGCAGGTGGGCTGATGAGGTCGCAGTAATGCGGCAGGGGCACGAGGGGAAACCTGGACTGCCTGGCACCGCGCTGACAACGCGCGGGTCTCTGGATAGCTTAAGCCTGTAACTGGGGGTGTGAGTCCCCCATCTGAGCAATCACCTTGGGCCTGCTCCTCCGGGAGTGATTCGTCAGCGAAGGGTTGGGCAGGTAAGCCTAGCTATGGAACATCGAGGGCTGAAACCGGGTCACCCCGGGTAAGCGTATGCGATGCACCAACCCTGAGACGACAGAGCCTTGAATCGTGGTGAGATCACTTGGACTAACGTGGGAATCTCCGGCCTGCACAGATGCTGGGTGGCACCAGCGAGCAGAGGAGAGGGAGCGGCGGATAGTAGAGATTGAGCTGATGGCGAGGGCTAATCACCTAAGCCTGAGGCAACGGTCGCAAGACCACTCGAAAACTGCCAGCGATTGAAAATGTGTGTACCCCGCAAGGGGAGGTGAGCCTGGCGGCTCATTGCAAGTCTGATAGCTGGAGGCGCCTGGCGGCGCTGACAGCGAAGACCCCCTGCCTGGCGGCAGGGGAGTGCGAGAGAGGAAGGAAGCCCGCGTATCCCTGGAGGACAGACTGCGCGGCATTAGGGCGAGCAGACATGCTCGCTGAAGGTCATCCAATCTCAAGCCCCCTACCTACGTGGTGGGGGGCTTTCGTTTTGGCTTACAGGATTGTCACCCCTGGTCAGCCATTGGAAACTCCGCTGATGTCCGCGATCCTTTTCGCATTCCGAAGTTGAATCTGATCATGATCACTTGAATGCGAAGACTTGCGCTTTCGCGATGCAACCGGCACAGCGTCGACACAGGCATCCTGCCCTCGCAGACGTCGCTGCAACCATTCATCGAAGATGTCCGGATGCCAATAGACGCGGTTACCGATGGAAGAAGGCGCAGGCATTCCCTCGTACTTGACCCAGTTCTCGATGGTTCGCGTGGTCACTCCCATCGCTTTGGCGACGTCTTCTTTGGAGAGAGGGATGCAGGGGATACTGGTGGTCATCTTGAAAAAGGGAAGCTTCGATGTCCTGTATAGCCCAGCTTGCTTCACCCGTTTGGGCTCCGACGTCGCCAGTGAAAAGCTAGCTATTGAAAACGTTGTCTTTCACAAGGCGTTTTTCGTCCAATAAAATTTTGCAAAAACCAGACAAGCATCGCCCAACTCGGGACCGCATGCAGCCCGAACCTGCTCGAAGAGCCAGCCCATGAGAGGGTGAGCCAAGCATCAGTCTACGGCCCTGACTCGACCTCCATATCAGTGGCCAATCGGTGGACATGACCGTTTCGCGAAGGTGCACGAAACGGCGCGAAGCCAGTCAGATGATCCTGTTAATTGACTGATTTCATTAAAGGCTATACTGCGCTCGGAACTCCGTGAAAGCCCATTCCCCTGTAGGAAAGGCATTCGGGACGTAGAGGCCGGAGGTTCGAATCCTCTCACCCCGACCATCCATTTTCTACCGCCCAAAGCCTGCGCAAGCAGGCTTTTGCGTCTATGCAGCCGCCGTGCACTACGGGATGATGCCCTGCATCACCTACTCCTGCTGCGGCACCTCCACATGGCTGCGCCTTCTTCCCCCGCCCCTGTAGTGCACGGCTCGGCATCTGGGTTGGAGCTAGGACAGGCCTTGGTACAAGCACAGCTGCTGCCTGCCCATGTGCTGCAAGATGTATTGCTGCAGGCCCAGCGCACCAAGACTGGTTTGGTAGCCGCCCTGCTGGCGTCCGGCCATATGAGCGCTGCAGCCTTGGCTGCTGCCGTTTCACAAATCTTTGCCACCCCGCTTCTGGATGTGGGAGCTCTGGACCTTCAGCGCCTGCCTCGCCATCTGCTGGATAGAAAAATCTGTAGCAACCACCAGTTGCTCCCTTTGGCCAAGCGCGGCAAAAAGTTGATTGTGGCTACGGCCGACCCCAGCAACCAGGAGGCTGCCAAGCAAATCAAGTTTGCCACCCAGCTGACGGTGGAATGGGTGGTGGCCGAGTACGACGCACTGCTCAAGCTGCTGGATGCCAGCCATCACAGCGCAGTCAATGCACTGGACAGCTATGTCGGCATCGCTGGCGGGCTTGCCTTCGACAGCATCCACGACAAAGCGGCTGCAGATACGCGCAGCCTGCGCGGCGATGTCGAGGACGCTCCCGTGGTCAAATTCCTGCAGCAGATGCTGCTGGACGCTGTTCGCATGCGGGCTTCCGATCTGCATTTCGAGCCCTACGAGCACCATTACCGCGTGCGCTTTCGCATAGACGGCATGCTGCGCGAAATTGCTGCGCCGCCGATTGCCATCAAAGACAAACTGACCGCACGCATCAAGGTGATCTCACAACTGGACATTGCCGAAAAGCGCGTACCCCAGGATGGCCGCATGAAGCTCAAGGCTGCCGCCAACCGAGTGATTGACTTCCGTGTCTCTACCCTGCCCACGCTGTTTGGCGAAAAAATCGTGATCCGCGTACTCGATCCCAGCAGCGCACAAATAGGCATTGACGCGCTGGGTTACGAGCCCGAAGAAAAACAACGCCTGCTCCAGGCCATTCAGCGCCCCTATGGCATGGTCTTGGTCACCGGGCCCACGGGCTCGGGCAAGACGGTATCGCTCTACAGCTGCCTGCATTTGCTGAACCAGCCCGGCGTCAACATCGCCACCGCCGAAGACCCATCGGAAATCAACCTGCCCGGTGTCAACCAGGTGAATGTGAACGACAAGGCCGGGCTGAGCTTTGCCGCAGCACTGCGGTCTTTTTTGCGCCAGGATCCGGACATCATCATGGTGGGCGAAATCCGAGACCTGGAAACCGCAGACATTGCCATCAAGGCCGCGCAAACCGGGCACCTGGTGCTTTCCACGCTGCACACCAACGACGCGCCCAGCACGCTCACGCGCCTGCGCCACATGGGGGTGGCACCCTTCAATATCGCCTCCAGCGTGATGTTGATCACGGCCCAGCGCCTGGCGCGGCGCCTGTGCGAGGCCTGCAAGACTGCGGTCGATATTCCGGGCAGCAGCTTGCTGGAGGCCGGTTTTACCGAGGCACAGCTCGATGGTTCCTGGCGGCCCTACCATGCCGTGGGCTGCCCGGAGTGCAACAACGGCTACCGGGGACGCATCGGCATCCACCAGGTCATGCCCGTCAGCGATGCCATACAGCACATCATCTTGCGCGACGGCAGCGCGCTGGAGATTGCAGCCCAGGCCAGGGCCGAGGGCGTGCGTTCGCTGCGTGAATCCGGTCTGCACAAAGTCCGCTGGGGCCAGACCTCGTTGGAAGAGGTTCTGGCCGTGACCAATAGCTAAAGCATGCTTTCCCGAGGAGCTTTGCATGGCGACTGCAACCCGCGCCCACAGCAACAAAACCAGCGCCAAAGAGCCCTGGTTTGTCTGGGAAGGCAGAGACCGCCGCGGCAAGGCCGTGCAGGGGGAAATGCGCGCCACCAGCACTGCAGCAGTGCAGTCCCATCTGCGCCGCCAAGGCATAGTCAGCCTCCGCATCCAGCGGCAGCGCCGGCGTGCAGGGCGGCGCATCCAACCCAAGGATGTTGCACTCTTCACCCGCCAAATGGCCACCATGATGAAGGCTGGCGTGCCATTGCTGCAGTCGTTTCACATTGTCGGACGCGGCCACCGCAATCCACGCCTGGGCCAGCTGCTGCACGAGATTCGCAGCGATGTGGAAACCGGCAGCGCGCTGAATGCGGCCTTTCGCAAGCATCCGCAGCATTTCAGCCCGCTGTACTGCAACCTGGTCGCGGCAGGAGAGGCCGCCGGCATTCTTGACGTTCTGCTGGAGCGTTTGGCCAGCCATATGGAGAAGACCGAGCACATCAAGTCCAAGGTCCAATCGGCACTGATGTATCCCTGCGCCGTGCTCCTGGTCGCCTTGGTGGTGGTGTCGGCACTCATGGTCTTTGTGGTCCCAGCCTTCAAGGAAATCTTCTCCTCTTTTGGCGCCGAGCTCCCGCTCCCAACCCTTTTAGTGATGGGCGTCAGCAACACCCTGGTGCATTGGTGGTGGCTGATCTTGGGCGGGCTGGGCGCCGGCTTCTATGGCCTGCGGCATGCCTGGAAGCGCAGCGAAGCTCTGCAGCAACGCACCGACAGGCTGCTGTTGAGACTGCCGCTCTTCGGCCCCTTGCTCACCAAGGCCTGCGTGGCCCGCTGGGCACGCACGCTCTCCACCCTGTTTGCCGCCGGCGTGCCCTTGGTTGAGGCCCTGGCCTCCGTGGGCGGGGCTTCGGGCAATCATGTATTCCTGAAGGCCACGCAAGGCATTCAGCAGGCCGTGGCCGCCGGCACCAGCCTGAGTACGGCCATGGACCAGAGCCAAGTCTTCCCCCAGATGGTGGTGCAAATGACCGCCATTGGCGAGGAGTCGGGTGCACTCGACCATATGCTGGGCAAGGCCGCCGATTATTTCGAGCAGGAGGTGGACGAAATGGTGGCCGGCCTGTCCAGCCTGATGGAGCCCTTCATCATTGTGTTTCTGGGCACGCTGATTGGCGCTATCGTCGTGTCTATGTATTTGCCCATTTTCAAACTCGGCCAGGTCGTGTGATGGCCCTGCACTTTGGCACTGAAGCCTGGCTGGCCGCCCTGTTCGGCCTGGTGATCGGCAGCTTTCTGAACGTCGTAATCTGGCGCCTGCCGCGCATGCTGGAGTTGCAATGGGCCGCCGAAGGCGCGCAAGCTGCTGATGCACTCGCAGCGCCAAGCGGTCTCCCTCTGCCTGCCCGACTGAGCCTGTCCACTCCAGGCTCTCACTGCCCGCATTGCGGCCATGGCATTCGCTGGCGGCACAACATCCCCGTGCTCAGCTACCTGGCACTGCGCGGGCGCTGCGCAGACTGCCATGCGGGCATCAGCCTGCGCTATCCGCTGGTGGAGCTGGCCACGGCCGCCTGGTTTGCCTTTTGCATCGCCTACTGGGGTGCCAGCCCCATGGCACTGGCTTATTGCGCCTGGGGCGCCACGCTGTTGACCCTGGCCCTGATCGACTGGGACACCACGCTGCTGCCCGATTGCCTGACGCTGCCACTGCTGGGGGCTGGCCTGCTGGCCAGTGCCTTGCATGGGATTCCGGTGTCACTGGCGGACGCAGCCTGGGGCGCGGCTGGCGGCTATCTGTCCCTGTGGCTGGTGTACTGGGTCTTCAAGCTAGCCACTGGCAAAGAGGGCATGGGCTATGGCGACTTCAAGCTTTTTGCGGCCCTGGGTGCCTGGCTGGGCTGGCAGGCTCTGGTGCCCACGATTCTGATCGCCTCGGTGTTCGGCCTGATCGCGGGTCTGGTGATGCAAATCACCAGTGGTCTGCGTGAAGGCGGTTACATTCCTTTTGGCCCCTTTTTGGCAGGGGCTGGCTGTGCCGCCCTGGTCTGGGGCCCCGACAGGGTGCTGGACAGCCTGTTCGCTTTTGCAGGAATGTGATGCTCCGACACCCTTTGCGCCTGGGTCTGACTGGAGGTATTGGCAGCGGCAAAAGCACCGTGGGCCAGATGCTGGCCGAACGCGGTGCCGCCGTGCTGGATGCCGACGCTATTTCCCGCAGCCTGACTGCTGCGGGCGGCGCTGCCATGCCCGCCATCATGGCCCGCTTTGGCCCCCATATCGCCGCGCCGGATGGCAGCCTGGACCGAGCAGCCATGCGCACACTGGTCTTTCAAGACGCCACAGCCCGCCAGGCGCTGGAAGCCATTGTTCACCCCCTGGTGGGCAGCAGCACCGAAGCCCATGCCCAGGCCGCTGTGGCAGCAGGCGCCAGGCTGCTGGTGTTCGATATTCCCTTGCTGGTGGAATCCCCGCGCTGGCCGGCCCGGTTGGACCAGGTGTTGGTGGTGGACTGCAGCGAAACCACGCAAATTGAACGGGTGATGGAGCGCAACGGCCTGGAGCGCCAAGCCGTGCAAGCCATTATTGCGGCCCAGGCCTCACGCAGCCGGCGCCGGGCCGCCGCAGACTGGGTGATCTACAACGACAAGCTGACACTGACGCAATTGCGGGAACAAGCCCATCGTATTGCGGACTTCTTCGGGCTATGATGCTATGAAGTCTGAACCATGCTTCCCAAGCGGGCTCAGCCTTTGCACAATCTCAGCCATGTGTCCCCAGATTGGATAAGCCGCCTCGGAAGCAACCAGCGTGATCCTCTACGAATATCCTTTCAATGAACGGCAGAGAACCTATTTGCGCCTGGAGCAACTGTTTTGCCGTCTCAACGAATTGGTGGAAGGCGATTCCACGCTGCACCACCACTTCGCACTGACCACGCTGTTCGAGGTATTGGACGTGGCAGCCCGCGCCGATCTGAAGGCCGATATTCTCAAAGATCTGGAGCGGCAAAAAGCCCTGCTGGACAGCTACCGCGGCAACCCCTCTATCGCAGAGGAGATGCTCAACCGCATCATTACCCAACTGGACACGGCCTTCACCACCCTGAATGCCCAGACAGGTAGAACGGGTCAATCGCTGACCGAAAACGACTGGCTGATGGCCGTGCGCAGTCGCATGGGCATTCCGGGAGGCACCTGCGGCTTCGACCTCCCGGCCTATCACACCTGGAAGCACCAGCCCAACGAGCGCCGCCGCGCCGATCTGCAGCGCTGGTCTGCCTGCTTTCAGCCGCTGTCGAACGCCCTGTTCCTGCTGCTGGGCCTGCTGCGCGATACCGGCGTTCCGCAAAAAGTGGCGGCCAGCAAAGGCCATTTCCAGCAGTATCTGCCGGCGGGCCGCAGCTTTCAGCTGCTGCGCCTGCGCATAGACCCCGAGCTAAACCTGGTGCCTGAAATCAGCGGCAACCGGCTGATGGTGTCGGTACGGCTGATGCGCCCGGACGATGCCGGCAAGCTGCAGCCTACCCACGAAGAAGCGGCTTTTGAGCTCACCCTCTGTGCGTAAGAGCGTGTTTACGCGCTAAGCCCACAAACGCCCGGCATTTGCGCTAGGCTTGGACAGTATGACCACGCCCGATGTTTCCTCCACTCCCACCACCGTGCCCTGCCCCACCTGCGGCGGCCCCAGCCTGTTTGCACCCAGCAACCGCTTTCGCCCCTTCTGCAGCGAGCGCTGCAAGATGATTGACCTGGGCGCCTGGGCGAATGAAAGCTTTCGCGTGCCGGCCCAAACCCCACCCCAGGATGCGCAATACGGCGACCCGCGCCACGAAGACTGAAAAACGCTTTTCAGCAGGCTATCGAAAAGCGGAGCACCAGCCACTGACGGGTACTGGACTTCCGACACCAATCGCTTGAAGAATCACAGCCCTTGCGCCAGGGCTGCTCCTTTTTTATCAGCCCGCCAGATGCTGCTGGGCTTGCTGGTCGTAGAACGCCGCATCAAATGGCAGGCCGCGCTCCTCACTCAACCATTCCAGCACGGGATAAGAGCCCTCCAGCACCGGGGCCACGGTCAGCGGCAACTGCTGCCATGCCATTTGCTGGCCTTCGCGCATCTCGAACTCGCCCTCCCACTGCGTGACCTTGCACCAATGCAGGCGCACCAGGGCATGGGAGTAATCATGCTCGGTCACTTTCCAGGCGATGCAGTTGGAGATCGTGATGCCGATCTCCTCCTGCAGCTCGCGGCGCAGGGCCTGCTCCACGGTTTCGCCAGCCTCCAGCTTGCCCCCGGGGAACTCCCACCAGCCCGCACGCGGCTTGCCTTGTGGGCGGCTGGTGATCAGCAGTGCGCCATCGCTTTCGCGAATCAAAACGCCCACGGCGACTTCGGTATGGCTGCGGATCTGGGAAGGGGCTTCTGGATTCACTCGGGTCTTTCGAATGGGGGGCGGCACAAGGCCGCCTGGGTTTAGTCGGTTTCGGCTTCTTCGCTCAGGCCGTCCACATCGGCAATGCGCTGACGGCCTTCGGCCTGGCGCTGGGCACGCCCGGCCCAGTCGCGGGCGAATTGCTGGGCCACGCGGCCGCTGCGCGAGCCGCGCTCCAGCGCCCAAACCAGGGCTTCGGGGCGCGAAGCCTCGATTTCAGCAGCCGACAGGCCCAGCGAGGACAGCCACTGGGCCACCACGCGCAGGTATTCATCCTGGCTGAAGGGGTAAAAACTCACCCACAGGCCAAAGCGTTCGGACAGGGAGATTTTCTCTTCCACCACCTCACCGGGGTGGATCTCCCCATTCTCGCCCTTGCTCTGTGCCAGGTTGTCCGTCATGTACTCGGGCAGCAAATGGCGGCGGTTGCTGGTGGCATAGACCAGCACATTCGGCGTGGCAGCAGAGACCGAGCCATCCAAGATGGACTTCATGGCCTTGTAGCCGGGCTCGCCTTCTTCAAAGCTCAGGTCATCGCAGTAGATGATGAACTTCTCGGGCCGGCCTGCGACCACGTCGACGATATCGGGCAGGTCGGTCAGGTCGGCCTTGTCCACCTCGATCAGGCGCAGGCCCTTGGGCGCATAGGCATGCAGGCAGGCGCGAATCAGCGAGGACTTGCCCGTCCCACGCGCGCCGGTGAGCAGCACATTGTTGGCCGTGCGGCCTTGCACAAACTGTTCGGTGTTGCGCGCAATCTTGTCTTTTTGAACGTCGATGTTCTGCAGGTCCGACAGCTGCATGGCGCCCACATGGCGCACAGGCTCCAGCAGGCCACAGCCGTTGGCGCGCTTGCGGTAGCGCCAGGCAATGGCGGTATTCCAATCGGCAGGGGCTTGCAGGGGCTGGGGCAGCACAGCCTCGATGCGCTGCATCAGCTGCTCGGCACGCTCCACCAGTCGTTCCAGGGGGTTGCTGACATCCATCACGGTCGTATCTCCATTTGTTTTGATAGCTATCACTGCCAACAGAAAGCCAGTTTTATAAACAAAACATGCTGGAACTGTTTATATAAAAGCAGTGATAGCTCCTGAATTTGAGAGCACCCCAACGCCAGCGGTTGGCCGCAGCCCGGAGACGCGGCGCGGAGCCGAAGACAGTAGCAGCGCTACGGCGAGGCTCCGCAACAAAGTATCCGGGTTGTGGAAAACCGCTTTAGGAACGGTAATCAGCGTTGATGGTGACGTAGTCGTGGCTGAGATCACAGGTCCACACCGTCTGGCTGGCCTGGCCACGGCCCAGGTCCACGCGCACGGTGATTTCCTGCTGCTTCATCACGCGCTGGCCGTCTTCTTCCTTGTAGGAGGGATTGCGGCCGCCATTGACGACGACATGTACGTCGTCTAGGAACAGATCGATGTGGGTCTGATCCAGATCGTGGATGCCAGCATAGCCCACCGCCGCCAGAATGCGTCCCAGATTGGGGTCGGAAGCAAAGAAGGCGGTCTTCACCAGCGGCGAATGCGCAATCGCGTAGGCGGCCAGTCGGCATTCCTCTTCGGTCTTGCCGCCATCGATTTGCACGGTGATGAACTTGGTCGCACCTTCACCGTCGCGCACAATGGCCTGGGCCAGCAGGCGGGCCACTTCCAGCAGCGCGGCCTTCAGGGCCTGGGCCTCTGCGCCGTCCCAGCTGGTGATCTGCGCATTGCCCGCCTGGTGCGTGGCCATCAGCACAAAGCTGTCGTTCGTAGACGTGTCGCCATCAATGGTCACGCGGTTGAACGAACCATCGGCCAGCTCCTTGACCAGGCCTTGCAGCAGTGCAGGCGCAATGGCGGCATCGGTGGCCACAAAACCCAGCATGGTGGCCATGTTCGGGCGAATCATGCCCGCGCCCTTGCTGATGCCGGTGACGCTGACGGTCTTGCCACCCAATTGCACCTGGCGGCTGTATGCCTTGGGCTGGGTGTCGGTAGTCATGATGCCTTCGGCGGCGGCGGCCCAGTTGTCGGCCTTGGCAGCGGCAATGGCCTTGGGCAGACCGGCTGTGATGCGGTCCACAGGCAGCGCCTCCATGATCACGCCGGTGGAAAACGGCAGGATTTGCGCGGGCGCCAAGCCCAGCTCCTTGCCCAGGGCCTCGCAAATCGCACGCGCATTGGCCAGGCCCGCAGCGCCGGTGCCGGCATTGGCATTGCCGGTGTTGATGACCATGGCACGAATACCCTGGCCGGCCTGCAAATGCTCACGGCTGACCTGCACCGGCGCGGCGCAAAAACGGTTTTGCGTAAACACACCGGCCACCGTCGTGCCCTCGTCCAGCAAAAACACGGTCAGGTCTTTGCGATTGGCCTTGCGCACACCGGCTTCGGTGACACCAATACGCACGCCAGCGACCGGGTGCAGGTCTGCGGCAACGGGAGCAGGGAGATTCACGGGCATTGCAGGGCTTCCTACAGAAGTTAAAACATCTGTTGATTATCGGTCGGCCGCAGCCACTGCGGCCTACGCACAAAACACAAAAACGGGCCTGAGCCCGTTTTTGTGATTTCTCTCTATGCTGTGCGAGCTGCCCCTCACCCCCACCCTCTCCCCGAAGGGGCGAGGGTGCACAGCCGAGGGCACGAGACATAGAACTGACGCTGTCGCATGCAACGCCCCTTTCGCCAGGGGCAACGAGCAAGGGCCGCCCCGCAGCGAAGTTGCCGTCCCCTTGCCCGCGAGCGCAGCGAGCGAGAGCGAGAGGAAGGCGCGCAGCGCCTCAGGGGAGTGTCACGCAAGCTTCCCGTGACAGTTCTTAAACTTCTCCCCGCTGCCGCAAGGGCAGGGGTCGTTGCGGCCCACGCGCACGCCTTCGGGCAGCTTGAAGGCTTCGCCCGCATCGCTCTTGTCAGCATCGGCACTGGCGTAGTGCATACCGCCTTGCACCTGCTCGGCGTGCTGCTCAATGCCTTGTGCGGCCTGCTGCAGCGCCTCGGGCTGCTGGATGCGCACCGTCATCAGCACGCGGGTGACTTCGCTCTTGACCTGGTCGATCAGCTGGCGGAACAGCTCGAAGGCCTCGCGCTTGTATTCCTGCTTGGGTTGCTTTTGCGCATAGCCGCGCAGGTGAATGCCCTGGCGCAGATAGTCCAGCGCGGCCAGGTGGTCACGCCAGTTGGTGTCAAAGCTTTGCAGCAGCACGGCACGCTGGAACTGCAAGAACTGCTCGGAGCCCACCAGGTCCACCTTGGCCTGGTAGTGGGCATCGGCGGCCTGCAGCACGCGCTCCAGGATCTCGTCGTCGGTGGCGTGGTCGTTGGTCTTGATCCACTCGACCAGGTCCACATGCAGCTGCCAGTCGCTGACCAGGGCTTTTTCCAGCGCGGGCACATCCCACTGCTCTTCCATGGATTCGGCTGGCACATGTTGGTGCACCACCTCGGTGACCACATCGCGGCGCATGGCGGCGATCATGGAGTCCAGCTCGCTGGCATCCAGAATGTCGTTGCGCTCCTGGTAGATCACCTTGCGTTGGTCGTTGGAGACATCGTCGTACTCCAGCAACTGCTTGCGCATATCGAAATTTCGGGCTTCCACCTTGCGCTGGGCCGACTCGATGGAGCGGGTGACGATGCCGGCCTCGATGGCTTCGCCCTCGGGCATCTTCAGGCGGTCCATGATGGCGCGCACGCGGTCGCCGGCAAAGATGCGCATCAGCGCGTCGTCCAGGCTGAGGTAAAAGCGCGAGGAGCCGGGGTCACCCTGGCGGCCGGAGCGACCACGCAGCTGGTTGTCGATACGGCGGGATTCGTGGCGCTCGGTGGCGATGATGCGCAGGCCACCCAGGGCCAGCACCTTCTCGTGGTCCACGCTCCACTGCGCGCGCAGGGCTGCAATGCGGGACTGCTTGGTGCCAGCATCCAGAGACTCATCGTTTTCAATGGCCTGGACTTCTTTTTCGATATTGCCACCCAGCACGATGTCGGTACCACGGCCCGCCATATTGGTGGCGATGGTGATCATGCCTTCGCGACCGGCCTGGGCAATGATGTCGGCTTCCTTAGCGTGCTGCTTGGCGTTCAGCACCTGGTGGGGCAGGCCGGCTTGCTTGAGCATCTCGTCGATGATTTCGGAGTTCTCGATCGAGGTCGTGCCCACCAGCACCGGCTGGCCACGCTCGTGGCAGGCGCGGATGTCGGCAATGGCGGCGTCGTACTTTTCCTTGGTGGTCTTGTAGACGCGGTCCAGCTGGTCTTCGCGCTTGCTGGGTTTGTTGGGCGGAATGACCACGGTTTCCAGGCCGTAGATGCTCTGGAACTCATAGGCCTCTGTATCGGCCGTACCGGTCATGCCGGACAGTTTGGCATAGAGGCGGAAGTAGTTCTGGAAGGTGATCGAGGCCATGGTCTGGTTCTCGGCCTGGATGGACACGCCTTCCTTGGCTTCCACAGCCTGGTGCAGACCATCGCTCCAGCGGCGGCCGGACATCAGGCGACCGGTGAACTCGTCCACGATGACCACTTCGCCGTTTTGCACCACATAGTGCTGGTCACGGTGGTAGATGTGGTGGGCACGCAGCGCGGCGTAGAGGTGGTGGACCAGGGCAATATTGGCCGGGTCGTACAGCGAGGCACCTTCCGGGATCAGGCCGGCATGGGCCAGGATGCGCTCGGCCACTTCATGGCCTTGCTCGGTCAGAAAGACCTGGTGGCTCTTCTCGTCCAGCGTGAAGTCGCCGGGCTTGGTCACGCCCTCGCCGGTGCGGGGGTCGGCCTCGCCTTCCTGGCGCACCATCTGGGGCACCAGCTTGTCGATGGCCAGGTACATGGCCGTGTTGTCTTCGGCCTGGCCGGAGATGATCAGCGGGGTGCGGGCCTCGTCGATCAGAATCGAGTCCACCTCATCGACGATGGCGTAGTTCAGGCTGCGCTGCACGCGATCATCCGCGTCATACACCATGTTGTCGCGCAGATAGTCAAAGCCGAACTCGTTGTTCGTGCCATAGGTGACGTCGGCCAGATAGGCCTGCTGCTTTTCGTCACGCGGAGCGTTGGGCAGGTTCACGCCCACGGCCATGCCCAGGAAGTGGTACAGCCGGCCCATGGTGGCAGCGTCGCGGCTGGCCAGGTAATCGTTGACGGTCACCACATGCACGCCGTTGCCGGACAGGGCATTCAGGTACACGGGCAGGGTGGAGGTCAGCGTCTTGCCTTCACCGGTGCGCATTTCGGCAATCTTGCCGTCGTGCAGGGCCATGCCGCCAATCAGCTGCACATCGAAGTGGCGCATCTTCATGACGCGCTTGGACGCCTCGCGCACCACGGCGAAGGCTTCGGGCAGCAAATCGTCCAGCGTGGCGCCCTGGGCCAGGCGTGCGCGGAATTCGTCGGTCTTGGCGCGCAAAGCCTCATCGCTCAGCTTTTCAAACTCCGGCTCCATCGCATTGATGCGAGCCACCGTCTTGCGGTATTGCTTGAGAAGCCGGTCGTTGCGGCTGCCGAATAGTTTGGTGAGGAAGTTGGTGGCCATGCGAACAGACCCCGCCGTTACAGCCCTGCAGGCCATGCGGTGGGTCAGAATCCCTAAGATGAAGGTGCAAATGGGGACTGGCGTCGCCTCCTACAAGGTCCAGAAGGCGATGCAAGCCAAAAATTGATTCTAACTGCGCCCCAGCCACAGCAAATTTCTGCGGTATGACAGCCCTGTAGGGCTGCAGCATTGGGCCGCATAATGGACCGAACGCCCCTTCACCCACCATGCAGCACGCCACCATCACCCGCCGCCACCACGCCATCACCGCAGAGCAAGCGGTGCGTGCATCCCCTACGCTGACGCAGTTGGTGGCACTGACCCAGGACTCCCAGCGGCGCCTGCGTGCCGTGCTGCCCCTGGTGCCGCCAGCGCTGCGCGACTGCCTGGAGGCCGGCCCCATTGAAGGCAGCAGCTGGTGTGTATTGGTGCGCAACAATGCCGCCGCCAGCAAGCTGCGCTATCTGCTGCCGGGCATGGAGGCGCATTTGCGCGTCAAGGGCTGGGATGTGGAGCGAATAAGAATAAAGGTGAGCACCCCCTGAGCGGCTTCGCCGCTTCCCCCTCTCTTTAGGCGCTTCGCGCCGGAGGGGGACGGCACCAGCGCGGCGGGGCGGCCCTTGCGCGGTGCCCTGTTGTGGGGCGCGCCAGTTTTATGCGGAGTGGGCCGAGCTAGGCTTAGGTCGTATGCCTGCCATATCCATGGGCACGGCATCTGGATTCCGCTGGGACGACGACCTTGGCTTCGGGGCGGCCCTTGCGCGGCGCCCTGGCGTGGAGCGTGCCAGTTTTTATGGCTTGGGTCGTCGTCGCTTTCTTGTGGCAGCACAGAAATCCCCATGAGCACGATCTGCGCGTAGAAAACAGCAGGCATGGGTGCGCCAACGTCATACGCTGCATTGCACAGCGCCATGAAGAACCAAGACAGGTATGTGGGAGAGGAAGATGGTGCCGGTTGTCGGATTCGAACTGACGACCTACCGCTTACAAGGCGGGTGCTCTACCAACTGAGCTAAACCGGCGGCCCGCACCACAGTCCGCATGGATATCGGCTGCCGGAGGGACAAGGTGCTTCAAAAAGAAGCGCCTGAAAACTGCGAAGAGAAATTGGTGCCGGTTGTCGGATTCGAACTGACGACCTACCGCTTACAAGGCGGGTGCTCTACCAACTGAGCTAAACCGGCGAAACCAGTAATTGTAATGCAGGATTTGGTTTGCACACCATGCGGCGTGCAAACCGCGCGTCACTTCACCAGTTTCAGTGCAGGACGGCCACCACCCGAAGGCGGGCGTGGTTTGTCGTCATCCTCTGTGCCATCGTCTGGCTCATGGCTGCGCGGCACTGCACTCAAAGTGGCTGAAGCGCTCTGACCTTCGGTGGATACCAGCTGCATCACGCGTTCTGCTTCTTGTGCAGCGGCTTGTGATGCTTCGGTTTCGTCCTCGGGCTCTGGAGCAGATGACAAGCTTTCGTCGGGAACCGGAAAGGACATGCCCTGCCCGCTTTCACGGGCGTAAATGGCCAGCACCCGGTCCACGGGTACCATGATCTCGCGGGGCTTGCCGCCAAAGCGGGCCTTGAACTCGATGAAATCGTTGCCGATCTGCAGGCTGCTGGTGGCGTCATAGCTGACGTTCAGCACGATTTCACCGTCGTTCACGTACTCGCGTGGCACCTGCACCGTCTTGTCCACCCGCACCGCCAGGTAGGGCGTCAAGCCGTTGTCCGTGCACCACTCGTAAATGGCCCGAATCAGATAGGGGCGGGTCGATGTGGGTTCCTGGGCATTCATGGCTGTGGGTACAAAGTGGACGGGACAGGGCTGCGCGCGAGTGGCGCGCTGGCAAGCAATTACTTGCGCATCACCTTCTCGGAAGGCGTC
Organism: Acidovorax sp.; assembly: GCA_031277855.1. Taxonomy (GTDB): domain Bacteria; phylum Pseudomonadota; class Gammaproteobacteria; order Burkholderiales; family Burkholderiaceae_C; genus Comamonas. The sequence goes on along the minus strand of JAITLO010000039.1, from coordinate 223,942 downwards.
AGCGCTTCAATGTAGGCAGGACGCGAGAAGATGCGCTCGGCATACTTCAGCAGCGGTGCAGCGTTCTTGGACAGCTCGATACCGTAGTAGTCCAGGCGCCACAGCAGCGGTGCAATGGCCACGTCCAGCATGGAGAAGCCTTCACCCAGCATGTACTTGTTCTTCAGGAACACGGGGGCCAATTGCGTCAGGCGATCGCGGATGTGGGCACGGGCCTTTTCGATGGCCTTTTCATTGCCCTTGGCATTGCGCTCTTCCAGCGTGTTCACGTGCACGAACAACTCTTTTTCGAAGTTCAGCAGGAACAGACGCACACGGGCACGGTCCACCGGGTCGCCAGGCATCAGCTGGGGATGGGGGAAGCGCTCGTCAATGTACTCGTTGATGATGTTGGACTCGTACAGGATCAGGTCGCGCTCCACCAGGATGGGCACCTGACCATAGGGGTTCATCACGCTGATTTCTTCGGGCTTGTTGTACAGGTCCACATCGCGGATCTCGAAATCCATGCCCTTTTCGAACAACACGAAGCGGCAACGGTGGGAATAAGGGCAGGTCGTTCCCGAATAAAGCACCATCATGGTGGAAGCTCCTAAAAATCAAAAAGAGTGGGACGCTCTCACAGCGCCCACTCCACAAAGACCGGGCCGCTTTCCCACAAGGAGAAGCGGCCACAGACCAACTACTACTTACTTGACGTCTTTCCAGAACGCGGCGTTCAGTCTCCAGGCGATCAGGATGAAAATGCCCAGGAAGATCAGCACACCCACACCAATACGAATCCGCGTATTTTGTGCCGGCTCACCCATCCATTGCAGGTAGTTCACCAAGTCGCCAACTGCCTGATCGTACTGCACCTGGGTCATGGAGCCAGGAGTCAGCTCTTCCCAGCCCTTGAACACCTGGGTCTTTTGACCGTGCACTTCCTTCTCTTCAAACAGTGCATGGCGTTCGCCTTGCAGCTGCCACAGCACATGGGGCATGCCCACGCTGGGGAAGGCCAGGTTGTTCCAGCCGGTAGGCTTGGTTTCATCCCGGTAGAAAGTGCGCAGGAAAGTGTAGAGGTAGTCCGCACCCGTGCCATTACCGCTGGCACGCGAGCGTGCGATCACGGTCAGGTCGGGGGGATTGCCACCAAACCAGTCCTTGGCCTGCTTGGGGTCGATGGCCGCAATCATGGTCTCACCCACCTTGTCGGTGGTGAACAGCAGATTGTCCTTGATCTGCTGCTCGGTCAGACCGATGTCTTGCAAGCGGTTGTAGCGCATGAAGGCGGCCGAGTGGCAGCTCAGGCAGTAGTTCACAAACAGCTTGGCGCCGTTTTGCAGCGAAGCCTGGTTGGTCGTGTCGACCGGCGCCTTGTCCAGGGGAACCAGCAGGTCACCGGATGCCTGGGCACCGGTGACGATGCCCAAAGCGGCAACCAGCGTGAGGATCAGTTTTTTCATTGTTGTTCTCTCCTAGGCTCAGTGGGGCTTGAAAGTCACGCGGTCAGGCACGGGCTTGGGCGTGCCCAGCTGGCTCCACCAGGGCATCAGGAAGAAGAAGCCGAAGTAAAACAGGGTTCCGACCTGCGACACGCGCTCACCGATGGGCGACGGAGGCTGCACGCCCAGATAGGCCAGCACCACGAACACCACGACAAACACGGCGTACAGGTATTTGTGCCAGCTCGGACGATAGCGGATGGACTTGACCGGGCTGCAATCCAGCCAGGGCAGTGCAAACAGAATCACCACGGCACCACCCATGACCACCACACCCCAGAACTTGGCGTCGATGGACAGCATCAGGGCAACCAGCACCACGGCAGCGCCACCGACGATGGCCTTGGCAATGCCAGGCAGCTTGGTCTTCACGAAAGTGAAGACTGCGGCCAGCACCACGCAGGCCACCAGCGCATACATCATCTCGGAAGTGATGGCACGCAGCATGGAGTAGAACGGCGTGAAGTACCAGACCGGGGCAATGTGGTTGGGCGTCTTCAGCGGATCAGCCGGAATGAAGTTGTTGTATTCCAGGAAGTAGCCACCGAACTCGGGGGCGAAGAACACCACGGCCGAGAACAGGAACAGGAACACGGCCACGCCAAAGATGTCGTGCACGGTGTAGTAGGGGTGGAAGGGAATGCCGTCCAGGGGGTTGCCCTTGGCATCCTTGGGCGCATTGGGCGCCTTGATTTCCACACCGTCGGGGTTGTTGGAGCCCACATCGTGCAGCGCCAGCAAGTGCGCCACCACCAGGCCCAGCAGCACCAGAGGCACGGCAATCACGTGGAAGCTGAAGAAGCGGTTCAGCGTGGCATCACCCACCACATAGTCGCCACGGATCAGGATGGCCAGATCGGGGCCAACAAAGGGAATGGCAGCAAACAGGTTCACGATCACCTGGGCGCCCCAGTAGGACATCTGACCCCAGGGCAGCAGATAGCCCATGAAGGCTTCGGCCATCAGCGCCAGGAAGATGGCGCAGCCGAAGATCCAGACCAGCTCGCGCGGCTTGCGGTAGGAACCGTACAAGAGACCGCGGAACATGTGCAGATACACCACCACAAAGAAGGCGGAAGCGCCTGTGGAGTGCATATAGCGGATCAGCCAGCCCCAGGGCACATCACGCATGATGTATTCCACCGAGGCAAACGCTTTTTCAGCGTCGGGCTTGTAGTGCATCACCAGGAAGATGCCGGTGACGATCTGGATGACCAGCACCAGCAGCGCCAGCGAGCCGAAGATGTACCAGAAGTTGAAATTCTTCGGAGCGTAGTACTCCGACATGTGAACCTTGTAGGCCGAGAACGCCGTGGGGAAACGGTTCTCGAACCAGTTGGTCACCTTGGCGCCCGTGGACGCGTTGGGATCTATTTCTTTGAATTCGTGTGCCATGTCGACTCCATCAAGCCTTCTTGTCTTCACCGATCAGGAGCTTGGTCTCCGACAGGTACATATGTGGAGGCACTTCGAGGTTGTCCGGCGCGGGCTTGTTCTTGAACACGCGGCCGGCCATGTCGAAGGTCGAACCGTGGCAGGGGCACAGAAAGCCGCCCTTCCAGTCGGCCGGCAGCGAAGGCTGGGGGCCGGCCACAAACTTGTCCGAAGGCGAGCAGCCCAGGTGGGTGCAAATGCCCACGCAGACCAGCACTTCCGGCTTGATGGAGCGCCATTCGTTGCGCGCATAGGGCGGGGTGAATTCGTCGGGCTTGCGCAGCGACTGGGGATCGGCCAGTTGCGAGTCCAGCGACGGCAGATCGGCCAGCTGTTCCTTGGTGCGTTTGATGATCCACACGGGCTTGCCGCGCCATTCCACGGTGATCTTCTCACCGGGATTCAATGCGGAGATATCCACCTCCACTGCAGCACCTGCCGCCTTCGCCTTTTCGGAGGGCTGGAACGTACTCACAAAAGGCACGGCAACGGCCACGCCGCCCACCGCACCTGCACAAGCAGACGTGATGATCCACGTCCGTTTGCTGGAGTCGACTGGAGTTTCACTCATGGGAATCCTCGATGAACATCGCTAGATTGGGGTCAATCGAAAAATTGTAGCGGAGCCACTAGGGTTATTCCAGTCGCCGTGTGACGGCAAACTTGACTTATCGCCCGATACTTGCGCTTGGTCTAACTCTTGACTCGGAGCTTTCCACCATGGGCATGATGCAAGAATTCCGCGAATTCGCGGTCAAAGGAAACGTGGTTGACTTGGCCGTCGGTGTGATCATTGGCGGGGCCTTCGGCAAGATCGTGGACTCGGTGGTCAACGACCTGATCATGCCCATCGTGGGCCTGGTGTTCGGCAAGCTGGACTTTTCCAATATGTTTTTGGCCCTGGGCTCGGTACCCGAGGGCATCCCCCACACGCTGGACGCCGTTCGCAAGGCCGGCGTGCCGGTTTTTGCCTATGGCAACTTCATCACGGTGGCAGTGAATTTCGCCATTTTGGCCTTCATCATCTTCATGATGGTCAAGCAAATCAACCGCTTGAAGCGCCAGACCCCGGCCGCACCTGAGGCACCAGCCGCCACGCCGGAAGACATTGTGCTGCTGCGCGAAATCCGCGACAGCCTGCGCAAAAACGGCTGAGTGCAGCAGGGCCTCCCTGCCTGCGCCCACCGCTCCAAGCCCCGTACGCCGGGGCTTTTTCATGCCTGTAGACCAACGGGCCGCCCCGGCCTCTCCAGCGCAAAAATCCCAGGGCTTTCAGTGCAGGCCGTGCAAGCCGTGTAAGGGCAAGCCGGCCAGTTGCTTGGCCATGCGCACGGCCTCGATCAGACTGGAGGCATCGGCGCGGCCCAGGCCGGCGATGTCAAAAGCCGTCCCATGGTCGGGGCTGGTGCGCACCAAGGGCAAACCCAGGGTCACATTGACGCCTTCTTCAACACCCAGATATTTGATAGGGATCAAACCCTGGTCGTGGTACATCGCCAACACCACGTCAAATTCCCCGGGATGTTGCGGGGTATTGCGGGCCCGCATGAACACCGTATCCGGTGAAATGGGGCCGCTCACATCCATTTCCTCGGCCCGTGCCTGGGCCACGGCGGGGGCAATCACCTCGATTTCCTCGCGCCCAAACAACCCGCCCTCCCCTGCGTGCGGATTGAGGCCTGCCACTGCGATGCGGGGTGCGCGCCCCAGACTGCGCGAAAGTGCAGCATGGGTAATGCGCAATGTCTGCAGGATATTGCCCACAGTCACAGCCTCCAGCGCCTGACGCAGCGAAACATGGATGCTGACCAGCACCGTGCGCAGCTGCTCATTGGCCAGCATCATGCGCACCGGCATATCGGCCAGCGACACACCGGCATGGCGCGCTGCCTCGGCCTGTAGCAGCTCGGTATGGCCCGGGTAATCCACGCCCGCCAGCGACAAGGCCTCTTTGTGCAGCGGCGCCGTCACCAGAGCAGCCACCTCACCCGCCAGGGCCGCACGCGCCGCCCACTGCACGCTACGCGCCGCGGCCTCGCCGGCCTCCCGGCTGATCTGCCCCCAGGGCGCTGGTGGCGGCATATCCGCCAGCTGCAACACCGGCAGGCAACGCGGCGGCACGCTCCAGGCCTGCTCCGGCGAGGTAATCAAGGCCACAGGCAGCGGCGTCTCACCCGCGCACCGCACCGCCTCGGCCCCCCGGCGCAGCGTATTCAAGTCCCCCGCCACAAAACAGCCACGCAGCAGCGGCCCATGGTCTCTAAAGGCCTTGGCAATGATTTCCGGCCCAATGCCAGCCGAATCACCCTGGGTGATGGCAACAGGCAGCGGTGTAGAAGGTGCAGACATGGTTTTCTTAGTAAATCGGCCGCTAGCGCTTATGCATCAAGCACAGGCAGCTCTGTTTTTCAGAGTTATGGGCTTGGGGAGCCCCCCTCACCCCCACCCTCTCCCCAAAGGGGCGAGGGAGTAAAGCCAGATACACAACTCGCAAAACTGGCGCGGCCCATGCCAGAGCTGCCGCGCAAGGGCCGCCCCGCCGCGCTGGCAGCGTCCCCCTGCCCGCGAGCGCAGCGAAGCGAAGAGCGGGGGGAAGGCGCGTAGCGCCTCAGGGGGGTGTTCCATACTCATGCCGGGTTATCAATATCAATAAACCGGTGCTCCAGCCCCAGCTGCTGCGCCACCTGGGCAGCCACGGCTGGCGCGCCATAGCGCTCGGTAGCGTGGTGGCCGGCGGCGATAAAGGTGGTGCCGGTCTCGCGTGCCAGATGGGCCTGGGGTTCCGAAATCTCGCCGGTGATAAAGGCATCGGCACCGGCCGCAATCGCGCCCTCAAAAAAGCCCTGCGCCCCGCCGGTGCACCAGGCCACGCGGCGAATCGGCTTGGTTTCGGCACCGCTGACACAAGTCACCGGGCGGCCCAGCGCCTGCTGCACCTGGGCTGCCAGCGCTGAGGCGTTGGCAAAGCTGGCACTGCCCACCATGCCAAGGGCCTGGTCACCAAAGGTGGCGTCATATGCCAAGCCCAGGCGCAGGCCCAGTTGGGCGTTGTTGCCCAGCTCGGGATGGGCATCCAGCGGCAGGTGGTAGGCGAACAAATTGATGTCGTGGGCCAGCAGCAGGCGGATGCGTTCCTTCATCCAGCCGGTGATGCGCCCATCCATGCCGCGCCAGAACAGGCCGTGGTGCACAAAGATGGCATCGGCACCGTCATCGATCGCGGCCTCGATCAGCGCCCGGCTGGCCGTAACACCGCTGACGATGCGGCGGATCTCGACCTTGCCCTCCACCTGCAGGCCATTGGGCCCGTAGTCTTTGAAGCGCTCGGGTTGCAGCAGGCCATCCAACTGGGCCAGAAGTTCGTGTCGCTGAATCATGGGGCGATTGTGCCAAGCCGCTCACACCCACGACTGGAACAGGCGCAAAAAAGGCAGCCGCAGCTGCCCTGATTGCTTGATGTGAAGAGGTGCTCAAACATTAGTCCGCAGAACCTGCCTGCAGGAGCAGGCGACGACAGCGCAGCGGGCGCCAACACCACCGCCACAACGGCCAGACAGCGCTTCAGGCACGGCGTCTCGCCCGCAGGCAGTATGTCTATACGACCAGGGCGAGCAACACAGCATGAAGCGCTGTATGGCCGCCCTCGCACGAATCACTTGCGGAAATTAAGCCGCAGATTTCACCTTGGGCTGCCAGCCAAAGCGGGCCAGTCGCCAGAAACCAATGGCCATACCCAACACCCCCATGGCCGCCACATAGTGGGCCGGCGCCATCACATCCACCTGCTGCCACACCGACACCAGCATGGGCGTGAAGCCGCCGAACACCGCATACGCCATGTTGTAGGCAAAGGACAGGCCGGTAAAGCGCACGGCCACCGGGAAGGCGCGCACGCCCACCACGGGCAGCAGCGAAATCGCACCCACAAAGAAGCCCAGCAGCGCATAGCGCAGCACCAGCGTGGATTCGCCCGGCAGGTTCAGGTAGAAGACATAAGAGGTCACGGCCATGCCGCCCCAACCCAGCAGCATGGCGCCGCGGGTGCCGATCTTGTCGCTCAGCCAGCCCCAGAACACACAGCCAATGGTCAGCGTGATGGTGGCCACGGCATTGGCCTTCATGGCGTCAGCCGGTGCGATGTGAAAGACTTTTTGCAGATACATGGGTGCCATCAGCACCACCACCACCACGGCGGTGGAGAGCACCCAGGTCATCAGTGCCACCAGCCAGCAAGCCTCTTTGTGCTCACGCAAAATGGTTTTGATGGGCAGCTCGGCATCGGCAGCCTTGCGCTTTTGCATGTCGCGAAACAGCGGCGTCTCTTGCAAAAAGCGGCGCAGATACACCGACACCAGACCAAACACGCCGCCCAGGATAAAGGGCATGCGCCAGGCCCAGTCATGGATCTCTTGCTGCGAATAAGTGGTGTTGAGCCACACGGCAAAGATGGAGCCCAGGAAGATGCCACCGGTAATGCCCGAGGTCAGCGTGCCAATGGCCAGGCCATAGTTCTTGGCAGGCGAGTGCTCAGCGACAAACACCCAGGCGCCCGGCATTTCACCACCGATGGCGGCACCCTGCAGCACGCGCATCAGCAGCAGCAGCAGCGGTGCGGCCAGGCCAATGGTTTCGTAGGTCGGCAGCAGGCCAATGACCAGCGTGGGCACAGCCATCAGAAAGATGGACAGGGTGAACATCTTCTTGCGGCCAATCTTGTCACCGTAGTGGGCAATGATGATGCCGCCCAGGGGACGTGCCAGATAGCCTGCGGCAAAAATGCCCAGCGTCTGCAGCTGGCGCATCCAGTCCGGCAGCGAAGCCGGGAAGAACAGGGTGCCAATCACATTGGCAAAGAAGACGAACACGACAAAGTCGTAGAACTCCAGCGTGCCGCCCAGTGCGGACAGGCTCAGGGTCTTGTAGTCATCGCGCGTCAGCGGACGATGGTGTGCACCGCCCGCCACCTGGTGGGCTTGTGCATTCGCAGTCTTACTCATGGAGCGTCTTTCCAGAAATCGATTCGGCCAGACAGCGCCGCACACAGCCACAACATGGAGAGATGCAACATGCAGTGGCGGGCGTTCAGCAAGACTTCGGTAGGGAGAGACTTGCACCTTTTTCGGCGGCACGGATGTGCAGCTCGTAAAGCGAACTTTGGCGTGGCGCAGTCGAGCAAATATTCTAGGGTTAGCACCAGGGGATTGACGCCTTGCCGACATTAACCCCGCACCTCCACGGACGGCGAAGCCAGACATTCCCAGCCACGATGCCGCACAATCGCTGCACACGGGCCTAAACCCTCGTACGCTCGCTCTTCCCCATTGCCCACTCCACCGAACTTCTTTGTATGAAGCGTTTCTGGCTTTTGTTCACGCAGGCAGTCACCGTGCTGCTGGCCGCCTATTTCATCGTGGCCACCTTGCAGCCCAGCTGGCTGCAGCGCGGCGCCACCGTCAGCCGTGCCGGTATTTCGCTACTGGAAGCCCCCAGCACCCCGCGCCCCGAACCCGTGGCCGGCAGCCTGAGCGCCGCCGCCAAGGTGGCCATGCCAGCCGTGGTCAGCATCAACACCAGCAAGGCCGTGCGCAATCCCCGCGCCAACGACCCCTGGTTCCAGTTCTTCTTTGGCGACCAGGCGGGCACACAGGAGCAGGCAGGCCTGGGCAGCGGGGTCATCATCAGCCCCGACGGCTACATACTGACCAACAACCACGTGGTGTCCGGCGCGGATGAGATCGAGGTCACGCTGGCCGACAGCCGCCGCGCCAAGGCCCGCATCATCGGCACCGACCCCGACACCGACCTGGCCGTGCTCAAGGTGGAGCTGGACAAGCTGCCCGTCATCGTGCTGGGCAACTCCGACCAGACCGCCGTGGGCGACACCGTGCTGGCCATTGGCAACCCCTTTGGCGTGGGCCAGACCGTGACCAGCGGCATCGTCAGCGCACTGGGCCGCAACCAGCTGGGCATCAACACCTTTGAAAACTTCATCCAGACCGATGCGGCCATCAACCCCGGCAACTCCGGCGGCGCGCTGGTGGACATCAACGGCCATTTGCTGGGCATCAACACCGCCATCTATTCGCGTTCGGGCGGCAGCATGGGCATTGGTTTTGCCATTCCCGTGTCCACGGCCAAGATCGTGCTCGATGGCATCGTCAAGGACGGCAAGGTCACCCGCGGCTGGATTGGCGTAGAGCCCAACGAGCTCTCACCCGAGCTGGCCGAGACCTTTGGCGTCAAGGCAGCACAGGGCGTGATCATCACCGGCGTGCTGCACAACGGCCCGGCAGCCCTGGGCGGTATGCGTCCGGGCGATGTGATCACCGAAGTGGCCGGCAAGCCCGTGCACAACGTGGCCGAGCTGATGACCGCCGTGGCGGCCCTGCCCCCCAACGAGGCCGCGGCCTTTACCGTGCAACGTGCCGACGGCAGCGCCAGCCTGGAGATTTCCCCCGGCGTGCGCCCTACCCCGCAACAGCTGCGCGGCAACCGCTGATTCCGCGCAGCGTCCAATAGGACCGCAATGCAACAGCCCGGCCTCGGCCGGGCTTTTTTGTGCCTCGCAGGCGCTATAGGGTCAGGAGCATCCCATGCTTATGGACAAAGAGCCTTGGATGCCATCACCCACAAAGACCACGCTGCACCTGCTGCTGAAGCTATATTTTTCAAAGCGGCCTTGCCCCCTACCCCGCAACACCGACAAGAAAAAAACCCGGTGCATGTCTCCATGCCCCGGGCTGCTGCGATAGGTTCTGCGGGGCCATTGGCCCGCCTGCTCAATCCTGGTTGCCGGACGACTCGGTAGCCTCGGCCTGCTCTTTTTCGGGATTGCGCGAGACCTTGTTGAACCAACCCGCGCCGATGATGCCCACCTCATACAACAGGCACATGGGCAAGGCCAGAGCCAGTTGCGAGATCACATCCGGCGGCGTGACCACGGCGGCCACCACAAAGGCCAGCACGATGAAGTAACCGCGGAACTGCTTGAGCTTGGCAATGTCCACCACGCCAAAGCGCACCAGCAGCATCACCACGATGGGCACCTGAAACGCCAGGCCAAAAGCCAGGTACAGCGACAAAATGGCTTCCACGTAGGAAGCAATATCGGGCGTGGCCGCCACGCTGGAGGGCGTGAAGTGCTGGATGAAGTTGAACATCTTGTCCAGCACAAAGAACTGCACAAAGCCAATGCCCAGATAGGCCAGCAAGCTGCCAAAAATAATCAAGGGCAGGGCAAACTTCTTCTCGTGGCTGTAAAGGCCTGGCGCCACAAAGGCCCACAGCTGGTACATGATCCAGGGCAGCACGGCCAGAATGCCCACCATCATCAACACCTTGAGCGGGATGAAGAAGGGCGAGAACACGCCCACGGCAATCAGCTTGGCATCCGGCGGCATGTGGGCACGGATGGGGTAGGCCACAAAGTCCATCAGCCGGTCAGGACCGGGCCACAGCGCCAGCGCCGCCACGGCCAGTGCAATGCCGTAGATGCAGTACAGCAGGCGATCGCGCAGCTCCACCAGGTGCTGCACAAAAGGCTGCTCGGTGCCTGCCAGTTCGTCTTCAAGAGAAGGTTTTTCGGACATGGTGGGGGAAAGATACCAGGTGTGCAGCCTGCCGCGCAGACCCCACACCCTGAAACGGAAACGGGCCGGTCAATGCAACCGGCCCCGCCACTTGACTGCCTGCGCAGTCAATGAAAACGCTGAGGTCTGAAACGCGCCACACGCGCCGCACCCGACTGGACCTTGCTGCGCACACCGGCACGCGCCTTGTACCACTGCGGCACAGCACCACGCTTGAGCCGGAAGTTCTTGCCCGGGTGCTTGTACACCGGAGCCACCGCGCTGTAGCTGTCGTAGCTGCTGGCCAGGGTGGAGCCGGCTTCGCTGCCGGCAGCCTCGAAATCGGTGGCCTCACGCCAGTCCTTTTCCAGGCCGGAGGTGGTGTCGTGCACGGACTTTTCCACATCGCGTGCAGCGGTTTCCACCGTCTCCTTCATCTTGCGCAGCTCGTCGAGCTCCATGGAGCGGTTGACCTCGGCCTTGACGTCGGCCACATAGCGCTGCGCCTTGCCCAGCAAGGCACCCACGGTACGGGCCACGCGCGGCAGCTTTTCGGGGCCGATGACCACCAGGGCCACCACACCGATCAGCGCCATTTTGGAAATGCCGAGATCAAACATGTGCGCACACTTTCACGACGGTCTTCAGCTTTTTTGCTTGGCTTCGACGTCGATGGTGGTCTTGTCGGCAGCAGTGCTATTGGCCGTCACCTGACCGGCAGGTGCTGCCGAGGCGTCAGCCGGAGCTTCGCTGTTGTTGCCTTCCTTCATGCCGTCCTTGAAGCCCTTGACGGCGCCGCCCAGATCGTTGCCGATGTTCTTGAGCTTCTTGGTGCCAAACACCAAGACCACGATGAGCAGCACGATCAGCCAGTGCCAGATGGAAAACGAGCCCATGGAAATTTCTCCTAACGAATGCGTTTCATTGTAGACGGCCGCCACTCCGTATGGCGGCAGAAAGCCTTAAGCCTTGTTGGCGATTGCTACGGCCTGCGCCAAAGCCAGAACAGCGCACAAAACCGGCGCAGCCTATGTCAGAGCTGCCGCGCAAGGGCCGCCCCGAAGCGCTGGTGTCGTCCCCCGCCCGCGAGCGCCGCGACGCGAGAGCGGGGGAAGGCGCAAAGCGCCTCAGGGGGTGTTACCCCTTCTTCCAGGGACGCGGCCCACCGATGACATGCACATGCAGGTGGTGCACCTCTTGCCCGCCTTCGGCGCCGGTATTGATCACCACGCGGAAACCACCTTCCGGATAGGGGTTGCAGCCCTGCTCCCGGGCCAGCTGAGGGGCCAGGGTCATGATCTTGCCCATCAGTGCGGCATCGTCGGCCGTCAGATGGGCCATGGAGACGATATGCCGCTTGGGCACGATCAGAAAATGCACCGGCGCCCAGGGCTGGATGTCGTGGAAGGCAAAGACATCGTCGTCCTCATACACCTTGCGCGAGGGAATCTGGCCGGCAACAATTTTGCAGAAAATGCAGTTGGCGTCGTGATCGTGGTGTGTGGAATGTGAAGCAGTGGTCATGGCGGAGCAAAAACAAAACAGCGACGCGACGCAGCCACGCAGGCCAGATCGCAGAACTTAGAACGTGTTTTTAGGAATTGTCGACGATCTGCAGCGTCTGGCGCACGCCCACATCACCGCGGTGGTCCGCTATCCAGCGCTCGCCCTCGGCCCGCCCCAGGGCAAACAGCTTGCGCAAAAAACTGCCATCGGCCCGCGTCTTGCTGGAGGCGCCAAACTCCGCCAGCGCCGCGCCACCGTCGATACGGTGCAGCAGCACGCTTTTGTAGCGGTTGGCATCCAGCCGGCCTTCGGCCAGCAGGCGGCGCACAAAGTCGATGGCCCGCAGCTCGGACAGCAAGCCGGCATTGAAGGTGACCTCGTTCATGCGCTCCATGATGTCAGCCGCTGTGTTGGGCAGCTCGTTGTATTCAATGGGGTTGATCTGCACCAGCAGCATGTCGCTGCACTGGGTTTCATAAATCAGCGGGTACAGCGCCGGGTTGCCGGAATAACCGCCGTCCCAGTAGTGCTCACCATCGATTTCCACCGCCCTGAACAGCTGGGGCAGGCAGGCCGAGGCCATGACGGCATCGGCGCTGATCTCGGCTCCCTTGAAGATCTTGCCCCGCCCAGTGCGCACATTAGTGGCGCAGACAAAGGCCTTGGGCACGCCCTCCAGGCCCACGGCGCGCTGCACGGCCTCAAAGTCCACCACCTGCTGCAGCTGGTTGCGCAGCGGATTGAAGTCCAGCGGATTGGTCTGGTAGGGCGAGAGCCACTGGGTCACCATGCCCATCAACATGCTTTGCGCCGCAGGCACGCCCCACATCAGACTGCCCATGGTGCCCACACCATTCCACAGTGCTTGCAGGGCCTCCCGGGCACGGGCGCAACCCTCGGCATGGCGGCGCTCGCTGTGCTTGGGAAATTCCAGCGCAGCGCTGGAAAAACCATGCACCACGGCGGCCGCATTCATGGCGCCAGCGCTGGTGCCGCTGATACCGGGAAAGCAAAAGCCCTGGTCCTCTAGCAGCGCATCCAGCACGCCCCAGGTAAAGGCGCCGTGGGAGCCACCGCCTTGCAGGGCCAGGTTCAGGCAAATAGGGGCAGCAGAGGCACGGGCAGTCATAGGCAGCAGCGCAAAAAAATCAGCAGATCGAAAAAGACACGGCTTGGCTCGCAAGCCAGCGGGGAAATCCGCTCACATCGGCAGCGGTTCGTCGCGGCTCATGGCCAGCATGCCGCGCACAATGCGGTAGAGGAACCACAGCGAGATCAGCCCCCAGGCCACCATGCCGGGGAGAAGGAACAGCAGCCACAGCGGCGCGGTGATGATGTAGAGCACACCACACCAGATCACGCTGCGTATGCGCCAGGAGAAATGCGAGGCATGCCAGGTGCCTTCGGCCGCAGAGCGCTTGACCAGGTCAATCACCAGCGCCAGCAACAACAGGCCCACACTGGCCTGCATGCTGGGTATCACGGCGGTGACAGCCACGATCAGGTGCAGCACATAGCTGACCCAGCCCCAGGCGCGCAGCCCATCCAGCGTGGCCTTGTCCACGGCGCGGACGTCGACGATGTCATTGCGGTCCATGATGCACTCCTTTTTCCATGGCTTTTACAGCGTTTCTACAGCGCTTGCACGGTGTCAGCGGACCTGATCCTGCGCAGCGCGCTCCTTGGCCTTGCGCAGCGCTTTTTCTTCCAGGCCGCTGGTGCCTTCACGGCGCTCCAGCTCGGCCACCACCTCGGCAGGCGAGAGACCATAGTGCGACAGGGCAATCATGGAATGAAACCACAAATCCGCCACCTCGTAGAGGAACGCGCCTTTATCGCCGCCATGGTCCACGTCCTTGGCGGCCATCACCACTTCGGTGGCTTCCTCGCCGATTTTCTTCAAAAAGGCGTCCGGCCCCTTGTGCAGCAAACGGGCCACATAGCTTTGCTCTGGATCGCCACCGTTGGCGACCTTGCGGCTCTCGATCACGGCGGCCAGGCGCGCCAGTGCGCCTTCCACCGAAGGGGTTTGGGATGTATCAGACATATTGCTCATCTCGCTAGGTATCACTTGTAGATGGAGTCCGGATCTTTCAAGACCGGATCATGCGCCACCCAGGCACCATCCTTGTAGATGCTGAAAAAACAGCTGTGGCGCCCCGTGTGGCAGGCAATGCCTGGCTCGTGGCCCAGCTGGGTGACCTGCAGCAGCACCACGTCGTTGTCGCAGTCGATGCGCATTTCATGCACCAGTTGCACATGGCCCGACTCCTCGCCCTTGGCCCACAGCTTGCCCCGCGAGCGGCTGAAGTAGACCGCACGCCCCAGCTCCGCCGTTTTCTGCAGCGCTTCGCGGTTCATCCAGGCGAACATCAGCACATCGCCCGTGTCTTTTTCCTGGGCAATGACAGGCACCAGGCCTTTGTCATCCCACTTCACTTGATCGAGCCACTGCATGGCAATCCTTTGAATTGATAGCTGGCTGTGCAGACCTGTACATGGTTTCAGATGAAAACCATCTGCAAACTCTTGCATCTTGGGCACAGCGTGCTTCTGTTTTATGACTGTGCACGGCCACAGGCCTGTGCAATGCGGTCTTAGAACGTGTTCAAAGTCTCTACGCAGGCGCGTTGGATCGCAATCGGGATGAGTTCGAGTCGATGGGTCGCAGCTTGCACCGGGGTGCAAGCAAGAGCCAGCGCGAAGAAATCGCCCGATTTCGCTCCAACCCTTCGGGCCAGTGGCTTTGCGGGCGGTCTGCGTCGTTGCAAATCCTCGCAATAGCATGGCTATTGCTGCGGTATTGCGCGCGGGGGGCCGCCCCCTCGCATCCCATCCCGCAAAGACACTGGCGCGCCGCGAGGAGACTTTGAACACGTTCTTAAAACCGCACCGGAATGCCACGCTCGCGCATGCGCTGCTTGGCCTGCTGCACCGTGTATTCGCCGTAGTGGAAGATGCTGGCCGCCAGCACCGCATCGGCGCCGCCTTGCTGCACACCATCGGCCAGATGGTCCAGATTGCCCACACCGCCGGATGCAATTACCGGCACGCCCACGGCATCGGCCACGGCGCGCGTCAGCTGCAGATCAAAGCCGCTCTTGGTGCCGTCGCGGTCCATGCTGGTCAGCAGGATTTCGCCCGCGCCGCGTTCGGCCATTTCCACGGCCCAGCGGACGGCATCCAGGCCGGTGTTCTTGCGCCCGCCATGGCTGTACACATCCCAGCCCTCACCCACGGGACGGCCGTTTTCACCGATACGTGCCGCATCTTCGGCGCTGCGGCGCTTGGCATCAATGGCCACCACAATGCATTGCGCGCCGTATTTGTCGCTGCAGGCATTGATGGTGGCGGGGTTGGCAATGGCGGCGGAGTTGAAGCTGGTCTTGTCCGCACCGGCATTGAGCAGACGGCGCACATCGTCCGCCGTGCGCACGCCGCCACCCACCGTGAGGGGGATAAACACCTGCGAGGCCACGGCCTCGATGATGGGCAAAATCAGATCGCGCCCGTCGCTGGTGGCGGTGATGTCCAAAAAGGTCAGCTCATCGGCGCCCTGGGCGTTGTAGCGCGCAGCGATCTCCACCGGGTCGCCCGCATCCCGCAGCTCGACAAAGTTGACACCTTTGACGACACGACCTCCGGTCACGTCCAGGCAGGGGATGATGCGTTTGGCAAGCATAGAAACAATCAGCGCACATGGCGCCTCAGCAAAAAATCAGAGAAAGGCTGGAGCAAAGATAGCATGCCCCTATGCCGTGGTTACCAACTGCGTTTGGCAGTCTGCATGGTGGAATCCATCAAACGGATTGCAACTCACGCGCTGTTCCGTTCTGCCAACGCCAGACATCGGCGCACATCCGCTCCACACCCAGCTGAGCCTTCCAGCCCAGCAATTTCTCAGCCTGGCTTGGGTCAGCCCAGTACTGAGGAACATCACCTGCACGGCGTGGCGCCATGCGATATGCCACAGGCTGGCCACAGGCCTTTTCAAAGCTGTGCACCATCTCCAGTACAGAGACTGGCAGGCCAGTGCCGAGGTTCACGGTCAAAAGACCGGGATGCTGGCGCAAGTAGCGCAGCGCCGCCAGATGCCCTTCAGCCAGATCGGTCACATGGATGTAGTCGCGCCGGCAAGTTCCATCAGGCGTAAGGTAATCGTCACCGAAGATGCTAAGGCAGGGGCGCAAGCCTGCAGCTACCTGTGCCACATAGGGCATGAGATTGTTCGGTACATCCTGGGGATCTTCGCCAATCAAGCCGCTTTCGTGGGCGCCCACAGGATTGAAGTAACGCAGACGCGCCATGCGCCACTGCCCTGGCTCTGCCACATCCATGTCGGCCAGCACCTGCTCTACCATGTGTTTGGTCTGGCCATAAGGATTGGCCGGCGACAAAGGAAAGCTCTCCAAAATCGGCGAAGACGCGGGGTCACCATATACCGTGGCTGATGAGGAGAACACCATGGTTTTGACACCTGCATCACGCATGGCTTGCAGCAATGTGATGGTGCCGACGACATTGTTGTCGTAATAGCGCAGCGGCTCACGCACCGAGTCGCCCACAGCCTTCAGTCCCGCGAAGTGAATCACCTCAGAAATGGGGTACTCCGCAAACAGGCGGCGCAGCAATGCCGCATCGCGAATATCGCCCTCTACACACAGCGGCATCTGCCCGGTGATGCGCTGCATGCGCGCCAGCACAGAACGACGGCTGTTGTCGAAGTTGTCGAGGATCAGAAAAGGCTCTTGGCAAGCTGCCAGTGCCACACAGGTGTGCGAGCCTATAAAGCCTGCACCTCCGGTCACTAGAATCAAAAGAAACTCCTTGGTGAATTACGCAATCCAAGCCTTTATACAGGGGCTGACACAGACAGTGCCTGCCCCGCGCGCCAGCTTGTGCCGGGGAGCAAGGCCACGGGTTGGTTGATGTGCGCGGCTTCCACGCACAGCATGTGTTGCCAGCTGTCCGGGGCCATGTCTTCCAGCTGGGCGCACAAGGCTTCACCGGGGTTCCAGACCACGGTTTCGCCCCATGCTGCGTCTTGCGCAATGCGCAGTGTGGAAGGCATGCCGCCTTGCAGTGTCAGAGGCTGGCTGCTGCCGGGGTAGACGCGGTCCACCTCGGCGCCAAAAGTCACCGCACCTTGCTGCACGGCCGGCCGCATGGCGTTGTTCGTGGTGTCCCAATAGGCCGATCCCTCCAGGCCCAGCAGCTGGCAGGCATCCGTGCGCTCGGTGCGCAGATAGCTGTGCAGGGCCGCGGTAAATGGCCAGGGCGCATCGCCCTGATTCTCCACTTCCAGCACCACCTGCATCTGGCCCGGCTGTAGCGAGACATGGACGCTGGCGGCAATATGCTGCGGCCACATGGCCTGCGTGTCGGCACTGTGCTGCCAGCGCCACTGGGCATGCAGTTGCTGATCGGCCAGGCTGCCAGCCTTGGCCTGCACAAACTGCCAGGCGCTGCGGCGCGCAATCCCGTGCTTGGGCAAGGTGCCGCGCCGGTTGAACTGGGGAAAGCAGATGGGAATACCGCCGCGTATGGGAAAGCTGCCATCCAGCACCGAGCGCGGGCTGAGGAACAAACGCTCCTGCCCGCCCGACTGCCAGGACAGCACCTGGGCACCAAAGTCGCTGACGCGCAGGCTGTCGCCGCAAGCCAGCGCCAGCCGCGTGCAGGCCAGGCCCTGCCAGGTTTCGCGGGTAGCGCCCGCAACCAGCTGCATGTTCATATCCATGATCCTTGGTACACGCGGCACCGGTATCGCATGAGACTGCTTCGCCCTACACCAGGGCACTTTGCAAGGGCTGCCTCCTGCCCCCCTTGTTCAGGGGAAGGCGCGCAGCGCCTCAGGGGGTGTCTCCATCACTCAGCGCATCGGCACGGGCCTGGCCAGCGGCAAAGTCCAGGTCACCGGTATAGATGGCACGACCACAGATCACGCCCTCCACGCCTTCTTGCTCCACCGCACACAGGGCTTCGATGTCGGCCATACCGGCCAGACCACCCGATGCAATCACCGGAATCTTCAGCGCCTGGGCCAGCTTCACGGTGGCGTCGATATTGATGCCGGTGAGCATGCCGTCGCGACCGATATCGGTGTAGATGATGGATTCCACACCCCAGTCCTCAAAGCGCTTGGCGGTGGAGATCACGTCCTGGCCGGTGAGTTTGCTCCAGCCATCGATGGCCACCTTGCCGTCCTTGGCATCCAGGCCCACGATGACATGGCCGGCAAATGCGCTGCAAGCATCTTGCAAAAAGCCGGGGTTCTTCACGGCAGCGGTGCCGATGATGACGTACTCCAGGCCGGCATCCAGGTATTTTTCGATGGTGTCCAGGTCGCGAATGCCGCCTCCCAGCTGCACCGGGATCTCACCGTCCACTTCCTTGAGGATGGCTTTCACGGCCGCCAGGTTCTTGGGCTGGCCGGCAAAAGCGCCATTGAGGTCCACCAGGTGCAGGCGGCGCGCGCCCGCATCCAGCCATTGGCGGGCAATGGCGGCCGGGTTTTCGCCGAAGGTGGTGGATTGGTCCATATCGCCTTGCTTGAGGCGTACGCAGTGTCCGTCCTTGAGGTCAATGGCGGGGATAAGCAGCATGATGGTCAGCGGTCAGAAAAACAGGCCTGTGGTGATGTGGCCTGACAGGTTGGGAAAACGGTTCAGGGCTTCCAGTGCAGAAAATTGCGGTACAGGGCCAGGCCCTGGTCAGCGCTTTTTTCCGGGTGAAACTGGGTAGCGAAAATATTATCGCGGGCCACGGCCGAGGCAAACAAGCCACCGTAATCGGTCAGGCTGGCGCAGTGCGCCGCCTGTGCGAGCCGGGCATAAAAACTGTGCACGAAATAAAAATAGCTGCCATCGGGAATGTCCCCCCAGATGGCGTGGCGCTGGGCCCCATGGTCTTGGGGTTGTACCTGGTTCCAGCCCATTTGCGGCACCTTGAAACGGCTGCCGTCAGCCTGGGTACGGCCCTGCAGCTGAAAGCGCTGCACATCGCCGGGAATCAGGCCCAGGCCAGGCGTGTCGCCTTCCTCGCTGTGATCCAGCAGCATTTGCATGCCCACACAGACGCCAAACAAGGGCTTGGAGGCAGCGGCTTCCAGCACGGCGTCCTGCATGCCCGATGCGTGCAGCGCGGCCATGCAGTCGCGCATGGCGCCCTGGCCGGGCAGCACCACGCGGCTGGCGGCACGCACGGCCGCAGGGTCTTGGGTGACGACCACGCGCACGGCGCTGTCGGCCGCAGCGGCCATCACCGCCAGGGAGACCGAGCGCAGATTGCCCATGCCATAGTCGACCACGGCCACGGTATTGTTCACAGCATTCATAGCAGCCTACGCGCTTGTAGCTTGGTTTTCCAATTCAAATTACTGCCAGTTCCGCACTGCATGGGTGATGGCAGCTCCTGTTTTTTTACAGTGCGCCCTTGGTGGACGGTACCACGCCGGCCATGCGCTCGTCATGCTCCAAGGCAAAGCGTAGCGCACGCGCAAAGGCCTTGAAGATGGTTTCGCACTGGTGGTGGGCGTTGAAGCCCTTGAGGTTGTCGATGTGCAGCGTCACGCCCGCGTGGTTGACAAAGCCCTGGAAGAACTCAAACACCAGTTGGGTGTCGAGCTGGCCTATGCTGCCTGCGGTGAACTTCACATCCATGTGCAGACCGGGGCGGCCGGAGAAATCAATCACCACGCGCGACAGGGCTTCGTCCAGCGGCACATAGGCGTGGCCGTAGCGGCGTATGCCTTTTTTGTCGCCCACGGCCTTGGCAAAGGCCTGGCCCAGGGTGATGCCGATGTCCTCCACCGTGTGGTGGCCGTCGATGTGCAGATCGCCCTCGCACTCAATGTCCATATCGATCAGGCCGTGGCGGGCAATCTGGTCCAGCATATGGTCCAGAAAACCGATGCCGGAGCGCAGATGGGCCTTGCCCGTGCCGTCGAGGTTGATGCGCACCTGCACACGGGTTTCGGCGGTGTTGCGCTGGACTTCGGCCACGCGGCCTGTGGTGCATTGCTCAGCGGTGGAGGTGACGAGTGCGTTGCTCATAGCGATTCCTTCAGGGCGGCCAACATCTGGACGTTTTCTTCGTGGGTGCCTACGGTCAGGCGCAGGCAGTTGGCCAGCAGCGGGTGCATGGCCGAGACATTTTTCACCAGCACGCCGCGCGCCTTCATGGCGGCCTGGGCATGGGCCGCATCGCGCACGCGCAGCAGCACCATATTCGCTTCGGACGGCCAGACCTTGTCCACCCCGGGCAGGGCGCGCAGGGCGTCGATCAGTGGCTGGCGCTCGGCGCGGATGGCGGCGGCCTGTTCGGCATACAGCGCCGCATGCTCCAGCCCAAAAATCGCGGCCTCGCAGTTCAGCACGCTGATGTTGTAGGGCGGGCGCACCTTGTCGATCTCATTCACCAGAGCGGCCGGGCCGATCAAATAGCCCAGGCGGACGCCGGCCAGACCGAACTTGGAGAGCGTGCGCATCAGCAGCACATGGGCGTTGCGCTCGGGCTCGGCCTGCATGCGGCTGATCCAGCTGCGGCTGGCAAAAGGCTGGTAGGCCTCGTCCATTACCACCAGGCCACCGATCTGGGCCACGGCATCCACAATGGCCTGCACCTGCGCCTCGGGCCACAGCGTGGCCGTGGGGTTGTTGGGGTAGGCGATATAGGTGACAGCGGGGCGATGCTGGGCAATGGCGGCCAGCATGGCGGGCATGTCCAGCTCGAAATCGGCCGTCAGCTCCACGCCCACAAAGTCCAGGCCTTGCAGCTTGGCGGACAGCGGGTACATCACAAAGCCCGGCATGGGCGCCAGCATGGTGGCCCGTGCGCCCTCCCCGGGCTGGGCCGTGGCCAGCGCCAGCAGGGTGATGAGCTCGTCCGAACCATTGCCCAGCAGCACGGCGCTGCCGGCCGGGGCGCCGGCATAGTCGGCCAGCATTTGCTTTAGCAGCTCCTGGCGCTCGCCAGGATAGCGGTTGATTTCCAGCGCTCCCAGGCGCGCACCCAGCTGCTGCTGCAGCGTCTGCGGCAGGCGGTAGGGGTTCTCCATGGTGTCCATCTTCAGCAGGCCTTGGCTCGCCTGGACATGGTAGGGCTGCATGGCGCGCACATCGGCGCGTATGCGTTGCAAGGCCTGGGTGGATGCGGTGGAAGCGGGAGACGTGGTCATGGGTGCAATGGGAAGACAGAAAAACCGGTCAACAACAGGAGGGGCAAGCCATGTGGCCTGGTGCTCAAGCCTCCAGGGATGGGGGCGCCTGGCGCAGCGGATGCAGCACGGTGACGCCGCCAAACTCCGCGCCGTGCGGCAGATGCAGGCTGAGCATGCGGTCGCAGCCGCTGTGCTGGGCACAGGCCACGGCCAGGCAGTCGCCAAAGTCCAGCTGGTGGCGGGCCTGCACGGCCCATGCGGTCTCCAGCGTGGCGGCGTCGGTTTTCCAGGGCGTCCAGGTCTGGTAGCGGCGGATGGCGGCGCGCGCATCGCCCTGGGGCATGGAGGCGGCAGCCGTGGTCACCTGGTCGTAAAACTCCACCAGGGCCTGGTTGCCGGTGCGCCCCGTGCGGCTGCGCCACAGCAGATCCAACCAGGCCAGGGTAGCGGTGTACAAAGCGCCACCGGCCACGTCCTCGGCCGCGATCAGCACCGAGGTGTCGACAAACACCGGGTTCATGCTGCGGCTCCTGGCTTGCGGTCTTGGGGCCCGCCAAGGCGCTGCGTGTTGGCAGTGCGCGCTATGGTTTTCGAATCATCTGCGGGCCTGCCCACACCTTCGCCCTGCCAGCTGCGCTCGTCCGTGCGCCATGCCAGGTAGGCACGCTCGTAGGCGTCTTCGCGCTGCATCAGCTCGGCCATGAAATCGCCCACCATGCGCGAGACGCTGGTGCCGCGCCGGGCGGCCTCCACCCGCGCCCATTCGAGCACGCTGTCTTCCACGGTGATGGTCAGATTCTTCATGCTGCCCATAGTACACCAAATTCGTGCAACACGAAGTTCGTGTAACACGAAATTAGTGTCAAGGCGATTTCGCCTAACAGCCCATGGCCTGCTGCGCCAACTCCCCCACGCGGCGCAGCGCAGGCAGGTGGCGCTCTCCCCAATCACCGCCCAGGCCTATGCGCAGACCCTGGGGAAAGCGCCCTGCCGTACCGAATACCGAACCCGGGGCCACCAGAATATGCTCGGCCAAACAGGCTTGGTGCAGCTCCAAGGCGTCCACAGCGCGTGGCAGCTCCAGCCACAGCAGCAGCCCGCCCGGCGGGTCGCTGACCCGCGTGCCCTGCGGAAAATGGTTGGCGATGACCTGGCGCGCCTGGTCCACCCGCACCGCAATAGAGGAGCGCAGCTGGCGCATGGCCGCATGGTGGCCGCTTTGGGAGATCAAATCGGCCAGGGCCAACTCCAGCACCGCAGACTGGCCGCCGGCATGCATGTCCTTGATGCGGCGCAGGGCTTCCGTCCAACGCCCGGCCTCCACCCAGCCCAGGCGCAGGCCCGGAGCCAGGGTTTTGGAAAAGGAATGGCACAGCATCACATGGCCGCTGCTGTCATAGGACTTGAGTGTGCGGCGCATGGTGTCGCCCTCAGCCAGGTCGGCATAGATGGCGTCTTCAATCACGGCCAGGCCATGCCGGGCCGCCATCTGTACCAGGCGCTTGCGCTCGGCCTGCGGCATGCAGCTGCCCAGCGGATTGCTCAGCGTGGGCACCATCAGCAAGGCCTTGACGGGCTGGGTGTCCAGCGCCAGCTGCAAGGCATCCAAGGACAAGCCGTGGCGGGGATGGGTGGGAATCTCCAGCGCGCGCAGCTGCAAGGCCTGCAACACCTCCAGAAACGAGAAATGTGTGGGCGACTCCAGGGCCACCACATCGCCGGGCTGGGTCACGGTGCGCAGGCACAGGGCCACGCTGTCCATGCAGCCGGCGGTGATAACGATGCGCTCCGGCTCCAGGCTGCAGCCCAGGCCCACGGCATAGCGGGCCAGCGCACGGCGCGCGTCGATATGGCCGCTGGTTTCGGGGTAGGTGCACAGCAGATGGCGGTGCTGCTGCACGGCACGCGCCACGGCGCGGCGCACACGGTCGGTGTTGAGCAAGTCCGGCCCCGGCGTGCCGCTGCTGAACGACACCATGCCCTCGGGTTGTTTGCGCCCCAGCACACGCTGGCCCAGCCAGTCCGGCTGCACCGCGCGCGGCCGGCGCACAGGCCTGGCCGTGCTGGGCTCGGGCAGTGCCACCGGGCGCGGCGCCACATAAAAGCCCGAGCGCGGGCGGGCCGTGATCAGTTGGGCATCTTCCAGCCAGTGCAGGGCCTGCACCACCGTGGCCTGTGCCACACCATGCTGGCGCGCCAGCGCGCGCACCGAAGGCAGTTTGTCGCCCCGGGCCAGCGTGCCTTGGCGTATGCACTGGGCCAGCGGTTCGGCAATCTGCAAATACAGCGGGAGCGAGCGGGAAGATTCCATTTCCATGCCCGCATTCTGTACTACAAAATTTTTCAGCTGCTAGTACAGACCCCGCATGACCCAGGCAGTACAGCGCCGCCCTGTGCCGCGGCTGTATGGCCGCGGTTGGCACTGCGCTGCCACTGTTTTCTGGCGCTTCCTCACACGACAGTGCAGACATGTACCAAGACCGCCTCTTGCCCGCTGCTGCTGCATGCGCTGACCGCAGCGCTTGCTTGCCCCCGCCACCCCTGCCCTGGCGCACACAGGCGCTGGCTGCGGCCGCACCAGTCCAACGCCTGCGCGTTCCCAAGCGCTGCATCGCCGTCGTGGAAAGCCTGCACGGCGCTGTGTGGCTGACCATGGCAGGCGCCTTGGATGACCACTTTCTGGCGCCGGGACAACGCCGCTACTGCCCCGGCCCTGCCCTGCTTTTTGTAGGCGCCCAGGGGCAGGATGCGGCCAGCATGCGCTGGGTGCTGCTCCACCCGGGCCAGCATGGGCCGGCATAAAAAAACCGCGCTCTGGGCGCGGTGTGGTGCATACAGTCTCAGAACGTGTTTACGCTCTCAACGATATTGCGGCGGTGGCGCATAGCTGGATGCGGGGTCGCCAGGGAAGGCCGCAGGCGCAGGCTCGGCGCCTTGGTTGCGAGGGGGACGCACAGCGGGCTGGGGTTCACCCAGACGCACCTCGAACAGCGCAACACCGATCACGCCCACATTGCGCGCATCGCCTGCGGGTGTGTGGTTGGCATAGGCACGGTCTTTGTTGGCAAAGCGAAAAGCCGCCACCTCGTTCTGGCTTTTGCGAAAGCCGTCGATGCGCAGGGTTTCACCGGGGCGCAGCAAATAGCCGCTGTGCTGCACGCTGCCGGCCTGGCCGGTCAGCACATCCAGCCCGTCTACCGTGGCCACCACTTCATAGCTGCGCTGGCTGCGGTTGGTATAGACCAGCTCGTAACGCTCGCCATGGCGACCTGCAAGCTGGTAGTTCTGTGCACCGCGCGTGCTGTAGATGGGCAGCGCCTGGCCTTGGCCATCTTGCACGGCCCATTCCACATCGCCGCCTGCCAGCAGCACATTGAGCTGGCGGTCAGCACTGCGCCCCAAGGCCTGGCGGATGCTGGCTTCGTCCGAATACAGCAGCTGCGACAGCGCTTGCGGGCGGTCGGGGTACAAGCGTGTGGCTTGCACGGACTGGGTGGCGGACGCTCGCCCTTCCCCCCATTGCGTACCCAGCGTGGACGCAGCCTTGGCTGAAGCACGGCTGGAGGCCGCTTCCGAGGCCTGAGCCCGCTCCGAGATCGAATGCGGCGCACCGCAAGCCACCAGGCCTGCAGCCAGCAGCATGGCGGTCAGCCAATGCCACCAGCGCAGAAAGCGCGCTGTCTGGATAGATTTCATTGTTGTATTCCTTTGAGGGTTGGCGCAAAAACGGTGTCGCCAAGTCTGGCGCAGAAGCGGGCCAAGCGCCGTCAGCCAAGACCGGGAGTTGGCGGCGCAGCGGACATAAAAAAGCCGTGGACCTGCCACGGCTGTGCTTGCAAGGGCTGCGCTTACTTCAGGCGCATCTCGGCCGCGCGGGCGTGGCCTTGCAGACCTTCGCCATAGGCCAGCACAGCGGCGGTCTTGCCCAGCACCTGGGCACCGGCCTCACTGACCTCAATCAGGCTGCTGCGCTTTTGGAAGTCGTACACACCCAGGGGCGAGCTAAAGCGCGCCGTGCCGCTGGTGGGCAGCACGTGGTTGGGACCGGCGCAGTAGTCGCCCAGGCTTTCCGAGGTGTAGGCACCCAGGAAGATGGCACCGGCGTGGCGCAGCAGCGGCTCCCATTGGTGGGGATCGCGGCTGGAGACTTCCAGGTGCTCGGGCGCAATGCGGTTGCTGATGGCGCAGGCCTCTTCCATGTCCTTGGTGAGGATGAGCGCACCACGGTCGGTCAGGCTTTTGGCAATGATGGCCTTGCGCGGCATCTCGGGCAGCAAGCGGTCGATTTCAGCCTGCACGGCAGCGATATAGGCCGCATCCGGGCACAGCAAAATGCTTTGCGCCAGCTCGTCGTGCTCGGCCTGGCTGAACAAATCCATGGCCACCCATTCCGCAGGCGTTGTGCCATCTGCCAGCACCAGGATTTCGCTGGGGCCGGCAATCATGTCGATGCCCACCTGGCCGAAGACGCGCTTTTTGGCGCTGGCCACATAGGCGTTGCCGGGGCCGGTGATCTTGTCCACCTTGGGGATGGTTCCCGTGCCATAGGCCAGCGCGGCCACGGCCTGGGCGCCGCCAATGGTGAAGGCGCGGTGCACGCCGGCCACATAGGCGGCAGCCAGCACCAGCGGGTTCCTGGCGCCTTGCGGCGTGGGCACCACCATGATGATGTCTTGCACACCGGCCACATGGGCGGGAATGGCATTCATCAACACGCTGCTGGGGTAGGCCGCCTTGCCGCCGGGCACATAAATGCCCACGCGGTCCAGCGGCGTGACCTTCTGGCCCAGCAGGCTGCCGTCTTCGTCACGGTAGCTCCAGCTTTCGCCGCAGGCTTTTTTCTGTGCCTCGTGGTAGCTCCTTACCCGGCGGGCAGCGGACTCCAGGGCCTCACGCTGCGCGGCGGGCAGGCTGTCGAAAGCGGCCTTGAGCTCGGCCTGGCTCAACTCCAGCTCGGTCATAGAAGCTGCCGTCAGGCCGTCAAAGCGGGCGGTGTACTCCAGCACGGCGGCATCGCCACGCTTTTGCACATCGGCCAGGATGTCGGCCACGCGCTGTTCGATGGCTGCGTCCTGGTCCGCCGACCAATGCAGACGCCGAGCAAAATCATGCTCGAATGTGGCATCAGCGGTGGACAGGTGGGCGGGAGCAGCTACGAATTCCATAGTATTTACCGGTGGGGAGAGTCAGTTGTTTTTGGCGGCCACGGCCTGGGTAAAGGCATCGATGATGTGGCGCAGCGGGGCCTGCTTGAGCTTGAGCGAAGCCTGGTTGACGACCAGGCGCGAGCTGATGTCCATGATGGGCTCCACCTCAACCAGGTCATTGGCCTTGAGCGTGTTGCCGGTGGACACCAGGTCGACAATGGCGTCGGCCATGCCGATCAGGGGCGCCAGCTCCATGGAGCCATAGAGCTTGACCATGTCCACGTGCACGCCCTTCTTGGCGAAGAAATTGCGCGCAATCTCCGGGTACTTGGTGGCAATGCGCAGACGTGCGCCCTGCTTGACGGCATGCTGGTAGTCGAAGCCGTTGCGCACGGCCACGCTGACGCGGCATTTGGCGATCTGCAAATCCAGCGGCTGGTACAGGCCCTGGCCGCCATGCTCGATCAGCGAGTCCAGGCCGGAGACGCCCAGATCGGCGCCGCCGTACTGCACATACACCGGCACGTCGGAGGCGCGCACCAGCACCACGCGCACATGGGCCTGGTTGGTGTCGAAAATCAGCTTGCGCGACTTTTCCACATCCTCCGTCACCGCAATACCGGCAGCGGCCAGCAGGGGCACGGTTTCTTCAAAGATACGACCCTTGGACAGGGCGATGGTCACAGGTGCGGCAGCAGTCATTGCGCAATTCGCTCGATATCGGCGCCCAGGGCGCGCAGTTTGTCTTCCATGCGGTCGTAGCCACGGTCCAGGTGGTAGATGCGGTCCACCACAGTCTCGCCTTCGGCCACCAGGCCGGCGATGACCAGACTGGCCGAAGCACGCAAATCGGTGGCCATCACCGTGGCGCCGGTCAGACGCTTGCCGCCTTCGATATGGGCCACGCGGCCATCGATGGTGATACTGGCACCCAGGCGCAGCATCTCGTTGACATGCATGAAGCGGTTTTCAAAAATGGTCTCGGTCACCACGCAAGAGCCCTGGGCCACCAGGTTCAGCGCCATGAACTGGGCCTGCATATCGGTGGGAAAGCCCGGGTATTCGGTGGTGCGAAAGCTCTGTGCCTTGAGCGGGCCGCTGGCGGCGACCTTCAAGCCGCCCTCCACCGCCTCCACCTTCACACCGGCTTCGTGCAGCTTGTCTATCACCGCACCCAAATGGTCGGCACGCGCATGGTGCAGCATTGCCTCACCGCCGGTGGCAGCCACTGCGCACAAAAATGTGCCCGCTTCGATGCGGTCGGCCACTACCTGGTGGGTGCAGCCATGCAGCCTGTCCACGCCCTGGATGACGATGCGGCTGGTGCCGTGGCCGGTGATCTTGGCGCCCATCTTGATCAGCATCTCGGCCAGATCAGGAATCTCGGGCTCCATGGCGGCGTTTTCCAGCACGGTCTCGCCCTCGGCCAGCGTGGCCGCCATCAGAAAGTTTTCGGTGCCCGTCACGGTCACCATATCGGTGGTGATGCGCGCGCCCTTGAGCCGGGTCTGGCCTGCGGGCAGGCTGGCATGCATATAGCCGTTTTCCACGGTGATGATGGCACCCATGGCCTGTAGGCCCTTGATGTGCTGGTCCACCGGGCGCGAGCCAATGGCGCAGCCACCGGGCAGCGAGACCTTGGCGCGGCCAAATCGGGCCAGCAGCGGGCCCAGGGCCAGCACCGAGGCGCGCATGGTCTTGACCAGCTCATAGGGCGCTTCGGGGCTCAGGCTGTCGGGCGCGATAAAGCTCATGCCGCCACGCTCGCCATGGGTTTCGGTGTGCACGCCCATATTCGCCAGCAGGCGGCGCATGGTGGCCACATCGTGCAGGCGCGGGACATTTTGCAAATGCACCGGCTCGGCCGTGAGCAAGGCGGCGCACATTTCCGGCAGAGCGGCGTTCTTGGCGCCGGAGATGGTGACTTCGCCCCGCAGCGGGCGGCCACCGTGAATCTTGAGTTTGTCCATGGCAGAAGGCCTTATGGGTCACATCAGGCTGCAGCACTTTCTCAGCATGCGCTTGCAGCTCACAAAAAAGAGTCAGCCGGATTACTGGCCGGCTTGCTGGGCCCACTCGGCGGGCGTATAGGTCTTCATCGACAGGGCGTGCACCTCGTCAGTGGCCATGCGGTTGCCCAACGTGGCATAGACCAAACGCTGGCGGCCCAGCAAACGCTGGCCCTCGAACGCGGCCGAGACAATGGTGGCGAACCAATGGCGGCCATCGCCCTCGAGCGCAATATGCTCGCAGGCCAGGCCGGCACTGATGATGTCTTTGAGTTGGTCTGCAGTCATTTCAGTTCAATTATCCAGTAGCGCCAAGCCCTCGCCCGAAGCTCCCTCGTCAGAGACGCCGAGCAAGAGCCGCCTCGCGGCGAAGGCGTCGTCCCCCTGGGGGGAAGGCGCCGCAGGCGACTCAGGGGGCGAGTCAATAGGCGGGGCAATAGGAGATCAATGCCGTATCTTGTACCCAGTGCGCAGCAGTTGCACGGCCAGTGCACTGACCACCAGCCAGGCCCCGCCCACAATGGCCAGACTGGTCCAGGGCGAGACATCGCTCAGGCCAAAAAAGCCGTAGCGAAAGCCGTCAATCATGTAGAAGAAGGGGTTGAAATGGCTGACCTGCTGCCAGAACGGCGGCAGCGAGTGGATGGAGTAGAACACGCCCGACAAAAACGTCATGGGCATGATCAGAAAGTTCTGGAAGGCCGCCATCTGGTCGAACTTGTCGGCCCACAGCCCGGCAATCAGGCCCAGCGAACCCAGGAGCGCCGCGCCCAAAAAGGCAAAGGCGATGATCCACAGCGGCGCCACGGCCACCGGCGGCGTGAAAAACAGGGTGACGATGTACACCCCCAGGCCCACCACCAGGCCACGCACCACCGAGGCGCCGACAAAGGCCACAAACCAGGCCCAGTGCGACAGCGGTGTGAGCAGGATGAACACCACGCTGCCCATGATCTTGCTTTGCACCAGGCTGGAGGAGCTGTTGGCAAACGCGTTTTGCAGCACGCTCATCATCACCAGGCCGGGCACCAAAAAGGCGGTGTAGCTCAGGCTGCCATAGACCTTGACATGGCCATCCAGCACATGGCCGAAGATCAGCAAATACAGCACGGCCGTGAGCACAGGCGCGGCCACGGTCTGGAAGCTCACCTTCCAGAAACGCAGGATTTCTTTGTAGAACAGGGACTGCCAGCCTTGCATAACTCTTGCGCCCTCAGGCGGCCCCCTTCATCACTTGCAAAAACACGTCTTCCAGATCGGCACGGCGGATTTCCATGTCTTCCATAGCCACGCCGCCCTGGCGCAGCGCGGCCAGATAGGCCTCAATATCGTTCGGCCCCTGGGCCGGCAGCTGCACCACACGGCCGGTGATACGCGCTACCGGCAGCAGCTGCGCAGGCAGGACCTGGTCGGTCTTGAACTGCAGCACATTGGCCGATGCGGTTTTGAGCAGATTCGAGGTGTCGTCCAGCGCCACGATCTGGCCGCTTTTGAGCATGGCGATGCGGTTGCACAGCGCCTCGGCTTCTTCCAGGTAGTGGGTGGTCAGCAGCACCGTGTGGCCCTGCTTGTTGAGTTTGGCAATGAAGTGCCACAGCGTCTGGCGCAGCTCCACATCCACCCCGGCCGTGGGCTCGTCCAGCACGATGATGGGAGGCTTGTGCACCAGGGCCTGCGCCACCAGCACGCGGCGCTTCATGCCGCCCGAGAGCTGGCGCATATTGGCCGTGGCCTTTTCGGCCAGGCCCAGGCTTTCCAGCAGCTCGTCGATCCAGGCGTCATTGTTTTTGACGCCGAAATAGCCGGACTGCAGGCGCAGGGTCTCGCGCACATTGAAGAAGGGGTCGAACACCAGCTCTTGCGGCACCACGCCCAGCGCGCGGCGGGCAGCGGCAAAATTGCTCTGCACATCATGGCCTTGCACCATCACCCGGCCAGTTGTGGCCCGGGCCAGGCCCGCCAGAATGCTGATCAACGTGGTCTTGCCCGCGCCGTTAGGCCCGAGCAGACCGAAGAATTCGCCTTCGCCAATGTCCAGGCTCACCTCTTGCAGGGCCTGAAATGCCCCTTTGGGCGTGCGATAGGTCTTGGAGACGGATTGGAATGAGACGGCAGACATAGGCAGCCGTCCATTCTAAGTCCAGACCCGCCAACCTGCCTGGGCGGGCACTATGGCCTGAGAAGATGGGCCATGTCCAGGCGCTGCTGGCGCTTCAGGCCAGCTCGTCGGCTGCCTGGCTGGAGGGCAGGCCCAGCAAGCCGTCCACGCCATAGACATGGGCCATGGATTGCAGGCCGGCCGGCAGATTCTGCAACTGCAACATACGCTGACCGGCCTGGACATGGCGCCGGCATTCGAGCAGCAGGGCCAGCGTGGCCGAGTCAAAGCGCTCAACGGCTGCCGCATCCAGCACCACCGCCGCACCGGCCTGGGCGTCGATCTGCTGGCGCAGCTGCGGCAGCAGGGCCGCTGCCTGGTCACCGCCCAGATGGGCAGGCAGGGCAATGGCGCTCATTGACCCGCCTTGGCCGGCATGGTGCTGCGGCTGGCCAAGGTGTTGATCAGGCCGTCAACACCATTCTTGTTCAGCTCTTCGGCGAACTGGGTGCGGTAGGTTTCCACCAGCCACACGCCCAGCACATTGAAGTTGTAGACCTTCCAGCCCTCGGGCTTTTTTTCCAGGCGGAAGTCCAGGGCCACGGGCTCGCCCTTGCCACGCACCTCAGTGCGCACCAGCACGTCGGTGTCGCCAGCGGCCATGCGCAGCGGCTTGACGACCACGGTCTGGTCCGTCACCTGGGCCAGGGCGCCGGCATAGGTGCGCATCAGCAGCTTTTTGAACTCGGCCTGCAGACGGTCTTGCTGGGCCGGTGTGGCCTGGCGCCACTTGGGGCCCACGGCGGCCGATGTCATGCGGCGGAAGTTCACATTCGGCATCACCACCTGGTCCACCAGGGCGGTGATCTTGGCCATGTCGCCAGCGCGCAGCGCCGGGTCGGCCTTGATGGTTTCCAGCACATCGGCCGACAGGCGCTTGATCAGCGCATCCGGGGCCTCGTCAGCGGCCTGGGCGGCGAAGGGAATGCAGGCGGCAGCGGCCAGCGCCACCAGGGATTGCATGGAAGTACGGCGGTTGATCATCATCGTGTCCTTTTCAATCGGCAGGCTGGACCTGCCAGCGTGCATGGGCCCTGCGGATATATGCAGGCAAGCCCCGTGCACACTCGGCGTTTACTCGTCTTCGGGCGGCAGCTTGCCCGCGTCCATATCGTCAATCTTGCCGTCGCCGCCCCGATTCTGGCGCGACTGCAGATAGAAGTCGCGCATCAGCGCGTAGCGGTCCAGGGCCACGGCGTCCACCATGTCACCGGCTTGCAGCAGGCGCGCACGGTCATCCACGACCTTCAGGCCCAGCAGAGTGTTGCGATGTGCAATGGGGTGCATATCGCTCAGCACATAGCCCTTCCAGTCCACAGGCAGGGCCACGGTGTCACGCACAGTGGAGGGCCCCATAAAGGGCAGCACCAG
The DNA here is from genome assembly GCA_031277855.1 of Acidovorax sp. Taxonomy (GTDB): domain Bacteria; phylum Pseudomonadota; class Gammaproteobacteria; order Burkholderiales; family Burkholderiaceae_C; genus Comamonas. The sequence goes on along the minus strand of JAITLO010000039.1, from coordinate 192,102 downwards.
ATAAGGCCCGGGCTTGATGCCCCAGGCGCCCAGGGTGCGGCCAAAGTCCTGCTTCTGGCGATCCACGCCCATGGCGGTGGCGATATCCAGCAAGCCACCCAGGCCCAGCACGGTGTTGGTGGAGAAACGCACCATGTGGTTGTAGGCCTGCTCACCATTGCCTTGCAGGGCATGGTTCACCATGGACCACAAGTCCCCCAGGTTGCCAAAAAAATTGCCAACACCCAGGCGCACAGGCTCGGGAGTGACCGTCTTATAGGCCGTGGCCACGGGCTTGAGCACTGCATCGTCGACGCCGTCGTTGAACGACTGCATCTTGCGGTTGAAAGGCTCGTAAGGATCTTGGGGATTGCTGCCCGTGGCGGCACACCCGCCCAGGCTCAACACGCCTACGGCCACTACAGCTGTGGCGCCGCTACGCAACCAGGAAGAAGAAAAAAATGGCTTACTCATCATGCATCACTGTCCACTTGCGTGTGCCGCACCAGCGGGTGCGGCGGGCTCGGCGCCAGGGGCCGATGCCCCTTGTTCCGCCTTGCCATAGAGAAACTGGCCGATCAGATTTTCCAGCACCACCGCCGATTGGGTGGAGGTGATGCGATCGCCGGCTTTGAGGTCTTCCTCGTCAGCGCCGGCTTCGATACCGATGTACTGGTCGCCCAGCAAACCGCTGGTCAGAATCTTCAGCGAGCTGTCCTTGGGGAATTTATAGCGCTCTTCCATCACCAGATTCACGCTGGCCTGGAAAGTCTGGTCATCAAAGGTAATGGAATCCACCCGCCCCACGACCACACCTGCGCTCTTGACCGCGGCCTTGGGCTTGAGCCCGCCGATATTGTCAAAGCGTGCCGAAACCGCATAGCCTTTTTGGAAATTCAGGTTCAACAAATTGGCCGACTGCAGCGCCAGAAACACCAGCGCCGCAGCGCCGATCAGCACAAACAAGCCAACCCAGACATCATTTTTGGATTGCTGCATTTTTTCTATTCCTTGTATTGCGCGGCCCAGCCGCTTCAGATGCTGAACATCCAGGCAGTCATCAAAAAGTCCAGCCCCAGCACCGCCAACGAAGCCATGACCACGGTGCGCGTGGTTGCGCGCGACACGCCTTCGGGTGTGGGCTTGGCCACATAGCCTTGCAGCAGCGCCACAAAGGTCACGGCCACACCGAACACCAGGCTTTTGAAAACACCGTTGCCCAGGTCATCCCACCAGTCCACGCCGGATTGCATCTGGCCCCAGAAAGCGCCGGCATCCACACCAATCATCAACACGCCGACCACCCAGCCGCCAATCACGCCCACAGCGCTGAACACAGCCGCCAGCAGCGGCATGGTGATCACCCCGGCCCAAAAGCGCGGCGCCAGAATGCGTTTGACCGGGTCCACGGCCATCATTTCCATGGCCGACAACTGCTCACCGGCCTTCATCAGACCGATCTCTGCCGTCAGTGCCGTGCCGGCGCGGCCGGCAAACAGCAGCGCAGTGACCACAGGGCCCAGCTCGCGCAGCAGACTCAAAGTCACCATCATGCCCAGCGCCTCGGCCGAGCCGTAGCGCTGCAGCACGTAATAGCCTTGCAGCCCCAGCACAAAACCCACGAACAGGCCGGAGACGCCAATGATGGCCAGCGAGTAATTGCCCAGAAAATGAATCTGGTCGCCCGTCAGCCTGAAGCGCCGCAGCGCCTCGGGCAGCAGGCCCAGCAGGCGCACAAACAGGCGTGCGCCCTCGCCCAGATCGCTCAATTTGCCACGCACGGCCATGCCTATGCGTGCGGGATGCAGCCAGTTCATCGCTCACCTCCCTGGCGGCCAGCGCTGCCGAAGTCGGATTCCAGCGAAGGCGCAGCGTAATGGAAGGGTACGGGGCCAGTCGGCCGGGCATGGACGAACTGCTGCACCAGCGGATCGGGGTGTTGCATCACCTCTTCGGGCGTGCCCTGTGCCGCCACGCCGCCCGCGCCCAGAATCACCACATGGTCGGAAACGCGGAAGGTTTCCTCCACATCGTGGGACACCAAAATAGTGGTCAGGCCCATGGCATCGTTGAGCGTGCGAATCAGCCGCGCCGAGGTGCCCAGGGAAATGGGGTCCAGCCCAGCAAAAGGCTCGTCATACATCAGCAGCTCCGGGTCCAGCGCCATGGCGCGGGCCAGGGCCACGCGGCGGGCCATGCCGCCGGAGATCTCACTGGGCATCAGTTCGCGGGCGCCACGCAGGCCCACGGCGTGCAACTTCATCAGCACGATGTCACGCACCATGGAGGCTGGCAGCTGGCTGTGCTCGCGCAGCGGAAAGGCTACGTTGTCGAACACGTCCATATCGGTGAACAGCGCGCCGAACTGGAACAACATGCCCATGCGTCTGCGTGCGGCGTACAGCCCGGCCTGGTCCATCTGGCCCACATCCTGGCCGTCAAACAGTACCTGGCCCTGCTGGGCACGGTTCTGCCCGCCAATCAGGCGCAGCACCGTGGTCTTGCCGCCACCGGAGGCGCCCATCAACGCCGTCACCTTGCCACGCGGCACCGACAGCGAGAGATCGCGCAAGATCACACGCTCGCCATAGCCGAACGTGACGTTGCGCAGCTCTACCAGAGAAGGGGATGGAGACATCAGGGATTCAAGCTTCCTTGGGCCGAAACATTGCATTGTGCGGGTTCCTACCCATGACTCGCCAGTACATCACCTCATAAACATACATCCATGTATGTTTATTGCAAAAATGCTTGCACCATGTAGCACAAGCACTTGCGTGAGGTTGTAGGACGGTTCGCAGGCCAGGTTATCAGCCCAGCGGTGCCGACAACCGTTGCTGCATCACAACATATTGTGCAAAAAGGCGCGGGTACGGGCCTGCTGCGGGTTGGCGAAAAAGGCTGCCGCAGGCCCTTGCTCCACGATATGGCCGCCATCCATAAAGATCACACGGTTGGCCACCTCACGGGCAAAGCCCATTTCATGAGTTACCACCAGCATGGTCATATGTTCTTCCGCCAGCTCGCGCATGGTGCGCAGCACTTCACCGGTCAGTTCCGGGTCCAGGGCCGAGGTGGGCTCATCAAACAGCAGAATGTCCGGGTCCATGGCCAGCGCACGGGCAATGGCCACGCGCTGCTTTTGACCACCCGAGAGGCGGTTGGGATAGGCATCGCGCTTTTCCAGCAAACCCACCTTCTTCAGCAGTGCCTCGGCCTTAGGCACGATGGCCTCGCGCTTCATGCCTTTGACCTGTATGGGCGCTTCAATGATGTTCTCCAGCACCGTGAGATGGGGGAACAGATTGAAGGACTGGAACACCATGCCCATCTTGCGGCCGATCTTGCGGATCTCGGCCTCGCTCACATACTGGGCCTTGGCCTCGCCTTCGGAGCGGGCCAGCACCTCTCCCTCAATGGTGATGGTGCCGCGGTCGATCGTCTCCAGGTGGTTGAGGCAGCGCAAAAACGTGCTCTTGCCCGAGCCCGAGGGGCCGATCACGGCCACCACCTCGCCGCGTTGCAGCTCCAGCGACACACCCTTGAGCACCGGCGTTCCGCCAAATCCCTTGTGGATGTCCTGGGCAGAAATCATTACTTCAGTTGCCACACTCATCTCAGCACTCCTCAACCTGCAAACCACCCACTACGCTCAAAAAACGCCCCTTCCGCAAGGGATGGCCAGCAAGGGCCGCCCCGCAGCCAAGGCCGTCGTCCCCCTTGAAGGGGGAAGCCGCAAAGCGGCTCAGGGGGTCACTCATACCTCGCATGGCGTTTTTCCAGGTATTGAAAGACCCAGGTCAGCACCAGCGTCATGGCCAGATAGAACACCCCGGCCACGATAAAGGGCGTGAAGGTGAAGTCGCGCTGCACCACGCCACGCGCCACGCGCAGCAGGTCATTCAAGGCCAGCACATAGATCAGCGAGGTGTCTTTGACCAGGGTGATGGTCTCGTTGCTCACCGGCGGCAGAATGCGGGCCCACATTTGGGGCAGCACAATGCGACGCATGGTTTGGGCATAGCTCATGCCCAGCACCTTGGCTCCTTCGTACTGGCCGCGGTCCACACTCTGAATGCCAGCGCGGAAGATCTCCGCAAAATAGGCGGCGTAATTCAGCGCAAAGGCCACCACGGCGGCCGGGAAGTCGGGCAGGCGAATGCCCACGCCCGGCACAAAAGGCAGGGCGTAGTAGACAAACAGCAGCTGCAGCATCAGCGGTGTGCCCCGCATCAGCCAGATATAGCCCCCGACCAGGGAGCTCAGCGCCTGGAAGCGGGAGATACGCATCAGCGCCAGCGCCAACCCCAGAGGGATGGACAGCACCAGCGTGATGACAAACAGTTTGAGAGTAACCAGGGCTCCATCGGTCATGGGCCCCAATAGCGAAATTACATAATCCATCAACAGGCCTTCAAGGTGGCGCTTGGGTCGTGGGCAGCTGCCACAGGCTCGGACGCCAGGCATGCGGGAAACTCTGTCCCCTGGGCATGCCCGGACGCGATTGTCCTCGCAAAGCACAAAACACCGGCAATGCCTGGCATTGCCGGTGCCGTACAGTCAAAAATTTCAATTCCCCTTGCTGCTTCGTACCACGCACGAGCGGAGCCGCGAGCGCAGTCCCTGCCAGGGCTGCCGCGCAAGGGCCGCCCCGCCGCGCTGGCAGCGTCCCCCTGCCCGCAGCGCGTAGCGGTGCGAGAGCGGGGGGAAGGCGCGTAGCGCCTCAGGGGAGTGCAGCATTTTTAGTGCTTGATCACGTCCGCACCAAACCACTTCTGCGCGATTTCAGCGGCCTTGCCGTCTTTCTTCATCTCGGTCAGCACGTCGTTGACCTTGTTGCGCGTGGCTTCGTCGTCCTTGCGGAAGCCCACGCCGTAGTCTTCGGTACCGAAGTCTTCGCTCAGCACGGTGTAGTTATCGGGCTTTTTGTTCACCAGGTAACGGCCCACCACTTCGTCGACCACCACCACGTCCAGGCGACCGGTTTCCAGGTCCATCAGCGCAGCGATGTTGTCACCGAAGAGCTTGGTTTCCTTGAACTGTTTGTGCAGTTCGGTTTCCTTTTCCATGGCGGTCACGGCACTGGAGCCTTCCTGGGCGCCCACAACCTTGCCAGCCATATCGGCCTTGCCCTTGATGGGCGAGCCGGCCTTCACGATGATGATTTGCTTGTTCACCATGTAGGGGTCGGAGAACAGAATCTTTTCCTTGCGGGCTTCCAGAATGGTCAGACCATTCCACAGCGCATCCACGCGCTTGCCCAGCAGCTCGGCTTCCTTGGCGTTCCAGTCGATGGGCTTGAATTCCACTTCGATGTTGGCGCGCTTGGCCACTTCATTGGCCATGTCGATATCAAAGCCCACCAGCTCGTTCTTCTCGTCACGGAAGCCCATGGGCGGGAAGTTATCGTCCAGGCCCACCACCAGCTTGGTGGCAACCACCGGCGCGGGAGCTGCGTCCGGTGCGGCGGCCGTGGGGGCAGCGGGCTCGTTCTTGCCGCAAGCGGCCAGCAAAGCAGTCAGGGCCACGGTGGCCAGGAGGGTGCGTTTTTTCATGGTGAAGAAAGAACTGAAGTGAAGGGAAACCCGCCACCGGCGCAAGCCAGTTTCATGCCAAGGCCATTGCCGTGGGCATGTGCATGGATAGCCATCTGCAGCCGGATGAATCCGCTATTGTCGCGCAGAGCGCGGCCACACGCACCCGATTTCCGCATGCCCATGCCCCACACACCGGTCTCCAAGGCGTCTACGCCCCTGCCTTCGCACACTTCCAGCCACCTGCCGCCTGCCTTGATACAGGCCTACCGCCAGGCCTGGTATGCGGTGTGGCTGCCCGGACATGACGCACAGCCCCTGCAGCCCGGCGCCTCCTGCCGGCTCCAGGTGGATGTGGTTCAACCGCAACTGGTGCAAGCCATGGGCCGCTTGCATGCGCGCCACGCCTGTCTGATCACGGCCTGCAACCCTTGGGGGCTGCTATTGCCCTGCACAGAAAACGCTGCCCGCATGCAGGCGCTGCGCACGGCCTTGCACACCGCAGGATGGAGCTGTTCCCCCGCGCTGGGCCGCGACCCGCAGGGCCAGTGGCCGGGGGAGGACAGCCTGCTGGTCTGGCATATGAACCGCCACCAGGCCCGCAGCTGGGGGCTGCAGTGGGAACAGAATGCCGTGCTGGTGATGGGCGATGACGGGGCTCCCCAATTGGAATGCCTGCGCTAAAAGCAGAGCAGCCACAGCCGATATGCCCACGATTTCAAGCACCCAGGCATTTCAAACCTATGGCCCACAGGCTGTAGGCGCTCCTGTATGTGAAGCATGAAAAAAGGGCGCTCGAAAGCGCCCTTGGCCATCAAGCGGCAGTCTTTCAACGTGGCAGCTGGCTCGCGCCCATCAAAAACTCATCCACTGCACGCGCGGCCTGACGGCCTTCGCCGCTGCAGCCGGTGAGGATGCAGCTTCAATGGGAATGGCCAAGGGCCACCGTGAAGGCCGACCCGAAACTCAGCGCGGCAATTGGCTCGTGCCCATCAAAAACTCATCCACGGCACGCGCTGCCTGCCGGCCTTCACGGATGGCCCACACCACCAGGCTCTGGCCACGGCGGATGTCGCCAGCCGCAAACAGCTTGGGCACATTGGTGGCATAGCCGCCGCTGAAGTCGGTCGATGCCTTGGCATTGCCACGTGCGTCCTTGTCCACGCCAAAGGCATCCAGCACGGTCTGCACCGGCGAGACAAAGCCCATGGCCAGAAACACCAGATCGGCCTTGATGATTTGCTCGGAGCCTGCCACCTCGGTCATCTTGCCGTCCTGGAATGAAAGGCGCACGGTCTTGATGGCGGTGAGCTGGCCCTTCTCGCCGATGAATTCCTTGGTGGCGATGGCGAATTCGCGCTCGCAGCCTTCCTGGTGGCTGGAACTGGTGCGCAGCTTCAGCGGCCAGTAAGGCCAGACCAGGGGCTTGTTCTCCTGCTCGGGCGGCATGGGCATCAGCTCCAGCTGGGTCACGCTGGCCGCGCCATGGCGGTTGCTAGTGCCCACACAGTCGCTGCCGGTGTCGCCACCGCCAATCACCACCACATGCTTGCCGTCGGCGCGGATCTGGCCCTTGTACTTGCCCTCCGCCGTGGTCTTGTTTTGCTGCGGCAAAAACTCCATGGCGAAATGCACGCCCTTGAGTTCGCGGCCAGGCACGGGCAGGTCGCGGGACTGCTCGGCGCCGCCGGTGAGCAGCACGGCGTCGAACTCGGCCATCAGCGTTTCAGGGGCCACGGTTTCCTTGGCCCAGTTGGTGACCTTGCTGTCCTTGCCCAGGCCATCCTTGCCCGCCACCAGCACGCCGGTGCGGATCTTCAGGCCCTCGGCCACCAACTGCTCCACGCGGCGGTCGATGTGGGACTTGTTCAGCTTGAAGTCGGGGATGCCGTAGCGCAGCAGGCCGCCGACCTGGTCGTTCTTCTCGAACAAGGTCACATCGTGGCCGGCACGCACCAGCTGCTGGGCCGCGGCCAGACCGGCAGGCCCTGCGCCCACCACCGCCACCTTCTTGCCGGTGTACAGCTTGGGCTTTTGCGGCTGCACCCAGCCCTCGGCCCAAGCGCGGTCGATGATGGCGTGCTCGATGGACTTGATGCCGATGGCATCGCCGTTGATGTTGGCCACGCAAGCAGCCTCGCAGGGCGCGGGGCAGATGCGGCCGGTGAACTCGGGGAAGTTGTTGGTGCTGTGCAGCACCTGGATGGCGTTGGCCCAATCGCCCCGGTACACCAGGTCGTTGAAGTCCGGGATGATGTTGTTGATGGGGCAGCCGTTGTTGCAAAACGGTGTGCCGCAGTCCATGCAGCGTGCGCCCTGGATCTTGGCCTGCTCGGGCGTGAGCCCGATGACGAATTCCTTGTAGTGCTTGAGACGTTCCGCAACCGGGGCATAGCCCTCTTCGATGCGTTCGTATTCCATAAAGCCGGTGGTCTTGCCCATGATGGTCTATTCCTTGAAATCTCAGTTCGCTTAGGCGGTGCGGTGGTCGGCTCCGACCACCGCGCTCAGGCCGTTCTTACTTGGCCGCTACAGCCTTGGCTTTCACCGCTTCTTTTTTGGGAGTGGCTGGCGCAGATGCAGCTTGCTTTTCCTGTTGTTTGCGTTCATAGATTTCGCCGAGTGCACGCTTGTACTCGCTGGGGAAGACCTTGACGAACTTGGCACGCGCTGCGGCCCAGTTGTCCAGCAGGTCACGGGCACGCAGGGAACCGGTCCAGCGGCTGTGGGCCTCGATCAGGGCGCGCAGCTGCTGCTCGTCGCTCTGACCGTGGTGCCAGATGCCGGGATCCATGCTGCTGACGAATTCATCGTGCGGCAGCACTTTTTCCAGCTTCACCGAAGCGGTGTTGCAACGCTCGGCAAACTTGCCGTCTTCGTCGTAGACATAGGCCAGGCCGCCGCTCATGCCAGCGGCAAAGTTGCGGCCGGTCTTGCCCAGCACCACCACGGTGCCACCGGTCATGTATTCGCAGCCGTGGTCACCCACGCCTTCGACCACGGCCGTGGCGCCGGACAGGCGCACGGCAAAGCGTTCACCGGCCACGCCGCTGAAGAAGGCCTCACCCCGGGTGGCGCCAAACATCACGGTATTGCCCACGATGGTGTTGGCCACCGAGCTGCCGCGGAATTCGCGGCTGGGGCGTACCACCACACGGCCGCCGGACAAACCCTTGCCGGTGTAGTCATTGGCTTCGCCGGTCAGGTTCAGCGTGATGCCCTGGCACAGGAAGGCGCCGAAAGACTGGCCGCCCGTGCCCTCGAAGTGGATGCGGATGCTATCGTCGGGCAGGCCCTCAGCATGGGCGCGGGTCACGGCACCGGAGAGCATGGCGCCCACGGAGCGGTTGACGTTGCGCGCCACTTCCATCAGGCGCACCTTCTCGCCGTTGGCAATCGCAGGTTGGCAACGCTCGATCAGCTTCACATCCAGCGCCTTGTCCAGCAGGTGGTCCTGCTTTTCCACATGGAAGCGCGCCACATCGGCCGGCACCTCGGGCTGGAAGAACAGGCGGCTGAAGTCCAGGCCCTGGGCCTTCCAATGCTCCACGCCCTTCTTGGTGTCCAGCAGGTCGGCGCGGCCGATCAGCTCATCGAACTTGCGCAGACCCAGCTGGGCCATGATCTGGCGCACTTCTTCGGCGATGAAGAAGAAGTAATTCACCACATGCTCGGGCTTGCCGGTGAACTTGGCGCGCAGCACCGGGTCCTGCGTGGCCACGCCCACGGGACAGGTGTTGAGGTGGCATTTGCGCATCATGATGCAGCCTTCGACCACCAGCGGCGCGGTGGCAAAGCCGAATTCATCAGCGCCCAGCAAAGCGCCAATCACCACGTCGCGGCCGGTTTTCATCTGGCCGTCGGCCTGCACGCGGATGCGGCCGCGCAGGCGGTTCAGCACCAGGGTTTGCTGGGTTTCGGCCAGGCCGATTTCCCAGGGGCCGCCAGCGTGCTTGATGGAGGACAGGGGCGATGCGCCGGTGCCGCCATCGTGGCCGGCGATCACCACATGGTCGCTCTTGCACTTGGCCACGCCGGCCGCAATCGTGCCCACGCCGACTTCGGACACCAGCTTGACCGAGATGTCGGCATGCGGGGCCACGTTCTTCAGATCGTGGATCAGCTGGGCCAGGTCTTCGATGGAGTAGATGTCGTGGTGGGGCGGGGGCGAAATCAGACCCACGCCGGGCACGGAGTAACGCTGCATGCCGATGTATTCGGACACCTTGCCGCCGGGCAGCTGGCCGCCTTCACCGGGCTTGGCGCCCTGGGCCATCTTGATCTGGATCTGGTCGGAGGACGACAGGTACTCGGCCGTCACCCCAAAGCGGCCGGAAGCCACCTGCTTGATCTTGGAGCGCAGGCTGTCCCCCACGCGCAGTTCAATGTCGGACTCCACCTGGGCCTTGCCGATGATGGAGGCCAGCGTATCGCCCTGCTGGATGGGGATGCCCTTCAACTCATTGCGGTAGCGCTTGGGGTCTTCGCCGCCTTCGCCGGTGTTGCTCTTGCCGCCGATGCGGTTCATGGCCACGGCCAGCGTGGCATGGGCCTCGGTGGAGATGGAGCCCAGCGACATGGCGCCGGTGGCAAAGCGCTTGACGATCTCGGCTGCAGGCTCGACCTCATCCACCGCAATGGCGGCGGCTGGGTCGAACTTGAACTCGAACAGGCCGCGCAGCGTCATGTGCTGCTTGCTCTGGTCGTTGATCAGCTGGGCGTATTCCTTGTAGGTGCTGAAGTTGTTGGAGCGGGTGGAATGCTGCAGCTTGGCAATGGCGTCGGGCGTCCACATATGGGCCTCGCCACGGCTGCGCCAGGCGTATTCGCCGCCGGCATCCAGCATGGTGGCCAGCACCGGGTCATCGCTGAAGGCGGCCACATGGTTGCGTATGGTTTCCTCGGCGATCTCGAACACGCCTATGCCCTCCACGCGGCTGGCGGTGCCGGTGAAGTACTTGTCCACCGTGGCGCTGGAAAGGCCCACGCACTCGAACAGCTGTGCGCCGCAGTACGACATATAGGTGGACACGCCCATCTTGGACATGATCTTGGACAGGCCCTTGCCGATGGCCTTGACGTAGTGGTAGATGGCCTTGTCGGCATCCACACCATCCACAGGCTGCTGGAACAGATCGGCCAGGGTTTCCAGCGCCAGATAGGGGTGGACTGCCTCGGCGCCATAGCCTGCCAGCACGGCGAAGTGGTGGATTTCACGGGCGGTGCCGGTTTCCACCACCAGGCCGGTGGTGGTGCGCAGGCCTTCGCGTACCAGGTGCTGGTGGATGGCCGACAGCGCCAGCAATGCCGGAATGGCCACCTGCGTGGCGCTCACATGACGGTCGCTGATGATCAGGATGTTGGCGCCGCCCTTGATCTGGTCCACGGCCTGGGCGCACAGCGAGGCCAGCTTGGCCTCCACGCCCTCGCGGCCCCAGGACAGCGGGTAGGTGATGTCGATGGTCGCGCTCTTGAACTTGCCGTGGGTGACTTTTTCAATCTCGCGCAGCTTGGCCATGCCCTTGAAGTCGAGAATGGGCTGCTGCAGCTCCAGGCGCATGGGCGGGTTGACCTGGTTGATGTCCAGCAGATTCGGCTTGGGGCCAACAAAGGACACCAGCGACATCACAATCGCTTCGCGAATGGGGTCGATCGGCGGGTTGGTCACCTGCGCGAACATCTGGCGGAAGTAGTTATAGAGCGGCTTGTTCTTATCGGAGAGCACAGCCAGCGGGCTGTCGTTGCCCATGGAGCCCACGCCCTCTTCGCCGTTCTTGGCCATGGGCAGCATCAGGAACTTGAGGTCTTCCTGGGTGAAGCCAAAGGCCTGCTGGCGGTCCAGCAAACTCAGTTCGGGCTTGGCGGGCGCCACAAAATCGGCCGGCACCTGCACCTGGTCGAGCTTGATGCGCAGGTTCTCAATCCACTGCTTGTAGGGCTTGGTGTTGACGATGTTGGCCTTGAGCTCGTCGTCCTCGATCATGCGGCCCTGTTCCAGATCGATCAGCAGCATCTTGCCGGGCTGCAGCCGCCATTTGCGCACGATCTTGCTGTCGGGCACGGGCAGCACGCCGGCCTCGGAGGCCAGAATCACCAGATCGTCTTCGGTGACCACATAGCGCGAGGGGCGCAGGCCGTTGCGGTCCAGCGTGGCACCGATCTGGCGGCCATCGGTGAAGACGATGGAGGCCGGGCCGTCCCAGGGCTCCATCATCGCGGCGTGGTATTCATAGAAGGCGCGGCGGCGCTCGTCCATGGCCTCGTGCTGCTCCCAGGGCTCGGGGATCATCATCATCACAGCCTGGCTGATGGGGTAACCGGCCATGGTCAGCAGTTCCAGGCAGTTGTCGAAGGTGGCGGTGTCGGACTGGCCGGCAAAGCTGATGGGGTAGAGCTTTTGCAGGTCGTCGGCCAGCACGGGCGAGGCCATCACGCCCTCGCGCGCCACCATCCAGTTGTAGTTGCCGCGCACGGTGTTGATTTCACCGTTGTGGGCCACGTAGCGGTAGGGGTGGGCCAGCGGCCACTCGGGGAAGGTGTTGGTGGAGAAACGCTGGTGCACCAGGCCTATGGCCGAGACGCAGCGCACATCGGCCAGGTCACGGTAGTACACGCCCACCTGATCGGCCAGCAGCAGGCCCTTGTAGACCACGGTACGGCTGCTCATGCTGGGCACATAGTATTCCTTGCTGTGCTTGAGCTTGAGGTTCTGGATGGCGGCGCTGGCCGTCTTGCGGATCACATACAGCTTGCGCTCCAGCGCGTCCTGCACGATCACGTCGGCGCCGCGGCCGATGAAGACCTGGCGCAGAATGGGCTCCTTCTCGCGCACAGTGGGCGACATGGGCATGTCGCGGTTCACCGGCACATCGCGCCAGCCCAGCAGCACCTGGCCTTCGGCCTTGATGGCGCGCTCCATCTCCTGCTCGCAAGCCAGGCGCGAAGCATGCTCCTTGGGCAGAAAAATCATGCCCACGCCGTATTCACCGGCGGGGGGCAGTTCCACCCCCTGCTGGGCCATTTCTTCCCGGTAGAGCTGGTCGGGGATCTGGATCAGGATGCCTGCGCCGTCCCCCATCAGCGGATCGGCCCCCACCGCGCCGCGGTGATCGATGTTCTCCAGAATCTTCAGCGCGCCCAGAACGATGTCATGGCGCTTTTCGCCCTTGATATGGGCCACAAAGCCCAGGCCGCAGGCGTCATGTTCATTGCTCTTGGCGTACAGCCCATGTTCTTGCAAATGGGCGATTTCGGCAGCCGTCGTCATGGGGGAATCCTCTGGTTTTCTATAGCAGTGACGGCAAGCGTACGGTACGGCATGAACCTATGCAAGAAAATTTAATTAGGGTCAGATTCCAATTTAAAAATCAAAAAATCAACAAAAAACAAATAAGGGACAGATTAAATGCACCAAAAACACGCAACCAGGCACGCAAGTGCACACTAGCGCGTCACGTAAGCACCTTATTGGTGCTAGTCAGACCCAATAAAACAGCGGATAGCACCATGTCGGTGCACGACAAATGAAATCAGCGCTCAATGCGCGTTGACATGTTGCAACGATTCGCCTGCACTCTGCGCCCGTGCAGGCCTGCCTGGGCGACGGCGGGTCAGCCTGCGCGCAGTGCCTTGCTGCAGCCGCGCCACAAAATGGGGCGAGCCCAAGGCCCAGCCCTTGCTGGCCGCTTCCAGGATTTCCTCGGCCACAGCCTGGGCCACGCCCTGCTCCAGCACCCGCTGGTAGGCCGCCTCGCGTGCAAACGGGGTATTGGCCAAGGCCCAGTACTGGGCATGGGAGCGCACCAAACCGTCTTGCTGCCGCCCTACGTTGTGGGCACAGCTGGACCAGGCGTAATCCTGCGCTTGGCCGATCAGACCTTGCTCCACGGGCTGCAGCTCCAGCAGCACCATGCAGGGCAGCAGATAGCCCGGCGCCTCCAGCACGGTGGAGCGGTAGCGCCCCTCCCACAAGGTGCCGCTGCGGCCGTGGCGGTTGTTGAAGTAGCGCACATAGCTGCGCCCCACGGACTGCATGAACAGCGGCAGCCCCTCTTCCGTCTCCGGCGTGGCCAGCACATGGAATTGCGAGGGCAGCAGTACATAGCCATGTACCTCGACCTGAAAGCGCCTGGCCATTTCTCGCAACAGATCTTTCAGCACGGCGTAGTCCTGGGCATCCTGAAAGATGGCCTGCTGGTTGTTGCCGCGCTGGATCACATAGTGCGCCATGCCGGGCAGAGTCAGTCGAGGCAAACGGGCCATGGTCAGATCAAAGGAGGAGGAAGAGAAACCAGCCCGCACAAGCCAACCGCTTGCCTGCAGTACCGGACGAGGGGAAGCGCAATGTTTTGCAACATATTATGCGCATCGCCCTCTATGTGCTGTCATATTGATCATGCATTTGTTACCAGCGGCATCCTGATAACGTGAACATGCCCTTATCGCCCTGCAGCTTGCAACAGCTGCGATATGCGCTCACAAGTCTGTAGCAGCTGCGGCAGCAACTGGGTCTGCATCATTTCAGCGCTGGTACGGTTGGCCTGGCCGCTGATGTTGAGCGCGGCAACCGTTTGCCCCATGCGATTGCGCACCGGCGCGGCAATGGAGATCAGGCCTTCTTCCAGCTCCTGGTTCAGCAAACACCAGCCCTGGGCCCGCGTCTGGCGAATCGCAGCCCACAGCGCCTCGTCGCTGGTCTGGGTCAGCTGGGTGTACTGGGTTCGCGGGCGACGCTCCAGCAATGTCTGTACCTGCTCATCCGGCTGGGCCGCCAGCAGCACCCGGCCCAGCGAAGTCCAGAACGCCGGCAGGCGCGAACCCACACCCAGGTTGGTGCTCATGATTTTGTGGGTGTGCACGCGCAGCACATAGACCACGTCCAGACCTTCCAGCACAGCGGCGGAGCAAGACTCCTGCACCGTATCCACCAACTGCTCCATGGACGGGCCGGCCAGGCTCCACAGCGGCATGGAGCTGAGATAGGCAAAGCCCAGGTCCAGGATGCGCGGCGTGAGGTGAAAGTATTTGCCGTCGCTGTCCACATAGCCCAGTGATTGCAGCGTCAGCAGGATGCGGCGGGCGCCGGCGCGCGTCATGCCGGTGCGCGCTGCAACTTCGCTCAGCGTCTGCTCCGGCGCCTGGGCGCTGAAGGAGCGGATCACTTCCAGCCCCCGGGCAAAGGATTGCACATAGCTGTCACTGGGCTTGGGCGATGTGTTTTCGGTGTTCATGGGGTTTTCCCTGATGTGGTTTCTACAGCCGCCAAACGGCTGCTTGACTTCCTATAATTCTTTTAGCGAACATTTGTTCTATATGCGAACATTCTACCGCTTTCGTCTTCCGCGCAAGCGCTCATGTCTGCAGGAGCCCACACATGATCAACAAAATCACCGATACCGTCGCCCAAGCCCTTTCGGGCATACAGGACGGCGCCACCGTTCTCATCGGCGGCTTCGGTACGTCCGGCAACCCCATTGAATTGATTGACGGCCTGATCGCCACCGGCGTGCGCGATCTCACCGTGGTCAACAACAACGCAGGCAACGGCGAAGCCGGCCTGGCAGCGCTGCTGAAAAGTGGTCAGGTGCGCAAAATCATCTGCAGCTTCCCCCGCCAGGTGGACAGCTGGGTGTTCGACGATCTCTACCGCAGCGGAAAGATCGAACTCGAACTCGTGCCCCAGGGCAATCTGGCTGAGCGCATGCGCGCTGCTGGCGCCGGCATTGGCGCTTTCTTCTGCCCCACGGCCTATGGCACCGAGCTGGCCGCCGGCAAGGAAACCCGTGAAATCAACGGCAAACACTATGTGCTGGAGTACCCCATCTACGGTGATGTGGCGCTCGTGAAAGCCGAAAAGGGCGACCGTTGGGGCAATCTGAGCTATCGCATGTCGGCCCGCAATTTCGGCCCTGTGTGCGCCATGGCGGCCAAGTACACCGTGGCCACGGTGCATGAGCTGGTCGAGCTGGGCGAGATGGACCCCGAGGCCATCGTCACCCCCGGCATCTATGTCAGCAAGCTGGTGAAGGTGGACCGCGTGGCCACCAAAGCCGGTGGGTTTAAGCAGTGAAACACCCCCTGAGCGGCTGCGCCGCTTCCCCCTCTCTGGCTGCGCCGGAGGGGGACGGCACCCTCGGTGCGGGGCGGCCCTTCCTCGGTGCCCCTGAGCTGGGCTGCGCCAGTTTTGTGCGCTGCGCTCCACGCCATGGACAAAGAAATATGCAGGAGATACCAGCATGAGCAACTATCAAAAACGAAGCAAAGACCAACTGGCTGCCCGCGTGGCCCAGGACATCTTCGACGGCGCCTATGTGAATTTGGGCATTGGCCAGCCCACCTTGGTGGCCAACCATATTCCGGTCGACCGCGAGGTGGTGCTGCATTCGGAAAACGGCATCCTGGGCATGGGCCCTGCACCGGCCAAGGGCGAAGAAGACTACGACCTGACAAATGCCGGCAAGCAGCCCGTCACCCTGCTGCCCGGTGGCAGCTATTTCCACCATGCCGACAGCTTCGCCATGATGCGCGGGGGCCATCTGGACATCTGCGTGCTGGGTGCCTTCCAGGTGTCGGCCACGGGTGATCTGGCCAACTGGAGCACGGGCGAGCCCGGCGCCATTCCCGCCGTGGGCGGCGCCATGGACCTGGCCGTGGGTGCCAAGTCCACCTGGGTGATGATGGATCTGGTCAGCAAGACCGGCGAATGCAAGGTGGTCAAGGCCTGCAGCTATCCCCTCACCGGTCTGGCCTGCGTCAAGCGCATCTACACCGATTTGTGCACGCTGGAATGCACGCCCCAGGGCCTGCGCCTGGTGGACCTGGTGCCCGGCCTGTCACATGCCGAGCTGGAAGCCATTGTCGGTCTGCCAATTGCTGCCGCGGCTTCTTCCGCTGCATAAACCGTAGCAGCCACAGCCTTCCCCCACTCAATTTCACAAAGAAAACCGCTGCAAGTGCTTGCTAGACAAGCACAGGCAGCTCCTGTTTTCCAAGCCCAACCGGAGACACAGCCATGAGCAACCAAGCCTTTATCTGCGACGCCATCCGCACCCCCTTCGGCCGCTACGGCGGCGCGCTGTCCAGCGTGCGCACTGACGACCTAGGCGCCCTGCCCATCAAGGCGCTGATGGAGCGCAACCCCGGCGTGGACTGGAAGGCCGTGGACGATGTGCTCTACGGCAACGCCAACCAGGCCGGTGAAGACAACCGCAACGTGGCCCGCATGTCCAGCCTGCTGGCCGGCCTGCCCATTGACGTGCCCGGCGCCACCCTCAACCGCCTGTGCGGCTCCGGCCTGGACGCCGTGGGCTCTGCCGCCCGCGCCATCAAGTCCGGCGAAGCCCGCTTGATGATTGCCGGTGGTGTGGAATCCATGAGCCGTGCCCCGTTTGTGATGCCCAAGGCCGAGTCCGCCTTCAGCCGCAACAACGCCGTGTATGACACCACCATTGGCTGGCGCTTCGTCAACAAGCTGATGAAGCAGCAGTACGGCGTGGACTCCATGCCCGAGACCGCCGAAAACGTGGCCGACGATTTCAAGATCGAACGCGCAGCCCAAGACCGCATGGCCCTGGCCTCGCAGCAAAAGGCCGCCGCCGCCATTGCCGCTGGCTACCTGGCGCAGGAAATCGTCAACGTCAGCATCCCCCAGAAAAAGGGCGACGCCATCATCGTCAGCCAGGACGAACACCCCCGCGCCACCACGCTGGAAGCGCTGGCCAAGCTCAAGGGCGTGGTCCGCCCCGACGGCAGCGTGACCGCAGGCAATGCCAGCGGCGTGAACGACGGCGCCTGCGCCCTGCTGCTAGCCAATGCAGAAGCCGCCAAGCAATACAACCTGGTGCCCCGTGCCCGCGTGGTGGGCATGGCCACGGCCGGCGTGGCCCCGCGCATCATGGGTTTTGGTCCGGCCCCCGCCGTGCGCAAGGTGCTGGCCCAGACCGGCCTCAGCCTGGCCGATATGGACGTGATCGAGTTGAACGAAGCCTTTGCCGCCCAAGGCCTGGCCGTGCTGCGCGATCTGGGCATTGCCGATGACGACGCCCGCGTCAACCAGTGGGGCGGTGCCATCGCCCTGGGCCACCCCCTGGGTGCCTCCGGCGCCCGCCTGGCCACCACCGCCGTCAACCAGCTGCACACCCTGGGTGGCCGCTATGCGCTGTGCACCATGTGCATCGGCGTGGGCCAAGGCATTGCCGTGATTCTGGAAAAGGTCTGAGCCATGAGCGCCCCCCAACAACTGACGACCGCTGCCGGTACTTTCCGCATCCAGCTGCAAGGCCCCGAGGGCGCACCGGTGCTGGTGTTCTCCAACTCCCTGGGCACCACGCTGGAGATGTGGGAAGCCCAGGCCCAGGTTTTCAGCCGTGATTTCCGCGTGCTGCGCTACGACACCCGCGGCCATGGCGCCAGCGTGTGCAGCCCAGGCCCTTACAGCTTTGACCAGCTGGGCGGCGATGTGCTGGCCATTCTGGATGCGCTGCACATCGAAAAGGCGCATTTCTGCGGCATCTCCATGGGCGGCCTCACCGGCCTGTGGCTGGGTGTGCACGCCGCTGCACGCATGCTGAGCATCACCGTGGCCAACAGCGCCGCCAAGATCGGTGCCGAGGGTCCATGGCTGGAACGTGCAGCATCCGTGCGCGCCCAGGGTGCGGCCGGCATGCAGGCCCTGGCCGATTCCTCGCCCAGCCGTTGGTTCACCGAGGGCTTTGCCAAGGCCCAGCCCGGTGTGGTGCAGACCGCCCAGTCCTGGATTGGCGGCATTGCCCCCGAAGGCTATGCCAGCTGCTGCGAAGCCCTGGCCAAGGAAGACTTGCGCGCCGCCATCACCGCCATCACCACACCCACGCTGCTGGTGGCCGGCGCCCACGACCCGGTGACCACGGTGGCCGATGCCCAGGCCATGCAGGCCGCGATTGCAGGCTCGGCGCTGGCCACGGTGCCGGCCTCGCACCTGTCCAACCTGGAAGCACCCGAAGCTTTCAACGAAGCCCTGAAGGGCTTCTTGAAATGAAGCACCCCCTGAGTCGCTTCGCGCCTTCCCCCTCTCTCTTCGGGAGGGGGACGACAGCCTCGCTGCGGGGCGGCGCGGCCGGCATAGGCCCTTGCTCGCTGTCCCTGGCCTGGGCCGCGCCTGTTTCCTGCGACTCAGGTCATCACCA
Source organism: Acidovorax sp. (assembly GCA_031277855.1). Lineage (GTDB taxonomy): Bacteria > Pseudomonadota > Gammaproteobacteria > Burkholderiales > Burkholderiaceae_C > Comamonas. Next base: position 173,426 of record JAITLO010000039.1, on the reverse strand, counting down.
GCGCCACCAAAAACGGTGCTGCACCTCGGAGCCCCGCTCCGGCTGCTGAACAAGGAGCACGCATGTCCATTTCCAACCCTCGCTGGAAACACCGCCCCCAAGGCTCGACCTGGGGCGACTTCGGCCCCAACGACCAGCTGGGCCGGCTGAACCTGCTCACCCCTGAAAAGGTGCGCCAGGGCGTGGCCGAGGTGCGCGAAGGCCTGCGCTTTGCCCTCAGCCTGCCGCTGGACTATCCGGGCGGCAGCGCACTCAACCCCAACCGCAAGCCCCCCGTGCTGCGTCCTCTGCAGCGCAAGGGCCTGGTCAACTTCAACTGCCTGCTGCAGGAGCTGGAACCCGGCCGCACCGATGTGCTGTCCGATGACATGGCGATTCTGTCGCTGCAGTACTCCACGCAGTGGGACGGCCTGGCCCATGTGGGTTCGCTGTTTGACGCCAATGGCGACGGCCTGCCCGAGCCGCTGTACTACAACGGCTTTCGCGCCGGCATCGACATCGTCGGCCCGGCCGACATCAGCGGCACCGGCATGCCCGAGCGCCTGGATGACAGCGCCAGCACCAGCTGCGCCAAGGCCCTGGGCGTTGAGGCCATGGCGGCCAACGGCGTACAAGGCCGGGGCGTGATGCTCGACCTGCATGCCCACCTGGGTGATGCCCGCAGCCTGGTGGGCTACGAGCAGCTGATGCGCATCATCGAGGCCGATGGCGTGGAGATTGCCGCCGGCGACATGCTGTGTCTGCACACCGGCTTTGCCCAGCGCGTGCTGGAGATGAAAAAGCACCCCGACCCCGAGGTGTTGAACCACAGCTGCGCCGTGCTCGACGGGCGCGACGACAAGCTGCTGCAGTGGATCAGCGACAGCCAGGTGGCCGCCATTGCCGCCGACAACTACGCCGTGGAAGCCCACCCGGCCCGCCCTGGCGCGGACTGCTGCGCAGCCCTGCCGCTGCACGAGCATTGCCTGTTCAAGCTGGGCGTGCACCTGGGCGAGCTCTGGCATCTGACACCGCTGGCCCACTGGCTGCGTGCCCACCAGCGCCATCACTTTCTGCTCACCGCGCCGCCGCTGCACCTGCCCGGCGCCGTGGCCTCGCCGCTGACACCTGTGGCCACGGTGTAAGCCTCCAGTTCAGCTCTTGAAAGACGCCCATGCCCTTTGTCATCGAAACCTTTGACAAGCCCGGCCACCAGGCCGTGCGCCAGACCCACCGGCCGGCTCATCTGGAATTTCTGCAGGCCCACAGCCACCTGCTGCTGGCCTGCGGCGCCAAGCTGCACGACGACGGCCAGGACCTGGGCGGCGGTCTGTACCTGGTGGATCTGGAGACCCGCGAGCAGGCCCAGGCCTTTATAGAGGCCGATCCGTTCTACCAGGCCCAGCTGTTCGAAAAGGTCAGCATCACACGCTGGCGCAAGGCCTATCTGGCCGGCGAATGCTGTCTCTGAGCCCTTTTTTGTTTGTGAAAGCCCCTGCCATGACCCATCCAACTGCTCCCCGTGTACTGATCACCGGCGGCGGTGCCGGCATCGGTGCTGCCATTGCCCGGCGCTGCCGCGAAGACGGCTATGCGCCCGTCATCATCGACCGCATGGTCGACCATGTGCCCGGCGGCATACAGGCCGATCTGAGCAATACCGAAGACACGGCCCGCGCCCTGCAAGAGGCCCTGGCCGGTGGCCCCATCACCCGCCTGGTGAACAACGTGGGCGTGGTCGTGCCCAACGACGCTGCCTCCCAGACCCTGGGCGAGTTCGACCTGGCCATGGCGCTGAATCTGCGCTGCGCCCTGCAATGCATGCAGGCCGTGCTGCCCGGCATGAAGGAAGCCGGCTTTGGCCGCATCGTCAACATGTCCTCGCGTGCAGCCCTGGGCAAGGATTTGCGCACGGCCTATGCAGCCAGCAAGGCCGGGCTGATCGGCATGACCCGCGTCTGGGCACTGGAGCTAGGCCAATGGGGCATCACGGCCAACGCCATAGGCCCCGGCCCCATACGCACCGAGCTGTTTGACAAAGCCAACCCGCCCGATGCGCCGCGCACCCAAAAAATCATTGCCTCCGTGCCCGTCAAGCGCGTGGGCGAGCCCGAGGACGTGTCCCACGCCGCGGCCTATCTGCTCGATGACCGCAGCGGCTTTGTCACCGGCCAGGTGCTTTATGTCTGTGGGGGCATGACCGTCGGCGTGGCCGGCGTGTAGAGCGGCAACACGGCCCTCGATACGTCGTTGCTTTGCCTTGTCGTACCTCGAAGTACTGCCTGCGGCAAAGCGCCTCGTCTCGATCGCAAACCTACGGTTTGCTGGGCCGTCTTGCCACTCTTTCAGCCTATTACCCCACTTCCCCAACCACTGACCCGCGTTTTCTCCCGTCGAGTCCCCGTCACACAAGAAGCCTTCCATGTCCAAGATCACCGCTTTTTTCACGGAGCTGATGCGCAAGTATCTGCCCGACCCCTTTGTCTTCGCCATCTTGCTCACCCTGCTGACCATGGTGCTGGCCTTTGCCGTTGAAAGCCGTCCTGCCCAACTGGTGGTGCAGGATTGGGGCAAGGGCTTCTGGAGCTTGCTGGCCTTCACCACACAGATGGCCGTGATCCTGGTCATGGGCTATGTGCTGGCCGCAGCCCCCGTGGTCAACCGCTTTCTGGACAAGATCACCAGCCATGTGCACACACCGCGCCAGGCCATCATCGTGGCCACCATCGTGGGCTGCGTGGGCAGCTATCTGAACTGGGGCTTTGGCCTGGTGATTGGCGGCATCATGGCGCGCAAGCTGGCGCTCAAAGTGAAGGGCGTGCACTATCCCCTGATCATTGCGGCGGCCTACACCGGCTTCACCATGTACAGCCTGGGTTTCTCGGCCACGATTCCGGTGCTGATCTCCACCAAGGGCCACAGCTTTGAAAGCACCATGGGGATTATTCCGCTGACGGAAACCATCTTCTCCGCCCCCATTCTGATCACCAGCCTGGTGGTGCTGATTGCCCTGCCCCTGCTGAATGCCGCCATGCACCCCAAGAAGGGCGAGAAAGTGGTGGAACTGGACCCCGCCACCGTGGCCAAGGAAAACCAGGGCGGCGCTGCCAGCGAGCTGCTGGGCGACGAAAAAACCCTGGCCTGGCGCCTGAACAACAGCCGTTTGCTGAGCCTGCTGATCGGCCTGTCGGGCATGGGCTATGTGGGCCTGCACTTCTTCCAGGGCGGCAACCTCGACCTGAACATGATCAACTTCTTCATCCTGTTCCTGGGTATCTTGCTGCTCAAGACCCCGATGCAGTATGTGGAAAAGGTGAATGAAGGCGTCAAGACCATTGGCGGCATCATTTTGCAGTTCCCGTTCTACGCCGGCATCATGGCCATCATGCATGGCTCGGGTCTGGTCGAGTCCATCGCCCACATCTTCGTCAACATCTCCAACGCCGACACCCTGCCGCTGTGGGGTCTGGTGAGCTCCTTTGTGATCAATTTCTTCGCCCCCTCGGGCGGTGGTCACTGGGTGCTGCAAGGCCCGTTCATGATCGATGCGGCCACCACCCTGGGTGCATCCCAGGCCCAGACCGCCATGTCGGTGATGCTGGGCAATGGTTGGAACGACCTGGTCCAGCCCTTCTGGATTCTGCCGGCCCTGGCCCTGTCCAAGCTCAAGCTCAAGGACATCATGGGCTACACCGTGGTCTCCATGATGCTGGTCGGCCTGATCTACGCGGCCACCATGATCATCTGGCCGCATCTGTAATCGCCTGCATTCATTCTCCGGCCGGGCGCCAGCGCCCGGCCTCCGCCCTCTTCTCTCGTCTCTTTTTCTCTGTTTTTCAAGGAGCCACCCCATGCTGTACATGGTCGAAATGATTGTCCGCATCCCATCCACGCTGGACCCCGAGGTCGCAGCCAAGATCAAGCAAGAAGAAAAGGAGTACTCGCAAAAGCTGCAGCGCGAAGGCAAGTGGCGCCACCTGTGGCGCGTGGTGGGCGAATACGCCAATGTGAGCATCTTCGACGCCAAGGACAACGACGAGCTGCACACCATGCTCAGCTCGCTGCCCCTGTTCCCCTATATGGAAATCAAGGTCACGCCGCTGGCCAACCACCCCTCTTCCATCGTTCAGGAATAAGGCGAGCCCACCCAAGCCTGGCAAGCCCTGTGGTGTCTTGCTCTGGCTGCGGCCTTGCGCCTCGGCCTCCACGCACCACTTCGCTTTTCGGGCTGGGGTGAGCCACTCCCGGTCTGCCCAGCAGCGGACAGCAAGCCTGTCCACCTCTTCTCCCCCCGCACAGACACACCCCGCCCCGGCCGACTTTATGGCCGGGGCTGCACCGCTATTTTTATAAATTGGAGACCACCATGTTTGATGCCCACCGCCCTCTTTCTCGCCGCCATGGCCTGAAGCTGCTGGCCGCTGCCGCCACCCTGGCCGTGGCCGGCACGGCAACTGCCCAAGGCGCTTTCCCCAGCAAGCCCATCAACATCATTGTTCCGTTCTCGGCTGGCGGCACCACCGACATCCTGGCGCGCATCGTCGGCCTGTACCTGGGTGAGGAGCTGGGTCAGCCGGTGATCATCGACAACCGCCCCGGCGCCGGCGGCAATATCGGTGGCCTGGCCGCATCCCGCGCCACACCCGATGGCTACACCCTGTTCCTGGGCACCGTGGGCACGCATGCCATCAATGCCGCGCTCTACACCAAGATGCCCTTTGACCCGATCAAGGACTTCGCCCCGCTGACCCGCGTGGCCACTGTGCCCAATCTGCTGGTGGCCAACCCAGCCCAGCCCTTCAAGAACGTCAAGGAGCTGATTGCCTACGCCAAGGCCAATCCCGGCAAGGTGAACTTCGGCTCCTCGGGCAGCGGCTCTTCCGTGCACCTGTCGGGCGAGCTGTTCAAGTCCATGGCCCATGTGGACATGGTGCATGTGCCCTACAAGGGTAGCGCGCCAGCCATGAGCGACCTGCTGGGCAACCAGATCTCCATCATGTTCGACAACATGCCCTCGGCCATCCAGCATGTGCGCTCGGGCAAGCTGCGCCCCCTGGCCGTGACCACCGCCAAGCGCTCGCGTGAACTGCCGGACGTGCCCACCATTGCCGAAGCCGGTGTGCCGGGCTATGAAGCCACTTCCTGGTTCGGCATGTGGGCGCCGGTCAAGACCCCGATCGAGGTGCAACAAAAACTGCATGCCGCGCTGGCCAAGGTGCTGAAGAACCCGGCCGTGATCAAAAAGATCGAGGACCAGGGCGGTGACGTGGTGCTGGACACCCAGGCCCAGTTCGATGCCTACATCAAGACCGAAGCCGCCAAGTGGGGCAAGGTCGTCAAGGAGTCTGGCGCTCAGGTTTGAGCGTGGGCAGGGCAGTCACTTCCCTGGACTGCCCTTGACGTCAAGTACGTCAATCTCTCTCCTCTTTTGCACGCCTGCAGCAGCCCCTCACCGGGCTGCCCAGGCGTTTTTTTGCGCCCTTCACCCCACGGCTCGCCATATGCCCCAAGCAGCTCTCCAGCAAATGAGGCTGGCCTGAGCGCTCTGTACCGAACACCTTCGTTCTTTTTGCATCACAAAGTGTCCAATTGTCATTAATCGTCACATAACATCGCCTGCATCGATTTGTCCGGGCGCGCTGCGCCACTTTCCCGTGTCGCTCTGCGCTGCCCTGTTCCGCCGGCCTTCTGCCTTGTTTGCCCATGCTGTGGGCAACCAGGCCTGCGCGCACCTGGCTGTGATCCTGGCCCAGGCTCCGCTGCAGAGCCTGGCAGCAGATGCTGCGGCTGTAGCAGCCACACTGGAGACGGTGGAAGTTTCCACCCCAGCCCTGGCCACCACGGAAGACCATGGGCTCTACCGCAGCGTCGCCCCCAGTGCCACGGCCACCGGACTGGCCCTGACACCCCAGGCCACACCCCAGCCGGTACAGGTGCTCACGCGCAGCCTGCTCAACGACCAGGTCGTGCACACCACGCGGGACCTGGCCATGCTCTCCACCGGGCTCACGGTATCGCGCGGACAGCTGTATGCCCGCGGTTTTGCGCTGAGCCACTGGATGCTGGATGGCGTGAGCACCAGCTTTGACAAGAACTTCGACCTGGGCCAAAGCCTTGCGCTGTACGACAGGGTCGAGGTGGTCCAGGGTGCGTCGGGCCTGATGTCCGGCATGGGCAATCCCTCGGCAGCCCTCAATCTGGTGCGCAAATTACCCACCGCTCAGGCACGCGTGGAATTGCAGCTGCGCACCGGCCGTTGGGGACAAAACGAAGCCATGGTGGACGCCTCCGGCCCGCTGAACCAGGCCCGCTCGCTGCGCGCCCGTGTGCTGGTGGATGCCCAGAACCGGCACGGCTTTCAGGACGGAACAAGCCATCGCCAACGCAGCTACTACGGTGTTCTGGAAGCCGATATCGCAGCCCAGACCACGCTGCGCCTGGGTGCCAGCCAGCAGCGCAACCACCACCAGGAATCGCTCAGCGACATTCCCACCGCTCCGGACGGCAGCGATTTGCACCTGCCTCGCGCGACCAGCCTGGGCTATGACTGGGAATACTGGCGCCAACGCACCAGCACCGCCTTTGCGCAGTTGGAGCATGAATGGAACAGTGGCTGGAAACTGCGGGCCGACCTGCTGCGCCTGCGTTCAGAGCTGAACTATCTGGGCACTTATCTGAGCGGAGGTACGCCCACGGCCCTGTACCAAGGCCTGGGACAGTACGCCTCTGAGCAGACCCAGACCAGCTACGCCCTGTCGCTGCGCGGTCCCTGGCACTTTGCCGGCCGCCAGCACCAGCTGGCCCTGGGCTGGAGCCACCGCCAAAGCGATGCCATGGGCCAGGGCTGGACTGCCCCCTACTGGGTGGGCGGGCTGAATGCTTATGCCCCCCCCATCTCCCGGCCTTTGCCCCCGCTGCCCCTGCTGCAGCCCTATGCCATCCGACACAGCCAGCAGTTGGCACCCACCCAGAGCGGAGTCTGGCTGGCCACGCAGCTGCAGCTGCATGAGCGGCTGCAGCTGACCTTGGGCGGGCGCTGGGACCGCTACCACCACCAAGGCTGGGTGGAGGACAACATCACAACCCCGCTGCAACGCACCGACCAGGAGCGCCTGCACCACTTCAGCCGCTATGCAGGCCTGGTGTGGGAGCTGGATGCACAGCACAGCGCCTATCTGCAAACCTCGGACATTTTCCAGCCCCGCACCGAACGGGACACCACAGACCGCGTGCTGCCCCCCACCACCGGCCGCACCTATGGCGTCGGCCTGCAAGGCCGCTATCTGAAACAGCGCTTGCAAGCCGGCCTGCATCTTTTCCAGGTCGCACAACGCAATGCCCCCGAGCAGATCTACGAGCAGCTGAGCTGCCCCAAGTTTCCAGGCGAGGCCTGTTATCGCGCCAGCGAGCAGGTACGCAGCCGGGGCCTGGCGGTGCAGTTGCAAGGCCAGATCACCCCGGCCTGGCAACTGTCGGCCAGCTACACCCTGGTGCACAGCCGCTATACCCGCGATGCACTCAAGCAAGGCCAGCGCTTTGAGCCCCAGTTGCCGCGCCAGCTGTGGCAGCTGGCCACCGTTTACCGCCTGCCGGACAGCGGCTGGCGCCTGGGCGCCAGCCTCTACCGCCAAAGCGCCATCTACAACACAGGGCAGGACAGCCTGAGTGGCGCCACCTACCGCATCCGTCAGCCTGGCTACACCCTGCTGGGCCTGATGGCGGCGCGCCAACTCACGCCGCAATGGCTGCTGCAGCTCAATGTGCACAACCTGCTGGACCAGCGCTACTACCAGGGCATAGACAGCCCCATGTTCACCAGCTACGGCAGCCCGCGCAGCTGGCTGCTGACGCTGCGCTACCAGTATTGAAGATGCGGCACACGCAAATTACCTGGATTCAGGGATAGCCAAGCAACCCAGCCATGCTCCATAGTGCCGGCATTTCTGTTGCTACCGAGGGCTGGCCCATGGCCCTCTCTGCTGCCGCCATGCCCCATCTCACCCAGCTGCCCACCGCACCGCCCCTGCCTACACCGGTACTGATCGTGGAGGACGATGCATTGATACAGCATCGCCTGAGTCGCATCCTCGTCACCCTGGGCTATACGGCTGCGTCCATGTGTTTTGCTGCATCGCTGGCCCAGGCACGCCAATATGCAGCGCAGCAAAGCTTTGCCCTGGCCCTGGTGGACCTGGGGCTGCCTGACGGCCATGGCACCGAGTTGATCGCCGAGCTGCGCGCCACGGATGCAGCCATGGGCATTTTGGTGGTCTCCGCCTGGAGCACCAAGGAGGCCATCCTCGCCGCACTGCGCGCAGGTGCTACCGGCTATGTGCTCAAGGAACGCGATGACCTGGAGGTCACTCTGTCCATACGCAGCGTGCTGCGCGGCGGGGCGCCCATAGACCCTTTCATTGCCAGGCGTGTCATCAGCGAATTCCAGCAGCACAGCGCCGATGGCTTGCCGCACTCGGTGTCGCCTGAAGCGCCAGAAGATGCCGCGCTCAGCAGTCGCGAGATCGAAATCCTGAACCATGTGGCCCATGGTCTCTCCCACCGGGAAATCGCGGAGCAGCTGCACCTGTCACGCCACACGGTGGAAGCCCATGTGCGCAACATCTACCGCAAGCTGGCGGTCAATTCGCGCATACGCGCCGTCAGCGAAGCCCGTGCCAGAGGTTTGCTGGGGTCATGATCTCGTCTTGGCTGTGCCTGGTTTGGCGGCTGTGCTGCCTGGCAGTTGTGGCCTTGTGCTGGCCGTTGATGGCGCACAGCAGCAGCGCAACAGCGGCCGCCGAGCCCGCCTGCGACATCCGCATACTCCAGGTGGAGGCGGTTCGCGCACATACCTCATCTCCTCCAGAGGGGCTGCATGGCTGGCAGCCTGTCACCTTGCCGGACAACTGGGCCCCGCGTTGGCCCGGTTATGACGGCACGGTCTGGTATCGCATCACCTGGGCGACGGATTGCCCTCTGCCCGCCACCCCTATCGCCTTGACGATAGGCAGCATCAGCATGGCGGGTGAGGTCTACAGCAACCAGGATCTCGTCTGGCGCGACCGCCATTTGCAGGAGCCACTGTCCCGCTCCTGGAGCACCTCGCACTACTGGATACTGCCGCAATCCTCGCTCCATGCCGCAGGCCACAACACCATCTGGGTACGTGTGGTCGGCCTATCCGAGCTCCACCCCGGCCTGGGTACATTGCAGCTGGGCTCCCCCGATGCCATGCTCCAGGCTCACCTGCAGCGCAACTGGGATGTGCGCACCCTTTTTTGGCTGAACATCATCTTGTCAGCCGCTCTGGGCGTCATGGCCCTGGCGGTGTGGATTCCCCAGCGCAAGCGTCCACTGCTGGGCTGGTATGCACTGGTATCGCTGTGCTGGGTGCTGTTCATCAGCAATGGGCTGCTGACCGAAACCTGGCCGTTTCCCGACAACCTGGCCATGGCCCGTGCCAACCACCTGGCCTACATAGGCTATATGGCCAGTTTTTCGGTGTTCTGCTGGCAGTTGATAGAGAGCCCCTTGTCACGCCCCCATCTGCTGCGCCTGGGATGGCTGATGCTGGCGGGCGCCCTCATCATCGTGACCGGTCCGGGCTGGGCGCCCATGCAGCGCATCGCCGACCTCTACACCCTACTCTTTCTTGGCAACACTGCATGGGTGATCTGGCATGCGCTGCGCACGCGCAGACTGCAGCACCAACTCGTGGCCGCCTGCCTGGTGGTGATGGTGTCCATAGGCGCTCGCGACCTTCTGGTGGTGCTGGAAATCTGGCCCAGCCACAAGGTCTACAGCCCCTACACGGGCCTGCTCTTCCTGCTGCTGTCAGCCCTTTTGATGCGCCGACGCATTCTTCAAGATGCAGAGCGCATTGAGCGCTTCAATCAGGAGCTGAGAGAAACCGTGGCCCAAGCCTGTGAAGACCTGAACACCACCCTCTCCGAAGAGCATGCCCTGGCGCTGTCCAATGCCCACTTGAAGGAGCGGCTGCAGCTGGCGCAAGACCTGCACGACGGCCTGGGCGGGCAGATTGTGCGCTCCATCATGCTGGTGGAGCAAAACGATGCACCACCCTCCAAGGAGCGCTACCTGTCCATGCTCAAGCTGCTGCGTGATGACCTGCGCCAGGTGGTGGACAGCGATGGCAGCATCGGCGCCCATGCCCCGACCACACCCGAAGAGTGGATGATTCCCCTGCGCTACCGCTTTGTCAGCCTGTTCGACGACCTGGACATCCGCTCCGAATGGCTGGCTCCAGCAGACTGGTGCCCGCCCCCCAGTGCCTTGCAGTGCATGCTGCTGGCCCGGGTGGCGGAAGAGGCTTTGACCAACATCATCAAGCACAGCCATGCACATACCGTGCAGGTCTGCCTGAGTTATCCCGCGCCTGGGATTTTGCTGCTGCATGTCGAAGACGATGGCATGGGCTTTGACGCCCCAGCCACCTTACGCGCCGGTCTGGGCATAGGAATGTCCAGCATGCGATCCCGCATGGAGCGCATGGGCGGGCAACTGCAGGTGCACTCGCGCTCCGGCCACACGGCAATCGATGCCACACTGCCGCTGGCACCACGGGAGATACCCCCGCAGCAGCCCCCCTCCGACAGCCACTCTGCATGCGCCACACCCATGCAGGCCGGCACATACGGCCCGTCATAGCTGCGACAGAAGGCTTCAAAAGCACTTACAGGCCAGCGGCTTGCTTGACCTTGAAGAACACCTTGGTGTTGTCCATGGTCCCCTTGAATATCTGGGCGCCAGCGCCGCCTGCAAACAGCATCACGTCACCGCCACCGTGGGTTTCCGCACCGGGCGTGCCCAGGTTGATGCCGACTTCCTGCAGATAGTTGTCGTCGGTGGTGTCGACTTGGGTCAGATCGTCACGGCCTGCACTGCCGCGGCTGGGTGCAATCCAGGGCTTGCCACCGTCCTCTGCGTTGACTTGGCTTGCAGCCGAGCTGCCAGGACGGCCGCCATTGCCAAAGGACAGCGTGGTATAGGGCTTGCCATCCTTGGCCTTGCTCAGGTGGCCGCTACCGTCCACCACCTTGCCCAGTATGGGATTGCCCTGCTTGGCATAGCCGTTGAACACCAGGTTGTGATCGTGGTCGGCAGTGACCACCACCAAGGTGTTTTTCAACCCCGGGTCTTTTTTCTCCATATAGGCCAGCGTGGCCGCAATGGCCTGGTCAAAAGCCAACGTGTCTTCCAGCGCCCGCTTGGCATTGCTGCCATGCAGCGCATGGTCTATGCGCCCGCCTTCCACCATCAGGAAAAATCCCTTGGGATTGCGGCTGAGCACATCCAGGGCCTTGGTCGTCATCTCGGTCAGGCTGGGCTCGTTCTTTTTCTGCTGAACACGGTCGAGCTCGTAGGCCATTTCGCTTTGGGAGAACAGGCCCAGCAACTTGCGGGTCTTGCCAGCGTCCAGCGCCGCCAACTGGCTGCCACTGTCCACATAGGTATAGCCCTGGGCTTGCATGGCGGCCACCAGATTGACCTGGTCCGTGCGTTTGCTGGAAGGATTCACGGACTGGGGCAGGTAGTTGCGCTGACCGCCACCCAACAGCACATCTACGCCATCGCGCAGACTTTGGTTGTAGTGGGGGTGACCGGGCACGGACTGCTCTGCAATGCGGTTGTAGGCATTGCGGTTGCAGACATGGGCATAGGTGGCGGCTGGCGTGGCATGGCCCACGCGGGTGGTGGAGACCGCGCCCACCGAGCGACCCAGGCCCTTGGCCAGCTCCAGCAGCGTGACGGCAGGCTGGCCGTTGCCAGACGGGCAATTGCTTTCCTCGCCGCGCACATACTGCTTGCCGGCCGGGTCATAGGCCTGGGTCTCGGCCGACATGGAGATGACCTCGTTGTTCATCTTCACCCCGGTCATATAGGCCGACATCGAGGGCGCGCTGTCTGTGGTCTGGCTGTCCTTGGAGAAGGTTTTGACACGGCCGGCAACCGGCAGCCTCTGCATGGCCAGCGCGGCCTGCTCGCTGCTCTGGAGCGAGCCAGGATGGGCTGCCAACAACTTTTCGCCTTGATAGAAGCGGGCTGCCGTCACGACGACGGGGCCCATGCCATCACCCAGGAAGAAGATGACATTTTTGGCTTCGCCAGTGGCATGCGCGGCCAGCGATGCAGCACAGACCATGGCCAGGGCAGTGACACGAAAAATCGAGTGCATGGGGAGTCCTTGAATCCGGATAGCGACGGCCTTACAGGCCAATGCTCTTTTTGATCAGCTTGAAAACCTCGGTGTTGTCGATGACACCGGAGAAGTTCTCTGCCCCCAGTCCCTGGGCACCCAGGAAAACATCTGCACCGCCGTGGGTCTCGCTGGACTGGGGCACCATGGCTTCCTGCACGAAACCCTTGCGTTCCAGATCGGCATCGGTGATGGGGCCACGCGCATCCATGCGACGCGGGCCGTTACCAAAACCGATGATGGTGTAGGGGTTGCCGTTCACATCGGTCTCGGTCTTGCCATTGACATAGTTCTTCACCAGCCCCACCACGCCGGGCTTGCCCGGTTCGGTCTTGCCGGTAATGGCGGCGTAGCCGTTCAGGTGCATGGTGTGGTCATGGTCGGCAGTGACGACGATCAGCGTGTGCTTCAGGCCCGGATCCATCTTCTGCATCTTGTCCAGCGCGGCCTTGATGGCGTCATCAAAAGCCACGGTGTCCTGCAGCGCGTAGCGTGCAGTGGTGGCGTGCAACGCATGGTCGATGCGGCCGCCTTCCACCATCAGAAACATGCCTTTTTTCCTGGCTGCCAGCGCATCGATGGCCTTGACCGTCATCTCGGCCAGGCTCGGCTCCTTGGAGGGATTGCGGTCCAGCTCATAGGCCATGTGATCCTGGGTGAACAGGCCCACGATCTTGCTGTGGCCATCCACGGGTAACTGATCGAAATCAGAGCGCTCGAGCGCCACGCTGTAGTTCTGCGCCTTGAACTCGGCGATCAGATTGCGCTGGTCATTGCGCCGGCCTCCATCCTGCTGTGGCATGAACATGCTGCGGCCACCGCCCAGGATCACATCCACACCGTCGCCCAGCCGGGGGTTATAGCCCTGACCTCCTGGCACCAGGGCCGCGGCAATGGTGTTCTCTGCGGCGCGATGGCAGACATGGGCATAGGTGGTAGCCGGCGTGGCGTGGGTGATGCGGGTGGTGGTGACCACGCCGGTGGCATAGCCCGCAGCCTTCATCTGCTCCAGCAACGTGGGCATGGGGCGGCCATTGTCTGCCGGGCAGCTGCTGTCATAGCGCAGGGCAAAAGGCTTACCGCTGGCGTCGTAGGCCCGGGCATCGGCCGACATGGAGATGACTTCGCTGTTGATCTTCACGCCCGTCATATAGGCCGACATCGACGCCGCACTGTCCGTCACCTGGGCGTTCCGGGAGAAGGTGTGCACAAAGGCGGTCTCGGGCAACTGGTCCATAGTCAGCTCACCCGACTCGCCCACGGCATAAATGCGTGCGGCGGTCATGGTGGTCAGTCCCATGCCATCGCCCAAAAAGAACAGCATGTTTTTGTGTTCGTTGGCCGGCGCCACAACGCGGACACTACCACAAGCGGCCAACAACAGCACGGCGCTGACCAGCGCACTACACAACAACTTCTGTTTCATGCGGATTCGATCTTGCGTTGAAGGAATACCGCAGAAAATATGCGGCAACCAGTTAGCTAGCGCTCGCACTTTAGAAATTTTTTATGACGTTGCTGTGACGCGCTACCTCTGCCGATCACACCCTTGAATGAGACGCTACATCCCGTTTGTGCAAACCCCACGACACGGCTCGTTCCAAGGGCTGGTCTGGGCCCGCAAAGCCGCGACGGGGGCTGACTCAGGACTGGACCACGGCAGGCTGCGGCGGCAGCTTGAAGCGGGTCTGGGCCAGGTCTTCAAGGCCAAACTCGGCCAGCAGCTGCTGCAGGCGTTCGGCTGCAGCACGCTTTTTGTGGCCGGTGTAGCGGGCCACGATAAGTTCGTTCTTCATGCTGTGCTCCCAGCCCACCAGCTCGGTCACTGTCACCTGGTAGCCACTGGCTTCCAGGTACAGGCAGCGCAGCACATTGGTGATCTGGCTGCCCATTTCGCGGGTGTGAATGGGGTGGCGCCACAGCTCTGCCAGCGGCGTACGCGACAGCGAAAGCGCCTTGGTCTGGCGCAGACAGGCCGCCACCTCGGCCTGGCAGCAGGGCACCAGCACCATGGCCTTGGCTTTTTTCTCCAGGCCAAAGGCAATGGCATCGTCGGTGGCGGTGTCACAGGCGTGCAAGGCCGTGACCACATCAAAGCGCTCAGGCATGAAGTCCACATGGGTGGATTCAGCCACCGACATATTGAGGAATTCCATGCGCTCAAAGCCCAGCTCGGTCGCCAGCTTTTGCGAGGCCTCCACCAGTGGGGCCCGGGTTTCGATGCCGTAGATGCTGCCCTGACTGCTGGCCTTGAAGTAGAGGTCGTAGAGGATGAAGCCCAGATAGGACTTGCCCGCGCCATGGTCTGCCAAGGTGACGGCATGCCCATCCGCGCCCAGCTCCTTGAGCAGCGGCTCTATGAACTGGTAGAGGTGGTAGACCTGCTTGAGCTTGCGGCGCGAGTCCTGGTTGAGCTTGCCCTCGCGCGTAAGAATGTGCAGGGCCTTGAGCAGCTCTATGCTCTGACCGGGCTTGAGCCCCAGTTGGGTGGCGATGTCGGGTGCCGCAGCTTTGTGGCCTTGCTTGGCGGCCTTGTCATGCTTGCTCATCAGCGGTCTGCGTCCTGGTTGGCGGGCGAGGCGGGAGTGCTGGGCGCGCCATGGCCTGTGACCGGGCAACGCGGGCCCACGTCCAGGTCCAGCCAGCCTTCCAGGCCTATGTCCTCCAGCACTTCCATATTGCGCTCGTAAATGCTTTCGGCTTCAGGAAAGGCTTCCACCGCCTTGTCTATGCTGTCCTCGCGAATCAGGTGCAGCGTGGGGTAAGGCGCGCGGTTGGTGCAGTTGGTGACATCGTCCACATCCGTGCCCTCAAACTGAAAGCGCGGGTGGAAGGACGCGACTTGCAAGATGCCGGCCAGGTCCAGCTCCTCGACCATGGCGTCGGCAATTTCCAGGAAGTCGTTGAAGTCCAGAAACTCCGTCAGCGCCTCGGGCAGGATCAGCAGCGTGGTGTCACGCTTTTCGGGGTTGGCCTCGGCCAGGGCTTCCAGCTCGCGGTGCAGGTCATTGGCCACGCCCTCGGCATCGCTGGCCTGGCTGACCACATAGTGGATCTGGCCCTTGACATGCACGCCCTTGGCAAAGGGGCACAGGTTCAGGCCGATGACAGCACGCTCCAGCCAGCGCACGGTGTCGGCGATCACCATGTCTTCGGGAAAGGATGGCTGTTCTTCGGCGTTGTGGTCGGTGGTATCGGTCATGTGGCGGCCCCCAAAAAAGCAAACGGGGGCGCAATGCCCCCTCTCTCATTAAATCTCTTATGGCGAATTCTATCGGCGCAACCGTTCTATGTGCAGGATGCGGATTTTGCGTTGGCGCAAAGGCCTGTCTGCTGCGCTTTGCCGCTCCTCCCAGCTAGCAAGCCTAACCCCTTCGCCTGATTCAGGCCAGCAGGCGTTTACCCGTCAGGCGTTCGTGCTCGCGTGCGGCATAGCGATCGGTCATGCCAGCCACAAAATCGGCCACGGTCCGAGCGCGTGCGGCCTGGCTGTCTGCGGCCTGAGCCCTGGCAGCATGCCGGGGCTTCATTTCTTGCGGGCGCTCCAGATAGAGGGTAAACAACTCCTGGACCACGGTCTGCGCATGGTCCATGGTCTGCGTGACCTCGGCATGGCGGTAGAGGTTGCGAAACAGAAACTGCTTGAGCGCCTGGCTTTTCCCGGCCATGTCATCGCTGAAGGCCACCAGGCGCTCGGGGTGGTGGCGCACGGCCTCCACACTGTCCACCCCTGCGGCCTTCACACGCGCCTGCGTGGTGGCGATCACGTCATACACCTGCGCGCTGAGCATGCGGCGAATGGTGTCGTACAACAGCCTGCGTTGCTGGTCGGGCTCGGCCAGTGCTGGATACTCCGCCAGCACCTGGTCATGGTGCTGGGCCACCAGGGGCACCGCCAGCAACTGCTCCCAACTGATGTAGCCGGAGCGCAAGCCGTCATCCACATCGTGTGCGTTGTAGGCAATGGCATCGGCCAGATTGCACAGCTGGGCCTCCAGCGAGGGCTGGGCGCCATGCAGAAACCTGTGAGCTACGCCTCCGGGTTCCTGCGCCTCGAGCTTTTCGGCATTGGCCTTGGAGCAGTGCTTCAGAATGCCCTCGCGCGTTTCAAAGCTCAGGTTCAGGCCGTCAAAACCCGGGTAGCGCTCTTCCAACTGGTCCACCACGCGCAGGCTTTGCAGATTGTGTTCAAACCCGCCCCAGGGCCGCATGCAGGCGTTGAGCATGTCCTGGCCCGCATGGCCAAACGGGGTGTGGCCCAGGTCATGGGCCAGGCAGATGGCTTCGACCAGGTCTTCATTCAAGCCCAGCGGCCGGGCAATGGAACGCCCCAGCTGCGCCACCTCCAGCGAGTGCGTCAGCCGCGTGCGAAACAGATCGCCCTCGTGGTTGAGGAATACCTGGGTCTTGTAGACCAGGCGCCGAAAAGCGCTGGAGTGGACGATGCGATCGCGATCACGCTGGTGGTCGCTGCGCGTGGGCGCCGGAGTTTCGGGAAAGCGCCGGCCACGGGTCTGGGCCGGATCACATGCCCAAGGGGCCAATGCCTGCATCGCCATCCACCACTCCTTTTTATGAATGAAATACGCCTCAATCGCTGACTACAAAAGCATAGTCAGCTATGGTTTTAAAGAGGCGCTGCTCTACGCTTGGCCTCTAACACTGCCCCACGCCAGAGACACCGCGCAAGGGCCGCCCCGCCGCGCTGGTGTCGTCTCCCTCCGGCGAAGCCAGAGAGGGAGAAGGCGCAAAGCGCCTCAGAGGGTGCTTCTTACGCACAGCAGCGGTCGATTACTTGGCGCACCAGCGCGTCGGAAGCGCTGCGCATCACCGCCTTGCCAGGGCCATCAATCAACACAAAGCGGATCTCGCCGGCCTCGGCTTTTTTGTCCACACGCATATGTTCCAGGTAGGCGCCTGCGTTGTCTTGCGCATCCAGCACGGCGCCGCGCGTGGGCAGGCCGGCGCGTTCAATCAAGCGGGTCAGGCGCTGCACAAAGGCGGCGTCCACCAGGCCCAGCTCCTGCGACAGCTGCGCCGCCATCACCATGCCGGCGCCCACGCCTTCGCCATGCAGCCAGACCCCGTAGCCCATGCCGGCTTCGATGGCATGGCCAAAGGTGTGACCAAAGTTGAGCACGGCGCGCAAGCCGGCTTCTTTTTCGTCCTGGCTGACGACCCAGGCCTTGATCTCCACGCTGCGCTTGACGGCCTGGGCCATGGCCTGGCGGTCGCCAGCGCGCAAGCGGTCGATATGGGCTTCCAGCCACTCAAAAAATGCCATATCCGCAATGGGGCCGTATTTGATGACCTCGGCCAGGCCGGCCGACAACTCGCGCGCGGGCAAGGTGTCCAGCGATGCCAGATCACACAGCACCAGCTGCGGCTGGTAGAAGGCGCCCACCATGTTTTTGCCCAGCGGATGGTTGATGGCGGTCTTGCCGCCCACGCTGGAATCCACCTGCGACAGCAGCGTGGTGGGCAGCTGCACAAAGGGCACGCCACGCATATAGCTGGCAGCGGCAAAGCCCGTCATATCCCCAATCACACCACCGCCCAGGGCAAACATCACGGTCTTGCGATCGCAGCCCTGCTGCAGCAGGGCATCAAAAATCAGGTTCAGGGTTTGCCAGTCTTTGTGGGCCTCGCCATCGGGCAGTTCCACCACATGCACTTGCGCGTACTGCGTAGCCAGCGCGGCGCGCACCTGCTGCAGATACAGCGGCGCCACCGTGGTGTTGGTGACGATCAACGCACTGCTGGCCTTGGGCAGATCCTGGTAGACCGTGGCATCGCCCAGCAGACCGGCCGCAATGCGTATGGGGTAGCTGCGCTCTCCCAGGTCGATGTGC
Organism: Acidovorax sp.; assembly: GCA_031277855.1. Lineage (GTDB taxonomy): Bacteria > Pseudomonadota > Gammaproteobacteria > Burkholderiales > Burkholderiaceae_C > Comamonas. Next base: position 155,381 of record JAITLO010000039.1, on the reverse strand, counting down.
ACGGTGGCGTGGTCGGCGGTGTGGGCAGCGAATGGGGCAAGCGGGGCAGCGGTGGTCATGCGGGGAGTCGGTACAAAGAAAAAGTCTCGCCGCAAGTGTAGGGCAGAGACAAGAAAAAACCCGCAGACCTTGCGGGCTGCGGGTTGTGTGCTGTGGCGTACACCGGCACTGGGCCGGTGTTGTCACGGCAGAGGCTATTCCATTTTCAAATCTATCGAGTACGCGAAGGCGGAGCGAAGACAGTACAGAGGTACGGCAAGCGCAGCCGACAAAGTAATCGTTTGATTTGAAGTTGGAATTACATGCCCATGCCGCCCATGCCACCCATGCCGCCCATATCGGGCATGGCAGGTGCGCCTTCAGCCTTGGGAGCTTCGGCGATCATGCACTCGGTGGTCAGCAGCAGGGAAGCCACGGAAGCAGCGTTTTGCAGGGCGGTACGGGTCACCTTGGTGGGGTCCAGGATACCCATTTCCAGCATGTCGCCGTAGGTGTCGTTGGCAGCGTTGAAGCCGAAGTTGCCGTTGCCCTTCAGCACAGCGTCCACCACCACAGATGGCTCGCCACCGGCGTTGGCCACGATTTCGCGCAGAGGCGCTTCGATGGCCTTCAGCACCAGCTTCACGCCAGCGTCTTGCTCGGCATTGCCGGTGGCCAGAGCGCCCACGGCTTGCTTGGCGCGCAGCAGAGCCACGCCACCGCCGGCCACAATGCCTTCTTCCACAGCAGCGCGGGTAGCGTGCAGGGCGTCTTCCACGCGGGCCTTCTTTTCCTTCATTTCGACTTCGGTGGCAGCACCCACCTTGATCACGGCCACGCCGCCGGCCAGCTTGGCCACGCGTTCTTGCAGCTTTTCGCGGTCGTAGTCGCTCGTTGCTTCTTCGATCTGGATGCGGATTTGCTTGACGCGGGCTTCGATTTCGTCAGCCTTGCCAGCACCGTCGATGATGGTGGTGTTTTCCTTGCCGATTTCGACGCGCTGAGCCTGGCCCAGGTCTTCCAGCGTGACCTTTTCCAGGGTCAGGCCGACTTCTTCAGCGATGACCTTGCCGCCAGTCAGGATGGCAATGTCTTCCAGCATGGCCTTGCGGCGGTCGCCGAAGCCAGGAGCCTTCACGGCCACAACCTTCAGGATGCCACGGATGGTGTTCACCACCAGGGTCGCCAGGGCTTCGCCTTCGACGTCTTCTGCAATGATCAGCAGAGGACGGCCGGCCTTGGCCACGGCTTCCAGCGTGGGCAGCAGGTCACGGATGTTGCTGATCTTCTTGTCGAACAACAACACGAAGGGGTTGTCCAGCAGGGCAACTTGCTTTTCGGGGTTGTTGATGAAGTAGGGCGACAGGTAGCCGCGGTCGAACTGCCTGCCTTCCACGACGTCCAGTTCGTTGGCCAGGGACTTGCCTTCTTCCACGGTGATCACGCCTTCCTTGCCGACCTTGTCCATGGCTTCGGCAATGATGCTGCCCACGGATTCATCGGAGTTGGCGGAGATCGAACCCACTTGGGCGATTTCCTTGGAGGTGGTGGTGGCCTTGGATTGCTTCTTCAGCTCTTCCACCAGAGCGGCGACAGCCTTGTCGATGCCGCGCTTCAGGTCCATGGGGTTCAGGCCAGCGGCCACGTACTTGGAGCCTTCACGCACAATGGCTTGGGCCAGCACGGTGGCGGTGGTGGTGCCGTCACCGGCGATGTCGTTGGTCTTGGAGGCCACTTCCTTCACGAGCTGGGCGCCCATGTTTTGCAGCTTGTCCTTCAGTTCCACTTCCTTGGCCACGGACACGCCGTCCTTGGTCACGGTGGGGGCGCCAAAGGAACGCTCCAGCACCACGTTGCGACCCTTGGGGCCCAGGGTGACCTTGACCGCGTTGGCCAGGATGTTCACGCCTTCAACCATGCGGGCACGGGCTTCACCACCGAAAACTACGTCTTTTGCTGCCATTTTTGGCTCCTAAATCTGGTTCAAAACAGCTTGTAGTGCAGATCAATCAAGCACTAGAAGCTATGAATTTGAGAGTTATCCGAGATACACGAAATGCTTGTCGGAAAAGAACGCGTCGCGAGCGTGCAGTCACCAGACATGACGCTCACGCGGCGGCTTTACTTCTCCACAACGGCGAACAGGTCGTCTTCCTTCATCACCAGCAGCTCATCGCCGTTGATCTTCACGGTCTGGCCAGAGTACTTGCCGAACAGCACGCGGTCGCCGACCTTCACGTTCAGTGCAATCTGCTCGCCCTTGTCGTTGCGCTTGCCGGGACCCACGGCCAGCACTTCGCCTTGGTCAGGCTTCTCGGCGGCGTTGTCAGGGATATAAATGCCCGAAGCAGTCTTGGTTTCGTTCTCAAGACGCTTGACGATCACGCGGTCATGCAAAGGACGCAGGTTCATTCATTTCTCCTAGATATCAACACAGTGGTTATGTCCGTTCCGCCCTGCCTTCAGACAGTGCGGATGAGCTGAGGGAGGCTTGTTAGCACTCAACCCCTACGAGTGCTAATAATAAGGGAAAAAAACGCGCTTTCAAGAGGCAGGGAATTGCAATATGTGTTGCGGCAAGAAGTCGCCGTGCTTCTGCCCTGCACCGCGTTCGGAATGCGAGAGCGTTCTAGAAAAAAGAGGGAGGCACTCCGCCGCACCCTGCAGTGGGGGGCGTGTACCGGCTGCGGCATGGGCCGCGCTACAGCAGCTCCAGCTGTTTGCCCGGCAGATCCAGCTCCAGCTGCTGTGCTTGCTCCGGGACGCTGCACTCAATGCTAATGGGCTGGGTAACCCGGCAGCAGCAGGGAAGAATCTCCGATGGCCCAATGAACGCCAAGGGAGGTGAGGGATAGTCCACCGCCCCGGCGCGCAGCGTCGTTCTGCACATGCCGCAGAAGCCGCTTCGGCATTGGAACTCCACCTCATGCCCGGTGCGTTCCAACGCCTCCAGCAAGGTTTCTCCATCCAGAAGATGGATCACCCGGCTGGTCGTTGTGATGGTGGTCACAGCTCTATGTCGCTCAGGTCGTCCAGAGAAACCTCGGAGTTGATCTGGCCAACCAGGTAGGAGCTCAACTCCACTTCCTGCGGTGCCACCTGGACCGTATCGGAAGCCAGCCAGGTATTGATCCAGGGAATCGGGTTGCTCTTGGCACCTTCAAATGCAGGCTTCAGGCCCACTGCAGCCATGCGGATGTTTGTGATGTATTCCACGTACTGGCTCAGGATGTCCTTGTTCAGGCCGATCATGGAGCCATCGCGGAACAGATACTCCGCCCACTGCTTTTCCTGAATGGCGGCCTGCTTGAACATCTCAAAGCATTCCTGCTCGCATTCCTGGGCGATCTGTGCGAACTCCGCATCATCTTGGCCCGAGCGCATGATGTTGATCAGGTGCTGCGTGCCGGTCAGGTGCAGTGCCTCATCCCGGGCAATCAGCCGGATGATCTTGGCATTGCCTTCCATGAGCTTGCGCTCTGCAAAGGCGAACGAGCAGGCAAAGCTCACATAGAAGCGAATGGCCTCCAGAATGTTCACATTCATCAGGCACAGATACATCTTCCGCTTGAGCGCGTACTGGTTGATCTCCCGGGTCTGGCCGTTGATGGTGTGCACACCGGCGCCCAGTTGGGAGTACAGCATGGCATCGCTGATCAAATCGTCGTAGTAGGACGAAATGTCGCTGGCGCGCAGCTTGATGTTTTCGTTGCGCACGATGTCATCAAAGATCGCCGAGGGATCATTGACGATATTGCGCAGGATGTGGGTATAGGAGCGCGAGTGGATCGTCTCGGAGAACGCCCAGGTCTCGATCCAGGTTTCCAGCTCAGGCAATGACACCAGCGGCAGAAACGCCATATTGGGGCTGCGCCCCTGGATGGAGTCCAGCAGCGTCTGGTACTTCAGATTGCTGATGAAAATGTGCTTTTCATGCTCAGGCAGGTTCTGGTAGTCGATGCGGTCCTGGGTGATGTCCACCTCCTCGGGCCGCCAGAAGAACGAGAGCTGCTTTTCGATCAGCTTCTCAAAGATGGGGTATTTTTGCTGGTCGTAGCGTGCCACGTTGACCGGCTGCCCAAAGAACATCGGCTCCTTGAGCTGGTCATTGTCGGTACGGGAAAAAGTGCTGTATGCCATGAACTGCAGCGCCCTCAAATCTTGCACGCGCCGCTGGCGCAGTCATCTTCCACCGGGCTTTGCGCATCCTCCGCACCATCACGGGTGTTGTGGTAGTACAGCGTCTTCACACCCAGCTTGTAGGCCTGCAGCAAGTCTTTGATCAGCTGCTGCATGGGCACACGGCCGTCGGCCCAGCGCTGCGGGTCGTAGTTGGTGTTGGCGGAAATCGACTGATCGACAAATTTCTGCATCACGCCCACCAGCTTCAGGTAGCCGTCATTGCTGGGCAGTTGCCACAGCAGCTCATATTGGCTGCGCAGGCGCTCCAGCTCGGGCACCACCTGGCGCAGGATGCCGTCCTTGGATTGCTTGACGGAAACCAGGCCACGCGGAGGCTCGATGCCATTGGTGGCATTGGCGATCTGGCTGGAGGTTTCCGAAGGCATCAGGGCGGTCAAGGTGGAGTTGCGCAGTCCATGGCTGCGGATTTCCGAGCGCAGGGCTTCCCAGTCGAGCTGCAAGCCCTCGGCGCAGACTGCGTCCAGGTCTTTTTTGTAGGTGTCGATGGGCAGCACGCCGGCCGCATAAGTGGTTTCGTTGAAGGCTTCGCAAGGGCCCAGCTCGCGTGACAGTTGCGCCGAGGCCTTCAGCAGGTAGTACTGGATGGCTTCGAAAGTGCGGTGGGTCAGGCCCAGGGCGGAACCGTCGGAATAGCGCGTGCCGTTCTTGGCCAGATAGTAGGCGTAGTTGATGACGCCCACGCCCAGAGAGCGTCGCTTGTCGGTGGCAACGCGAGCTGCCTTGACAGGATAGTCCTGGTAATCCAGCAGGGAGTCCAGCGCGCGCACGATCAGGTCGGACAGGCCTTCCAGCTCATCCAGCGACTCCAGTGCGCCCAGGTTGAAGGCGGACAGGGTGCACAGTGCGATTTCGCCTTCGGCATCGTTGATGTCGTTGAGCGGCTTGGTGGGCAGCAAAATCTCCATGCAGAGATTGGATTGCCGCACGGGAGCCAGCTTGGGGTCAAAGGGGCTGTGGGTGTTGCTGTGGTCTACGTTCTGGATGTAGATGCGACCGGTGCTGGCGCGCTCTTGCAGCATCAGCGAGAACAGCTCCACGGCGGGCAGGCTGCGCTTGCGAATGGAGCTGTCTTGCTCGTACTGGGTGTACAGGCGCTCGAACTCGTTCTGATCGGCAAAAAAGGCCTCATACAGACCCGGCACGTCGTGCGGGGAGAACAAGGTGATGTTCTGGTTCTTGATGAGACGCTGGTAGAGCATGCGGTTGATCTGCACGCCATAGTCCAGATGCCGAACGCGGTTTTCTTCCACCCCGCGGTTGTTCTTCAGCACCAGCAGCGACTCCACTTCCAGGTGCCAGAGCGGATAGAACAGCGTGGCCGCACCGCCGCGCACACCACCTTGCGAGCAGGACTTCACAGCCGCCTGGAACATCTTGAAGAACGGCAGGCAACCCGTGTGTTGTGCCTCACCGCCACGGATTTCGCTGCCCAGAGCGCGAATACGGCCTGCGTTGATGCCGATACCGGCGCGCTGCGAGACGTACTTGACGATGGCGCTGGTGGTGGCATTGATGCTGTCCAGGCTGTCGTCGCACTCGATCAGCACACAGGAGCTGAACTGGCGTGTGGGCGTGCGCACGCCGGACATAATGGGCGTGGGCAGGGAAATCTTGAAGCGCGAGACCGCGTCGTAAAAGCGCCGGATGTAGCTCAGGCGGCGGTCAGGTGCGTATTTCGCAAACAGGCACATCGCCACCAGGACGTACAGGAACTGGGGGCTTTCGTAGATGTGCTTGGTGACCCGATTTTGCACCAGGTACTTGCCTTCCAGCTGCTTGACGGCTGCATAGGAGAAGTCCATGTCGCGCCAGTGATCGACGAAGCCATTGATCTCATCGAACTCTTCGCGGCTGTAGTCCTGCAGCAAATGAGGATCGTATTTTCCCAACTCGGTGAGCCTTTGCACATGGTCGAACAGATGCGGCGGCTCAAACTGGCCGTAAGCAATTTTGCGGAGGTGGAAGATCGCCAGTCGGGCAGCCAGGTATTGGTAGTCCGGCGTGGCTTCAGAGATCAGGTCAGCGGCCGATTTGATGATCGTCTCATGGATGGCATCGGTGCGAATGCCGTCATAAAACTGGATGTGCGACTGCAGCTCCACCTGGGAGACGGACACATTGTCCAGATCCTTCGCGGCCCAGGTGATAACGCGGTGAATCTTTTCAAGGTCGATGGGTTCAACTCGTCCATCGCGCTTGGTGACCATCATTTGTGTGGCTTGGTTCATAGCTGACGTTGATCTCTCAAAAAACAAGCTGCCTCACCACATGGAGAGGCAGAGAAACAGATGGGGTGGGGCGGCCGACTGGCCTTTTTATACAAGAACGTGCTTGCCGAAGAAGCTCGCAGAAACACTACCTATGGTGTTTGATTTCGATTTCGGCGCTAGATGTAGCTTAGCAGACTCGGAAGGCATCTCAGCGCATAGTCTGCAATCCACAACGTGTTCCCACCCATCTTCAGTGCCGCTTGTGCTGCACCTTCTCTGGGGACGTGAAACCTTGGCCTTGTCCCCGGACAAGCTCGTTCCTCGCAAAACAATGACTTAGCAGCACAGCCGCCAAATAAGTAACGTTTTGTATCTATAGACTGTGACGCTCCAGTGATACCCGCTCTGGCATCCTGGCGTTTCACCAGCCGATATATGCATCAACCGGGCGTCCTCACTCAGTCCAATAGCAGCTTGCTGACCAGTGCCACCGTAGAGGCATCCACTCCGTCCCAGTGTTTGGCGCTGATGCGTTGCTCCAGGTCTCTGGCCAGCAACTTGCCCAGCTCCACCCCCCACTGGTCAAAGCTGTTGATGCCCCAGATCACGCCCGAGCAGAACACACGGTGCTCATAAAGCGCGATCAGCGCACCAAAAGAGGCCGGGTCGAGTTGCTCCAACAGCAAGAAAGTGCTGGGCCGATTGCCTGGGCAGTATTGGGCAGGCGAGCCATCGTCGCGCCCCACCAGCAAGGCCTGGGCCTGGGCTACGGCATTCACCACCAGGCTGCGGTGATGGGCGCCCAGGTATTTGCCACCATCGCGCAGCGCGATGAATTCCACGGGCACCACATCCTGGCCCTGGTGCAGCATCTGAAAAAAAGCATGCTGGCCATTGGTGCCGGGCTCTCCCCAGACCACTGCCGAGGTGGCAACCTGCACAGGCTGGCCCTCTCTGTCCACAGCTTTGCCATTGCTTTCCATCTCCAGCTGCTGCAAATAAGCCGGAAGCCGCCGCAGCCCATGGCTGTAGGCGGCCATGCAGCGGCTGCCATAGCCCAGAAAGTTGCGATACCACACATCCAGCAGCGCCAGGCGCACTGGCAGATTGCGCTCCAAAGGCGCTTGGACAAAATGCGCGTCCATGGCGTGGGCCCCGGCCAGCATCTGTCGAAAGCATTCTGGCCCGACCGCGATGGCCACGGGAAGGCCTATGGCCGACCACAGCGAGTAACGCCCACCCACCCAATCCCAAAACGGCAAGGTAGTGTGAATGCCAAAGGCTGTCGCAGCCTGGGTGTTCGTGGTCAGCGCGACAAAATGCCGGCCCAGAGCCTGTTTCTGCGCCTCCTGGGACAAACCGCTTTGCTGGTCCAGAAACCATTGCCGCGCCGAATGGGCGTTGAGCATGGTCTCGGCTGTGGTGAAGGACTTGGAGGCAATGATGAAAAGGGTGTTTTCTGCCCGCACCTTGGCCAAGACATGACCCAGCTCATGCCCGTCCACATTGGAGACAAAGTGATAGCGTTTGCCAGCGGTCACCCAGTCTTCCAAAGCATGCACAGCCACTTCAGGCCCCAAGTGGGAGCCCCCGATGCCGATGTTCACCACATCGGTGATCTGCGCATCGGCACGAATCTGCTGTGCCAACTGCAGCATGGCCTCCAGCGTCTCATGTACCTGCTGTAAATCCTGCTGCAGTACCGCATTCCCCTTCAACGAGGTTGACAGCGCACCGCCATCTGCCGGCATGCGCAGCAACCAGTGCATGGCCGCGCGGTGCTCTGTGCTGTTGACATGGTCACCGCGAAACAAGGCAGAACGCCAGGCTGGCAGTTCGCGCTCCTGGGCCAAAGCCAGCAGTTGCTGCTCCACTTCGGCATCCCAGGCATTCTTGGAAAGGTCCGCAAACACATGGGGTGCTTGCTGGCTGAAACGCGCAAAGCGCTGGGCATCATCAGCAAAGGCCTGGCGAATATCCCAGGCCCCACCGCGAGCGGCACGCAGTGCCTGCAAGGCTTGCCAAGCCTTTGTCTGTTCACATCCCATCAATTTGTGCTTTCTGCGCTCACACCACAGCGGCCTGCATCAGCTGCTCCAGCTTGATGGCGTCGGCAACAAAAGCCCGTATGCCTTCGGCCAGCTTTTCGGTGGCCATGGCATCCGCATTCAAGGCCAGACGGAATGCGGCTTCATCGTAGTGCAGTGGCTCCAAGGCGGCTTGGCTTGCCGCAGCTGCGTCCAGCTTTTGCGGGACGTCGCCCTCGGCAGCCTGCAGCTGCGCCAGTAGCTCGGGGGCAATGGTCAGCAAGTCACATCCTGCCAAGGCCAGAATCTGCCCCACATTGCGAAAGCTCGCCCCCATGACCTCGGTGGCAATACCGAAGCGTTTGTAGTAGTCAAAAATCGCGCGCACCGATTGCACACCCGGGTCCTTGTCTCCCGCCATGGCTGCCTCGTCCCAGTTGCTGCCAGCCTGCTTTTTGTACCAGTCATAGATCCGCCCCACAAAAGGCGAAATCAGCTGCACCTTGGCCGCGCCGCAGGCAATGGCCTGGCAGCGTGCAAACAGCAGCGTCAGATTGGTGCGAATGCCCTCCGCCTCCAGCTGGCCTGCGGCCTGAATGCCCTCCCAGGTAGCGGCGATCTTGATCAGTACGCGCGAGGTATCTACACCCTGCGCCCGATACAGCGCCATGATGGCGCGGGCACGCGCCACCGTGGCCTGGGTATCAAAAGAAAGACGTGCATCGACTTCGGTAGAAACACGCCCCGGCACCTGGGCCAGAATTTCGCAGCCAAAGCGCACGATCAACCTGTCCATTTGCTGTGCCAGTGTTTCGCCCTGGCTCTGCTTGAGCACCTCGTTCAGCAAGGGTGCATAGTCGGGCTTTTGTACCGCCTTCAGAATCAAGGAGGGGTTGGTAGTGGCATCTTGTGGCTGAAATTGGGCGATCTGCTGAAAGTCGCCTGTATCGGCCACCACCGTGGTCCATCGTTTAAGTGCCTCGAGCTGGTTCATACTTCGGTCCTGATATGTAAGCCTGTCGCGCGAATGGATGCATGGCCCATGCACCGGTCGTTGGGGCGTAAGTGTATGCGGCCGCACCTTTTGCCGCTTTTTGAATCACTCAAGTGTTTGCCATGCTGGACCGGATTGCTGCCTCCCTCCCCTCCCTGGCCCCCGCCGAGCAACGCGTGGGCGAACTGGTGCTCAAAGACCCCTTGGCCTTTGCCCGCTTGCCCGTGCGCGAGTTAGCCGAGCGCGCCCATGTCAGCAAACCCACCGTGGTGCGCTTTTGCCGCAGCATGGGCTATGACGGACTGGCCGACTTCAAGCTCAAGCTTGCCGGCCACGCCAACGAGGGCGTGCCCTTTATCCACCGCAGCGTGGATGCCGATGACAAGACTGCCGATGTGCTGGTCAAGGTGATAGACAACTCCGTGGCGGCTTTTTTGCAATACCGCAACGCCGCATCGCCCGCCCACCTGGAGCAGGCCAGCACGACCATCTTGCACGCTTGGAAGCAGGGCAGACGCCTGGAGTTTTACGGCGCGGGTAACTCCGGCATCGTGGCCCAGGATGGGCAGCACAAATTCTTCCGCCTGGGCATTACCAGTCTGTGCAGCAGCGACGGACATATCCAGGTGATGAGCGCCACCATGCTGCGTGCGGGTGATTGCGCCATCATCATCTCCAACTCCGGCCACACCCGCGATCTGCTCGATGCTGCCGAAATTGCCAAGGCCAATGGCGCGATCGTGATCGCCATTACCGCCAGCCACTCCCCGCTGGCGCGCTTGAGCGATATCCACCTGGCTGCAGACCACCCGGAAGGCTATGACGTCTACAGCCCCATGGTGTCGCGCCTGCTGCATCTGCTGATCATTGATGTGCTGGCCACCAGTGTCGCCCTGCAAATGGGGCCTTTGCTGCAAGAGCATTTGCCCAAGCTGCGCACCAATCTGCAATCCAAAAGACATAGCCCATAAAAAAACCGGCCCAGGGCCGGTTTGGGTGAAAGCAAATATGCTTTAGAAGCGGTGACGCAGGCCCACCGTGATGCCAGTGCGGCTACGCGCCTGGCTGTCTTTGTCAATCACCACGCCAGAGCCGCCGCTGACACGGGTGTTATCGACACCGAAATAAGCGTCGGTACGCTTGCTGAATGCATAGTCAGCCACTGCCACAATGAAGTTGGCCTTGCCATTGGAATTACCCGTTGCACTGCCCGATTGCTTGGCATGGAAATAATGTGCCCCCAGGTTGAGCTGCGGCGTGATCTGGTAACCAAAGCCTACCTTGATCATTTGCCGCTTGTTGGCATCCCCCGGCTGGAAACCGCCATTGGTTTGACCCGACCACATAGAGCCCACAATCGCCAAATCGGTGTTGTTGCGCATCATCCCGGCGATATCCGTTGCACCTGCACGATCGATCTTGAGTTTATTCAGCCCATAGCCCAAGTTGAAGTAGAGCGGACCGGTGCGATAGGAACCTCCCAAGGTCCAGGCATCCAGGTCAGAACCGCCCGGCAACGAGGTACGCAAATAGCCACCGCCGAGCGAAATACCATTTTCCGAGTAACGCAAGAAGCCGCCCACCTGCTTTAACGCGCCGGCTGCAATGCCTGGGATATTGGCGGCGCCATAGGCACCCACTGCCGCACCTACAGCCTGTGTCACATACTGTGTCGCCGCTGCATTGGCTGCCGCTGCAGCACCTGCGGCATTACCTGCAGCAATTGCGGCAGCCGCTGCAGCATTCCCTGCTGCCACAGCTCCTGGCATTGCAGCAGCTTGTGCAGTGCTAGCCGTGCTCAAAGCACCTCGTTGCAATGCATCGGTATTGTTATTTTCCCCAAACGAATACTGCAACGTACCCACCCAGTTACGCGAAGGCGTAGCCAGTGTGTATTTCAGCGAGTTGCTGGAACGTGCGCCTGCAGCCATACCCAGCTCTGGCTTATAGGCATCCATATAGGGGGAATAAGGGAAGGATGCATAAGTGGAAGTCACCACATCAAACAGCACGTTCCACTGGCGGCCCATGGTCAGCTTGCCATAGGGACCTTGTAGGCCCACATAAGACAGCTGGAAGAAAGGCGCTGTTTCGTCTTTTGCACCGGTGTCCGCATTAAAGCGATGTTCCATGTGCGCCAAGGCCTTGCTGCCGCCGCCCAGATCTTCCTCAATGTTCAAGCCCCAACGACTTTGCGACATGCCGCCGCCAATCATCTTGGTCAGCCCACCCTTGTTCGCCCCTTCATTGTTGGTATGCCGTACGGCAGCGTCCACAATCCCCCAAAGCTCCACCTTGCTCTGCGCCTGCGCAAGCATGGAAGCACCCAAACCCATGCAGGCAATGGCCATAACCACTGCGGTTTTTGTATGCATCAGCTGTCTCCTTGTGAATGTAATTGACTGTGTGCCAATCCATTCTAGAAGCGCCGTTTACAAAAAAGGCACTACCGTGCTTTTTCCCCACAGGCAAAAACCCTAGACCACCCAGAACGAAAAAAAACCAGCCCGAAGGCTGGTTTTTGTCTTGCTAATCCAAGCAGGCTCACGCCTGCTGAGAATTAGAAGGAGTGACGGATACCGACTTGCAGGCCGTGCTGCGCGCCGTTGTCCTTCAGGGTAGCGCCACCCAGGTTGATATTCAGGTTCTTGCCGTCCTTGTTCTTGTTCTTCAGGTAAGCATAAGTGCCATACACAGCAGTGCGCTTGGACAGGTTATGCACATAGCCCAAAGCGAACTGGTCAGCCTTCAGCTTAGCTTGACCGAATTGGGTGCCTTCGTAGTGGTTATACGAAGCCTTGACTTCACCGGCAGTGCCCACAGGAGCCGACAGACCAATGTAGTAGCCCTTCAGCTTGTCCTTATTGCCGTTATCATCCTTGGCCTTGGAGTCCTTGTAGGCTGCAGCCAGCTTAGCCACACCCAGATCGTACGAACCGCCCAGAGCCCAGGTCGTCACATCCTTAGCAGTGTAGCCAGCAGTGTAGGCAGCACCAGTCCAGTACGTAGCTGCAGGACCTGCGTTCTGACGCTCAGCCGACAGACCCAGGCTCAGAGGGCCGTTGTCATAAGTCAGACCACCACCAAAGTAGCGGTTAGCCTTGTTATCGCCAGCCTTTTCGCCGAATCCGTAGTTTGCAGCAGCCTTGAAACCGCTGAAGTTAGGCGAAACATAGGTGATCATGTTGCTGACGCGCTGTGTAGAAGTACCAACGCCGCCCAAAGAGCCATCAGACCACAGACGGGACACACCAAAGCCCACTTGTCCGAACACGTCGTAGCGGCTGGTGGCCTTGTAAGCTTCGGTCAGGTCACGACCCAGACGCACTTCACCGAAGGCGCCTTCCAGGCCCACGGTCGAACGACGCTTGAATTCCAAGCCAGAGCCGCTCGAGTTACCGCCTGCACCGGTGTCGGCCAGGATACCGGCTTCCAGCCAGAAGTTGGCCTTCAGGCCACCGCCCAGGTCTTCCGTGCCACGGAAGCCGATACGGCTGGTAGCGTTGCCACCGGAGTTGATGCCGTTCCAGTTGTTGCCGCCGTTGACATAGGACACAGCCTCGTCGACCACACCGAACAGGGTCACGGAGGATTGGGCCATTGCGGCGCCGGAAGCGGCCATCACAGCCAGGGCGATCAAAGATTTCTTCATTGCGAGTTACTCCAAGGTTTACAGAGGGCGCTGGTGCGGGAGTCGTCTTCTTACAGGACAACCTGTTCGTCATCCGCGCCAACCTCCTGGTGGGGAAGTTGGGCCTATTGCACCAGACCGGGCAGGGATGCGCAAAGCAATTCACCTACGTAACGGCCAAAAACCGTGTTTTACGTTGCTTGAGCGCAACAAATACGAATGACGCCCGGTGCTGCTGCTTGCGACAGTTCTGCCCGCAACCCACGCTTGTTCAAGCTTCCACAAGCTCAAAACTGGTGGTGATCTGTGCTGTTTTGCCCAACATGATGCTGGCAGAGCAGTATTTTTCATGGCTCATAGCAATGGCGCGTTCCACTGCGGCGGCGGGCAGGCCCTTGCCGGTGACGGTGAAGTGCATATTGATGGTGGTGAACACCTTGGGCTCGGTCTCGGCGCGTTCGGCCGACAGCTTGACGCTGCAGCCGCGCACGTCATGGCGGCCCCGTTTCAAGATCAGTACCACGTCATAAGCGGTGCAACCACCGGTGCCGGCCAGCAATGCCTCCATGGGGCGGGGCGCCAGGTTCTGGCCGCCATTGGCGGGGTTCTTTTCATCGGGCGCACCATCCATGGCCAGCACATGGCCGCTGCCGGTTTCCGCAATAAAGCCCATGCCCGAGCGCGTGCCCGAGGCACCTGTCCAACTGACTGTGCATTCCATCTCTCTGTTCTCCTCACAAAAAGCCTGAGGCCAAGCCCAAGGCTGGAAAAAGTAAGTAGCAAGGCTGAAAGTTTCAGCCGTTACTGAAAATTCAGCATTTGTTGCGGCGCAACAGATACTGCATTACAATTCGTCCATGCGTTATCCGATGTTTCGGATGGACAGCGCGAAAGAGCCTGCTCTCTCGCCCCCGCACCGATTGTCTCCTCCACCTCCTCTAACGGTGGATTCAGCCCTAAGCCTTGCGGCTTGGGGCTTTTTTTCGTCCTTGCATCGCGCAGCTGTCGAGGCGATGGCTCACACATTCCAAGTGGCTGCGCTGCAGCCACCGCGCCGCATGCCTATGATGGTAGCCCTTGCGCGCCGCCCATCTGCTGTGCGCGCCGCTGCTGGCCACACTCCCATGACGAAGACACCCCTCACCCCTGCCGACTATCTGACCCGCATCCTCAATGCCCGTGTTTACGACGTGGCCGTGGAGTCGGACCTGGACATTGCCAAAAACCTCAGTCGTCGCCTGCACAACAAGGTGCTTTTGAAGCGCGAGGACCAGCAGCCCGTGTTCAGCTTCAAGCTGCGCGGTGCCTATAACAAGATGGCCCACCTCTCGGCCGAGCAGCTGCAAAAAGGCGTGATCTGCGCCAGCGCCGGCAACCATGCCCAGGGCGTGGCCATGAGTGCCAAAAAACTGGGTTGCCGCGCCGTGATCGTGATGCCCACCACCACGCCCCAAGTCAAGGTAGATGCCGTGGCCGCCCTCGGCGGCGAGGTGGTGCTGGCCGGCGAAAGCTATTCCGACGCCTACAAACACTCCATCAAGCTGCAAAAAGAACAAGGCCTGACCTTTGTCCACCCCTTTGACGACCCCGATGTCATCGCCGGCCAGGGCACGATTGCCATGGAGCTGCTGCGCCAGCTGCAAAAACTAGGCAGCCAGCGCCTGGATGCGGTGTTTGTCGCCATTGGCGGCGGTGGACTGATCTCGGGCGTGGCCAATTACATCAAGGCCGTGCGCCCCGACATCAAGGTGATTGGCGTGCACACCAAGGATTCGGACGCCATGCTGCAGTCCGTCACCGCTGGCCAGCGTGTGGAGCTGACCGATGTGGGCCTGTTTGCCGATGGCACGGCCGTGAAACTGGTGGGCGAGGAAACCTTCCGCGTGGCCCAAAACCTGGTGGACGACTATGTGGTGGTGGACACCGACGCCGTCTGCGCCGCCATCAAAGATATTTTTGTAGACACCCGCTCCATCGTCGAGCCCTCGGGTGCCCTGGCCGTGGCTGCCATCAAGCAGTATGTGGCCAAGCACAAGACCAAGGGCGAGACCTATGCCGCTATTCTTTGCGGCGCGAATATGAACTTCGACCGCCTGCGCTTTGTGGCCGAGCGCGCCGAGGTGGGCGAGGAGCGCGAGGCCCTGTTCGCCGTGACCATTCCTGAGGAACGTGGCAGCTTCAAGCGCTTTTGCGAAGTGGTGGGCAAGCTGCCCGGCGGCCCGCGCAGCGTGACCGAGTTCAACTACCGCATCAGCCATGCCAACAAGGCCCATGTGTTTGTGGGTCTGACCACGCCCACCAAGGGCGAGTCGGAAAAAATCTGCAAGACCTTCCAGAAAAACGGTTTCGACGCCATCGACCTGACCTTTGACGAAATGGCCAAGGAGCATTTGCGCCATATGGTGGGCGGTCATTCGCCGCTGGCCCAGGAAGAGCGCTTGCTACGCTTTGTCTTCCCCGAGCGCCCGGGCGCGCTGTTCAAATTCCTCAGCCTGATGGCGCCGACCTGGAACATCTCGCTGTTCCACTACCGCAACCAGGGCGCGGACTACGGCCGCATTCTGGTGGGTATGCAGGTGCCGGCCAAGGACAGCAAAAAGTTCGAGACCTTCCTCAAAAACCTGGGCTACCCCTGGGTGGAAGAAACCGACAACCCAGCCTACCAACTGTTCCTCAAGTAAATAACAAAGGCCCTTGAGGCCTTTGTTATTTACTGGTTCAGCATTCGCAGCGCATTTTTCAGGAGTCCTCCACCCCATGCAGCCCCTGCGCCACTTTTTGCTGGCCGTGCAATTTTTCAGCCGCATTCCCGTGACCGGGCGCTTGGCGGCCTGGGTGGGCTGGAGCCCGGAGCTGCAGCGCGCCAGCGCGGCGCATTTGCCGGGTGTGGGCTGGCTGGTGGGGCTGTGGGCTGCGCTGCTGCTGGGCGCTTTTTTGTGGCTGCTGCCCACCACTGCATGGACGCCGCTGCTGGCCGCCCTGCTCAGCACCGCGGGCACGGTGTGGCTCACCGGTGGTTTTCATGAAGATGGCCTGGCCGATGTGGCTGACGGCCTGGGCGGCCAGGTGCTGCCCGCGCGTGCGCTGGAGATCATGAAGGACTCGCGCATGGGCGCCTATGGCGTGATGGCATTGCTCATGGCCTTGCTCACCAAGCTGGTGTTGATCGCCCTGCTGTTTGCCGCCATGCAACCGTTCTGGGGCCCAGTCCCCGTGCTGGTCTTGCTGTGCTGCACCCATGTGCTGTCGCGCTTTGCGCCGCTGCTGCTGATGCGCAGCCTGCCCCATGTAGGCCTGGCCGCCAGCAGCAAAACGCTGCATGTGGCCGGCCAGCAAATGGGCTGGCCTGGGCTGTTGACCGGCGCCCTCTGGTGTCTGCCAGCGCTGGCCCTGCTGACCTGGCTGGGCACGTACACTCTGGTGCTGGGTATGGTGGCCGCCATGGCCATCACCACCTGGCTGCTGCTGCGCTGGTTCCACCACCGCCTGGGCGGTATGACGGGTGATTGTCTGGGTGCCTGCCAGCAGTTGAACGAACTGGCCTTGCTGCTGGCAGCAGCCATCCACCTGCGACAGCTGCTGTGAGCGCCTCCATGCCTCGTTTGTGGCTGCTGCGCCATGCCCGCCCCTTGGTGGATCCCGGCGTCTGCTACGGCCGGTTGGATGTGGCCGCCGATGCAGCAGACACCCTGCGAGCGGCTGAGAAATTTTCAGCCACGCTCACGGCCCAGGCTGCAAAAGATTTTTCATCCACCCTGCCATCCACGGCTGTATTGCGCTACTCGCCCCTGCAAAGATGTGAGCAACTTGCGCATACGCTGATTGGCTTACAGCCCGATTTGGCACAAAACACCTGCATTGATGCCCGGCTGCAGGAGATGGACTTTGGGACTTGGGAAGGCCTGGCCTGGGATGCCATTGCCCGCGCCGAAATCGATGCCTGGGCCCGTAACCTGGCCGGCTACGCCCCCGGTGGTGGCGAGCCCTTAGCCACCATGCTGCAGCGTGTGCAGCAGGCCTTGCAGCACAGCTGGGCCATGGACAGCCAACAAGGCACGCGCGATGTGGTCTGGGTCACGCACGCTGGTGTCATACGCTGCGTGCAATGGCTGCTGCTGCATGGCCATCAGCAGCCCAGCAGCGCAGACTGGAATCTGCCAGCCCCCGGCTTTGGCCAGTGGCTGGAGCTGACCTGGCCTGAAATAGCTCCCGCCCTGCACCACTGCCCCCAGAAAGCCCCCTATGCCTTTGCAACTGACACCCGAAGCCCAACAACAGGCCATTGCCTCCATCGAACGCTATTTCCGTGAACATATGGACGAGCCCATAGGCAATGTGGCCGCAGGTGGCTTGCTGAAATTTTTGGTGGAAGAGATTGGCCCGGTCTTCTACAACCAGGGCGTGGCCGACGCACAAGAAAACCTGCAAGCACGCGTGGCCGAGCTGGATGTGGAGGTCTACCACGAGGCCTTCAGCTACTGGAACCAACGCGGGCGCCGCAAATAAGCCACGGGCCGCTGACCATAGCCCGCCATGGCGCAGGGCATGGGCCCTGCCCGACAATGGACCCATGTTGGAATCTCTACGAACCTGGGCCCTGCCCTATGGCGGCGACGCCTTTCTCTATCTCACCTTTCTGGCGGCAGCCAGCTATCTGGCCCTGCTGCGCTTCAAGGAACGCGTGCCCACCCAGCGCCTGCGGCGCTTTATCCGCCTGGCCGCACTGGTGGCCCTGCCGTTTTCCGTGCTGGCCATGGAAACCGGTGGCGGCGAAAACCTGGGCATTGCCGTGCTGGCCCTGGTGTGGTGCGTGATCATCGGCATCACCTGCAAGAACGAGATGTCGCGCCGCAGCGAATAAACACAGCAGCCCCTGGCAAAGCGCTCCTGCCGCCCCCATCTGTGTGGCTGCACCTGTGAAAAACAGAGCATCTGAAGCGCTTGGATCTTGCATCTGAAGCATAAAACCCATTCCAACTGGCTTCTGTTGCGCTATTGCTGCTACAGGTTTTGATTTTTCCTTTTCTGGAGACATGCCATGACCGACTTTCCCCCCCGCACACCTCGGCTGTCCATGCTGGACCTGGTGGCCGTTCGCGAAGGCGGCACAGTGCGCCAGGCGCTGGATATTGCGCTGGCCACTGCCCGCAAGGCCGAGGAACTGGGCTTTGCCCGTTACTGGCTGGCCGAACACCACAATATGCCGGGCATTGCCAGCTCTGCCACGGCGGTGCTGATTTCCCACATCGCCGCAGGCACCTCCAGCATCCGCGTGGGCTCGGGCGGCATCATGCTGCCCAACCATGCGCCCCTGGTGGTGGCCGAGGCCTTTGGCACGCTGGCCGAGCTCTACCCCGGCCGCATCGACCTGGGCCTGGGCCGCGCGCCCGGCACCGATGGCGCCACCATGCGCGCCCTGCGCCGCGACCGCGTGGAGTCGGAAGAAGACTTTCCCCGCGATGTCAGCGAGCTGCAGCGCCTGCTGGGCCCGGTGCAAGACGGGCAGCGCATTGTGGCCATGCCCGGCGCCAATACCAAGGTGCCCATCTGGCTGCTGGGCTCCAGCCTGTTCTCGGCCCAGTTAGCAGCGGCCAAGGGCCTGCCTTACGCCTTTGCCTCGCACTTTGCGCCGCGCATGCTGCACCAGGCGATTGCGCTGTACCGCCAGCTGTTCCAACCCTCGGCCCAGCTGGCCAAGCCCTATGTCATCGTCGGCGTGCCGGTGATTGCCGCCCCCAGCGATGCCGAGGCCGAATTCCTGGCCAGCAGCACCTACCAGCGCGTGCTAGGCATCATCACCGGCCAACGCGGCCGCCTGCAGCCGCCGGTGGACAACTACATGGCATTGCTGGGCCACCAGGAAAAAGCCGCCATCCACGACTTTCTGGCCATGGGCGTGGTGGGCGGACCCGAGAGCGTGCGTGCCGGCCTGCAAGCCATTGCCCAGGCCACGCAGGCCGATGAGTTCATGCTGGTCTCCGACGTCTATGACCCGGCGCTGCGCCTGCGCAGCCTGGAGCTCACAGCCCAAGCCATGGCGGCACTCTCAAGCTGACCATGAGCCGCTCCGCTCGCTTGTTGCAACTGCTGGACCAGCTGCGCCGCGCGCGCCAGCCCCAGACCGGGCCGGCCCTGGCCCAGCAACTGGGCGTGAGCCTGCGCACCCTGTACCGCGACATTGCCACGCTGCGCGAGCAGGGCGTGGCCATTGCCGGCGACCCCGGCGTGGGCTATGCCATGCGCCCGGGATTTTTGCTGCCGCCGCTGATGTTCACGCCCGACGAACTGGAAGCCCTACTGCTGGGTGCCCGCTGGGCCAGCCAGCAGGCCGACCCCGAGCTGGCCCAGGCCGCCCAGTCCGCGCTGGACCGCGTGCGCAGCGCCCTGCCGCTGGATTTGCGCATCGAAGTCGACACCAGCGGCCTGCTGGTGCCCCCCATGCACCGGGCCGATGCCGCGCCCGAGCCCTGGCAGACCGCTTTGCGCCTGGCCATACGGCAGCAGCGCAAGATACAGCTGCACTACAGCGATGAAAAAGGCCAGCTCAGCGAGCGCTGCGTCTGGCCTTTTGCCATGGCGTTTTTTGACCATACCCGCGTGGTCACCGCCTGGTGCGAGCTGCGCCAGGACTTCCGGCATTTCCGCGCCGACCGCGTGCGCTCGGTCACACCTTTGGAGGAGCGCTACCCTGAGCCACGCTCCAGCCTGATCGAGCGCTGGTCTCAACAAATGTGCTATAGGTTGAAATAGCCCCCCTGAGGCGCTACGCGCCTTCCCCCCAGGGGGGCATACGGGCTGCCGGCGACAGCCTCGCTGCGAGGCGGCTCTTGCTCGCTGTCTGCTGACCTGGACCGTGCCAGTTGCGTGCGCCATTGAACGCTGGTGCACAGACCAGGCGAAGCCTGCTGCGCACTGCTGACAAAAACTGTCAGCATGGGTTTTTACAGTAGCGGCCATGGCGTTCTTGCCATGTTTTTTCAAGCACTGTTATGACCACCCAAGCCCCCGCTCTGCGTCTGTTTTTCCATCCCCATTCGCGTGCTGCCATGGTGCGCTGGATGCTGGAGGAATGCGGTGCCCGCTATGACATCACCCGGCTGGAGTTTCACACCAGCATGAAGGCGCCGGACTATCTGGCCCTCAATCCCATGGGCAAGGTCCCAGCCCTCACCCATGGCGATACGGTGGTGACCGAGACCGCCGCCATCATTAGCTACCTGGCCGATCTGTTTCCGGAAAAAAATCTGGCCCCGGCAACCAACCATCCCCTGCGCGGCAGCTATTACCGCTGGATGTTCTTCCTGGCCGGCCCTGCCGACGCCGCACTCACCGCACAGTATCTGGGCCACCTGGACCAGCAAACGCCCGAGCAGGCATTTATGGCCGGCTATGGCCGCTTTGATGAAGTGGTCGAGACCCTGCGCCTGGCCGTGGCAGGCAAGCGCTATCTGTGCGGCGACCAATTCACGGCCGCCGACCTGCTGATGGCCAGCTATCTGCGCTGGGCCCATATGATGAAAATCATCCCCGAGTTGCCGGAGTTCAGCGCCTACAGCCAGCCGCTGCTGGACCGTCCCGCTTCGCTGCGCAGCATAGAGCTCTGCACGGCAGAGATGACTGCACAGCCGGCTTGAGCGTCGTCATTGTCTCCAGGCCAGGCGATCTGGCTTGGTTGGAAAAAGGGCATGCCTCGTTACCATAAGCCTCTTTTCCACCACACAAGCCACCGCGCCATGGCCCTCACGCTGCAAGACAAACTGGTTGTTGCCATTTCCTCCCGCGCTCTGTTCGACTTTGAAGAGGAAAACCATGTCTTCGACCAGGACCCGAGCACCTATGTAGCGCTACAACGCAGCCGGCTGGATCAGCCTGCCGCTCCCGGCGTGGCCTTGCCTCTGGTGCGCAAGCTGCTGGCCTTCAACACGGCAGAGCAAGCGCGCGTGGAGGTTGTGGTGCTGTCACGCAACGACCCCGTCAGCGGCATGCGGGTGTTTCGCAGCGCCAAGGCCCATGGCTTGGACGATATCCAGCGCGGTGTGTTCACCCAGGGGCGTGATCCCTTTGGCTATCTACGGCCGCTGGGGGCCCATTTGTTTCTGTCGGCCAATGCGGCCGATGTGACCGAGGCCTTGCGTCTGGGCTACCCGGCAGCGCGCGTGCTGACCGAGTCCGCCGGCGCCAGCGCGGCCCATCCGCATGAAGTGCGCATCGCCTTTGACGGCGACGCCGTGCTGTTCTCCGATGAGGCCGAGCGCATCTACCAGGCCGAGGGGCTGGACGCTTTTCAGCGCCATGAGATGGAACATGTCACCCAGCCACTGCCAGACGGACCTTTCAAGCCACTGCTGGTAGCACTGCACCGCTTGCAGCAAGCAGCACAGGCGGGGGAAACCTGTGGCATGCGGCTGCGCACGGCACTGGTCACGGCGCGTAGCGCCCCGGCACACGAGCGCGCCATACGCACACTGATGGACTGGAACATCGGCGTGGATGAGGCCATGTTCCTTGGCGGTCTTTCGAAAGGTGAATTCCTGCGCGAATTCGAGCCCGATTTCTTTTTTGACGACCAGACCGGCCATGTCACCTCGGCCGCGGCCCATGTGCCCTCCGGCCATGTGCGCAGCGGGGTAGCCAACCCCTGAGCACAGGGCCAAGTCTCGATACATCTACTTGCCCAGCTTTACCCCAGCAATGTGCCCACTTGACCGATTTGGCCCACACTGACTGCTGCTGAACGTTTGGAGAGCCCCCATGCACCTGCCTCGCCTGCTGCTGACCCTGTGCGCCACCGCCATGCTGCCGGTCTGGGCCCAGGGCCAGATCGACCCTGTGGCCATGACCGGCCCGGATGGCAAACCCCTGTCCCAGGGCGAGATCAAGGCCATCAAAGATTTCCAGATGCTGGACTTCAACAAGGACGGCAAGATCAGCCGCAAGGAGCTGGCCCTGGTGCCGCGCCTGTATGGCTCTTTTGACGAGGCCGACACCAACCACGACGGCTATCTCACGCTGGACGAGGTGCGCGCCTTTGCCATCAAATACCGGGCCCAGCGCGATGCGGCCAAGGCTGCGCAGGCCGCAGCCAGCGAAAGCGCTCCCAAATAAAGAGCAGCGCCTGCACTTGCAACCTGCTCAGCCATAAAAAAACGCCATGCATTGCTGCATGGCGTATCAGGCACAACCCTTGGAGGGGTCAAAAATCACAAACCGCTGGTGCGCTTGACGGCGACGTCTTCATAGGTGAGACGCTCGCTGGCAGCGCGGGCCGGTTGCACCTTCTGGTGCACTTCCAGGCCTTGTTCCTTGTGCTGGGCCTCTTGCGAAGCCTCCACCGCCATGGCACTGGCGCGCCACAGCGACTGAATATGCTCGATCAGCATCTTGGAGATGGGCTCTTTCTGAGCCTCTTCCTCCTTGGCCTTCTGGGCTTCCACCTGCTTGTCCGAGCGTTGCTGGGTCCAGTCCAGATTGCGCACATCCTTGTCCGTGGGCTTGTCCGGCCCCTTGGACTGCGCCCCCTCGCCGATCTTGTCGGTGGACTCCACGGCATTGACCTGGTTCACCGGCCGGATAGGGGCAGGACCCGAGGCGCCAGTCGAATACAAATTGGCACCTTGTGTGTTCCATTGGATGGGATTGCGATCGACAGGTGGTATTTGCATGGCGTGCTCTCGGTGGTGGATATGGTTTTGTGGAGGCGCTATTCCTCAGCTCATCTGTGTTTTCGACCCAGTTAGGCAAAAGTTTAGGCTTTTTTACAGTTTTTTCCATCCTTTGATACAAACCACAGCCATGCGGCACCATGCAGCGAGATAAATCGCAACCCCTAAAAGGAGTGTGCACTCACAAGAATCGACCCAATAATTTACGCGAAACCTTGTCCAGCTGGTTGCTGTCCGGAATACGGTACTGCACACCGTCGCTGCCGCTGATCAAAAGCTTGGTGCGCCCCTCCAGCTTGCGGATGTCTTCCTCGGCCTTGAGCACCATTTGCGCCGGACCTCGGTCGGTATCCAGACCCCAGGTGCTGGGCGTGGAAAAACTTGACACCTTGCGAATTGCCAAAATAGTGGGCACAAACTCGCGCACTGCCAGATCTTCCTCGATCAGCGCACGGGCCTCGGCGGGCAAATCGGCCATGTGGTCCACCCACAAGGCCTCTTTGCCATCGGCGGCCACCAGAGACAGGCCTTCCTCCGGCGCCGTCAACGGGTAGGCGCGCACCGGCACCACAGCCTCGAATGTCTCACCACTGCCCAGTGTCAGCACCAGGCGGCCATGGGCATTGCGCGCCATGCGCATGCCGTTCAGATTGGAATGGGGGGCTTGCAGCATGGCTTATTGCTCCGTGGCCAGTTGCAGGGTCAGGCCGGCGGCCTGGGCATCTTCTTCGGCGCGGCGGGCCTGGGCTTCGTACAAGCGCCAGTAATGGCCCTTGGCAGCCATCAACTCGTCGTGCGGGCCGACTTCCACAATCTCGCCACGGTCCATCACCACCAGGCGGTCGGCCTTGCGCAGCGTGGACAGGCGGTGGGCAATGGCAATCGTGGTGCGGCCTTGCACCAGATTGTCCAGCGCCTTCTGGATTTCCTTTTCGGTCTCCGTGTCCACGGCCGAGGTGGCCTCGTCCAGGATCAGGATGCGCGGATCGATCAACAGGGCGCGCGCAATCGAGATGCGCTGGCGCTCGCCGCCCGACAGGCCCTGACCACGCTCGCCCACCAGCGAGTCATAGCCATGGGGCAGGCGCAGAATGAATTCATGTGCGTGGGCCGCACGGGCCGCGGCCACCACTTCCTCGCGGGTGGCGCCAGGCTTGCCATAGGCAATGTTCTCGGCAATGGTGCCAAAGAACAGGAAAGGCTCTTGCAGCACCAGGCCGATATTGCTGCGGTAGTCCGATACGGCCATGCGGCGCACGTCCACGCCATCAAGCTGGATGGAGCCTTCAGACACATCGTAGAAGCGGCAAATCAGGTTCACCAGCGTGCTCTTGCCCGAGCCGCTGTGGCCCACCAGGCCGATCATCTCGCCGGGCTGGATCTGCAGGTTCAGATGCTTGATGACGGCGCGGCTGCCATAACGGAAACCCACGTCCTCCATGGTGATGGCACCCCGGGTCTTGCCCAGCTTCACGGGGTTGCTGGGCTCGGGCACGTTGCTGACATGGTCCAGGATGTCAAAGATGCGTTTGGCACCGGCCGCTGCTTTTTGCGTCACCGAGACAATGCGGCTCATCGAATCCAAACGGCTGTAGAAGCGGCCGATGTAAGCGATAAAGGCCGTCAAAATACCCACGGTGATGTTCTCGTGGGCCACCAGATAAATACCAAAGCCCCAGACCACCAGCAGGCCCATCTCGGTCAGCAGGGTGACGGTGGGGGTGAACAGCGACCAGGTCTTGTTCACCTTGTCGTTGGCCTGCAGATTGACCTGGTTGGCATCGGCAAAGCGGTCAGCCTCGCGCTTTTCCTGGGCAAAGGCCTTGACCACGCGGATGCCGGGAATGGTGTCGGCCAGCACATTGGTCACTTCGGACCAGACACGGTCGATCTTCTCAAAGCCGGTGCGCAGCTTGTCGCGCACGGTGTGGATCATCCAGGCAATAAAGGGCAGGGGCACCAGGGTGACCAGGGCCAGCCAGGGGTTGATGGTGAAGAGGATGACTGAGGTCATCACCATCATCAGCACGTCGGTGGCGAAATCCAGGGCGTTCAGTGACAAGAAAAGATTGATGCGGTCGGTTTCCGCGCCAATGCGCGCCATCAGGTCGCCGGTGCGTTTGCTGCCGTAGTAGTCCACCGACAGCGTCAGCAAATGGTTGTAGGTGGAGGTGCGCAGCCCGGCGCCAATGCGCTCGGAGACCCTGGCCAGCACAAAGGTGCGTGCCCAGCCCAGCATCCAGGCCAGCAAGGCCGAGATCAGCAAAGCACTCAGGTAGAAGGTGACCAGATCCGGGTCGATTTTTTCGCCGTTCTGAAACGGGATCAGAATCTTGTCCATCAACGGAATGGTCAGATACGGCGCCACCATCTGGGCTGCCGTGGTGGCCAGCGTCAGCAAAAAGCCCAGCAGCAGCTGGCCTTTGTAAGGGCGGGCAAAGCGCCACAGCCGCAGCAGCACCCAGGTCGAAGGCTGGGGCGCCTGCTGGCGGGCACAGGCCGGGCATTCGTCGCTATCGGGCGGCAGCGGCGTGCTGCAGACCTCGCACAGCACCTCTTCGCTGGCTTGCGCCTGGCCGGGCCTGTCGCCCTGCGCCAGCAGCTCACGCTGCTGGTCGAAGCGCTGGATCAGGCGAAACGCCTCGTTCTGCGCCGCCAGGCGAAAGCGCCACAGCGCCAGGCGTTGACTGCCGTCATGCAGCTCCAGCGTGCCCACACCCGCATGGTCCAGCAGCTGCAGGCGCAAGCCAGGTGACAGCGGCCAGCTCTCCCACGCACCGTTCTCGCCCACACGCGCCAGAAGGCGAGAGGGAGTGACCACTACCACGCCGGATGCAAAGCGCAAATCCGCCGTCAAGTCAACCGGAAGCGCAGACAATACGTTTTCTTGGGGAGCGAGCTGTGCCCGCAAGTCAGCCCCGAAAGGGCCATCAAAGACGCCTGAGGCCTCTACAGCATGGTGAATGTGCATATTGATCTGTTTGTATCCGTTCCGGCAGCATGGCTGCCAGTGGATGGACATGGACCCAGCAATGTGCTGACCCATAGCAATGGAGTTAACTGCCTTAACGCCTCAAACCCCTGTTAGGCTGACAAACCCTGGTGAGAAGCCGCTTGCGGCCGCCCTCCTCCCCTCATCACTCATTACGCTCCATCCATGGCGAAGACATTCAACGACATCCAACTCTTGCGCACCACTTTCTTGCGCGGCCCCAGCGTTTGGACCTATCGGCCCGTCTTGGAAGTCTGGCTGGACCTGGGAGAGCTGGAAGACTATCCCTCGGACAAGATTCCCGGTCTCAACGAGCGCCTGACCGCCTGGCTGCCCGACCTGGTCGAACACACCTGCGGCGTGGGCGAGCGCGGCGGTTTCATTCAGCGCCTGGAAGGCGGCACCTGGATGGGCCATGTGCTGGAGCATGTGATCATCGAGCTGCTGAACCTGGCCGGTATGCCTGCCGAGTTTGGCCAAACCCGCGAAATCTCGCAACGCGGTGTCTACCGCATGGTGTTCCGCTGCCCCGAAGAGGCCGTGGCCCGCGTGGCGCTGGAGCACGGCCACAAGCTGCTGATGGCAGCCATCAACGACCAGCCGTTTGACCTCAAGCCCGCCATCCACGCCATCAAAACGGCCATTAACGACCGTTACCTCGGCCCCTCCACCGGCTGCATTGTCGACGCAGCCGGCGAACGCCGCATCCCCCATATCCGCCTGAACGACGGCAACCTGGTCCAGCTGGGCTATGGCGCGGCCCAGCGCCGCATCTGGACGGCCGAGTCCGACCAGACCAGCGCCATTGCCGAAGGCATTGCCCAGGACAAGGACTTCACCAAGCGCCTGCTCACGGCCTGCGGCGTGCCCGTGCCTGAAGGCCAGATCGTGAACAGCCCCGAAGAGGCCTGGGAAGTGGCCCAGGACATCGGTTTTCCCGTCACCGTCAAGCCCTCCGACGGCAACCACGCCCGTGGCGTGACGCTGGAGCTGTCCAAGGAAGCCGATATCAAGGCCGCTTTTGCCCTGGCCCAGCCCGAGGGCTCGGACGTCATCGTCGAAAAGTTCATCGACGGCGTGGAACACCGCCTGCTGGTGGTGGGCGGCAAGGTGGTTGCCGCCACCAAGGGCGAGACCGTGTCCGTGCACGGCAATGGCAAGGCCACGCTGCGCGAACTGGTCGAGGTGCTGAACCAGGACCCCCGCCGCGGCCCTGAGCAGGAATACCCGCTGGACTGGATCAATCTGGAAGCCGGCGCCGTCAAGCTGGAGCTGAACCGCCAGCATGTGACGCCCGATTCCATCATTCCCCAGGGCCAGAGCGTGCTGCTGCAGCGCAACGGCAATATGGCCATTGACTGCACCGACGACGTTCACCCCGACGTGGCCTATTACGCCTCGCTGGCCGCCAAGATCGTGGGTCTGGACATTGCCGGCATGGACATGATCCTCAAGGACGTCTCCAAGCCCATGCAAGGCCAAGGCGCCATTTTGGAAGTGAATGCCGGCCCCGGCCTGCTGATGCACCTCAAGCCCACCAGTGGTGCGCCCCGCCCCGTGGGCATGGCGATTGCCGATCACCTGTTCCCCCGCGAAGACGGCGCTGGTGCCGGCCGCATTCCCCTGGTGGGCATTGCGGGCACGCGTGACAACGCCTTCATCGCCCGCCTGGTGGGCTGGCTGCTGCAGCTGTCGGGCAAGCTCACCGGCGTGGCCTCCAGCGAGGGCATGTTCCTGAACAACCGCCAGACACAAAAAACCAATACCGCCAACTGGGCCGGCGCCCACCGTCTGCTGACCAACCGCCTGGCCCAGGCCGCCGTGATCCAGACCACCTCGCGCTCCATTCTGGAAGAAGGCCTGGCCTACGACCGCTGCCTGGTCGGCGTGGTCACCGACATGGATGGTTTTGAATCCCTGGCCGACCACGATGTGCTGGAAGCCGGCCAGATGCGCCGCGTGCTGCGCACCCAGATCGATGTGGTGCTCAGCGAAGGCGCCGGCGTGCTGAATGCCGATCTGGCCGAAGTGGCCGATCTGGCCGAGCTGTGCGACGGCGAAGTGCTGCTATACACCACCCAGGCCGACAACGCGGCCGTGGCCGCCCACCGCGCCCAGCCCGAAGGCCGCGCCGTGCTGCTGCGTGGCCAGCAGGTGATTCTGGCCACCGGCGCCATGGAGCGGGTGCTGGGCAACCTGGACGCGCTGCGCCAGCCCACCGGCCTGAGCGTGGACACCTCGGCCCTGCTGGCGGCCATTGCCACAGCCTGGTCCATGGACATTGCGCCCGACCTGATCGCCGCCGGCATCAAGACCTTCGAATACAAATGAAGTGGCACCCCCTGAGCCGCTGCGCGTCTTCCCCCTCTCTGGCTGCGCCGGAGGGGGACGGCACCAGCGCCTACTCGGGATACAAGGCAGCCCTTGCGCGGCGCCCTGGCGTGAAGCCCGCCAGTCTCTGTACAACGGAAACCTAGACAAAAAAGCAGCCGCTGCGACTTCGCAGCGACAGCCAGAAAGCGACAATCACCATGGAAATCTCTCGTACCCGTTCCCTGCGTGGCCCCAACCTGTGGAGCCGCAACACTGCCGTGGAAGCCGTGGTTGTGTGCACACCGGTGGAATGCGATATCGCCCAGCTGACCGGTTTTGAAGACCGGCTGCGCGCCCGTTTCCCCGCCATTGGGCCGCTGCACCCCCAGGGTGCCGACAAGCCAGTGTCCCTGGCCGATGTGCTGGAAGTGGCCACGCTGTCGCTGCAGGCCCAGGCCGGCTGCCAGGTGACCTTCAGCCGCACCCATGCCACGCTGGAGGCCGGCACCTTCCAGGTGGTGGTCGAGTACACCGAAGAGGCCGTGGGCCGCCAGGCGCTGGAGCAGGCCGAAACCCTGATCCAGGCCGCACTGAACGACACAGCTTTTGATGCCGCCCCCGTCATTGCCGCCCTGCGCGAGCTGGATGAAGACGACCGCATCGGCCCTTCCACCGGCGCCATCGTCGACGCCGCCGTGGCCCGTGGCATCCCCTTCCGCCGCATGACCGCCGGCTCCATGGTGCAGCTGGGCTGGGGCTCCAAGGCCCGCCGCTTCCAGGCCGCCGAGGTGGACCAGACCAGCGCCGTGGCCGAGTCCATTGCGCAAGACAAAGACCTGACCAAGCGCCTGCTGCACGCCGCAGGCGTGCCCGTGCCCCTGGGCCGCCCCGTGACCGATGTGGAAGACGCCTGGGCTGTGGCCGAGGAAGTGGGCCTGCCCGTGGTGGTCAAACCCCAGGACGGCAACCAGGGCAAGGGCGTGACGGTGAACATCACCACCCGCGCCCAACTGGAAGCCGCTTACGCCACCTCCATGCAATATGGCGACGATGCCATGGTCGAGCGCTTTCTGCCCGGCCACGACTTCCGCCTGCTGGTGGTCGGCGACCAGTTGGTGGCCGCTGCCCGTCGCGAGCCGCCCCAGGTGCTGGGCGATGGCGAGCACACCATCCGTGAGCTGGTGGACATCGTCAACCAGGACCCACGCCGCGGCTCTGGCCATGGCACGGCGCTGACCAAGATCCGCCTGGACGACATCGCCCTGGCCCGTATTGCCACCGAAGGCCTGACCGCCGACAGCGTGCCCGTGCAAGGCCAGCGCGTGGTGCTGCGCAACAACGCCAATCTGTCCACCGGCGGCAGCGCCACCGATGTGACCGATGACGTTCACCCCGAGGTTGCAGCCCGCGCCATCGAGGCCGCACAGACCATTGGCCTGCACATCTGCGGCGTGGACGTGATCTGCGAGTCCGTGCTGCACCCGCTGGAAGAGCAAAACGGCGGCATCGTCGAAGTGAATGCTGCCCCCGGCCTGCGCATGCACCTGGCCCCCTCCTTCGGCAAGCCGCGCAATGTGGGCACGCCCATGGTGGACCTGCTGTTCTCCGGCAACGACGACGGCCGCATTCCCCTGGTGGCCGTCACTGGCACCAATGGCAAGACCACCACGGCCCGCTTGATCGGCCAGCTGTTCACCTCGCAAGGCCTGCGCGTGGGCATGACCAGCACCGATGGCGTCTATGTCAACGGCCGCCAGATTGACAGCGGCGACTGCTCCGGCCCCAAGAGCGCGCGCAATGTGCTCTCCCACCCCGAGGTAGACGCCGCCGTGCTGGAATGCGCCCGTGGCGGCATTCTGCGCGAAGGCCTGGGCTTTGACCGCTGCCAGGTGGCCGTGGTCACCAATGTGGGCGAGGGCGACCACCTGGGCCTGAACTTCATCACCACCGTTGATGAGTTAATGGTCTTGAAGCGCGTCATCGTGCAGAACGTGGCCCCCAATGGCTACGCCGTGCTCAACGCCATCGACCCCCATGTCTCGGCCATGGCCGCGCACTGCACTGGCAAGGTGATCTTCTTCGGTGCCGACCGCCACCACCCCGTCATGGCCACACACCGTGCCCAGGGCAACCGCGTGGTCTATGTGGATGGTGACCACATCGTCGCCGCCGAAGGCTCGTGGCGCGAATCCGTGCCGCTGCGTGACATCCCGCTGACCCGCAATGGCACCATCGGTTTCCAGGTCGACAACGCCATGGCCGCCATCGGCGCTGCCTGGGCCTCCGGCCTGCCCTGGGACACCATCAAGCGCGGCCTGGCCGGCTTTGTGAACGACAGCGACAACGCCCCCGGCCGCTTCAATGTGATGGAGTACAAGGGCGCCACCATCATTGCCGACTACGGCCACAACCCTGACGCCATCCGCGCGCTGACCAAGGCTGTGGAAGGCATGCCAGCCAACAAACGCAGCGTGGTGATCTCCGGCGCCGGCGACCGCCGCGACCAGGACATCACCGAGCAGACCGCCATCCTCGGCCATGCGTTTGACGACGTCATCCTCTACCAGGACGCCTGCCAGCGCGGCCGCGAAGACGGCGAAGTCATTGCCCTGCTGCGCAAGGGTCTGGAAGGCGCCAGCCGCACCAGCTATGTGACCGACATCCATGGCGAATTCATCGCCATCGACCATGCGCTGGAGCGCCTGCAAGCCGGTGACCTGTGTCTGGTGTTGGTGGACCAGGTGGAAGAAGCCCTGGCCCATCTGCAAAAGCGCATTGCCGAAGCCTGAAGCGCCGTCTGAGCGTTGTGGAGTAGGTTCCAGCTTCTGCTGAATGCTTCAGGCCCACTCCTGCAAACCTTTTGCAGTCACAGATCAGCCCCGCTACGACGGGGCTTTTTCATGGGTGGATTCTCTAAAAAGTGAGCTGCCTGTACAGATACAGTCTGCATCACAGACCTATTTAGCTGAAAAATCGGCCTGCAGTGCATCGGCCCGCGCCCGACTTTTCTCCTTCACCAGGGCTGCCATGGAGACCGTCAACGCACTGCCCATGGAGGCCAGCACGATCAAGCCAATCGCCAGCCACTGCACGGCGCTCAGTTGCTCGTCCAGCAGCAGCAGGGCCAGCACGGCGGCCACGGCGGGCTCCATGCTGATCATGATGCCAAAGGCCTGGGGCGGCAGGCGCTTGAGCGCCACCATTTCCAGCGAGATGGGAATGGCACTGGACACCGCCGCCACGCCCAGGCCTACCAACAGCACGCTGGGCGACAGCAAGTCCCAGCCTGCATGGGCCACGCCCACGGGCAGCACCACCAAAGCGGCCACACCCAGACCCAGCGACACCGAATGCGCCACCGGCAAATGTCCTATGCGCTTGCCAAACAGGATGTAGCTGGCCCAGCAGCTGGCGGCCAGCAGCGCCCACAGCACGCCCACCGGATCCAGGCTGCTGACCGCATGACCCAGCGGCAGCAACAGACCCAGGCCGACCACGGCCAGCAGCACCCAGACAAAGTCCAGCGGCCGGCGCGAGGCCCACACCGCTACGGCCAGCGGGCCGGAGAACTCGATGGCCACCGCCACCCCAAAAGGCAGGGTGCGCAGCGCCATGTAAAAACTCAGATTCATCAACCCCAGGGCCGCGCCATACAGCAGGGCTCCGCGCCGGTCTGCGGCCGACAGCGGCCAGCGCCAGGGCCGGCACAGCACCAGCAAAATCAGCGCGGAAAACCCCACGCGCACGGCCGTGGTGCCCTGGGCACCGACAGTGGGAAACAGCGTGTGCTTGGCCCAGGACGTACCCAGGCCCAGAAACACAACGGAGGCGAAAATGGCCAGCCAGGGCAGCCAAACAGCATTGCGATGAGCGAACATGGCGAGAATGTATTGCACAGCCCCTGTGGTTTTGACTCTGAATCACGCTGACTGGCGCAACTTTCACTCATTCCATGGTTTCACCTTCTTCTTTGACGCTGGATGACTTCGATCTGGCCATCCTGGCCCTGCTGCAGCGCGACAACACCCTGTCCCAGCGCGACATCGCCCAGGCCGTGCACCTGTCCGCACCCGCCGTGCAACGCCGCATCAGCAGACTCCGAGCCAGCGGCGTGATCCGCGCCGAAACCGCGGTGCTGGACGCCAGCCGCCTGGGCCGGCCGCTGACGCTGCTGGTCGAAGTCCATCTGCACGACGAACACCCGCTGCGCACCGCTGGCCTGCAGCAGCGCATACAGGATGAAATCGCCGTGCAGCAGTGCTATGCCATCACCGGCCAGGCCGACTACCTGCTGGTGATCACCGCCGCCACCATGGCCGACTACGAAGCCATCACCAACCGGCTGTTTGGCGGGGATGACAATGTGCGGCGCTTTCACACCTCGGTGGCGCTGAACTGTTTGAAGCTGGGGTTGCAGGTGCCGCTGCCTGGTGGGCCGGTACAGGTTTGAGAGCTTGGGAAATGCTCCTGATAGCAGAGCAACATCTGCATACACAGCTTGAATTTCAGGTTATTTCAACCTCATCAAACTCCAGCCTCAGATACGCTTTCACGTCGAATGTAGATGCAGTGCGAAGTGTGCATTCCGAGGCCGGGACTCGCCCCGGCAGGCGAGGTACTTTTCTTGCTCGTGCAAGCAAAGTACCCAAAAGAACACGCCCCTTTTGCCCATGTCCCTGCGCTTCGCTCCGGGCAAGCTCGGTGCTCTATCCCAGGGCGGCGCCGTGGAACTCGTTACGCGCTACGCGCTTCACTCGGACAACCACGGCGAGTCAGATAACGAAGCAGCTGTGTCCTTCGGCACAGCTGCCCGCCCCGGGCTCTGCGCGCCAAGCCATGGGCAAAAGGGGGAAGGCGGGTACCGAATACCTGCCCTGCGTAGGCTGCGCGGTATCGCCCCTTCCCCTCTCGGGGGAAGGTTGGGATGGGGGCTTGCATCAAGGTGCCCCATGCTGCTTCGTCACACAGCTCGCACTGCGGTTATTCCTCTTCTATACACGCCTGCGGTGCACAACACACAGGGCCGCATGGCTGCCGCAGGACAGCTATGCTTCGTAGACTGACTTGCCACAGCATGTTTGAGCGTAGCGGCTACGCCGCGCAGTGAGTTCTGTGGCAGGCCTTGTGTGTTGGGTGACGCAGGTTGCCCCAGCGCGATAGCGATGGGGTCGGGGATAGCAGGGGCGCATTTTTGGCCTACCTTGTTGTGCGAGCAAGAAGGTAGGTCGCCCGCCGGGGCGAGTCCCGGCTTCGGAAGATCACTTCACAACAGTACCTGAAACAGGCACCTGGTCGGGCACTACCGATAGCAGAACAGCTTCTACTTTATCTGCTTTGATTTCCCATACTTTCAATATAGAAGCCCAGAACCCATCAGCACAGCCTGCTCACATAAAGTTCCGCGTATGCAGCGAGGCCAGCTCCGCCGCCTGGTCCTTGCCAAAGCCCAGCCGCACCAACTTGGTATAGCGCCCATCTTCCATATCGCGCATCAGCTGCTGCACGCGCTGGGCACCACGGGCAATGGCAGTGGGCGTCATCTCGCCGGCGGCCACCAGGATCAGGGCATCGAACACCTCCTCATTCAGCCCGGCCGTGCCGGCCAGCGCGTCGTGGCGGGCTTCCACGGCCTCGGCCAGGCGGTGGCGGAATTCCG
This sequence comes from Acidovorax sp., assembly GCA_031277855.1. Lineage (GTDB taxonomy): Bacteria > Pseudomonadota > Gammaproteobacteria > Burkholderiales > Burkholderiaceae_C > Comamonas. The sequence continues at coordinate 121,714 of JAITLO010000039.1, read as the reverse complement.
GCTCGCGTTGCAAGCGGTAGAGCAGGTGGGACATGCCCAGGGCCACATGACGGGCCTCGTCGCGCGCGGCCAGGCGGCAGATCTGGCGCGTCAGCGGGTCGGGCGCCTCGGCCTGCAAAAATTGCAACAGGTTGACGAAGGTGCCTTCTCCCAGCACCGAGAGCAAAAAGCCGGCGACTGAAAAATCCTTTTCATCTAGCAGGCTCATCAGCGAGGCCTGCCCCCCGGCGGTGGACAGCGCCGGCTCGCGCCCATGGCGGCGTATGCGGCGGGTGAAGACGTCGATGTGGCGAGCCTCGTCCGCCACCTGAATGGCCAGCGCCGCCTGCAGCTCGCGGTAATGCGGGTGCAGCTCGCCCAGAAAGCGTGCTGGCACCACCAAGGCCGCGTTTTCGTTCTCCACCATATAGGTCATGATCTGAACGATGGAGTCTTCAATCGCAGCAGGCGGCTCGGGCGCATCGTTCCAGTCGATGGCGGTGTCGGCATTCCACTGCGCAGCCACGGCCTGGGCGTAGAGATCGGCCGCGCTGTCGGTCCAGAACTCCGCCTTTTCCGTCAGCCGAAAGCGAAATGCCGGCGCCCCCTGCTCCACCTGCGCCCCGCGTGCAGCCAGGCCCCAGTGCGGCTGGGCTTGCTCGGCCACGGCGCCGGGCAGCGCGCCGTTGCTGTGGCCGGTCTGGGCCGCTGCCCGCCAGCGCCCGGCCTGGGCTCCCCCTTTTTGCAGCTGCAGCTGCGCCGCCTGCACCCAGGCTGCAGGTGTTTGCAAGACATGACCCTGTGCCTGGCACCAGGCCGCCAGCTGGGCTTGCCAGCCCGGCGCGCTGCCCTGCACGTACACCGCCTCGCCCACGGCCAGCGGCGCCAGCGCGTGTTTGATGAGCAGGTGGGCGCCGGCATCAAAGCCCAGCGCTCCCAGATCCACCACGGGCATGCGGCCAGCCTGCAGCGCTTGGGATTCATTCATGGCCATGCTCCGCTCAATAACGGTAGTCTTTGACAAGAATGCGGCCGGCCTCGTCATAGAACTGCTCATCCGTCACGGCGCGCTCCAGCAGTGCATAGCCGCTGGCACGGCCCGGGTGCCAGACCTTCAGCCCCTCCAGCTCCAGCAGCGGGCGCACGGCCGGGTCGTCCCAGGACATGCCCATCAGAATCTCGCGAAAGCGCTCGGAATCGGCCTGGGTGATGCTGGGCCCGGTGGTCATATTGCAGTGGTCAAAAGCGCCCGAGGTGGCCAGCACGCGGGTGCCTCCGGCCGGCAGCGTGCCTTCTGCGGCAAAGGCCAGGTAGTTCTTGGCCACCATCCAGCTCGCAGCAATCTCACCGGCCACCATGGCCTTGGCTGCCAGGCGCTCGCCGCCGATATGGTCGCCATGCTTGCCGCCCAGCACATCAAAACGGCGCACCTGGTAGTCGCGCCCGCCCACCAGACCGGCCTGGCGCAGATGGTCCAGCGGAATCAGCGTGGCCTGGGGCGAGTCGATGGCACCAAAGCCCACGGTCTGCCCGCGCAGGTCTTGCAGCGATTGCGCCTTGCTGTCGGCCGGCACCACCAGCAGCGACTGCACATCCAGATCGGTGTCGCGCATGGCGATGGACTCCACGCGCTGGCCGGCAGCGCGGGCCATGCGGTCTGCGCGCACAAAGGCCAGGGGCGAGTTCCAGGCCAGTTGCACATCGCCACGGATCAACGCCTTGGTCAGCGTCTCATAGTTGGAATACAGCACAAAGTCGAAGTACAGGCCGCGCTCGCTGAAGTAGGACTTGAAGCCCTCCCAGATGGTGACGACCTTGGGTGCATAGGCCACGGCGCCCAGCGTGAGAACTTGGTAGGAAGCAGTCATGAAATTACCTGTTGAATGAAGAAAACGAGGGAAAAAAGCCGAGGCTTAAGCCGCTCACACGACCCAGCAAACCGTAGGTTTGCGGTCGAGACGAGGCGTGAGGCCGCAGGCAGTACAACTGGTACGACAAGGCTGAGCAACGACGTATCGAGGGTTGTGTGAGCGGCTCTCAGGTCACGGCCTCGCACAGCGATTTACCCAGCATGTCGTAGATCACATCGGTGGTGGGCGCCATCACGGAAGCCGCACGCGCGTCGCGGAACAGGCGCTCAATGCCCAGCTCCTTGCGGAAGGCCGCACCGCCGCACACGCGCATGGCGGTGTCGCTCACTTCCAGCGCCGCTTCGGCTGCAGCGGCCTTGCATTGCAGCAACCGGGTGCGCGTATCGGCACGCCCGGCCTGCACGGCCACCACGGCGTCATCGCGCAGCAGCTGGGCCTGGTCGGCCTTGAGCTGGGCCTTGGCCAGATAGGCACGAATCGTGGGCAAATCGGCCAGCGAGCCACCGGTGCTGGAAAAGCGCGTACCCGCCACATGCAGCAGCGCACGGCGCAGCACGCCCTGCATCAGGCCCACTGAGGTGGTGGCAATCAGCGTGGTGAAAAAAGGCATCAGGTGCTGGCCCTTGACGGCCTCGCCCGCGCCATCGGCGCCCAGCATGAAGTGGCGGGGCACGACCACGTTTTCGGCCGCAATCGGCGACGAGGCATTGCCGCGCAGGCCCATGCCATCAAACTGGCTGGGAATGCGCAGACCGGGCAGGCGACTGTCCACCAGCCACAGCGTGTTGCCATCGCCCTGCGTCGCGCGCGAAATCCAGACATAGGAATCGGCCTCGCCGGCCGAGGTGATCATGCTCTTGAGGGCATTAAGCTGCACCACATCACCGGCTTCCTCACCGGCATTGCTGGCCGTTCCGGCAGGGGCCCAGATATGGCTGCGCGATGCGGCTTCGGACACGGCCAGCGTGCTCACATGGCGGCCGGCGGCGATATCGCGGCGCACCGCATCCATTTCAGGCGAGCCGCCAAAGGGCTCGATCAGTGCCACGCCGCAGTAGTGCATGGTCAACACCATGGCCGTGCAAGGGCAGTCCTGGGCAATGCGCTCAATCACCCGTACGGCCTCGGGCAGGCCCGCGCCCAGGCCACCCACTTCGGTACTGCTGAGCAGGCCCAGCAGGCCAGCCTTTCCCAGCGCATTCAGGGCGGCACGCGGATAGCGCGCCTGGCGATCGGTCTCCTCCGCCGCCGGCGCGATCACCTCGCGCACCACTTCTTCCAGCCGGGGTTGCAGTTGCTGCCACAGTTCCATATTCCCTCTCCACCAAGGTCTGGCGTGCCCCGGAACAGGGAAACAAGGCATGGAAACGGTGGCAACCGCCCGGGCTTGCACCCAGGCAGGTGCGAAGCAGACGGCAGGCTCCCGCCAGGGGAATCTGGAGTCTCGCCGTATGCAGACCTGCAATCACGACAGACAAACAAAAGAAGCGGGGATTATAGAAAGCGCTGGCACCAAGATGGTGCAATTTCGGAAACCATCACCTGCAGCCAAGGGCTTCCGTCGTTTCAACGAACGGCTACGCGCTGCGCCCCCAGCAACACCAGGGCAGCACCGGACAGGCCGTTGATGGCCCGCTCCATCCGCAGATAGCCTCTGCGCAAAACGGGGATGCCAAACACCTGGGTAATGCCCAGATGCCAGCTCAGGGACATCACGGCCACCAGCAGCAGCGTGGCGGCATAAAACCAGATCGGCGCTTGCACCGGAAAACTCGCCGCAAAGGCACTGGTCCAAAACGCTGCCCCTTTGGGGTTGGTCATACCAGTAAACCAACCCATGCGAAACGCAGCCCCACGTGACAGTGGCGCCTGGGAAAGGGTCTGCACATGTGCGCGCCCCCGCCAGGCCGCGCGCAGCAGCTTGACGCCATACCAGACCAGATACGCAGCGCCCAGCCAGCGCAGCGCCATGGCCAGTTGCGGATGCTGGGCCAGCAACGCTGCTACCCCCGCAATCGACAACAGCGCCCAAGCCAGGCCGCTGCTGGTCAGCCCCAGCACCACATAGCGCGCAGAGCGGACATGGCCATCCAGGGCCATCTGGCTGAGGATGAAAAAATTCGGGCCGGGACTGGCCAGCACGGCCAGGTAAATCCCTGCCATCAGCACAAGCGACGTCAGATATTGCATAGCCGAGTCCTGCGAAAGCCGTCAAATTGTCGCATTGGGGCGGCACCCGCAGCCAGCACAAGTCCACTCACCCCGCGTATGCTTGGCAACTATGCACACCTCTGCCCTGCGCCCTACTTTGTCCGCCCTGCTGCTGGCCACACTGGCCGCTCTCGCCCTGCAAGCGTCCGCCCATGCTGCCGAGTCCGAGCAAATCGGCTCCGTGGACACGGTGTTCAAGCTTCTCGGCCCGGACCACAAGATCGTGGTCGATGCCTATGACGACCCCAAGGTGCAGGGCGTGACCTGCTATGTCTCGCGCGCCAAGACCGGGGGCATCAAGGGCGGGCTGGGCCTGGCCGAAGATCGCTCCGAGGCCTCCATCGTCTGCCAGGCCACCGGCCCTGTGCAGATTCCCGCGCCGCTCAAGCAACAGGAAGAGGTGTTCACCGAGCGCACCTCGCTGCTGTTCAAGCGCCTGCGCGTGGTGCGCATGGTGGATGCCAAACGCAACACCCTGGTCTATATGACCTACTCCGACCGCGTGATCGAGGGCTCGCCGCAAAACAGCGTGACCGCCGTGGCCGTGCCGCACAGCACGCCGATTCCGGTGAAGAAATAAACGCAGGCGCCAGGCTCTGCAAAGGCAGCTTGTGCACTACAGCGCCAAGCTGAGCAGACCTTGAAGGCCCTACATCGCCGTGCATGACGCATGATAAAAATGGTTTCCGCCATGGACAGCGTCAGCGCGCTGGGTATGGGACACCAAGCTCCCAGCGGGATTGCCAGTGCGCAATGTATTGCCTGGACACCTCTGGCATTCCGCGAATCACCACCACATTCTCCGAATTGGCCGTCTCTGCCGAGGGGGCGTAGTTGAACGAGCCGGTTTCCACAACATCGCCGTCTACGACCATCACCTTGTCATGGTGGATATGGAAATGGTCATTGGTTCGCAGCTCCACGCCATGGCTTACCACCAAGTCCATTGCAGCCTTGCTGGCCTTGCCCTGGTTGCGTTTTTTGTCCACGACCATGCGTACCTGTACACCGCGCTGTTGGGCTGCGACCAGGGCCTGGGCAATATCCGGTGCCTGAAAAGCGTAAGCCAGCAACTGAATGCTGGTCTTAGCTTCAGCAATGCTTTCCAGCACCAGTTGCTGGGCTGTCCCCTCGGGGGAGAAGCCCACCTGTACGCTGGGTTCGGCAGAAGAATATGCAGGCAGTACCAGCAAAGTTGCCAAAACGATAGCGGGAATGTGGGTCATGTTCAGAAGCCTCATGCAGCATGGCTGCCGCGCCTCATGATCTTAGCAATCAGGGCCATTTGACTCCGTGGCTTCAAGCTGCTCGCTCCCGGCTGCTTCTGAATACATACAACAGCCCTAGAGCCTCCCCACAAACCCCGAAGGCGAGCATCCAAACTGCTTTTTGAATGCCACCGAATAGGCGCTATGGCTTTGATAGCCGCTTTCCAGCGCTGCCTGGGTGATGGGCCGGCCCTGCAGCAGCAGCTCCACCGAGGCCATCAGCCGCATTTTTTGCCGCCACTGGCCCAGGTTCATGCCCGTGCTTTTCAAAAAGCGGCGCTGCAGCGTCTTGCTGCTCATGGCCAGGCGCTGGGCCCAGTCCTCGGCACTGGATTGTTCCTGCGGTGCTTGCACCAGGGCCTGGCACAGCCGGCGCATCTGGGCGTCTTCGGGCCAGGGCAGATAAAACGGTAGCGGGGATACGGCCTTGAGCTCTTCCACCAGCAGTGCGCCCAGCAAGGCATCGCGCGGTGCATGCGAGGTGTGGTGGGGTAGCTGCACCAGGGCGGCAATCAGCTCGCGCGCCAGCGGGCTGATGTGCAACACGCAGTCCTGCGCCGGCAGGGCCGCAGCCAGTGCCTGATCCACAAAAATACCGTGTACACACACCGGTACGGTGGCGGTAAGGCTGTGGGCCACGCCGGGTCGCAGCCATACCGCCGCCGTGGGCGGCAGCAGCCATTGGCCGCTGTCGGCCTCCACCAGCAACACACCTTCCAGGGCATAGAGCAAATGCCCACGGCGATGGTGGTGCATGGGCACCACATGGCCTGCAGGGTAGCGCTGAACCACACCGGTCACGGCCAGTGCGGAGCTTTCGGCCTGCTGCAGGTCCAGCGCATGGCCGCCGCGCTCGGGGGATGCAAAACCCATCTACATGTCCAAATCCATAAAACGAATGGCCATTTTTTGATAGATGGCCACAAGCCTGCAGTCTAAAGTGGCTGCATTCGCTTTGCACCTCTTTGCTGTCGTGACCGTTTTCCACATGCATTCCCTAGGCCTACGCGCTCTGACCCTGTGTCGGGGCCCGTATGCACGCATGTGCACACCGTCCCACCCTGGTTTCCCCAGGCCCCGACCGTAGCTGCCTCGCGCAGGGAAACCAGGTATTTGGTTTCCCTGTTTTGATTTCGAGGTAGCGATGTTGACCCAACCCTCTCAAAAATACCGTGCCTATTCGGTGGTGACCTTGCCGGACCGCCAATGGCCCTCGCGCCAGCTGACGCAGGCCCCCATTTGGCTGTCCACCGATTTGCGTGATGGCAACCAGGCCTTGTTCGAGCCCATGAACCGCGAGCGCAAGCTGCGGCTGTTTCATGAGCTGGTACGCATAGGCTTCAAGGAGATTGAGGTTGGCTTCCCCTCGGCCTCGCAGACTGATTTCGACATCGTCCGTCATCTGATCGATGACGGTCTGATCCCCGATGACGTGACCCCCATGGTCATCACCCAACTGCGTGAAGACCTGATCACCACCACGGTGCGCAGCGCGGCCGGCGCGCACCGCGTGATCGTGCACCTGTACAACGCCATTGCCCCGGACTTTCGCGAGATCGTGTTCGGCATGGAAGTGCCGCAGATCATCGCCATGGTGGAGCAGCATGTGGGTCTGCTCAAGCAGCTGACCGACCAGCACCCCGAGACAGAATGGGTGCTGCAGTACTCGCCCGAGACCTTTTGTATGGCCGAGCTGGAGGTATCGCTGGCGGTGTGCAACGCGGCCATTGCGGCCTGGGATGCGGGGCCCAAGCGGCCCATGATCGTCAACCTGCCCACCACAGTGGAGGTGAACACCGCCAATGTGTTTGCGGACCAGATCGAGTGGATGGACCGGCGCCTGGCGCGACGCGAACACATTGTGCTGTCCGTGCACCCGCACAACGACCGCGGCACCGGCGTGGCCTGCGCCGAGCAGGCCTTGCTGGCCGGCGCCCAGCGCGTGGAGGGCTGCTTGTTTGGCAATGGCGAGCGCAGCGGCAATCTGGATGTGGTGACGCTGGCACTGAACCTCTACACCCAGGGCATTGCGCCCGGCCTGGATTTTTCCGACATCGCCGCCGTGGCCCGCATTGCCGAGGAATGCACCGCCCTGCCCATACACCCGCGCCATCCCTATGTGGGCGACCTGGTGTTCACCGCATTTTCTGGCTCCCACCAGGATGCGATTGCCAAGGGCTTTGCAGCCCAGCAGCCGGGCGCGCTGTGGCGCGTACCCTATCTGCCCATAGACCCCCAGGACCTGGGCCGCACCTATGACAGCATCGTGCGCGTCAACAGCCAGTCGGGCAAGGGCGGGATTGCGTTTTTGCTGCAGCGGGACTGGGGCATCCACCTGCCCCGGCGCATGCAGATCGAGTTCAGCGCCATCGTGCAGCGCATGGCGGACGCCAGCGAGACCGAGCTGTCCAGCCAGCAGATCTGGGCACTGTTCGAGGCCACCTATTTGCTGGCCCACCAGCAGCAGCCCACGCTGCACTACCAGGGGCACAGCCTGTTTGACGATGCCATGGGCCAAGGCATTGCGCTGCAGCTGGGCGCCGACAGCGCCAGCACCCGCACACTGCGCGGCATGGGCAACGGCCCGATTGCCGCCGCCGTGGCGGCACTGAACCAGCCGCTGCGCATAGACAGCTATGAGGAACGCAGTACCGGAGCGGGGGCCGATGCCTGCGCCGTGGCCATTGTCGAAGCCGCCCTGCCCGGCGTACCCGGCTCGCGCTTTGGCGTGGGCCGCCATGCCAACATCGTCACCGCCTCGGTGCTGGCGGTGCTGAATGCGGCAGCGCGGTTTGCGCAGACTGCGGATTAAAAAAAGGAGCAGGCTGTGCATGCACAGCCTGCCTTTTCAGTTTTTGGCTGAATGTTGCCAATAACTCCCACACGTCACTCGCCGCAAAAAAAATGGTTTTACACAAAAAATCATGCGCGCAGTTCACTGCGCTACTGTCCGCCGGTACGAGCCGATTTAGGATGTCACATCACTCCAGAAAGACTCCGATATGGGCTGGTCCGCATACTACGAACGCCACGAATCAAGACCCTGCTCGCCGCTGCTGACAAAGGCCTTGGCAGCGTTGCGCACGCACCAGCGCCAGGCTGTGGATTTGGGCTGCGGCAACGGGATAGAGACCCAGGCCATGCTGTGCCACAACTGGGCAGTGCATGCCATTGACAGCGAGCCCGAGGCCATAGCCCGCGTGCAAAAGCGGCATAGCGACATGGCCGGCGCCCCCAGCCTGCTGACCACCGAGCTCACCGCCTTTGAGACGCTAGAGCACCTGCCCAGCGCGGACCTCGTCTTTGCCGGCTTTTCCCTGCCGTTTTGCCGACCCGAACATTTCGCCAAATTCTGGGGGCTCGTCACTTCATCGTTACGCCCCGGTGGAGTTCTGGCCGGCCAGCTTTTTGGCGTGAACGATGCTTGGTCAGACAACAAGTCCATGAGCTTTTTCACACATGCGGATTGCCTGAACCTGTTTGCCACGCTGGAGCTGCTGCAGCTGCAAGAAGCCGACTCCATGGGCACCAGCATGCAAGGCCCCAAACGCTGGCATTTATTTGAGTTTGTCGCGCGAAAGCCAGTGGCTTGAGCCCTGCTTTTATCCATCACACGGCGCGGCGCAATGCCGAGAAGTCTTCGGCATCTGTGGCACCCAATTGGTGGGTCTCTATGTGCATGCTGACGTCCTTTGCGGGATTCAGGCAACAGCAGCCTCACTGTGGGAGCACATCTTGACCATGGGATAGCTGGTCATGCCCCAAGCACTGATGGGCGCAGCACTTTCCACAAAACCATGGCGCAGATAAAAAGCCCGGGCCGTGCGTGTGCTGTCCAGCCGCAGCGCATCCACGCCATCGGCGCGGGCATGCGCCTCCATGGCGGCCAACATGGCCTTGCCCACGCCGGTGAAGCGGTGCTCGGGAAGGGCATAGCACAGCAGCACCTCGCCACCGGTGGTGGAGAGGGCAAAGCCCACGCGCTGTCCATCCACCTCGGCCGCAAAACTCAGATTGTGTGGGTGTTGAATCCAGCGGCCGATGTGCTCGGGCGTTTTATTGCCCAGCCAGGCCTGCAGCACGGCGACGTCACCGCCGTGGTCGGCCGTGCAGCATTCGGTGATGGAGCGGTACAACACCACGCAGGCGGCGGCTGCGTCGTGGAGCGTGGCGGTGCGAACATGAATGCCCATCAAGCGCCCTCCTTTTGGCAAGCACCCAATATAGGCGCCGCGCCCCCACGCACCAAAGCGTCTTACTTCCTGAGACAGTTAACAGCCCACCTGCCACAGTCACTACCGAAAAGACTGGCGCCCCCATGCCAGGGACAGCGAGCAAGGGCCGCCCCGCAGCGAGGCTGTCGTCCCCCTAGGGGGAAGGCGCCGAAGGCGACTCAGGGGGGATTAAGCTTCCATCGCCGGCGGCCGCAGCAAATCCTTGTCCACCCCCATCACCTGGCTGGCGCGTTCCACGGCCTGCCATAGCGGGGCGGGCATTTGCAAAATGGCTTCAGGGGTGGAGGCTGCATCAATCCAGCGGCTGATTTGCAGATGCTGCTCATGGGTGAGCAGGTCCAGGTGCAGCATTTCGTCAATGGTCTTCATCTGGCTTCCATCTTAGGCTTGTTATCTATCGCTATGCCCTGCACCGGGCAAGCAGCTTGCGTGCCCATCATGCCCGTTCTCCGGGGGCAAATTGCAAACAGGCTTGTACAAAGGCCGCCAGTGCCGGCGAATGGCGCTTGCCCGCACGTTGCAGCAGCGAGAAATTCCGCTGCATGCGCGGCAGTGCCGTGGGCAGCACCTGCAGCTCGCCTGCATCCACCAGAGGCTGGACCAGCACACGCGGCAGGCAACTGATGCCCAGGCCCTGGGCCACGCAGCGGGCAATGGCTTCAGAGCTGCCCAGGGTGGCTGCGGCCGGCAGCTGGTGCAGGCGCGGCAGCAGAGCATGTTCCACCATCTCGCGCGTACCCGAGCCGGGTTCGCGCAGCAACCAGCGTGCCTGGCGCAGCGCGGCCGCGCCCACGGGCTTGCGCACGGCCTGCAGGGCCAATGGGTCCTGCGGAGCGCAGACAATGACCAGCTCGTCACGCAGCCAGGGCTGCACCTCCATGTCCTGCCAATGGCTGGTGCCCTCGATCAGGCCCAGGTCCACCTCCAGCGCCTGCACGGCCTCGGCCACCTCGGCGGTGTTGGCGATCTGCAGGTCCACGGCCACCTGCGGGTGGCTGCGCGCAAAGGCCGCCAGCACGGGGGGCAGCACATAGCTGCCTATGGTGGTGCTGGCCGCCAGGCGCAGCCGCACCGGCAGGCCGCTGCCCTTGCCCGTAAACGCCTGCTCTATGGCGCGCGCCTGCTCCAACATGTCCAGCGCCTGTGGCAGCAGGGCGCGGCCAGCGTCGTTCAGTACCAGTTGGCGGCCCACGCGTTCAAACAGCTGGCTGCCCAGTGCCAGCTCCAGCTGCTGCAGCGCGGCGCTGGTGGCGGATTGGGACAGTGACACCGCCTGGGCCGCCGCCACGGTGCTGCCGGCCTGGGCCACGGCACAGAAGATTTCCAGCTGGCGCAGCGTCAGATGGAGCATGGGCACTCTCCTTTTTGCTGCGCGCGGGCGCAGCCATCAACCGGTTTCATCGCTAGAACCTACACAAACTATCAGTTATACAAATATAACCAAGTTATCTAAAGTCCAGACCGTCGCCCACGCTCCAGGCCCGTCCTGATCCCTCCCCCCTCTTCTTCGTGGACGGCACTGTCTGCCATGTCCACTCCTGCACTCTCCCCATCTTTCTTGTCACGCTCCGGCCAGCAACTGCTGCAGTGGCTGCCCGGCCTGCTGCTGTGCGGCGCCATCGCTGCCGTGGCCCTGTGGGCCGCCACGTTGCCGGCGCTGGCCGAGCGCGGCCTGAGCGCGCTCACCCTGGCGATTGTGCTGGGCCTGGTAGTGGGCAACACCGTTTACCCCCGCCTGGCCGCCCCCTGCGCCAGCGGTGTGGGCCTGTCCAAGGCCAAGCTGCTGCGCACCGGCATCGTGCTCTACGGCCTGCGGCTGACGTTCCAGGACATAGGCCAGCTGGGCTGGGCCGGCATTGCCATCGACGCCCTGGTGCTGGGCAGCACCTTTTTGCTGGCCCAATGGCTGGGCCAGCGCGTGTTCCAGCTGGACCCGCGCACCACCTTGCTGGTGGGCGCTGGCAGCTCGATCTGCGGCGCCGCCGCCGTGCTGGCCACCGAGCCCGTGGCCAAGGGCCGGGCCAGCGATGTGGCCGTGGCCGTAGCCACCGTGGTGGTGTTTGGCACCGTGGCCACCTTTCTCTACCCCGCGCTGTTTGCCTGGAATGCGGCCCATGGCTGGCTGGATGTGAGTGCCCAGCAGTACGGCCTGTATGTGGGCTCCACCGTGCATGAGGTGGCCCAGGTGGTGGCCGCCGGAGAGGCCGTGGGCCGTGAAGCGGCCGACATGGCCGTGATTGCCAAGATGGTGCGGGTGATGATGCTGGCGCCGTTTTTGCTGATCCTGTCCTGGTGGCTGGCCCGCAGCGAGCGCCAGACCGGTGAAGGCCAGGCAGACAGTGGCCATGCAACGCCCAGCCCCATCAGCATTCCCTGGTTTGCCCTGGGCTTTGTGCTGGTGGCAGGCATCCATTCGCTGGACATTCTGCCCGCACCGCTGGTGGCCGTGGGCGTGCAGCTGGACACCCTGTTGCTGACCCTGGCCATGGCCGCCTTGGGCCTGACCACCCATATCGCCGCCGTGCGCGCCGCAGGCACCAAGCCCTTGCTGCTGGCCCTGGTGCTATTTGGCTGGATGCTGGGTGCCGGCCTGCTGCTGAATCTGTGGCTGCCGCAGTGGCTGTAATTCAGGACAAGGGCGGCAAAGGCTGCCCGCTGCCACGCAACCAAGGGTGCTGTGCGCAGGCCAGCATTTCCCGGTCGCCCCGGCTATCGCCATAGGCATAGGCCAGGGCCACGGCTTCTGTTTGGAGCCACTCAGCCAGACGCTCCACTTTTTGCGGGCCCCAGCAATTGGGTGTGTGCAGGTGGGCCGTGAACCGGCCCTGCAGATCCGGCTCGGTGGCCAGCACCGCATCAAAACCGGCCTGTAGCGCCCAGGGCCGCAAATAAAACACAGGGGATGCGCTGACCAGCACCAACCTATGGCCTAAGGCACGGTGCTGTTGCACCAGCTCCAGCATCTCCGGGCGCAGCAGCTGCGGCAGCCGCTCGCGCGCATAGCGCTCGCCCAGGGCTTGCAGGGCAGCGCCGTCCTGCCCACCCCAACATGCACGCAAAAAAACCTGTTTTGCCTGCTGGCGGCTGCCCCAACCCAGGCGCCAGGCCAGCAGTGCCGGCACGGTGCGCAGTGCAGCCCACAGCCAGCCTGCGCGGCCCAGGCTGTAGCGGGCAAAGTCCTGTAGGCTGTCGCCCACGCTCAGGGTGCCGTCAAAATCAAAGGCGGCCACAGGGGCAGAGGAAACAGAATGCGCTGGGCGATCAAAAGGCATGGCGCACTGTACGCCATGCAAGCCCTGGCCAAAGCGCTCACTGCGCTGCCATATCGCTCTCGCAAGGCATGGCGGCGACGAAGACATCGCGCGTGGAGTGCGATACACCCCGGTGCCAGGCCGCCACAATGCAGGCCCTGGCCTCTACCCCTTCGGTCTGCAGCGGCAGAAACTTCAGGCTCTCGGTACGCTGGCGTGACAGCGTCCACGGCACGATGGCCGCCCCCACGCCAATTTCCACCAAGGTCAGCAGCGTAGGAATCTGGCTCTCCTGCACGATATGCGGCTGCACACCCAGCGCCTGGAACAGGGTCTGCAGCACCTGGCGAAAATACGGCGACCGGGCCTGCGCATAGCCCAGCAGCGGCAGCTGCTGCAGCTGTGCGGGTGTGATGCGCTGCTGCGTGGCCCAGGGGTGGTCATGGCGCAGCGCCACCACCATGGGCTCGTGAAACACCTCCATGCAGGCGATCTCGGCGCACACCGCCATGGGCCGCATCAAGGCCACATCGATGGAACGGGACTGCAACATGGCCTGCATGGTGTTGGAGTCCATCTCGCGCAGCTCCAGCGTGACCTGGGGGTGTTGTGCCCGGTAGCGGTACAGCGCATCCGCCAGCGGCGAATACATCACCGTGGGCGCCAGCCCCACCACCAGCGTGCCGCCATCACCCACTGCGGCCTGGCGCACGGCGCGCAGCATGCGCTGGGTCTGTGCAGCAATCTCGCGGGCATGCTGGTACATCACCTCTCCGGCCGGCGTCAGCCGCACCGAGCGGGTGGTGCGAATAAACAGCGCCGTGCCCACACTGGCCTCCAGCCTGCGGATCTGCTGGCTGAAGGGGGGCTGGCTCATGTGCATGCGCGCTGCAGCCCGGCCGAAATGCAGCTCATCGGCCGCTGCCAGAAAGCAGGCCAGCTGACGGTCATCGACGGCCATTGTGTCGGAACGCGTCATAGTCTCCCCTTGATTTCGAATTGGACGGAACAAAACACCCTGCCTAGCATGCGCAGCATTGTGTTTGGAAACCCCGATTCGTGACTTACGCCTCCCTGTCCCCCTCCAGCCCCTCCTCTCTGCGCTCGGCACCGGAGCAGGTGCTGACCGAGATTGCGCTGCAAGACTCCCAGTTGCGGGCCTGGGCCTATCTGGCACGCGAGCCCGTTTTTTCGCCCCCGGCACATGGCGCCTTGGCGGGGCTGCACTTTGGCGTCAAGGATGTGCTGGATGTGGCCGGCATGCCCACGCTGTGCGGCTCGCCGCTACCTGTGCCCGTGCCCCAGGCCCGCGATGCCCAATGCGTGGCCCGCTTGCGCCAGGCCGGCGCCACACCCATAGGCAAGACGGTGACGGCAGAGTTTGCCCATGTCACGCCCGGCCCCACCTGCAACCCGCACCGGTATGAGCACACCCCCGGCGGCCCGTCCAGCGGCTCGGCCGCGGCCGTGGCGGCCGGCATGGTGCCTTTTGCGCTGGGTACCCAGACGGGGGGGTCTATGATCCGCCCCGCCGCCTACTGCGGCGTTCCCGGCTTCAAACCCAGCTATGGCCGCGTCTCGCGCGAGGGCATGCGCGTCATGTGCCCTTCACTGGACGCCATTGGCTGGTTTGCCCGCGACATGTCCATGGTCCGCTGCGTGGCCCAGGTGCTGCTGTCGGCCAACGACGCAGCGCCCGCTCCCAAGGCCATGCCACGCATTGCCGTGCTGCATGAACACCCCGGCTTTGCACTGGCGCCCGATGCCCGCCGCGTGCTGGACACCGCGGCCTCCGATCTGCAGCGCCACGGACATGGGCTGGACACAGTGCAGCCCCCTGCCACCACCCAGCAGCTGATCACCACCCACAGCGTGCTGGTGCGCCACGAGATGGCGCTGCAGCTGCAGCATCTCACGCCCAGCCAGCGCCGCCACCTCAGCCCCGCGCTGCAGGCCACCGTGCAGCAAGGCCAGGCCATTGCCACCGAGCTGTACCAAAGCAGCCTGCAATGGCAGGCGCAAGAGCGCAGCGCCTGGTGCCGCTACTTTGGCGATGCCGATCTGGTGCTGACCACGGGCGCCATCAGTGCCGCGCCCCAGGGGCTGGCGCACACCGGCGAGTCTGGTTTCAACAAAGGCTGGTCGGTGCTGGGCTGGCCCTGTCTGCACCTGCCCACGGGTTGGAGCGACAACGGCCTGCCCCTGGGCGTGATGCTGGTGGCCCGTCCCGGCTGGGACCATGCACTGCTGGCCTGGGCCGAGGCCCTGCACCCGCTGATGGACCGGCGCGCCAAAACATCTGCAACCGCACCTGCAATCGCACCTCCAATTGCACCTGCCAGCGCGCCCGCCACAGCACCTTCCTGAACGCCCGCTTTTTCTTTCTCCCTCTCTCCCCTTTCGGGATGCTTTTTCACCTCGGTTCTTTTTGCACTGGAGCTTTCATGGCCAAGACCCCTGCCTCTCTGTCCCGCCGCATCGCCTTGCTGGCCTGTGCCACCGCCACCCTGGCATGGTCCTCTGCCGCGCTGGCCGCCTACCCGGACAAGCCCATCACCATCACCGTGCCCACCGCCCCGGGCGGCACGGTGGACATCGTGGCGCGCATCATGGCCGAGCAAATGGCAGCGCAGCTGGGCCAGCCCCTGGTGGTCAACAACAAAGCGGGCGCCGGTGGCGTGATCGGCACCCAGGCCGCCAAGCGCGAGCAGCCCGATGGCTACAACATTCTGTTCACGGCCAACAGCAACCAGCTGATCGTGCCCTGGGTCTACAAAAAACCGGGCTTTGATCCCATCCAGGACTTCATGCCCATTGCCGCCGTAGGCTCGGTGCCGAATGTGCTGTGCGTACACCCCTCATTCCCGGCCAACAACCTGAAGGAGTTTCTCGCCGCCGTCAAAGCCAAGCCCCAGCATTACTACCAATACGCCTCGGCCGGCAGCGGCACGCTGAACCATTTGCTGGGCGAGATGCTGAATGAACAAGGCAAGCTGGGCCTGCAGCATGTGCCCTACAAGGGCGTGGCCCCGGCCATGAGCGATGTGATGGGCAACCAGGCACCCATGCTGTTTGCCAGCCTGCCCTCGGCCGTGGAAGCCGTCAAAGGCGGCAAGCTGCGTGCCATCGGCGTGAGCAGCACCAGCCGCGTGGCCCTGCTGCCCGATGTGCCGGCGATTGCCGAGGCGCTGCCCGGCTTCAGCGGCGATCTGTGGGTGGCTTTCTACGCCCCGCGTGGCACCCCCACGGCCGTGGTGGACCGCCTTTATGCCGCCGTGCAGGCCGCGATGAAAACCCCGACCCTGCAGCAGCGCTTCCAGCAGTTGGGCGTCACCGCCATGCATGACGGCCCGCAGCAACTGGCTGCCCGCCAGGAAAAGGAATTCCAGCAGTGGAAGCAGGTGGTCAAACAGTCGGGCGCCGAGGCGAACTAAGGCTGGGCATCAGCCGGCCAGCCGACCTGCGCGCACATGGGCATCCATCTCGGCCTGGCTGATGCCATAGAGCGCTGCCAGTGCCGAAGGTGTGGCCGTGGCCTGCGGTGCGCCCACGGCCAGCAGCTTGCCCTGGCCCAGCAGGGCAATGCGGTCGGCCACGCGCAGCGCGTGTTCGGGCTGGTGGGTGGACATCAGCACCGCCATGCCCTGGCTGCGCAGCGCGGCAACCTGGGCCAGCACCCGGATCTGGTTGCCAAAGTCCAGGCTGGCGGCGGGCTCGTCCATCAC
This sequence comes from Acidovorax sp., assembly GCA_031277855.1. Taxonomy (GTDB): domain Bacteria; phylum Pseudomonadota; class Gammaproteobacteria; order Burkholderiales; family Burkholderiaceae_C; genus Comamonas. Next base: position 105,174 of record JAITLO010000039.1, on the reverse strand, counting down.
CAACAGCAGCGGCTCCTGGGCCAGGGCCCGGGCGATCAACACCAGTTGGCGTTCGCCCCCGCTGAGCTCGGTATAGCGGCGCGGCGCCAGATGAGCCATGCCCAAACGCTCCAGGCATTGCAGGGCCATGGCGCGGTCGGCTGCCGAAGGTTGGGACAGGGCAGGCAAGCGTGCGGCGCGGCCCATCAGCACCATGTCCAGCACGCTGAAGGCAAACACCCCGTTCTGCGCCTGGGGCACATAGCCCACGCGGCGTGCAAATTCAGCGCGCGGCCAGCGCTGCACCGGCTGGCCCTGCACCAGCACCTGGCCGCCCAGGGGCGCCAGCAGGCCCAGCACGGTGCGAAACAAGGTGGTCTTGCCACAGCCATTCGGTCCCAGCAGGCACAGCACCTCGCCGGCAGCAATCTCCAGACTCAAGTCCTGGCCCACCACGCGGCGGCCATGGCCGGTGCACAGCTGCTGCAGCTGCAGCACGGGGATGGCGGTGTGCGGCAGCGTCATTCCCCGCCCTCGCGCCGGCCGGTACGGGCCAGCAGATAGAGAAAGAACGGCGCACCCACCAGGGCGGTGAGAATGCCCAGCGGCAGCTCGATGCGCGCTGCCGTGCGTGCCAGCGTATCGGCCGCTACCACAAAGCCGGCGCCCAGCAGCACCGAGGCCGGCAGCAGGCGCACAAAGTTCGGCCCCACCAGCAGCCGCGCCACATGGGGCACAACCAGGCCCACCCAGCCCACAATGCCGGCCAGGGACACGGCCGCCGCCGTGCCCAGCGTGGCACAGGCCACCAGCAGCAAGCGCAGCCGGCCCACTTGCACGCCCAGGGCCAGGGCCTCTTCATCGGGCAGGCCCAGCAGATTGATGCGCCAGCGCAGCAGCACCAGGGGTACCAGCGCGGCCAGCATCAGCGGCGCGGTAACGCGCACCTCCTGCAAGGTGACGGCGCTCAGCCCTCCCATGAGCCAGAAGGTGATGGAGGGCAGCTGGGTGTTGGGGTCGGCCAGGGTCTTGATCAAGGCAATGCCGGCGCCCAGCAGCGCGCCCAGGGCAATGCCGGCCAAGACCAGCACCAGCACCGGGTCATGGCGGCGCACGCTGGCCGCGACGGCCACCACCACGGCCACGGCCGCCAGGCCGCCGCCAAAGGCCAGTAGCTGCACCATCACCATGCTCCAGCCCATGAAAATGCCCAGCACCGCGCCCAGGCCGGCGCCGGCCGAGACGCCCAGAATATCGGGCGACACCAAGGGGTTGCGGAACATGCCCTGGTAGGCCGCGCCGGCTGCGGCCAGTGCGGCGCCCACCACCATGCCGGCGGCAATGCGCGGCAGGCGGATATTCCACAGCACGGTCTCGGCATGGGGCGGCAAGGGCGACGGTGCACCGGTGAGCGCTGCCCACAGCGCCTGACCCAGCTGCTGCGGCGACAGCGCGAACTGGCCCACGGCCAGGGCCCAGAGCAGTACCGCCAGCAGCAGGCCCAGGGCCAGCAGCCAGCCCCAGCGTGCGGATACAGGCGCACACTTTGGTGCACTCTTTTTTTGTGAGCTGCCAGTGCTTTCAGAATCAGGCATTCAAATTCAATTCAGCGCGAAAGCCATGGAGGATATACACAAGCCGCTATGTCATCCATAGCGGCCTGTGAGGTGTTGAAAAGCAGGTGTTGCAAAGGTCTCAGCGCGCAATGCCCAGCAGGTTCTGCACCTGTGCATCGGAAAGCTGGGCACCATAGAACAGGGCGTAAAACTCGCGCACGGCCTGGGCCAGTGGCGGCAGGCCACGCAGCGCGGCATGGCCGGGGTGCAGCTTTTCCAGCAGCCAGCGCACACCGATCAAGCGGTTCACGCTGGGCGGACCATCCAGCCAGCCAAAGGGCAGCATGGGCGCCAGATGGATGCGGCCGCTGCGCACAGCGCTGATGCCACGCCACAGCGGGTCGCTGCGCAGCAGCGCGGCAAAGGCCGGCTCCTGGGTGAGTATGACTTCCGGGTCCCAGGCCAGCATCTGCTCCATGGACACCCGCGTCAGCCCGCCGCGCCCGGCAGCGGCCGCCACATTGCGGCCACCGGCAAACTCGATCACTTCCACATTGATGGAGCCGGCCAGGCCGGTCTCCAGGCCATTGGCGCTGCGGCCCAGATAGACCCGTGGGCGTTGGGCCATGGGCAGGCTGCCCACCACCTGGGCCACCAGGGCGGCCATGGCGTCGGCGTACTGGGCCAGGGTTTCGCCGCGCGCAGCCACACCCAGGAGCGCACCCACCTCGCGCAGCTGGCGGGCATGATCGGGCAGGCTGCCCTGCACCAGCACGCAGGGCAGGCCGGTCTGGCGCGCCAGGCGCTCGGTGGCCGAGACATAGGTGGCATCGGCCGTGCCGGCATCCAGCACCAGCGAGGGTTGCAGCGCCAGCAAGGCTTCCAGCGGCATGGTGCTGCCCCGGCCGGACAAGCGCCCCAGATGCGGCAGGGCACGCAGCTGCGGCCCCAGATAGCTGCGTGCCACATCGGACAGCTGCATGGGCCAGCCCATCAGCTGCTGCGGCGCCAGCGCGGCCACCAGCACACCAGCCGGAGGCCCTGCGGCAAATACGCGCTGGGGAGCGGCAGGCAGTGGGCCAAAGCGCGCGGCAATGGTGCTGGTCGCCGCGACGGGGATCGCGGCCTGCAGCGGCCAGGCCGCAGCTGCGCCCCAGGCAGCCAGGCCACCCAGCAGATGGCGGCGTGTGAGCTGGGGCTTCATCGCGCAGTCTCTGCAGCCTGCAGCTGCTGCACACACCAGGCATGCACGGCCTCTTCATCACCCGCCAGCGTGCAATGCGCTCCACCGGTAAAGCGCTGCCATTCGCTGGCATGGCGCAGGGCCACCGCGGTGAGCACCGGCAGACCGGCCTCCACGCAGGCCGCAAACTCCTGGGCAAAGCCACCACCGAGGGCCTCGACCTGGCCAAAGCGGTTGACCAGCATCAGCTGCACCTGGTCTGCCAAGGCCTGGCGCAGCACGGCGCTGGCCTGGGCAATGGCCTGGGGGTTGAGGCTGCAGGCATCGGAAGATGCCCCCAGGTCTTGCGAGAGCTCGAACTCGGCATCGCTGCGCAGATCAAACAAGCGCATGCGCTTGTTTCCGTTGGCATAGTGGTCCATGCGAAACACCAGGCCACCAACCTGCCAGCCCGCCGCCATCAGGCGCCGGGCCACGCGCTCCAGCAGCGCGTCCATATCGTGGCAGTCATCGGCGTGGAGCAGCGCGGCCAGCGGCAGCGCGGAATCGTCAAGAGAAGCAGAAGAAGCGGTCATGCAATGCACTCATACGGTTTTGCATTCAATGGGATCACTAGGCGGGGAGCCGCAGGCAGTGCGGCAGCACGACAAGGCGACCCAACAACGTTTGACGATTGAAGGCAAATCCGTATCAATCGGCGCCGGTGTTCAGGCCGGCTGGCACGCTGTCGCGCGCAAACACCCAGGGGCCGGCCGTAGCGGCATTGGCATGTGCCAAGGCCTGTTGGCCGGCAGGGCCCAGCAGATAGTCTGCCAGCTCTTGCACGGCCTGGCGCTGGGCCTGCGTGGCAGGGTGCTTGGGGCCAGGGGTCAGCAGCACATAGGGGCGGCGCATCAGCGGGTCGCCATGCAGCAGCAGCTCGATACCCGGCCCGCTCATCTTGCCAAAGTGCAGCGGGATATGGCCCACCACGGCATAGGCCTGCAACTCGGCCGCCAGTTGCAGCACGGCCTGGGGCTGGGGGCCGGTGTCCACCCGCAGCCAGCGGGCATCGGGCCGCACACCGCCACGCCGCCACAGGCGCTGCACCACGGTGTAGCTGCCGGGATCGCGCAGCGCAATAAAAGGGGCCTGGGCCCGCGCAATGCGACGCAGCGCATCGGTGCCGCTGGCTGCCTGGCGCACACCCACAGGGTCGGCGGCAGGGCCGGCAATCACATGCTCGTTCCAGCCCCAGACGCGGGCAGGGCCGGCCAGGCCTGCGGCTTCCAGCGCCATGGCTTCGTCACTGGCGTGGATCAGCAGCATCTGCGCATCGCCACGTGCAAAGGCAGGTACCACGCCCTCCTTGGGTGCGGCGGCCACGGTAGTCACCGGCAAGGCCAGTGCCTGGCTGGCGGCCTGGGCCACGCGTGGCCACACACCGCACAGCACCAGGCCGCCCACGGCAGCGACCTGGACGCCCGATGCGGAAGGTGGATGGGCTATGGAAGCGCAGCCACCCAGGCCCAGCACGGCGCCGGCTGTGGCGCTGTGCTGCAGCCATTGGCGACGGTTCAGCCCTTGTGCCATCAGAAGCGGTAGCCCAGATTCACGTACAGCGTGCGGCCGGGCATGGGCAGGCCATCGGCCAGCTCATACCACTTGTCTCCCACGTTGGCCACGCCAAAGTCCAGCGTGGTGTCGGGGCGCGGCAGATAGCGGGCGCGCAGATTGACCACGCCGTAGCCTGCCATCTGGTAGACCGAAGACTGGCCACTGGCGGCCAGTGGTACCTTGCGGCCCTGCTCGGCCTCCAGCTCGGTACGCAGCTGCCACTGGGCATGCGGGTTCCATTGCAGGGCTGCAAACACACGCTGGCGCGGTGTATCGGTCAGCGTGATGCTGCGGTCGCTGAGGTTGGTGCGGTTCAGATAGGTGTAGCCGGCATTGACCTTCCACTGCGCAGACAGCTTTTGCGCCAGTGACAGCTCCAGGCCCCAGTTGCGGGTCTTGCCCACGTTCTGTGCCTGCCTGCAAGACTCATTGTTTTTCTTTCCGCAGGTAAAAACGTCTGTTTCTACGTCTTGAATTTGGTCTCGCACATGGCTGTAGAAGATCGCAGCCTGGCCGCGCCCACCCTGCCATGGCTGCCCGTTGATTCCCAACTCCAAATGGTTAGCGACTTCGGGTTTGAGGTCGGGATTGGGCAAGGCCTGTCCCATCTTGGCCGAGTAACGATCCTTGATGGTGGGGAAGCGCGTCTTGTGCGAGGCAATGGCGTAGATTTCATCGCCTGCTGGCGTCAACGCATAGCTGAGCTTGGCCAGGCCATTGGTGGCCTCGGTGGAGCTGGTATCCCAGCGATAGACCTCCTTGGCCTGGCGCTTTTCATGGCTCAGGCCCAGCGTCAGATTCCAGCGCTCGCCCAGCTGGATGCGGTCTTCCGCCACCAGCGAGGTGCTCACGTCGCGGTAGTGTTTTTCAGGGTCTTTACCCGAAGCCGCATCGGTGTGCTCATCCTGCTTGTAGTGCAGTGCAAAGCGCAGCTCATGGCCCTTCAAGCTGTAGTTGGCCCATTCCACGCTGCCGCCCTGGCTTACATCCTTGTAGCTGCTGGTGGGGTCGTGCTGGGCATAGCTGCCATCCTTGTACATGTCCAGGCCGTTTTTATAGGTGTCGTGGTACAGCCTGGTCTTGAGCACGTTGTCGCTGCCAATGCGTGTGGTGCTCAGGAAATAAATGCTGTCCTTGTCCCAGTACGGCCAGCGCCAGTAACGCACTGCCTTGTCAATTTTCGATTTTCCGGTGTAGACCGGGTTACCCTTTTCACCCTCCTGGTGCACATAGCCTAGGGCGTATTCATCAGTAGCATTGGGCGTCAGGCCGACTTTGAAGGACAGGCGCTTGTCGGTGCGGTAGGAATTTTCGCGGTGGCTGCCTGTGTCAGAGGGCTTGGCCTTGAAGTCTTTGAAACCCTTGGGCAAGGGGAAGTTGTCGGCATCCAGATAGGAAGCGCCCAACTGGTAGTACCAGCTGCCCAGGTTTCCGCCCAGGTTGACGGCTGCCTTGCGCTCCTTGCCCGAGCCAAAGCCTATGCGCGCATCGCCCTCAAAGGCCTTGACTGGCTTGCGTGTCACCAGATTCACCGCTCCACCCAGGGTGTTGGGGCCGTAGAGCAGCGAGGCACCGCCCTTGGCCACATTGATCTCGGCCAAGTCAAAGGTGGTGAAGCGGCCCAGGTCCACATAGCCGTCGTAGGGCACATACAGGGGAATGCCGTCCACATAGATGGGCACCTGGCGCGAGTCAAAACCGCGCAGATTGATCATCTCCTCATTGCGGTTGTTGCGCGACAGGTTGATACCGGGCAGTTCGCGCACGGCGTCGGCCACGGTGTTGGCGTTGACCTGCTCCATCTCTGCGCTGTTCACGCGCTGCATATCACCAGCGCCCTGGTCTGCCTGGCGCTGGCCGCTGACTTCCACCGTGCCCAGGGTAAAGGTCTGGCTGTCCGCTTCTGCGGCCGGGGTGGCCTGGGCCAGCGCAGCCATGGGGAGCACTGGAAGTATTGGCGACAAGGCCAGTGCGGCCCACAGCCAGGGGGAACGAAGTCGGAAACCGGAAAGCGCGGGGCGCGCAGCATCAGCGTGGTGGTGTGGGGACATGCAGCAAGAAAAGTACGGCCCGTACCGCACGCAAGGTGCAGCCGGGAATTTGTGAAAAAGCGTAAGAGCGGCGATTCTAGCCATCGCTATTCAATTTACGAATAGCGATAAACCCAAGACCCCAAAACCAGGCACAGCGTGCTGCTCAGCAAAAAGAAAAGCTTCTTTATTGATAGCAATACATGCTCTACGCATCTACTCTCACCGTGTATTTTTCAGCTACTTTCAGGCTCCATAAGATGGCACAACAATTAATTTGCAATGCAAATTAATTGCAATACAACTAAAATTCATGGCATGTCATTTGCCGAATCTCCCGCCCGCGAACGCCTGGGCTTTTTGATGGTGACGCTGGTGCGCCAATGGCGCCGCCAGGTCGAGGAACAACTGGCCGCCAGCGGCCTGACCGATGCCACCTGGACACCGCTGCTGCATTTGCGCGCCTGGGGCGATGGCAGCACGCAAAAAGCCCTGGCCGAACGCGTGGGCCTGGACGGCTCCAGCCTGGTGCGGCTGCTGGACATTCTGGAAGCCCGGGGCTGGCTGGAGCGCCGCGCCGACCCCGCAGACCGCCGCAGCAAACGCATTTACCTCACCGAGGCCGGCCACACGGCCGTGGACGGCATACGCGCCACCATGCTGGAGGCCGAGCTGGCCATGCTGCAAGACCTGGATGAGGCCGAGGTAGAGGCCATGCTGGGCGGAGTGAAAAAAATCCGTGCCCGCTTGGAGCAGTTGCAAGCCGGCGGCGACAAAACCGGTGCCACCGGTGAAGCCGCTACCGAGGCCCAGCCATGAGCCTGGCCGCCTACGACCGCCTGCTGGCCCGCGCCGCAAGCTGGGGATTTGACAGCGCCCGGCTGCGCCTTCACTTGCGCACCGCGCTGGCGGCCTGCCTGGCCGTGCTGGCCGCCTGGGCCCTGGGGCTGGAGCACCCGCAATGGGCCGGCATGACGGTCTGGGCGGCCTCCCAGCCGCTGCGCGGCCAGTTGCTGGAGAAAAGCTTTTTTCGCACCACGGGCACCGTCATCGGCACGGCGGCCGGCGTGGGCCTGGTGCTGCTGGCCGGCGGCCAGCTGTTCTGGCTGGTCACCGGCCTGGCCTTGTGGATAGGGCTGTGTGCCGGCCTGGGCAATCTGCAGCGCAGCTTCGCCTCTTACGGCACCATGCTGGCCGGCTACTCCGCCGCCATGGTGGCGCTGCTGGACAGCGGCCACCCCGAGCATGTATTTGCCCTGGGCTGGGACCGGCTGTTCACCGCCCTCACCGGCGTGGCGGCAGCCCTGCTGGTGGGCTGGCTGTTCACCCCGCGCGGGGCCGAGATACCCGGCAACACCCAGGTGCGCCAGCTCTGCGCGCGGCTGCTGCGCGACCTGGCTGCATCCGCCCAGGGCAGCGCGGCGCTGTCGCCCCAGGAGCTGGCCCGGCGCCTGTCTGCCATGGCCGTGATCGAGGAAGGGCTGGACCCGCATGCTGCAGGCTCCCAGCGCTCGCGCCAGGCCGTGCGTGCGCTGCGCCGGCTGATGAATGTGCAAATCTCCACGCTGATGTGGTTACGCGACAGCGCTGGCGCAGCCCTCCATCCCCAGCTCGACATGGCGCAGGCCCAGACTGTGCGTCAGGCGCTGGAACAAGCCGCCCACCAATTGGAAACCCAGGCCGACCCGCTGGCCGCGCTGCCGGCGCTGGCCCAGGCACGCAGCGCCAGCCAGGGCTGGGGCGCTGCGCCCGAGCTGCTGGCCCATATCGCCCTGGCCTTGCAAGCCCATGGCCTGGCGGCCAGCGACCAGCCTCTGCCTGCCCACCAGCGCGCCCGCGCCCTGCCCGTGGTGCTGCACAGCGACTGGCTGGGCGCCCGCCGCGCGCTGCTGCGGGCCTTTGCCGCCATGTTCTCCGTGGGCATGGTCTGGGTGGCCACGGGCTGGAGCGGCGGCGCCTATATGCTTTTGGGCCTGTCGGTGATGATCACGGTGTTTTCCTCTTTCGAGAACCCGGCCTTCACCATGCGCTATGTCACCCTGGGCCAGGCCATGGGCGTGGTCGTGGCCCTGGCCTGCCAGTGGCTGGTCTGGCCCTGGGCCCACAGCCAGCTGCAGATGGTGCTGGGGATGCTGCCCTTTATCTTCATCGGTGCCCTGCTGTTCAGCCACCGCCACACCATGCTCTCGGGTTATGACTGCTGCATGGTGCTGCTGCTGGCGCTCACGCCGCATTACCCCTACACCGTGGACTACGGCCATTCGCTGGCTATGGGCCTGGCCATCATCACCGGGCCGCTGGCGGGCTGGCTGGCCTACCGTTTCATCCTGCCGGTGACGGTGCAGGGCCGCGTACAAGGCCTGCGCGCCATGATGGTCCGCGAGCTGCAGGCCATGGCCCGGGCGCCGATGCAGCCCCAGGACCTGCGTGTGTGGCGAGCCCGCCTCTACCACCGCCTGCTGCGCCTGGTGCGCACCGCCGAAAAAGTGGGTAGTGAGCAGGTGCAAGATGCCGCCGACTGCGGCCTGGCCGCGCTGCGCGTGGGCAAGGCCACCTATTTGCTGCACCAGCTGCACGCCGACAGCCAACACAGCGACAGCCTGGCGCGCAGCCTGCACCACGGCCTGCAACGCCTAGCCCAGCTCCCTGCCTCCCCCACCCGCGCCGCCCAAAGCCTGCGCGCCGTGGCCCAGCGCCTGGACGCCGCACACGCAACGCAGGCCGCACAGCTGCGCCTGGCCGCCCGGGACCTGGCGCTGCACCCCAGCTTCTTCAGCGAAACTGCCAAGGTTTAAACCGCGTGCAAGCAACAAAAAAACCGCCGACCCGTTGCTGGATCTGGCGGTTTTTTACGCGGATCTCAAGGCATGCCAGAGCGGGCCTCTGCAGTCCATCGGACTCCCAACCCCACTCCACAATGCCCAGACAGCGCTTGAGGCTAGGCGCCTCGCCCGCTGACAGTACAGGCGTACGGCAAGGGCGAGCAACAACGCATCAAGCGCTGTATGGGCAGCTCACAACGAGGCGCCCACTTCATCGTCAGAGGTTCACACCATTGCGATAGAGACGGCCTTGGGGATGAGATAGGCCTCCAGCGCTTCGGGCCCCCCTTCGGAACCATAGCCCGAATCCTTGATACCCCCAAAAGGCATCTCGGCCGAGGCCACGGCTGGCTGGTTGATCCACAGCATGCCGCTTTCCACCTGCTGGCTCAGCTGGTGTGCCGTCTTCAGCGAGCGGGTGAAAGCGTAGGCAGCCAGGCCGTAAGGCAGGCGGTTGGCTTCGGCAATCGCGTCTTCGATCTGGTCAAAAGCACGCATGGCCACCACCGGGCCAAAGGGCTCGTTGTTGAACACGTCGGCATCCAGCGGCACATTGCCCAGCACGGTGGGGGCGTAGAAGTTGCCGGCATCGCCCAGTTGCTTGCCACCCAGCAGTACTTCAGCGCCCTTGGCCTGGGCGTTGTCCACCAGGGCCTTCATGGCGGTGATACGGCGAGGATTGGCCAGCGGGCCCATCTTGGTGTCGGCATTCAGGCCGTTGCCCACTTTGACGGATTCGAAGTACTGCACCACGCTTTCGGCAAACTGTTTTTGCAGGCTGCGGTGCACCAGAAAACGCGTGGGTGAGATGCAGACCTGACCGGCATTGCGCAGCTTGGCAGCGCCAGCAGCCTTCACGGCCAGGTCCACATCGGCGTCTTCGGCAATGATCACAGGCGCATGGCCGCCCAGCTCCATGGTGCAGCGCTTCATGTGGGCACCTGCCATGGCGGCCAGCTGCTTGCCCACGGGCGTGGAGCCGGTGAAGGTGATCTTGCGGATCACGGGGTGGGGAATCAGATAGCTGGAGATTTCATGCGGGTCGCCATAAACCAGGCCCACCACGCCGGCAGGCACGCCGGCGTCGACAAAACACTTCAGCAGCGCGGCCGGTGCGGCCGGGGTTTCTTCAGGTGCCTTGCACAAGAAGGAGCAGCCCGTGGCCAGGGCGGCGCTGATCTTGCGCACAATCTGGTTGACGGGGAAGTTCCAGGGCGTGAAGGCAGCCACCGGGCCCACGGGCTCCTTGATGACCTGCTGCAGCACATCGGAGCGGCGCGCCGGCACGATGCGGCCGTACAGGCGCAGGGCCTCGTCGGCAAACCAGTCGATGATGCCCACGCCCGCCAACACCTCGCCCTTGGCCTCGGCCAGGGGCTTGCCTTGTTCCTGCGTCAGCACGGCGGCAATGGCGTCTGCGCGCTCCTGCAGCAGCAACGCGGCCTTGCGCATCACAGCCTGGCGCTCGTGGGCGCTGGTGTGCTTCCAGACCTGAAAGCCTTTTTGCGCTGCGGCCAGTGCGCGGTCCAGATCGGCAATGCCGGCATGGGCCACATGGCCGATGACGTCGCCCGTGGCAGGGTTGTGCACGGCAATTTTCTTGCCGCTGGCAGCATCCACCCATTGGCCATCAATCAGCAACTGGGTGTCGGGGTAGGCGTGAGACATGGGGAAATCCATTCGTGACAGGTAGGAGAGTCCCGAAGCCGCAACCCCGGGGGTGTCGCAAAAGCAGGAGCAGCCAGCGCGCTCCAGCCCTCACCATCCAGGCCTATTCGTTCTCAGACCCAGATTGGAAGCGCACAGCATACTGCGAAAACCAGAGCAGGGCTGTCACCCCGCAGAGACCGCAAGGGCTGGGTGGCTTGCTGGTTTCTGCGGCCACGAGGCCATGCCCATCCGATCGCGTTGACGCGCTCATACGGGTTTGCATTCAATGGGATAACGAGGCTGGGAGCTGCAGACAGCGCTGTGGCACGACAATGCAACACCACAACGTTTGACGGTTGAACGCCAAGCCGTCTCAGTCCCCGCTGCGCTTGAAGCGCGAGGCCAAGGCATCCGCACCCTGGCGCAGTAGTTGCATGTCGGTGCCCACCACCACAAACAAGGCACCGGCATCCAGGCAGTTCTGCACGGATTCGGGGTCCGGCGCCAGAATGCCCGGCGCCTTGCCGCAGGCTCGCACGGTGGCCAGCGCCTGTGCAATCGCAATCCGCATGCCATCGGCGGGGCTGTCGCCGCCCACGCCTCCCTGGCCTATCGACAAATCGGCCGGGCCGATGAACACGCCATCCACGCCGTCCACGCTGGCAATGGCTTGCAGTTGCTCCAGTGCCTCCCGTGTTTCCACCTGCACCAGCAGACAGATGCTGTCCGTCCCCGGCTCCATTCCAGACAGCTCTGACAGCACCACGCGCACGGCTTCCACTGCTGTGCGGGCCTGTTCGGCGCTGAGCACCGGCAGCAGCAAGGTCTGCGCGCCCATGCCCAGGTATTGCCGGATGGCCTGTGGGTCACACCATGCCGGCCGCACCACGGCGTGGCTGCGGCGCTGGCCCGGGCTGGGTGTGGCTGCGGCCATGGCTTCCAGTTGCAGTTGCACCTCGGCAGGGGTATGTGCGGTGTCCAGCAGCAGCCAGTCAAACCCCGCGCCGGCGATGACCTTGCTGGCATGGGGAAAGGGCAGCGCAGACCATAAACCGATCTGCGCCAGGCCGGCCTGGAGTGCCTGCTTGAAAGGGTTGACCTGGGCCGTGACCGCCCCAGCCTCATCGGCCAGCGATTGCGCCCGCAAATCCTGCATGCGGGCCCGCAGGCTGGAATGCACCCAGGCTTCGGCGTTCTGGATGTCGGCCACCACCTGGCGCATACGCTGTGGTGTGCTGCGCTGCAGCAGCAAATCGCGCCGGTGACGCAACCAGGCCAGCTCCTGCTGCAGGTCTTCCTGGAGCACTCCGTCCTGACGCGCCGTGATTTCGCACAAATTCATCCAACGCGCAAATGCAGCGTGCAGTTCTTGTTGCAAGCCAAGCTGTGTCATTGCGGCGAGAGAAATATCCATACGCTCGCCATTCTGTACAAGTTATTTGCACCAAGTCGTAAGAAAGAACGCCAGGAATACCAATCAATCAACTGCCCTTTATCGATAGAGTGCTTACTCTGCCAAATCTGGCGGCGCACAGCGCATCAGCAAGGCCTGCCCGCATTTTCCTGGCCCTTTTGCGCGATGGCATCTCACCGCTGCATGCGTGGCTCTGTGTTTTCCACACCACAAGGCACACAGTTCCTGTGCGTATTCCAAGGGTTCATGGCTAACGCATGGCCGATGCCCGCTTGGCCCCCACCACGCAGACCAGCACCGCCACCGTCACCGCCAACATGGCCGGGCTCACGGCTTCGTCCAGCAGCCAGGCCGCCAGGGCAAAACCCAGCAAGGGCTGCAGCAACTGCAACTGGCCCACGGCCGCAATCCCGCCCTGGGCCAGCCCCCGGTACCAAAAAACAAAACCCAGCCACATGCTGCACAAGGCCACATAGGCCAGGGACCACCAGGCCGGAGCCCGCACCTGTGTCAGGTCACTGGGCCACAGCCACAACGTGAGCGGCAGCATCACCGGCAGCGACAGCACCAAGGCCCAGCTGATGACCTGCCAGCCGCCCAGGCTGCGCGAGAGCTTGGCGCCTTCGGCATAACCCAGACCGCACAGGGCCACGGCCAGCAGCATCAGCGCATCGCCCTGCCACGATGACGCGCCCCCCTGAGCCAGCGCAAAGCCCATGACCAGGGCAGCGCCCAGCAGCGAGAACAGCCAGAACGCGGGCCGCAGACGCTCCCCCCCGCGCCACACACCGCACACTGCGGTGCACAGCGGCAGCAAGGCCACCCAGACAATGGAATGCGCTGCCGTGACCTGCTGCAGCGCCAATGCCGTCAGCAGCGGAAAGCCCAGCACCACGCCCAAGGCGACTACGAGCAAAGAAGCAATCTGGCTGCGCATGGGGCGCTTTTGCTTGAATAGCAGCAACACGGCCAAGGCCAGCACCGCAGCCATGCTCGCCCGGGCCACCGTCAGCCACAGCGGCGGCAAATCCAGCACGGCCAGGCGCGTGGCCGGCAGCGAGCCGCTGAAGATCACCACGCCAATCAGGCCGTTGAGCCAGCCGCGCGAAGCCTGTGGGCTGTGGGTGTCGGGAGAGGGAGATGCAATCGAAGTCATAGCGGTGCGCTGCAAAGTAAAAAACCAGGGCATGCCATGCTAGACCTCCACACCAATACAATCAAAAAATTGTCATGCATACAAAAGCCTGAAGACCATGTCACGCACCCGCACCTCTCGCTACCAGCTGGTGGTAGATCGCCTGGCCGCAGCCATACGCAGCGGGGAGTTGCCCGCTGGCAGCCGTTTGCCCACCCACCGGCAACTGGCGGCACGCGAAGGCCTGGCCCTGGTCACGGCCAGCCGTGTGTATGCCGAGCTGGCCGCCATGGGCCTGGTCAGCGGCGAAACCGGGCGTGGCAGCTTTGTGAAGGAAACCGCCCTGCCCCCGGGCCATGGCCTCGACATTCCCCCTGCTCCGGCGGGCAGCATGGACCTGAGCTTCAACATGCCCACCCAGCCCGGCCAGGCCGAGTTGCTGCGCACCGCCTTGCGCCAGCTGGCCCTGACCGGCGACCTGGACGCCTTGCTGCGCTACCAGCCCCATGGTGGCCGCCCGCGCGACCGCGCCGCCGTGGCCCAGCATCTGCACAGCCGTGGCCTGCAGGTGGCGGGCGAGCAGGTGGTGTTGACGGATGGCGCACAGCATGGGCTGACCGTGTCCTTGATGGCACGACTGGCGCCCGGCGATGTAGTGGCCGTGGATGCACTGAGCTACCCCGGCTTCAAACTGCTGGCCCAGCAGCTACACCTGGAGCTGCTGCCCATTCCCAGCACGCCCCAGGGGCCGGATATGGCTGCGCTGCAGCAGCTGTGCCACCAGCGCAGCGTGCGTGCCATCTACGCCCAACCCACGCTGCACAACCCCTTGGGCTGGGTGCTCCCGCTTTCGCAGCGCCAACAGCTGGTGGAGATTGCCCACAGCCATGATTTGACCCTGATAGAAGACGCGGCCTATGCCTATCTGGCAGACCCGGCACCACCGCCATTGGCCGCACTGGCACCGGAGCGCACGCTGTATGTGTCGGGCCTGTCCAAAAGCGTGGCCTCCGGGCTGCGTGTGGGTTGGGTGGCGGCACCTCCGGACTGGGTGCCCGCACTGGAGCGCGCCATACGCGCCACCACCTGGAACACCGCGGGGGTGATGACGGCCATGGCCTGCGGCTGGCTGGAAGACGGTACCGTGGCCCAGCTCGAGGCCAGCAAACGCGCCGATGCCCGCCAGCGCCAGCAGATCGCCACCCGCGTGCTGGGCACACTGCTGCCCGAGCTGCCGCGCATGGCCCACCCCCACTCCTACTTTCTGTGGCTGCCGCTGCCACCCGAGGTGCGCGCAGACCAGGTGGCCCAGGCCTTGCTGCAGCAGCATATTGCCGTCTCCACGGCCGAGCCTTTTGCCACCACGGCGCAGGCACCGCACGCGCTGCGCCTGGCGCTGGCATCGCTGCCCCTGCCCTTGCTGGAGCAGGCACTGCAGCAAGTGGGGCAAACGGTGCTGGATTTCAGTGCTTGAGCCAGCCCTGATGCCGCTGCCACAGCCCATCCACCACGGCCCCCAGCGCAATGCCCACGCCATAGGCCAGCAGATCCAGCGGATCAAAGCCATTGCCCAGCACCAGATAGGCCAGCTTGTTGGCTCGCAGCGCCTGCATCCACGGCGCCTGGTAGAGCTGCAAAAACTCGATACCAAAGGCAATCAGCAACGACCACGCTACCAGCCGCCCACGCGCCATGGCAGGCCGCAGCCAGGCCACGCAGAGCATGACCACCCAGGCCCACAGCGCATCGCCGGGGTAGTTGCCCAAAACAGCGGGAAAAGGTGAATAGCCCCGGCGCGAGGCCAGGCCCAGGGCAATGAGCAGCAAGGCCAACAGCGCGAGCAGCCAGCGGGAACGGTGGAATGAAGAAACAGGTGGCATCGAGACAAGGGAGCGGGAGCCCCATCAAAGCCGCGATGGTAGCCGCAGCCCACGCCGGCCAGACATCAGTCGATGTGGGCGCCTGAATCCTTGACCACCTGCTTCCAGCGTGCCAGCTCGGCCGGCAGCATGGCCTTGAAGCTTTGCGGATCAGACTCCACCCGCTCGGCACCCAGGGTCTTGAAGCGCTCGCCCATCTCGGGCTTGGCCAGCACCTGTTTGATGGCCTGGTAGAGCTTGTCCACCACCGGCTGCGGTGTGCCCGCCGGCGCAAACAGGCCGTACCAGCTGGTCACCGCCAGGTCCTTGCCCAGCACGGGAATCTCGGGGGCCAGCGTGGTGGGCTTTTCCGCCGCGACACCCAGCACGCGCAGCTTGCCGCTGGCCACAAAAGGCATCACCCCCGGGAAGCTGCCAAACGTCATGGGCAACTGGCCTGCGACCACATCGGTGGCGGCGGCCGATGCGCCCTTGTAGGGTACATGCAGCAGCTCCACATTCTTTTGTTTTTTCAGCATCTCGCCCAGCAAATGGTTGAGCGTGCCATTGCCTGCCGAGGCGTACTCCACCTTGCCCGGGTGCTGCTTGGCATAGGCCACCAGCTCGTCCAGGTTCTTGGCCGGAAAGCTCGGGTTCACCACCAGCAGATAGGGCGCCACGGCCAGCTGCATCACCGGCGTGAAGTCTTTGATGGGATCAAACGGCACCTTGGTGTAGAGCGCCGGATTGATGGTGTAAGCACTTTGCGCCGTGACCAAAAAGGTATAGCCATCGGCAGCGCTGCGCGCGACCTGGCCAGTGCCCAGATTGCCGTTGGCACCAGGCCGGTTTTCCACGATCACGGGCTGGCCCAGCGAACGCTCCAGCCCCTGTGCCACGGCACGGGCAATCACATCATTGGCCCCACCAGGAGCCTGGGGCACCACAAAGGTAATGGGCTTGGCAGGCCAGGCGCCTTGCGCAGACACCATACCTCCCGCTAGGGCCAGGACAGCAAACGACAGCACATTTCTTCTGCAAACAGACTTCACCGGGAGATCTCCACACAATGGTTGCCGGGCATTCTACGAATGCCTGCACTCCGCCTCCGTCTCCACCAGGACTGCTGCTGCCCGCTATTTCTCGGTGAATGCCAGCTTGACGCCCAGCCCTGCAAAGGCCGAGGCAAAGCCATAGCGCAGCCACTGCTGCACAGCGTTTGACTCCATGACCAGGCGGCGAAACGCGTGGGCTAGCCAGCCATAGGCCACAAACACCGCAAACGTCATGCCCATGAACACGGCGCTGAGCAGCAACAGCTGCAGCAGCGGCTGGCTGGCGCCCTGGGGCACAAACTGCGGCAGAAAGGCCAGAAAGAAAATGGTCAGCTTGGGATTGAGCACATTCATCAACACCGCCTTGATGACCAGGCTGCGCGCCGATGTCCTGGCCACGCTGCCGTCCACGGCGAAGGCGGACTTGTCACGCCAGGTGGCCCAGGCCACATAGAACAAATAGGCCACGCCCGCATATTTCAGCAACTGGAATGCCAGGGCGCTGGTATGCATCAGCGCAGCCAGGCCCAGCACCGTGGCCAGCAGATGCGGAACAATGCCCAGCGTGCAACCCAGGGCCGCATAAAGACTGGCTTTACGCCCTTGTACCAAGCCCGTGGACACGGTGTAGACCACACCGGTGCCGGGAATCAGCACCACCACCAGCGAGGTCAGCAAAAACTCCAGACTGATCATGCGCACACTCCTTGGCAACAAGATGGATGCGGCAGTCTATCCAGCCCTGCTCCAGGCCGACGCCATGGCCTCACGGCGGGCGGGGCGAAAAGCACAGCCGATTAGAGTGCGCCCTCCTCGCCATCGGCGGTCTCGGCACCGCCCGGCACATAGACCAGCACATCACCGGGCGTGCAATCCAGATGGCGGCAGATCGCATCCAGCGTAGCCAGCCGCATGCCCTTGACCTTGCCCTGCTTGAGCAGGGAGAGGTTTTGCTCCGTGATACCTATGGCTGCAGCCAGGTCCTTGGACTTGACCTTGCGCTTGGCCAGCATCACATCGAGTGCAATTTCAATCGCCATGGTCTGCCGTCACACAAACTGCTGGTTTTCGGCATGCAGATCGCAGGCGCGCTGCAAAATGCGGGCGATGGCGATCACGCAGGCCGCCAGAAACAGGGCGATGAACACCGGCGGCTCCAGGCTCAGCGTCAGCATGCGCTGACCCACCGGCGCCAGCATGGTGACCCACAAACCCAGCACCGGCTCGCAGA
Source organism: Acidovorax sp. (assembly GCA_031277855.1). GTDB lineage: Bacteria > Pseudomonadota > Gammaproteobacteria > Burkholderiales > Burkholderiaceae_C > Comamonas. Next base: position 87,664 of record JAITLO010000039.1, on the reverse strand, counting down.
CAAAGTCCAGCACCACCCAGGCCACGATGGCACGGCCCAGGCGCTCCATATGCCCATAGGCCGAATGCACAAAGTAGTTGCCGCCAGCGTATTGCCGGAACAGCGCCCGCAGCTGCAGCAGCCCATAGGCCATGGCCAGCAGCGGAATGCTGGAGATCAGCGCCGCCCCCAACAACTGCCACCAGGGCATGGCCAGCACATCGACACCAGCCATGCCGACCATGCGCTGGGTCAGCGCAAAGCTCAGCCCGGCGCCACCCTCCCCTTGTCCCAGTGCAGGGAAAAACCAGCTGGCAGCATTCAGCACCAGCATGGCCACCACCAGCAGCAAGGCCGCCGCCGCAATGTACTGGCTGTTGCGCGCCAGAGAGTCGGTTGATTTCACAGTCCATCCTTTTCACGTTCGAGATGGCGTGACTGTAGCAAAAATTATCGTTTTACGATAATTTTTTATTGATTTACTTTGTTTTCACCGAAGCACGCTCGCGCGCTTTATGAAACTCCCGGCGCTGCCGCATTCAAGGCTTCGACTTGCTGCTGCATCTCTTGCAGCAGCCTGGCCATCACCGCCGGCTCCTTGGGATGGCGTTGCTGCAGCCAACCCACTTCCCGGTAGAACGTGTGCTCACCCAAGGACCACATGCGCACAGATGCGGGCAAGGGAAGCAAAGTCATGGCCGCAGGGGCAATGGCGACACCAACCTCCTGGGCCACCAACGCCACCAGGCAGTCCAAGTCATCCAGCTCGGCCACCTCATGGGGCTTCATCTGGCGCTTGCGCACAAAGCGGTCCACCATGCGCCCGCCAAAGGAATGCCGGGCATAGCGGATCCAGGGCCGCTCTGCCAGCAGCGCCTCCCATGAGGGACCACCCCATGCCGCCGGCGCCAACAGCACATAAGGCTCGTACAGCAGAGGCTGCCACAGCAGCTGCGGGTAGATGCCAAAAGGCGGGCGCACGATCAAGGCCGCGTCCAGTGCGCCGCTGTCCAACTGGTCCATCAACTCGATCGACATGCCCGGCACGATGTGCAAATGCAGCGGCTCGCCCCGCTGCAACAGGCGTGCAAAAGCAGGCACCAGGATGCTCAGCTGCGCCGTGGCAATGGCGCCAACGGACAGGCGCACATGGGGGGTATGGGTCTCATCGTCCTGCGCCAGCGCCTCGAATTGGCGCAGCAGCGCTTCCACCCTAGGCACCATGAGCTTGCCCGTGGCATTGAGCTCGGAAGAGCGCCCGGTACGGTCAAAAAAGCTGCAGCCGAAATGCGCTTCCAGCCGCTTCATCTGGCTGCTGACGGCCGACTGGGTCAGGCCAATGCTGTCACCGGCGCCGGCAAATGTGCCGCAGCGCACCACGGCTAAAAAGGTTCTGAGTTCCGCAATCATTCATCGATCTAAATGTGACTCACATCAAAAATATATCGTTTTTATAAATCAAACCATTGTCCTACAGTGAATTTCGTGCTGCGACCCAAGCACTTTCCCAACTACACGAGACACACGATGAGCACCATCTCCCCCCTCCAGCCCTTTCACCTGGCCTTCCCCGTGCATGACATTGCTGTGGCACGCAAGTTCTATGGCGAAGTGATTGGCTGCGCCGAAGGCCGCAGCTCCGATGCCTGGGTGGACTTTGATTTTTACGGCCACCAGGTCGTGGCCCATCTGGCACCGGAAGAGTGCGGCGCCAGCAAGACCAGTGCGGTGGACGGCCACGGCGTTCCCGTGCGCCACTTTGGCGTGGTGCTCTCCATGCCCGACTGGGAGGCCCTGGCCGCCCGCCTGCAGGCGGCTGGCATGGAATTTGTGATTGAGCCCTACATCCGCTTCAAGGGCGAGGTGGGTGAGCAGGCCACCATGTTCTTCAAAGACCCCTCCGGCAATGCACTGGAGTTCAAGGCCTTCAAGAACATCGAATCCCTGTTTGCCAAGTAATCGCCAAGGAGCCGTCCCCATGCGCCATGCTTTCACGACGGCGACCTCGGTCGCTCTGCTGCTCGCCTGTGGCATTGCCCAGGGGCAAACACAGGAGACGCTGGACAAGATCAAGTCCACGCAGTCCATCACCTTGGGCGTGCGCGAGGCATCCGGTGTCATGTCCTTCACCTTGGGCAATGGCAAATACACCGGCTTTCATGTCGAGGTCTGCGAGGCCGCGCTGGAGCAAATCAGGCAAGACCTCAAGCTGCCCAAGCTGGAGCTGAAGTACCAGTTGGTCACCCCGCAAAACCGCATCCCCTTGCTGAAAAATGGCACGGTGGACCTGATCTGCGGCACGGCCACCAACAACACGGTGCGCCAGCAGGAAGTGGCGTTTGCGCCCACCTTGTATGTGGAAGAGGTGCGTGCCGCCGTCAAAAAGAACGGCGGCATCAGCAAGCTGGAGCAACTGGCGGGCAAGAACGTGGCCGTCACCACCGGCAGCACCTCCGTCACATTGCTGCGCAAGCTGGACAAGGACAAAAACCTGGGCCTGAACGCCATGCTGACCAAGGACAACGCGGAATGCGTGATGCTGCTGGAGAGCGGACGCGCAGACGCCTGCGTGGCCGACGGGCAAATTCTGGCCGCAGGCATTTCCCGGCTGCGGGCACCGGAGCAATTCAGCATCGTGGAACAGCCCTTGAGCATGGAGCCCATCGCCATCATGTACCGCAAGGACTCGCCGGCGTTCAAGACCGTTTTTGATAACAAGGTCAAGGCCATGGCTGCCTCCGGCGAGGTGGAAAAGCTGTACGAAAAATGGTTTATGCAGCCCGTTCCGCCCAGCAACCGCGCCATCCATTTGCCGGCCTCTGCGGCCACTAAGGCAGCCTGGGCTGCGCCGACTGACAAGCCCTTGGAAGCCTATTCAGCGCCCTGAACCAGCCCCCCCTTAGGCCTGCCATTCCCAGCAGGCCTTTTTTGTTTCTACCAGACCGGCGCTCAGCCTCTGCTACAACAACACCAGCCCCGGCGGCAGGCTATCGCCCAGGCTGCGTTTTTGGTCTTCGGCCTGCATCTCCACCACCTGCTCCACCATCGCGATCCAGCGCTCGGGAGCGCCGGATACCCGCATCTTCTCCAGCACCTGGGCTCGGACCTCATTCGGCAGATCGCGTGCACGGTCGCCCGTCATGCGGGTGATTTGCACGGCGGCAAACATGGCGGTTTCGTTCCTGCGCCAGTCCTGGGCCAGCGTGGCGTTCAGAAACTCCTGGGCGGCCTTGGGCGGCATGACCAGATGGGCATTGGCGGCCAACGATTGGCGTGCGGCCAAGCGGCCTATGGCCCACCAGGTTTGCACCGTCTCATCCGGGCGCTGCAAGCGCTGCAGCATCCACTGGCCCATTTCCTGGCGGTACTGCCAGGGCACGGCCTCCATGGCGGCAAACAGGCGCAGCATGTCGTCATAGCTGCCGTGGCTGCTCTTGCCACCGGCGCGTGTGGTTTGCTGCACGGCTTTTTGCATCTGGCCGGCCACGGCCTCCAGCAGTTGCAGCTGCTGGTCCGCATTCAGGCCTGCGGCCACGCGGCGCCAGAACACCCACCACTCGGTCCAGTTGGCGGCCTCTTTGCCATGGGCCAGACCTTGCTCATACAAGGCCCAGACCTGCTCCACGCGCCAGGCATCGAGCTGGGCGCCCACGCCGGGGCGCAGACACCAGCCGGCCAGGTTCAGCCATACGCGCTCATGCTCGGGCGTGCGGCGGCGGCGCTTGGCGCAGGCCAGCAGCGCATCAAACAGGGCGCGCAGCAGGGCCACGTCCCAGGCCTCGCGCGGGCCCAGGATTTTTTCCAGCGACTGGCGCAGCTGGCGCACCTCTTTGGGGGCGACCTCCTGCGTCTGGTTGCCAAAAATGCGCTCCACCAGGGCCACGGCCTGGGGCAGTGTGCTGTCGTTGGATTGCACGCTTTTTGGGCCTGCAACGCTTGCTGCATCTGCGGCAGCAGCATCGTTTTTCATAGCAGCACCGCGCAGCTGAAACGGCAGCAACCAGGACTGTGCCGCGTCCTGAACCGCCACACAGCGCACCTCCAGCACGCCCAGCTCGGTCATGCAGGCTTGCAGCTGCACCTCGATCTGTGCCGCGCCGCGCCCTTGGTTAAGGGACTCAGGCGCAGGCAGCACGGTGGCAATCGGTGGCAGCTCCACCCAGCCCTCGCCCTGCAGCGGCGCAATCTGCCCGGCCTGTGCCGGCTGGCTGCCGCTGTGGGCCAGCAGATTGAAGCGCACGGCCTGGCCCAGCCTGAGCGCAAAACGCCGGCCCGTGAGCAGCAGGCGATGTCCCTCTTCAGTCCCGCGCGGCAACAGGCACAGGCCTTGGGGTGCCTCGCCGGCCTTGCCCGGCAGCAGCAGCCAGTAGCTGCGCGCCGCACCACCGCCGATGTGGGGCACTATGGATTTTGGAGCTTCAGATGCCGATGGGGATTGCGTTGCCGACGTATCAACCTGAACACGGCACCTGGCCTGCAGCGCCAGCGCATGGGCTGCGGCCCCGCGTGCCACGGCCCAGTCCGGGTGGGGGTTGTGCAGCACGCGCACGGGGCTGCCGCGCCAGTCACCAAGCTGCTGGGCCAGGCGCTCGGCAATGGCGGCGGCATGGCATACACCGCCGTTGAGCAGCACGGTGTCGGGCAGGGTATCGGAAAGAGCAGAGCCCGCATGCTGGGCCAAAAACTGGGCCAGATGCCGGGTGATGGCGGCATCGGCCGGATAGGGCAGACCCAGGCCGCGCAAACCGCCCTGGCGTTTGGTCGGGGTAGCGCTGATGGCAACCCTTGGGAAAAATCCATCCACCACGCAGTGCTGCACCTGGGCACGCGTGAGCGTGGCGGTCTGTGTGGCGGCCAGCAGCTGGCTGCCCGCGCCCAGCAGGGTGACGGCCACCTGCTCGGGCGCATTCGCGGCCAATAGCTGCTCCTTGGCCTGGCGGCAGCGCTGCACCAGTTCCGCAAAGCGGGCGGCCGTGAGCCTGCTGCCTTCGCCGGCAAACCTGGGCTCGAGCTGGTGGGCCAGGGCCAGGTCCATATTGTCGCCACCCAGCATCAAATGCTCGCCCACGGCGGTGCGTGTCAGCGTGGGCAGGCCTTCCTCTTGCGAAGCCTGCACCCGAATCAGGCTCAGGTCGGTAGTGCCGCCGCCCACGTCCACCACCAGCACCAGGCGGCTGTCCGCCAGCTGCGCCGCCAGTTGTTCGCCCTGTAGCAGCAGCCAGTCGTGGAAAGCCGCCTTGGGCTCTTCCAGCAGCTGCAGCTGGGGCAGGCCGGCCAGTTGCGCGGCTTCCAGCGTCAGCGCCCGTGCGCCTTCGTCAAACGATGCGGGCACCGTCAGCACCACGGCCTGCTGTGCCAGCGGGGCCTCGGGATGGGCTGCATCCCAGGCCGCTTTCAGATGGGCCAGGTAGCTGGCCGAGGCCTGCACGGGCGAGACCTTGGCTACATCCTCGCCAGCGCCCCAGGGAAGTATGGCGGCGCTGCGGTCCACGCCCTGGTGGGACAGCCAGCTCTTGGCGCTGGCCACCAAACGCCCCGGCACGGCGGCGCCCAGATCACGGGCCCAGCGGCCGATGACGGCGGGCTCGGCCTCGCTCGCAGCCTGCGGCGGCCAGGGTGCACGCCAGGCCTCGCCCAACTCACCCGGCATGGCCTGGTAGCGCAGCGAGGGCAGCAGAGCCTGGGCCACAAGCTCGCCCGCGCTGCTGCGCTGGGGAATGGGCAGCAACGTGATACAGGGGGCTGCCCCCGCAGCACCAGTCACCCCCTCCATAGGCGCACTGGCCAGCACGGTGTGGCTGGTGCCCAGGTCAATGCCGATGGCGTAAGCGGGACGAGGTGAAGACATGGCAATCAAGAGGCTAAGCGGGTTCTATCTGTGGGCAGATCGTAGCAAGCCCGGCCAAGCCCTTGCATGTACTCGCATGCACTCGCCTGCCGCTGCGCAAGCCAGCACCGGCCATGGGCGCTACACAAACTGTTGCACCCGCTTGGCATGCAACTTGCCATTTCCCTACCGGCTGACCTTTGCGGAATGCCCGGCAGCACGCGTTGTCGATCCGATTGCCTGGGCTTTTTTCTCACTCCATTCACGTTCCGGACCACCTCCATGCGTACCAAGACCTCTGTGATGATTGCCTTCTTGATTGCAGCCAGCAGCAGCGCTGTTTGGGCGCAAAGCGACTTTCGCGTCTACGGTCGCATCAACACCTCGATAGAACGGCAAACCGTGGGCGGCAACAGTGTGACCGCCATGGTCAACAACAACTCCCGCATAGGCTTTCTGGGCAGCGAATCGCTGGGCAACGGCCTCTCGGTAGGCTTTGCACTCGAAGCGGGGTTTCAGTCCGACACCGGCGCCGGTGGATGGAGCAATACCGGCCTGTCTTTTGACCGCAAAAGTGGGGTCTACCTGAGTGGAGACTTTGGCAAGTTGCAAATGGGGCAGGCAGGCGGTAATTCCTACCTCTTCGTCGCTGACTATGGCGTGCTCGACCAACCCAACCACGACACCGGTTCTGTGTCCGATGCGCTCTACCTCGACATCGTGCGCGGCACCAATGGCATCTCCTACAGCACACCCACCTGGAATGGGCTCACGGTGGTGGGAGCTGTATCTTTGCACGAGGACGAGCCCAGCACCCAATACAAAAACAGCTACGACCTATCGGCCAACTGGGCCTTGGGCGCCTGGTCATTTGGTGCAGGCTACACCCACAATGGCAAAGGCAGCCAATGGGGCACGCGCGTGCACTACACCGTGGGTGCGTTCCAGGTGGCTGCCTACTTTCAGCGCTCCAACGACACTGCAGGCACCATCTGCAACAACGGGGGGGCTGCCTGCGGCCAGCGCAACAACGCCCGCATGAGTGCCATGTACACCAGGGGTGCGTCGGAGTTCGTGGTCGGCTATGGCGCCACCAGTCAATGGGACCAGGTGGCCGACAGCAGCGCCCGCCAGCTGATGCTGGGCTACAACTACAACCTCAGCCGCCGCACCAAGGTCTATGCCCTCTACACCAAGCTGAATAACAGCGCGAACGTGAAATATGGCTATGGCTTTAAAAACGGGGTGGCCTTTGGCCAGGATGCACGCACCATGGGAGTGGGGTTGCGGCATGAGTTCTGAAGAAGCCCCCCTGCGCCGCTGCGCTTCTGCCCCTGAAATAGGGGTACAGGGGGGACAACAGCAGAGCGAAATGGCGGCGAGGCGGCGCGGCCGGTGCGCGGCGCCCTGATTTATGGAATGGCCCTGCGCGCTAGTGCTTTCACAATGCGCGCCCGGAACTGTTCCACCCGCTGCTGCGACACCTGTTCCGCCCGGTAGAGCGACAGCATGTCCAAGTTACAGCGAGGTGCGCAGGTGCCAAGCAAGGCGGTTTTCAAAACGCGGCGCACGGGGCGCCACATCACCAGGCGGTCCACCCACCAGGGCGAACCCAAGGTGGTGATGGCCACCGCATGCCGCAGCGCGTGCAGACGGGGCCGGATAGCGCCCAGATCGCTGGCATGGTCGTAGACATGGCCCGGCGCCCAGACGCGGTCAAACCAGCCCTTCAAGATTGCAGGAAAACCAAACCACCAAGTGGGAAAGACCAGCACCAAGACCTCTGCGGCCTGCAGGCGCTGCAACTGGGCTTGCACCTCGGCGGCATCAAAGCGCGGTGTGTAATAGCTGCGGCGCTCGGCCTCGGTCAGCGCCGGGGCAAACGCAGTGGCATACAAATCCTCCACCTGCACCTGATGGCCTGCAGATTCCAGGGTATCCACCGCGGTCTGCGCCAAGGTGCGGCACAGGCTGTCATGCAGCGGGTGGGCAATCACGACCAAACACTGCATCACAGCCTCCTTGCTTTCAGACAGACATGGCTTGCGGCTCTGCCGCGCCGGCTTCGGCGCGCACATCCAACTCCACCTTCCAGCGCTCCGCACCGCCCACGGGCACTGCATTGAGCTCCAGCGTGCCGATGTCGGTGACGCGGGCCACCAAGCTCACGGCCACCACCTCACCGGCAGCGCGGCCAGAGGCGGGCAGGTTCAGCTCAATCTCCTGCAGCTCGACCAGCTCTTCCGGGCCCCAGAAGTCCAGCATGGTGCCGACCGCATCGCTGCGGCGCACGCTGGAACCAAAAAAGCGCAGGCGCACCGGTTCGCCCACGACCAGGCCGAACGCTTGCGCGTCCAGGGCCACTTCCGTGCCCTCTTCCATGCCAAAAGGTGCCAGGCACAGGGCCGAGATGGGGGGCTCCATGCCGGGGATGGCGGGCATATTGCTCTCCACGCCCACGTAGTAGCTTTGTGCCGTGCCGCCGCGTATGCGCATGCCACGGCCTGAGCCCGCAATATGGCCAAAGTAGGCCGCGCCACGGGCCACGGCCAGGTCCAGGTTCGCACCGTCCAGCAAGCGGGCGGGCTCACAGGCCTCTTCGTCCAGCCAGCCGTTGATGACGTCCAGAATGCGCTGCTCGATCTGGGGCGCCTTGAGCACGCCGCCGTTGAACAAAACCGCCGTGGGGTGCAAAAAGGTAGAGCCCTCCACCTGGTCACCCTGCACGCTATCAATCTCAGCCAGGGCATTGACCTGGCGGGTCAGGAATGCGGCCAGGTGGCGGGTGACAGCGGCATCCTGGGCATAGGGCAGGCCCAGCTGCGTGAGCGCGCCACGGGCACGGGTTTGGGGCTTGTCGCTGACGGCCACCTTGGGGAAGAAGCCTTCCACCAGCATGGCCAGCACTTCGTCACGGGTGACTTCGGTGCGGATGCTGCCGCCAATCAGCTTGCTGCCCCGGCTGGGCACGACCACGGGCACGGACTGCAGCGTGGCATCGGCCAGCAGCTGCTCCTTGGCGGCGCGGCAGCCATGGGCCAGGGCGCGGGTCTGCCAGGCATCCAGCGGCTTGCCCTCTTGCGCCAGCTTGCGGGCCACGCCATAGGCCAGGGCCAAGTCCATATTGTCGCCACCCAAGAGGATGTGCTCGCCCACGGCAATGCGCTGCAGCTCCAGATTGCCGTCACGCTCCAGCACGGCAATCAGCGACAGGTCGGTGGTGCCACCGCCCACGTCCACCACCAGGATGATGTCGCCATGGCGGACCTGCTTGCGCCAGTTGCCGCCGCTGGCCTGGATCCAGCTGTACAGCGCGGCCTGGGGCTCCTCCAGCAGTGTGAGGTTTTGAAAACCTGCGGCCTTGCAGGCCTCGGCCGTCAGCTCGCGCGCAGCGGGGTCGAACGATGCGGGGATGGTGACGGTGATGTCCTGCTCGGCAAACGGCGCAGCGGGGTGGGCCTGCTCCCAGGCCCAGCGCAGGTGCTGCAGATAGCGGGTGGATGCCGTGAGCGGCGAGATGCGGCTGAGTTCTTGCGGCGCATCGGCCGGCAAAATGCCGGCGCGGCGATCCACACCAGGGTGGCACAGCCAGCTCTTGGCGCTGCTCACCAAACGGATGGGCGTGGCCGCGCCGCGTGCGCGGGCGAATTCGCCGGTGATGAAATCTTGCGCAGCAGCACCGGGCAGCGTGCGCTCGGCCTCGCTCAGCTCGCTCTCATGCGGCAGGTAGAGAAAAGAGGGCAGCAGCGGCAAGGCCTGCACGCTGGCCGGTGCGGCGAGCTGGGGAATAGGCAGCACCTGCTGCTGCACCTGCTCGCCATCGCTGGCGGCCTTGTCCACATAAGACAGGGCGCAGTGCGTGGTGCCCAGGTCTATACCGATGCTGAATTTGGCGTTCTGGTTCATGCTCACAGCTCCACCTCGGCCTGGGCCAGAATCGTGGCGGCCTTGGCATCGGTGAGCTGGGGCAGCTTCACCTCGCTGACCTGCCAGCCGCGGTGGCCCAGGGTGCCGGTGAAGGGGGCCTGGCCCACCACATTGCCCGTCAGGCGCACGGCGGCGGCGTCAAAGCCGGCCTGCAGCGTGATGCGGCTGCCTTCGGCCTCGGCGCGCACGGGGGAAATCGTGAAATGCGCGCCCAGCACCTTGCGGCAGCCTTGGTGCACCACACGAGCAGCGGCACCGATTTCGGCATCGGTATAGGGCGCCACCTCTTCCTGGATAAAGTCCACAAAGCGCGCCTCGCGCTGCAACAGGCCCAGCAGTTGCAGGGCGGCGGTGTCGGTGGCGACTTCCACGGTCTTCTCGACCAGTTTTTCTACCGGCTTTTCCACCACTTTCTCGACGATTTTCTCGACCGGTACTTCCACGCGGACTTCGACGATCTTCTCGATGATTTTTTCCACCGGCACTTCCACACGCACCTCCGTGGGTGCGGTGTCGGCAGCCAGGGCTTCACCGGCGCGCAGGCGCACCACATCGGCGGCCAGGCGGGCATTGCCCAGGACGGCGAAGAAGCTGCCGATGGCAATCGCGATGCGGCTCAGAAACGAGGGAGGGCTGTTGGTGTTCATGGAATCTGTCTCGAATGAGGTCGGCGCGAGCCCGGTGCATTCCGGGCAGGGCTCTCGGAAGCCCAAGCTGCGCTGACCAAAAAAGAAGCAGGCCTGCGGCTGCGGCACGGCCTTGCTGACCAGGCCGCGCACACCCCAATCTGACGCGCGCGGGCCCGTGAAATAGGCGCGGATGTTAACCAAAAAGCCGGGCCACCCTCTGCGCTATGGCTTTGCGCCCCTGCGGCGCTCAGCCGCTGGTCATACGCCGTACGCATGACCTTCTTCCGTTTCATCGTTATGACGATGCACTTATTTACCGGATAGTTGATACAAGCACTTGACGGCCGGCCTCGCATGCCGGCTGTTGCTACCCACTATTCAAGGAGACTCCCCTCATGCGCTCTATGACCGCGAACATCGCACTGGCATGTGCCGCCCTGCTGGCCACCTTTGGCGCCCAGGCCCAGACCACACTGGAAAAAATCCAGAAAAGCGGCAAGGTCGTGATCGGTGTGCGTGAAAGCTCGGCTCCCATGGCCTATGCCCTGGGCTCCATGCAAAAGTACGTGGGCTACCACGTCGAGCTGTGCGAGAAGGTGTTGGCCCAGATCGTACCCAGCGCAAAAATCGAATACATGGCCATCACCGCCCAGAACACCCTGCCCCTGGTGCAAAACGGCACCGTGGACCTGGGCTGCGGCCCCACGACCAACAACCTGGCCCGCCAAAAGCAGGTGTCGTTTGCCGTCACCACCTATGTCAGCCAGGTGCGCATGGCCGTGCGTGCGGACTCCAGCATCACCTCGTTCAAACAGCTCGACGGCAAGACCATTGCTGCCTCGGCCGGCACCACCGCCGTGCAGCTGCTGCGCAAATACAGCCACGAGAACAACATCAAGCTGCCGACCCAACTGGGCAAAGACCATTTCGAGAGCTTTTTGATGCTGGAATCCGGCCGCGCCGACGCCTTTGTGCTGGACGACAACCTGCTGGCCGGCGTGATCGCCAACTCCAAGGACCCCAAGGGCTACAAGCTGGTGGGCGAGGTGCTGGGCTCCGAACCCATCGCCCTGCTGATGCGCAAGGACGACCCCACATTCAAGAAAGCCGTGGACGATGCCCTGGTGCGCATGATGAAGTCCGGCGAAGTGGCCAAGGTCTATGACAAATGGTTTATGCAACCCATTCCTCCCAAGGATGCACCACTGAACCTGCCCATGAGCGAGACCTTGAAGCAGCTGCTGCAGGCACCCAACGACAAGCCGTTGGAAGCCTATAACAGCTGAGTCGCGCTCATTAAATTGATAGCAAGCAATGCCTGAAGCCTTTTGGCTTCTGGCATTTTCACTTTGAGAAATCAGCAAGCGTCTGCACAGACAGCTCCTTTTTTTACAGCGCACAAAAGCGGTATTTTTTCAGCCGGAGCGGGCTCACGCAGCGCAGCGGGCCGTGAATCCCATCCCACAACGGCCAGACAGCGCTTCAGGCGCGGCGTCTCGCCCGCAGACAGTATCGAGATACGGCAAGGGCGAGCAACAAAGCATGAAGCGCTGTATGGCCGCCTCACCACAAGGCACCCACCAAAGCCACACAAACAAACTATTCCGTCACGAACTCTTGTGCGGCGTCCTTGAGCCAAGACCGAAAAGCTTGTAGCGGGGGATAGGCTGCGCGGCTGGTGGGCCAGGCAAGGTAATAACGCTCGGCGCTCTCCAACTCCGGCAACTGCGGCAGCGCCAGCACCAGCCCCCCGGTCTGCAGCTCGCGCGTGATGAGGAACTTGGGCAGCAGCGCCACGCCCACGCCGGCCATGGCCGCCTGGGCGGCGGTGGCGAACTGGTCAAACAACATGCCCTGGATTTCGCTGCCCTGCCCGCTCTGGCAACCCTGGCTGGCCATCCAGCGTTGCCAGGCGTCGTGGCGCGAGGCCAGGTGAAGCAGGGGCGCACGCAGCAGGTCTTCAGGCTTGGCAAAACGGTACTGGGCGGCCATTTCCGGGCTGCAGGCCGGTACCACGGTCTCGCTCATCAAGAATTCCAGCTCGGCACCGGGCCAGTTCGGCAGGCCGAAATGGATGGCGGCATCCACCGCCTCCAGCTGAAAGTCGAACTGCGACAAGCGCGTGGTCAGATTGATGGTGATGCCCGGGTGGGCGCTGAAAAACTGCGGCAGCCGGGGCGCCAGCCAGCGCGTACCGAAGGTGGGCAGGATGGCCAGGTTCAGGCTGCCGCCCTGGGGGTTGGTGCGAAAGCCCAGCGTGGCGTGCGAGATGCGCACCAGGGCGGCCCGGATCTCCTGGGCATAGGCCTGGCCGGCGGCGCTGAGGCGCACGGTCTGGCGTTCGCGCACAAACAGCTCGGTGCCCAGGCGTTCTTCCAGCGCGCGGATCTGGCGGCTGACGGCGCTTTGCGTCAAGTGCAGCTCGGCCGCAGCCGCGGTAAAGCTCTGGTGGCGCGCCGAGGCCTCGAAGGCGCAGAGCAAGGACATGGGAGGCAGAAAACGGCGGGACAGCTGCATGGTGGGGCAATCGAAACAAGGGGTGCACGGAGGTCATTCCATCACTGCATGACCTGCAGGCCAGATTATCGTTTGACCAAAGTCAAACTGCCGCACACCATGCGGCTTATCTCTACGGTCCGGCAGTACGCACGGCCATCCCACGAACTCCTAGCCCTTCTGTTCTGTCATGAGTGCCTCTTCCTCCCCCAGCTCCCGCTTTGTTTCCAGCAACGAAATCCGCACGCGTTTTTCGCGCGCCATGTCCGAGATGTACCGCCAGGAAGTGCCGCAATACGGTGCCCTGATCGAGCTGGTGGCCGAGGTCAATGCACAGACGCTGAAGGCCGATCCGCAACTGGCCGCGCGCATGGCCCACAGCGGTGAGCTGGAGCGCCTGGATGTGGAACGCCATGGCGCCATCCGCGTGGGCACGGCCGAGGAGCTGGCCACGCTGCGCCGCTTGTTTGCCGTGATGGGCATGGAGCCCGTGGGCTATTACGACCTCTCGGTGGCCGGCGTGCCCGTGCACTCCACGGCTTTCCGCCCCGTGGCAGATTCCGCCCTGCTGGCCAACCCGTTTCGCGTTTTCACCTCGCTGCTGCGCCTGGAGCTGATCGCCGATGCGGCGCTGCGCACCCAGGCGGCCGCCATTTTGGCCCGCCGCCAGATCTTCACCACCCGCGCCCTGGAGCTGATGGACCAAGCCGAGCGCGATGGCGGTTTGAACAGTGCGGACGCCGATGCCTTTGTGCGTGAGGCCCTGGAAACCTTCCGCTGGCACAGCGACGCCACGGTGGACGCCGCCAGCTACGACGCGCTGCAAAAGTCCCACCGCCTGGTGGCCGATGTGGTTTGCTTCAAGGGCCCGCACATCAACCATTTGACACCGCGCACCCTGGACATTGATGCCGCCCAGGCCGGCATGCCCGCGCGCGGCATGGACGCCAAGGATGTGGTCGAAGGCCCTCCCCGTCGCGCCTGCCCGATTCTGCTGCGCCAGACCAGCTTCAAGGCCTTGAAGGAAGCCATACGCTTTACCGATGCCGATCACGGTGGCACAGGCAGCGGCGCCCACACCGCACGCTTTGGCGAGATCGAACAACGCGGCGTGGCGCTGACGCGCAAGGGCCGCGCGCTCTACGACAGCCTGCTGGCCCAGGTGCGCAGCATGGACAACGCCGGCAGCGCCGCTCCGGACTATGTGGGTCGCCTGCAGCAGGTCTTCACCCAGTTCCCCGACACCCATGCACAGCTGCGCCAGCAAGGCCTGGCTTTCTACCGCTACAGCCTGACCGCCCAAGGCCTGGCCCAGGCGCAGGCCAGCAAGATTCCTTCCGATGCGGACCTGGAAAACCTGATTGCCCAAGGCCTGGTGCAGGCCGAGCCCATTACCTATGAAGACTTTCTGCCGGTGAGCGCGGCCGGCATCTTCCAGTCCAACCTGGGCGGCGAAGAACAAAAACAGTACCAGGCCCACGCGGCCCAGCAGGTGTTTGAGCAGGCCCTGGGTGCCCAGGTGCACGACGAAATCGCGCTGTATGCAGACTCGCAGCAGCAATCCATGGACCAGGTGCGCAAGGCCTTGACCGGCGCAAATGCACACGTACCTGCTGACGTACCTGCTGACGCAGCTGCGCTGGCCGAGGCACAGGGATGAACCGCAGCGCAGCGCCCGCACCTTTTGCTGCCAGCTTTGCCGAGCCAGTGGGCTCGCCCATACGCGAGCTGTTTCCCTATCTGTCCCGCCCCGGCATGATCTCGCTAGCCGGTGGCTATCCCTCGCCCAGCCTGTTCGATGCCGAGGGCCTGGCCCAGGCCGCACAGCAAGCCATGACCCAGGGCGCGGGCACGCTGCAATACGGCGCCACCGAAGGCCAGCCCGCGCTGCGCGAGGCCTTGGCACAGCAGGCGCAGGAGCGCGGCATGCAGGCCACGCCGGCCGACATTCTGGTCACCACCGGCTCGCAACAGGCCTTTGACCTGCTGGTGCGCGTGCTCATCGAGCCCGGCGACACCGTACTGGTGGAGGTGCCGGCCTACCCAGCCACGCTGCAGGCCCTGCGCCTGGCCCAGGCCCGCATCCTGCCCATTCCCATGGATGCGCAAGGCCTGCAAACCCAGGCTCTGGCAGAACTGCTGGCCAGCCTGCCCGCAGAACAGCGCCCCAAGCTGCTCTACACCGTGCCCAATTTCTCCAACCCGCGCGGCACCTTGCTGGCGGCCGAACGCCGCGAGGCCCTGGTGCAGCTGGCCGTGCAATACGGCTTCTGGGTGGTGGAAGACGACCCCTATGGCGAGCTGTGCTTTGACGATCCGCAAGGCCAGCCACTGGCCATGCCCCCCACGCTGCGAGCCGTAGGCGAGCGCCTGGCAAGCTCTGGCCACAACCCCGTCATCTATCTGTCCAGCCTGTCCAAAACCGTGGCGCCCGCGCTGCGCGTGGGCTGGATGCTGGCAGATGCAC
This sequence comes from Acidovorax sp., assembly GCA_031277855.1. Taxonomy (GTDB): domain Bacteria; phylum Pseudomonadota; class Gammaproteobacteria; order Burkholderiales; family Burkholderiaceae_C; genus Comamonas. The sequence goes on along the minus strand of JAITLO010000039.1, from coordinate 72,339 downwards.
CGCTGCTGCGCCGCTGCACCGTGGCCAAGCAAACAGCGGATTTGTGCACCTCACCGCTGACGCAGGCCGTGGCTGCCTGCTATCTGCACAGCGGCCGCTACCCGGCCACGGTGCAGCGCGCACGCAGGGAATACCAGCGCCGCATGCAGGCCCTGGTGCAAGGGCTGAGTGAAGGAGAGCACAGCGGCATACGCTGCACCCGGCCCGCAGGTGGCATGTTTGTCTGGGCCGAGCTGGACCGCAGCATAGACCCACAGCAGCTGTTCGACGCCGCCGTGGCCCAGGGCGTGGTCTATGTGCCCGGCAAAGCTTTTTACCCCGCCAACCCCGATCTGCATACGCTGCGCATGTCATTTGCCGCACCTGAAGTGGCACAGATTGAGCAGGCGGTGCTGCGCCTACGCGCAGCGGTGAAAGCTGGAACACCCCCCTGAGGCGCTGCGCGCCTTCCCCCCGCTCTCGCATCGCAGGCGATGCGGGCAGGGGAACGACACCAGCGCTGCGGGGCGGCCCTTGCGCGGTGTCCCTGGCGAAAGGGGCATGTCATGCGGCAGGGGTCTGCCATATCCCGGTATGGCCCCCTCTCCCGCTTGCGGGAGAGGGCGGGGGTGAGGGCGCCCCCTAAAAACAACTCCCTCAACACCAACACAGCACCCACGGCATAATTCGGCCCCAGAGATTTCCATCACCATGGCCTGCCTGCACCTCACCACCGCTGCCCGCTTGCGCCGCTTTGCATTGATTGCAGAGCCGGCTTCGCGTGCCTGCGTGCTGCGTGCCTTGCACACCCGCCGCCATGGTCTGCCCACCGCTTTCGTGAGCCTCAGCGGCGTCACGGCCATGCTTTCCGCCGCCGTGCGGGCGGCATAAGGCACACAGCACTCCCCCCGTACGGCCTCCTTCTCAGCATGCAAGCCGCATGCGCCAAGGCCCCACCACGTCTTCAGCACCACGCCCTAGCGTTTGCTGCCACGGGCCTTATCACGCGCTTGCCACACGCTTGTTTTCGCCCCCCGTATCGCGGAGATCTGGTCATGGAAATGGAACTCACCCAAAATTTTTTGCGCGGCAAAAACCCTTGCGCCATGGGTTACCGCTGGTTTGTGCGCAACAACCTCAGCGGTGGCGACTACCAAAACGCCATGGACACCCAGGTGGCCGCCGGCCGTGTAGAAGATGCGCGCTGGCTGCTGCAGAACTTTGGCTCCACCCACGCGGTGCTGGAGCTGGAGCATCTGGAGGCCGACAACCTGGTGTTTGCCGGCACGGTGATCGTGCATGGCGATGTGCGCGTCACCGGCCAGTTGCTGGTGGGGCGCAGCCTGCAGGTGGGTGCTGGCATACGGGCCGGCAAGATCGAGGTGGGCGAAGACATCCACAGCGGCAGCGCCATCTTCTGTGAAGAGTTGCTGCAAGCCGGCGGCAGCATCAAGGCTGCCTGGAGCGTGGAGACCGAGGGCGATATCCACGCCCAGGAGCTGCGCACCGGATGGGAGCTGCGCTGCCGCGGCAATGTGCAGATCAAGGACAGCATCCATATCGGGCGGGAGGTCGAGGTGCAAGGCGGCCTGGCCTGCGGCAAAAGCCTGCGCGCAGGCGGCAGCATTGCCGTGCAAGGCCTGCTGGACGTAGGCCACGGCATGGCGGCGGGCGACCACATCGATGGCGGCAACCACATCCAGGCCGGCTGGGGCATCAAGTCCCTGGGCGATATCCGCGCCGCCTGCAGCATACGCAGCGGCGAGACCCTGCAGGCCGACGGAGACATTGCCACCGGCGAGGGCTATGGCGTGTTTGCCGGCCTGAATGTGCAAATGCAGGCCTGGCCCGATTGCGCCTGGGTGCATGCGGCGCGCAAGCCTTCGAGCTTGATGAGTGGGCATTGGATGGCATCACCCCCCTGAGTAGCTCCCTCCCCCCCTGAGTCGCCTTCGGCGCCTTCCCCCCAGGGGGACGACAGCCTCGCTGCGGGGCGGCCCTTGCTCGCTGTCTCTGGCTTGGGGCGCGCCGGTTTTGAACGCCAGTGTTCTATGTGAGGAGTTGGATAACAGGCCTGCCGCACCCGTGGGCACTGCCACCCAGCATTCCGGAGCAGGTCTGCGAACACGGCCTACGCTGGCATAGGTCACAGGGGCAAAAGCGCGCGCGACAGGCTGGGCCTGGCAACACGCTCTAGAATACAAAGAATAATTCTCATTTGTTTTCTTATGCGATTCAAACTCTGGTGGGCCGCCGCATTGCTGTGGTGTGCATTCACGGGCCAGGCCATGGCCCAAAACGCTCCTCCTTCCGACCAAGCCGATGCCCGCCAGCTGTGGCAATTGCTGGACTATGTGGCCGTGGACTACGGCGGTGCCGTGGAGGACGGCAAGATCACCAGCGAGAGCGAATACGAGGAGATGCTGGACTTCACGGCCAACGCCATCAAGCAGATCGAAGTCCTGCCCGAGCACACCGACAAGGCCCGCGTGGCCGGCGTGATTGCCCAGCTGCGCAGCGCGGTCGAGAAAAAGGCAGCTGGTGACGAGGTGGCCCGCATCGCCCACCAGGCCGCCGACATGCTGGTAGCTGCCTACCCGATTCCGGTGGCCCCCACTTTTGTGCCCAGCCTGGACAAGGGCGCCAAGCTCTACCAGCAGCTGTGCGCCAGCTGCCACGGTGCCACCGGTGACGGCGAAGGCCCGGCCGCCAAGGGCCTGGACCCCGAACCGATTGCCTTCAACGATGCCGAGCGAGCGAACGCCCGCAGCCTGATGGCGCTCTACCAGGTGGCTTCGCAAGGGGTGGAGGGCACCTCCATGGTCAGCTATGGCAGCCTGCCCGAAGAGGACCGTTGGGCCCTGGCCTTTTTCATCGGCGGCATGTCGCATGACGATGCCATGCGCGCCCAGGGCGAGCAGCTGTGGAAGAACGACGCTGCCCTGCGTGCCCGCTTCCCCGATATGGCAGCGCTGACCACGGCCACCACGGCGGCCCTGTCCCAGCAACTGTCCCCCGAGACCGCCCGCGATGTGCTGGCCTATCTGCGCAGCCAACCCAGCGTGATCACCGCCGGCAAGCCCACGGGCGTGGCCCTGTCGCGCCTGCGCCTGGCCGAAAGCCTGGCAGCGCTGAAGGCGGAGGACCGCAATCAGGCCATGAAGCTGGCCCTGTCGGCCTATCTGGACGGTTTCGAGCCGCTGGAGCCCACGATTGCCGCCCGCAACAAGGCGCTGATGATCTCGGTCGAATCGGCCATGATCGCCTACCGCGGCACCATCTCCAAGGGCAGCGTGGCCGAGGCCGAGGCCGCGGCCAAGCAGCTGGAAGACCTGTTCCGCCAGGTCGACGAAGAGCTGGGCACCGGCGCCTCCGACGCCACAGCCACCTTCGTGGGTGCATTGACCATTTTGCTGCGCGAAGGCCTGGAGGCCCTGCTGATCGTGGTGGGTATGATCGCCCTGCTGCGCAAGGCCGGCCGCCCCGACGCGCTGCGCTATGTGCACGCCGGCTGGTCCAGCGCCCTGGTGGCCGGTGGCCTGACCTGGGCTGCAGCCACCTACCTGGTCGAAATCAGCGGCGCCAGCCGTGAAGTGACCGAAGGCCTGGGCTCGGTGATTGCCGCCCTGGTGCTGCTGAGTGTGGGCCTGTGGATGCACAGCAAGAGCAGCGCCGGCCGCTGGCAAGCCTATCTGAGCGAAAAGCTCCACGGCGCCATGGGCCAGGGCTCGATGTGGGGTCTGTTCCTGCTGGCCTTCATCTCGGTCTACCGCGAGGTGTTCGAGACCGTGCTGTTCTTCTCGGCCCTGGCCTCCGACGGCCACCACGGCGCCCTGCTGGGCGGCGGCCTGACTGCCGTGGCCCTGCTGGCCGTAATCGCCTGGGTGCTGCTGCGCACCAGCGCCCGCATGCCGATTGGCAAGTTCTTCTCTGCCACCTCCATCCTCGTGGCCGTGCTGGCCGTGGTGCTGGTGGGCAAGGGCATGTCCTCGCTGCAAGAAGCCGGCTGGGTCGACGCCACGCCCGTGGCCTTTACCCGCATGGAGCTGCTGGGCGTGTATCCCACGCTGGAGACGCTGCTGGCACAGGCCGTGGTGCTGGTCATCGTCATCGCCGGCTTTGCCTACAACCGCGCCGTGGCACGCCGCGAGGCCGTGGCTGCCACCGAGGTCTAAGCCTCGGCCCTGCTCCGGCGCAGCTCGCGCTGGAGCCCTGACCCAAGCCGGCCCATGTGCCGGCTTTTTTCATTCCAGCTCGCTATTGACTTGACCTACCAAGATGCGCGAGCAAGAAGGTAGGTCGCCCGCCGGGGCGAATTCCCGGCTTCGGAACATCGCTTCACCGCAGTGCCTGAGTCCAGTGTCGAATTCGGAGGGAATCGCAAAAACCCGGTCGAACTGCGGCAGCCCACACCCCGGGCACAATCAGCCCTTCTGCCCCCATTTCCAAGGAGCCACTTTTGTTCACCGGCATCATCCAGGCCGTGGCACATATTGCCGCGCTGCGCGACCAGGACGGTCTGCGCACCTTCACCATGGAATTCCCCGCAGGCTTTTGCGACGAACTGGCGATTGGCGCCAGCGTCTCGCATGACGGCGTCTGCCTGACGGTGACCGAGCTGCTCTCGCCCACCCAGGCCAGCTTTGATGTGATGCTGCAAAGCCTCAACATCACCACCCTGGGAAGCTACAAGGCCGGTGGCCGCATGAATGTGGAGCGGGCCGCCAAGGATGGCGCCGAGATTGGCGGCCACCCGCTGTCCGGCCATGTGGACTTCACCGCGCCGGTGCTCGACATCATGGCCACGGAGACCAACTACAAAATCCGCTTTGGCATCCCGGAAGGCTTTCGCCACTATGTATTTGCCAAGGGCTATATCGCCATCAACGGCGCCAGCCTCACGGTCTCGGAAGTGGACCGCCTGGCCGGCTGGTTCGAGGTCTGGCTCATCCCCGAGACCCGGCGCATGACGGTGTTCGAAGACAAACAGGTGGGCGATCTGGTGAACATCGAGATCGACCGCAGCACCCAGGTGGTGGTGGACACGGTGCGCGAGACCGTGCAAGCCAGCCTGGGCCGCTTGCAGCCCGTGCTGGAGGCCTTGCTCAAGGAGAAGGGCCTGAGCCTGGATGATTTTGTGGATGTGCCACGGTTGAAGTAACCCCCTGAGTCGCCTGCGGCGCCATCCCCTCAGGGGGCATGCGGGCAACCGGTGCAGGCCTTTGCTCGCTGAACCGGGGCGTGCATGGATCAACTCTTGCTTTGAAACTTTCCCAGGCAGGGGCTGTGTCGGCCCATGCCCCATCCACCGGAGCCATGCATGCCTTCTGCTCGCAGCCTTTACCTTGCCCTGGCCCTATGCGGCGCCGCGCTGCCGCTTTATTTTTTCATTCCATTCCTGCTGGCAAGCGGCCTGGACCTACCGCTGTTTCTGCGCGCGTTGTGGGCCAACGCGGTGAGCCGCTTTTTTGCCATGGATGTGCTGGTATCGGCCGCCGTCACCATTGCCTTTACCTTGGCCGAATCGCGCCGCATTGGCATGCGCCACGGGCCTTGGTGCTTGCTGGGGTTGTGTGTGGGCGTGTCGCTGGCCCTGCCCCTGTTTCTCTGGCTGCGCCAGCGGCATCTGGAGACGCAAAGCGCTGCTGCACACCAGGCAGCAGCGGCTTAAACAGCGGCCCCAGGGCGCTCACAACGCCGGCTGGAAGCGTTTCAAGCGCAGCGCGTTGGAAAGCACAAACACGCTGGACAGCGCCATGGCACCGGCTGCAAACACCGGCGACAGCAACATGCCGTTGATGGGATAGAGCAGGCCTGCGGCCACGGGGATCAGCGCCACGTTGTAGGCAAAGGCCCAGAACAGGTTTTGGTGGATGTTCTGCATCGTGGCCTTGGACAGTGCAATCGCATTGGGTACGCCACCCAGATCGCCCGACATCAGCACCACGTCGGCGGCCTCGATGGCGATGTCCGTGCCCGTGCCAATGGCCATGCCCACATCGGCTTCGGCCAGAGCCGGGGCATCGTTGATGCCGTCGCCCACATAGGCCAGCACGCCGTACTGTGCTTTCAGGCGCTTGACCGCATCCACCTTGCCGCCAGGCAGTACCTCTGCCACCACCTCGTCAATACCCAGCTGGCGCGCAATGGCCTGGGCCGTGTGCTGGTTGTCGCCGGTGATCATGGCCACCTTCAGGCCCAGGGCATGCAGGGCCTGGATGGCGGCCGGTGTGCTTTCCTTGATGGGGTCGGCCACGGCAATCATGGCGGCCAGGCGGCCGTCAAGGGCCGCATACAGCGGCGTCTTGCCTTCATTGCCAAGGCGTGCGGCTTCAGCCGCCAAGCCTTCCACGGAAAGGCCCAGCTCACGCATAAACCGGTCGGCACCGATTTCCACCTTGACCCCGTCGACCTCGGCGCGCACGCCAAAGCCGGTGACGGACTCGAAATGCCCCACCTGTGCCTGGCTCAGGCCTTCGGCCTTGGCGGCATCGACAATGGCGCGGGCAATCGGGTGCTCAGACAGGGCCTCCACCGCAGCCACCAGCGTCAGCACGTGGGCACGCTCGCCCTCGAAGCCGGAGGCCAGCACCAGGTCGGTGAGTTCGGGCCGGCCCAGGGTCAGGGTGCCGGTCTTGTCCACGGCCACCACCTGGGCGTCCTTGAGCTGCTGCAAGGCCTCACCCTTGCGCAGCAGCACCCCCATTTGCGCGGCGCGGCCCGTGCCCACCATGATGGAGGTGGGCGTGGCCAGGCCCATGGCACAGGGGCAGGCAATGATGAGCACGGCCACGGCATTCACCAGGGCAAAGCTCAACGCGGGGTCCGGGCCAAAGAATAGCCAGATGCCAAAGGTGATCACAGCCACCGTCATCACGGCCGGCACAAACCACATGGTGATCTTGTCCACCAGGGCCTGTATGGGCAGCTTGCTGCCCTGCGCCTGCTCCACCATGCGAATGATTTGTGCCAGCAGCGTGTCGCCGCCCACCTTGGTGGCGCGGAACACCAGGGCGCCGTTCTGGTTCACCGTGCCGCCCACCAGCTCGGTGCCCTCGGTTTTTTCCACGGGCACGGGCTCGCCACTGATCATGGACTCATCGACAAAGCTGCGGCCCTCGACCACCTCGCCATCCACGGGAATGCGTTCACCGGGCCGCACCTCGATCAGGTCACCGCTGCGCACGGCGGCAATGTCCACCTCCACCACTTCGGCGCCCCGGCGCACGCGCGCTGTCTTGGCCTGCAGCTGCACCAGGCGGCGTATGGCTTCCGAGGTATTGCCCTTGGCACGGGCCTCCATAAAGCGACCCAGCAAAATCAGGGCCACGATGACGGCCGCCGCCTCGTAGTACACGTTCACGGTGCCGGCAGGCAGCAGCTGGGGCACAAAGGTGGCCACCAGCGAATAGGCGAAGGCCGCCGAGGTGCCCACGGCCACCAGCGAATTCATATCGGGCGCACCGCGCAGCAGGGCCGGAATGCCTTTTTGGAAAAAGCGCAAACCCGGACCAAACAGCACGATGGCGGCCAGCACACATTGCAGATACCAGCTGTTTTGCGTGCCAATGGTCTGGCCCACCCAGTGGTGGAACGCCGGCACCATATGGCCGCCCATTTCCAGCACAAACACCGGCAGGGCAAACACCGTGGCCACGATGAGGGAGCGCTTCAGCGCCTCCAGCTCCTGGGCCTGGCGTTCGGCCATGGCGTCCTGCTCGGAGCCCTGGGCCTGGGAGGCACCGGCATCCACCAGCCTGGCTTCATAGCCGGCTTTCTCCACGGCGGCCACTAGGTGCGGTATCTGATCCTGCGCCTGGCCTGTGAGCACCACCAAAGCACGCTCGGTGGCCAGGTTGACGCTGGCCGACTGCACGCCCGCCACTTTTTTGAGCGCCCGCTCCACCCGGCCCACGCAGGAAGCACAGGTCATGCCCTGCACCACCAGCTCCACCTGGGTTTGCGGCACTTCATAGCCGGCCTTTTCAATGGCGGCGATGGCAGCGGGGATATCGGGCGCCCCCTCAAAGCGGATGCTGGCCTTTTCAGTGGCCAGGTTGACCTGGGCCTCCTGCACACCGGGCAGCTTTTTCAGGATGCGCTCCACACGCCCCACGCAGGAAGCGCAGGTCATACCTTGCACGGGCAGATCCACAACGGCGGAAGATGGCGTTGATGCACTCATTACAGTTTCCTCATCACGAATGTGTGCACTGTAAAGATTGCCATGGTGTCAGAGTCAAGTGTGACGTGCACACCGCATGCGAGATGCCGGATCAAAACGGCAGCCGCAGACCCAGCACCATGGAGCGGCTTTGACTGCCCGGTGCAAAACCCAGGTTCAACTCCAGCGAAAATTCCACGCCGCGCCGGTTTTGCAAGCGTGCACCCAGGCCCAGGCTCCAGTTTCCGCTGCTGAAACTGAAAGGGCTGATGGCATAGGCAGGCCCCAGATAGGCCAGGTCTGCATAAGCCAGTTGCGCCTCGCCGTTGTGCTGCATATTGCGCGTGTACTCCACACGAATATGGGGCATGAGCGTGCCCCAGCGCAGCAGGTACAGGCCTTCGGTGCGCAGTCCCAGCACGGCGTTGCGAACACTGGACTGCTGCGCGTAATAGGTCAGCGCTGCGAGCCCGGCTGCCGATTCGCTATAGGTGTCCAGCGTGACCTGTACCACATCCAGCCGCGCATAGGGCGACCACATCCAGCTCGGCTGGCGAAACTCCATGCCGGCAGTCAAGGACCCCAGCATAAAGTTTCCACTGCGCGTGCCCTGCGCCACGCCTCCGCCATCGGTGATGTAGCGTGTGGAGTCAAAATTCAAGCGGCCGTAGCCCAGCAAACCATCCACAAACAGCTTGTGGCCCGGGCGCAGGCTGGCATAGAGCATGGCCGTCAAGGGGTTGTCTGCCGAGCTCTGGCTTCCGTTGTCGCCCACATAAGAGTGGTCCTTGCCCACGCCCAGGCCTGCGCCCAGCGTCCACCGGTCGCTCACCCGCCAATCTGCCCCCGCACTGATGCCACTGGTGGTGAAGCGGTACTTGGTTTCGATATTGGGCACATACTCGCGGCCATACTTCACGGTGCCGCTGACCCAGAAGGTCAGCGCCTTCCGTGGCCCGTTTCCTGCACGTTCCGGCAAATTCGGCAGTGCCATGGTTTCGGTGTCCAGAACGCCCGAGGCATTCAGTCCGGCTCCAGACCGGTAACTGGTTTTGAACATGCCCGTCATGGGTGAGCGCCCCTGTACAAGGCCTTCCTGCCCCTGCCCAGGCTGGCGCCCGGTATCCAGCGTCAGGCCAAAGCTCGATTGCTCCCAGCCATCGGCGTGCAGGCTTTCCAGCCGCCGGGAGAAATTGGCGATCTGGACCGAGGCAAAACGGTGTGCGCTGCTGAGCTGGGCCGCAATCAGGCCGCTCACTTCCGCGTCCTGGCTGGGATCGCTGCGCGCCGTGACCTGAATATGGACCGCAGCCGGCGCCGATGTTCCTGCCGTATTGCTCAAGTTGTAGCTGACCTCTGCAGCACCGCTAAAGCGACTCCCGCTGGTAAAGCGCAGCAGGTAGACCGGCCCATCACTGGCCACGGCCGAAGGCACGCTGCGTATGTTGGCCTGGCCTGCATCCGCAGGCGACAAAGACAGCAAGGCCACGCCGGTAAATGGCTTGCCTGTGGCTGCCGCCGTCAGGTCCACCTCCACGCTGCTGCCAGCCACCAGCGCCACCTCCAGAGTAGGCGCAATCGGCAGCGCCTGGTTGACCCGCAAGGTATAGCTCTCCGTCACGCTGGCACCATAGGCATCGGTGATCACAACGCTGAAACTGAAGCTGCCCGCTGCCTGCGCCTTGGGTACCCCTGTGATCTGGCCACTGCGAGACAGCTCCAGCCCTGGAGGCAAAGCCCCAGCCCCCAGCACAAAGGTGTAGGGCGCTGTTCCGCCGGTGGCCACAATGGTCTGGCTATAGGCCGAGCCCTCTGCGGCATCCGGCAAACGCCCTTCGCTTGCGCTGATTTGGGGTTTGCTCACCCACACCGCCACCTCGGCTGCTGCCGAGGTGCCGCTGGCATTGGTGGCGTTGTAGCTGAAAACGTCCTTTCCCACATAGGCCACATTGGGGGTGTAGTAGATGCTGGCCCCGCTGGCCACGGCCGTGCCATGTGCGGCTTGCACCACCACGGCCACGCTGCTGGCCGGACTCCCTGTGATGTTCAATGCAATCCGATTGGCCTGGCTGTTGGCTGGAACGCTGACGCTCGCGGGATTCGCTGCCAGCGTCAGCGCGGAAATGGCCATCGTGTAGGCCCGTGCTCCGGTTGCGCCCACGCTGTCGGTGGCCTGCAGCGTAAAACTGAAGCTGCCGCTGACCATGGGGGTTCCGCTCAGGCTGCCTGCACTGCTCAAACTCAGGCCAGCAGGCAAGGCTCCCGAGATGATGGTGTAGGTATAGGGCGCCATACCCTCGCTGGCCGCCAGGCCCTGGCTATAGGCCGTGCCCAGGGTGGCCGTGGGCAGGTCGGAGAGGATGGTCAACGTGGGGGCCGTGTCCGTGATGGACACCGTTGCCGGCGCAGACGTTCCGCTGGCATTGCTGGCCGTATAGGTAAAACTGTCCGCTCCCGAGTAACCGGCGACCGGGGTGTAGGTGATGCTGCTGCCACTGGCCGTGGCCGTGCCATGCGTGGCTTGGCTCACCACGGCAACGGTGGTGGCGGCCGCGCTCGTGATGTTGAGCGGGATGGCATTGCTCTGGCTATTGGCCGCCACAGTGACCGCCACATTGTTGGCCACAGGCACAGGCAGAGCAAGGGAGAGGGTATAGCTCTGCCCCCCCGAGGCACCGTAGACATCCACGGCCTGGATGGTGAAGTTGAAAGATCCGCTGGCCGTGGGCGTGCCCGTGATCTGCCCTGTGGTCTTGTCCAGCGACAGACCTGCAGGCAAGGCCCCGGCGCTGATGCTGTAGGTATAAGGTGCGCCACCTTTGCTGGCCGTCACATCCTGGCTATAGGCCGTATTCAGGGTGCCGGAAGGCAAGCTGGCGGGAGCCATCACCAGCGTGGGAGGCGTCACGGTCATCGACACCATGGCGGTTGACGAAGTCCCCGTGGAATTGGTGGCGCTATAGCTGAAACTGTCAGCGCCGGAATACCCCGCATCAGGCGTATAGCTGATGGATATCCCGCTGGCCGTGGCTGTGCCATGCGCAGCCTGCGTCACTACGGCCACGCTGGATACCGAACCCGATGTATTCAGTGCAATGGCATTGGCCTGGCTGTTGGCCGCCACCGTGGCCTGGACCACATTGACCGTGGGGGCCTGCATGGCCAGGGCCAAGGTATAGGACTGCACACCCGTGGCACCATGGCTGTCGGTGGCCTGGACCGTGAAACTGAAAACCCCGCTCGCCGTCGGTATGCCGCTGATATTGCCGGAGGCACTCAGGCTCAAACCACTCGGTAGGGCCCCGGAGCTGACAACATAGGTGTAGGGAGCAGTACCCAGGCTGGCGCTCAATCCCTGGCTGTAGGAGGCTCCCGCCGTAGCTGCAGACAGACTGCTGGGCGTTATCGCCAAAACAGGCCGCGTCACCGTGATGCTTGCAGTTGCGGCCGAGGAGACACCACCTGCATTGCTGGCCGTGTATTGAAAGCTATCCACTCCCGAGTAACCCGCCACGGGGCTGTAGCTGATGGTGCTCCCACTGGCCGTGGCCATGCCCTGCGTGGCCTGTACCACCACTGCCACGCTGGTAGCCGTGGCTCTGGTGATATTCAGCGCAATGGTGTTGGCAGTGCTGTTGGCTGCAACCGTAGCCGTCACCGCATTCGCTACGGGGGCAGGCACAGTCACCGTCAAGGTATAGGCCTGAGAGCCCGTGGCGCCGTAGCTATCCCGGGCCTGTACCGTGAAACTGAAATCGCCGCTGACTGTGGGTGTACCCGTGATCTGTCCCATGGACTGGTCAAGATTCAGGCCACCCGGCAGACTGCCCGCGCTGATGGTGTAGAGGTAGGGGTCGCCACCCAGGCTGGCCGTCAGGCCCTGGCTGTAGGCCGTCCCCACCGTGCCCGCTGGCAGGCTGCTGGGCACAATGCTCAGCGTGGGCGCGGTGACGGTAATGTTCACTGTCGCTGCCGAAGACATGCCCCCCGCATTGCTGGCCGTGTATTGAAAACTATCCGCTCCCGAATAGCCCGCCACGGGGCTGTAGCTGATGCTGGTGCCGCTGGCCGTGGCCAAGCCATGCGCAGCCTGCACTTGCACGGCCACGCTGGTGGCCGTGCCACCCGTGATGTTCAGTGCAATGGCTGTGGCACTGCTGTTGGCCGCTACGCTGGCCGTGACCGCATTGGCCTGCGGTGCCTGCTGGGCCACGGTCTGCGTATAGGTCTGACTGCCCGTGGCGCCATGGCTGTCCGTGACCTGGATGGTGAAGCTAAAAGAGCCACTGGCCGAGGGCGTGCCCGTGATCTGCCCGGTGGCGGCGTTCAGGGTCAGGCCTGCGGGCAAGCTGCCTGCGCTGACGGCATAGGTATAAGGCCCCTGCCCCCCGCTGGACGTCAGGGTCTCGCTATAGGCCGTGTTCACCGCGCCCGCATGCAGGCTGCTGGGCGCCATGACCAGCGTGGACGCCGTGATGGTGAGCGTCACCGTCGCTGCAGCCGAGGTTCCACTGGCATTGGTGGCCGTGTACTGAAAGCTGTCCGCTCCCGAATACCCCGCAGCAGGCGTGTAGCTGATGTGGGTGCCGCTGGCGGTGGCCGTGCCTTGCGCGGCCTGGGCCGCCACCGCCACGCTGCTGGCCGCACCACCCGTGATGTTCAGCGCAATGTCATTGCCGCTGCTGTTGGCGGCCACCGTCGCGACTACCCCATTGGCCACCGGCGCAGTCACGGCAATCACCAGCGTATAGGCCTGACTGCCTGTTGCGCCATAAAAATCCGTGGCCTGCACGGTAAAGCTGAAAGAGCCATCTGCTGCGGGCGTTCCGCTCAGGCTGCCCGAGTCGCTCAAGCTCAAGCCAGGGGGCAGGCTGCCGGCGCTGAGCGTGTAGTGATAAGACTCCGTGCCCAGGCTGGCCGTCAGGCCTTGGCTGTACGTTGTTCCCACCGTCCCCCCTGACAAATTGCTGGGGCTGATGCTCAGCGTGGGTGGCGTGACTGTGATGCTAACGACAGCGGGATTGGAGCTGCCGCTGGAATTGGTGGCAATGTAGCTAAAGCTGTCCGTTCCCGAGTAGCCCGCATTCGGCGTGTAGGTGATGGAGCGTCCACTGGCCGTGGCCGTGCCATGTGCTGCCTGCGCCGTCACGGCCACGCTGGACACCACGCCTGTTGTACCCAGCGTGATGGCATTGGCCTGGCTATTGGCCGCCACCGTGGCCGACACCGCATTGGCCACAGGTATCTGCACGGCAATGGCCAGCGTATAAGACTCAAAGCCCGTGGCGCCATAGCTGTCCGTGGCTTGTACTGTGAAGCTGAAGGAGCCATCTGCGCTAGGGGTGCCCGTGATCTGCCCCGAGGCGAGAGACAGGCCGGCAGGCAGGCTCCCCGCACTAATGGCATAGGTGTAGGGCGCCGTACCCTGGCTGGCCGTCAGGGTCTGGCTATAGGCCGTGTTCACCCTGCCCGAGGGCAGGCTGCTAGGGGACAGTGTCAATGTGGACTGCGTGACATTGACCGTCACCGTGGCCGGTGCAGAAGTGCCGCTGGCATTGGTTGCCGTGTACTGAAAGCTGTCGCTGCCCGAATAGCCCGCCACGGGCGTGTAGCTGATGGAGAGGCCGCTGGCCGTGGCCGTGCCATGTGCGGCTTGCACCGCCACTGCCACACTGCTGGCCGCACCGCCCGTGATGTTCAGCGCGATGTCAGTGGCACTGCTGTTGGCTGCCACCGTGGCCACCACCGCATTCGCCACGGGAACGGCCACAACCACCGTCAAGGTATAGCTCTGTGAGCCCACGACGCCATTGCTGTCCGTGATCTGGACCGTCAAATTGAAGGAACCACTGACTGTGGGCGTGCCCGTGATCTGGCCCGTGGTCGGGTCCAGCGATAGGCCATTGGGCCAGCTGCCCACGCTGGTGGTGTAGGTATAGGGGCTCTGCCCCTGACTGGCCGCCAGGCCCTGGCTGTAGGCTTTGCCTACCATGCCTGCTGGCAGGCTGCTGGGCGCAATGTTCAGCGTGGGCGCGGTGACGGTGATGTTCACTGTCGCAGCCGCAGACGTGCCCCCCGCATTGCTGGCCGTGTATTGAAAGCTGTCCGATCCCGAATAGCCCGCCACAGGCGTGTAGCTGATGGATGTGCCGCTGGCCGCGGCGATGCCATGTGCAGCCTGTGTTGTCACCGCTACGCTGGTGGCCGTACCTCCCGAAATACTCAATGCAATGCCATTGGCACTGCTGTTGGCCGCTACGCTGGCCGTGACCGCATTGGCCTGCGGTGTCTGCTGGGCCACGGTCTGCGTATAGGTCTGGCTGCCCGTGGCGCCATGGCTGTCCGTGACCTGGATGGTGAAGCTAAAAGAGCCACTGGCCGTGGGCGTGCCCGTGATCTGCCCGGTGGTGGCATTCAGAGACAGGCCAGCCGGCAAGGCCCCCGTGCTGATGACATAGGTGTAAGGCGCCGTACCCATGCTGGCCACCAGGGTCTGGCTATAGGCCGCATTCACCATGGCCGAGGGCAGGCTGCTGGGTGCAATGCCGAGGGCGGCAGCAGTCACGGTGACCGTGACCGTGGCCGGTGCGGAAGTGCCGCTGGTATTGGTTGCCGTGTACTGAAAGCTGTCGCTGCCCGAATAACCTGCCACCGGCGTGTAGCTGATGGATGTGCCGCTGGCCGTGGCCGTGCCGTGCGTGGCCTGTACCGCCACAGCCACACTGCTGGCCGTGGCTTTCGTGATGTTCAGCGCAATAGCGTTGGCGCTGCTGTTCGCCGCCACCGTTGCCGTCACCGCATTCGCTACGGGAACGGATACCGCCGTTGTCAGCGTATAGCTTTGCGAGCCCGTGGCACCATGGCTGTCCGTGGCCTGCACGGTAAAGTTGAAAGAGCCACTGACCGTGGGCGTGCCCGTGATCTGTCCCGTACTCGGATTGAGTGCCAGCCCATCAGGCAGGCTGCCGGCACTGATGGCATAGCTATAGGGCGCCTGCCCCAGGCTGGCCGTCAGACCCTGGCTGTAAGCCGTGTTCACCGTGCCCGCAGGCAGACTGCCGGGGGTGATGCTGAGCGTGGGTGCGTTGACCGTGACCGTGACCGTCGCCGCATTCGAGGTTCCGCTGGAATTGCTGGCGGTGTATTGAAAGCTGTCTGCCCCCGAATAACCCGCTGTGGGCGTGTAGCTGATGGTGGTTCCACTGGCCGTGGCCGTGCCATAGGCGGCCTGTACCGCCACCGCCACGCTGCTGACAGGCCCCTGCGTGCTCAGGGTGATGGGATTGGCGCTGCTGTTGGCGGCCACCGTGGCCGTCACCGCAGAAGCCACCGGTATTTGCACGGCAATGGCCAGCACATAAGACTGTGTGCCACTTGCGCCATAGCTGTCCGTTGCCTGTACCGTGAAACTATAGGAAGCACTGACCGTAGGGGTGCCCGTGATCTCCCCGGCCGAGGCGCTCAGGGACAGGCCGTCAGGCAAGCTTCCCGCGCTGATGGCATAGGTATACGGCGCGGTGCCCAGACTGGCCGTCAAGGTCTGGCTATAGCTGGCGTTCACCATGCCCGATGGCAGGCTGCTGGGTGCCAAAGACAGCGTGGGCTGGGTGACGGTAATGCTCACCACGGCGGCGCTGGAGCTGCCACTGGCGTTGGTGGCCGTGTATTGAAAGCTGTCGCTGCCAGAGTAGCCAGCCACGGGGGTGTAGCTGATGGTCGAACCGCTGGCCGTGGCTGTGCCATGGGCTGCCTGCACAGCCACGGCCACACTGCTGGCGGTGCCCCCGCTCAGGCTCAACGGCACCGGATTGGCGTTGCTATTGGCTGCCACGGTCATGCTGGAGGAGCCAGCCACTGGCAATGGAATCGGTGCCAGCTGCAGCGTATAGCTTTGAGAACCTTTGGCCCCGTAAACATCCGTGGCTTGCACCGTGAAGTTGAAAGACCCTGTGACCGAGGGTGTTCCGCTGATGCTGCCCGTTGTACTCAGCGTCAGCCCAGCCGGCAGACTGCCAGCACTGACGGCATAGCTGTAAGGCCCGGTACCCAGACTGGCACCCAGGCCCTGGCTGTAGGCCGTTCCCTGGGTGCCAGCGGGCAAGCTGGTGGGTGTCAGTGTCAACGTGGGGGCCGTGACCGTCACCGTGACCGTGGCCGCCGAAGACGTGCCTCCCGCATTGCTGGCCGTATAGCTGAAAGTGTCTGTACCCGAGAATCCCGCCGTGGGGGTGTAGCTGATGGAAGTGCCGCTGGCCGTGGCCGTGCCATAGGTTGCCTGGGCTGCCACTGCCACGCTGGTGACAATCCCCGACGTACTCAGCGTAATGGCATTGGCGCTGCTATTGGCCGCCACGGTGGCGCTCACGGCATTGGCGGTGGGAGGCGGAGGAAAAGTCACGGTGACATTGACCACGACCTGGGTTGCGTAATTCACCCCACCTGACTTGGTGTGGGTGACATACATAAAGCTGTCGCTACCCGAATACCCTGCCGCAGGCGTATAGAAAACACTGCTGCCCACGATGGAAACCGTGCCGTGGCTGGGCGCGGTCTGGAGCGTGGTGGGGCTGGTTTCCTTACCGGTCTGTGTGTAGATGGTGTTGTTGCTGCTGTCCGTGTAGACCGTCACGGAAGTCGCCCCCATCGCTCCACCCGAGAAAAGCGCAATGCCCAGCCACAGCAGGAGTGCGCCAGCTCGGTGAAGATGCCGCAGCATAGGTAAATAAGCGGGTAGGACCTGAGCGCCTGGGGCGATCGGCCATTCTATTTTTCAAACTGGCGCCTGCAGTGCCATGCCAATGCCGGCCTTGTATGTATCCATTCCCTGACAAAACAGAGGCTGCCTGAATGTCAGGCCTTGCCCATTCCCAAGATGTCATTGGCATGGATAAGGGCGGTGGCAATGTCATCCATGGACATGCGTTTGGCCATGGCCTGGGCCCGGATCAGATCGTAGGCCGCATCTTCCGAGATGCCGCGCGTTTGCATCAACACCGCCTTGGCTTCGGCCAGCCGCCGCTGGCCCAGCAGCTTGGACTCCAGCTTGCGGATCTGCTTGAGCTGGTTGCCCATTTCGCGCTGCACGCCGCGCGCCACCACCAGCGTGGACAGCACACCAAACGAGCGCACCGGCGACGGCATCACCGCATGGGCACCCAGGGCCAGCACGTTCTGGACAATGGTGGGATTTTCGTAATTGACGATGGCGATGACTGCAGCCCGGATATCGGGTGTGCGCCAGCTCATATCGCTGTGGATGATGTCTGGCCGCACCGCGATGAACACCACATCCGCGCCATTGAACAGCACCGGAGGAGGAGGCCAGAAAGCCTGGGCCTGACAACCTATGCGCTGCAGCTGCTGAATCAGGTGCAGACCGTCTGTGTCGTCGGGGTGAAGCACCGCCACGCGCAGGCTGCGTAAATCCCCCAGCAAGTTGGCATCCGAGGGCCTGGATTTGTGTCCACTTTCCACATCAACCACCTTCTGCGGGGGCTTTGATTTGATTGGGCAATTTTACGGTCCAGTCTCCCAGTGAATGTGTTACCAAATAGGGGTCTGGGTGCACCGGCCTGGTGGCCTCGCGCATGATGGCGAACTGCCCCTGGGCATCCACACGCCCCACACGCGGGAACAAGCAGGTGTGGTGGTTGCTGGCATCGATGCGCACCTTGCCCTGGGGCGCATGGAATTCGCTGCCCAGCAAGTGCGGCAGCAGCAGATTGATCTCGTCACTGCCGGCCTGGCGAAACGCGTTGGCAAACAAATGGATTTGAAAATACGCGGCTTCCCAGCAGAGATTGGGCATGACCCCGTGGCCAAAGCGGCGCCGAAAGCGCTCCAGACAGCGCTGATTCACATCCGAACGTATGGACTGGAAATACGGCGCGGCCGTGAAGTGCCCGGCCGCAGCGCCCTGCTGCATCTGGGAAATCTCGGCCTCGGACGTGGTCAGGCTGGCAATGGGCATGCGCTGCGGATCGAAGCCGGCATTGGCATAGGCCTGGTAGAGGCTGGCAGTGGAGTCCCCCACCACGGTGGAGAAAATAAAGTCCGGTTGCTTGGCCTTGATGTCTTCGAGAATCGGCTGAAAGTCGGCCTCACTGGCGTCCAGCTTCACATAGCGCTCGCCCAGCAGCTCGCTGTGAGGGCGCTGCTGGATCAACTCCTTCATGATGCGGTTGGACTCCCAGGGGTAGATATAGTCCGAGCCGATCAGATAGGCCCGCGCACCAAAATTGGCCGTCATGTACTCGGCCAGTTGCACGCTGTTCTGGTTGGGTGCGGCGCCGGTATAGACCAGGTTGTTGGAGAACTCGAAGCCCTCGTACAAGGTGGGATAGAACAGCAGCTTGTTCCAGCGCTCGATGATGGGGATCACGGCCTTGCGGCTGCTGGACATATAGCAGCCGAAGATGGTGTTCACCCGGTCTTCGACAATCAGTTTTTCGGCCAGCGCAGCGTAGCGGCGCGGATCGGACTGTGTGTCGTAGACCACGGGCTGCACCTCGCGCCCGTCCACACCGCCGGCCTCGTTGACCTCTTCAATGCCCAGCAAGCTGCCCTGCAGCTGTGACTGGCCTATGCGCGAGGTCACCCCGGTCTGCGAAAACAACAGACCGATTCTCAAAGGGTCCTTGTTGGCCAAGGCTTGCTCCTTTCTGTCCGGGGCTTTGCCACGCGCTCAGCGCGCCATGCGCGCCATGAGGCCACTCAGGCGCTGGGGCAGCTCCAGCGGATTGCGGGCCACCCCATAGCCTGCCTGACCATAGATCTGGCGCATCTGTGCCGCATCCACCGCGCCAATCCCCAATGCGCTGACCTGCACACCCGTGCGCCGGGCTGCGCGCACAGCGGCACGGGCATCGGCCACCAGGTACTGCGGATCAAAGACATCGATATCGGCGGGCATACCATCGCTGAGCACCACCACCGCGCGCCGGGCTGCCGGCTCTGCCCCCACAATGTGGCAGGCATGGCGCAGGGCCGCCCCCAGCCGTGTGGAATAAGCAGCCTGCAAGGACTGGATGCGCTCCTCTCCGGTTTCCGCCCAGGACTGGGCGAACTCCAGCAAACGGAAATACGACACGGCATGGCGGGTGTCGGAGTGAAAGCCGTGGATGGCCAGGCGCACGCTGTGCCGGTCCACACGCTGCGCCAGCAGGGCCAGCGCTTTTTTTTCCAGGCCCAGCAAGCTCAGCCCGGCCTGGCCCTCGAGCAGGTCGTTGCAGGACTGTGACAAGTCCACCAGCACCAGCAGGTGCAGCTGTGGCGCGGCCCGGCCCGCGCTGCGGAACACATGCGCCGAAGCATCGCGCCCGGCACGCCGGTCCACGCTCCAGGCAATGGCGGCATCCAGGTCCAGCTCATCGCCCTGCGGCTGTCTGCGCAGGCGGATATGTTTGTCCATATGGCTGTTCATACGCCAGTGCTGCAGCCGGGCTGCCTGGCCCTGCGGCTGCGGCCGGGGTAGCAGGGGTGGCTGGCGCTCGTAAACCGTGCACCAGTCCGGGCGTAGCCGCTCCAGCCGGTAATCCCATTCCGGGTAGAAGAAGGGTGGCGGTGCTTCCAGTGGCTGCGCGGCTTCGGACTTTTGATCAAAATTCGGCGACGGCGCTTGCTGTGCTTGCTGCTGCAGCTCTCTTTGCGATAGCAATTCGGGAGGCGGATCGCTGGCATTCTCCCCCATATCCCACAGAAAACTGTTGTCATCGCGGTAGGCCGCAGGCAGCTGAAAGCCTTGCAGGTTCATGCGCAAGCGCATCTGTCCCAGGTCGTTGGCCAGAATGGATGCTGCCTCGCGCAGCGGCCCTGGCCGGCCCAGATCGCCCTGCAGGCGGATGGCGTCAAACAGGGAACGCGCCTTGGTGATCCAGCCATGTCCATCTACATAAGCCACGTCCGCCAGCGCCCAATGCAGCCGCGCCAACAGACCTTCAAAATCGCCACGCTGCTGCGATGGCGCCACGGGTGCAAAGGCCTGCGCAAACCAGCGCTGCACGCCGGGAAATTCCTGGGCCAAAAGCCACTCCACACGCGCATCCTCCAGCGCGCCGACCACGGCATGGCCCATGGGCTTCAAGCCCCGGCCGGATTGCTTGCGTGGCGAGTAGCGCCAGTGCGCGGCCGCATGGGCCACGGCCGCGCGCAGCAAGGCCCAGTGATCGGCGCCATCCAGTGCGGTGTAGCTGTCGGGCAGAAAAAGGCCGTGCACGGCATCCAACACCGGTCTTGCCTTCGCCGCATGCAGCACGGGCTGCGCGCGCGGCTGCACGGCTATGGGCTTGCCCGCCAACAGATGCAGCAGCCAGGCCAGCGCGGGCAAGGCCTGCGCCAAGGGCATGACACCGGCCTCGGCATGCATGGCCTCTATGGCCGCCGGGCTTTGCAGCAAAAAATAGCGGCACAACGCCTCGGCCGGCCCGGCTTCATGGCAGCGCAGGCCCGTCAGCATCCAGCGCCGCAGCCCTTGCACATCCAGCTGCAGCAGCAAGGTGCTCAGCTGCCCTGCAACAGCCAGGGCGGCGGCGGGGTGGCTGGCGTGCAGGCCTTCCAGCAACTCCAGCAGCACCGGCCAATCCTTGGCCGGCAGGCGCCGCTGCAGCATGGCCAGTTGCGGCTCCATGACCATCAGCAACAAGGCCTGGTCACCGCTGCGCCAATAGCGGCTCACACGTGCCCACTCCCGCAGCCCTTCTACGCCAGCCGGTGCATGGGGTTCAGAAATGCGCATCGACCAGGCTTTTCAGTGCCCACAGCAGATCGGGCTCGTCATTGAGCGGCCGCACCATGGCCAGGTCGCAGGCCTGCTCGGGTGCCATGCCATGGCGCATCAAACGCCCGGCATGGATCAGCATGCGGGTGGACATGCCCTCTTCCAGCCCGCGCTCCACCAGAGTGCGTGACTGCTGGGCGATGACCACCAGCTTGTCGGCCAGCACCGGCGCAACCCCTGCCTCGTGGGCCACGATCTGCGCCTCTTGCTCCGGTGGGGGATAGCTGAAGTCCATGGCCAGAAAGCGCTGGCGGGTGGACTGCTTCAAATCCTTGCTGTGGCTTTGGTAGCCGGGGTTGTACGAGACCACCAGCTGAAAGTCCGGGTGGGCCAGCACCAGCTCGCCTTTTTTATCCAGCGGCAACTGGCGGCGTGCATCGGTCAGCGGGTGGATGACCACCGTGGTGTCCTGGCGCGCCTCCACCACCTCGTCCAAGTAGCAGATCGCCCCATGGCGCACGGCCAGCGTCAAGGGCCCGTCATGCCAGTGGGTGCCATCGGCATCCAGCAGATAGCGGCCCACCAGGTCGGCCGCCGTCATGTCTTCGTTGCAGGCCACGGTGACCAGGGGGCGCCCCAGCTTCCAGGCCATATGCTCCACCAGCCGGGTCTTGCCACAGCCCGTGGGCCCTTTGAGCATCAAGGGCAGGCGCAGCGCATAGGCTGCCTCGAACTGGGCAAGCTCGCCCTGCACCTCGTGGTAGTAGGGCTGGCCGGTGATACGGTAGGCAGCCAAAGGGTCCAGCACCGAGGTGCCGGAAAAAGCGTCATTCATGGGCCAGCAACTCCTTGAGTTGGTCGTCGATGAACTGCGTGTCCTCCGCATTGGCGCCGCCTCCCGCAAAATGCCCCCAGACACCCGGAATGGGCTTGCACACGGCATTGGGCATGTGCGCCACTTCCCAGGCGTTGTCGGCAGCGGGGAAGTACAAGTCCATCTCGCCCGGCATGACCACGGCGCGCGCCTTGATGGCCCCCAGCGCTTTTTTGAAGTCGCCCTCAAACACCGGGTTGTCGCTGATGTCTCCATGCTGCCAGGACCACAGCATGGCCAGCAGGTTGTTGGCGTCCTTGGGCAAGAAAAAACCTTCCCAATAGGCCACCAGAAAATCCTCCAGCGAGCTGTAGCCCAGGCTGCGCCACAGCTGCTGCATGTAAAACGGCTGCGACAGCCCCCAGCCGGCATAGACACGCCCCACGGCCCGCAGGCCTGTGGTGGGCGGCAGCACATACCAGCCGCCCTGCCAGGCTGCGTCGGCCGTCAGCGCTGCCTTCACCCCCTCCAGAAAAACGGTGTTGTGCGGCGCCGTCCTGGCCGAGCCGCAAAACGGCGCAATGCGCTCCACCATCTCCGGATAGAGGCAGCCCCACTGATTGGTCTGCTGCGCCCCCATGGACCAGCCCACCACCAGCTTGATGCGCTCAATGCCCCATTGCTCGGTCACCAGCCGGTGCTGCAGGCGCACGTTGTCATACAGCGTCACCTGCGGGAAACGGGCCCTGTCATAAGGCGCGGGTGTGTTGCTGGGCGAAGACGACAGCCCGTTGCCCAGCATATTGGGCACGATGATGAAGTACTTGCTGGGGTCCAGCGCCATGTCTTCACCGATCAGCCATTCGTTGTCGTAATGCTGACCCGAATACCAGGTGGGGTAGACGATGACATTGTCTTTGGCGGCATTGAGCTTGCCATAGGTCTGGTAGGCCAGCTTGGCATTGCGCAGCGTGGCGCCGCGCTGCAAGACCACATCGCCGAGGTCGAAGATGGAATAGTCCATGGTGAGAAAGACAGTGGTTAACGGTCTATGGAAGGGATGGCCGCATTGGCCTTGGGCGCAGTCCCCTGATGCAGGGCGAAGTAGCAGGCTCCGGCAGCCACAAAGGCCGCCACGGCAGTGGACAGATCGGGCGCCATGGTTTCGGTGGCATAGGCCACCAGCGAGCCCACCGCCCAGGCGATAAAGGCGCGTGGCCGCCAATCCGCCGCGATCTGCGCCCCCGGGCGCACAAAGCACAGGTCCGCAATCAAGATGGCGCCTATGGGTGGCACCAGAATGCCCAGCAGCGACAGCCATGGAATGAACAGCGCCCAGACATTGGCCGCGGCCACCACAATGCCGATGGCCGCCAGCACCAGCGCGAAGACGCGCATGCGGCCGTTGCCTATGCGTGACCAACCCACGGCCGCGTTGTAGAGGCAGTGCGCGCAGACCGAGCCCAGATTGCACAGCAAAAAGACAAAGGCCAGCGCCGACAGCCAGGGGATGTTCTGCGCCAGCAGATAGCCAAACATATTGTCCAGGCCAAAGGGCTGGGGCTGCGGCAGGGCCAGCGCCGCCGTCATCACACCGCCCACCAGCATGGCCACCAAATTGGCCAGCGGAAACGCACAGGCCGTAGCAATCAGCGAGCTGCGGCGGTTGGCGGCCCAGCGGTTGAAGTCGGCCGTCACCGTGCCGGCATCAATGAACAAGGCCAGCACCATGGTCAGGCCCACGCCCAAAGACATGGGCAATGCCGGCTGTGTGCCGCCATAGGCCAGCACCCGGCCCCAGCCAGCCGCAGTGGCCGAATGCCATGCCACCCAGGCCCCCAGCACCACAAACAGCGGTACCGAGACCACGCCTATCCAGTGCAGGCCGCGAATGCCGACAAAGGTAATGCCCAGGTAGAGCAGACCGGCCGCCACCGTCATCAGCAAATAGTCGAATTGGAATGCGGTGTGCATCAGATTGCCGGTGATGCCGGTCTGCACCGCATACCAGCCCAGCAGCAAGGTGGACAGCAACCCGGAGGCCAGCACATAGCCTTTGCGGCCAAAGGTGGCGCTGGCCAGCAGTGCAAAATTGTGGCCCCGCGCAGTCCCCAGCACCCCCAGCGTGCCGACATAGGCGAGCATCAGCAGATTGCCTATGACCATGGCCAGCAGCGCGGCCTTGAAGCCCATGGCCGCCACCAGAATCGAGCCCGTCATGGCCCCGGTGATGATCATGGGAAAGCCCAACCAGACCATGGACACCGAAAAAGTGCTGCGCCGCTGCGAGAGCGGAACCGGCGCATGCTCGTACTCTTCGCCGAGGATCTTGTCGTCGGCCGGGGACTGGCTCATGGCATACCTCTTTTCGCGGTGGGGAGAGAAAAGCCCGCGCACAGCAGCGCGCGGGCCGGCGGACACAAGGCTTAGCGGTGCTTGGGCGCCTCGTGCGGGATACCGGGGATGGGGCATTCCGGCGTGCCCACGGTGCTGCGGGTGAAGGACTCCACCTGGGCGCGTGCACCTTCGGGGTCGCTGATCCACTTGGCGTAAAAGCCATAGGGGCAGGCGGCCACGCCCTGGGCCGCTTCGCCGGAATTGATCTTGCCGGTATAGCCCCGGTGCAGCAGCTTGAAGAGGTGGTTTTGCGACTGGCCGTTTTTGCGTGCGTCGCGTATCAGGTGCTTGGAGAGTTCGGCGTATTGAATGCCCATGTCCTCTTCCCCGCATTCACCCAGAGTGCGACCATCAAAACCGATGATGGCCGAGTGGCCGAAGTAGGAATACACGCCATCGAAACCCGCCGCATTGGCCACGGCCACGTAGACATTGTTCATCCACGCCATGGCCTTGGAGACCATGACCTGCTGGTCCTTGGCAGGGTACATATAGCCCTGGCAGCGCACGATGAGCTCGGCGCCCTGCATGGCGCAGTCGCGCCAGATTTCGGGGTAGTTGCCGTCGTCGCAGATGATGAGGCTGATCTTCAGCCCCTTGGGGCCTTCGCTGACATAGGTGCAGTCGCCGGGGTACCAGCCCTCGATAGGCACCCAGGGCATGATCTTGCGGTACTTCTGCACGATCTCGCCCTGGTCGTTCATGAGGATCAAGGTGTTGTAAGGCGCCTTGTTGGGGTGCTCCTCATGGCGCTCGCCGGTCAGCGAGAACACGCCCCAGACCTTGGCCTTGCGGCAGGCCTCAGCAAAGATGGCGGTCTCCTCACCGGGAACGGTGGCCGCCGTCTCGTACATCTCCTTGGGGTCGTACATGATCCCATGCGTGGAGTACTCGGGAAAGATCACCAGGTCCATGCCGGGCAGGCCCTGCTTCATGCCCACCACCATCTCGGCGATCTTGCGTGCGTTATCCAGCACCTCGGCCTTGGTGTGCAAGCGCGGCATCTTGTAGTTCACCACGGCCACGCCCACCGCGTCCGCACTGCTTGAAATGTCTCCATGTCGCATCGTTGTCTCCACTGGGGTTGATTGACCGTCACACGGTCAGAAAAGCGCTGACCTTGGCTGGGTCCAGCGTTGCGCGGCTTTCCTCATGCACCAGCCGCCCACGGTCGATCACCACAAAGCGATCGGCCAGATCCAACGCAAAACTCAGCACCTGCTCAGAAACCAGGAGCGCGAAACCACGCTCTCGTCGCAGTGCATTCAAGATGCGTGCCATGTCTTTGATGATGGAGGGCTGAATGCCCTCGGTAGGCTCGTCCAGGATCAACAGCCTGGGGTTGGTCACCAGGGCCCGCGCAATCGCCAGCATTTGCTGCTGGCCGCCGGAGAGATTGCCGCCCTTGCGATGGCGCATCTCGGCCAGCACCGGAAAGGCCGCATGCACATAGTCCGGCACCAGCCTGGTGCGTGGTGCATTGCGATCCATGGCCACCAGCAGGTTTTCTTCCACCGTGAGCTGCGGAAAAATCATCCGCCCCTGGGGCACAAAAGCCATGCCGCTGCGCACACGCTGATGGCTGGGCAGCCCCGTCAGCGACCGCCCCGCCAGCAGCACCTCACCATGCTTGGCCGGCAACATCCCCACAATCGCCTTGAGCAGCGTGGTCTTGCCCATGCCATTGCGCCCCATCAGCGCCACCGCCTCGCCCGCCCCCACCTGCAGCGACACCCGGTGCACCACCTCAGATGCGCCATACCCCACCTGCAATTGCTTTACCTCGAGCATCTGTGCATTTCCTTTTGGTCTGCAAGCTTGGTTTATTCACTCTGGAAAGGCGGTGTGAAAGAGACACCACCCACGGCCACCTCCATCAGGCCCACTCCTGCCCCCTAGGCCCTGGCGTAGCCCATGCCAGGGCACCGCGCAAGGGCCGCCCCGCAGCGCCGGTGCCGTCCCCCTCCCGCGAAGCGAGAGAGGGGGAAGACGCGAAGCGGCTCAGGGGGTGGCTGCATTTTTAATGGCCGAGGTAAACATCCACCACCCTCGGGTCCACCTGCACCTGGGCTGCCGTGCCCTCGCTCAGCACACGCCCCTGGTGCAGCACCGTGACCTTGTGCGCAATGCGTTTGACAAAGTCCATGTCGTGCTCAATGACGATCACCGCCTTGCCACGGGAGATGCGCTGCAGCAGCTCGGCCGTTTGTTCGCGCTCATGCGGACTCATGCCGGCCACGGGTTCATCCAGCAGCAGCAATTTGGGGTTTTGTGTCAGCAGCATGGCTATCTCCAGCCACTGCTTTTGCCCATGGCTGAGTTGGCCGGCCTTGTGCCCCAAAAGGTCCTGCAAAAACACCTGCTCGGCAGCCCACGCCAGGGCTTGCCTGACCTGGGCGTCGCGCCGGAAAAACAAGGAGCTGAAAACGCCCTGGCCTTGCGGCAGCGAGATCTCCAGGTTCTCCAACACTGTCAGGTCTTCGTACACCGAGGGGGTCTGGAATTTGCAACCTATGCCCAGCTTGACGATGCGGTCCTCGCTCAGGCGCGTGACATCCTGGCCATCAAAAACAATCTGTCCCGCCGTGGGGCGAGTTTTGCCGCAAATCATGTCCAGCAAGGTGGTCTTTCCCGCACCATTGGGGCCAATCACCACGCGCAACTCGCACGCATCCACCGAAAAGCTCAGCCCGTCGACGGCCTTGAAACCGTCAAAGGACACGCTGAGATCCCGCACCTCCAGCAGCCTGTGCGCAGCCACTTCATGGCGCAGCGCGCGGCTGGCCGGTGCGGGCTCGGGTTCGGTCTGCACCTCCGGCAAGGCCAGCTCCATCTGATCGGCATTCATACAGACATGTCCTTGTGCACAGGCAGCAGCATGGGGCGCTTCCTTTTTCGCAGCAGAAAGTACTGATCCAGCAAGCCAAACAAGCCGTTTGGCAACACCAGCACCACCACCAGAAACAAGGCCCCCAAAAAGTACAGCCAGATCTCCGGAAAGGTCTCGGACAGGTAGGAGCGCAAAAAGCCCACCAGCACCGCCCCCAGCACCGCTCCGACCACGGACAAGCGCCCCCCCACGGCGGCAAAGATGACCATTTCCACCGAGGCCACCACGCCCAGCGCGGAGGGTGCAATCAGCCCCACCTGCAGCGTGTAGAACGCGCCGCCCAGCGCACAGAAGAAGGCCGCCAGGGCAAACACCGCCGCCTTGATATGGGCCGTGTTGTAGCCACTGAAGCGCACCCGTCCTTCCTGGTCGCGTATGGCCACCAAAACCTTGCCCAGCCGGCTGCGCACCACGAACAGAGCCAGGCCCATCACCACGGCCAGCACCAGCACCTCCACAAAGTACAGCGTGCGCTGCGGCCCCTCTCCGACGATGGGCCTGCCCAGCAGCGTGCGGAAATCGGTGATGCCATTGGCGCCGCCGGTGTCCCCTTGCTGGCCGACGATGAGCACCGTCAGCGTGAGCGCCAGCGCCAGTGTGACGATGGCAAAGTACACCCCGCCCACCCGTTTTTTGAACACCGCATAGGAAAACAGATAGGCCAGTGCAACGGGCAGCACGGCAATGCCCAGCAAGGTCCAGCCCAGGCTCTGGAAAGGCTGCCACCACAGGGGCAGCTGCTCCACGCTGCTCCACACCATGAAGTCGGGCAGCTCCGGTGCCGAAGCCTCCAGCTTCAGGAACATGGCCAACATATAGCCGCCCAGTCCAAAGAAAATGCCTTGGCCCAGGCTCAGGATGCCGCCATAGCCCCAGGTGATCACCACGCCAATCGCCACAAAGGCAAAGGCCAGGTATTTGCCCATCAGATTCAGGCGGAAAGCGTCCAGCGCCCAGGGCGCGACACCGAGCAGCAGCGCCAGCAGCAGCGCGCTGCAGACGAGTTCCAGCTTGAGCTTGCTTTCCTGCATGGCATCAGCTCCTGGAGCGCAGGGCAAACAGCCCCTGTGGACGAAAGTACAGCACCGCAATCACCAGCAGCAAGATGCTGACCCGCGCCATGGAGCCACTCATCACATACTCCAGCACGGTCTGCGACTCGGCCAGGGTGAAGCCTGAAAGCGCCGTGCCCAGCAGGCTTTGCACACCGCCAAACACCACCACGATGAAGGCATCCACGATGTAAAGCTGGCCGGTGCCGGGGTTGGTGGAGCCCACCATGGTGAACACGCTTCCGGCAATGCCTGCCAGGCCGGAGCCCAAGGCAAAGGTCAGGGCGTCCACACGGCCGGTGTTCACGCCCACGGCCGAGGCCATGGGCCGGTTCTGCATCACAGCACGCACTTCCAGCCCCCAGCGCGTGCGGTAGAGCAAGGCGTACACCGCCACCCCCACCACCGCCGTCAGAGCCATGATGAACAGCCGGTTCAGCGGAAACTGCAGCATGGTGGTGGGCTCCCACGCGCCGGCCAGCCAGTCGGGCAGCGGCACGCTCACCTCCTGGGCGCCAAAAATGCTGCGATAGGTCTGCTGCAGGATCAGGCTCAAACCCCAGGTGGCCAGCAAGGTATCCAGCGGGCGCTGGTAGAGAAAGCGCACCAGGCCGCGCTCTATGGCGTAGCCCGCCGCAAAGGTGACGGCAAAGGCCACCGGTATGGCAATGAACAGGTACACCGCCACCCAGCCCTGGGGCAGCCAGCGCTCGCAGATTTCGGCGGTCACATAGGTGGCATAAGCCCCCATGGCCATCAGCTCGCCATGCGCCATGTTGATGACCCCCATGAGGCCGAACACAATGGCCAGCCCCAGCGACATCAGCAGCAAGATGGTGAACCAGCTGATGCCGTTGAAAGCCTGCATCAGGGCGATATCCAAGGTCATGTCGGTGTTCCGTTCAAGGTCCGCGCAGCCACGCGAAGCGCCGCACCGGCCCGTCTGCAGCGCGTGGACGGGCCGGCGCAGACCCGCTTCAGAACTTGGGGAATGGGTTGGGCGGCATCAGCTCCGGGGACTCCCACACCACCTCGAACTGCCCGTCCGGCAGCGCCCGTCCCACACGCACTTTCTTGTAGACATGGTGGTTGCTCTCGTGCACGCGCACCTTGCCTTCGGGGGCTTCGATTTCCAGACCGGCCGAGGCGGCAATCACCTTCTCCGGGTCAAAGCTCTTGGCCTTTTCCACCCCCAGCTTCCACAGGTAGACGCTGTTGTAGGCCACCTCCATGGGGTCGCCAATCACGCGCTGCGCACCGTATTTGGCCTTGAAGGCTTTGACAAAGCGCTCATTGGCCACGGTCTTGAGGTTCTGGAAATAGCCCATGCAGGCGTAATAGCCCACGGCGTTGTCGCGGCCTATGCCGTCGATTTCGTTTTCCGACACCACGGTGGACAGCAGCACCTGCTTGCTACCATCCAGCCCGGCTGCGCGCAGCTGCTTGTAAAAGGCCACGTTCGAGCCCCCCACCACGGTGCTGTAGATGCAGTCGGGCTTGGCGGCCTTGATCTTGTTGATGATGGAAGAGAACTCGGAGTGGCCCAGGGGCGCATATTCCTCGCCCACCACTTTCCCTCCAAACTTGGCCAGTGCCTGCTTGGCGATCTTGTTGCAGGTGCGCGGGTAGATGTAGTCCGAACCCACCAGAAAGATGGACTTGCCCTTGTGCTTGACCATCCAGTCCATGGCGGCCACCACCGACTGCGTGGCTTCTTGCGAGGTGTAGATCACCCGCTTGTCCTGCTCCTGGCCCTCGTAATAGGTGGGGTAGTACAGCAGGCCCTTGCCTGCCGTGAGCGCCGGCAACACGGCCTTGCGCGAGGCCGAGGTGTAGCAACCGATGATGGCCGCCACCTTGTCGCGCTCCAGCAGCTTGCGGGTTTTTTCAGCAAATACGGTGTTCTCGCTGGCTCCGTCTTCCAGCACCACTTCGATCTTGCGCCCCAGCACGCCACCGGCTGCATTGATCTCCTCGGTGGCCATTTTTTCGGCGTCCACCAGCGAGGCTTCGGACAACGCAATCGTTCCCGACAGCGAATGCAGCAAACCCAGTTTGACCGTCTCCTGCGCGAAGACCTGGCCTGAAAGCCCCATGCCAGCCCCTGCCAGAACCGTTCCACCCATTGCACCCACCACTTTGCGTCGGGAAATATTGGTATCCATGGAATCCGCCTCCTGCTTGAGAAAACTGCGTTGAGATCCGCCGCACAAAAAGCGGCGACTGACGACGTCCACAAACAGACACCCGACTCGCGCAGGCGCACGCCAGCCCCACCTGGTAAGAGGTGGTGCAGAGCAAGGCTTTCGGAGAGACAAAAACAAAAAAGCCCAAGTCAGCAAACTGACTTGAGCTTCATTGCTCGGAACGCGCCTCTGGCAGCACTGGCAGAGGGTTCCTGGTATCTGGTCGCGGTGGATCGCGTGTCAAATTCTAGAAGCCGGGGCGACAAACGGCGAATCAGTAGTTACCCCAGGTTCATGGAAGTCATGAGCGCCGCCCTGGAATGCGGCATGGCCGCGTCAGTGCACAGGCAGCACCAGACCGATACGGGTTTCACCATGGGCCGATTCGGCAAAGGCCTCACCGTCATGCATGCGGGCAATCGCGGCGACGATGGCCAGGCCCAGGCCATGGTTGCGGTCTGCATGGGTGCGCGCGACTTCGGCACGGTAGAAGCGGTCAAAAATGCGCGGCAACTGCTGGGGGTCTATCTCCACCCCTGCATTGCGCACTGCCAGCCGCAAATGCTGATGCGCCCACAGCCCATTGCCCGCAGCAGGCGTGGCAGGCTCCACCCCGATCTCGATGACCACGGTAGAGCCAGGCCTGCCATAGCGCGTGGCATTGCCCAACAGATTCGACAGCGCACGGCGCAGCAAGCGCTCGTCTACGGCGGCCTTCGCATCACCCTCTATGCGCACTTGCAGCTGTGCCTCCTGCAAGGAGGCCTCATGGAATTCGGCCACCTCCTCGGCCAGGGCCGCCAGACTGGGCACATGACTGCGCCTGGCCTCTGCCCCGCGGTCGGCATGCGAGAGAAACAGCATATCGGCCACGATGCCGGCCATGCGCTGCAGGTCTTCCAGATTGGAGGCCAGAATCTCCTGCAACTCGGCCTCGCCACGCGGCTTGCGCAAGGCCAGCTCGCAGCTGCTGATCAAGGTGGTCAGCGGTGTATTCAGCTCATGGGCCACATCGGCATTGAAGGCCTCCATTTGCTGGTAGGCCACGGCCAGCCTGTCCAGCAAGGCGTTGAACTGCGCGATCAAGGGACGCAGCTCCTGGGGCTGGTGACTATCGTCCAGGCGGCGGTGCAGCTCTTGCGCCGACAGACTGCGTGTTTGCTCCACCAGCGAATGCAAGGGCCGCAAACCCAGCCTCACCAGCCAGGTGCTGGCCAGCGAGACCAGCAAGGCACCGGCCACCGCAGCCAGAGCCAATGTCCATGCCAGATGCCCTAGCAAACGGTCATCGGGGCGTTGGTCCAGCCACAGCACGGCCTGCATGGTTTGCACACCGCCATCGGCCACCGGCACGTCGACCGCAAACCTGCGCACCGTGCTGCGTACCGCGTCTTCCGGCTGGCGCGTAAGCGCATAAATGTTGCGCCCCGATGCCGACACAATGCGCAGCGACAGCTCGTCATGCCCGGTCAGAAAATCATTGAGCATATGCCGCAATGCCTCGGGCGAATGAACGCCACGGCTCTCACTCAGCAAATGCTCAATCGCCGTCTGCTTGTGGTCCAGAGCCTCACGCTGGCGGTCCGTCAAGGTCCAGGCGATGGCCAGATACACCACCACGCACACCAGGCCCAGGCCCACAATGGTCTGCAAGGCCAGCGCACGCGCCAGGCGCCGCGCCAGATGGGGTACCGGGGCCGTGGCCGCAGACACCAGCGTCATGGCGCGCGCGACTCCAGCACATAGCCCATACCACGTATGGTGTGCAGCAGGGGTTGGGCAAAAGGCTGGTCCAGCTTGAGGCGCAAGCGCCGTACGGCTACCTCCACCACATTGGTTTCGCTATCGAAGTTCATGTCCCAGACCTGCGATGCCAGCTCGGTGCGCGACAGCACCTCGCCCTGGCGACGCAGCAGCAGGCTCAGCAGATTGAACTCCTTGGCCGTCAGGTCCAGCCGCTGGCCGGCACGTATGGCGCGGCGGCGTATCAGGTCCAGCTCCAGATCGGCCAGGCGCAAGGTGGTCGCTTCGGGAGCAGCCTGTGCTGCGCCTTGACCACTGCGCCGCAGCAGCACATGCAGGCGCGCCACCAGTTCCGAGAACGCAAAGGGTTTGACCAGGTAATCGTCGGCACCGCCTTGCAGGCCTTTGACCCGGTCCTCCACCTGGCCACGTGCCGTGAGCATCAACACCGGTGTCTGCTTGGTCTGGCGCAACGCGGCCAGCACCGCCAGCCCGTCAATTCCTGGCAGCATGCCGTCGAGCACGATGAGGTCGTAGTCCAGTTCACAGGCCAGGTGCAAGCCATCGATGCCGTTGCGGGCCACATCCACCACAAAGCCCTCCTCGGCCAGGCCCTTGGCAAGGTAGTCGGCCAGCTTGATTTCGTCTTCCACAACCAACAGTTTCATAGCGGTGATTTTGAGATAGGTCGCAGCGATTTGGAAATGACATATTTGTCATCTGGCGGTCAGGATGGCGAGGGTTGCATGTTTCTAGAGTGGCAAGGCCCACCTTCTCTCGCATCTTCACCCGGGCAGCCCGGCAGACGATGGATACGCCCCGGGCAGGAGCTTTATCCATGACTTTTTCACCGCCCTACCGCTGTCACCGCCCTATCGCTGTGCTGCGCCACACACTGCTGTTCACCTGCATGGCCCTGGCAAGCATGGTGGGCATGGCCCAGGAAATCCCGCCCCCAACAACCGCCCCCCCCCTGACCTTGGACATGGCTCTCACCCAGGCCCTGAACCAGCACCCACGCCTGCGCGCCGCGCAACGCGGCCTGGAGGCCAGCGAAGGAGCCATGGTGCAAAGCCGTGCCCGGCCCAACCCCGAGCTGGCCTACTCCCAGGAAGACACCCGTAGCAGCACACGCAGCAGCACCGTGCAGTGGAACCAGACCCTGGAAGTGGGCGGAAAGCGTGCGGCCCGCATGCGTGCTGCCGAAAAAGGGCGCGACCTGTCGCAGTCCGAACTGGATGCAGCCAGAGCCAATCTGCTGGCCGATGTGCGCATGGCCTTTCTGGGGCTGCTGACTGCCCAGCAGCGCAGTGCATTGGCCGCGCAGACACTGGACATTGCCCGCAACGCCCGTGAGGCCGCCGCCAAACGCGTGGTGGCCGGCAAGGCAGCACCACTGGAAGAAAACCGCGCCCGCGTGGCAGAGGCCGGCGCCCAGCTGGAACAGTCCCAGGCACAGGCCAACCAGCGCGTCGCTCGCAAGCAGCTGCAAAGTCTGATGGGCGAGACCCCGCTCGCATTTGGCGAGGCACAGGGTGCGCTGGATGCCCTGCCTGCCGTGCCGGATTCCCAGACTTTGGAACAACAGCTGGAGCAGTCCCCGGCTTTGCAGCAGGCGCGCGCCACCGTGGAGCAAAGCCGCGCCACTGCCGACCTGGAACGCGCCAAGCGCCTGCCCGATCCCACCGTCAGCCTGGGCGTGAAGCGGGCCCAGGACACCGCACGCAACCAGCTGGTGTTTGGTGTCTCGATTCCGCTGCCACTGCTGGACAGCAACCGCGGCAACCAGCTCCAGGCCCTGCGCCTGGCAGACCAGGCCGAGGAGCAGCTGCAAGCCACCCGCCTGGAACTGCAGGCCCAGTTGTATGCCGCACGCCAGGCCCTGGAGGCCAGCCGCCAGCAAGCCGCCCTGCTCTCCACCCAGGTGCTGCCCACGGCCCAAGCCGCTTATGAGGCTGCCAGCAAAGGCTTTGCGCTGGGCAAGTTCGGCTACCTCGATGTGCTGGATGCCCAGCGCTCCTGGTTCGACGTCCGTACCCAATACCTGGACCAACTGCTGGCCACCCACCGCGCCGCCGCCGATATCGATCGCCTGCTGGGCAACGCCCCCCACCCGTAACCCCTCGCCCCCCATCACCATGCTCGAAAAAAAACCATCGCCTCCGGGCCGCCGCCGCACGCAGCTGGCCATTGCCGTCATCCTGGCCATAGGCGCACTGTCTGCCGTGCTGATACTGCGCAGCGGACCGGATCGCACGAATGCCGGTGCCAATGCCAACACCAGTGCAGACGCCCATGGCCACGCCGAGGCCGCAGGCCATGCCGATACCGAACACCATGATGCAGCCAAGCCCGGCGACCACCAGGATGCGGAGGACCACAGCGACGGCGAGCACCATGGCGATGCAGAGAAAACGCCTGCCAGCGGCCCGGACAAGCCCAAGGCTGCCGCTGACCACGACGAAGACGAAGGCCTGATCGCCATGGACGCACAGCGCATGCAGGCGGCCGGCATACAAACTACCGAGGCGGGCCCTGCCACCCTGCGCACCGTGCTGCAGCTGCCCGGCGAGATTCGCTTCAATGAAGACCGTACCGCCCACGTGGTGCCGCGCGTGATCGGCGTGGCCGAGGCTGTCCCTGCCAACCTGGGCCAGCAGGTCAAGAAAGGGCAGTTGCTGGCCGTGCTCAGCAGCGCCGCCGTCTCCGAACAGCGCAGCGAGTTGCAAGCTGCCAGCCAACGCCTGGCACTGGCCCGCACCACCTATGACCGCGAAAAACAGCTGTGGCAGGAAAAGGTCTCGGCCGAGCAGGACTATCTGCAAGCCAGGCAAGCCCTGCGTGAAGCGGAGATTGCGGTGTCGAACGCACAGCAAAAGCTGGCTGCTACGGGCGCTGGCACAAGCACGGGCGCAGGTGGCGGCGCACTGAATCGCTTTGAGCTGCGTGCACCTTTTGATGGTGTGGTGGTGGAAAAGCACCTGGCCGTGGGCGAGGCCGTGCAGGACAGCACCCAGGTGTTCACCATCTCCGATCTGCGCTCTGTCTGGGCCGAGATGCGGGTGGCGGCCTCCGACCTGCCCGCCGTACGCGTGGGCGAAAAGGCCACGGTCAAGGCCACGGCCTTTGACTCCTCTGCCACGGGTGAAGTCGCCTACGTGGGGGCCTTGATCGGCCAGGACACGCGCACCGCACCCGCGCGCATCACCCTACCCAACCCCGACGGCATATGGCGCCCCGGCCTGTTTGTGAACGTGGAGCTGACGGCCTCATCGCAGACCGTCCCCCTGGCCGTGGCCAACAGCGCCATCCAGCGCATGGAGGCCCAGCAAAGCGTGGTGTTTGTGCCTGCACCGGGCGGCTTTCGCGCCCAGCCCGTGCGCCTGGGGCGTGCGGATGCCCAGAGCACGGAGATCCTCGAAGGCCTGAAACCAGGTCAGGCTTATGTGCAGGAAGGCAGCTTCCTGCTCAAGGCCGAGCTAGGCAAGAAGACGGCTGAGCATTCCCACTAAGCAAAGGCCGCACATGTTTGAACGCATCATCCGATTTGCCATCGAGCAGCGCTGGCTGGTCATGGTTGCCGTGCTGGCCATGGCAGCCCTGGGCATTTACAACTACCAGCGCCTGGCCATCGATGCCGTGCCCGACATCACCAATGTCCAGGTGCAGATCAACACCCAGGCCAGCGGCTACTCGCCGCTGGAGACCGAGCAGCGTGTCACCTACCCCATAGAGACCGTGATGGCAGGCCTGCCCCATCTGGAGCAGACCCGCTCGCTGTCGCGCTATGGCCTGTCTCAGGTCACCGTGGTGTTCAAGGACGGCACGGACATTTACTTCGCACGCCAGCTGGTCAACGAGCGCATACAGCAGGCCCAGAGCCAGCTGCCTGCCGGCATCACCCCGACGCTGGGGCCGATTTCCACCGGCCTGGGCGAGATTTATCTGTGGACCGTGGAAGCCGAGGACGGCGCCAAAAAAGCCGATGGCTCGCCCTATACGCCCATGGATTTGCGCGAGATTCAGGACTGGTTCATCAAGCCCCAGCTGCGCAATGTGCCCGGCGTCACAGAAATCAACTCCATAGGCGGCTTTGCCAAGGAGTACCTGGTCTCCCCGCGCCCCGACCAGTTGGCCGCCTATGGTTTCACCCTGACTGATCTGGTGACCGCGCTGTCACGCAACAACCTCAATGTAGGTGCGGGCTATATCGAGCACCAGGGCGAGCAATACCTGATCCGCGCGCCGGGACAGGTCAGGGGCATGGAGGACATACGCCAGGTGATTGTGGGCTCAGCCCAGGGCCAGCCCATACGCATAGGCGATCTGGCCGAAGTCGGCCTGGGCCGGGAACTGCGCACGGGCGCTGCCACCGACAACGGACGCGAGGTGGTGCTGGGCACGGTGTTCATGTTGATCGGCGAGAACAGCCGCACCGTCTCCCAGGCCGTGGCTGCACGCATGGAGCAGATCAACCGTGGCCTGCCTGCCGGCGTCAAGGCCATCACCGTGTATGACCGCACCACGCTGGTCGACAAGGCCATCGCCACGGTGAAGAAAAACCTGCTGGAGGGTGCCGCCCTGGTGGTGGCCATTCTGTTCCTATTCCTGGGCAATCTGCGCGCGGCACTGATCACGGCGCTGATCATTCCTCTGTCCATGCTGTTCACCTTCACGGGCATGGTGCACTATCGCGTCAGCGCCAATCTGATGAGTCTGGGGGCCTTGGACTTCGGCATCATCATCGACGGGGCGGTAGTCATTGTGGAGAACTGCGTGCGTCGCCTGGCCCACGCCCAGGAAGCACGCGGACGCGCGCTGAGCCGCAGCGAACGCTTTCATGAGGTGTTTGCCGCAGCCAAGGAATCCCGCAGGCCGCTGCTGTTCGGCCAGCTCATCATCATGGTGGTGTACCTGCCCATCTTTGCGCTCACCGGTGTGGAGGGCAAGATGTTCCACCCCATGGCACTCACCGTGGTGATTGCCCTGGCCGGCGCCATGCTGCTGTCCATCACCTTCATCCCGGCCGCCATCGCCCTCTTCATGGGCAGCAAGGTGGCAGAGAAGGAGAACCGCCTCATGGGCTGGGCCCGCCGCGCCTATGCACCGCTGCTGGAGCGCGTCATGGCGGCCCCCTCGGTGGTACTCACTGCGGCCGGCGTGGCCGTGGCGCTCTCTTTGTTGCTGGCCACGCGCCTGGGCAGCGAGTTCGCCCCCAATCTGAACGAGGGGGACTTTGCCATCCAGGCCCTGCGTATACCGGGCACCAGCCTCACGCAGTCGCTGGAGATGCAAATGCAGATCGAGAAAGCCTTGAAAAAGGAATTCCCCGAGATCGATCGCGTCTTTGCCCGTACCGGCACGGCCGAGATCGCCTCCGACCCCATGCCGCCCAATATCTCGGACGGCTACATCATGCTCAAGCCCCGGGACCAATGGCCCGATCCGGCGCGCACGCGCGACGATTTGCTGGCCGCCGTGCAGGCTGCGGTGGAGAAGATTCCGGGCAACAACTACGAGTTCTCCCAGCCCATACAGCTGCGCTTTAACGAGCTGATTTCGGGCGTGCGCAGCGATGTGGCGGTGAAGATCTTTGGCGACGATATGGCCGTGCTGGAAAAGAATGCACAGACCGTGGCCGGCATGCTGCAGCAAATCAGCGGAGCGTCTGAAGTCAAGATCGAACAGACCACGGGCCTGCCCATGCTCACCGTGCACATCGACCGTGAAAAAGCCTCGCGCTACGGCCTGAACATGGGCGATGTGCAGGACACCATCAGCACCGCCCTGGGCGGGCGCGAGGCCGGCACGGTGTTTGAGGGCGACAAGCGCTTTGACATCCAGGTGCGCCTGCCGGATGCGGTGCGCAACGACATGGCAGCCCTGGGCCGCCTGCCCATTGCCTTGCCGCGTGGGGCCGACGGACGCCTGGGTTTTGTGCCCTTGTCTTCCGTGGCCACGCTGGACATTGCCCCCGGCCCCAACCAGGTCAGCCGCGAAGACGGCAAGCGCCGCATCGTGGTCAGCGCCAATGTGCGCGGCCGTGACATAGGCAGCTTTGTGGGCGAGGCCCAGCAACGGCTGGAGTCCGTGCAGTTGCCGGCAGGCTATTGGACACGCTGGGGCGGCACTTTCGAGAACCTGGAGTCGGCACGCCAGCGCCTGAGCATTGTGGTCCCCGCTGCCTTGCTGATGGTGTTTGTGCTGCTGTTCGCCATGTTCGGCAATGTGCGCGATGGACTGATTGTGTTCACCGGCATTCCCTTTGCACTCACGGGGGGCATTGTGGCCCTGTGGCTGCGGGACATTCCGCTGTCCATCTCGGCCGCCGTGGGCTTTATCGCGCTCTCGGGTGTGGCCGTACTCAATGGGCTGGTGATGATTGCCTACATACGCTCGCTGCGTGAGGGCGGAAGGCCCCTGTACGAGGCGGTGACCGAAGGGGCATTGACCCGTTTGCGGCCCGTGCTGATGACGGCCCTGGTGGCTTCGCTGGGCTTTGTGCCCATGGCGATTGCCACGGGCACGGGCGCCGAGGTACAGCGCCCACTGGCCACCGTGGTGATCGGGGGCATTCTGTCATCCACCATCCTCACCCTGCTGGTGCTGCCGCTGCTGTACCGCCTGGTGCACCGCAGTGACTTGTCGGAAACCGAGGACGGTGATTCGCCAACCGGCGCTGCTGCACAGTCCGCGTAAAAGCACGCGCTAGCGCTGCACCACACAAGCCATGACTTCACAGGTCATGGCTTTTTTCATGCACGCCTTGCGGACATGACAGCAATGTCACCCGGCAGTTGGCTTGCTGTTGGCATGCGATTTCTAGACTTCACCCATCCTCTCTCGCAATGTTTTTTGAAACCCCAAGAGGATGGTTTCTTTACCCCAGGAGTTTGATATGGCACGCCGTTTTTCTTTCGCCCCCGTCACCGCCGCCGCCCTGCTGGCCGCAGCTTTTGCCTTCCCTGGCATGGCCGCTGCAGACACCTACTGGCACCCCACGAACAACGAAGCCGGCGCCAAGACCTACCCCGAGCACTTCAAGAGCAGCAAGAGCCGCGAACAAGTGCAGGCCGAAGCCGCCGCAGCGGCACGTGAAGGCGCCTCCCGTTTCAACAGCAGCAACTACCCGGCGCCGGTGCAAAGCACAGGCCCCGGCAAAACCCGCCAGCAGGTCCTCGATGAGCTGGCCCAGGAAACCCCGGCGCAGCGCAATGCGCGCCAGCAGGCACTGGCGGGATAAAGCATCACTCCAAGTGAATCCACAAAAAAAGCGCTCATGGAGCGCTTTTTCTTTGGTAGCAGCACATGCTTATGTACGCGGCATATCCTGGCAGTTTCACGACCCAATACAGTCCCGCAAGATCGCCAGACAGTCCCGAGGACGTCTTGCTGCGGTAGGCGTTTCCACTGCAGCAAGACTCCTTGCTTTAGACCTGATCCACCTTCAGACGCCCATCGCTGAGCATCTGCTTGACCAGATCTTCCGATGAGCTGCCGTTGAGCAGGTCCACACCTTGCAGCGTGATCTGCTGGTCCACCTGAGAGGTGAAGGACCCGGAGTCCTCATGGTTGAAGCCACCCGAGCTGGAGATGCGCAACACCGTGTCATTGCCCTCTTTGCTGAAGCTCAGGTACTTGCCCAGGTTCTCCGCATTCTCGCCTTGCAGCAGATCCGCCAGATCCAGCACGTCGTGACCATTGCCGAAATCGGTCACCACATCCTTGGCAGCCAGGTTCATGCCCTTGCCGCCTTGGTCACCCTGCTTCCAGACAAAGATGTCATCGCCTTCGCCACCAATCAAGGTGTCATTGCCGGATCCGCCAATCAGGATGTCGTTACCGGCACCACCGATCAACACATCGTTGCCACTGCCGCCTTCCAGTCGGTCATTACCTGTGCCACCACGCAAGATGTCATCGCCCGCACCGCCGAGCAAGATGTCATTGCCGGAGCCTCCGATCAAATTGCCATGGTTGCTGCTCGAATCATCCAGCACCACGCCGGCTCCGCTTTGGCTGCTCAAGGTCAGGTCAAAGCTGCCGGAGATGGTGTGCGACACATCGCTGCCATCCACGGTATGGGCCGTGAAGCCGATTTGCAGTCCTGCAGCACCGCTGTTCTGATCGGTCAGCGCATCCTTGGCCTGGATAAAGCCCAGGTGGTCCAGATCGTTCTGGTTCAGCCCGCTCAGCGTGTAGGTGTCGCTCTCCTTGTCATAGCTTGCGCTGTGCAGCGTGGTGCCAACATAGAAGCTGGCATGCTCACCCAGGCCAGTCAGCGTCAGGGTCACCGACTCCTGCGAGCTGTCGCCTGCACCTGCGGACTGCCTATCCTTCATTGCCAGGTTCAGGTTGAGGGCGATGATGTCGCCCTCACGGCCAAAGGACTGCTCCACCACAGGCGTATCGGTCTCGAAACCATCGGCCTTGGGCGCCACTTCCAGTTGGAAGGTGGCGGTATCCACACGCTGGCTTTCGGGATTGCTGCGCTCGCCGCTGAGCACACGCAGCTCCAGGTTGTCCAAGGTACCGCTCCAGTTCTGCGGTGCCTGGATGCTGATGACGGGGAACTTCGCCCCATCCACCGGAATGCTCCAGTTGGCGCCGGTGTTCACGGCTTGCACCACCGCGCCACTGGCATCGGTGTAGAACACCAGGAAGCCATTGGGCAGGTGCTCCAGCGTCACCGTGTGGATCTGCTCGGAGCCATCGGCATCCAGCAACTTGCCGGAAATATCCAGCGTGATGAGGCTGGTTCCGGTCTGGTTTTCGCTGCCCTTGACCGTGCCCACATCGCCGCTCTGGTAGGGGTCGTTGGAGCCCACGTGGGTGAACTCAAAGCTGTTGTTGATCTGGTCGGTCACCACCGTGCCGCTGTTGCCGGCGCTGTCCACCCAGCCTTCGGAGGTGTTCCATTCCGGAGCATGGGCTTCCTTGCTCTGGACGGAGACTTCCACCTTCAGGCTGCCATTGACGTACTTCTGCCCATCTGCCGGCTGGTAGTGCAGCCCCGTAATGCTGGTGCTACTGCCATCCAGCAAGGCCTTCTGGGTCGCTTCGTCCAGCGTCAGCTTGTAGCTGCCGTCGCTTTCCGGGGTCAGCTCGGTGTTGCCATAGAACAGCTTGCCACCGCTGAAACCACCGCCTTCGGTCAGCTTGATGACCATGGTGCCGTTCAGCAGCGACGGGCCATCGACACCACGGCTGAGGTCCACCTGGATGGCGATGTCGCTGCCCTCCTTGGGGTGCTCACCCGTAGGCGCACCCTGGCCATCGGCGGCAGACAGCGAAACCGCTGCGCTCACGCCATCGGTCTCGGGGGTCAGATCGACCTTGTCATTGACCTTCACCACGGTCTGCTTGCCCGTGGACTGCACATGGCCGGCAAAGGTCGCATCGATCGGCATGCCACCGAAGTGGTCGTTCAGATTGTCCGGCGGCGTCACCACCACCTTGCTGAGCAAGGCCTCCAGCTCTGCCGTGGTTTTGGCCGTACCGGAAATCAACCACAGCTCTTCCGTGCCATCGCCCACCTTGGTGGCCGTCAGCGTGTGTCCATCCTGGGTGATGGTGGCTCCGGCCGGCAGCTTCAGGCTCAGCGTGAAGGCTACATCCTGGCCGTTCGGGTTGTGGCTGATCGCAGCGTCAAACAGCTTATCCAGGGTGAAGACCGTGTCTTCCTTGCCCACGAAGTTCGGGTTCTGTGCAAAGTCCAGCTGCACCGGCGTGCCGGGCTCACCCCCCGTGTTGCCACCGGTGTAGTCCGTCTTGAGCTCGTACTGCGTGGAAGCGCTGGACAGATTGTCTGCCCCCTTGTCATGGCTGATGACCTGGATGCCAATCGTGGCATCGGCATGGCCGGAGAGCGAAGTACCCGCCGTGAAGGACAGCTTGGCGTTGATGGCACCGTGATTCACAGCGGCATTGAACTGTGCCAGTTGCGAAGGCGTCACGTCCACCAGCCACTTTCCGCTGCCCAACTGGTGCACAGCGCCGACAGGCACGCCATCAATGATCAAGCCATTGACGGTCAAGCCATTGGGCACGTTGGTCACCAGCACCTGGATCAGGGATTCGCTGCCGTCCTGGTCAGGGGAGTTCAGAACCACACCCACCTGGAAGCTGCCTGCGCTTCCCAGCGTCACGTTGGGCACAGCGCCCGAGGTGTCGGTCACCAGACTGGCGCCACCGCTGGCCGTGGTGGTGATGCCATCCAGGTGAACGCCGACCTGATCGGTCACCGGCTTCACATGCAGCTGGTAGTCCTGGGCATCGCCCAGCTTGGTCACTGGGTCCACCGTGCCATCGCTGGACTTGTCCGTCACCTCGTACTTGACCGTGAACTTGAGCTCGGGCGCATCGGCCTGGTTGTCGGCCTTGTTCTCCGTGGTCGGCTTGGCGGTCACTTGTCCGGCCTGCTTGGCATCCAGCACATACCACTCGCCACCTTGCGCATCCGTGACCACCTTCACACCTGCGGCATCCAAGGGCTTGCCATCCAGGAACAGCTCAAAGCCCTTGTCGGCAAAGCCCTCCACCTTGATGTGCACATGGGTCAGGGTTTCGTTCTCCCCCTTGGGCACGTTGATGGAGAAGTCGACCGCAGACTCAACGTCCTCCTGCAGGGTCGTATGGACCGT
The DNA here is from genome assembly GCA_031277855.1 of Acidovorax sp. GTDB lineage: Bacteria > Pseudomonadota > Gammaproteobacteria > Burkholderiales > Burkholderiaceae_C > Comamonas. Next base: position 29,756 of record JAITLO010000039.1, on the reverse strand, counting down.
GCCCGTGGATTCCGGCGACGGCGTGATGGTGGCCACCAGCGTTTGCGTGGCATGGGCCTTCCAGTCACCATCGTTTTCTGTGGTCACCGGTGTCACCTTCACCGACACGGTGCCGCTGAAGTTTTCCGGCCCCGTAATGGTGATGGCCTTGAGTGCGGCCTCCGAATCCACGGCCCAGACACGGTCTGCACCAGTGCCGCCCAGATAGCGAGCGCCTTCCAGCGAGAAGCCCTCGGGCAGACCCGTGATCTGGAAGCTCAGTTTTTCGGAGCCATCCGAATCCACCTGGTGCACGCTCTCGATCATGTCGCCCAGCGTGATCTTGGCAGCGCCGCTGTCCAGATCGGCCTCGGTATAGCTATGCGCCTTGGCCTCCAGGCTGGCGTCGTCGGCCACGCCTATGACCTTGACGGGCAGGGTTTGCACATTGCTCCAGGCACCGGTGCTGGTGTCAAAACCATTCAGTGCATCCACGGTCTGGGTCTTCACTTCCAGTCCGAAGTCGACGTTGCTGTTGGTGGGCGGCGTCACGCTCAGCCCAGCGCTTTGCTGGAAGTCCGTGATCACCACCGACCAGGTGCTACCGTTCTTGACCACTTCAATACCGGCCACACCCGTGGTATCGGCCGTGATGTCCACGCCCTTGTAATGCAGGGTGGCACCGGTCGGGATCTTGGCAATGCTGACGTTGAAGGTTTCCGAATCATCCGAGCTGGAGGGGCGGATGGACAGGGCAATCGCCGTGTCTTCCAGCCCTTGCGCCGGCTTGACCGACAGGGCGGCCAGGTCGGCGTCCGGCGCTACCTTGATGGTCAGGCTTCCCGCGTCGGACACGGCAATATCGGGCGTGCCGCTGCCTTCGTGGTCGTCATCGTAGTCGGTGGTCTTGGCCTGGAACTGGATTTGGAAGGTACCCGCATCGTTATGGGGCGCCTTGAACGTCAGGCTGGCCAGAGCATCCAGCGGCACCTCGATGGGCTTGCCGTTGTAAGTCTCAGAGCCGCCATTCCAGGTAAAGACCGAGCCGATGGCGGGGCTGCTGCTCAGCCCATCGGCAGACAGCTTCACCGGCGTCAGCAACACGGTGGTGGCTTCGTCCGCGTCTTCGTTCTTCCAGCCGGCCTTGTCCAGCAAAGCAGTAGATTCGACGTTCAGGTTGAACACCGTGTCTTCCGTGCTCACAGCGTCGTAGACATGGTGCTCGGTCGGCACGATCAAGTCTGCAGTGTGGTTACCGTCCGAATCCTTGCCCGTGCTTTCGGCAACAGGCGTCACAACGATCTCCACCGGCAACTTGACGGTTTTTTCATCGCTGACGGCTTGGCCATTGACGGTGACGCTGTCCACCGTGGTGATGGACAGGTTCACCGTCTCGTCCTTGCTGCTGTGTGCCGGCGGCGTGAGTTTGAACTGGCTCAGCACCTGCTCACGCTCGGCTTCCGTGCCGGCGCTGAACTGGATCACAAAAGGCTTATCCTGGCTGCCCGTGCCTGTCACGGTCCAGACTGCGCCGCCTGCCGTTCCAGCTGTTGGCTGGCTAGTCAGTTCCCAGCCATCTGGCAGCTCAAACTTCACCTGGGTGATGACTTCGGTGCCGCCCGCCGTACCCGTGTCGGTCACGCGCACGCCAGCCATAAAGGCCACTTCCGAGTCTTCGGGAATCGCCTTGGGCTGGATGGCTTCCACATCTCCGGCTACGGGCGTGACATGCAGATTCAGTGTGACGGAATCCTCGAGCACCTTGCCATGCGCAGGACCGTCCGAATCCATATCCTGGGCCTTGAGCGTCACCTTGATGCCTTCGATGTCACCACTGAAGTCCTTGGGTGGCGTCACTTCGATCTTTGGCAGGACGCTGGCGTCATTGCTGGCGATTGGGATCGTGAACACCCCGTTCTGGCTGGAAATCTCCACGCCATTGACATGCACCTTGCTGCCATCGGGCAGGTCGGTAATTTCCAACCAGCGTTTTTCGCTGCCGTCCACGTCGGTCGTTTTATTGCCGTCCGTTTCAGCATCCAGATTGACCTTGAGCAGCGGCGTCAGGTTAAAGCGGTGGTCTTCCTGTACGGTGACCTCATGCGAGTCCTTGCCGTCGATCTTGAGCTCAATGGGATCGGTCACGGCCTGCACCTTGACTACCACCGTGGTGGAGCCCGATTTGCCATTCACACCGCTGAGCTTGACGCCGCTCTCATCCACCTCATAGCTGGTCACTTCAACTTTGACCGTGAAGTTCTTGCCGCTTTCGGCCGGAGGCAGCACCTTCAGCGCTTCAAACTCCGCCCGGGTCATTTCACGCATCGCATTGCTAGTGCCGTCGGTGGTGTGGTTGCCATCGGTGAGCTTGATGGTGATGGAGGTCTTTCCACCCACAAACTCGTAGACCACATTGCCAGCGGCATCCAGCAGCTTTGCGCCATCCGGGAATCCGCTCAGCTTGATAGCCCCCAAACGCTCGGGATTGTCGCCAGCACCCGCGCTCTGGTCGGTCGCATCGCTGGTCGTCGGAGTCTTCAAACCCAGTGTCACGGCGACGTCTTCGTCGGTAGTGACCGACGTCGGCTTGTCCAGCATGGGCGCATCGGCCACGGCGTTGACATGGACCTTGACCGTGCCTTGGATGGTGGAGCCATCGTCCTTGAGGATGGCGAACTTCAGCTCGTCGGCAGCGTACTGACCCTTCCCTTGCAGCTGGTTGCTGTAGTCCTTGCTCGGCACATAGCTGATGCTGCCGTCCTTGTGGACCGTCACCGTGCCCTGCAGGCCATGGCCTGTGGTGTACACCGTGCCGCCCTTACCATCAGGCACCCCCTGGAGCGTGCTGCCATCTGCGCCCAGCAGCTTGATTTCGCTGGCGGCCACGTCGGCGCCCAGAACAAAGGTGTTGCCCGTCGAAGTGGCTTGGCTGTCTTCGCTCACGGTGATGGTCAGCTCCGAGCGCTCCACATCGTCCACCACGGTGACCTGGAACTTGCCCTGGGCCGTATCGCCATCGCTGTCCCGGGCTTCAAAGCTGATGGGCAGATCCAGCACATTGACTTGCGCTCCGCTGCCATCCACATGGTCCAGCGCGCCCTTGAGCGTGAACTTGTAACCGGCGTTATTGTTGGTGGCATTGGTGATTTGCAGGCGGAATATCTCTTCACTTCCTGCCCTTGCTATGACCACACCGTCCTTGAGAGTGATGTCCAAGACGATGCCATTCGACTTCAAGCCCAGGACTTGCAATTGCTTGACAGTGTCCTCCGTGAAATAGGCCTTGGCACCCGCGGCATTGTCGGCACCAAAGTCCACGGCCAACTTGCCCGTCACCACGGTCAGGCCGGGATTGGCCTCGGTGCCCGTGGCCAGGTTTTTCTCCTCCACACGACCGTCTTGAGGCGCACCAATGCTGGGGCCATCATCGGTAAACACCAGATTGGCGCCAATATCGATCGTGGTGCTGTGGCTGGCCTTGTCACCATCGCTGTCGGTAATGGTGGCCGTGCCCTTGAGCTGGACCTTCTCGTCCAGCATGTGCTGTGTGTCGCTCTGGTAGTTGCTGCTGTCCGACTTGCTGTGGTCTATGGCGCCGGTTTGCACCAGCGTCACCTTGCCGGAGGCATCCACCGTCACGCTGAACACTTCCTTGCCACCAGCCACACCCACGATTTTTCCGTCACCCCTTTGCTGCAGCGTAATGGTCTGGCCACCGCTCGTGAGGCCGGAATCCGCGCCATTGACCACGCTCAGCGCATAGCTCCAGGTGATGGATGTCGCGCCCTGGCCATCGGCACCATAGTCCGAACTCTTGACCGTAAAGGCGGTGGAGAAATCCACGCTGTCCCTGTCAGCACCCTTCTTGAGGTCGGCGTCGTCGGTGGTCAGAGCAGGCTCCTGCGCCCCGGCTTCGGTTTCGATGGTGGGCACGTCATCGACCACGGTCACGTCCAGCACGTCCTTGGATGCTTCGGTCCCCGTTCCGTCTGCGCCCTTGGCCACCACTTCCAGCGCAATGTCCTTCAATGCTTCGTTAGCGCCCTGACCCGCTGCATGGGTTTGGGCATCTGTCAGTGTGTAGTTGTAGCTGACGTCCCATGCCACCTCCTTGCCACCGACCGAGTGGGTGGGGGTAAAGCCCGTGATCGTCAGCTCGCCATGGCCTGCAATGACGATGGTCTTGCCTGCGCCCAGGTTTTGCAGATCGGCCAGCGAAATGACTTCGCCATTGATCTTGATGTGGTCCAGGCCCGAGCCTGCCGACACCTTCAAGACGCTGGAGGCGGTTTCAGAGGTATCCGCTGTGCTGGTCAGGCCTTTTTCATAGACCTTGATCTGTCCGGAAATGGAAGGCTTGTCCACCACCGTGCTGCCGGTGCTGGCATCCGTCTTGCTGATTTGCAGATCTTCAAATCCCTTGGCGACACCGTCGTTGTCTTTAACGCCGGAGATGGTCACCGTCAGAGTCTCGCGGTATTCATCCACCTTGTCAGCAATGGTCGTGACCTTGAAATCAGCAGATGTTTTCCCTGAGCCAATGGTCACCGTCTTAGGCAGCTTGCCGACATCCGCACTATTGGCCGCGTCACCGCTCCAGTTCAGCGAAATGGTCACGCTCTTGCCATCCGCCACCTTCACCGGGTTGCCATTGGCATCCACCAGGCTCACGGTATAGACCAGGGCACCGCCTTCAAAAACGGCCGACTTGTCCACATGGATTTGTGCAAAAACGGGGTCACTGTCATCCAGGATTTCCGTGACCGCCGGCTTGGGGTCAAACACCAGCTTTTCAAAGGCCCCAACCTGGCCTTCGTTGACCTCGCTGATCGTTTTGATCTGGTTGCTGATGCTGTCCTTTTCTACATAAACATCGTCACGGTCCACCGCCACCGGTTTGGAGTCACCCGCACTGGTGCCCGCCGCAATGGTGATCACCTCGCCATTGGCCAGTGTCACCGTGATGGCGTTCTTGGTCTCTACCGCATTGCCCTTGGCATCCACCAGGCTGGCCGTGTAGACGATGCTGCCGCCGTCTTCACTGGTCGAGCCCGTCGCCGTCAGCCTCACCGTCACCACGTCCACATCGTCCGTGATCGTGGTCTTCACCGGTGTGGTGTCGGCTTCCAGCTTCTCAAACGCACCCGCCTGGCCTGCATTGGCCTCCGAGACCGTCTTGATGGCATTGCTGATGCTGTCGTCTTCCAGGTAAACGTCGTCACGGTCCACCGCCACCGGCTTGGAGTCACCCGTGCTGGTGCCCGCCGCAATGGTGATCACCTCACCATTGGCCAGCGTCACCGTGATGGCGTTCTTGGTCTCTACCGTATTGCCCTTCGCATCCACCAGGCTGGCCGTGTAGACGATGCTGCCGCCGTCTTCGCTGGTCGAGCCCGTCGCCGTCAGCTTCACCGTCACCACGTCTGCATCATCCAGCACATTGGTGGTGGTCGTGCTGCGGGTATCCAGGGCTTCGTAGTTGCCACCTTCCGCTTTGGCAATTTCAAAGTCTTGCTTTTCTGTGCCTTGCAGATAACCGTCGTCAGGACGCGAGGACGTCTCCACCGAACCGGTCAATTGCCCCACCTTGATGGTGATGACTTCCCCGGTCTTGAGCGTAATGACCAGATCCGAGCCCTGGGGCGCCTTGTCCACCGTGGCTGTGACGGTGATCTTGCCGCCCTCCACCACCTGTGCATCGGAAGTCAGCACGATCTCGGTAGCGTCCTGATCGTCCACCACGTTCGTGCTGGTGGTGCTGGTCGTATCCAGCCTGTCGTAGCCTCCGCCCGTGGAGGAGCCAACCTCAAAGACATGGTGGTCGGTGCCTTGCAAATAGGCGTCATCGGTACGCGTTCCAATCTCCACAGAGCCGGAGGTCTGGCCTACCTTGATGATGATGGTCTCACCCGTTTTCAGCGTGATAACCAGATCAGAACCCCGGGGCGCACGGTCCACCGTGGCAGTCACGATGATCTTGCCGCCTTCTATTACCTGGGGCTGGGAGCTCAGTGTCAGCGTGCCCTCGTAGAGTGGAGGCAAGGAGGTTCCAGCCTCACCGCCCCGGCGATCCTCGTCGACCTCGGCTCCTGGACGGGGGTAAGCCAGCGCCAGCGGCAAAGTGGCCTCCAGCACGGCGTTCAGGCGCACAAAGGTGCTACCACCGCCGCCACCGCCTTGCATAGTGGCCGCCGTTGGATCCAGCTCTTCCAGCGGATCCTGACCTGCATCCAGGCGAGCGATCAGGTTTTCCAATTCAGGGGGAACAGCAGCCGCCACAGCCGCATCGGCTGCAGGCACGTCCTCAAAGAGGTCAGCATTCAGTGCTACCTCCTGGTTCTCGCCCAAGGTCAAGGGAGGCTGGCCATCAGCCTGCAATTGCACCGTACTGCCCGAAGCCGTCACCACCTCGGCATCCACCGGAATCCGCATACCTTCTTGCAGCGGCGTGAGATTGCCATTTATGTCACGAACCCAAGCAGTTCCTGTCACTTTTGTTACGAGAGCGGTCGCGATAGCCATGATTTATCCGTTTATCGGTGAAATTTGGAGTACGTAACTTTGTTACATACACACAGTTACAAACCGATACTAGGTTATCCATGGGATTTCCCTATTGGCGCCGACGACAGGTTTTGACACTGAATTCGCAAATAAATGTCAATCGGCTCCATAAACACGATAGGAAAGTGTAGTTCTACCGAGCTTTTTTACCCCTCGCCTAGCCTCTCGAGATCCACATGCGCCCTACTCGCCCATGTGGATGAACTCTATGAAGCACTGTGTGCACACTCCTCCAGGCACTGGACAAAATCCATCAAGGTCGCGCTGGCATGTTCGCGACTCCACATGACGGTGATGGGGCCGAACCGGATGCTGGAATCGATGGCAATCTTGCGGAACACCTGCAGCGAGGCCATGTAATCCGCCATGGACTCCGAGCACACGCCCACATAGTCGCCCTTGTGCAGCAAGGCCTGCATCATGGCCAGCGATGCGGTTTCGGCACGGGGTAGCAACCATGAAGCCCCTTGCTCTATGAGAAATGCATCCATCTGGATGCGGGTCAGCGTGCCCGTAGGGGGCATGACCCATTGCTCATGCAACACATCGGCCAGGTCCAGGCGCCCCGCATGCTGCCAGTACTTGCTGCCCCGCCCGATCACAATGGCCACACGGTCCTCGAACAGCACGCGGTGCTCCAGCCCTGCACGGTGGGCACGGGCGTCCAGCACACCCACCACGGCGTCCATGGCATGGGTTTCCAGTCCCTTGAGCAGATTGTCGAAAGGGCCATCGTGAATGGCCACGGCCACATCAGGATGGCGTTGCTGGAATGCGCTCACGGCCTCGGGCAAGCCCCCGGCAATGCCCGCCCAGACGCTGCCGACATTGAGCCGGGGCACACGCCCTGCAGCCACGGCGCGCATTTCAATGCCGGTGCGCGCCACATCCCCCAGAACCCCTTGTGCCAACCGCTTGAGCAAATGGCCTGCCGCAGTGAGCTGGATGCGACGCCCGCGCACCACAAGTGGCATGCCAACGTCGCTTTCCAGTTCGGCCAGCCAATGGGACATGGCCGATTGCGTCATATGCAGCCGCTGTGCTGCCTGGGTCAGGGTGCCTGCCTCGTCTAGTACCAGAAAAGACTCCAGGTGCCGCAGCTTGAGGCGCCGGGCCCAGGCAAGCCCTCCTGCTTGTTCAATCATGAGTAAACCTTCATGCATCCATTGTGCCTTTTCACTAGGAGCATGGCGAAATCCTCATGACAATGAAATCTCTCCCCCCTCTTTTTTTGTTTGGTAGGAATTGCTTGTGTCCCATACGCTGAACCACCTCAGCAAGCTCCTCGCTGGGCTTGCCATTGCCACTACCGCCACCTTGGCAGCCCAGGCGGAAACGCCCTACCCCAACCGGCCGATCAAGCTGGTGGTCTCGCAAGCCCCTGGTGGTAGCTCGGACACCATCGCCCGGCTGTGGGCCGAGCATGCAGGGCGCGCCATAGGCGCCACCATCGTGGTGGAAAACAAGCCTGGTGGTGGCGGTCTCATTGCCGCGCAGAATGTGCTGAATGCACCTGCCGACGGCTACACACTGTTGTATGGCAGCGTCTCGCTGATGGTGCTCAACCAATTCACCTACAAGCCCCTGCCCTACAACCCCGAGAAAGACTTCACGGGCGTGGCCATGTTGAGCACCAACTCTTTCGCCCTGGTGACCAACCCTGCCACCGGCATCCAGACGCTCAAGCAGCTGACCGAAAGAGCCAAGGCTGCTCCTGGCAAGCTGAACTTCGCCTCGGCCGGCCTGGGAAATTCCACCCATCTGGCCGTGGAGCTGATGGCCGATGCCCTGGGCATCTCCATGACCCACATCCCCTACAAGGGCGAGGCCGATGGCGTCATTGCCACCATGGGCGGCCAGACCGAGGTGATGGCCCCCGTGTACGGCACTGCCCTGCCGCACATCAAGGCCAAAAAGCTCAATGCCCTGGCCGTGCTTTCACCCCAGCGCATGCCCGAGCTGCCCGATGTGCCCACGCTGAGCGAGCTGGGAGTCAAGGGCTTTGACACCATGGGCTGGAGTGCAGTGGTGGCTCGCGCCGGCACGCCTGCAGGCATTGTGGACAAGCTCAACAAGGCCACCGAGGCCTTCCACAAAAACCCCGATGTGCTGACCAAGCTCGGCACGCTGGGAGTGCTTCCCGTGACAGGTCCAGCCTCCTTGGTGATGGAGACCACGGTGCGCGATGCCAAGGCCTGGGGCCCCACGCTCAACAAGCTGAACCTCAGCGCCAAATAACCCGCAGCGCTTTGCTGCTCGCCCCGCGCTGCGGGGCATCTGCTTGAGAGCTATGAAAAAAGAAGCAATGGTCGTATGCCCGCAGCCCGAGGCTGCCGAATCGGGCATTGAAATCCTGCGTGCCGGCGGCAATGCGGTGGACGCAGCCGTGGCCACGGCACTGGCGCAGACCGTGGTTGACCCCATCATGTGCGGCATCGCGGGCTTTGGCACCGGCGCCGTCTACATGCCGGACAAAAGCGTGCACGAGTATTTCGACTTCCACTCGCCTGCGCCTCTCGCCGCCCGCGAAGACATGTGGGAGCATTTGCTGGAGGGTGAAACCAAGGATGGTTTCGGCTTCATTCTCAAAGGCCGTGTCAACGACATAGGCCCACAGTCGATTGGCACACCCGCCACGCTCAAGGGGCTGGAGGCCATGCACCAGGCCCATGGCCGCCTGCCGTGGAAGCAGGTGGTGGAGCCCGCCATCCGCTGGGCCGAAGACGGATTCTTTGTGCGCCCCGGCATGCATGCCTTCTGGATTGATGAGCCCACCATGGGCCGTGTCGGCAATCTGGAGCGTTTGCAGTACTGCGAAGAAAGCCGCCAGCTCTACTGCCGCCCCGATGGCCGTCCCAAGGCCATTGGCACGCCGCTGCGCAATCCAGGCATGGCCAGCGTGCTGCGCCAGGTGGCTGAAGAAGGCTCTCAGCCGTTCTACCATGGCGATCTGGCCCAGAAGATGGTGAGCCATCTGCAGTCGCAGGGCGCCCTGATCACGCTCCAGGACCTGGCGCAGTACCAGGTGACGCGCAACCAGCCGCTGGTGGGCAGCTACCGGGACCGCACCATCACCACCAACCAGCCCCCCGGCGGCGGCGCCATGCTGCTGGAGATGCTGAACATCCTGGAGAACTTCGATCTGCGCGGCATGGAGCACAACAGCCCGGAATACATTCAGCTGGTGTGCGAGGTCATGAAGAAAGCGACGACGGACAAGGACCGCTGCATCGGCGACCCCAAGTTCTTCGACGTGCCGCTGGAACAGTTGCTCTCCAAGGACATGGCCCGCGAGCTTGCGGCCCAGATCCGCGCCGGCCAGCGTTTCAGCGTGGAGCGCGTCAACCCCGGCGCCCCGGTGCCCCGCGACACCACCCACCTCAGCGTGGTCGATGCCGATGGCAACGCCGTGTCCATGACCCACTCGCTGGCCATGCCCTCGGGCATCATCACGCCGGGCATGGGTTTCCAGTACAACGGCTGCATGGGCGTGTTCGACCCTCGCCCGGGCCGCGCTGGCAGCATCAAGCCGGGCAAGAGCCGCTTCACCGCCTCATGCCCGACCATGACTTTCAAGGATGGTCAGCTCGACGTGGTGCTGGGCGCACCTGGCGGCACGCAAATCGCCATGGGCGTGCTGCATGTGCTGCTGAACGTGATCGACCACCAGATGGAAATGCAGGCCGCCGTTTCTGCGCCACGCTTTTCCTCGACCAGCAACTCCATCGACGTGTGCAACCGCATCCCGCGCTACACCACGCGCGCGTTGGAAGATCTGGGCTACACCATTGGCCGCAACCCCTATAACTACACCATTGCCTGGGTGCATGGCGTACAGGTGCAGGCCGATGGCCTGCATGGCGGAGCAGACCCGGGCCGCGACGGCGTAGCCTACAAGCTGCGCACAGAGGCTGCGCACTGAAACGCGCATTCGCCGCTGCTGTACTCAGCAAGGGCCCGCATTGCACCCAAGCGAGGTGCAATGCGGGTCTTTTTTTATGAGCCGCTGTATGAGCCGCTGTCTATGGGTGTCGCCACTGCAGTGCCTGCCTCTGGTGCAGACAAGACGTCTCCACATTCCATCCATCATCCATCAACCGTGAATCCAACTAGGACTTGCACACTGGCGCCGAATGCTTTTTCGGAGAGCCGCATCCATGTCCATTGACACCACCCGCCTGTTGGCCGACGAAGCCAAGTACTGCTCGTTCGGGGACACCGTCCACTACGTCAATCCCCCCAAGATTTTTTCGGGCTGCGAAGGCAGCTATATGTACGACGATGCAGGCACGCCCTACCTCGATCTGCAGATGTGGTATTCGGCTGTCAACTTCGGCTACAAGAACAAGCGGCTCGAAGCCAAGATGATCGAGCAGCTGCAGACGCTGCCCCAGGTGGCCAGTCAGTACCTGCACCCCACCAAGATCGAGCTGGCCAAGTTCATCGCCGAAGATGCCAAGCGCAAATGGGGCAATGATGGCCGCGTGCACTTCAACGTGGGCGGTGCCCAGGCGATTGAAGACTCGCTCAAGGTGGTGCGCAATGCCAGCGGCGGCAAGAGCCTGATGTTTGCCTTCGAAGGCGGCTACCACGGCCGCACGCTGGGAGCTTCCAGCATCACCTCCAGCTACCGCTATCGCCGCCGCTTCGGCCACTTTGGCGACCGCGCGCAGTTCATTCCCTTCCCCTACCCCTTCCGCCGCCCCAAGGGCATGACGGCCGAGGAGTATTCGGACCAGATCGTGCGCGAGTTCGCCCGCAAGTTCGAAAACGAGTACCACGCCATCTGGGACCCCAAGACCAGCCAGTGCGAATACGCTGCTTTCTACGTGGAGCCCATCCAGGGCACGGGCGGCTATGTGGTCCCCCCGCCCAACTTCTTCAAGGGCCTCAAAAAGGTGCTGGACGACCACGGCATCTTGATGGTGGTCGATGAAATCCAGATGGGTTTCTGGCGCACCGGCACGCTGTGGTCGGTGGAGAACTTTGGCGTCAAGCCCGATGTACTGGTCTTTGCCAAGGCGCTCACCAACGGTCTCAATGCCTTGTCCGGCCTGTGGGCACGCGAAGAGCTGATCAACCCCACGGTGTTCCCGCCTGGCTCCACCCATTCCACCTTTGCCTCCAACCCTCTGGGTACGGCCCTGGGTCTGGAGGTCATGAAAATGACCCACGAGATGGACTTTGGCAAGCAGGTGCGCGAGTCGGGGGCCTACTTCCTCGAAGGTCTGAAGGAGCTGCAAAAGCGCCACAAGGAAATCGGCGATGTCGACGGCCTGGGCCTGGCACTGCGCGCCGAGATCTGCACCGAAGACGGCTTCACTCCCAACAAGGCCTTGCTCGACAAGATGGTCGACATCGGCCTCGAAGGCGGCCTGGAGTACCAGGGCCAGAAACGCGGCCTGGTACTGGACGTGGGTGGCTACTACAAGAACGTGATCACTTTTGCACCTTCGCTGATGATTACGCGCCCTGAAATCGACGAGGCCATGGTGCTTCTCGACCAGCTCTTGAGCAAAGCAAAAAAATAAGCTCCCCCTGAGGCACTACGCGCCTTCCCCCTCTCTCTTCGGGAGGGGGACGACAGCCTCGCTGCGGGGCGGCGCGGCCGGCGTAGGCCCTTGCTCGCTGTCCCTGACGTTGAGCTGCGCCAATTTCAAGTGCAACGAGCGATGCAGGCATAAGGAAACTAAATACAAAAAGAGCTAGATGGAGCACAAAAGCTTTCGCAACCAGCTCGAACCCTCTGGCCTGCTGCAGCAGTTCAGCGCGCATCCCCCCGAGGGATTCGCCCTGCTACCGCACTGGCCGGCACCGGCTTTCACGGCCCCGTTCGATTTGCTGACCACCGCAGACGACGCGCTCAAGGCGCGTCTTTTGTCTTTTCCGGGTGGGCATTGGCTCAGCCGCCGCCTGCGCCTGAGCACCGATTTTGTGGGCACCACGGTCAGTGAATATGCCTTGCTCCCGCAAGGCTCTGGTGCCCAAGCACAAGCCGATGCGCTGCGCCAATGCGCGGGCCGCACCTTGCTCACCATCATCAAAGACCTGCCCCAGAAATCGCCGCTGCTCAGCGATGCGGACAATGCCCATGCACATGACCTGGCCCAGGCGCTGGAGCAGGCAGGCTTTGTATTGATCGAAGGCCAGGCCCTGGCTTATGTGCCCATTGATTTCGCCAGCCTGGACGAATACCTGGGGCGTCTGTCCAAAAGCCGGCGCAGCAATCTGCGGCGCAAGCTCAAAAGCCGTTCCCAGCTGCACATAGAACGTGTCCCCACCGGCATGGCCTTTGCAGATGACGCCCGCATCGATGCTTATTACGCCTTGTTCGACGCCGTGTATGCGCAAAGCGACATCCACTTCGACAAGCTCACGCGCGCGTTTTTTGCAGGTCTGCTGCGCGATGCGGGCAACGGAGGCCTGGTCTTTGAATACCGTGCGCTCGATGAGCACGGCCGGCCAGGCGCATTGCTGGGCTGGAATTTGTGCTTTGAACATGGCGACAAGCTGATCGACAAATACATAGGCCTGTCCTATCCTGCCGCACGCCATGCCAACCTCTACTTCGTCAGCTGGATGGTGAACCTGGAATACGCCATGGAGCGCGGCCTGCGCCACTATGTGGCCGGCTGGACCGACCCCGAGGTCAAGGCCCAGCTCGGCGCCAGCTTCACACCGACCCGCCACGCCGTCTATGTGCGCAACCCACTGCTGCGCGCACTCGCACGGCGGTTCAGCGGCCATTTTGAAATGGACAAACAATGGCTACAGGAAAGCAGCACATGATGCGCCCTCCCCTGGTGCTCGATACCGACGGCTCTGTAGGCCCTCTGCCGGAAGAAATCCGCCTTGCTTTGAGCGACGACTGGCGCGAAGCCGTGCGCTTTGGCTGCAGCCAGCGCACCTTGCATGCGCACATGGATATGCTGGCACCCCAGTTGTCGGCCTTTTCGCACCACGGCACGGTCTTCATTGGCAGCGGTGACTTCCACCACCTGAGCTGGCCGCTGATTCAGCGCTGTCTGCGCAGCCAGCACCAGCCCATCGAGGTGGTGGTACTGGACAATCACCCCGACAATATGCGCTTTCCCTGGGGCATCCATTGCGGCTCCTGGGTTCGCCAGGTGGCCTTGCTGCCGGAGGTGGCCCATATGCATGTCATCGGCATCACTTCCGGCGACCTGGGGCTGGGCCATGCCTGGGAACACCAGTTGGCCGCATTGCGCGCTGGCAAGCTCACCTACTGGAGCTGCGGTGTGGACACCGGGTGGGCCCGCTACCTGGGCCTGGGCGAACGCTTTCGCTCTTTTACCCACCCCGATGCCTTGGCCGCTGCCGCCGCCAAGCATTTGGCCCAGTCACACCACCCGGTCTATCTGAGCATAGACAAAGATGTTTTTGCGCCCAATGTGGTGCGCACCAATTGGGACCAGGGCCAGATGCAGCAAGCGCATCTGGCACAGCTGCTGCCTGCACTGCGGGGCCGCCTGGTCGGCAGCGATGTCACCGGCGATGTATCCACCTGGCAATACCGCAGCGCCTGGAAGCGCTGGCTGAGCGCAGCCGATGGACAGCAAACCGAGCGCGAAGCGGCAGAGCTGCCGCAATGGCAGGCACAGCAACATGCATTCAATCTGCAACTGCTGGAGCAGCTGGCAGCGCTGGGCTAAGTGCGGCTATGCCGTCTGCCCCAGGTCTTCCACAAGATTGAAATGCACCCGCACGCAAGCTCCGCCACGCGCCGATGTGCCCACCTCGACATGACCGCCTTGCAGCTCCACCAGGGTTTGCACAATCGACAAGCCCAAACCTGAGCCGTTGTGGCGCCCCCCGGGCTGATTGGGAAAGCGCTGAAAAGGCCGCTCACGCATGGTGTCAGGCAGGCCCGGCCCCGCGTCGCTGAATTCCAGCGTGGCCCGTCCGCTCTCGGCCGTCAACACCACGCCAATCCAGCGGCCACTGCCCGCATAGCGCAGGCAGTTTTCGAGCAAATTGCCAATGATCTGCTGCATGCGGCTCTGGTCGACCTGCACCAGCACGGCCTCCGCTGGCAGACGGATATCCACCTCGAATCCCTTTCCCTTCAGCCGCGTACCAAAGCGCTCCAGCTCTTCCTGCACAAGGCCCACCATATCCAGTCGCTCGCAGTGCAACGAAAGCCGGCCGGCAGATGCGAGTGAGATCGTGTGCAAATCCGTCACCAGACGGCCCAGGTGCAGCGATTGCTGCAGCAGACCTTGCATTTCCTCCTCACTGCCCGGAATCACACCATCCACAATGGCATGGAGGCGCGCACTCAGCACCGCCAGCGGCGTGCGCAACTCATGCGAGAGAGACGCCACAGTCACGCGCCGTTCGCGGTCCAGGGCCTCCAGGGAATCAATCATGTGGTTGAAGCCCCGCACCATCTCCGCCATCTCACCGCGCGCATGCCCTCCATCGGCACGCACCGAGAGATCGCCCTCTGCCACCCGGGTCGCGGCCTCGGCCATGGATGCCAGAGGTTTGGTCACCAGGCGTGATGCCCAGAATCCGGTGGCCAGGCCGAATGGCAGGCCCAGCATCAGCGCGAACACCAGGGCAAAGCGCTCGCTACCCCAGGGGTCCCCATGCCAGTACTCACCATAAATCTGCATCGCCCGGGGCCCCTCGTCCAGGCCTTGCGCCACCAGCTCGTCATATTCAACACGCACCTCGACAGGCAGCGCGCGGTAGAACTTGCCTTCTTCCAGCCGCCAAAAAACCAGCAGACTGGTCGACAGCACTGCCAGCGTGACGGCAATCGCCACGGCAACCGTCAAGCCAAAACGGACCCAGATACGGTCTAGCAATCGCACCATCGTTGCCACCTCTTGCTGCCAACAGTTTCAGTCATGTGCTTGCCCCTCTGCTGCTGTGCAGCTTACGCCAGCGCTGAGTGCGGCGCATATCGGCCATCAAAGCGCTGCGAGCTGACGCAGCAGTTTTTCAAAGCCTGGCTCGTCCAGCCAAGGGCTGTTGCTGATGGCCACCAGCCGCTCAGCCCAGTCACGTGCAACATCCACCTTGTCACCACGGGCTGTACCCAGCGCATGGTCATAGCGCCCGTAATCGGGCAGAACATGAACAAAGGGCAAAGACAGTCCACTGCCATCACCCCAGTGCCGGCCGATGAATGCATTGCGCGCGGCCGCAGTGGGCAAGCGCAGCAAAATCACGGGCCAGGTACCACGCGCTCGGCCAGCTACCGCATCCCGCACGACTTCGATCCCAGGGATTGCCGCCAGGCGTGCGCAGCGCCTTGCGGCCTGCTCCTCGGTCAGTCGCAAAAATTCCGGTAAACGCTGCAAGGCCCACCCCCCCACACGCTGGCGCCAGCGCCCCAGGGGATGCTGGGGAATGAAGTCATCAAAATCATCACCAGCGGCCTCCACCCAGTCGCCACGTGCCAGAGACTTTTGGAGTGGCGCTTTATAAGCAGGGCCCAGGCCACATGGTCGGTACAGCGCGGCATAGCCGATCAGCTCCAGGCTGCGGCGCAGCTCCCACCACACACTGCTGGGTACTTGCTCGCCTGTCTGTGCCAAAGCTTGGCGCAGGTGCGGATCACGCGCCAGCAGCACACCACCTTCAAAAGTACTCAGCCCTTTGCCCACGGCCAGACTGTAAAAGCCTATATCGCCTTGCCACCCCACAGGCTCGCTGCCTCCGCTACCGCCTGCAGCCCTCTCCAGGCGGGCGCCCAGAGCCTGGGCCGCATCCTCGATCACATAGGCGCCAACCTCATGTGCGCATTCCAGGGCTTGCGCCACATCGGCCACACGCCCGCACAAATGCGTAGGTATCACAGCCAGGGTTTTGCGACCGCACAGCATGCGCAGCACATCGCCGTCCATGTCCAATGCATCGGCTCGCAAATCACATAGGCGCAGCTGAAGCCCGCACTGGGCCACGGCCAGCGCCACCAGCGGACAGGTGTAGGCCGGCACAATGACTTCATCCCGCTGCGGTGCAAGTGCACGCAATGTGCGCAGTGCCACCATGAGTGCCGATGTGCCGGAGCATGTGAGTTGCACCGCAGGCACCCCCAGCCATTGCGCCAATGCCGACGCCAGATCTCCCTTACCCCAGGGACGCAGATCGCTCAGGCGCAGCGCTAGCCCCGCCGTAGGCGGAACCACGGGCTCAGCCATGGCGACCAAACTCTGCAAGACCGGCAGCCCCCGCACTGGCCGAGCCCGCACCGGGGTTGCCCCCCGCATGGGAGGCAGGGTCTTCATGGCCCTCTGCCTCACGCGTTTCGCTCACAGCCAGGCAGGCGATGCCCGCCACAATAAAGCCGCAGCCAATGATTTGTGGCCAAGCAATCTGTTCGTTGAACAGCCAATAGGACAACGCCAGTACCGACAGAATTTCCAGGTGGGATGCTGCAAACGCCGGCCCTATGGGCGCACGCTGCAACAAGGTCATCCACGAAAAAAATGCACCGATATAACCGATGAAAGCGCCATAAATCCAGGGCTGGCTGAACACGCGCAGCAACCACGCGGTCGAGAACTCCAGCGGCAGCGCTGCATTGCCGGCCTGTTTGAAACTGAGCTGGGCCAGGGTGTCAAAGGCCATGAGCACCAAAAAGCCAATGATGTAAAAACGCTTCATCTCAATGCATCAATGCAAGCCCACCACACCCACGCCGATCGACACCAGCACAATGCCGGCCACGCGCATGGGAGCGAGCTTTTCCTTGAACAAAACACGCCCCAGCACCATGATGGCCACGATGTTGATGGAGCCCAGCAACACCCCGTCGGACAAGGGAACCAAAGACAAAAAGGCCAGCCACAGCACAAACTCGGCCACATAACAGCCCACGCCCAACCACAACCAGGGGCGTGCTGCCATAAAGCGCCAGCGTTCCATACCGGCGAGCTCGCCGGGCTCGCTGGCCGCAGCCTTGAAGGCCAGCTGGCCGCCGCTGTCCACCAGCACATTCAAGATCCATAGCGTCAGGACCAGGGGCGACATCCCACTATCCATGCACACCACCTGCTATCAGCTGTGCAGAGGTCACGGGAGCCGACTCGGCCGCTGGCACGGAGGTACTGGCAATCTGCGCCACAAACGCGTTCACCTTGGCGATCACGGTGCGCCGCTCGCGGTCTATGGTGATCATGTGATAGCAGTTGTCCAGCAGCACCAGCTCCACATGGGCATGGGTGGCACGACGCACGATGTCATGGGCATTGCCCACGGCCGAGATATCGTCCTCCCTGGCATGGATGACGAGACAGGGCGAACGCAGACGGTCCAGGCGCGCCAGCACATGGGCTGAAAGACGCTGCAGCTCCACCACCGACCACCAGGGGTTGCCCGGCAAACCTGCTGCCGCACTGTCACCGCCATGCATTTGCTCAACGACACGCGCACGCAGTGCCTCATCCTTGATGCCGTAGGGAGGCTGCTCCATGAAGACGCTGTGGCGACCAATACCCAGAGCGCGGAACAAGGGCAGCAAGAAAGACAGCCTGGTGTAGATGGGCATGCTCCAGCCGTCATAACGGAAGGTGGTGGACAGGGCGCAGACCCCGGCCACCTTGTCCGCATGCTTTTCGGCGACCGCCAGGGACAGCAATGCCCCCATGGACAGGCCTCCAACCACCACATGGTCAACCTGGCCTGCCAGACGCAGCAGGCCTTGCTCCACACTGGCCAGCCAGTCTGTCCAGCGGGTGTGCAGCAAGTCGTCCATGCTGCCGCAGTGCCCCGCGAGCTGCACCGCATACACGGTGAAGCCCTGTTTGTTCAGCCCCTTGGCCAACACCCGCATCTCGGCGGGTGTGCCAGTCAGGCCATGGACCAGCAGCACGCCCGTGCGCGCGGCCTGGCCCTGACCGGGCATGACGAATTCGTGCTCGGTCACACCGATCTGCTCCAGGGACTGATCAAGGTGCAAAGGCCTTGCATTCATGCCATCGCCTCCTGGCCCTGCACCACCTTGTGCAAAAGCTCGGTGGCCTGCACGAAGTCTGTGAACGGTGCATGGGCAATGCCCATGCGCTCGCAGTGTGCGATGAGCTTGTACTTGGCGAGCACATAGTCGGCCTGACCCGAGACGCAGAAATCCGAAGTGCTGTCGCCCACATAAAGCACACGGCCATGCACAGCCTGCTGCTCGGCCAGACGCTCGCATTTACAGTTGCCGCTGGCGCGCTTGCAACGGGCGCTGGCCCAGGGAGACTCCAGACGCCAGCGGCGCTCACCCACCTGTTCCAGCCGGTTGGCGATGACTTCGAGATGGCCCAGACCGTGGCGGCTCAGCACATGGTGTATGGCGCGGTCTATGCCGTCACTGACCACTTGCACCACCATGCCTTGTGCCTCTGCCGCAGCCACAAAACCTGCAAAGCCAGGGTCGATGGCAATCGTGTCCAGATGGGCGCACAACTGCTCCTCACTCATGTCGAGCAATGCCACCTGGCCCTTCATGCATTCACGCGAACCTATCTTTCCGCGCTCCCAGTCTTCTTCCAGTTGCTGCCAGCCCGGCAGACCGAAGCGGTTGAGAAGGCTGTCGGTGACATCCACCACGCTGATGGTGCCGTCAAAATCGCTTTGCACCATCCAGCCGCAATGCGGTTTTTCATGCACATCCGCATGGCGCACCACAACAGCACGGCTCTCGTCCTCTTTCAGCGGAAAAGCATCACAGCCGCTCAAGGGGTATGGAAGTTCATTCATGGAATTGCACCCTCACGTTCTGCCCCACCCGCAGGCCGGTGGGCGGCTGGTCAAAACTCAACACGCTGGCAATCACACGCACGGGGCCACGTTGCTGATCCTCCTGCAACAAGGCCATGCCGTAGACCGGGCTGATGCCCGTCACCCGGGCCACGGGCAGGGTATCGGGAGAGCGGTTATCACCGTCCAGCATGACCGTGGCCTGCATGCCTTTTTTCACCGTGGCCGCAAAGCTCTCGTTGATTTCGGCACGCACCTGCAGCGGCCTTGCTGGCAGCAGAACCAAGGCCACGCGCCCAGGCTGGGCCTGGCTGCCTACGGCAGTATTCAACTGGGCCACCACGGCGGCCTCGGGGGCACGCAGTTCATGGCGTTTTTGCAGCGCACGCAATTGCTCCAGCTTGCGTTGTGCAACCTTGGCCTCTGCGAGGCTGAGCTCGACCTCAGCCTCGGCATCGCGCAATGTCTGGGCGGCCTCCTCCGCGCTTTGTGCATCGGCAGCCCCCTCACGCACGGCCACACGCCAGCGCTCCAGGCTTTGTTTGAGCTGGGGCAAGCGTGCAAGCTTTTGCTGGTGGCGAGCTTGCGCCAAGGCCAGTTCGGACTCGGCCACGCCCCAATCGGCTTGCACGGCGTCATCGACCAAACGCAGCAGCAACTGGCCGCGCTCCACGCTCTGGCCTTCCTTGACCGCCAACTGCTGCACCACACCGGCCACGGCCGGGGACAACTCCAAGAGGCCCCCCTCCACTTCAATCTTGCCGCGTGCCACAGCCACCACACGCGGCTGCTGCGACTTGGCATTCGCCGCCGGGCTGGCCGGGGGCTGCGCCTCATTGGCGGGCTCACAACCCGCAAGCAAGCCTGCCGCGCCCAGCACAAGCAACAAGCCGGCGCTCCGCCGGGTATGCAGCATCAGGCTTTGCCATGTGGCGGGCAGCCCCGCAACCAGACTGCGTTTCCCCGTCGAATGAAAAGCCGCGCAACGGCTCTGGGGGTATGTCATATGCTTGATTCCTTGATGGCGGCAACCTGGCGCCTGTCACTGCGTATGGAGCCGTCCTCCATACCGAGAACTCGATCCGCATGGCGCACCAGACGCGGGTCATGGCTCACGCACAGCACCGTCGTGCCGTGCTTGCGCGCCGCACGGTGCAAGATGTCAATCACGCGCTGGCCGCTCTCGGCATCCAGCGCACTGGTGGGTTCATCGGCAAACAGCAGTTCGGGCTGTTTGGCCATGGCGCGGGCAATGGCCACGCGCTGTTTTTCACCACCCGAAAGCTGAGCCGGCCGCATATGGCTGCGGTGCGACATGCCAACTTCGTCGAGTGCGTCGCGCGAGCGCTGCAAGGCCTCCTTGGCGCTCAGCCCCATATAGCCCAGCGGCAGCTGCACCTGCTCCAGCGCAGTGAGCGCAGGAAACAGATTGAAGCCCTGGAATACAAATCCGGTATGGCGCAGCCGGAATTTTTCCAATGCACGCACGCTCATGCTGCCCAGGTCCTCACCCAAAGCCATGGCGCGGCCGCTATCCGGCGACTGCAGGCCCGACATCAGCGATAGCAGCGTGCTCTTGCCGCACCCGGACGGTCCGGAGATCAGGCTCAGCTCTCCTGGATAGAGGCTGACCGACAGCGACTCCAGCACCTGTATGCTGACCACGCCGGAAAGAAACGATTTGCTCAACCGCACGGCTTCCAGGCTGGGCTGGGTCTTGGCGGGTGCCTGGGCCATCTGGGGCACGGAAATGGAAGACGATGGGTTCATGGTCTTAACGCAGCAAGCTGGCAGGATCGGCACGCAGCAGGCTGCGTACAGCCCCCAAACCCGACAACAGGGACAGCACCGCCACCAGCAACGCGCACAGCACCACCGCCATGGGTGTCAGCGCCACGGGTACACGGTAGGCCATGGCCAGGGCCAGAAGCAGGCTGCTGGCCACAGCGGCCAACACAAAGCCCAGTGCGCCAATCCAGAAAGACTGTTCGACCACCACCTTGGCCAAGGCCCCTCGGCTGACGCCCAAAGCATTGAGCACCGCGTATTCGCGCGCCGAGGCCGCGACCACCGCCTTGAGCGACTGGCTGGTGACCACCGAGCCCACCAAGCACACAATGAGTGCCATGAACAGCACCCCCGCACCGGCCCCTGTGTCCAGCATCCAGTAGCGTTGAGAGCGACGTGCAAAGTCTCTTGCCGTCCAGGCTTCATAAGGGCCAAAGCTGGCTTGCGTCGGCCCTGTTTCGTTGAGTCGATTGCGGACCACCGAGGGCTTCACGCCTTGCTTCAAGCGGGCCACAAAATAGGTGCTTCCCAAGCCATGCTCCGGCCCCGCGATCTCGCGCGCCGTAGCCAGCGAAGACAGCACATTCGCTCCACCCAGGCCGCGCAGCCCGCTGACCACGGCCACCACGCGCACACGGTGGCCATTGATCCAAGCCACACCACCTTCGTCAACACCCAGGGTATGCAGATCTGCCCGGTCGACGATGACGGCCCCTGGCTCACGCAGGCGTGCACGCTGCCAAGGCCTCAGTGCGTGGGAAAACAGCATGGAATCTGCTTCGGTCGCAATGCCAGACAGGTAAATGGACACACCACCTTGTGCCTGGGTATCGGCGGCCTGGGCCGCACGCCAGTCCCCGTCCACCCAGACATAGGACTCCACGGCCGTGATGTCAGGGTCCATGCGCATGCGCATCTCCACATCACGGCCTATGTCACGTCCGAAGTTCACGCTCTGCGTGCCTGGATAACCCACCCAGATATCGCCGGACGAGGCCGTTACATACAGCGCGGCCGAGCCGAAGATACCCAGCACCAGGGCCGCCTGCATGGCCAACAACACGCCCGAAAAACCCACGGCGAAGACCGATGGAATAAAACGCCGCCACTCATACACCAGCGTTTTGCGTGCCAATGCAATCATTGCCCGCCCTCCGAGCCCTTTGCATCCGGCTCCACCGGCACCGTCTCGGGCAAGGGTGCAGCGCCAAGGGCCTTGTAAAGCGCCACATAGGCCAGGGCCTGTGCGGCCTGGGCCGTCGCCTGCTCACTGCGCGCCACCAGCTCGGCGCGCCGCCCGGCAATGCCCCCGAATTCACTGCCCAGCCCCAGCTGCATGCGCTTTTGCTGGCGTTGATTGCTGAGTTGCAGATCGCGCTGGATTTGCTGCAAGGCCTCTATGCGCCGCCCCTGTGCCGTCAAGCCTGCCAGGGCCATTTCAACCTCGGCAATGCCATCCAGCACACGCTGCCTGTAGGCCAGGCCTGCAGCCTGCAGCGCCATCTCGCTGGCCTCGACACGTGCGCGGCGCTGCCCCCAGTCAAACAATGGAATATCGATTTGCGGCCCAAAAGTTGGGCTGTTGTCCGAAGTGGTACGGAAATTCTGCGTGATGTTGTAGGAATACAGCAGCGAGCCAGCCAGCACCACCCGTGGATAAAGTGCGGCCCGTGCCATGCCTGCTTCAGCAGCCGCACGTTCGACCGCGGCCTGGGCAATCTGTATATCGGGTCGCGTGCGCAACATATCGGCGGGCAAAGCCGTCAAGCCCAAGGCTTTGGATGAGGGCAACGCTGCCTGCGCATCGGGCGCCAGCCAGTCTGCATCGGGGCGAGCCTGTCCCAGCAACGCTGCAAGACCATGGGCTGCCCGTGCCTGTGTGAGCACCATGTCTGCCAGCTGCGAAGCGCTTTGGCTGGCCTGGCTTTGCTGTTGCAGCACGGCTTCGGTCGTGCCCAAGCGCTGCTGCTGGCGCACACGGGCCAGGGCCAGGGCGCGCGCATCCAGCTGGGCTTGTGCTTCCAGCAAGGCACGCTGGCGCTGAGCCAAGCGCATGTCCAGATAACGGTGCACCACATCGGCCACCAAGGCCACCCGAGCGGCCTGCAGACGCCCTTTGGCATCCAGCATATCGGCCTGAACAGCACGCTGGCTGGACTCTGACGCCCCGAAAATCCCCAGATCCCAGGCCATGTCTATGCTGGCATGGAAATAGGAATCTATGGCGGCAATGTCTTGCAGCGTGCGCAGTCCCACGGAGAAGCCGGGCCTAAAAGCGGCATCCGCCACACGGGCCAGTACACGCGTCTGGCCCAGTCGCAACTCAAGCTGGGCCAGGTCCTGGTTGGCTGCCAGGGCCCGGTCCACGGTGTTGTTAAGCCTTTCGTCGCCCCATGCTTTCCACCAGCTGCGCAAATCCGGAGCCGGAGCCACCAGATTCAGCTCTTGCGTCCATGCCACGGGAACCGAGTCATCAAGCCTGGGTTCTGACGGGGCTGCGCACCCGCCCAGTACCAGGGCAGCACCCAAGCTCAGGGAGAAAAAACGGGTTCTGGCAGCCATAGAAGCGGTGTGGGGAAAGACGGAGAAAAAAGCAGCGAGCATGGAACATGCCTTGGATACCCATTCAAACAAGCCAATCTTGCGCAGCATTGCAGGCTTTGTGTAGCGAATATGGAGGAGCCCCACCGTGGTGCACACCTCCATAATGGGAAGCTTTCCATGCCTGCCTGTCTGCCGATTGCCTTTGCCATGAATTCCAGCATCTCGCCTACACCCACCCCCTTGGTGCTCGTCGTCGAAGATGAACCCGGTATCGCCAGCATCTTGGCGGCCTATCTGGAGCGCGACGGCCTGCGCTCACGCCAGGCACAGGATGGGATAGAGGCCTTGCAGCTGTTTCGCCAGTTCCGCCCTGACCTGGTCTTGCTGGACATCCACCTCCCCGGCATGGACGGTATTGATGTGCTGCGCGCCATCCGGGACGAAGACCAGACACCGGTCATCATGGTCACCGCCTTGGCCGATGATGTGGACAAACTCCTGGCCCTGCGCCTGGGTGCCGACGACTATGTGGTCAAGCCTTTCAACCCACCCGAGGTGGTCGCCCGCGTGCGTGCCGTACTGCGCCGTACGCATGCGGCGCCCAGTGCCACCGCCGCACCGCTGCGCGTGGGCCCTATCGAAATAGACACCGAGGCGCATATCGCCACCGTCTATGGCGAGGATGGACAGGCCGTGCCCCTGGCCTTGACACTGACCGAGTTCCGCCTTCTGGCCTGCCTTGCTGCCCAACCCAGGCGATGCTTTTCCCGCACCCACCTGATCGAGCACTGCCTGCCTGAAAGCGAGGCCCTGGAGCGTGTGATTGACTCCCACCTCTCCAAGCTGCGTCGCAAGTTGCAGCTGGCAGGCCAAGACGGGCTGATAGGCACCGTGCGCGGCATCGGCTATCGCCTATGGCCGTGGGACTGAAGGCCCCGCCAGCCAGGCACATGGCAGTGTCAAAGAAGCGCTCCACTGGAGCGCTTTTGCATTGCGACAGACCTTGAGCAGTGCAGCGACTGCCCTCTGCCATACAAGTCAAGAAAGCGGGGCACAGCGCCCCGGTGCGCATCATGCGGCGGCGAGCCGCTCCTTTGCCAGCTTGGTACCCGCTGCCAGCGCCTCCAGCTTGCGCCATGCCACGTCCCGCGCCATCGGCGCCAGACCGCAATTCGTGCAGGGGAACAAGCGCTCCTTGGGCACAAACTCCAGTGCCTTGGCGATGGTGTCGGCCACCTCCTCGGGGGTCTCCACCACATCGCTGGCTACATCGATCACGCCAACCATCACATCCTTGCCCGCCAGCAGCTTCATCAGATCCGGAGGCACATGGGAGTGGATGCATTCCAGGCTGACCTGGTCGATACGGCTGCGAGCCAGTGCAGGAAACACGGCCTCGTACTGGCGCCATTCTTCGCCCAGCGTGCTCTTCCAGTCAGTGTTGGCCTTGATGCCGTAGCCGTAGCAGATGTGCACCGCTGTCGTGCAGCGCAAGCCCTGCACAGCGCGCTCCAGCGCTTGCACACCCCAGTCTGCGGCATCTTTCATATAGACGTTGAAGGCCGGCTCATCGAACTGGATGATGTCCACACCATCGGCCTGCAACGCCAGGGCTTCCTGGTTGAGCAACTCCGCAAACGCAAAGGCCATCTTGACCTTGTCACCATAGAAGCGGTCCGCCACGGTGTCGACAATGGTCATAGGCCCGGGCAGGGTGAATTTCAGCTTCTTTTTGGTGTGTGCGCGCGCCAACTGGGCCTCGAAAGCATGCACGCGTCCCTTCAGGCGCAGGGCCGACACCACCTGGGGCACCATGGCGTCATAACGGTTGTCGCGTATGCCCATTTTGACCTTGTTTTCAAAGTCAATGCCTTCGACCTGCTCGAGAAAGCCGTGCACAAAGTGCTGGCGCGATTGCTCACCGTCGCACACGATGTCCAGGCCGGCATCTTCCTGGGCCTTGATCCACAGCAGGGTCGCATCGGCCTTGGCCTGCAAAAGCGCATCGCCTTCAGCTTTCCACTGGGGCCAGAGCTTGTTGGTTTCGGCCAGCCAGGCGGGCTTTGGCAGGCTGCCGGCGATGGAGGTTTCAAACATGAAAAAAGTCCTTTAACGCAAAAATAGGGCCGAGCAGACTTCGGGATTCTTCTGCTCAAGCGGTCTTGAAATGGCGGTTCAGTCTGCGAAGTTGGCAGCCCATTGTTCAAGCACTTCTTTGTACGGTTTGATGAAGTGCTCCTCCGTATATTGACCTTGCTTGATCGCCAACTGGCTGCGTTCCTCCCGGTCATAGACGATTTGCGTCAAGGAGTAGTCCTGGTGCTTCAGGCTGGGTTGGTAGGTTTTCCCTGCCGCAGAATTGGCGTTGTAGATTTCCGGGCGGTAAATCTTCTGGAAAGTTTCCATGGTGCTGATGGTGCCGATCAACTCGAGATTCGTGTAATCGCCCAGCAGGTCGCCATGAAAGTAAAAAGCCAATGGTGCCACCCCATTTGCAGGCATGAAGAAGCGAACCTGCATGCCCATTTTTGCAAAGTAATGGTCGGTCGAAGACAGCTCGTTTTGCTGATACTCGACACCCAGAATGGGATGCTGGTTTCCTGTTTGCTGATAGGTCTTGCTGGTTGAAGCACTGATGCAGATGACGGGAGGCTTGCTGAAGCGCTCTTTATAGGCATTCGATTTGGCGAAGTGCTTGAACAACTTGCCATGCAGGTCGCCAAAGCCGTCTGGCATGCTGAAATCCGCTCTATGGACGTTGTACTCCGGAAGCAGGACGCTGAAGTCGTAATCACGCACATAGGAGGAGAAGCTGTTTCCCACAATCCCTTCTATGTGTTTGCTTTCTTTCTTGTCAAAAATCCTGGTCTTCAATATCTCGATCAAGGGAAATTCACCCTGGCTGCTCTGGGCACCGATGTTCATTTCCACAGAGATGATTTCGAGCCCAACCGCATAACGGTCTCCCCGAGGATTGTCCCAATGCGCCAATTCGTTGAATCGGCTGTCAATCATGCGCAAGGTCTTGCGCAGATTCTGTTGCCGGCTTGCGCCTCTCGCCAGATTGGCAAAATTGGTGGTCAAGCGCGTGCTGTCGGATGGATGGTAGTTTTCATCAAAACAAGTGCTTTTGAGGCTAAAGGTGAATGCTTCGCGCATGGTGATCTGAAGTGCTAATTTTTTTGGGATAAAGACGAATACTTTTTCAGGCCGCAAGCAGACTCCGAATCGGAGAAAGCGGCGTGTGGTGCGTCAAGGCAATCAGGGGCACCGCACGTTGCACTGCCAGCTGGGCCCGCTGCACCAGGGCACCGTCATGCAAGCGGTAATCCACAAAGTCCTTGTCGGTGGCATAGACACCCAGCGGCAATGTGCGTGCCTGGAAAAAGCTGAACAGCGGACGCAGCTGGTGGTCAATTACCAGGGCATGGCGCTCGCTGCCGCCCGTGGCAGCCAGCAACACAGGCTTGTCAATCAGGGCGTCCTGGTGAATGAAGTCGAAGAAATGCTTGAACAGCCCCGTGTAAGCACCGCGAAAGACCGGTGTCGCCACCACCAGCATGTCTGCTTGCTCCACAGCAGCCAGCTCCTGCTCCACCACGTCAGGCAGCTGTGAGCGCCAAACTGCGCCAGCGAGCAGCGGTGCAAGCTGCCCCAACTCAAGCACATGTGCTTCACACGGGACTTCGCGGGCTATCAGGTCCACCAAATGTGCAGCCAGGGCCGCAGACTTGGAGGGGCGTTGCAATCCGCCGGAAACCGCTACTACGCGGAGTGGACGTGTCATTTCTGCTTTCAATCAAGGACAAAGCGAGCGCCATGGCGCATCAAAATCGGCTCCTGTCTCCTGCAATGCCAGACAGCCACGGGATGCCATGACTGCACTTCGGCCTGCCAACGAACAAGAGGGGCTGATGGTATTGACATGAATCAATGAAGTAAAATGGTCTTATCTCATACATCCATGAATACAGATCATCAAAATGCTTGAGCGCATTCACCTCAGCATCGTCCAGCAGGTCGAGAAGCAAGGCTCGTTGACCGCCGCTGCTGGCGTGCTCCACCTGACCCAGTCAGCACTCAGCCACAGCATGAAAAAACTGGAACAGCAACTGGGCACCGACGTTTGGCTGCGCGAAGGCCGCAGCCTGCGCCTGACGCAGGCCGGCCAGTACCTGCTGGCGGTGGCCAACCGGGTACTGCCTCAGCTGGACCTGGCGGAGGAGCGTCTGGGCCAATTTGCGCAGGGCGAACGCGGTGCACTGCGCATAGGCATGGAATGCCACCCCTGCTACCAGTGGCTGCTCAAAATCGTCGCACCCTATCTGGCGTCCTGGCCCGATGTGGAGGTGGACGTCAAACAAAAATTCCAGTTCGGCGGGATAGGTGCACTCTTCGGCTATGAGATCGACCTGCTGGTCACGCCCGACCCATTGTTCAAGCCGGGGTTGAAGTTCGAGCCAGTATTCGACTATGAGCAGGTGCTGGTCGTGCCCAAAGGCCATGCGCTGGCCTCCGTGGCCTATGTGAAGCCCCAGCAGCTGACCCAGGAGGTGCTCATCAGCTATCCCGTGGACATTGAGCGCCTGGATATCTACAACCAATTTCTGCTGCCTGCCGGCGTCACGCCCAGGCGCCACAAAGCCATAGAGACCACAGACATCATGCTGCAGATGGTGGCCAGCGGACGCGGCGTCGCCGCGCTACCGCGCTGGCTGGTCGAGGAATACGCCACCAAGATGGACGTGGTGCCCGTGCGCTTGGGTGCGCGCGGCATCGCCAAGCAAATCTTTCTGGGCGCACGCGAGACAGACACCGCCATCGACTACGTGCAGGCCTTTATCAAGCTGGCCAGCCAGCCTGGTATCCCGGCCTGATGTACCGGGAATGCAACTGGCGCAAGGGCGGCGGCTCGGCGCGCATCCAGCCGGGCGTGATGTTTTATGGCACCGAGACGCCAGTCCAAGGCTGATGTGCCAAAGCCTCTTCAAATTGCACCCCATATGGCTAGTTCTTTGATTGATTGCGAAAAGTCCCGCGTATCCGGCTCCATCACTGACACTTATTCGCTGGAAGTCAACGCCAAAGACATGACGGCCCTGGCCGCCGCAGCACCCCGGATATTGCCTGGCTCCACCATTTCCATTCCCTATCTGGCCAACCAGGACAATGCTGCGCGACTGGCCGCAGCGCAGGCCGTGCGCAAGCTCGGCCTGGAGCCCATGCCGCACCTTTCCGCACGCCGCATGACTTCACTGGCCGAGCTGGAGTCCTTTGTGCAGCGTGCAGTGGCCGAGGCCGGTGTCAGGCAGTGCTTTGTGATTGCAGGAGACCCATCCACCCCTGCAGGACCATTCCCCGACAGCGCATCGCTGATAGAGACCGGTGTATTCGAGCGTTCGGGCATCCAAGTGCTGGGTGTGGGAGGGCATCCGGAAGGCCACCCGGTCATGAGCGCGGCCGATCGCTGGGATGCATTGGCGCGCAAGTGCAACAGCATCGAAAGTCGCGGCATGACGCCCTGGATCGTCACGCAGTTTGCGTTCGATGCAGACATTGTTTTGGCTTGGTTGCAGGCCTTGCGCGAACGCGGCATGGAGCACCCTGTGCGCATAGGTGTTCCGGGCCCTGCAAGCGTTGCGGTACTTGCACGCTATGCCGCCTTGTGCGGTGTCAGCGCCTGCGCATCAATGTGGTCCAAATACGGCGTCTCCATAGGCAAGCTGTTCGGCACGGCGGGGCCGGACCGCTTTGTGGATCGCCTGGCCGCAGGCCTCAACGAGAAGCATGGCAAGGTGAGCCTGCATTTCTTCCCCTTCGGAGGCATTGCACAATCTGTGAAATGGATAGAGCGGTACCGCTCTCGTCGTATGTAAAAACGCGCGCGGCATCGGCTATCGCCCGTGTCCATGGAGCTAAGAACGTGTTCAAAGTCTCTACGCAGGCGCGTTGGATCGCAATCGGGATGAGTTCGAGTCGATGGGGCGCAGTTTGCACCGGGGTGCAAGCAAGAGCCAGCGCGAAGAAATCGCCCGATTTCGCTCCAACCCTTCGGGCCAGTGGCTTTGCGGGCGGTCTGCGTCGTTGCAAATCCTCGCAATAGCGTGGCTATTGCTGCGGTATTGCGCCTAGCATCCCATCCCGCAAAGACACTGGCGCGC